>JBGALI010000031.1:0-29919 GCA_044223975.1 Phycisphaerales bacterium | reverse complement strand
ATGGAAGGAATGGAAGTGGATCTGGCCGTCCATGACCTCGGCGCGGTCGATGCGGAAAGGGAAGAGGCCATCGATGATGGCGAGCCACGGTTGGTCGGCCCCGGTCTGGGTCTCCTCGGGGGAGGGGCCGTCGACGAAGTGGAGTTTGGGCTTTTCCAGCAGGAGCCGGCCGCGTGCCTGGGCGTGGAGGAGGGCGTGCCAGTCGAGGGCCAGGTCGATGCGCGGGCACTCGACGAAGGGCACGGGGACGGCGTTGGTGTTTTTGACGACGGCGAGGTCGCGGATGGTGTACGCGCCGCGCCAGAGGTGGACGTCGATTTCGCTGATGCGCCCGCGGTACTCGGGGCCCTGGTTGAGGGCGCGGTTGACGTAGTCGCGGAGGTAGCCGGGGAGGGCGGCGCGGGCGATGAGGAGGGCGGCGGCGAGTGCGGGGAGGGACCACAGGACGGCGCGCCATCGGCGCGCGCGGGGTCGTGCGCGGGTGGCGTCGGCGCTGGGGGCGTGGCGGCGCATGGGGCCTTCCGGACCGGCGCACGTCGCGCAGCGCGCGGCGGCGGCGCCAAGTCCGAAGGGCGATTCGCGGTGGTGACAGGGTCAGGTCTTATCCGGCGATGAAGAGGTCTTCACGCGCGGGGACGCGTCAGCCCTCGAAGCGTCCCACGATCAACGTCACGTTGTGCCCGCCGAACCCGAACGTGTTGTTCATGGCGTACTTTGTGCGGCGTTCGCGGGCGTGGTGGGGGACGAGGTCGATGTCGAAGCCCTCGTCGGGGCGGTCGAGGTTGATGGTGGGGGGGATGACGCCGTCGCGGACGGCGTGGATGCACGCGACGAGTTCGACCGCGCCCGAGGCGCCAAGGCAGTGGCCGGTCATCGACTTGGTGGAGCTCATGAGGAGCTTGCCGCCGGCGCTCTTCCTGGCGTGATCGCCGAAGATGCTCATCACGGCCGCGACCTCGGCCTTGTCGCCCAGCGGGGTTGAGGTGCCGTGGGCGTTGACGTACTCGATGTCGGAGGCGCTCAGCTTGGCGTCGCGGAGGGCCCAGCGCATGGAGCGGGCGGCGCCCTGGCCCTCGACGTCGGGGGCGGTGATGTGCGTGGCGTCGCAGCTGTTGCCGGTGCCGACGAGTTCCGCGTAGATCGTTGCGCCGCGCTTCCTAGCGTGCTCCTCGGTCTCGAGCACGAACATCGCGGCGCCCTCGGCGAGCACGAACCCGTCGCGGTTCTGATCGAACGGTCGGCTGGCGTGCGTCGGGTCCTCGTTGCGCGTCGAGAGGGCCTTCATCGAGGAGAACGCGCCGATGCACAGGGGGCTGACGGCGGCCTCGGCGCCGCCCACGATCATCACATCCGCCTCGCCGCGGCGCAGCACGTGCATGGCGTCGCCGATGGCGTGCCCCGAGCTGGCGCACGCGGTGGCGTGCGTGGACGCGGGGCCGCGCAGGCCGTACTTGATCGAGATGTTTCCTGCCGTGGCGTTGGCCATGAGGCGCGGCACGGTGAACGGGCTGATGCGGTCGGGCCCGCTCTCCTGCAGCTTCCACATGCCCTCTTCGATGGTGCGGATGCCGCCGACGCCGGAGCCGATGATGACGCCGCAGCGCTCGGTGTCCTCACGGGCAAAGTCGATGCCCGAGTGCTTCACGGCTTCCGCTGCCGCGGCCAGCCCGAGCACGGTGAATCGGTCGACCCGCTTGAGCTCGCGCGAGTCAAGGCCGGACTTGGCAGGGTCCCAGGCGTGGATCTGGCCCGCGATGGTCGTGGACCAGTGACCGCTGTGGCGTTTGAACTCTTCGCCCTCGATGGGTCCGATGCCGCTGCGCCCCTCGCGCATCGCGTCCCACGTCGCCTTGGCATCGTGCCCGAGGTTGGTGAGCGCGCCGAAGCCCGTGATGACGAGCCGCTGGCCGGGGGTGTGGTTATCGCTGGTCACTGGGGTACGCCCACCAAAAACGCTCGATCCGACGCCCTCGAGAGCGCTCGCCGGTCACGCGGCCCAGACCGGGAGAGCCCGCCGGGAGCGGCTCAGGACCATAGGACGTGGCGCCTGGTCACTCGACCCCGTGGGCCTGCTTGATGAAATCAATGGCCTCGCCGACCGTCTTGATCTTCTCGGCCTGCTCGTCGGGGATCGAGGTCTCGAACTCATCCTCGAACTCCATGACCAGCTCGACGGTGTCGAGGCTGTCGGCGTTCAGGTCGTCCACGAAGCTCGTGGTACGCGAGATCTTCGCCTTGTCCGCGCCCATCTGCTCCGCCACGATCTCGATCACCTTGGCTTCGATTTCCTGCTCGGTCACGGTGAGCCTCCCGTCAACTTTCGGTCATGTGGTACGAACCGCCCACGAACTTCCCCCCGCCGGAATCGCCCGGCGAGCGGTCGGCATTATACACGCGGCGACCAGTCTGCCAAGTCGGTGGGATCGCAACCCCGCCGCTGACGGCCCGGATGGCCCCTTGCCGGGTGTCCAAGCCCGTGTGGCCCGGCGGTGACTTCGGGGAGCAGACGAAACTTTCGCGCTTCCGATCGCGGCTTCCGTTCCGGAACCGATCCCCTCACTTCCCCGGGCGGGTCGCCGTTCCGCCGGGGCCCGCGGCGGAGGCCGCGGGCCGCGTGGGGGGCTCGATGTGCGGCCGGTGTGGCGCGGGGCGGGAAAGGAATCGGAATACTCCGTCGTGATGGGACGTGCGGATTGCCGGACGTGCCCGCGCGACCGGACCGGGCGGCACAACCGTCGCCCCGGCCTTCACCCGTGCGCCTTTCCCGAACAGATCATTGGCCACCGCGTAGGAGTTCACGATAGCTCGTCCCGGAGACGGCCGGACGTTTGCCGCCGCTGGACGAGCAACGTTCCCCTTCCGGCCGTCGTCCGCGTCAGGATTTGACACGGAGAGAGTGGCCATGGCAGGCATCCCACACGAGCCCGAAGCGTTCGCGGAGCACGTCGCAACCCAGCTCAAGTCGCTGCACCCCGAGTACGCGATCGACCTGGTGGGTCCGCGAGAACTCCTGGTGAACGGCCGCCGGCTCGACCTCGAGAACCTGTTCAGGATGGTCCTCCACGAGCCCGGGCGTGCCGACGACATCGTCAAGCACTACCTCGACCAGCTCTTCTCCGGCGACGCCCTGAACATGCTGGCCATGTCGCTGGACTTTGCCCGCCCGCGGATCATGCCGCGCATCCAGCCCGAGACCATCTTCGAGCACCTCGACCGGCAGATGGTCGCGCACGTGCCCTACGTGAACGGCACAGTGGTCGTGTTCGTGACCGACCTGCCGCACATGACCGTGAGCATCACGACGGAACAGATCGTTCGATGGGGCCTGACCGTCGAGGACCTCGACGAAATCGCCCGCGGCAATCTCGATCAATACGTCCCTGAGCTTGAGATCCAGGTGGTCGAGAGCAAGGAGGGCGGGAAGGCCGCCATCCTTTCGGAGCACGACGGGTACGACGCGGCACGCCTGCTGCTCAGCGGCCTCTTTGACCGCCTCGCTCCGCAGTTGGGCGGCGATTTCTACGTCGCGACCCCGGCCCGCGACATGTTCGTGGCGCTGTCCAGCGGCCCCGGCCCATTCCTCAAGCGCCTTCACGACCGGGTCGAGGAGGACTACAAGCGCCTGCCGTACCCGATCACTCCGGAGTTCTTCTACGTGACGCGCGACGGGGTGGCGGGCACGATCTCCGAGACGCACGACGCCCGCGACGAGGCCGCGTGATCCGCGCCGTCGCGCGCTCGCGATCAGGTTCCAAAAAGAAAAAGGAGCGGGGCGCCCCCTCCGGCGCGACCCGCTCCAAAGCGCCGGCCGTCCTGGCCCGCACGCTCGATCAGAGTGAATTGATCACCGGCGCCGGCGCAGCCCGGCCGCCAGTCCCATGCCGAACACGCCGAGCGCGCCCGGCGCGGGGATGGTGGTCAGGAAGTTGTCGCTCACGTACTCCCCGATGGCGTTCCCGCAGTTCAAACCTTCGGCATTGTCGAAGCTGTAGTGGATGCCGCCGTAGAGGCGGCTGAGCGCCGCCTCGTTGGCCGCCTCGCTGAAGCTGCCGAAGCTGCGGCTGTTGGCGACGCCCTCCGAAGACGTGGTGAAGGGCGTGCTGTCCCCAAAGAGGCTCCCCAGGATGGTCGCCGCCGCGCCGCTGAAGGTGCTGTGCCCGGACGTAAAGCTCGGGAAGTTGGGCGTGGTGATCAGGGGCAGCCAGCTCGGGTCCTGGACGATGGCGGCGTTGCCGGCGCTGTCGGCCTCGCGGATCGCCGCGAAGGGCCGCCAGAACTCGGTCTCGAACTTGACGTTCCAGCAGTTGATGGCCGCGTCGGCCATGCCGAGGTTGAGGAGGGCGAACATGCGCGCGTTCTCTTCCACGCTGTTGCCCTTCTGGGTGCCCACGGTCTGGCCGATGCGGTTCCAGTGGCCCGGCGGAGTGACGGTGCCGCCGCCATCGGCCCAGAACAGGGCGATGTTCGTCTGGTCGGCGGTGCGCGTGGCGCTGTTAGCCGCGCCGATGGCCTTCACCTCGTTCACCGCGTTCGCGTACGCCTGGCTGTTCAGGGCCGGGGGCATCGCCGTGCCGCGGAATTGCGTTGCCGAGTTCATCGCGAACGGAGTGACGTTGCCCCACTGCGGCAGAACGGCCGGCGTCACGCCGTCGAACGGCCGCCAGAACCCGGGGCCGTTCTTGGGGGTGTACGACTGAGCATCGCCGGAGTGGTCGTTGGCCCGCAGGGCGAGCATCTTCGTGCCGATCGAGGCGCCCAGCGCCTGGCCGTCGGCCTTGGATTGCGCGCTGCCGGGGAGCGCGTTCAGCGTGTTGGCGAGCTTCGTGTCAAGCGAGGCCTGCTGCGAGGGGAACAGCCCGACCAGAACACTGTGCGCCGCCGCGGCCGCAGCCGCTTCCTTCGAAGCACCGGCCGCGGGCGCCTCCATGAACTTGTACTGGTAGTGCGTGCGGCTGATGCTGTTCACGGCGTCGTACACCGCTCCCTGCACCATGGCGTACGCCCGCGACGTCTTGGGCGGCGGAATCGCGGCGCTCTTGGCCGACTGCAGCATGATCTCGTTCCAGTCGGTCACCACGTCCGCCGAGGCGGGGGCGACGATGGCGCAGGCGGTGAGCGCGGCGCTTGCGAGAATCCAACGGATGCGATGGCGCAGGCCGTGAGCGCGGCGCTTGCAAGAATCCAACGGATGTTCGGTTGTGCGATAGCGGCCATGGTTCCCTCTCCGAGTCTTCAACGTAAACCCGCCGCGACGCCGTCATGTCGGCGCGGTCTCCCAGATTCCGCGGCCTGATCGGCCCGCGGCGTGGCGACAGCCACCCCGGCTCTTCATCCCTAAAGGCGCCTGCGTTAAAGTGAGGCAGAATCAGGGGCTTCGCCACCAATCCGGCGGAATAGACCGAAGAAATCCCCGCAGTTACCCCGGCGTCATGCCCGGAGGTCGCGCGGGGTCCGATATCCCCCGGAACCCTCCCGGCCAGAATCGTTCTACCCTTCTGCCATCAATGATCCTCCTGATCGACAACTACGACAGCTTCACCTGGAACCTTGTCCAGCGCCTGGGGGAGCTCGATCCCTCGCTCGAGCCCGGGAAGGGCATGCTCGTAGCCCGCAACGACCAGATCACGCCCGAGCAGGCCGACGCCCTTGATTCCGGGCGCGGTCCGACCCACCTCATCATTTCGCCCGGCCCGTGCTCCCCGAGCGAGGCGGGGGTCTCGTCGGACATGATCCGGCACTTTGCCGGGCGCATCCCCGTGCTGGGTGTCTGCCTCGGCCACCAGTGCCTGGCCGCGTCGAACTCGATGACGGTCACCCGGCACGCGATCCAGATGCACGGCAAGACCAGCCCAATCCACCACGACGGGCGCGGCATTTTCGCGGGCCTCTCCAACCCATTCACCGCGACCCGCTACCACTCGCTGGTCGTGCTCCCGGAGACGATCCCGCCCCCCCCCGGGCCCGGCGAGGACGGGTGGGAGGTTTCGGCGTGGACCGAGGATCACATCGACGGCCACAGGCGCAAGGTGATCATGGGACTCCGGCGCGTGTTCGCCGCGCCGGGCCGATTCCCCGTCGAGGGGGTGCAGTTCCACCCCGAGAGTTTTCTGACCGACGAGGGCCCGCGCCTGCTCAGGAACTTTCTTGACAGCGCCGCGGTCCACCGCTGAGATGTCGGCGCCGTTCTGCCGTCCGGCCGGATTGTCTTTTCCCGGCTCCGCCTAACCTTCGCCATGATCACCCCCGCCCCGACCTCCAAGATCGCCCCTCACCTGGCGCGCGGACTGCTCGATCACGTGGTCGCCGAAACGGCGACCAAGCCCGCGTACATCGTCTTCACCGTGCCCGACACCAGCTACCAGATGCACCTGCGCCCGACCGCGCCGATCACGTCGGGCGTCGGCAAGCGGCTGGTCGGTACCGTTCGCGTCAAGGCCCGCCGACTGGACGTGGTCGGCACCGGTGGTCGCTACGTCGAGCCCGTCTTCGGCCGCCCGCGGCGCGTGCAGGGCACCGTGATCTCTATCGACGCGGCCGCGAACACCGTCACCGTCAACGCCGGCGTCCCTATCGCCTGCGAGCTCACGGACCCCCGCCAGTCGGCGGCGCAATTCCAGCCCGGGCAGCTCGTGAGCGCCGACGTGCTCGATGGGGCGACGTTTACGCCGGCGCCTTGACTTTGACCGCCGCGGACGCGCTCTCCATGCTTGGCACGTCCGACGCCACGCTTCTCGCGGATATCATCGCCACCCATGGCGGACGTCCCCGCGATTCTGCAGAAAGTTCGCGAACAGGTCTCGGCCGGCGGCTTCGCGCAGGCCCACGCCCTGCTCGCCAAGCTCCTGCCGCGCCACAAGGACAACCCCAACGTGAACGCGGCCATGTGCCGCCTGCTCACGGCCGAGCGGCGCTTTGAGGAGGCGCTGACGTACGCCCGGCGCGCCGTGCGTGCGGCGCCCGGCGACGCCAACATGCTCACCAACCTCGCCAACGTGCTCACGGTGCTGGACAGAACCGACGAATCGATCCCGATCTATGACCAGGTGCTCCAGATCGATCCGTCGCGCCGGGCCGTTCGGGCGGCGTACTGCGCGCTCCTGCTCAAGGAGCACCGCGCGGTGGAGGCCGGCGCGGCGGCCCAGGTCGGGCTCGACCGGGTCCCCGGCGATGGGGAGTTCATGTCCGTCGTCGCCCAGGCCTCGCGCGAAGGCGGGCGCATCGACATGGCCCTTGAACTCCTGCGGCGGTGCGTCGCCCTTCACCCGCGCGAACTTAAGCCGGCGATCCTGCTCGCCAACACTACGAACTACGTCGATGTGCCGGCCGAAGAGACGCTCCGCCTCCACCTCGCGCTCGAGGCACTCGTGCCCGGCCGTCCCTCGCCCCCCGCTCCCGTCGCGCTCGGAGGCCGCCGGCTGCGCGTCGGCGTTCTCTCCGCCGACCTGCGCGGCCACTCGGTCGCCCATTTCATTGAGCCCGTGCTACGCGAGTTTGACCGTCAGCGGTTCGAGTTTGTGTGCTTCTCCGACGCCGTGAAGGAGGACGAGCACTCCAGGCGGCTCGCAGGTTTCGCCACGGGCTGGCACCGCACCGCCACCATGCGCGACGAGGAGCACGACGCCTTCGTCCGCGCCCAGCGAATCGACGTGGTTCTCGACCTCGCTGGGCTCACCAGCGGCGGACGCTACGAGGTCCTCAAGCTAAGGCCGGCCCCGGTGCAGGTCACCTACTGCGGTTACCCCAACACGACCGGGCTGAGCACCGTCGACTACCGCATCGTTGACGCCGTGACCGATCCGCCCGGGTACGAGGAGCGTTGCGCCGAGAAGCTGCTCCGACTCTACCCCTGCTTCCTGTGCTTCACGCCGCTCAAGGGGGCGCCCGACCTGGCCGAGCCGCCGTGCGTGCGCGACCCGTCGACCCCGATCACGTTCGGTTCGTTCAACGCCCTCTACAAGCTGAGCGATCGCACGGTGCGCCTGTGGGCGCGGGTGCTGAACGCCGTGCCCGGGTCGCGCCTGGCGCTCAAGAACAAATCCCAGTCGCACCCGGCGGTGCAGGCCGACATACGTGACCGCTTCGCCGAAGCGGGCGTTGATCCTTCACGCCTTGACCTGCTCTCCTGGGTGGGCGGCGATGCCGATCCGCTCCGCGCCTACGACCGGATCGACATCGCCCTCGACCCCGTCCCGTACAACGGCACGACCACGACGTGCGAGGCCCTGCTGTGCGGCGTGCCGGTGGTGGTGGAGGAGGGGGCGACGCACGCCGGGCGCGTCGGCGCTTCGCTGCTGTCCACGATCGGTCGAACCGAGTACATCGCCAAGAACGAAGACGGCTACGTCCGCATCGCCGCCGGGCTTGCCGCCGACCGCGACGGCCTCCGCCGTCTCCGCCCCCAACTCCGCGCCGACCTGCTCGCCTCGCCCCTGTGCGACGCCAAGGGGTTCACCCGGAAGTTCGAGGCCGCCCTCATGCACGCCTGGCACGAGAAAACAGGCCTCTAGTCCGTGGTCGCACCCCACGGTTCTCACTCCGTGCCTTCGTGCCTGCGTGCCTCCGTCCCTTCTTCTATCATCCGCCCATGAAGATCCACGAGTACCAGGCCCGCGAGCTTCTGCGCAGCTACGGCCTGCCCATCCCCGCGTCCCAGACCATCGAGTCCATCGAGCAGGCCGCCTCTGCTTTCAAGGCGGTCACCGCCGCCGGCGCCAAGCAGGCCGTGATCAAGGCCCAGGTCCACGCCGGCGGGCGCGGCAAGGCCGGGTTCGTCAAGCTCGTTTCAAATGTCGACGACGCCACCGCCGCGGCACGCTTCATGCTCACCAACCGCATGAAGTCGCCGCAGACGCCGCCCGAGGGGCTGGACGTCAAGAAGCTGCTGGTCGCGGCCGCGGTCGACATCGCGCACGAGTTCTACATGGCGATCACGGTCGACCGCAAGACGCGGCGCAACATCCTGATCGCCAGCCGCGAGGGCGGCGTCGAGATCGAAGAGGTCGCGAAGAAGAACCCCGCGGCGATCCTGAAGGAGCCGCTGCACCCGCTGCTCGGGTTGCAGGCGCACCAAGCCCGCAAGGTCGCGTACGCTCTGGGCTTCACGGGCAAGCTCGTCGGGCAGGCGGTCGCGATCATGCAGGGGCTGGCGAAGGTCTTTGTCGAGAAGGACTGCTCCCTGGCCGAGATCAACCCGCTGGTGCTTACCGCCCCCGGCCCTGGCGCGGCCGAAGGCCAGCTCCTGGCCATCGATGCCAAGTTCAACTTCGACGACAACGGCCTGGCGCGTCACGCCGACATCGCGGCGATGGCCGACCCCAGCGAGGAGAACCCCGCCGAGCTGCGGGCCCAGAAGTACGGCCTCTCGTACATCGCGCTCGACGGCACGATCGGGTGCCTGGTCAACGGCGCGGGGCTGGCGATGTCGACGATGGACATCGTCAAGCTGCACGGCATGGACAAGGGCATCGAGCCGGCGAACTTCCTCGACGTCGGCGGCGGCGCCAGCGAAGAGGCCGTGACGGCCGCGTTCGACATTATTCTCTCGGACCCGAAGGTGAAGGGCGTGCTGGTCAACATCTTCGGCGGCATCATGCGCTGCGATGTGATCGCGCAGGGCATCGTGAACGCCGCGCGAAGCTTCAAGAACAAGGACGGCAGCACCGGCTTCAAGGTGCCGCTGGTGGTCCGCCTTGAGGGGACGAACGTCGACGCGGGCCGCAAGCTCTTGAGCGATGCCCGCAAGGACATCCCGACGATGCAGGCCGCGACGGACCTGACGGACGCGGCAAAGAAGATCTGCGCGGCGGTGGGGTAGTTCCCAAGTTCCGAGTGATGGCGCCATGCGGCAACGCTGCCTGGCGTGGGCGACCGGGCGGTGTCGTTGCCGGTCCCGGCGGAGGCCGGCGGCGCGCTCACGCGCTGGAGGTCGCGGCGCAGCGCGGCCAAGTGTTCGACCCGCCGCGATCGACCCGTCTTCCCGCTACGGGCCCCCACCCGGCGGCGCCGCAGCCTTGAACGGCCGCACCCGAACCACTCTGATCTCGGCCCCTTCGACCGAAACCTCCGCGTCCGGCCGGTCTTTTCCGCCCGCGCCGACCGGGACGAGCGTGACCAAGATCCGGTCCAGGTCGAGGGCTTTCTGGTCGGCCCGCGTGAGCACGATCGGCGTGATGTCGAAGCTCGCCTCCTCGTCCTCAGGCTTCACGTGGACCTTGGGGTTGTGATGCCCTCCCATCATCTTGGCCTTCGATGCCGCCATGAGCGCCGACATGGTCCCCACGTAGTTCGGGGCCACCGACGACGTCTTGGCCGATACGTCGGGGTTGTTCAGGAATACGCGGAACGTCACGCCCGGCGGGCCCGCCGCCTTGATGCCCGTCACCACCAAACGGACCGACACGGGCAGCGTCGGACCGCCCCGCGCCGCCGCGATCAGCTTTTCGAGCGTTCGGCGCCCATTCGCGCTGAGGTCGACCTCCACCGTGAGAGGGCCGGGGTTCACGTGGATGCGCTGGCACGGAGGGTTGCTCACCGAGACAACCTCCTGGTGCTCCAGCACCAGGTCCACCTTCGCGCCGTCCTCGGGGCGCGTGGACAACTCCGGTGTGCCCGCCTGCGCGCACGCGTCTTCCCCTGGCGTGGGGAGAACGGCCAGGGGCGACGGTGGGGTGTACTCGACGTACTCGTAGTCAAACCGCTGGTTGCCCGTGAGGAAATCCTTGGTGGCGACCTCTTCCCGACCGCGCGTGTCGGCGCGGTAGAACCAGCCCTTGCCGGTCGGAGAAAGGAGCGACTCGGTCCAGATCGGATCGTCATAAGGGTTCTGGCGCGGCCCGCCCCGCTTGAGCCACAACTCCCACAGCCGGTCCACGTTGCAGTGATGGAGCCAGAAGACCGGGTCCCACGGCGAATCCGAGAGGATCCCCATGTGGAGCCCGCCGACCTGGTCGTGGACGAGGTCGTGGAGCTTTTCCAGAGCCCCCTTCACCGTTGCCGCCGATGTCCACGTGCCGCCGAAGCCGTTCGTGCCATCCACGAACCGGCACGCCCCGAACAATTCGTTGATCTCACGCTCGATGTCCAGGCTGCCGCCGCCGTTGGTCGTGTCGGTTCGGTTCGAATCGAAGAGGGGGCTGGCGCGATCACCGATCATCTGCGTCGGCAGGGCACGGAAATTCGGGTCCTCCCACGGCCAGTAGGGCATGGCGAAGTCCTCGCCGGCTTCCAGCGCGTCGGCGATAGTCTGCCGCACGATCCCTTCGAAGTACCACAGGTACGCCCGGTGCCACGGGAGGAACCACCAGCTGGAGTGCTCCATCTGCATCGCGTGGATGCTGGCCTGAAAGGACCAGCTGAACTCGTCGGTCGGCGGCAGAGCCTTCATGCGCTCTACGGCGATCGCGTACAGGTCCAGCATCCGCGCACCCTCGGTGGTGTGCACGGCGTAGCGATTGCGTGCGATCCCGTTCGCACGTCGGAGCATCGTTCCGAGCACGAGCGGGGAGTGCGCCAGCACGCCCGCGGCGCCGCCGAGCATCATCGTTCCGAGTGCGGTTCGTCTCGAGACGCGGGGGGCCATGACGCTGCTCCTGGTGTTGCCTCCGTCCTCACTTCACCATCCCGTCTGTGCCACCGTGAGCGACACCCCCACGAACGCGTCGAAGGCGGTCTCCTGCCCGGCGTACTTCAGCCGGACCGTCTGCGTGAGCGGCTCGGCGGGAGAGCCGGGCTGCACGTACGCGATCCATCCGATCTTGATGTGCTCGTACGGGGGCATATCGCTCCGGACGTACGCGCCCGTGGCCACGGGAGTCGCGCCCGATGGCACCTGCGATTTCATGGCCGCCAGCATTCCGGGGTCGGAAGGTGTTCCACGCGTGAGAATCTGCCAGTACGCTTCGGCCGCCGCCTCGTCGTCGGCGGCCTTCACGGGGGGCTGCGCGAAGGCGTTGGCAACTGCCGCGTCCACCCCTCCGATCGAGCGGGCCCACTTCCGGACCGCAAAGTCCACGTCCCGCGGAGAGGGCATCCCCGGGGGCCTCACGTTCTTCGTGTCCACCACGAGGTACCCGAAGAAGTCCACCGACACCAGGCGGTACAACCCCGGCCCCGACGCCGTCGGCCCCCGCACCACCGCGGGCGATTCGGGGTTCGAGCTTCCAGATGCGCTCCTTTCTGGTCCGGCGCACGCCGCCAACAGCACTCCAAGCAGGCATAGCGCGGCCCTCAGGGCGAACCACTTTGTAACGTCACGTCCAGCAGGGCTGATGAGCATGAGACGATCCCCACGTTAAAGAATGAACCGCTATCAACTACTTCCCCGCGACCGCGTTTGCAGAGCGGGCACATCGGAATCCGTACCGCGCCTCGTGGATCGCGCTCCATGGAAACGTCGAATCGGTCTTGAGCGTCATGTTGGACGGAGGGTCAGACCACGCCCTGCCCTTGTCCAGGAGCTCCCACTCGGCTTCGCCGTTTCGGCGCTGAATGCTCGCGGTCACCTCCCACACGTTCCCGAACATGAACGCGAGCCCGTTCGGCGTCAGATCAGGCCCAGGATCTGAATGAACCGCGACGGTGTTGTTGCGGTACGCGCGGCTTCGCCGGGGCGTGCTCGCCGCCGACGCGGCGTCCTCGCGTTCGCTCAACGGCACGTCGAACTTGATCCGTGACGCGGGATCATCGTTCCCCCACGGGTACAGCCGCCCCTCGCTCCCGCGTGCCGCCGCCTCCCACTCCAGCGAGGTCGGCAGCCTCTTGCCCCGCCACCGCGCGTAGGCCTCGGCGTCCTCCATCGAGATCGTGACCACGGGACGATCGGCGATGTCGTCGAAGCCCGAGGACCAGATCGGCGGCGACCGGTGCCCCGTCGCGTCAACGAACTCCTTGTAGTCCCGGTTCGAAACCTCCGTCTTGTCGATGTAAAACGACGCGAGCGTGACGTTGTGGGGGCCCGGCGGTCCGGTGACGTCGCCGGTTCTTCCCACGTCGTACTCGCCCGCCTCGACCTTCACCATCCCGTCGGCCACGACCTCCTTGGTTGCCAGAAAACGCCCGAAGCGGGTGGGGCCCCCCCTGGCCCCACCCCACTTTCGGGCGCGTGAGGCTCGCAGCACGGACTCCCTCTCTCGTCCGGGCTGGAGCAGAACCGCGTTGAACTCGCTGAACATTTCGGGGTCAGCCGCGACCACCGTCACTCGATACACCCCCGGCTCCACGTGCAGGTGAGTGAGCGGCGCGGTCCCGAGCCGCTTGGGTACGCGGCTCACTTCCAGCGTCGCCGGGTCTACTTCCTGCAGCAGCACCGCGCACCCGGGCTCGTCCGTTTCCACCGAGAACCAGGCCAGGCGAGCGTTCCGCATCGACACCGCCAGCCAGCTCAGCGCCACCACCGCCCCGCCGAGGGCCACCACCGACGACACGAGCGCCGGGCCCCGGTGCGCCGAAACCCACCGCCGCGCCCGGCGCGGCAGGCCGGGCGGACGCGCCAGGATCGGGCGCCCCGCCATGACGTTTCGAAGCTCGGCCGCGAACACCCCCGCCGACTGGTAGCGGTGCGCCGGATCCTTCTCGAGCGCCTTGTGGCACACCGTCTCGAGGTCCGCCGAGATGCGCGGCTCGATCGTCCGCAGCCGGCGCGGCTCGTGCGACATCACCGCCTGCAGCACGCGCTGAAGGTCCGGCCCTTCAAATGGCCGCTGAGTCGAAAGCAGTTCGTACAGGATTACGCCGAGCGAAAAAATGTCGCTGCGGTGATCGACCTGCGCCTTCGCCGCCGCGGCCTGCTCCGGGCTCATGTAATGGCAACTGCCGACCAGCGTGGTGTTGTACGTGTGGACCGGCGGTGTGAGGCTCTTGGCGATCCCGAAGTCGGTGAGGCGCGGGCCCAGCTCGCGGTCGAGCAGGATGTTCGAGGGCTTCACGTCGCGGTGGATGATGCCGGCGCGGTGGCAGGCCTCCAGGGCTTCGGCGACGGACGCGACGATCTCGGCGCAGCGGTTGTGCCATTCGCGGGCGCTGTGCGTGCCCGGCTCGGTGGTCCGGCGTGCGCGTTCTTCGGCGATGAAGTCGCGGAGGGTCGGGCCGTCCACGAACTCGCTGACGAGGTAGTGGTTCTGACCGTCGTGCCCGAACTTATAGACCGGCACGATGCCCGGGTGCTTGAGCCCTGCCGCGCTGCGGGCTTCGTCCCTGAACCGGCCGATGGCCTGCTCGGACCCCAGCAGGTGACGGGCAAGAACCTTAAGCGCAACCTTTCTGCCCAGGATCGTGTCCTCGGCGAGGTACACGACTCCCATGCCGCCCTCGCCCAGGATCCGGATGATCTGGAATTCTTCGATGCGATCCGGAGATTGAACCGGCGGCGTGGGCTCGGCCATGGTCGTCCCGGCCGTGCCGATGGTCGATTCGGAATGATGAAGGAGCAGGAGCTCGATCCGCTGGCGCGCCGCCTCGCTCGGGCACACGCGCCGGAGGTACTCCTCGCGCTCGTCCGGCGTGAGGGCCAGCGCCTCGAGGAACACCGCCTTTTCATCCCACGTCTCGGACACTCGCGTTCGCTCCCGGGGGAGGTCCCCGCTCCAAGAGCCGTGCACCGCCGCGCGGCTTGCGCGATTCCGGGCGGCAATGAGCCCCGCCGCGGACCCTACTGGCCCCGGCTCAAGCGCTCGGACAGCCACGCCCGGGCGTAGCTCCAGTCACGACGGACGTCGGCGAACGAACAGCCCATCGCCTCGGCCGTCTGCTCAAGGGTCAGCCCCGCAAAGAACCGCAGCTCAATGACCCGCGCCCCGATCGGGTCCCGGACCTCAAGCTCCGCCAGCGCTGTGTTCAGGTCCAGGATGTCCAGGTATGTCGTCCGCTCCTGAACGGGAAAATCCGCCAGCGGCGCGGCAGCCCGCCCCCCGCCGCGCTTCTGGGCCGCGTCCTTGCGAACTTCCTCGACCAGCGCATCCCGCATCGCGCGCCCCAGCAGGAAGAACAGGTGCGCCCGGTCCTGCGCCTGCAATTCCCCGCGCCCCAGCAGCTTGGCGCACGCCATATTCACCAGCTCGGTGCTCGACGCCTCGTGCCCCGCCGACGGGCGGATCATGCTCTGCGCGTACCGCCGCAGCTCGTGCTGGATCCGGCGGAAGAGCTCATCAAACGCCGGCCGGCTCCCCGCCCGCATCTCGCGCAGCAGGAGCGTGACAGTGCCCGTATTCTCGTCGACTTCCCCCATAGAATTACCAGTCTACCAGCGCCTCCGACGCTTCGCCGAAGGAGAATCTGCAACGCGTGGCAATTCGGGAGCCGGTATTCCGGTTCGGCCCCTCGCGTACCGTTGAGCATGCCCGTCACCGAACCCACCGCCCGCGCCTTTGCCGCGTCGTGGTACGCCGCGTGGAACGCCCGCGACATCGACGCCATCATGGCCCACTACGCGCCGGCGATCGAGCACTCCTCGCCGTTCATCAAGCGATACAACGGCACCGACGAAACCAGCCTCCGCGGCGCCCCCGCCGTGCGCGACTACTTCGCCCGCGCGCTGGTCCGCAATCCCACGCTGCGCTTTGACCCCAAGCACCTGACGATCGGGCTCGAGAGCGTGGTCCTGGTGTACACGCGCATGACCGGGGATCTCGCGGCGGAGGTCTTCTTCCTGGACGAGGCGGGCAAGGTCGTGCGGTCGGTGTCGCACTACGACCTGGCGCCGGTTTCGAGCTGATCGCCGCTGGTGCTCAGCCGCCGGTGATCAGCCGCTCGAGTTCGTCCAGCTTGCCTCGAAGCTCCGCGCGTGCCGCGGCGGCGTAGGGGTTCATCCGCTCGATGGTCAGGAACAATTCGGCCGAGTCCTTTTCGAGGTCCCGACGCATGTCGAGCAGACGCGCGTAGGCGCGGGTCGACATAAGGGTCGACGGCAGGTCCAGCCCCCCGATGGCGCGGCTGATGAAGTGCGTCAGGCCCTGCACGTACGCCATCTGCCGGTCGTGGGCCTCGGGCGTGGTCTCGATCACGTTCAATCCCAGCGTGGCGTGGAGGAATTCCCGCACGCACGAGACCGTGCCCGCGTCGGCCCGCGCGGGGCACAGCGCGACGGGCAGCCCGGCGATGCCGTCCCTGCCGCTCTGGGGCCCGAAGAGCGGGTGCGTCCCCACGACCCGAGCCGATGCCGGCAGGCGTCGGAGCATCATCTCGATGGGCATGACCTTCACCGAGCACACGTCGAGCACGAGCGCCCCGTTGCGGACGTGCGGCGCCGCGCCCTGGAGAACGCCCTCGAGGTGCTGCGCGGGCACGGCAAAGACCACCACGTCCGCCGCCGCGGCGTCGGCCAGCGTCGCGGGCCGCAGGCCCTGCTCGCGGATCTCAAGGTCGAGGCCGCGGGCGTCGTGCGCCTGCAGATCGAAGTGCGCCCGCAGGTGCGGGGCCGCGAAGCGCGCGAACGCGCCGAAGCCGATGAGCGAGAGCGTGGTGCGGGCGTGCGACGCTGGCATCAGACGTCACACAGCGCGGCCGCTGTCCGGAGTGACTTCAGCCCGTCGCGGGGCATGAACTCCTGCCCGAAGTACCCCGCGTACTTCTTCTCCACCAGGGCGTTGCAGATCCCCACGTAGTTCAGTTCCTGATTGTTGTCCAGGTCGCGGCGCCCCGGCACGCCCGCGGTGTGGAAGTGCGCGATCGCGTCCCAGTTGTCCATGACCGTCTGGATCACGTCGCCCTCCATGATCTGCATGTGGTAGATGTCGTAGAGCAGCTTGAAGTTCGGCGAACCGACCTCCTTGACCAGGTTCGCGCCCCACTCGGTGCGGTCGCACATGTAGTCCTTGTGGTCGTGCCGGCTGTTGAGCAGCTCCATGATGATCACGACGCCGAGCTTCTCGGCGAGGGGGGCGATGCGCTTGAGGCCGATGGCGCAGTTCTTCAGGCCCTCCATGTCGTTCATGCCGGCGCGGTTGCCGCTGAAGCAGATCTGGTTGGGGATGCCCGCGGCCTTCACTAGCGGCAGGCGTTCCTCGAGTTCCTTGATGATCGCGTCGTGGTTCTCGAGGCGATTGAAGCCCTTGGGGATCGGGTTGGACTTGACGCTGTTGGCGACGGCGCAGGTGAGGCCGTGCTTCTTGACCACGGGCCACTCTTCGGGGTGGAGCAGCTCGACGCTCTGGAGTCCCATCTCTGCCGCGGCGCTGGCGAGTTCGTCGAGGGGGACGTTGCCGAAGCACCAGCGGCAGACGGACTGCTTCAATCGCCCCTTGGTGACGGGCTTGGCGGCGGGGTTGGCGGGTTGGGAGTTTGCCTGGATGTTGGTTTGGGCGGCGGTGGCCGGTGATGCGGCGATGGCGCCGGCAGCGCCGGCGATGACCCCAAGGGCTTCCCGACGACCGAACGAGTTGGGCTTGGACATGGGCGTTCCTCCGGCCGAGCGCGGGTACCCCGTCGAACGGCGGCTGGAGTGTACCGGCGGAGAGGCGTGGACCGCGGTGGAGGAGTGTTACCGGTCGGACGGGGGTGATTCCGCTGGCTTTTGGGAGGCGATCCGGCAATAATAGACTGGCATGTCCTCTATTGAACAAATCTCGGCGGCGCAGGATGCGGTGAGGGACCTGTTGCGGGCGCACGGGCTTCGGCCGACACGCCAGCGCGAGGTGCTGTACTCGGCGCTGGCTGAGACCAAAGCACACCCGACGGCCGAGGAACTGTTCGAGAGCGTGCTTTCGCGCGACTCGGGCATGAGCTTGGCGACGGTCTACAACGCGCTGGAAGCCTTCACGACAGCGGGACTTTGCCGCCGGCTCGCGGGCGCGAGGGGCGGGGCGTGCCGTTTCGATGCGGACATGGCGCGGCATGTGCATGTGGTGTCCAGCGACGGACGCGTGGTCGACCTGCCCGAGGATCTGAGCGCAGAGGTGCTGGAACGGCTGGGACCCGACCTGGTCGGGAAGCTTGAGTTGCGTCTTGGGTTCCGGCTGGGGCGGGTGTCGGTGCAGATCGTTTCTGAGGGCTGAAGCTCGGCCGCCGCCGCGCGAGGCCCGCGCGATTTTCGCGATCTTTTCTTCTGATTGCGTTCAAGACTGAACCTGCGACGACGCCGGGCCGATAGCCATGCGCGCGGGATGGCGAGAGCACTGCTTTTATGGGAGTTCACCCGTGAACGTGGTCAACAGGCGTCGGTTCGAGCGTTTTCACCTGGACCCCGGCTTCACCCCGGTCCGCGTGCGCACCGGCGCGGGCGCCATGGACGGGCACACGTACGACATCAGCGAAGGCGGCGTGCAGTTCGAGCTTGATCACCCGGTCGCGGTCGGTTCGTCGGTGATGATCGAGATCGAACTTCCCGCGCCGCTGGTCGGTTCGCGCGAGATGGTGAACCGCGTGGTCGGTGCAGAGGCGGACATCGTGTGGGCGGATGACTCGGAACCGGGGCCGGCGCGCATGGCGGCGGTGTTCACGCGCTTTGCGCGCGAAGCCGACCGCGAACGCCTGCACCGCGCGCTCTCGCACTGGCTGCGGTTGCGCGCGGCGTGAGCGATCGAAACCCTGACTCCTTTGCTGAACCCCCGGCCCGGGGAACGGGCGGGGGTTTGTCGTTTGGGACGACGGCACGGCTCGTGAGCAGGGAGATCTTGCCCGGGGCCGTGGCGCCACATCGTGCGGGCGCGGCGGAGGCGCGGGCCCGATTTCGGGGGCATTCCCGGCGTGCGGCGCGTTCGTACGTCCGTGCTCCCTACCCTTCTCCATGTTCTTAGACAGCGCGATAATTACGGTGAAGGCGGGGGATGGCGGGCCGGGGTGCGTTTCCTTCCGGCGCGAGAAGTACGAGCCCAAGGGCGGTCCGGACGGCGGCAACGGCGGTGACGGCGGCAACGTCGTGCTGCAGGCCGAGGACGGGATGAGCACTCTGTACGACTTTCGCGGAAACCCCTTGTGGGCGGCCAAGAACGGCCACCCGGGGGGTGGCAAGCAGTGCAGCGGTGCGGCGGCGCCGGACCTGGTGATCAAGATGCCGGCCGGGACGCTGGTGTACAACAACGCCACCGGCGAGCTGATGCACGACCTCAAGCCCGGCGAAAGTGTGATCATCGCGCGGTGCGGCACGGGCGGGTGGGGGAACGAGCACTACAAGAGCTCGACGAACCAGACGCCGCGCAACTCCGACAAGGGTGGCGAGGGCGAGAGGTTCGAGCTGCGCCTGGAGCTCAAGCTGATCGCCGACGCCGGGTTCGTAGGGCTGCCCAACGCGGGGAAGTCGACGCTGCTGGCGGCGCTGACGCGCGCGATGCCGAAGATCGCGAGCTACCCGTTCACCACGCTCTCGCCGCAGCTTGGGATCACCGAGCTTGACGCGACGCGCCGGATCGTGCTGGCGGATATCCCGGGGCTGATCGAGGGCGCCAGCCGCGGCGTGGGGCTCGGGCACGAGTTTCTCCGGCACGTCGAGCGGACACGTGTGATCGTGCACCTGCTGGACGCGGCGCCGCTGGACGGTTCGGACCCCGCGGCAAACTACCGCGTGGTGCGCAAGGAGCTGGCGGAGTACTCGGCCGAGCTGGCGGAGAAGCCCGAGATCATTGCACTGAACAAGATGGACCTGATCCCCGACGAGAAGGAACGCAAGAAGCTGGTGAAGAAGCTCTGCACGGCGCTGGGCCTGCGCGAGGGGACCGAGGTGTTCGCGATCAGCGGCGCCGCGGGGAAAGGGCTGAAGGAGCTGATGGAGAAGGTGTGGACGCTGCTGCACCCGGCGGGGAACGCGGTATCGGGATGGAAAGGCGCAGAGGCACCGGTGTGATGGCCCTGCGCTGCGCGAATCAAAATGGGAACACCCCGCACTTAACGCGAGGTACCAAGCACGTGGAGCCGACGTCCGGGGGGGCGCCGAGCGCCGGCGCCGGACTGCGGGTGCTTCACATCCCACACGAGTAGAAGAACTTGCCCTCGGTGATCTTGCCGTTCTTGACGGTGTAGAGGGCGATCTCGCTCATGTTCATGCGCTGGTTGGCCATGGGGCCTTCGGTGCTGGTGCAGTCCAAGCTCATATTGCAGACGAACTGGTCTCCGTTGATCATGGGCTTGCCGCAGGAGGCGCCGTGGATCGTGGTGGTCTTGGCGAACTTCTCGGCCTTCTCGAGCAGTGATTTCTTGCCGTCGGAGATGCGCGGGCAGCCGGGGCCTTCCATCACCTCGACGTGACGGGCGTTGTCGGCGTAGAGCTCTTGGATGGCCTGGAGGTTCTTGCCGGTCGAGCAAAGCTCAACGAGCCGGTTCGCCACCTTCTGGGTCGCGAGGTACTCGGGGGACATGGGCGGCATCTGGAACGCGGGCTTGGTGGGGGCGGACGTGGTCATCGGAGATCCTTTCAAAGAGTGCCGGGGGAAATCACGGTACCGCGATGGTCCGCGGTGCGCCAAGACTCTGGTTGCAGTTTCAGAGTACGGATTGCGATCGGGTAGAGTCAATAGGATTTTGTACGGATCGTCACAAGCTATTAAGTAACAGGGATTTGCAAGCGGTGTGATCCTCGGGCACAAACTGGCGCGCTTGCCTTGAAGGCCGATCGTAACTCCGGAGGTGGAGAGTCAGAAGCGGCCTAAGGCTCCCGCGGGGAGTTCTTTGGATTCCGCCGGCGCCACGAGGGCAAGCCATTCGGTATTGCCGGTGCCCTTGCTGCGCTTGCCTTCTGTGGCGCCGCCGGTGATCGGGGACTTGGTGATGGCGAGCACGTGAACGCCGAGCGCTGGGAGTGATGCGACGACGGTGTCGGTGGTGCTCTGGGCGTCGGCTTCGTCGAGCACGCCGCCGCGTGGGAGTTCCTTTCCCGTGGCCTTGAGTTCGTAGTGGGGCTTGATCAGCGTGATGAGGAGCGGCGGGTGCCAAGGTGTCGAGGTGTCAAGGTGTTGAGGGGATGATGCGGCGGGCTTGAGCCACTTCAGCGCGACCGGGATGAGGAGACGCTGCGGGGTCCAGCCGAGATCGGCCACGACGAGATCAACGGGCTCGGGGGGCGTGGCGTGCAGCGCATTCTGGCGCTCCATCACCACCACCCGGGGGTCTTTGCGGAGCTTCCAGGCGAGCTGGCCGTAGGCGGTGTCGACGGCGTACACCTTGGCAGCGCCGGACTGGAGGAGGCAATCGGTAAAGCCGCCGGTGGAGCAGCCCAGGTCGGCGCACACCAGGTTGGTGGGATCGATGTGAAAGGTGTCGAGGGCGTGGCGGAGCTTGAGGCCGCCGCGGGAGACGTAGTAGGGTGTCATTGAGGCGTGCCAAGATTGGGTGCGCGGCAATAGGCTAGAACGCGCGGTGACTTGGCAATCGCGAGTGACGCCCCTTCGGGGCTCAACTCTTGTTTCGACGGCTCCCAGGGGCTTCCGCCCCTGGCTTTCGACGGACGCCGCTTCGCGGCTCCGGAGAAGAGCGGCGGTGCGGTGTTCGACGGCGAGTGCATTACGCGTGGGCCTGGGGGACGCCGATCACCGCGATGTTCAGCTCGTCGGCGCGGTCGAGCATCTTCTGCTTTTCGAGCATGATGACGTCGCCCGCGGCAAGGGCGAGGCAGCCGGCGCCGTTCTTCGACATGTTCTCGATGGTCGTGATGCCCACGGTGGGGACGTCGCTGCGGCGGTCGTGGCCCGCGCGGGCGCCCTTGCACAGGGTCCAGCCCTTGGCGCGGCAGATCTGGCCGACGCGTTCGATCATGCGGTCGGTGCCCTCGACGGCTTCGACGGCGATCACATCGCGCTCGCGGGTGGCGATGGCCTGGCCGATGTCGAGGCTGAGCGTCTGGGAAAGCAATGGCCAGGTGAAGTCGATGTCGGCGCGCTGCTCGTTCGTCGGATGCCGCTTGGTCATCACCCCGGCGGTGGCGAGCTGGTCGGGGATCGGGGCGGTCGAATCGAGGAGGGCAACGCCGCAGCGGTCGAGCTCTTCGGCGACGGCGTTAAGCACGGCGTGAGACCGTCGATCGAAGCGCAGGTGCTTGTACCAGGCGACGAGCGTCCGCGCATCCGGGATGTTCCGGACGATGCGGAGCGGGTCGTGCATCATCTTGGCCTTGTCGACGCGACCGACCATGATGGCGTGGCGTACACCGCGGCGGGACAAGTGCTTGCCCCAGGTGCCGACGCGCAGGACCCCGACCTCCCGGAAGGTCGAGCAAAGCGAAGGGAGCTCGGGCTCGTACTGGGCCTGGAGCCCGAGGGCGTGAACGGGATGCCCGGCGGTGCGCAAGCCGCGGGCGACCATGATGGGCAAGTTGCCACCGCCCGCGATGAGTCCCACGGGAGTGGGGGGCGGGGGAGGGTCGGGGAGGATTGTGAGTAGTCCGGTCATCTGCGTGGAGAGCGCCGGAAACGGCGGGAGCAAGTATATCGGCGGGAGGGGTCCGAGTGGGATAACTCCAAATCGGACAGTTTGTGAGTCTCCTGTTCGGGCGGGCTCAAGTCGGGGTGGGTGCTCGTGCCGATGCACATGCGATGCAGGGTCGGACGAACGAGAGAGCGGCGGGTTCTCGGCTGGATGTGCGGGAAGACGCGGCGCCCGGCCTGGTCGGCGAGCGTCCGTGGCTGGGTGTCTACTTCCGATGCTCCGGCCAGTATCGCCGGGTGTTCCGCAACGCGGACGGGTCGGGGTACATCGCGCGGTGCCCGTCGTGCGGGAAGTCGGTGCGGTTTGTCGTCGGGCAGGGCGGGTCGAACCAGCGGTTCTTTGAGGTTGCCTGCTGACGGCGGGCGCGGGCGCCGGAGCGATCAGGTTCGATCGCGGCGAACTTCCGATCGTCAGCCGCGCTCCATACAGTGTGCGCGATGAGCTTACTCAGTGGACCGGGCTATCCGATCTCGCGTTCGTCGGGGCGCTGCGCCGCGAGCGGGCGCGAGTTTGCGGTGGGCGAGCGATTCGTCGCGGCGATGGTCGAGCGCGAGGGCGTGGAAGAGCTCGAGCGCCTGGACTTTTCGGTCGAGGCGTGGGAGAGCGGCGCGAGGCCGGCGGCACCCCTGCGCCTGTTCGCGCACTGGCGGGCGGTGATGGCGGCGCCGGGGGCCAAAAAGTCAGAGTTCCTCGGCGATGACGAGCTGATGGAGCTCTTCGAGCGCCTGGCGGAGGCGACCGAGGCGCGGCGCCTGGCGTTCCGGTACATGCTGGCCCTGGTGCTGGTGCGCAAACGGCTGCTGAAGTACGAGGGCACGCGCGACGGGGTGATGAAGGTGCGGCCCCGGCCGGCGGTGCCGGGGGGGCCCGAGGCTTCGCTGATCGAGGTGAAGGACCCTGGGCTGACCGAGGACGTGCTGGCCGGCGCGATGGAGCAGCTCGGCGAGATCATGACCCTCGACGGATCGAGCACGCCGGCGCAGGCTCCCGCGCAGAGTTCGGTCCGGGGGCCGGCGTGATGCGCGTCACGATCGACGGCACGCGGCTCGTGTGCGCGGTCGCACTGAGTGCCCTGGGTGTGATCGGCGCGTGCCTGGCGCCGGGCTGCGCGAGCGGGCCGGGGGCGGGCGAAGGGTCGGTGGCGCGCGGGCCGGCGCCCTCCTTCGACGAGGTCGCGGCCAAGTACAACGCGCGTGTCGCGGGCCTGGACACGCTGTGGGCGCGGACCACCGTGCACTATTGGGGCTTTGACGCCGAAGACAAAAAGGTCGACGAGGCGGGTGAGGGGTACCTGCAGATCGTCCGGCCGCGCAAGCTGTACTTCTCGGTGGGGAAGGTGGGAGAGACGGGGTTCCAGCTGGGCTCCAACGACGCGCAGTACTGGTGGATCGATGTCCAGAAGAAGGCGGCGACGGTGGGCGAGCAGGCTCGCGCGACGCCCGACACTCTGGCGCGCAGCGGCGTTCCGGTGCACCCGATGGACCTGATCGAGGTGCTCGGGGTGACGGAACTGGTGCGCGTCCCGGGGGTGAAGGCGCCCCAGTGGACGGCCGACGGCAAGCGGCTGCAGGTGACGGTGCCCGGGCGGTGGGGGGGCACGAGGGTGTTGTTCCTGGAGCCCGAGCGGTTGGAGCCGGTGGAGATTCAGCTTCTCGACGCGGGGGGCACGCTTGTGGCCCGCGCGGAGCTCTCCGATTACAAGAAGGTAGAGACGCCCAAGGAGCGGGCGGTGGTGCCGCGCGTGGCGACCACGCTGATGATCTCGGTGCCGTCGCGACGGAGCGAGATCCGTCTGACGCTGTTCGACGCGGAGAATCGCGGTGTGGCGCGGATCAAGGAGAGTTCGTTCGTGCTGGACAGCCGGTTGAAGGAGTACGGCGTGGAGCGGGTGCGGTACCTCGACGCCCCGGTCGCCGGTGGTTCGGGCGCCGGACGATGAAGGTGCGCCACCTCGCGGTGTGGATGGCGGTGTGCGTGCTGGCGAGCGCGGCGCTGGGCGCCGCGCCGCCACAGCTGTTGCCCAGCGCCGGCGCGGCGCCCGCGTCGCGCGCGGCGGCACCGCCGCAGTCGACGCACGGCTGGTTTGTCACGGTCGATCCGCAGGGTCAGGTGGTGCTGGCCCACGTGCCGCCGCGGCGGCGGTCGGGCGCGGACGGACAGCTTCGCGGCACGGGCGACGGGGTGGTGCACAAGGCCATCGGCCTCGACGTCGAGCCCCGCGCCGTGGCGGCGTGGGACGAACGCGTGTACCTGGTGTTCAACGCGGGCGCCGGCGGCTCGCGAGCGGTGGGCTCGCTCTCGGCACGGCCGACACCGGTGCGCGACCGTTGGAGGTACGAGCCCGACGGCCGGCTCGCGGTCGAGCCGTCGTTGACCGGCGCGGGGGATCTGGTGGGCTTTGCCGCCAGTGCCATGGGTGTTGGCGCGATGATCGTGGATGCAACCCCAAGCGGCGCGCCGTACCGCCGGTTCTTCGTGCTCGATCGGAGAGCGTGGCGGGAAGCGGAGCTTCCCGAGGTCCTTCAGTCGCCGGACGCCGGGGACACGGTGTGGCTGATCAGCACGGGCGATGGGCTGGGAGTTCTGCGGCGCCTCGGTGAAGGAAGCGCTGAGCTATGGGTTGCCTCGAAGGCGACGGAGCCGCCTCGGGAATCGATCGCGGACCGTTCACCCGACGGCGAACTCTTCGGGGGTTCGGGCGGGGACAGCGCGGAGAACGCGCCGTTGACATTGCTGTGGGAGCGGCGGGAGTATGCCGCCGATCGCAGTCTTCCCGCGATGCCGTCGGCCGACTCTCGGGTGTTCATGTCGGGCGGACGGGTGTACGCCGCCCTCCTCACCGGCGGCGGCGGGCTGGATGTCATCGCGATGACGCCCGCGACGAGCGTGCGGGTGGGGACGATCGAGAAGGTCGGCCCGATGGTGGGGGTGGTAGGGCTGGACACGCCCTCGCGGGTCGTGGCCGCGTGGTTTGTCGCGGAAGTGGCCGGGGGAACGCGTCCGGGCGAGGCGGGGAAAGTCGAGTCGCGCGTGGAAGTCCGCGAGCTGTCTCTCGTGGACGGGCGCACGGAGTTCGCCGGGCCGATGACGGGCGATACCCCGCTCTCGCCGCGCGAGGTGCAGTGGCTGGCGGTGGGGCTGGTGGTGCTGATGGGGGCGGTGCTGCTGGTGGTGCTGCGGTCGGACCCCAACGAGGACGCGTACACGATCCCGCCGGGCACTTCGCTGGCGCCCTCGGGCCGGCGGATGATCGCGGGCTTGATTGACCTTGTGACGGCGGGCGTCGTGGCGGCGCGGCTGCTGGGGATCGCGATCGCGGAGCTGGGAGACCCCGAGTTTGTGATGTCCGAGCGGTCGCTGATCTTCGCGGGGGTGATGGTCGCGTCGGGGCTTGTGCTGGGCGTGCTGGGGGAGGTGTTCATCGGACGGTCGATCGGCAAGCTCCTGACGGGGTGCGAGGTGGTCGACGTGCGCGTGACCGGGGCGATTTCCCGTCCCCAGCTCTGGCAGGCTCTGGTGCGGAACCTGATCAAGTGGGTCCTGGCGCCGGCGGCGATGCTGGGGCTGATGGATGCGCAGGGGCGGCACCGGGGCGATTCGATGTCGCGGACGGCCGTGGTGGTGCTGGACTCCGACGAGCAGCCGGACGGCATGGGAGACGAGTGACCTGGACCCGGCTCCCGGCGGCTCGGCCGGGTGCGGGACGGTCGGCGCTCGGGGCCTTGGTGAAGATGCTTGCGCTCTTTGCCCGATAAGAGGCGTTGACCTTGCGCGTCGGGGTGTTCCGATGCGCGCCCGCCATGGATATGGACGGGTCCGGTCGAGCGAGCGGAGGCTCTTTCGTGGCGGATGCGCGGGCCAAGCCGGGCGGTGAAACGCCCAAGTCGGGCGAGACGCCCGCGTCGGCGGCCGGCGCGGCACCGTCGGCCCCGGCGGCGCGGCCCACATGGCGCGATGTCTGGCAGATCCCCGCGATGCTGGTGGCGGTGGCCGCGCTGGCGGGCGGCGTGATCGCGGTCGCGGCCCTGCGTCCCAAGCCCGACTTTGGCGCGGCGATCCGGCGGGCCGAGGCGCTGGTCGAAGAGCACAAGTACGAGGAGGGCCTGAAGGGGCTCAACAAGGACATCCACCCGTACCTGGACAAGGGGGTGGTTCCGGCGGATCTGCGGCGGCAATTCCATACGCTGGTGGCCCGCTCGATCTACCTCTGGCAGGAGTCAGAGTCGGAGAAGCGTCCTGAGAACTACATGAACGTGGTGGGGGAGTACCTCGAGGCAGAGAGCGCCGACGCCGCCCTGCGTGCGCCGGACGCGGCCTACCTCGCAGACGCGTACATCGCGCTGGGAAAGCTGGACGAGGCAACGGAGCGGATGAAAAAGCTCGGCGACACCCCGGCGGAGGTGCGCTACGGGCTCCTGCACCGGCTGGTCGAGTCGTGCATCAAGGCCGGGAAGAGCGAGGAAGAGCGCGCGGCGGAACTGCTCGCATCGATGTTGGCCGAGCCGGACCTGACGCGCGAGCAGCGGATCTGGGCGACGGCGCGCCAGGCCGAGACGATGATGGCCGCGGGCGCGGTCGAGGAGACGATCGCCAGGCTGCTGCGGACGTTGCCGCGCCTGGCGACGGCCGGCGGCGCCGGGCTGGGCGAGCTGTACCTGTACCTCGGCGAGGCGTACCTGCGGTCGGGCGCGTCGGCGGAGGCGGAGACGCAGCTCCGGCGTGCGTCCGAGTTGCTGGGCGAGCAGAACCCGGCGATGGGCCGGGCCCAGCTGCTGCTGGGGCGTTTGGCGGCCTACGCGCGGAACTATGACGCGGCCCGGGAGCGATTCGCCTCGGTGCTGGAACGGTTCGTGGGGCTGCCGGTCGCGGGGGCGGCGCTCCTGGGGATGGGCGAGGTCGACGCGGCGCGCGGGGATATCAAGGAGTCGCTGGGCTGGTTCGAGACGCTGGTGAAGGAGACGCGCGAGGGAGCACGGAATCCCGATGCGCCGCCGGAGCAGATCACCCGTTCGCTCGTGGCGCTGGCGCAGGACCGCTTCGCGGCCTCGGACTGGGAGAACGCGCTCAAGTACGGGTCGCTCGCCGAAGAGATCCCCGGTCGTGATGCCGCGCCGCTCGAACTGGTCGAACTGCTCGGGCAGGTGAACCTGAAACTGGCCGAAGAGGCGGGCGGGTCGGGGCCGGGGAGGGACCCGGGCGCGAAGACCAGCGCCGCGATCCTGGCGCAGCGGAAGTTCCTCGACGCCGCCGAGTCGTTCCGCTCGTACGCCACTCGGACGGTGCTCTCGTCGGGGCGGAAGCACGCCGACGCGCTGTGGGCGGCGGCGGACGCGTTCGATCGCGCGGGGGACCGCGACGGGGCGATCACCTCGTTCCAGGAGTTCGTCGACGGGTTCCCGCAGGATCCGCGCCGGCCGGAGGCCCAGTTCAGACTGGCGCGGGCGTTCCAGGCGCGGGGGCAGTTTCCCAAGGCGGCGGAGCTGTTCACGGGCCTCATCGCCGAGCGCGGGCCCGAGGGCGCGGGGCGGTACGCCGACGACAGCTACGTGCCCCTGGCGCGGAACTACCTGCTCGACAACGACCCCTCGAACGATCCGAAGGCCGAGGAACTCCTGAACACGGCCGTCTCCGGGGAACTGGGCGGGCCGCAGTCGGAGAACTACCGCGAGGCCCTGGTGGCCCTGGCGGACTACTACTACGACCGCGCGCGGACCACCGGCGAAGGAGCGGCGCGCGGGGACGCGGGGACGGGGCGCGATGTTTCGGAGATGTTCTCGCAGGCGATCGCGCGGTACGACGAGGCGCTGACGCGGTTCCCGGCGATGAAGCGGTCCGAGGTCCTGAGCTATAAGCTGGCCGATTCGTGCCGGCTTGCCGCGGGGGTGATCTCGTCGCGCCTGAAGGAAGCGATGCTCGACGCCCAGCGTCGGGACATGGAGCGTGCGCGGGTGGAGCTGCTGCGGCGGGCGCAGGCGACGTTCGAGCGTTCGCGCCGGGCGCTCGAGGCGCGGGACGCGGCGTCGCGCACGGCGCTCGAGGACCTCTGCCTGCGGAACTCGTACTTCTACGTCGGGGACTGCGCGTTCGAGCTCGAGGATTACGCGGCGGCGATCGCGGCGTACGACGCGGCGCGCGAGCGGTACGCCGGCGACCCGGCCACGCTGGTGGCCCTGGTGCAGATCGTCAACGCGTACATGCGACGGGGGGACACGAAGGCAGCCGCGGCGGCCAACGAGCACGCGCGGCGGTTCTTCGCGGGCCTCCCCGAGTCGGTGTGGAATGATCCCAACCTTCCCATGTCGCGCAAGGACTGGGAGCGTTGGCTGGAGGTGACGTCGGAGCTGGGGCGGGTCGCGGACGCGGGCGGCGGGGCAAAGTCCGAGGGTGAGCGGTAGACAACGGGTGCCGGCGGTGCACCCAAGAAGAGGGGAGTCATGGATGACTCTTGGCGCGGGCGGGCAGAGCGGGGTATCGGCACCGGCGGCGGAGGCGCTCGCGCTCCTGGACGAGATGCTGCGCCTGTACGTGCGCGCCGAGGAGATGAACGCCGAGGCGGCGCGGAGCGAGGACGGCACGGGCGCCCTGGAAGCGTTGCGCCGGCGGCAGGCCGTGGTGGACGCGCTGAAGGACCGGGACGCGGAGCTGAGCGCGGTGCGCGAGCGGCTGGCGCGGGGCACGCCGACGCCCGCGGACCGCGCGGCGGTGGAGCGGAAGCTCGCCCTGGTCGCCGGCGCGGCCAGAAAGCTGGCGGACGCCGACGAGTCGCTGCGCGTGCTGCTGGCCAAGCGCAGGGACGGTCTGGCCGACGAGCTTGCGGCGGCGGGGCGGGGGCGCAGCGCGCACTCGGCGTACGCCCGGCCGCTCGAGCAGGGCGGGGCGCGTATGAAGGACATGGAGGTCTGAGGTGAGCGTCGTGGACCGGAAAACCCCGGCGATGATCGAGCCCGGTGAGCTGGCCGAGCTGGTCGCGTCGTTCAGCGAGGTGACGGGCCGCCTGGAGGCCACGCACCGCCAGCTGCGCGACGAGGTGGCGCACCTCAAGGCCGAGCTGGGCGCGGCCAACGAACAGCTCGAGCGGTCGCGGCGCCTGGCGGCCCTGGGCGAGATGGCCGCGGGCATCGCGCACGAGATCCGCAACCCGCTGGGTTCGATCCGCCTGTACGCGCGCCTGCTGGAGCAGGACCTGCACGACCGTCCCGAGGCTCGGGGAACGGTCGGGAAGATCGGATCGGCGGCCCGGGTGATGGACAGCATCGTGGGCGACGTGCTGAGCTTTGCCCGCGAGACTCGCGTGCGGACGGCGCCGTGCGATGCGGGCGAGATCGTGACCAGGGCGGTCGAGCTGTGCTCGCACGAGGGCGTGCCGGGCTGGGGGGTGGCGGCGGTGCGCCGGGCGGATCTGGAGCGCGGCGCGGTCGAGGTCGAGATCGACGCGGGGCTGGCGCAGCAGGCGCTGGTGAACGTGGTGCGGAACGCGCTCGTGGCGGTGCAGGAGGCCGCCGGCGCCGGCGCGGGCGGCGGGCACGCGGTGACGGTCGACGTCGTCGAGCGGCGGGAGACGCTGGGGTCGGGTGGGAT
>JBGALI010000008.1:0-200801 GCA_044223975.1 Phycisphaerales bacterium | reverse complement strand
ACCATCCCCCCCACCATTGCCGCCCCCAGCGACGACTTCCTGCGGCTGATCCCCCACGACTTTGCCCGCCGGCATCTGCTGTTGAGCGCGGGGACCACGGACGGTGTCGAGCTGTTGCTGACCGCGCCCAGCACGCGCCCCGCGGCGGTCGTCAACGTGGGAGTGACCCTGAGGCGGCCGGTGCGGACGCATCCCGAGCACGCCGAGGTCATCGCCTCCGCCGTCGACCGCGCGTACGCGCAGCGGGCCAGCGCGGAGCGGTCGCGCGCGACCGGCGATGCCGAACGCGATGCGCCCGCCGTCGTGGTTGAAGGGTCCGACGACGTCGAGGGCGACCTGGGCGCCGCCATCACCGCGGCCGAGAGTGACTCGCACCAGGACTCAGACCAGGACGTGCTGAGCCTGGCCGGCAAAGCCCCCACCGTCCGGCTCGTCGACCTGTTGTTGTTCGAGGCCATCCAGCGCGGCGCCAGTGACGTGCACATCCAGCCCGTGCGCGATCGCACGCTGGTCCGGTACCGCTTGGACGGCGCGCTGCACACCGTGCGCGAGCTGCCGGGGGCTCTGGCCTCGGGCGTAGTCAGCCGCATCAAGGTGATGGCCCGACTCGATGTGGCCGAGCACCGCTCTCCCCAGGACGGCCGCGCGACGGTAACCGTGGGATCAAACAGCGCCCGTTCCAGCGGTCGCCGCATCGACCTCCGCGTGAGCACCCTGCCCAGCACCTCGGGCGAGCGGGTGGTGCTGCGGCTTTTGGACCAGGCTCGCTCTCCGCACACGCTGAACTTCCTGGCCCTGGGCATGCCCGCGGCGCTTGAGGCACGCTACAAGGAGCTGGTCAGCCGCACCAGCGGCATCGTGCTCTCAACTGGCCCCACCGGCAGCGGCAAGACCACCACCTTATATACCACCCTGGCGTGGATCTGCTCGACCAACGGTGGTCAAAAGGCAGACCAGAAGGGGCGGAGGCACGAAGGCACGCAGGCACGCAGTGAAGACCAGGAGATGAGTGCGGGCTCGCCCGCATCCGCCCCTCCGTCACTTCGTCACTCCGTCACTCCGTCACTCTCCTCCCCCTCGTGCGAACTCAACATCCTGACCGTCGAGGACCCTGTCGAGTACGACCTCTCGGGGCCGGGGCTCTCGATCAGCCAGACCCAGGTCGATCCCCGCAAGAACGTCACGTTCGTGTCGGGCCTGCGGCACATCCTCCGCCAGGACCCCGACGTGATCATGGTGGGCGAGATCCGCGACGAAGAGACCGCCCGCATGGCGGTGCAGGCCTCGCTCACCGGGCACTTGGTCTTGTCAACGCTCCACACCAACGACGCGCCGAGCGCCGTGGCGCGGCTGCTCGACCTGGGCGTTGAGCCTTTCCTGGTCGCCAGCTCGCTCTCGGCGATCCTGGCCCAGCGGCTGGTGCGCACCACCCATAGTCCGTGCGGGGGCCTGGGGTGCGCCGAGTGTCTGGGGTCAGGGTTCAAGGGGCGCACGGGGGTGTTCGAGCTTCTGGTGATCGGCGATGCGCTCCGCGACCTGGTCGTGCGGCGGGCGTCAGCGGTTGAGATCAAGACCGCGGCCCAGCGCGCGGGGATGATCAGCTTGCACCGCGCGGGGGTGACGCTGGTTGAGCAGGGGATCACCACCCTCGCCGAGCTTGCCCGCGTGATCGACGCGGGGGAGGAGGTCCAGACGTGAACCTCGCTCCCGACGACGTCGAACCGGGCCGCCCCCGGGCCGGATTGCTGGCCCGCGCGGCGCTCATGGGCGCGCCGCTCCTAGCTCTGGCCTGGTGGGCGATGTCGCCTCTCCCCGAGGACGCGATCGAGGCCGCGCCGGCGCCCGAGAACGTCGGGGCAGACCACCGCGAGCCCGTCCAGGTCGCGCTTGACCAGGCCGCGTTCCACGCTCCCTTGTGGATCGCGCCGCCCGCGGTAAACGAGGTCACCGTCAAGTCAGATCCACCTCCCCCACCGCCCCCCCCACCACCCCTCAAGCTCCAAATCCTGGCGATCGTCCGCGACAGCGAGGGCGACCGAGCGCTCCTCTACGACCCCGACACCGACAAGCCCATCTGGGTCAAGGGCGGTCAGGCGATCGGCGTCCGCACCGTCGAACACGTCACCGCCGGCACCGTTGAGATCCGCGAGGGCACGCACCTCACGACCCTGGCCCTGCGCGATCGCAAGGACTCTGGCAGTGCGCTCGAGCGGATGCTGCGAACTCCCGATGGAGGACCACGATGACCATCTTCAGCCCGATGTTCACGCGCCTGCCCGCCGACCGGTTTTTCTGGGCGGTGCTGGATGCGCCAGGCCTGACTCGGCCGGGCCCGCTGCCTGAGTCCCTGCTCCCCGAGCTTGCCGAGGACCTGCCCGTGCCGGTCGAGGAGGTGTTCGCGGTCGCCACTCCGGCAAGCGACCGCAAGCTGCTCGTGTGCGCCATCCGCCGAGCCGATCTTCAGAACCTGGCCCCGAGCTTGCAGGGGCTCTACCCCGACTCGATCCCAGAGTCCCTGGGCGTCAAGGCGACGGCCGCGTCCCTCAACTTCCTGGTGGGTGAGTTCGTGCCCGCGCACCTCCGCCGCGCCCGCACTCACCGGCACCTGCGCTACGCCGCGTTCCTCTTGGTCGCGGTCGCGCTCACGAGCGTCGGGCTGGTGCGCCGCGCGGTCCACGATGGCAAAGTCGCGACGGCCGCGCAGGTCGCGGCAGACGACTTGGCCGCCGCCTTGGCTCCGGGCCAGAGCCCCGCCACGGCCATCCTCGCGATCGACCAGGAGCTGGAGCGCCTGGCACGCGCCGCCAAGGCTGACTCGGCGCTCTTGCCGCCCCCCGACGCCGCCGTGCAACTCCAGCATCTGCTCGCCGCCTGGCCAGCGCAGGTGTTTTCCAAGCCCCAGTCCCTGAGCGTCCTGCCCACCTCGATCATGGCGTCGGTGGCCCTTGAGGGGGACGCCAGCGCGTTCCTGCACGCCCTGCGCCCGCCCGAGGGATGGACGCTCGAAGAGCCACGCATGAACTCGGCCGCGGGGATTACGCGCGTGAGCCTGCAGATGAAGCCATCCGCCATCCAGAAGGATCGCGCCCCGTGAGCCGCTCGATCACCATCCTCTGGACGGTCGCGGGGCTGATCTCGCTCGCCTCGCTCTCTGTGGCGTGGCGGTTGTTCCATGGGGCCCGCGCGGAGAGGCGGTTGCAGACCACCCGCCTCGAGTCCCTGCGTCACAAGGACGGTCAGATCCGGCGCTTGAAGGCCGCCACCCCGCGCGCAAGCGTCGCCGAGAACGAACCAGGGTCCTTGGCGCCGCGGCTCACCCAAGCGCTCTCGGCGGCGGGCCTCCCCGGCACGAGCCTGGCGTCTTTGACTCCCCGGAGCCAGACCGTCACCGCCTCCGACGGCCGGAGCGTCGTCAAGCGCAGCGCCGCGCTCTCCATCTCCCCCATCGCGCTCCCGGAGCTGGGCTCGTTCCTCGCGGCGTGGCGCACCAGCGAACCGCGCTGGGTGGTCGCGTCGATCGAGCTCGCCCCCGAGACCGGCGCAACCGCGCCCCCGGGCGCTAATCTTCCCCTGCGCGTGAACCTCGTCCTTGAAGCCTTGGCGGCCGAGGACGCCCGAAGGAGCCCCTGATGCAGCGTCGACCGGATCCAGGGATGGCCACCGTTGCGTTGGCGCTCGCGGGCGCGCTGGTGCTGGGCGGCTGCGCCGCGTCCCCCAGCGGGCCCTACACCCCGCAGACCGAATCGGACCGCGACTCGGCCAAGTCCGAGCGGCTCGCCAAAGAAGGCGCGGCGCTCATCCAGTCCGACCCCGCCGGGGCCGAACGGCTCCTCCGCGAGGCCCTCACCGCCGACCTGTACAACGGGCCTGCGCACAACAACCTGGGGGTCGTGTTCCTGAACCAGGGGCACCTGTACGAGGCGGCGTCGGAGTTTGAGTGGGGACGCAAGCTGATGCCGGGGGCTCCCGACCCGCGCCTGAATCTCGCGCTGACGCTGGAGCGCGCTGGCCGCACCAAAGAAGCCCTCGACACCTACCGCACCGCCCTTGAGGTCTACCCCGGGCACATCCAGTCCATGCAGGCGATCGCACGCCTGCAGGTCCGCGCGGGCAAGACCGACGACATGACCGGCGAGTATCTTCGCGAGATCGCGATGCGAGGGGATTCTGAGCTGTGGAGAGCGTGGGCACAATCACGGCTGGCGATTCATTGATGAGCCGTCGGGGGAGCGGTTGCCGGGGACGATACGGAGTTGTGAGCCACCACCGTCACCCGTGGCGCACTGGCCGGTTTTGCGCCGCGCGGAACTCCAGTTGCCCGGGCCAGGAAGGCGTCGAGTTGGGCGGAGACGTTCCCAAGCGCAGAGCGGATCTCGTTCCGAGTCGGCTCAAGTTCAGTGGGCAACAGACGGCGCATGAGGGACACATCCACGGCCGAACCGAACTCTCCGCGCACCGACTCGAACTGCGCCCTGGACCAGCGCCCCACGGCAAACTCTCGGCTGAGCGTGATCATGGCGTGGTTCACGGAGTCGGCCGACGGCGCGGCGACGCCCGCCCTCCGACCGACCAAGAGCCGCCCGGACGCCACCGGCAGTGCGACCATCTCGAGGGGCCGGTCGCGCTGGAACAGCTCGAAGAACTGCTCCTCTCGTCCGTAACGCGCGATTGGGGCGCCGTCGCCGAGCAAAAGCGACTCGGTCGGGACCGCAATGACTTCCCACGCGAGTTCGTCCAGCGCATCGGTCGCCGACTGGTGTAAGCTCTGGATGACCTGAGCCGTGTGCACCTGTTCCACAAGATCGAGCAGCCGCGCCGAAGTCACCAACCCACGTAGCGCCGACACCATCGCCCACCGCATGTGGCGTCCCACGACCTCGGGAACCATCGAGAGCAGGGCCTGCTGCTGAGCGGCAAGGTCGTCGTGATTCTGAATCGCGGCCCTGGAAAAGACCCGCGACAATTCATCGGCAAGACTGCGAGGCGGCGGCGAATCCGGAAGGGCCTCGTGCACCGCCTGTTCCATCACGCCCCCGATACCCCCTGCCAGGTGGGCAAACAGCTCACGGATGCGCGGACTGCGCGTGCGCAGGTGACGGACCAGTTCGCGGGCCGCCTCGACCCCTTCGGCGTCGAGCGGTCCGGTCTCCCAGTGCGCGGTTTCGCGGGCCAGGTCGTCCTCAAAGCCGCTCAGCACCGCTTCCGGCGAGCGGGATAGACCCGCGCACCGGTGGAACATGCCGATCACCCCGATTTTCTTGGTGTTCACCTCGCAGACGTTGCCCCGCACGAGTCCCCGGACAATGAAGTCCCGGCTCGCCCCGCGCACCGCGAAGCGCCGCAGAAGAAAATCAGGAACGTAATGGTGCCGGCGCGCGCCTCCCATGGGGGGAACGATATTCGTTCAGGCGTCTACGGGGACGACGCCAACCCTAGCCCGCGGCACGCCCAGATTCGTCCCGCTTCAGGCGCCGCGGCTGCAGTTCGGACCGCGGGAGGTACCGCCCCCAATCACCAGCCCGGCCGCGTGCCCATGGAGTTCCATACACGGCCGCAATTCTCGCCCCGTCGAGAGGCGAGTCCACGCAGAACAGGTCCGTGAACATGCACGGCGCGGACTGGGCGGTCGGCGTGGCGCGTAAGGTGGACCATGTGGAGCGCATCGAGAGCCTACTCCGGCCCTGCGCGGCGCCGACGCTTTCGCTCTGAACCTTCACCGCTCTGAACGGTGCCAACGGTCCGGGCCGGGGTGCGTGGAGGGGCCGGGCCACCGCCCGCGAGGAACTGTCGACGCCTCTCGTCCTCCGCGGCCTCGGGGGACGGCATGTGCGGCGGCGCCGAACCACCACCGGTGAACAGGAGTTTCCGCCGCCGCGCCTGTTCGGGGGTCTGACGCGGTGGCGCCGGTCCGCCCCCTTCGAACAGCCGGCGCATCATGTCATTGTGCTGCCATCGGGTCGGTGTCATGCGCACGGGGATGGGCGAGAGGGTGATCTTGGAGCGCGCCGACGGCGTCAGTCCGAACTCCTGCTCCAGGCGGGTGAGCTCCTGCCCTATCCGACCCAGGAGCACCGTCTGCGGGAAGGGCAGGAAACACGCCAGATTCCCGTCGGGGCGCTTGATCTGGTAGGTCTCTCCGTACTGCCGGTTGAACAGCACCAGCCGCTTCCATCGCGCCCAAGTCTCGCAGTAGCGCGCCAGCGCATTGCCGTCGGCCACCGTCAGCACGCGCATGAGCTCAAGGTGGGGCAGGAGCTTCCGCCACATCTTCTTGGCCTCTGGGTCCAGCCACTTGGGGCAGGCCGGTCGGCCGGGGGTCGGCATCGGTTCACCCTTATTGATCCATCCGCGAAAGCTGCAAGAGCTCTGGCGGATCAGCGCGGTCGGCTTGGGCCTCGGTCCACGCAGTCCCATGGGCGCATCACTCCCCGGCCTTCACGCCGCGCGCCTTGGCGCGCTTGGCCCAGGTCTCCTTGGACCCTTCCAGCACCGCGTTCTCGCCGGTCAGCGCCTGCCACCGCCGAACCGCGACGTCCACGTACACGGGCGAGATCTCGATGGCGTGGCAGCGGCGCTGGAGCTGCTCGGCGGCGATGAGCTGGCTCCCGCTTCCCGAGAACGGCTCGTAGCACACATCCCCCACCGCCGTGTGCTGCCGCATGGGGATCGCAAACAGTTCTACGGGCTTGCTGGTGGGGTGCCCGGCGTCGGTTGCCGACGATACCGTCGGTACCTCCCAGACATTGGGAAGGATTTCCGCGCCAGCCTTGCGGGGCTTCTTGCCTTTGAGCCACCCAAAGAAGCAGGGTTCATGGCGCCACATGTACCACGAGTGCGTGAGCACCGGGCGGTTCTTTACCCACAGGACCGTTTGGTGCAGCAGGACGCCGTGCTTCACCCACACCGCCTCTACCATCGCCTGCCGTCGCGCCGCGTGCCAGCAGTACCACGCGGCCTCGGGCGTGATCGCCTCGGCGATTGCCACGGCGATGAACTTGTCGTACAGGTCGGGGCTGGCGTCGGCATCGTCCCAGGCGGTGCCGTACGACTCGGACCAGTCCTTGTTGCGCTTGGGCCGCCAGTTCTTCTTGCTGTTGGGGTGGTTGGTGCCGTCGTAGTTGACGAGGTAGGGCGGGTCGGTCGCAAAGAGGACCGCCCGCGCCCCGTCCATCACGCGCCTGACATCGTCGGGATTGGTCGAATCCCCGCAGAGCAGACGGTGCTTGCCCAGCACCCAGAGATCGCCGGGCTTCGAGACCGCCTTCTTCAGGGGCTCGGGCGGAACATCCTCCACCACGCCAGGGGCGAGCGACTCCAGACCCGACGCCGTGGCCAAGTCACCGAGCATCTTCGACACCGCCTCGGAACTGGTGCTCACCGATTTGAGCAGGGCGTCGAGCTTGGCCGGATCGGCCCCGGCCATCGCCGCCAGGGGGTCAAGGCTGAGCAGGAGCTTGTCGGCCTCCTCTTCGGTGACGTCCAGCACAAGCACCGGGACCTTGGAATCGGGCGTGGTCTCGGCCCGAAGATGCCCGTCGATGAGCTGGAGCTCGCCCGTGGGCAGCTCACGGGCGATCAAAGCATCGGCGTACCCGACCTCGGCGAGCAGGCCCTGAAGAGCCTCGCGCTGCGCCTTGGGGTGCGTGCGCCAGTTGCGCGCCGAAGGTAACAGCGTGTTTGCGCGCACTCTGCGGAGCTCTTTGACACGATCTCGGATCTTCATAGTCGGCTTCCTTGCCGGGAAAACATGCCCTGAACCCGATTTGGTGAACTCGGACCCCCCTCAACAAAAACCCGTGCGTGGAAAAAAGTGGACCACGCATCGGTCCCTAGGAAAAGCTGTAGAGATTCACCCCCCCCTCCCCCCTCGCGCCGGGGCCGATGGCAGCGGCGCAGCGACGTGCGCCGGCACCGCACCGCCGCCCGCTTCGCGCGCGAGCAGAACATTGCACATCGCCGGCCCGAGCGACCTGCACCCCAACGGGTTGGCCATCCCGCTGTTGCGGTCGACGCGCCGACGCTCGAACGGCGGGAGCGTCTCGATCGCTGCGCGGGCGATGTGCGCGATCTCCTCGGGCGGCAGTTGCCGGAGGCGTTGCTCCGCGGCGCGGAGTTCAGCGTCGCGACCGTTCGTTTCGGCTGCCGGCGGCGGCGCGGCTAGCTGGGCAGGGCGCGGGGGCTGGCTTTGCTTCCGGACTGCATCGGCCTTGTTCTTTTCGATCAACGCCTTCAGATCATTGACAATGATTCCGGTGCCCTTTCCCCTCGACTTGGCGGCGTTGACCTTGTCGTCGACCTGGCTGGGCGATAGCCACGGGCTGCACGACAGCTCGGTGAGCGCTGGATCGCCGATCCCTGCGCGCAAAAGCGATCCCCGTTTCCGAGCGATGGCTTGGCTCTCTTCGCGGTTGGCGACCCCAGCAGCAGCACTGCTGCTGCTGATTGTCTGCGCGGAGTCAGAAGGCAAAGACAGAGTCAGAGCGCGCGCTCGCTCCGCCGGACGGCAGGTGCCCGGTGGGGCGGACACCTGCTGCCCGCCCGGGCGGGCGCCTCGATTCGACCGGTGGGCATGTTGATGAAGCACCCGGTAGCAAGTGGTCGCGCGCCCCCCACCGCGGCTTACTCGCTCGATGAACCCTCGGCTCACGAGCTCAGCGATTGCGACGGACACGGTGCTCGGAGCGACGCCCGCCAGCCGGGCGATCGTGATCAGCGCGGGCGATGCTTCGCCTCGGGGGTCAGCCACACCCTCGATCGCCACGAAGACCTTGCCGGCAGCTCCCGAGATCTGCGCAAGGCTGCCATCCTGGACCCGATCTCCGGCCGCGTGCACGCAGGCGGCGCGCCGCTCTCCCTCCTGCGCAAGCCGCAACGGATGATTTATCGCAACGCCCGGGCTCATTCGAATGGCCACCGCGATGGACATGTCGCAACTCCCTCAATCAGAAGTACTGGATCACGGCGGCGTCTCGCTGCCGGCGTGGCGCGGCCCTCGCGGGCGCGGCGGATCGATTCGAGCGGGCCCGGTCGAACGCCTGAAGCGCCTCGGCGCTGATCCGCCAGCGCGGCCGTCCCGCGGCGCGCCCGGCGTGGTTCACGGCCTCGAGTTCGCCCGAGGCGATCCACGCCAGCACCTTGGCGGGCTTCACGCCGCGCGCACGGGCAACCTGCGGTGGGGTGAGCCACTCAGCCACGGCTGTCTCCGTTGGGCGTCTGGGTCGTGAGCGTCTGCAACGCCACTGCGACCGCCGCCGGGTCGAAGAGACGTCTTCGGCCGATGGCCAGGAACGGCAGCTTGCCCGCGTCGGCCTGCTCACACAGCCATCGCGCCGGAACGCCGGTGAGGTAGCTCAGCCTGCGGAGGCCAACGAACTGCGGGCGGGGATGGGATTCAAGCTTCACGCGACGAGCATTACGCGCCGCAAGCCGGTGGGGAAGGGCTGCGCAGGGTGTGTCCGGCATCCGCGGAATGTTTCCGCTATTCCGTCCTGAGTGCGCGTCGGATTTCTTCGTCGTGCTGGCGGTAGACCGTGACCACGGAGGCGACCTGGTACTCCCAGAAACTGCCGTCTTTCCGCCCCTTCACGCGTCCGCGATCGCGAGCCTTGCGCAAGGTGTCGCTGTTGAGTATTCCCCGCGTGGCACGCAAGAACCACCGCGACTCGCGCCACGCCGCATCCAACGCCGCATCTGTTTCCTCGCCGCCATGGGATATCAGCTCTTCCACGCCTAGTGCGGACGCCGACCACAGGTCAGGGTCAAGGATCGCGTACGACCCCGTCATGCGCTCTGTGGGCCACGACGCCAGTATCGACATCACCGGCGCGAGCGCCGCCGGCTTCTCCCAACCCTTCACCGTCAGAGTCATCGTGCATCCGGCGCCCTCAATTGCGCAACGTCGACGACACGGCGCCGAAATCTGGCTGTCCCCCCCGCCGGCGAGGCGGTAGAGATGCACGATCCAATACGACACCGGATCGCGCGGCCCCGGCAGAGCGAGCACCGCGCGAACCAACTGAGCGGCGGATCGGGCGAGCTGCTCGAACCGGCGGAACCCCGTTCCGTCAGGGTCGTCGCCAAAGAACATCCCGACCAAGCCCTGATCGTGCTGAGCCCACCTCGTGAGGACGGGCCACTCACCCCGCGCGTGCTCGACTCTTTCGTTGTACAAAGGTGCGAACGATTCGGGCGATGCGCGGTTTGCGTCACGCTGAACCAGAATGTGCCAGAGCCGGGGAGTCAGTCGCCCCGCACACCGGAAGTCCTCCGCGAGGCCGATGAGGGCACGCTCTCGAGACTTGGGTGAGATGCTCAGGGTTCCTCCGGGGGGGATCGTGAGACGGCCATCGTTAATGGGAGACCCGAGCCACATGCTGGTGGGGACGGGAACGATTGGCGAAGCCTTCGGCCTCGGCACGGCGCGGGTCACCTGCTCCTTCATATCCGCTTCCTTGCGTGACAGACGTGGGAATGACGATCAGGCCGGCATAGCCGCGGCCCTGAGCGAACGGCCTCGGACTGCTAGCGCTTGCCAATCGCCAGCCACACCCGAACGTGCTCGGTGACTTTTTGCAGTCGCTCGTCGGCGATCCGCTCGACGTAGTGCGTCGAGATGTCGTTGCCGTTCTCGTGGCCCATCACCATGTCGATCGCGCGGCGGTCGCCGACCTCGTCGGCGATGGTGCGGAACGTGTGCCTCAGGGCGTAGAAGCCGAGCTTGGGCTTCTCGCCTTTGAGGCTGTTGCAGAGCTTGCGGAACTCAACCGCGATGGCGTCGATCACGATCGCGGGGCGCTTCCCCTTGCTCTTTGCCCCCGGCAACTGCTCGCGGACCCAGCGGCGGCCGTGGCGGGTGATGAACACCAGCCCGGCGTCGGCGGCGGCGAGCGGCTTGGGCCGCGCCTTGAGCGAGGCGTTCAGCGCCTCGACCGTCTCGGGCCAGAGGAACGCGCGGCGGGCGATCCCCGTTTTCGGACGGGGGTAGACCAGGATCCCGTTCTTGAGGTCAAGCGCCGTCTTGGGGAGCGACGAGACGTCGGTGTTGCCGAGCCCGGCGTTGATGCCCAGGAGCAGCATCGCCTTGAGGTGGACGCCAGCGCCGTCCAGCAGCTTCTTGATCGTGGCGGCCTCGAACAGCCTCGGCCCCGCGGCGTTGCGTGCCAGCCGGATCACGCGGCGGCTGGGCTTGGCGAACTCGGGGCCAAAGCGCACCGGCTTGTCCAACAGCCCGTTCTCGTAGGCGTGCTTGAAGACCGTGCGGACGCGGCCGATCTCGATCCCCAGCACCACCGGCCCGAAGCGCTTAGCGCGCTCGGCGCGGAGCGACGAAAAGTCCGCAGGACCGAGTTGATCGATCGGGCGGTCGGTGCCGAGGCTGGCGATCAAGCGCCCGCACACGGCGTGGTAGTCGATGAACGCTCGCTTGCCGAGTTCGTCCGAGTCCATCTGCCGCTGCTTGGCGGTGAGGAAGTGGTTGACCAGATCGCGGACGGTCATGCCCTCGGTCGCGTCCCCGTCCAAGGACAAGTCCTGGGCGGGGGCGGGCCTGGCTCGTTGGCCCACGGTGGCGGCGGGGCGGGGGGCCGGGGATGGCGGGGGTTGTGGGCTGGGTGTCGCGATGGCCGCCTCGGCCAACCGTGGCGCGCCGTGGGCGAATATGCGCCCCGGGCCAAGCCGCTCGGCGTAGAGCGCGTCGCGCTGGGCGGTGAACCGTTCCAGCGCCCCGAACGGATCGTTCCAAGGGCCGAAGAACGCGAAGCGCCCGCCGATCTTCTTGGCCCAGCGGCCGGTGGCGTGCGGGAAGAGCGGGAACCCCTCGTACGGCTTGGCGGGCTTGGCCCGCTTGCTCGCGGGCGTTGGGCTGGCGGCGACCATCCTTGCCTCCGTGTGAACAGCGTTCTTTGGAAACGTGGCGTCCTGCGCGCCAAACCTAGACTGGCCGCGCGTGACGTTCCACCCCCTGGCCGACACCACGCTGGTGTCGGCGAGCAGGGTGTCACACAGGTTGCGGAAGGTGTCGTCACAGTCAAGGCGACTTGGCCCTGATGGCGAAAAAGCCCTGGAATCCAGGGCTTTTCTCGCCATTGTGGGCAAAGCCGCCTGGGGGACTCGAACCCCCGACCTGCGCTTTACAAAAGCGCTGCTCTACCAACTGAGCTACGGCGGCCAACACCTAGTTTTCCCGAGCGGACCTGACTTTCGCCGTATCCGCCCCTGCTGGTCCCGATACTCGCTGTGCCGTCTGCGCACGGACCTGTTGCGCGTCACGTGACGGTGGCCAAGACGTGCCCCGACGGACCGATTTTACCCCGGCCGCCAAGACCAGAGCTTTACCCGGCAATGAACGCCGTTCTAAACCGCGGCACGCTGTGGCCAATCCGTAGCTGCGCTCAAACCCGAATCCTGGTCCAAACTGAGTGAGAGTTTTTCAGCGACAATCCGGCCTCTGTTCGGAGGTCAGAAAGATGAAGAAGAGCCAGTATTCGGAGGAGCAGATCGCGTTCGCGTTACGGCAGGCCGAGACGGGCACGCCGATCGTGGAGGTGTGCCGGAAGATGGGGTTCTCAGAGCAGACCTTCTTTCGGTGGAAGAAGAAGTTCGCGGGGATGGGCGTTGCCGAGGTCCGTCGGCTGAAGCAGCTTGAGGAAGAGAACCGCAAGCTCAAGTCGCTGGTGGCGGACCTGAGCCTGGACAAGGCGATGCTGCAGGATGCCCTCCGGGGAAAACTCTAACGCCTGATCGTCGGCGCACCATCGTGCAAAGGGCACGCATGGCGTACCGGGTGAGCGAGCGTCGGGCGTGCCGGGTGCTCGGGCATCCTCGTTCGACGCAACGGTACGAGTCGGTGGCGGACGATCAGGCGCCCCTCCGAGGACGGATCAAGGAGATCGCGGGCGTGCACGTGACGTGGGGGTACCCGCGGATCTGGGTGAAGCTCCGACGGGAGGGCTGGATGATCAACCGCAAGCGGGTCTACCGGCTGTACCGGCAGGAGGGGCTGTGCGTGGGCCGGCACAAGCCGCGGCGGCACCGCAGCGCGGTGACCAGGCCGGAGCGGACGACGGCGACGCGGGTGAACGAGAGCTGGTCGATGGACTTCATGGCCGACCAGTTGTTCGACGGGCGGAAGTTCCGGCTCTTTACGTTGGTCGATGACTTCAGCCGCGAGAGCCTGACGATCGAGCTGGACGGACGGCTGACGGGCGACCGAGTGGCGGAGGCGTTGGAGCGGGTCGGTCGTGACAGAGGGCTTCCGGAGAAGATCCGCGTGGACAACGGGAGCGAGTTCACGGGCAAGCGTCTGGATCAATGGGCGTACCTGAACCACGTGCGGCTGGACTTCAGCAGGCCGGGAAAGCCCACCGACAACGGGCTGATCGAGGCGTTCAACGGGCGGCTGCGTGCCGAGTGCCTGAACGAGAACTGGTTCATGAGCCTGGACGACGCGCGGGAGAAGGTCGAGGCCTGGCGTCGGCATTACAATGAGGATCGACCGCACAGCGCCCTGGGCAGCCTGAGCCCCAGGGAGTTCGCTGCGTCCCGAGCGCACGCGAGTCGGGCCGGTTGACATGACAAGCTCACCCTGCGATTGGCACAGGAATGGGTACAAGCGCAGGATTGTGGTAACCGACTGTCGGCTGGGTCTACTTATCCAACCCTTCATATTCTAGTTCAGCAACACCCTAAATCGTAGGATCTAACAAACAAATCAAAGTCGTCGCCGTTCACAAACGTGCTCCCGTCAATGTCCGCGGACGGCTCCCCTGCTTCAAAAACCACAACAAAGGCATCAAAATCGTCTCCATTGACGAACCCGTTGTGGTCGAAGTCGGCGATGCACTGCACCGTGATGCTGAAGCTCTGCCCGGTAATCGGCGTAAGGGCCGGAATGGTTGGCGAGTTTGACGGAGGAACGGCGATGCTCTGCAGGACGTTCGCACGGACCGAGGCTATCGAGAACGTGTAAACCCCGGCTTTGCAAGGCGCAGCAAATGACGACGCAACCAGTATCTGGCCGTTGGCTTGCTGTCCCACACCGCCGGTAACAGTCACCGCATGCCCAATGTTCGATCCGACCAGACCGGACGTATTCTGCATCCCGCCGATCTGACGTAGATTCTTTGCGCCGGGTTCTCCTACGAGAGTTCCACAGAACCCGCACACCGAGCCCGGCAGTGGTGGATTATCGATCCCGTGCGGGCGATGGAAGTTGGTCAAGAGCGTTGCCATCCCGCTGGGAATGCAATCGCAACCTGCAGCCAAAGGCAAATCGAAGAGCACCGGGTTCATCGGATCCTGGACTAGGTCAAAGCTAAAGCCGGCAAGCCCGACGTTGTCGCTTGCACTCACGGTAGCCTCAACGGCCCAGTTGATGATCGAGCCTGGCAATATGACAGGATCGGGCGAAGATGCCGATACCGCAAACTCCGCTGACGGCTGGGCGCACACGACCAGCGTTGGTGCACACACCACGGCCGCAAGGGACGATTGCCACCTCTTCATCGACATGTCCTTTCGTACTCGTCGGACTCGCTCTAGATCAACATGCGACTGCCATCACCACATCTTCCGGGGATCATACAGCTTTGGTCCTAGCGCACAAGTCGTTTGCACCGGTTTTCGATACCCTCAACCGAATCCGCATCTCCACTGCTTTTCTTGGTAACCTAACACCGCACTCCCACATGCCGCCTACTCACGGGGTTTCGCACAGATCTGTGGGAGGCGGCGCCATCTTGGGCCATCACAACCACAGGGGCTGGAGACCACCGTGCGGGTGGCGGCGTCGGCGGCGTTCGTGCCAGGCATGGCGCTCGCGGCCAGCGACTTCCGGGAGAGCCCGTCGGTGGTGGGCGGGGTCGGCGTGCTCGCGGGCGTCCTCCCGGTGTTCGGTATCCTGGAACGCGAGACCGCCGCGGCGGTGACGCGAGAGGTCGGTGCGGTGGAACGCGCCGCCATCACGGACACGTCGCGCCTGCTGGAAGGGCGTGCCGCGGTGACGGTCGCGCGCGAGACCGGCCTGGCGTTCGAGGATCAGGTGCGGACGGCGCTCGGAACGTTCGAGCGCGGTACACTGGTCGGGCCATCGGGCCGGACGCGGTTCCCCGACCTGCCGGTGGGGACGCGGTTCGGGATCGCCGACATCAAGGATGTCCGGGACATCCAGTTCAGGAGCCAGATGAGGGACTTTGTAGGGGCAAGCGTCAGAGAGAACTTGCCATTAGGCCTAATCGTGAGCCCGAAGACGGAGACGGTGGCCAGCAGCATCCTGCGGCAGATCCAGTTCAGCCGTGGGAAGATTTTTCGCTTCGACCCTGCGACAAGTGCGTTTAGCGAGATTCCGATTCCTGTGACCGGAACGCGCATCGTGCCTTGAGGTCAATGGACTTGGAATCGACGATCTACACGCTCTTCCCGTTTGTCACCGAGACGACACGATTCCAGCGATGGTTCGTGCAAACCATGAGAGAGATCGATCCGGCTCTGCTGCCGGGTCGGTACGCGCAGTGCGAGCCATTGAAGTACAAGGGCGAGGTGGACGGGCTAGAGAAGTTCATCGACCTTGACCATGATGTGATGTGGAGGCCGCGCGGCGGGCGCATGGAAGCGCACTGGTATAAATCACAGTGGTATCAGAAAAAGCTCCAAATCTCCGATTTTAGTATGTCCCACTACACCCGAAAGGTTCCGCTTTCCTCGATGCTCAGCCTCTTTGAGTGTCTTTGCCAGACCTGGCCGGTGCACATCGGCGCGGCCCACACTGGGACGCAGGCCGAGATGGATGCGGCTAGGCCGCACCTGTCGGAGAACTACCACTACCGTGCTAGTGGCCCGTTTAACACCGGGCTTTTGCAAGAACGCCTCCCCAACCTCGCCTGGGGGATGTTCTTCGGCAAGCCCTATGTGGACATGATCGGGCGGGAGCGCTTCGCCAGCGCCCCGGCCTTCCGCGTCGAGCCTTGGCTCGACGGGTACTACGTCCAGGTCACCGAGCACCTCAAGGATTTGCACGACGACTTCGAGGAGTTCGATCGACGGCGTGCGGTGATCAAGGAGCACCTGGGCCGCGAGTTCTTTTTCATCCCGGGCTTCCCGCTGGAGAAGTACAGGGCGCCCAAGTTCGTGCCGCTCGCCGTGAACCCGGCGGAGTAGCGTCGAGGATCAGCACCGTGCCTGGGGGGCCTCAACGTGTCGCCGCCATCGGGCTGCGGCACGGTGGACCTTGGCCCCGGCGGCCCCAGCCCGGTCACCGGCGACTTCGGGCTCCACGGCCGCTGGATCGACGTGCTCCCCGACGGCCACGTGCTGATGGACTACCGCGCCCGGACCTACGACCCCAAGAGAGGCCGGTTCCTGCAGCGAGACCCCGCGGGGTTCGTGGACGGGACGAACCTGTACGAGGGGTTCGGCGGCAACCCGCTGGTCAATCTTGATCCGTACGGGCTGATGACGGGGGATGAGGACGAGGACTGGATCGTGCGCTTCCTGCGATCCCTCTTCGGAGGCCCGACGCCCTCTCAAGAACGACTCGCAGGATCGGGAGCGGCGCCGACCAGAGCGGTCCAGACACTCCGGTCCTTGCAGCCCATGATCGAGCGGACCAAACCGCTGGCGCCTGCCGTGGACCGCGGCCAGGCGGTCGTGAACGCGCTGGGCGGACCGGAAATGGCGGGCCTCTACGCGGGAGTGGGTGTGACCGTCGGCACGGGGGCCGTGTTCTTCGTCGCGGCCGACGGGTCGATCGCGCTGGCGACCGCCTACGGCGGAGCCAAGGCCGGCGCCGTGATGACGGCCCTGTGGGGCGGTGCTGGAATCTACGGCGCGTACAAGAGCGGGCAGGCCTTGTTCGAAGGGGCGACCGGGGAAGAAGCCTTCACCGGCGACCCGCTGAAAAAATTCGACCGGGGGTTCCGGTTCGGCAGCGGGCTGACGGGCACGGCGTCCGTGCTGGCGGCGGGACCCTTCGCGTTCGGACGAGGAGCTCAATCAACTACCCCACCTCCGTCGCGCGTGGCAGCGGCGCAAACGGCTCCGATCGGGGACATCTCGCTGGAAATTCTCAACCCGTTCGCGCGTCCCAACGCGCGGGCGGCGCAGATCGTGCTGGAAGCCGCGGTGGATGAGGCGGCCATGACGCTGAAACAGAAGCCGGGTGCGGCGTGGCGAGTGCTCAGTCGGGACGAGATTCAGGCCGCCAATGCCGATCCGCGAGTCATGCGGATGATGGAAGGGCGAGCGGTCGAACGCATGACCGCACAAACTATTGAATTCGATCCTATCGCTAACCAGATGCTCCTCTACACCGGTCGTGGCCCCGGCGCGGACTTAGTCGGCGTCGGCGGCGCCCGCGGCTCGATCTTCGAGGTGACGACCTTCAAGCAACTTGGCACCAAGCTCTCCAGACCGTACTATCGCTTGGGGAACTTCAACGCGGTTCTTTACGAACGGATAGGTCTGACCAGAATCCCATGACGCGTCACATTGGGAAGAAATGCGAGCGCCTTCGAGACCACGATTCAGGGCATATCTTTGAAGGTATGGTCTTTGAAAGATGCTCGTTTGACGGGATAGTGCTGTCAGCCACACGCGATCCGCGACTGCGCTCCATGGTGCGAAACGTAGAAATTCTTCATTGCCAGATCCTGAGTCCTGGCGCTGTCGGGTGCGCCATATTCGAAAATGTACTCGTCGATGGGCTATACACGCGCGACGTGACGATCTGCTGGGGCCCGGTCTTCAAGCACGTAACCTTGCGTGGGAAGATCGGCCGATTCATAGTCAATCCGATGTCAGCGTATGACGAGCCGGACGCGCACCGCGCGCTTCACGAGGCGAACGCCGCTTACTACCGGAACGTCGATTGGGCCCTGGACATCCGAGAGGCCGACTTTGTGGACCTGACGCTCCGGGGTGTCCCCGGCCGGCTCATCCGCCGCGACCCGGCCAACAGCGTGCTTGTCAGCGCCGCACGCCTGCGTGGTCGCGACTGGAAGATCCCGGGCGTGGTTGGCTCGGCGTGCGAAGTAGGGATCAAGCAGATGGCATACTTCGGACTTGAGGATTTGGTCATGATCGCCTGCGGCCTCACGCGCGCCAAGAGGCAGCGGGAACTCGACGCTTATAAGGCCCTCCGAGACGCCGGTCTGGCAGAACCGGATTAGGTGCATGCTGCCCCTTCGTGCTTGACGCGGCCGACCGGCTGGCGTATAAGGTCGGAGCTTCCGGCGCGGTGGAGGACGTGGTGCTCATCGAAGCCAAGAACGCGATCAGCAGACCGCAGAGCATGAAGATGTTCACGGCGCTGGGCGGCAACAGCGCGGGAGAGCAGTTCGAGCGGAACCTGTTAAGGGCTCAAGACCTTATTACTAAGAGAATTGGAAACACGGGCGTTGCGTTAGAGCTTCAAGAAATTCTCGCACGCGGGGGTGGTCGTGTAGTTATTTTTGGTCCTCAGGGACTGCGCGTGACGGAAGACACGCTGCAATCCCTGCGCAACCTTACTAGACGTTCTGTCGACGTCATCATTGATCCAACCCTCAATCCATGAGTGCCGGCATCATCAAATGTTACAGGCACAGGTACATTGAACAGTGGCGCAGCGCGCTGTCGGAATTGTCGCGGTTCATGGCGAAGAATGTTATTCAGGATCTTGCACGAGATCTTAATACTGGAAAAGTCGAGCAACCAGATTGGAGAAGTTCTGCCGAGTTATCTCTTGCAATAAAATCGGAGCTTGGAGGTGATCCGCAGCATGGCAAATTCTTCTGTGAGCGCAGTATCGTCGCTGCCGACTGGGCGCTGCGACTTGGCGTACTCGACACCGGGCTCGCCAAAAACTGGCACCCTCGCAACGTCGCTATCGCTGCACGGTCAGGGCTCTATGCGCGGTGGCTGCTCGGCGGCCTGCTGGACCGACGGGCTCTAACGGGCACCGTGCCGCAAATTATCGATTGGCTTCACAACCGCGGACACATCAAGGTCATCCGCTCCGACGATGTCGCCACGGCCGAGTACCTGAAGGCGGTCCGCGCCGCCCTGATCGGCGGCGACCTCGATCAGGCGCGTCGACTTCTCGAGAAGCATGCGCTCAAATGGCACTTCAAGACCCAGCAGGACCTATACCTGAGGCTTCTTGACCAGCACCCCGCGATCAGCGGCGAGCTGCGCCTGGAATTTGAGCGGTTCTTCGACATGATCCGCCACCCCGATCTTGGCATCCACACCACCGACGTGAAGGACGACGGCTCCCGCCCGCTCCTTCAGGTGGCGGACGACATCGACCTCGCCCGTCTGGAGGTCGGCATGATCCGCCAGATGTACTTGGTCAACAAGAGCCCTGACGGCCCACTCGATCCGACGGCGGTGATCGCGGCAGTCTCGGCGTAAACTGAGGGCCGGGAACCTGACCACCGACGAGGACGGGCGGACCTACACCTACGACGAAGAGAACCGCCTGACGGGGGTGTCGGCCTCCGGAGGCCTGACCCTGGCGACGTTCAGCTACGACGCTTTGGGCCGCCGGGTGCGGAGCGTGGTGGGGGGAACGACGCGGCGGTTCATCTACGGCGGCCCCACCGGGGACGAACTCCTGGAGGAACGCCGCGCTTCTCCGCCCGACGAGAACGGGAACAGCGACGAGAGCGTGGTGCGGTCCTTCGCGCCCGGGGGCCGGTTCCTGGACGAGCGGGCCGCGAGCTTCGACGCGTCGGGGAACGGCACCTACTTCATCGAGGGCCCGAACCACTCGGTGATCGGGGTGATGGACGCCCAGGGCACCCTGCAGCGGCGCCTGAGCTACTCGGGGGGCGGGGATTTTACGGGGCAGCGGAAGCTGGACGCCGACGGGGACGGGGACGTCGACCTGATCGACGCCCTGGCGCTTCAGAACGCGTTCGGCTCGACCGAACCGCAGGACCAGATCTTCGACGCCGACCAGGACGGGGTGGTCACCCTGGCGGACCTGGAGCCGTGCCTGGCGGGACCGAACGTGGCGCCCCCATCCGGTTGCGGCACGGTCGACCTTGGCCCGGGCGGCCCCAGCCCGGTGACGGGGGACTTTGGTCTCCACGGCCGCTGGATCGACGTGCTGCCCGATGGGCACGTGCTGATGGACTACCGCGCGCGGACCTACGACCCACGCCGCGGCCGCTTCCTGCAGCGCGACCCCGCGGGGTTCGTGGACGGGACCAGCCTGTACGAGGGGTTCGGCGGCAACCCGCTGGTCAACCTCGATCCGTACGGGCTGATGACGGGGGATGAGGACGACGGGATCTGGGGTTGGCTGCGCATGTTCAGCCTGTTCCAGCCCCAGGAGCAGCGCCGCGCCGTGAGCGGGGTGCGGGCAGAGGCGGCGACACCCGCGATCGCCCAGAGGATGGAGCAAATCCGCGGCGGGCTGACGATCGCTGGCGGGGTCGCCGCGCAGGCCGAGCGCACGGGCACGAGCATGATGGGCGGTGTGCAGGTGGTCGGCGGCGGGATGGAACTGGTGGGTGGGGTCTTGCTGGTGCCCGTGTACGGCCTGGGCGTGCCGGTCGTGGCGCACGGCCTGGACGTGATACAGGCGGGGAGCAGGACGGCATCCTCCGGAGAGTTTGTGCCCACGTACACGGCGCTGGCCCTGGCGGGGGGCCTGCGGTTCTCGGGGGTGCCGGACCGGTACGCGACCCTGCTTGGGGGCCAGGCCGATGCCCTGATCTCGATCGGCGGTCCGGGCGCGATGGCCGGCGCGGCCAAGGCGGCGGTGGTGCCGTTTGCGGTGATGGCCTCGGAACTGCGGGCCGCCGGCGGGGCGGTACGGGAGGTCCCGGCGTTCCTGTCGTCCGAGACCGCCGTGGCAAAGCTTGTAGCACGGGCGGGAACGACAACAGGTGTGGACGCCGGTCTCCGTGCAGGAAAGGCTGGTAGTTTTGTAGAGTTGGACCGCATGGCGGTGGTTGGAGATATGCTCACACCGCACCACATGCCTCAAGCTGCTCTCGGCTTCACGAGTCGAGCCGAAGGCGGAGCAATAATGATTCCGCACGCCGAGCACGTACTGACCCGAACTTTTGGATTCCGCGGCGCCCAATTGCTCTCTCAAGAGTCGGGCACACCATTCAGGACAGTTCTAGGGAGGGACATCAGGGACTTGAGAAGCATCGTTGGGAACAAGTACGATCAAGGTATAATCGAGCTTCTTGGCTACTACCGAACACGATACCCGGACCTATTGTCGAGGCCGTAGGAGAGTAAGCCACCATGATCCGCCCAGCCATTCGGGAGCTTGCCTCGTTCGGCGTGTTTCCGTCATCGCAAGATGTTCGCGCCGATCAAATCAAGAAACAGCACGAGTTAGTGGCCAGTATCGCGGCTCCAGTGTCCGACGAAGAGGCCAGACAACTCGTCAAACTCTTTGGGCCCGATGACTACTTTGGACTGGCGTGGACACTCTTGCACTTAGTTGAATCTGCACCTCATTGGCCGCTCGACGACTGCCTGGTTGATGTTCCAAATGAATGGACCCGTCGTCTACGTGATCGCGCGAGAAGCGGGACAGACCGCAGTTCGAGTTGATCTGTGCGGCGGAAAGTTCGGGCCGATTCGCCGACTGCCCGACATACACCTTCAGCTTCGGGTCCGCGGGCAAGCAGTTCCGCGGTGCGTTCGGGCAGGGCGCGGCCCAGGGCTTCCAGGGCGCGGTCGCGGGCGCCGATAAGGCCAAGGACGAACTGGCGTTCTTGGTGTGGGACGTGGGCGGGCTGTCGGTGGACGCGGTGGGGACCTTCGCGGGCCACCCACTGAATTACCGGGCGCACGGTGAACTGGCCCGACGGTTCGCGACGGGCGGGTCGTGGGAGGAGGCAGGACGCGACTTCCTCGAGCTGACCGGCCACCAGATGCGATCGGGCTTGACGCTGGGGCTGTACGACCTGGCGAAGGGGATCCAGAGGTTCAGGGAGACGGAGAATCCCGACGATGTGTCGCAGCCCGCGGGGGGCGTGTTCTTCGGGAATCTGCTTGGCGCCGCGGGCGGAGCCGGGGCGCGGCCGGTGCGGGCGCCGATCGGCGAAGTGGCCGCGCCGGCGGTGGAGATGGCCCAGGCGGTTTCCGAGCCAGCCCCGGAGTTGACCGCCGCGCAGCGTTTCTTGGAGAATACCAAGCGCGGCAACCAGTTCAACCAGATCGCCCGTCCGAACTACCCGTACAACGAGGTCGCTGTAGATCTGCCCGGGGGCGGGCAAAGAATCCTGGACTCGTACAACCCTTCTCTGGGAGAGATCGTGTCGAGGAAGAACACGCAGTTCGGGGAGATCCAGGTGCGGACGGCGCAAGTCTACATCGCCGAAGCCGTGGCCAAGTACGCACCCGGCCGGATCATTGCGGATACACCCAAGAACCGAGGGTTCGGTATCGCGGGACAAGAACTCCGTGGGCGTTTGATTCTTGAAGTGCCGGTACAGGCGAGGCCCGTGTCACGCGCTATCCTGCAGTACGCGGATCGGTTCGACGTGCAGATCAGAGATTTTCAAGGTAATGTGTACCGGTGAATGAACGCGTGACATACTGCCGCCGGTGGAGTCAGCACGACAACCGAGTCAAGTCAGAACTCACTGAAGCCGAGGCTCACCGGCTCTTCGAAAGAAGGAAGCTCTTCGGCGTGGTCATCGGCCACCCCGTCAAGCCGTGGTGCTTCTTCGACGTGAATCTCGACACGGACTTCATCGGGGTGGGGTTTCTGGATGATCGGCTTCGCGTAGCACGCGACAGAGCATTCAGCCTTCGTTTCGACAAATCAAGAGCTTTCTTAAGCAGTGCGATATTCCGAGAGTTTGTCGGTGGTGAATCCTCTCCACGTGCGGCTTGGGTCTACACCTACCGGGCCGACGGGTCGTTTGTGATTCACTACAACGGCGGCTCGCCCGACCGGCTCATGGCCGGGGAAGGGAAGACCGACCTGAGCGGGCACTGGGCCCCAGCGCCGATCTTCGGCGAGTGGGAGCCCTACTACCGCGCTGATCTCGTGATCGCGCGTCCGACACTCGAGGACTGCACGCGCGTCTGGAATATCCCCGAGGCGATCGAGAAGCTCAAAGCCGACGAAGCGGCTCAAAGACAAGTTCCGCCCGAGCCCGAACGGGCCTGAACCGCTCGGTCGGCCTGGCACGCCGAGTCTGGGTTCGGTCCTGTCGAAGAGCTGACGCTCGATAAGGCGGGCAACCGCCTGGTGCAGGTGGACCGCTCGGGGCAGACCGCGACCGCCACGGTGGCCGACGGGTCGAACCAGTACGCGACCATCAACGGGCGCCCGCTCACCTACGACGCGGCGGGGAACCTGACCACCGACGAGGACGGGCGGACCTACACCTACGACGAAGAGAACCGCCTGACGGGGGTGTCGGCCTCCGGAGGCCTGACCCTGGCGACGTTCAGCTACGACGCTTTGGGCCACCGGGTGCGGAGCGTGGTGGGGAACGACGGACGCGGCGGTTCATCTACGGCGGCCCCACCGGGGACGAACTCCTGGAGGAACGCCGCGCTTCTCCGCCCGACGAGAACGGGAACAGCGACGAGAGCGTGGTGCGGTCCTTCGCGCCCGGGGACCGGTTCCTGGACGAACGGACGACCAGTTTCGATGCCGCGGGGATGAGCATGTACTAAGTCGAGAGCCTGAACTACTCGATCAGCATCCGATCCGTCGGTGCCCGAGCACGCCGTCAGTGAGTTCGCACTACTGAGTTCGCACGGATCTGCTCGCCCCACTCCTCCGCCACAGGTCCCGTTACTCTGGCCATTCGGCGTCGGCGGCATCCACCAGACCATCAGGCTCAGGCCGCCCGATTCCGCAACGGCTCGCACGATGCCGGCTTTTGAAGTCGCCGGCATAATGATTTGGTCTTACATCGACCCACCGTTCCGAGCCGATCATCGCAGAGCTACGCCGTCGCCGCGCCAGCAGCGGATGCTGTGGCCAACGGCCCGGTCATCGGGTGTCACTGACCCCCGCAACCGCCCACAATCGGCCTCTTTCGGGTGTCACCTTTGGGCGCCGTACGACCGCGATTCGCTCGCCGGAACTCCGCAATCCTCGGACAATCAGGACTAAACGCGGTGCTAACCGATCGCTCGACGTTTCCGTTTACAAAAGCGCTGCTCTACCAACTGAGCTACGGCGGCCTGCTTCTACATTCTATGCGCGCCTGCGCCATGCTCGGCGCTCCTTACCCACGGGCCCGTACCGTCGCGGAGTGGCGGCCGGCGAGGTCCTTGACGGCGCCCAGCAGCGTTTCCTGGGTGTAATTGCCCTTCTGAAGCACCTGTGAGACTCGCGTGTTAAGGGCGTCGCGCTCGGCCGCGGTGAGGTCCTTGGCCGTGATCACCGCGACGGGGATATCTCTCCAACGCGGGTTTGCGTGAAGGCGGTCGAGCACCTCGAATCCGTCCATGCCCGGGAGCATGAGGTCGAGCAGGATCAGGTCGGGGATCGCCTGGGAGAGCATGTCGAGGGCCTTGGGCCCGCTCTCGGCCTCGAAGACTGTCCAGCCGGCGTTCTCGAGCGTGCGCCGCTCCAGTTCGCGCAGGGCGGGGTCGTCCTCGACCACCAGCACGTCCCCGTGCTCGGTGCCCTTGTCGTACTTGCGCACAACCGAGACCAGGCGCTCGAGGTTGAGCGGCTTGGTGATGTACTCCGATGCGCCCAGGGCAAACCCGATGTGCTTGTCGTCCACGATCGTGACCATGATGACCGGGATGCCCCCCACCTGCGGGTCGGCCTTCAGCTCGGCAAGGACGCTCCAGCCGTCCTTGCCGGGCATCATGACGTCGAGCGTGATGACGTCGGGCCGCAGGCGGCGCGCCGTCTCGACGGCGGCGTCTCCCGACAGGACGGTCTCGACGCGGAAGCCCTCCTTGCCCAGGCCGCGGCGCATCAGGTCGTGGACCACCGGGTCGTCGTCGATCACGAGCACCAGCGGGCCGTTCGATGAGGGCGGGGACGCGTTCGACGCGGGCGCCGGAGACGCCGGGCCGGCCTTGGCCGCGGACTTGGGATCCTTGACCTGCGCCGGGACCCGGATGGTGAACGTCGATCCCTTGCCCGGCGTGCTGTCGACCGTGACATCGCCCCCCATCATGCGGCAGAACCGGCGCGTGATGGTGAGGCCCAGGCCGGTGCCGCCGTACTTGCGGGTGGTGGAGGCGTCGGCCTGAGTGAAGGGCTCGAACAGCTTGGCGAGCTGCTCGGGCGTCATGCCGATGCCGCTGTCGGCGACCGAGACGCTGACCCAGTCGCCCTCGCCCGACCGCTCGCGCCGCGCGCGGAGGGTGATCGCGCCCTCCTTGGTGAATTTCGATGCGTTGCTGAGCAGGTTGAACACGCACTGTCGGAGCTTGGTCATGTCCGAGCGGACCTCGCCCACGTCGGCTGGCACGTCGGTCACGAGGTGGTTGCCGTTCTTCTCGACGACCGGCTTGATGGTCGCGCCGACGTCCGACAGCATCGACGCCAGGTTGAACTCCTCGAGGTAGAGCTCCATGCGGCCCGCCTCGATCTTCGAGAGGTCGAGGATGTCGTTGATGAGCCCCAGCAGGTGCCGGCCGGCGCCGTGGATCTTCTGCAGGTCGGCGTCGAAAGCGCCGGCGTTGCCCAGCTCCTTGGCCTCCTCCTGCAGCATCTCGCTGTAGCCGATGATCGCGTTCAGGGGCGTGCGCAGCTCGTGGCTCATGTTGGCCAGGAACTGGCTCTTCATCTGGTTGGCGCGCTCGGCCGATTCCTTGGCGGTCGTCATTTCCTCGGCGCGCTTCCGCTCGGTGATGTCGCGGAGGTTGAGCACCACGCCGACGACGGTCGGGTCTTCCAGCAGGTTGGTCCCGACGGCCTGCACGTGGGCGATCGTTCCGTCGGCGCGGCGGACGCGGAACTCGCTCGTCGGTCCGACGCCCGGGCGGGCGACCGTCTCCTCGCGGACGCGGGTGGTGGTGTCACGGTCGTCCTCGTGGATGAACTCCAGGACGGTGCGCCCGACCAGCGCCGCGGGCTTCACGCCGAGCACCCCCTCGACCGCGGGGCTGGCGTAGCGGACCGTGCGGTCGCGGTTGAGGATGACGATGGCGTCGCTGGCGTTCTCGATCAGGGATCGGAAGTACGCCTCGCTGCGGCGGACCTCCTCCTCGCGGGCACGGACCTGCTCCGACATGGAGCCGAACGTGCGAGCCAGAGACCCAAGCTCGTCGCCACGCGTGGCGGTGCGGGAAAGCTCCTCCATGCCCGACGCGGCGCGCTCGCCGCGGCTGAGCGAATCGGCGACGGCCGCGAGCTGGTGCACCGGCCGGAGCACGGTGCGCCGCAGCATGTAGCCGGTAACGCCGAGAATGAAGGCGAACATCGAGGCGAAGATGATGAGCGGGGTGAGTGCGCTCTTGCGCCCGCTCTCGATCACGCGGTCGGCAGGGACGTACACGATCTGGGCCCCGACGGTCTCGCCCATCTTCCAGCCGTAACCGCCGGCCTGCCCGTAGGTGGCCAGCTGCTGCTTGGGCGCCATGTCCGGCGTGGTGTGGCAGTCGAGACAGGCCTTGTCGGTGATGGTCAGCGGACGGGCGGTATAGAAGAGCCGGCCCTCGGGCGAGGGGCGGAACCCCGACAGTGATTTCACGTTCGCGTCGGCGCGGAATTTCTCGACCACCTGATCGGCCTCGAACTCGTCGGCCTTGTTCAGCGGGTTCGTGGGGTTGAGCGTCGCTTCCTTGTACCGGAATTCCTTGTAGTCGTCCTTCTTCTTGAAATTGTCGAACACGGTGTTGGCGCTGAACGAGGGGACAGTCTCCCTGATGAACTGTTCCTTCGCTTCCTGAAGTTCCTTGAGCTGCGGGCGCACGTGCTCCTTCGTGTACGTGCGGACGGCGACCATCACGTTCATCAGCATCTCGGCGCGGCTGGAGACCTGGTCTTCGGCCCCGAGCAGGAGGGTGCGCGTGAGCGCCCAGCCGCCCAGCGTCATGCCGATCACGCCCGCGCAGAAGATCACGATGCGGAACTTGTTGCGCAGGGACAGCCCGTTGAACATCGTCTCATTCCCCCTGGCCGGGCGCCCGGACACCGGCGTCGGATGTGCCGCGCGAGAGCACGGCCGTGATCTTGCCCATCAGACGCTCGAACTCCACGGGCTTGACGTCGTAGTCGTCGCAGCCGGCCTGCATCGCCTTCTCGCGGTCGCCCGCCATGGCGTGGGCGCTCAACCCGATCACCGGGATCGTGCGGGTCTCTGGATCGCTCTTGATCTCGCGGGTCGCCTCCCACCCGTCGAGCACCGGAAGGCTCATGTCCATGAGGATCAGGTCGGGCTTCTTCTCCCGCGCCGCCGAGACGCCCGCGGCCCCGTCGAACGCCATCGCCACCTCGAAGCCCTTGCGGAGCAGACGACGCGAGAGCATGTCGCGGTTCATCTCGTTGTCTTCAACCAGCAGGATCAACGGCATTACCGGGCCTCGCTGTGCAGGACCAACCACCGAAGCAGGAGAACCGGGCGTTCAAGGCTCGCGGCCCGGCTTTCCCCCTCGAACGGGGGGGTCGACCATCGGACTGCATCGGGGTGCCATCCCCTGGCTTCACGGTTCATGGTCGAAGTCTCAGCCCTTCCACTCCAACGCCACCGCCGACACGTCGTCGTCGAACGATGCGGCCCGCCCCCACTCCTCGGCACACCGGCGCAGGTCGAGCAGGCTCTGATCCAGAGTACCGGATTGGGACCCCCGGAGCGAGGCCAGGATGCCCGCGTTGCCGAGCTGACGCCGGGCCCCGTTCAGGGTTTCGGTGATGCCGTCAGAATAGATGTACACGCGGTCGCCCGGGGACAATTTCATCCGCAGGTCGTCGTACGGAGCCGCGGGGTCCCAGCCCACCGCCAGCGCCGGTGTCTCGAGGATTTCCGATGGACCCTCGCGCCGGATCACCGCGGGACCAACGTGCCCGGCGCACGAATACCGGAAGTCCCCCGACGCCGTGTCGAGCACGCCGTAGATCATCGTAAAGTACTGCGAGATCGCCCCTTCCATCGGGAATCGTCGGTTCAGCTCTGCGATAACCTCGTGCGGTGGCGTTGGCTCAAGACCCTCGGGCCCGGAGCGCATCACCAGCGAGGACTGGCCGGGCACCGGGGCCAGCACGCGGCTGAGCGTCACGGAGAGCAGCGCGGCGGGAACGCCGTGCCCGCTGACGTCCAGCAGGTACATGCCCACGTGCCGATCGTCGAGGGCAAAGACGTTGAAGATGTCACCGGCGAGCTCGTCGCAGGGAACGTACATCCACGCGAACGCGGCGCGGCTGCTCGCGGGGGACGCGCCGGGGAGGAGCGCCTGCTGGAGCTTGGCGGCCGAGCGCAGATCACGCTTCATCTTGCCGTTGGCCCGCTCGAGCTCGACGTTTTGAGTCTTGAGGCTCGCCTCGAGCGCGACGATCTGATCAACGGAACGTTTGAGCGCCAGCTGCGTCCCGACGCGGGCCATCACCACGGAGAAGTCCAGGGGCTTGGTGACGTAGTCGCTGGCGCCGTTCTCGAGGGCCTGAACGATGTCCTGGGCCTGGTCCTTGGCCGTGGCCATGATCACGGGCAGCTGCATGGGCGATCGGGTCTGGCGCACCCGCCGGAGCACCTCGAACCCGTCGATCCCCGGCATCATCACGTCGAGCAGCACCAGGTCGAACGGGCTGGAGGCGAGCATCTCGAGCGCCGCGGCACCGTCGGCGGCCGTTTCGACGGCGTGGCCGCGCTTCGCCAGCCGGCGCGAGAGCATGTCGCGGTTCATTTCGTTGTCGTCGACAACCAGCAGGCGCGCCGGCGCTTCCGCGGGGCGTGGTGCGGCGGCGGGCGCGCCGGGTTCTGACGGTTGGGGAGGCACGGCACCATCGTACCGGATCGCACCTCCCCTCGCGGGTCGGGCGCGAACCTTGCTCAGCAGCCCGCCTCGAAGTGCTCGACAAACTGGTCGAAGTCATCCCCGGAGACGAACGAGTCGTGGTTGATGTCGGCCGACGGATCCCCGTAGTAGAACGCCTCGATGAACTGGTCGAAGTCGTCGCCGTTGACGAAATTGTTCATGTCGAAGTCGGACAGGCAGATGCAGCCCCCGATCTCGTCGCCGTTCATGCACCCGTCGAGGTCGCGGTCGACGCCGAGCCGGACCTCGGACCCGGAGGGAACGACCGTGTAGGTCAATTCCGTCCCGGGGGCGGCCAGCGCCTGGACCTGCGCACTGGTCAGCTGCTCGCCGAACCGGTCGGCCTGCCACAGCCCGCCCGTGAGGTACGCGTAGCCGCGCTGCTCGCCGGCGACCTTGCCGTGGGCGACCAGGCTGACCTTGGTGGTGTCGGCGAGGCTGACCATCTGGTAGAGCAGGGCGGCCTGGCCCGCGTCGGGCGCGCCCGCGAGAGTCAGCTGCCGGCCCACCGAGGCGGGCACGTCGTTGCTGGCCGGCCCGGGCGGCAGGAGCATGATGGTCGTCGACGGCACCGGGAGCGCGGAGCCCGAGAGCGAGAGGATGAACGCGGTCAGGTCGGCCGTCTCCTGGTCGCCGCTCACCAGGAACTCCGACATGTTCACGAAGCGCTCGATGGAGTCGATCGAGCCGTCGTGGCCAAGGCCGAACCCCGCGTTGCTGCTCGTGTGCATGAGGTCAAAGCCCGTGCGCTGGTACAGGTTGCGCAGCTGGGGGACCTTCATCGTGACGTTGCTCACGCCCGCGGCGGTGACCACGCCCAGGCGGCTCTCACCCTCGGGCCCCAACGCAACGGGCACGAAGTTCGAGCCGTTCCACGTCATGTTGCTGCCCAGGCCGGTGGGCATCGTGTGGCACGTCACGCACGCGTAGTCCCCGCCGTCGAGCTTGCGGGCCCGGTCGCGGAACGCGCCGATCCCGGTCAACGCGTTGCCGTCGGGGAGGGGCTCGCCGGCGTTGGGGCCGAAACGCCCCGTCTTCCAGTGCCGCGCCAGGGGCAGGCTGTCGGGGAGCGTGTTTCCGATGGTGCGGTAGGGGTTGGGGGGGAACGCGATGGATGTCAGGAAGTCTTCGAACTCGTTCACGTCCGCGGTGTACACCGCGCCCTGCAGCGACGCGAACGCGTCGAGGAAGTCGTGCAGCGAGGCCCGGTCGCCGCGCCAGTGGAGCGGCTCGTGCCCGATGATGTCCTGGAGCGTCTGCGTGACCATCGGTCCCTTCATCGGATGGTGCGGTGCAAAGGGCGGGCTCGCGGTGCCGGGTTCCAGGCCGGTCACGCCGAAGCCCTTGTTCAGGTCGGCGATGGAGGAGACGTCGCCCGAAGGGTCGCCGAGGTCCCATGCCAGACGGTCCATGCGGCCGTCGATGTGACAACTGGCGCATGAAATCTGACCGAGCCCTGACTGGCGGTGCGTGCCGTACAGGTGCGGCCGGCCCTTCCTGATGGCATCGGGGGTCGGGTCAAAGAACGGTATGGTCTGCACGAACGCTTCGGTGGAAGCGCGGAGCACCGTGACCGTGGCGGTGAAACGGCTGAGAATGAACAGGCTGTCGGTGGCGTCGTCGATGACCAGGCCTGTGGGGCCCTGATCGACGGGGATCGTTTCGGTTGCTCCGGCGCGAGCGCCAGCGGTGTTGATGACGATGACGTTGTCGGAACCCATGCCGGCCACGAAGCCGCGCGTTCCCGCGGCGTTCCACGCGATCGCGCGGGGGTCGCCGATGGCTCGGTCGCGTTCGCTCTCGATGAGCGTGGACACGGTGTAGGTCAGGTGCGGGTTGAGATCGACGATCGTCTTGTTCGAGAGGTTGGAGGCGTCGACCGTCGCCATCTCAACGCGGATGAACTTGCCGCGGATGACCGGCTCGAAGCGGATCTGGTTGGTCGCCTCGGTCCCCACCACCGTTATGGCGCCGCTCGCCGGGTTCACGCTCAGTCCCATGCAGGTGGTCATGAGTCCCGTGGCGTACGTGACGCCCAGCGAATTGGCATCGATCACCGCCACGTCGCGGTCGGGCATGTCCCAGCCCACGGGCCGCCCGCTCTTGGCGGCATCGGCGCCGGAGACCATCGCCGTCCAATCGTGCGCGTTGTCGTCCATCCACTGGCCCGCGGCGTTCTTCCGCACGATCAGCCCAACGGGCGGGGGAGTGCCGGCGGCGGGGTTGAGGGGCGGGTTGAACGCGGCGCCGGAATTCGGGGGCGGGTTCTGCCCGCCGTAGGGACCGCTGGGGTCGCTCACGGCGTTGGGCGGGAACGTGATATTGCCGTGAGCCAGGGGATCCACGCCGCCGCCCAGGATGGTGGTGGCGTTGCCGGACTCGAAGATCGCGGCGTAGACCTTCGACCCGTCGGGGCTGACCGCCAGGGCGCGCGGGCGTTCGGCGTCGATGGCGACCTGGAGGGGTGCCGCGCCGAGATTCGCGGGATCGAACACCAGCACGGTGTTGGTTCCCTGGCACGACACGAACGCGCGCTGCGGCGTGCCGGCGAACACCACATCGCACGGCTCATCCTGGGTGACCAGGGTCCTTACAACGTTCATGGTGCCCAGATCGACGATGCTCACCGTGTCTGAAACCTGATTGACGACCCAGACTTCGGTGTTGGTCCGTGCCCGCACCGCGACGGGGTCCAGGCCGACGGGCACGGAGCCCGACTCCGTCAGCATCCCCCCACCGCCGATCGAGAAGACTTCCACGCGGCACGCCGACGTGTTGCACGCCAGCAACGTCTGGCCGTCGGGTGTTCGGTCCAAAGGATGGACGTGCGGTGACTCAAAGTTCACAAACCCGGTCGAAGTCGGGGGTTCGGCGGCCAGCGCCGTTTCAGTACCGGGAGCAGGGCGAGAGAGCACGCTGACGACAGCCAGGCTCGACAGCGCGAGCGAACCCACCCAGACGGTCCCGAAGCGACTGGCCATGACGATGCTCCCGATCAACGCAATTAAGGCTCCCGCACGGACACGGGACTATGCAAGAGGGTACCAGCAGCCCGCCGGCGCACAATGCCCAATTCTGTCTTGGAAACATCGACCGTGCGAATTGAGGACTGCGATATCCTCAGATGAATCGCCCGCATATTGCCCGATTGATGACCGCAACATCCTTTGCGTGACCGGGTCCAGAGCGATGTGCAACGCCGGCATCAGCTCCGCGCAACGCGATGACCATTCCAAGAGAACGCAGAGAGGCGGAGGGCGGGAAGTTCCCGGAAAGCAAAGTGTCGCTGCCGATCCGGCCGCGGCCCGCGCTCCCTGGCCTGTTCTTCGAGTGATCCCTGCCCACTCCCCGCGCTTCGCGTTCTCTCCTCCGACCGAAGTCCAGGACGGGTCGCGTTGTCGTGTCAGCAGCCGGCGACGAAGTGCTCGGTGAACTGGTCGAAGTCGGCGCCGTTCACGAAGCCGTTGGAGTCAAAGTCCGCGATCGGCGCGCCGTCGACAAACCCCTGAACGAAGGAGTCAAAGTCATCGCCGTTGACGAACGAGTTGTCGTCGAAGTCGGCGGGGCACGGGGGCGGGAGCGTGTTGTAGTAAAGCTGGTTCGGACGGTTGTCGTCCCAGTTGGTCACGCCCATGTCGAGCGACCGCGAGCGCACGTAGACGACGCGGACAGAGGAGACGGGGGTCACCCCCACCGACACCCACCCGCTCTCGCGGCTGGCGCACCACTGCGTCCGCGGGAGTTCGCTGCCGTCGACGGTCACCGAGAACACCGCTTGGAGCTGCGTGTACGGCAGCCAGAAAAGCCTGCGCGAGCCGGCGGCCGCGAAGTCCGCGACGCCGGTCTTGAGGCTCGCGTTGTCGATGTCGCCAAGGACGATCTTCTCCACCGTGGTCGTCGATGTGCCCGTGTTCGTCCACGTCGGGGCGGCGGGCAGGCCGCTGCCGCCGTTCAGGAAGTAACGGGTCCGACCGAACCACTCGCCCGTGCACAGGTCCTGCGCACCGTCGTTGTTGATGTCGCCGAGCGCCACGGCCGCGGTGTAGCCCTCGTTGTAGGTCCAGTTGGCGGTCTGCGAGAAGTTCCCTGCCGCCAGCCCGTTGTATTGACGGAACCGTCCCGTCCCGCTGAAGAGCTGGTTGTTGTCGGCGAGGAACAGGTCGCGTCGGCCATCGCCGGTGACGTCGCCCCACGCCGCCATGAGCGCGAACTGATTGCGGCTGTCGTTGGTCCGCCACGACGGGACGGTTTCGAGCGTCGACCCGAGGTTGCGGAACACGAACGTGTCGGTGTTGGACCCCGTGTAGCAGAGGTCGAGCCGGCCGTCGTCATCGGCGTCGAGCCACAGGCAGTTGTTGAAGTTCCGGGTCGTGGCGGTCTGCCACGAGACGGTGCTCGAGAGCGCCCCGTTCACGTTCAGGTACACGCAGTTCTGCTTGGGGACGTTGTTGTACGCCTCCCCGCTGGCGACCGCCAGGTCCGGCCGGCCGTCGCCGTTCATGTCACCGAAGGCGACCCCGAACGAATCGCCCGAGACCGGCGCCGACCACGCGGGCGTCGTCGAGAGCGTGCCGCCGTTGTTGAGATAGAGACGGGCGGACGTGCCGCCCTGGGCCAGCAGGATCGCGACCGCCACGTCCGGCCACCCGTCGCCGTTGACGTCGGCGACGTCGCAGTGGCCGTGGTACGCGGTGCCGGCCGACTGCCAGCCCGGGGATGCCTGCAACTGCCCGGCGCCGTTGTTGAAGTAGCACACGACACGCTGGAGCGAGATGTCGTTGCCGTTTGAGACGACAAAGTCCAGCCACCCGTCGCCGTTGATGTCGGCAAACGCGCCGCCGGTAGAGACCTGCATGTCCGCGCTCGACCAGTCCGGCGCGAGGGGGTAGACCTGAGCGCGCGCGTCAGCCAGCGCCACGGACAGGAACGGCAGGAGCGCCGCGCCCGGGGAAAGACAGAAGCGGCGTGCGCGGGGTGGCGCGGGGAAGTGAAGGGGCACGGTGACCTCCGGGTGAGGCAATGCCGCGGGTCAGCAGCCGTTCGTGAAATCCTGGACAAAGGTGTCGAAGTCGTCGCCGTTGACGAAGGTGTTCCCGTCGTAGTCCGCCCGCTTGTCGCCGGCGACGAACCAGTCGACGAACGAATCGAAATCGTCGCCGTTCACGAAGCAGTTGTGATCGACATCCGCGTAGCACGGACCGGGCAGAAACTGGGCGGCCGACGGGGCGGTGTTGTTGATGGTCAGCGCGTTGTTGGCCTCGCCCGGCTGGCCGACGGGGATCCCCAGCGCCGACCCCTGGTAGGTGATGTTGGGATTGGAGAAGTACCCGATCCGCGTTCCCGGGGCGTACGCCATGATCGTGCGGTACTGCTGGTTGGGCGTGCGGTAGCCGTACGAATAGCTGAACGCGGGACTGCCGCCTGCGTTGTCACGGTCGTGGTGGCAGCCCAGGTTATGGCCGACCTCGTGCGCGAACGAGAAGTTGCTGATGCAGTCCTTGTCCACGACGTTCACCGCGTGGGAGGCGAACTCCGGGTACCCCCCGCAGCACATCAGGAACCCGATGCCGCAGGCGTTGAAGTTGTTCACCAGCATGGTGACCACGTCGGCGCCGTAGCAGTAACGGATCGGGTTCACCTCGTCAATGTACCCGTCGTAGGGGTCCTGGAGCCGGTAAATGTCGGTGCTGGCGCTGCCGGATTCCGCGTAGTCGACCAAGCCGCGGTACACGAGCTTGAGCTTCGCGTTGATCTGGCTGCTGGCGTACGCCTCGTTGGCCTGCGCGATGGCCAAGTCGATCACCGCGTCGATGCCCGACTGCCCGCCCGCGCCCGACCGCGCCTGGGCGGTGTACACGATCATCACGGTGATCGTCGGCACGTCTCGCGGCGAAGGGGCCGGGGCGCGGACACCTTCGCCGGGGCCCGGGACTTCCGCGAGCAGGTCCGTCGCGCAGGGCTTGAATTCCTCCCCGTTGATCTGGCGCACGGCGTGGAGCCCTTCGCCCACGGGGTGGATGTACCACGAGCCACGCAAGGGGGAACGGACCTCGGCCACCAGCACGTCGTTGCGTACTACGGCGATGAACGTTCCGTCGGCTTCGCCGTCGAGCGTACCGTACAGGATCTCACCCGCGTCGGTCGGCGTCGCGCGGTCCACCGTTGCGGAGATGGCCGCCTCGTCCCACAGGTTGAACACAAGAGGTGCCCCGACCGCGACGGTCCAGTCCGGCACCTCTCCCAGGTTCACGCGCGCCAGTCGGGCGCGGTGGCTCGGAGGTCCTTCGGGGGCCGGGCCCGGCACACCTGCGAGCAAATCCCCCGCGTACGCGGCCCCGGAAGCGAGCAGCGCCAAGGCCGCGCCCACGCGTCGGACAGACCCAAGACGATGAACGTGCATGCGATTGACCTTCCCGTGCACCCCCACGCCCGCATCAGGATATACGGACGGCGTCGGGCATCACAGGGCGGGGCAAGACGGAACGGCGCAAAAAAGCCGACGCCGGGCTACGCAAGTCCGGGAACTTCCGGTCGGACTTGCCTTGCACCGCCGTCGGCCGTTGAGGAGAAACGGCGCGTGCCGGGGGGACACCGACATCCGTCCTCCATCGCACGCTGATTTCGAGGCTCGAACCCTGCACGCCGAGACGCGGAAACGGGTTCCTGCCCGGCACGTACAGATGTTGCCGCGGTGGTGTCGGATTGCAGAATCCGCGCGGGACTGGCGACATTTCCTCGATGTCCGCCACCTTGGCCGGTTCACGGCAGGGCCGTACGCTACGATCTGCAAGGACCATGACCGGCAGCAACATTGCTTCTTCGATGTCACCGCAGGCGGCGTCTGGAACAGGCGCCGAACCTAACGCTGCCCGCCCCACGCATGATCGCCTGAGCCGGGACGAGTTCGTGCGCCGCTTCCGGGAGGTGTCCCGCGCTCTGTGGTGCGTCGCGTCGGGCCAGACGGGCAGTCGCCAGGGTGCCGACGATATTGTGCAGCAGGCCGCACTTGTTGCGATCGAGCGGCTTGACGAGTTCGATCCTTCCACCAGTTTCCTGGCGTGGATGAGCAAGATCGTGCGACTCACGGCGATGAACGAGGTTCACAAGGACATCCGGCGCCGCACGGCCGCGGCAGACCCCGGGGTTATCGATTCCGCCACCGCCGCCCGCCCGACGCGTCTGGAGCCTCTCCCGATCCTGCGCGACGGGGCGCTGCGAGTCGACCAGGAGAGTTTCGACGACGACGTGCTGGCGGCGCTGAAGTCGCTCGACGGCGTGGCCCGGTCGTGCCTGCTGCTGCGCGTGTGCCTCAACGTCCCGTACAAGGAACTCTCCGCTGCCCTCGACATTCCGCAGGGGACCGCGATGAGCCACGTCGATCGCGCACGAAAGGCCGTGCGCGAACACCTGCTCAGCGCACGCTCCCGGCCGAGTTCACGCCCGACCATGCACGCCGCGGGACGGGGGACCAGCGCATGACCCTCCGCGACGAACAACTCCGCGTGCTCGAAGCGTTCGCCGATGGGCGGCTGGAAGGGGCCGAGCGCGCCGACGCGGAAAGGCTCGTGAACCAGAGCCCCGAGGCCGCGGCCGTGGTGCGCTCGCTCGCCGATGCGGACGCGGCGGTGCGCCGGCTGTTCGATCCGCCCGCGGAGTTCGGCCCGGTGCTGGACGCCGATAAGGTGGGCTCAAGCGGCCGTCCCGCCGTCGCCGGGACCGTGGTCGCTGGCGGCCGCCGGCCCTGGGTGCGGTGGGCTCTGGCGGCCGGGCTGCTCCTTGCCGCGTGCGGGGCGTACCTGGCGAACTTCGTTCTGGTCACTTCGCCTGACTCGGTGTACGGCGAGTTTGTCTCGGCGGGCTTTGAGCCGGCCTGGAAGTGCAAGGACCAGCAGGAGTTCCTCGACTACTCACGTGCCCGCACCGGCGGCGAGTTCCTGGTCGCCGAGGCGCCGGGCGTGCAGGTGCTGGGGTGGGACAGCGGCAACGACCTGGTCGGAGAGACCACCGTCTCGCTTTGGTCGCGCGCGGACGGCAAGCCGGTTGTCGTGTTCATCGACCGCGCCGCGGACGATCACACGGTGCGGCTCCGGCCCTTCAGCGGCCTGCATTTGTACCGCGGTCAGCTGGGCGAGACTGTGTTCTACGAGGTCTCGCCCCTCGATCACCCGGTCGTGCTGCCCCTGGTGCATCGCCCCGACGAGCAGCCCGGCCTGATGCGCGGCGGCTGACGCGCGGCACTCCGGCCCCGAATCCGACTCGCGATCGCCACAACGCCCACGCCACCGGCGAGCGCGAAGACGCCGGGCGCGTCTCCCGGAACGACCCGGTTGGCACCCGCTTTTCGCGGGCGGTCGTCGACGGCTCGAAGGCTCCTTCAGCAGTTCGTGCGCCCGGGCCTTGTGCTCAGCATCCTGCGACGAAACGGTCCACGAAAAGATCGAAGTCGTCTCCCGAGACGAACGTGTCACGGTTGACGTCGGCGGCCGGGTTGCCGTAATAGAAATCCAGCACGAAGCTGTCGAAGTCATCGCCTGAGACGAACGTGTCGCAGTTGTAGTCCGCGACGCAGATCGTCAGGGCCGCCGCGTCGGTCAGCACGCTCCCGCAGCCGTTGGTGATGAGGCAGTCGTAGTTCCCGGCGTCGGTATGGATGGCGGGATCGATGGTCAGGGTTGGCGCGGTCGCGCCGGAGACCGCGCCGCCGTCGGCGAGCGGCGAGCCGTCCTTGCGCCATTGGTACGCGAGCGGCCCGGACCCGCCCGCCTCGACCGACTGCACGACCGCCGCGCCCACGCAGGTCGTCTGGCCGACCGGCTGGGTGGTGACGGCCGGCGACACGCATGCCGCGACGCCGTCGAAGAAATAGCACGCGCCGGATTCGGCCGCGCCGCCCGACTCAAAGGGCGACCCGGACACGACCGTGTCGCCGAACGCGGCGACCCCCCAGCCGAACTCGCTCCCGGCGGCGGGGTTCGACGCCTTCAGGTACGCGAGTTGGCTCCACGCCGAGCCGGAACGGGCGAAGACGTAGGCCGCGCCCGAGTTCGCCTCGCTGTTGTCGGCCTGGTTGCCGTTGACGCCGGGCGAGTTGCTGGCCTCGCCCACGGCGCCGACGACCACGGTGTCCGCGCCCATGGCGATGGACCAGCCGAAGGAATCGGAGACTCCGGTGTTCGAAGCCTTGAGGTAGGCCTGCTGATTCCAGACGGTGCCCGCGCGGGCGAACACGTACGCCGCGCCCGAGGCCGGCGTGCCGTTGTCGGCCTGGTTGCCGTTCACGCCGGTGGCGCCGCTGCTCTCGCCCGCCGCGCCGACGGCGACGGTGTCACCGAGGACGGCGACGGAAAACCCGAACGAATCGGACGGGTCCGTATTCGAGGCCTTGAGATAGGCCTGCTGCGCCCACGCGGTGCCGGTGCGAACAAACACGTACGCGGCACCCGCGTCCATCGCGGTCTCGTCGGCCTGACTGCCGTTGACCCCGGTCGCACCGCTGTCCTCGTAGGGTGCGGCGACCACCGCCGTGTCGCCCGACACGGCCACCGATGCGCCGAAGTAATCGAGAGCATTGGAGTTGGAAGCCTTCAGGTATGCCTGCTGGGCCCAGACATTGCCGATGCGGGCGAAGACGTAGGCCGCGCCGGACAAGGGGGCGCTGCTGTCGGCCTGGTTCCCGTTCACGCCCGTGGCGTTGCTGGCCTCACCGAAGGCCCCGACCACGAGCGTGTCGCCAGACAGCGCGACCGAGTAGCCGAAATAGTTGTCGACGCCGGTGTTGGAGGCCTTCACGTACGCCTGCTGCGTCCACACGGCGCCGTTGCGCACGAACACGTACGCGGCGCCGGAGAACGACGAGTGGTAGTTCCCGGTGCCGTTCACACCCCGGGCGTTGCTGCTCTCGAAGGGCGCCCCGACCACCAGGGTGTCGCCCGACAACGCCACGGCGGAGCCGAAGTAGTCCGCGTCCAGCGAGTTCGACGCCTTGAGGTAGGCCTGCTGCGTCCACGCCGTGCCGTTGCGCACGAACACGTACGCGGCGCCGGAGTCGGGCGCGGTTTCGTCGGCCTGATTCCCGTTGATGCCATTGGAGTTGCTGTCCTCGCCGGGAGCCCCCACCACGACCGTGTCGCCGTAGACCGCGACCGCGGAACCAAAGTAGTCGCTGGAATCGATGTTCGAGGCCTTGAGATACGCCCGCTGGGCGATAGGGTCGATGGTCAGCGGGTAGAGCGCGCCCGCGTCGTCGATGGTCATACCAAGCCCTTCGGGTGCCGGATCGAAGCGGGCCGGAACCGGGCATCCGTCGGCGCCGCTCACGCTCAGCCCGGTGTAGCTCACCTTTACGGTTCCGGTTGCGTCGACGAATGCGACGTCACGGCCTTCGGCCGAGATCTGCGGGCAGAGCTCGCCGCGCACGGCCAGCACGAGGCGCAACGGCGCGGATCGCGGGTTGGCCGGACGCTCGTGGATCGTGTACCCGTGCTCCAGTCCGCGCCGATCGTTGATGAACCACTCGGTGAGCGCGGTGTCCCACCGGTACGCGACACGCGAGCCCTGGACATCAACGCTCGCGGGGGACAGCACCACTCTCACGTCGTCGCCACGCCCGTAGCCGATCAGGTCAAGGCCCCAGGACCACCCGTCCGAATTGGGCCCCGAATCGGGGCTGGACTCAAAGCCGCGCCCGTCGAACCGGCTGCGCCAGCACTGGCCGGGGTTTCGTGCAAGGTAACCACCCTCCACGGGGTACGCGGCGTAGCGAGCGGCCTCGTATGCAATCTTGATGCTCGACCAGTCCGAAGCCGAAAGCCCCCCGAGCTGCGGGCCGGCGAGTTGAACCGTCGAATCAACCTGACCGAGCGCGTGAACGATCGAGATCGCCGCCACGCACGCAAATGCCCGACACGCCGCAAACGAATGGGACAGCATGGAGGACCTTCTTTCTCTTGGCGGAATGCCCGAACCGTATACAAAAGGATATACGAATCCTTTGATGGAGTCGAGAGCCCCCCGGGCTGATCCACGGCGTGCGGGCACGATGCACGGCCGACTGGCGCGGATGTTCCCCGCACACACCGTCGCGGGTCGGCTGGGTCAGACCGCGTCCTACGAGGACGTGCCCCTCGATCTCCCGGTCGTGCTGCCGCTGGTGCATCGCCCCTATCAGCAGCCGGGGCAGATGAAGGGCGGCTGAGGCTCATTCCGTCATACCAGGCCTACCTCGCCGGCCGTGCCCGTGCCCGGAGCGACCGGCGACGTCTCTGCGGCGGCGCCGAGACGGCTCCGCAAGCCGCCGAAGCGCGAACGGCCCGCGCCGTCGTCGACGCGGGCCGTCCGGGTCCTTGGAGAGAGAGCCTGAGAAATCAGCAGCCGGCCTCGAAGGCGAGGACGAACTGGTCGAAATCATCGCCGTTGGTGAACCCGTTGCCGTCGATGTCCGCGGCGGCGGTGCCGTAGTAGAACTCCAGCACGAACGAGTCGAAGTCGTCGCCGTTGACGAACCCGTTGCAGTCGTAATCCGCCAGGCACACGGTCAGCAGCGCGGCACCGCTGGTCACGCTGCCGCACGGGCCCGTCACCACGCAGCGGTACTTCACCGCGTCCATGGCGTTGAGCCTGGGGCTCCCCACCACCGCGAGCTGCTGCGTCGTCGCGCCGCCGACGTTGGCGCTGCCCCCGAAGGAGGCGCTGGAGCCGTTGGGGAGATTGACGAACGAGTTCGAGCCTGGCGCCGTCTCACGCTGCCACTGGTACGACTGCACCGGCCCGGAGGCGGTGACGCTGAACAGCGCGGGCCCGGCCGAGCAGACGCTCTCCGGGCTCGGGTTCGACGCGATGCCGACGGGCGCATCGCTGTGCCAGTAGGCCACCCCACCGGCCCCGCGGCCGCCGACGGATGAGAATTGCCCGGCGAGGATCAGGTCCGTGCCGTCGGTCCCCAGCGACCTCACCCCGTCGTTGAGGCCAGCCCCTGGCGCCGACCACGCGAATCCGTCCCATCGCGCGAAGTTCGCAACGGACACGCCGCCCGCCGTCGTGAAGGTACCGGCGGCGAAGAGTTGGCCGTTGTAGACCATCAGGGCACTCACGGAGCTGCCGATTCCCGTCCCGAGCGTCTGCCAGGAATTGGTCAGGTACGCAACCCCGCCGCTGAAATCTCCGGCCGCGACCACGTCACCGTTGAATATCGCGAGAGCCTGGCAGATCGAATTGCTGGTGCCCAGCGATTCGACGTAATTCCATCCAAATCCGCCCCACGAGGCCACACAGCTCGGCGATCCGCTGATGGCACCTCCTGCCCACAGACGCGATCCGTCCGATTTGAGCGCGTAGACCTCGCTCAATCCGCTCAGCCCAGCTCCAATCGCGGCCCACGCCGAGCCGTTCCAGCGGGCTACGTGGACCGCGCTCGCGCCCCCGGCGCTGGTGAAGGCGCCGCCCGCGATCAGCTCGTTGTTGAGGACTTCCAGGGCAAGGACTTGCGAATTCATGCCTGTTCCGAGCGGCTGCCACGTGGACCCATTCCAACGCGCGATCCGCGCCGCAGGCACACCGTTGATGCTGGTAAACTGTCCCGCGGCGATCAGATCACCGTTGTAGACGGACAATGCCCAGATGATGTTGTTCGCGGCGCCAATCTGCTGCCAGCCCGAGGCCGTGCGTTGCAGCACGAGCCCTGTCTGTGTGCCGACGACGAGGTCCCCGCCGTACATGGTCTGACAGTTGACGAGCCCGGAGAAGCCCGGGCCAATCTCGCGGAACCAGTTCGCGGCGCTCCACACCGCCACCGGGCCGAAGTTGCCCTGTTTCGTCTCTTGGAGTGTCCCGCCCAAGATCAGGTCTGTCCCCGTGCTTGCCAGCGCCTTCACCGCGCCGTTCGAGAGCGACACGTAATCGCCGATCGCACCCCACGACGAGCCGTTCCAGCGGGCCAGCCGGGTGAAGTTGCTCGGCCCGTTGATCTCTGTGAACGCCCCGCCCACGCACAACTCGCCGTTGTGCACCGTCATCGCGTGCACCGGACCGTTCGGCGTGCCGATGCCCACCCACGACGAGCCGTTCCACCGCGCCACGTAGTCCGTCGCCGCGGTGCCCCCCACGTCCACGAAGTCCCCGCCCGCGTATAGCGAACCGCCGTACCACGCCAGAGAGCGCACCGTCGCGCCGAAGCCCGTGGACATCGCCGTGAAGGCGTTCACCCCGTTGAACTTGAGCGCCCGCGACGCCGGGATCGGCACGTTCGTCGGCGTAAGGAAGTTCAGGAAGTCCCCGCCGAAGTACAGGTTGGTCCCGTCGGTCGCCATCGCCCGGATCGCCCCGTCGGCCGTGTACCCCGAGAACGTGAACCAGTTCCCGTTGACCACCCGCGCCAGGTTCCCGACCGGCAGGCCGTTCACGCTCGAGAACTGCCCGCCCACCCACAGCTGGTTGCTGTAGACCTGCAACGCGCACACCGGCCCGTTGGGGCCGTCGACGGCGCCGCTCCCGACCACGCCGCTCCACGCCGTCCCGTTCCACTTGGCCACGTTCGAGACCGTCACCCCGCCGGCCAGGGTGAACTGCCCCGCCGCGTAGAGGTTGTTCTGGAACACCGCCAGAGCGTTGACCGTCCCGTTGAGGCCGCTGCCCAGGGTGACCCAGTTGGTCCCGTCATATGCCGCGATGTTGGAGGCGTTGGTGCTGCCCGCCCCCGTGATCGCGCCGCCCACCACCGTGAGCGGGGGGAGCGGGCCGCCCCCGTCGGGGTCGTAGGTGCAGACCGCGTTCACCGTGCCCAGCACCCCCGGGTATGGAGCATGGGGAGCGTCCCACGCCCCGTTGCACTGGGCCGAGGCGGGGGATCCAGCAACCAGGGAAAATCCCAGAGCTGCAAATACGGGTATGATGCGGCGGATGTGTCTCATGGCCAAACTCCAGACTGAAGGGCAGACGCCACCCCGGCGTTGGCCCCTCCAGATCACGCAGGCGGGGCCACGGAGGGGACACACCATTCCAAAGAATCTGGATGCCGTTCCCGCGGCAGGTAGACTGGCGATGGGAGCGATGACTTCTTCATGGACGAGCCGGACAAGGGACAGATCACCCGACTCTTGAGCGAGGCTCAGGCCGGCGGCCCCCGCGCGTCGGCCGCGGCGGCGGAGCTCCTCCCTTTGGTCTACTCCGAGCTCCGGGCGCTGGCGGGCAGCTTCTTTGCCAACCAGCCCGCCTCGCACACGCTGCAACCCACCGCCCTGGTGCACGAGGCCTACATGAAGCTGGCCTCGGCACCCGACCAGGGCTGGACCGGGCGGCGCCACTTCTTCGCCGTCGCCGCCAAGGCGATGCGTCAGGTGCTGGTGAGCCACGCCCGCGCCAAGCACGCCCACAAGCGGTCCGCACCGGGAGCCGATCGGCTGACGCTGTCGTCGGAAGCCGCGCCGTCCGGGGTCGGGGCGGTGGACCTTCTGGCGCTCGAAGAGGCGATCGTCGCGCTCGAGAAGATCGACCCGGTGCAGGCCCGGATCGTCGAGCTCCGGTTCTTCGCGGGGCTTTCGTGCGCGCAGGTCGCCGAGGTGATGCAGGTCTCCGAGCGCACGGTCAAGCGTGAGTGGCGCATGGCGCGGGCGGAGCTGGCCTCGATGCTCGGGGCCACGGGGGGCACCCCATGACCGACGCCGCCCGCCCCCGGATCAAGGAAATCTTCTTCGAGGTCTCGGAGGCCCCGATCGCGGATCGCGCCGCGCTGCTCGACCGGCTGTGCGCGGACGAACCGGGAATCCGTTCGGAGGTCGAGCGGTTGCTGCGCAGCGACCTGGACGAGGCGGACACGGACTTCCTGGCGCCGGTGATCGGCGAGGGCGCGCTCGAAGGGCTCCTGCCGGGAATCGCCGACGACGCCGAACCGGTGGGCGAGATCGCCGGCTGCCGCGTGGTGCGCAAGGTTGGCGAGGGGGGCATGGGCGCGGTGTACGAGTGCGAGCAGTCCGCGCCCCGCCGGCGCGTCGCGATCAAGCTGGTGCGCCCGACCCTCAACACGCCCTCGATCCAGCGCCGGTTCCGGCACGAAGCGCAGATCCTGGGCCACCTCCGCCACCCCAACATCGCGCAGGTGTACGGGGCGGGCGTGTCGGACGTGACCTTCAGCAACGGCCCCGCGGTCCGCGTGCCGTACATGATGATGGAGTTCATCGACGGCCCGCCGCTGGCCGCGTTCGCGCGCGAGCGGCGCATGGACACGCGCGGGCGGCTCGAACTGATGGCCCAGGTCTGCGACGCCGTGCAGCACGCCCACTCCAAGGGCGTGGTGCACCGCGACCTCAAGCCCAGCAACATCCTCGTGGTGGCGCCCGAGAGCGCGGGCGGCACCGGCACGGTCCGCATCCTGGACTTCGGCATCGCCCGGCTCACCGACCCCGAGGCCGTCCCCGGCACGCTCGTCACGCAGATGGGCCAGGTCAGCGGCACCCTCGCGTACATGTCGCCCGAGCAGGTGGAGGGCGACCCTTCGGCCATCGACACTCGCAGCGACATCTACGCGCTGGGCGTGGTGATGTACGAGCTGCTCGCGGGTCGCCTGCCGCTGAGCGTCGAGTCGGCGTCGCTCGCCGGCGCCGCGCGCATGATCCGCGACCAGGAGCCGCCGCCGCTGGCTGCCGTGGCGCGGGAGTTCCGCGGGGACCTCTCCACGATCGTCGCCAAAGCGATGCGCAAGGCGCGCGAGGACCGCTACCAGACCGCGGCCGAGATGGGGGCCGACATCCGCCGCTACCTGGCGCGTGAGCCGATTTCCGCCCGGCCCGCGACCTCCTGGTACGTGATCCGCAAGTTCGCCTCGCGAAACCGCGCCCTCTCGACCGCCATCGCGGCATGCGCGGTGCTGCTCGTCGGCGGCGGCGCGGGGACCACGATCGGCCTGGTCTCGTCCACGCGGGCCAACCGGAACCTGACCCTCGCCGTCAACGACGCCAACCTCCAGCGCGACCGCGCGCGGGAGAGCGAGGCCAGGGCCACGACGGAGCTGGCCCGCAGCCAGCAGGTCACCAAGCTGATGCGGTCGATGCTCATGTCCGTGAATCCCGCCATGGCGCGCGAACGCGACACCGCCCTCCTGCGAGAGATCCTCGAGAGCGCCCTCAAGCGTCTGGAATCCGGCGAGCTGGCCGGGCAGCCCGCCGTCGAGGCCGAGCTCCGCGCGACCATCGCCGAGACGTTCCTGGGCATGGGCGACAACGCCGCGGCACTCAGGGTCATCGAGCCCGCCATCACGCTCGCCCGCGCCGCCCCGCCCGACCAGGCCGGGCAGTTCCAGCGCGTGCGCGTCTCCTACGCCACCGCGCTGGAGAACTGGGGACGCTACCCGGAGTCCAAGGCCGCGTTCGAGGATGCGATGGCCGTGCAGGAGGGCGGAACGCTCGCCGATGACGAGCTTGCCGCCACGCTCTACGCAAACTTCGGAGGGCTCCTGGCGCGCCTCGGCCAGTTCGAGCAATCGCTCGCCCTTCACCGCCGCAGCCTGGACATCCGCTCGCGCCTGCCGGGAGCCTCCCCCGTGAGCCTCGCCACCGCAAAGGGCAACATCGCCGGCGTGCTGCAGGCGCTCGGCCGGACCGAGGAGGCCCTCAACTCCATGCTCGAGGTCATTGCCTTCTACAAGGCGACCGACCCTCAGCCCCTGGTTCAGCTCACCGTCGCCGAGAACAACACCGCGGGCATGCTTCTGGGGCTCGATCGCCCCCGCGAGGCCGAGGAGATGATCCGCGACGCCCTGGAGATCGGCGCCCGCATCTACAAGCCCAACCACCAGCAGACCGGCGCCGCCCACCACACGCTGGGCGAGGCGCTGCGACGCCAGAACCGGCACGACGAGGCGTGCGAGAACTTTGCGCGGGCCGTGGCCATCCTGTCCGTGGCCTTCAACGACAAGCATCCGTTCACCGCGACGGCGCGGATGGACCACGGCATCGAGCTCGCAGAGCTCGGCCGCTTCGCCGAGGCCGAGCCCGAGCTGCTCGCGGCCCACGCCGGGTTCGACCTTCAGCCTGGCCAATCGGATTCGAAGGCCGATTGCGCGGCGGCGATCGTGCGGCTGTACGAGTCGTGGGAGGCCGCGGACCCGAGCGGCGGGCATGGCGCGAAAGCGGCGGAGTGGAGGGCGAAACTTGAAACGAACTCGCCCGGAGCCCGCGTCGAGCCCGGGGCTGCTGGCCGCGCGTCGGTCTGCGCTGGGACTCATCGCGTCGATCGATCTCGCCGGGAGTCCGGCGGGGAGGGCACCGAACTCTGGCGGGTGACCAGCATCGGAGCGGGCGCGGGATGACGCTCGGTGTTGCCCATCCCGATGGACGTCAACGCTGGCGCTTCGTGAGGCCCCGCTGCAACCGAGCGTGGTCCAAAGCGGCATGGTCGGTGCCGCGGCTGAGCGAACGGGGGACAAAAGCGAAAAGTGGGCGATACTGGACTCGAACACCCCCCACTTTCGCCGAAGGATTCGGGAGTTTCTGATTCGGGCGGCAGCAAATCCGGCAGCAAAGCGGCTGGATTTGGTCCGCCGACGCCCCCGGCGACGCCCCCCACTGTCCCCGCCGATCCCGACCTGTCGGCGGTTGTCGCCGCGTGGCCGAACCTCGCGGCGGCCCTTCGAGCCGGCATCCTCGCAATGGTGAATGCGGCAGCCCACGGTGTCTCCCGACCTGCTCGCTCGGCTAGAGGCGGCGGCTACCGCCATCACTCCAGGCACTATGGACCAAGTGGCCGAGCGTGCGGCGGCGAGGGCAGTAGAGGCGATGGGCGCACGCGGTGGCGAATTCTCGCACGGAAACAATGAGAAGGGAAGAAAACCCGGCGGTTGGACAAGGAGTGAACTGGTGAGCGAAGCGAAGGAGTTCATTTCTTTAGTGCCACGGTGTTTGACAGAATCCGCGAAGCTGCGGAAGTGAAACCGGGGGCGAAGGGCGGAGCCGGCCAGCAACGCCGATTCATGAATGCCGAAGTGCGGCGGCTCATACAAGCTGTGGAGGCTGGGCCATTCCGCCATAAGGCAGGAATCGCCAAAGCGTGGCGCGAACTGCTCGGCGAAAGAGTAGGAAATTGATCCCCACTGAATCCCCAGTGGTGAGCGCGTTCACCACTTGAATCACCATTCTGCACGAGGCTCTTGCGGCGGTTCGCAGCCAGGGCAAGATCGTGGGCTATGCACACTCACGACACCGTCGTATCGCTCGAAGAACTCTCGCGTCTCATGCGGCTGTCACGGCGCTGGCTTCGCCGTGAAGTGTTGGCGGGGAGACTCCCCTTCCTTCAAGCGGGACGGCGACGACTCTTTAGCGTCGTTGCTGTTCATCAAGCCCTAGCCGAGCGCGCCAAGAGCGCCGGGAGCGCGAAATGAGCGCCTCACGTTCAACAACGACCGGGACATGCGATGCGATACCCAACGCCGACGTGCCGGCTCCGCTGCTGGTTGACCGGCGTGAAGCCGGGCGCCTGCTGGGCGTCTCTCCCGGCACGATCGACAATCTGCGGCTTCGGGGCGAACTTCCGTCCGTGAAGCTGCTGGCGCGTCGCCTGTTCGACGTAGCGGATCTGCGGCGGTTTGTTGAGTCGCGGAAGGGAGTGTGCTAGTGGACGCACCCCCAAAAACGACGCGGCCCCGCTGGCAGGCGGGGCAGGCGTCAACGGTCCGAACGTTTCACCAAACTCTACGCCGCTCCCCTGGCTTCAACGATCGCTTCCCGAAGACTCGCGCGTGATCCAGACCATCGGCGCACTTCTCTGGCGGCAGGGGCGTGAACGGTTCCGGGCACTGGCGATCCCGCGCGAGGCGATCGAAGAGGCCGAACCACGCATGATCGCGGGCGTGCTGCTTGCCGAGCGCGAATTCACCGGCGACGAGATAGACGTGCTGTGGCGCGACGACGGGCGGAGCGTCTCGTGGGGCGATTCCATCGAACTCTTCGCCCCCGACGAGCCGGCGTGGGCCGTGCGGTGCGTTGAGCGGTTCGCCCGCGACTACGCGCGGCGCTGGCTCCCGGCTGTTCTCGAATGGGTCGCGCGCTGCCTGCGGTCGGACGGCTGGCGCTTCGAGCGTGCCGCGAACGAGTTGGATCAGATCCTCCGGCTCGCAAGTCTGCCCGAGCGAGCGGGGGTGACGCCATGAGCGACTACGCCCCCGACCCCTTCCAGACCGCAGAATCCGGCTGGGCCGCGCAGTCCGGCCTTCCGATCGACGGGGCGCCCGTGATCGTGCGGCTGTCGGACGTGAAGCCCGAGCCGGTGGCGTGGCTATGGCCGGGTCGGATCGCTCTGGGGAAACTCACCCTGATCGCTGGCGATCCCGGCTTGGGGAAATCGTTTCTGACGTTGGATATGGCGTCGCGGGTATCGCGGGGCTGGGCGTGGCCGGATGCCCCCGGCGTAGCGACGACGCCCGGCGGCGTGGTGCTGCTGAGCGCCGAAGACGGGGTAGCGGACACGATCCGTCCGCGCTTGGACGCGGCCGGCGCGGACGCCACCCGGATCGTGGCGCTGGAAGCGATCCGATCGGTGGGCGACAACGGGCGCGAGTCGGACCGCGCGTTCGACCTGTCGCGCGACCTGCCGGCGCTAGAGGGCGCGATCCGCTCGGTGGAGGGCTGCCGGCTGGTGGTGATCGACCCGGTGACGGCGTACTTGGGCGGCGTCGATTCCCACAAGAACGCCGAGATTCGCGGACTGCTGGCCCCGCTGGGCGCGATCGCGGAGCGGCATCGGGTGGCGGTGGTTGCGGTCACGCACCTGAATAAGTCGGGCGGCGGTCCGGCGATCTACCGGGCGATGGGATCGCTTGCGTTCGCGGCGGCGGCACGAGCGGCGTGGGCGGTGAGCAAGGACCGGAACGACCCGCGCCGGCGGCTGCTGCTGCCGATCAAGAACAACATCGCGCAGGACACGGGCGGACTGGCGTACCGGATCGAACCAACTGGCGTGGACGGATGCCCGGCGGTCGCGTGGGAACCCGACCCGGTGAACGTGAGTGCCGATGATGCGCTCGGGGGTGATCGCGGGTACGACGGCGGGCGCACCGAACGCGATGACGCGGCGGCGTGGTTGTGCGACTTCCTGGCGCGAGGCTCCAAACCGGCGAATGACGTGTTCAGCGAGGCGAAGGCGGCAGGATTCGCCAAGCGCACCATCCAGCGGGCGAAGGCTTTGGCGGGCGTGCGGCCCCGCAAGGAAACGTTTGGCGGTGGCTGGGTATGGGAACTGAGCGCGCCCGCCCAAGATCGCCAACCCGAAGCCCAAGAAGGCCACACCCCCGACGTTGGCAACCTTGGGACGAATCCCGGCGAGAACATCGAGAATCAACCGAAGGATGCCACGCCCGGCGGAGTGGCACTCTTCGACAAGTCGAATGGCAACCTTGGCGGGGCTGGCGACGGCTGGGAGGAATTGTGAACACGCCCCTTCTACGTGATCGACTTGGCGGCTGGCGAACCGCATTCTGGGCACACCGAATCCGAGGCGAGGCCAGCGCGGTCGTAGCCGCACTGTGGGCAGGCACCCTTGCGCCTGCGACGATCACCGAGTGTCATTCGCCGCCACGCAAGGAGTCCCGCAGAAGCCGACATGGCGGTCGGAACCCACAGCGGGACCATGACAAGAGGCGGCCCGTTGGTGAACGAAAACCGCCAGATGATCGAAAGCGGCGATTGGTAGAACTGGACGTGCCAGCCGTCAGGTTCGGCGGCGGGGTTGCCAGAGCTGCCCTCAGCGTAGACAAAGACGCCCCGCGAAATCCCCAACATATTCCGCGTTCCCAAGGCACTGGTGTAGATCCAGCCAACGAACAGCCACGCACTTCCGATCCAAGTGGCCAGCAGTACGACCGCCCCACGCAGCCCCATCCATCTGATCAAACCCCACCCGGGTCTGCGGACTTGCATGCCGCTAGCTTAGCCAGACGAAGGGGAACCCCATGAAGCCCGTTCCCGGGTTGCTCCTGGATCTGGGCCGAAAGGTCGTGGAACTTGATCAGCATCCGAGCGATCCCAACCGCCTGCGCTTCCGCCCGGCGTCACTTCCCCCCGAGTTGGCCGCGCGCGTGAGGGGGCACAAGCCCGCGCTACTAGACCTACTGACGGGCGGGCCGCGCCCCTTCCCCGATTCGGAAGCGGCGTACATCCTGGCCGAGCGGCTGGGCGTCGCGGAGGGGCTCGGGATGCCGACGCACCCCGGCGCGGCTGATCGCGGTCGCGGAATCGCAGTTGACGAACTCCGACAAATTGGATTGCCAACTGGCAATCACCATGGTAGCATCGTGAATATGGCCGAACTTCTGAACGCAATCCGCAAAGCAATCCGCGACGACGGGCGCACGCCGGCGGAGATTGCCGACGCGGCCCGGATCGCCCGGAGCCAGCTTTCGCGGCTGTTGAGCGGTGAGCGCGGGCTTAGCGTCGAAGGCATGGAACGGGTGGCCGGCGTGCTAGGACTGGAAATCGTGATCCGCGCCAAGCGGGCACGGAAGGGGAAGTGACGTATGGCAGGCATCGGACGCGAAGGCGAGCGGGGCGAGTTGAAGCGCATTCTGTTCCGTGACGCGGCGGGGAAGCAGAAATCCCTGCGACTGGGCGAATGCACGGAGCGCGATGCCCGCGCGGCGCTCGCGGGGTTTGAGTGCGTGCTGCGGGCGCACCGGCTCGGGACGACCCTTCACCCCGACGGGGTACGGTGGCTGGAACAAATCGACGACCGAATCCACGCCCGGGTGGTCGCGCTCGGATTGACCGAACCCCGCAAGGGCACAGAGGTGGTGACGCTGGGCAATCTGCTGGACCGCTTCGATGCGGCGGCGGCGGTGAAGGCGACCACGAAGGCGGCGTACAAGCAGACGACCGACAGCCTGCGCCAACACTTGAAGGTCGGAACCCCGCTGGGGGAGATCACGCCGGCGGACGCGGACGGCTGGCGGAAGGCGATCGGCGAGCCGGTGAAGGTGAAGCGGAAAGACGGGACGGAAGCCACGAAGCAACTGTCCCCGGCAACGATCGCCAAGCGGGTACACGTCGCCCGAGCGATCTTCAAGCGGGCGGTGCGCTGGGGGCTGATCGTCGCCAGTCCGTTCTCGGAACTGCGGGCCGGCTCGCAATCGAACCCCGATCGCGCCTTCTACGTCACGGTCGAATCAATCCGGGCGATCCTGGCCGCGTGCCCCGATGACCAGTGGCGGGCGATCGTCGCCCTGTCCCGGTTCGCCGGATTGCGGTGCCCGTCGGAAATCGTGGCCCTGCGGTGGGGTGACGTGAACTGGGAGCGCGGCCGGCTCATGGTGCGAAGCCCCAAGACCGCCGGGCACGAAGGCCACGCGGTGCGGGTGGTGCCGATCGCCCCCGAGCTGCGCCCGATTCTCCAAGACCTGTTCGACCATGCCGAAGTGGGCGTGGAAGCGGTGGTCCCCCGGCTGCGCGATCCGGCGATGAACCTGCGGACCACGTTTGAGAAGATCGTCACGAGCGCCGGCGTGACGGCGTGGCCCCGGCTGTTCCACAACATGCGGGCATCGTGCGCGACCGATTGGGTGGAGCGGTTCCCCGCCCACGTCGTCGCGGGCTGGCTGGGTCATTCCCCGCTGATCGCGGCCCGGCACTACCTGCAAACCCGGGACGCCCATTTCGATATGGCGGCGAGCAAGGGCAAGGCGGCAGCAAATCCGGCAACACAGGCGCGCCCGGGCGACACCACGGGCGACCACGCCGAAACCGAAAACCCCCAAAACCCTGCGGAATTGGTGGGTGTTGGTGCCGGGTGTGATCCGGTGGAAAGTGGGAAAGTGGGCGATACTGGACTCGAACCAGTGACCTCATGCGTGTCATGCATGCGCGCTAGCCAACTGCGCCAATCGCCCAAGTTTTCAGAGCCCGGACGCCGCCGCCCGCGCACAGGCAGAGTATAGCCGGACGATTCACGCGGGTTCAACGGCACGGAGAACGTCCGGAAGGCGGTTCAACCGCCCTTGACCTGCGCCAGCACCACGCGCCGCTTAGTGTCGGAAACCCAAGTGCCGCCGGGCTTCTCAATGGTCAGGGCGAAGATAGCTGCATTGTCCACCGCGATCCGCGGCTCGATCGCGACGACCACCTCACCGGTCCTGGGATCAGGCTTGGCATCGAACAGGGCCCCGCTGATCCGCTGATTGATCCCTCGCTTGTCGATGATCCAGAGTTGGTACTGCTCGGCGCTGGGGTTGTTGGGCTTCAGACCCTTGAACGTGATGAACCCGGTCTGCTTCGATTCGCTCCACACAACCTCGCCCGTGACGCCCGACTGCTCCGGCGGCTCGTTCTTGCCGTCGAGCGAATTGAACGGCCCCCACGGGGCCGACACGGCGTCCTTGGCGGCGGTCTTGAACGCGGCGTAACGCTCGCCGACGCTCGGCGGCGTCGGTGCGCGCGACACCCAGACTGCGATGGCAAGACACGCGGCCGCGGCAAGCCAACCGAGGTACGCCAGAGCGCCCGAAGATCTCTTGACGCCAGCGCTCCCCGGCTCGATGCGTCCCACGACCGAGCAGTGGTCCTTGCACCACGCGTCGGCGGCGCGGCTCAGCCTGGCCTGCACCGACGCGGGCGGGGCCGGGCAATCAGAACCGGAGCACGCCACCGCAACTTCCGCGGCCGCGGCGTCGAGTTCGCAGAACTCAAGCGGGCACGTGGGCGAGGCCAGGTGCTCCTGGCAGAGCGCCTCGAGCTCGCGCTGTTCGCTCTCGGTCAGGCCGCAGAGGGCGCGGTCGGCGAGCAGTTCCAGCAGTCGGGACTCGTTGTGGGATGGAGCAGGACCGCTCATCGTGCGCCCTCCCCCGGCGCGACTGCCGCTGGTTGACTGAATGCGCCGTTCCCCGACAGCCCCGACTTCAGAATCTCCCGGAGCCGGATCAGCCCGCGCCGGGCGTGCGTCTTGACCGTGCCCATCGGCAGGCCGGTCGAGGTCGCGATCTTGTCGTGGCTCAGGCCGTGCATGATCGAAAGCCGCAGGACCTTCTGCTGCTCGGGACTGAGGGCCTTGAGCGCGTCCATCGCCCGTGCCGCGTCCTCGCTCAGAGTTGATCGGTCCGGTGTGTCGTCCTCTTCCGCGGCGAGCACCTCCGGCGCGGCTTGACGCTCCGGACGCCGCTCGGCGCGGCGCCGGCGGTCGATCAGTCGGCGCCGGGCGATCATCGCGATAAAGGCCGTTTCCGACGCGATGGCCGCGTCGTACTTGGCGGCGTTGCGCCAGATTTCGACGAAGATCTCCTGCACCGCGTCCTCGGCCTCGGCGTCGTTGTAGGTGAACCGGCGCGCCAGCGACCACACCAAGCCGCCGTAGCGGTCGAGGCATTCGCGGACGGCCGGGGCATCCCCTCGGCCCACACGCTGGAGGAGTCCTTCGGACACGGGGCGGGCTGGCTCCTGTGACAGACCACTTGCGCGGCAGCGTCTTTGCGAAACGCTTGCCGCCGGACGCCGGGTGCCGCGGATCGCGTCGCCACACCCGCGGTGAGGGCGATGGTACCCGCGCGGCAGCACATCGGCGAGCGCCACCCCTGGGGCAAGCACGAGGCCGGCTTGCCGCGGGGGTTGGTTAATCACCAAACGCATGACGCACCGTGCGGGGGACCAGGGGCAGTGATCTCGAACCAATGACGGGGCCTGCCCGTGTCGGACAGGCCCCGCCACAATCGTCCAGCGGGAGGAACACACCGCCGGAGTTGGGGGGACGGGAACGCGCCGTGCCGCCAGGGCCCGGCGCGGGGTACGACTCACTTGGGCATGATGACCGCGTCGATGACGTGGATGACGCCGTTGGACGCGTCCAGGTCGGCGCCGACCACGTGGGCGTTGTCGATCATGACGCCGCCGGCGCTGGTGATGACCACGCTCGAGCCCTGCAGCGTCGCGGCCTTGCCGGCCTTGACCGCGTCACCCGAGTACACGCGCCCGCTGACGACGTGGTACTTGAGAATCGCGACCAGCTTGTCCTTGTTCTCCGGCTTGAGCAGGTTTTCGAGGGTGCCCTTGGGGAGCTTGGCGAACGCTTCGTCGGTCGGCGCGAAGACCGTGAAGGGGCCATCCCCCTTGAGCACTTCGACCAGGCCGGCGGCGGTGAGAGCGGCGGCGAGCGTGTTGAACTTTCCGGCGGCGACGGCGGTGGTCACAATGTCCTTGTCGCTGGGCATGAGCACCGTGTCGATCGCGTGAATGACGCCGTTGCTGGCCTTGACGTCGGCCATGGCGACGGTGGCGCCATCGATCATGACCTTGCCGCCCTTGGCGGAGATCTCCACCCGTTGCCCGTTGAGCGTGACGGCGTTGTTGAGCTTGGTGACATCCGCCGCCGTCCACGCGCCGTTGACCACGTGGTAGGTCAGGATGGCCGTGAGCTTGGCCTTGTTCTCAGGCTTGAGGAGCATTTCGACGGTGCCCTTGGGGAGCTTGGCGAACGCCTCGTCGGTGGGGGCAAAGACGGTGAACGGACCGTCGGCCTTCAGGGTGTCCACGAGGCCGGCGGCCTTGAGCGCCGCGGCAAGAGTGTTGAACTTGCCGGCCGCGACGGCCGTGTCCACGATGTCCTTCTCGGCGTGGCGCAGGGACGTGCGGACGACGGAGACTTGCGCCGCTCCCTGTGCCGCGGGGCACTGGGCGGCCTGCTCAGGACAGGTGCCCTGGGCCAGGGCAGACCCGGCGAGGGTGACGAGGGCGAACGCAGAAGCAACAGTCGAAGCGCGCAGCATGAGCATCCTCCGTTAGAGAGTCGCGAACCGGTCGCGGGACTCAGAGAGAAACACGCGAACCTCCGAAACCCCGATCGCTCCGTGCGTGGGGCCGGGTTCGACCAGCATTTCGGCGGCGCCGGCGGGCCGGATTCAGGAGAATGCCACGAGATTCATGGTGGCCCGAGACGGGAGTAGACGCCGGGGTTGCGCCGCTCCATGGCCCGGTCGGGCTGGGACAGAAGCGTGAACCCGAAGCCCGCGTAGAGGCCGTGGGCATCGCGCGTGAAGAGTCCGAACCGGCGAAGGCCCTGCAGTTCGGGGTGCTCCATGATCGCCCTGATCAGGCGCTTGCCCAGGCCCTTGCCCTGGTGCTCCTCCAGCACGTAGACATCGCAGAGGTACGCGTAGGTGGCCCGGTCCGTGATGACACGGGCCAGGCCGACCTGCGAGCGCGACTTGCCGTGCGCGTCGGAGTGATACAGGCCGAAGCACATGGAGTTGGCGAGCGACCGCGCCACCACATCCCGAGGGATTCCGGTCGCCCAGTACGAGCGGGTGAGGTACGCGTGCACGGCGTCCACGTCGAGCCAGGAAGGGTCGGTCGAAATAACGAATGAATTATCCATGGTGCTTGCGGGCGGGGTCGCTTCGTGCGTACGGACGCGCGGGCCGGTCAATCGCACGGACAAGTCCAACGCGTGCAAGGGCTCCGGCACTCGCTCGCGCCCCGGCCGCCGCACCGCTCATCCGACTCGCGCCGCCTTGAACTTCACGGAGTGGCGCACGATCGAGCCCGTCGCCAGGTACATCACGTCCTCGGCGACGTTGGTCATGAGGTCGCCCACACGCTCAAGCTCGCGCCCGATGCGGTAGATGAGCAGGCCGTTCACCAGCGCGTCGTCGAGGGGGTGGCCGGCCTTCATCATCTCGACCGCCTCGGTGAAAAGCTGCTTGTCGAGCGAGTCGATCGTCTTGTCGGCCTGCACGAGCGCGCGGGCCGCGTCGACGTTCTCATCGAGGACCGCCCGCATCAGGTCGTGGCACATCAGCGGCACGCGCTCGCCCAGTTCGCGGAGCGCGGTGGGCCACGGGGGCGGGTCGTCGCCGCGGATCTTCACGGCGACCTTGGCGATGGAGCAGGCGTGGTCGGCGACGCGCTCGATATCGCTGTTGACCTTCAGGATGAAGGTCACCACGCGGAAGTCGCGCGCAAAGGCGTGGTGCAGCGCCAGGATGTTGAAACACTCCTGCTCGATCTGCACCTCTTCGAGGTCGATCCGATCGTCGTCGCGGTTGACCTGGCGGGCGGCCTCGCGGTCCAGTCGCCACAGGGCGTCGAGCGCGGCTTCGAGCATCCCGATGGCCAGCGTGGCCTCACGCACGAGGCGGCGTTTGAGGTGAACAAGGCGCCGATCAAAGCTGAACGGCGGGTGCGGTCCGGGTTCGGGGCTGGGGGGCTCGAAGAAGTCCATCGCGCGATCCTTGGCGGTGCAAAAGTCACAGCGGCAGGTTCACATCTTCCCCCGATGCTCCGGCGATTCTAGCAAGGGAGAGTTCCCTGCAATGAGAATCGCGTCACCGCTCGAGGCCGGAATCGCGGGAGAAATGAACGAAGTCATGGGCGAGGGGACTCACCCGCGACCATGCCGACCTGACCGTGGCCGCGGTCTCGATCTTGAAGCCGCTCCCGCCCCCGCGGCTCCCGGTTCTCCGTGAAAGAATCGGACTTGGTCGGCGCAAATCGCCCGCTAATATCAACCCGTGAGCCTCAAAGCATCCCTCAAGAACGCGATGTTCCGCTTCATGCGCCCGGGCCTCGTCGACGTCACCCACCGCCTCGAGCGGATCGAGTTGACGCTCTCGGAGGTCAAATCGGGGGCGGGCTCCAAGAACGCCTTCGGCCAGTGGCGCGGCGGGCTGCACGGGCACGCCGTCGATGCCCACGGTCGGCACCTCCCCCACCTCACCTCCAAGTACCGCGACGAACTGGCGTTCTGGCAGCACCTTGTGAAGCACGACGCCAAGCGCGCTCTGGGGGGCACCTTCGAAGAGGTCTACGGCCGCTGGCAGCGTGAACGCCTCGACGAGTTGGCCTCGTTCCTTGGGCTTCGTGGCGCGGGCGAACTGGCGGCCTGGTGCGCGGCTCGGTCGGTTGTCGAGATCGGGGCGGGGCCCTACCCGTCCATCGCCGCGGCTCACTGGAAGCGGGCGGTGGCCATCGACCCGCTCGCCGACGGCTACACCTCCGAGGACCTGCTCCCCAAGGACTGCTTCTGCGACGAGGTCACGTACCTGGCCTCGCCGGGCGAGAGCGTGCCGCTGCCGTCGGGCTTCGCCGACATCGTGGTCATTGAGAACTGCCTCGACCACGTGGACGAGCCGCGGGCGGTGGTGAAGGAAATCTGGCGCCTGCTCAAGCCAGGCGGGATGATGTGGCTGCTGGTCGACCTGATGAACTACAGCGACCACATGCACCCCAACCCCTTCAGCGAGGTCACGCTCCGAGCGCTCCTGGCGAGCGAGGGGTACGGCGTGGTGAAGGACCGCATCAGCGACCACAAGAGCCACCCCCAGGCCTACGGCGAGTACCGCGGCCTCCTGGTCAAGCCGCACGCTGCGAGCGAGAACACGCCCGCGGTGGTCGAGGTCCCGATCGCGCGGCGCGAGCATGCCCACGCGTGACGTCAGCCCCGTGGGCCTGCCGCGCTAGCCGGCCAGTCTTTTTCTGAGCACGGCCAGAAGCGACTCCGCGTCGCTCATGTACACCTCCGGGGGCCGGAAGTAGACCTCGGCGAGGTCGTCCGTTGATTTGGGCGGCAGGGCCGTCACCGACCCCGGTGCGCCCTTGACGCTGCTCATGCGCTCGACGACGGACGCCGGCGCCGCGGTACGGAAGACGACGTCCTTCTCCCGCACGCTGATGGTGCGGATGTCAAGCGCCGCGGCGTGGACCCGCAGTTCGGCCAGGTCGATCAGCCTCTGCACCGGTCTGGGCGGCGCGCCGTACGCGGCCTCGAGGTCGGTACGGACCTGCGCCAGCGCCGCGGTCGAGGCGGCGGTCGCGATCCGGCGGTACGCGTCGAGGCGGCGTGCGTCGGAGGGGATGTACGCGCGGGGGATGGTCCCGGTGATGCCGATCTCCACCGCCGTCGAGCTGGGCGCCTCGGGCGTTTTGTCGTGCTTGAGGTCGTGCACGGCCCGCTCGAGCAGGCGGCAGTACATCTCGTAGCCCACCGCCGCGATGTGGCCGGACTGCTCGGCGCCCAGGATGTTGCCCGCGCCGCGGATCTCAAGGTCGCGCATCGCGATCTTGAAGCCGGCGCCCAGCATCGAGAACTGCTCGATGGCCTTGAGTCGCTTCTGCGCGACTTCCGTGACCGTGCGGTCGGCGGGCAGGAGGAGGTAGCAGTACGCGCGGTGGCGTGAGCGTCCGACCCTGCCGCGGAGCTGGTGCAGGTCCGCCAGGCCGAAGCGGTCGGCCTGGTCGACGAACATCGTGTTGGCGGTGGGGATGTCGATGCCGCTCTCGATGATGGTCGTCGACACCAGCACGTCGGCCTCGCGGCGCATGAACTTGAGCATGACCTCTTCGAGCTCGTGCGGCTGCATCTGGCCGTGCCCCACCACGATCCGGGCATCGGGCGCCAGCTTCTGCACCTCGTCGGCGACGCTCAGAATGTCGTGAATGCGGTTGTGCACGTAATAGACCTGGCCGTCGCGGGAGAGCTCGCGGGCGATCGCCTGGGCCACTCTTCGCTCGTTGAACGGGATGACCTCGGTCACGATCGCGCGCCGGTCGCTGGGCGCCGTCGTGAGGCTGGAGATGTCGCGGATCCCCAGCATGGCCATGTGCAGCGTGCGCGGGATGGGCGTGGCGCTCAGCGTCAGCACGTCAACCGTCAGGCGGAGGCGGAGCAATTGCTCCTTGTGCTCGACGCCGAAGCGCTGCTCCTCGTCGATCACCACCAGGCCCAGGTCCGCAAAGTGCACGTCCTGGCTCAGGATCCGGTGCGTTCCGATGATGAGGTCGACGTGCCCCTTGGCAAGGTCCCGCAGCGTCTGGTTCTGTTCCTTCTCGCTCTTGAAGCGCGAGAGGCTCTCCACGCGGAACGGGTACCCCGCAAAGCGCCCGCGGAACGTCCGCTCGTGTTGCTCGGCGAGCACCGTCGTGGGCACCAGCACCGCGACCTGCTTGCCGAACTCGCACGCCTTGAACGCCGCGCGGATCGCCAGCTCGGTCTTGCCGAACCCGACGTCGCCGCAGATGAGCCGGTCCATCGGACGCGGGCTCTGCATGTCCTTCTTGATCTCCGACAGGGCCGCGAGCTGATCGGGCGTCTCCTCGTAGGGAAACTCGGCCTCAAACTCGCTCTGCCACGCGGTGTCGCCCGGGTAGCGGATGCCGGGCATGTGCTCGCGAGCGGCGCGCACGCGCAGCATCTCCGCGGCAAGGTCCTTCACGCTCTCCGACACCCGCGCCTTCTGGTTCTTCCACCGCTCACCGCCCAGCGTCGAGAGCGGCGGCTTGCCCGAGAAGCCGCCGACGTACTTCTGCACCTGGTCGATCTTGGTCGCGGGCACGTGCAGCTTGGCCGCGCCCGCGAACTCCAGCGTGAGGTACTCCTCGGCGTCGACGCTCTTGCCCGCCCGCCCCCCCGCGCCCCCTGCCGCGCTGGGCAGCTCGCGCGGCTTGATCATCTGCAGCCCGGCGAACCGGGCGATGCCGTGCTCGGCGTGAACGACGTAGTCCCCGGCCTGGAAATCCAGGAACGTGTCCATCGCGCGCGACGCGCGGAGGCGCGCGGAGCGGCGGCGCGTGGTGAAGCGGTTGAGCAGCTCGTGGTACGGGACCAGCGCCGCGGCACGCTCCCCCTCCCACACGAACCCGCGATGGACGTAGGCGACATCCGACTCAAGTCGCGCCAGCGCCTCGGTCAGGTCCGGCCCCTCGCGCTCCCGCGCATCCCGGACCAGTTCGCCGAAGCGTTGCCGCTCCCCCTCGTTCTGGCAGAGCACGATCACGCGATGGCCCGAGGCGAGCTCGGTGAGCTCGCGCAGCGCGGTCGACAGGTCCTTGTCGAACGGGGGAAGGTTGGAGACGGGCAGCTCGATCCGAGCATCGGCGGCGCTCGCGCCCGCCGAGAACTGGTTGATCTCGGCGAGCGCGTGGAACCGCTGCTCGAGCAGCTTCAGCACCGCGGGGGGACCGTAGATCCCAGACGAGTCGCTGACGCGCTCGTAGTAGCCGCGGGCCTGCTCGACGATCTCCATCGTCTCGGCGAGCACGGCGGCGCAGGACGCGGGGAGCAGCTCTAGAAAGTTCGTGGTTCCCTTGTCCGACTGGATGACCTTCATGTCCGCGGCGATCAACTCGACGCGGTCGATCGCGCGGTCCGAGCCCATCGTCTCCAGGTCGATCTCGGTGAGCTTCTCGACCTCGTCTCCGAAGAAGTCCAGGCGCACCGGCACCGCGCCGGTGCCGGGTGGAAAAACGTCGACAATCCCGCCGCGCACGGCAAAGTCCCCTGGCTCCTCGACGGCGTCGCGCCGGGTGTACCCGGCGCTCTCAAGCCAGTGCGTCAGCTCGGTCATCGGCACACGCTCGCCCCGGCCGATGGTGCGCGCCAGCGCGCCCATGTGCTTCGGCAGCGGCACGCTCTGCATGAGCGCCTGGATCGGGCAGAGAATCACCCGCGGCGTGCGCAGGCTCTCGCCAGCGATGCACTCCTTTACAACGGCCAGGCGCTCGGCGAAGAGGTCCAGCGTCACGCCGGTCTCGCCGGGGAGCACCTCGAGGGCCGGGAGGCGCACGGCCCGCTCGGACCCGATCTCTTCGAGGGCCTCCTCAGCGTCGTCGATGTGCGCCACGACCAGAATCACCGGCCGTTCCAGCGCCGAGGCCAGCGCGGCGGCGACGAGGGCCGTGGACGACCCGGAGGCGCCGGTGGCCACCACGCGCCGGCGCTGCGACATCGCCCGGGCGAGTTCCCGCACCGCGGGCTCGTCGCGAAGCAGGCTGACGAGGTCGATGGCCATCGCGCTCCAGTTCCCGCCGCGGTGCGCGCAGCATCAAGCCCGGTCCGATGAGTCGAACCCGGCCCGGCGAGCCTTCCGTTCGGGGCATCCTATCCGCGCGGCCCTGAGAGGAAAGCCCGCACCGCTTCAGCGGGTTCCCGCCGCCGAGACGGTGACCATCGGGCGGATCTTTTCCATCAGCTTGGAGCCGATGCCCTTCACCCCGTCGAGCTGCTCGACGCCTTTGAAGGGGCCGCGGGTTTGACGGTACTCGATGATGCGCTTGGCGAGTTCGGGCCCTACCCCGGGGAGCGTCTCAAGCTCGGGCTGGGTCGCCGTGTTGAGATCAAGCCGCGCGGCACGGAGAGCAGGCGTCTTCGGCTCCTGCACGCCACGCGGCCGGGCGTTGTCGGTGCCGGTCCCTGTCACCGCGGGGGTCTCGGGCTCCCGCGCCACGACGATGGTCGGCGCGGCGGGGTGAGATCCACGGGCGATCGACCACACGATGCCGGTGAGTGAGGCCGCGCCCAGCACGACCACCGCCGCCCACTTGGCCGGCCCGGCGGTCCAGTCTGGCGCGGACGTGTCGCTCATTTCGCTACAACCCCTCGGTTCCCGGCGACTTTCCCGCGCGGAGCGTCTGCTTGATCGCGGCCAGCGCGTGCATGGCGGGCTTGGGCGCGCCGGTCGAACCCACCAGCCCTCCGCCGGGCATCTCGCACTTGGCCGAGGCGTCGCTCAGGTCCTGCCAGCACACGCTCTGCGTGTACGGCTTGGAGAGACACAACGCCACGACCTTGGCGAGCCAGTTGGCTTGGCCGGCATCGCTCCAACCCGATCGCCATGTGCCGCCGACGCGCCCCTCGAAGGGCTCGCCCGGGGAACTGGGAACACCCAGGGCAGATACCGCGAGCGGCTTGCCGAACAGCGCGTACTGGTCGAGCATCGCGGAGATCGCCATGAGGTCGCGCGTCGCCTGCCCCGGGGCCGCACGCCCCATCTGCACGCGGACGCCCAGGGCGTCCACCGGCAGGCCGGACTGCGCCACGGCCTCCGCGTACATGAGCGGAGGGAGCGACCGCTTGTGATCGGCGTGGTACTCGCCCCAGGGCTGGGCGATCTCGACCTGGATCTTGCCCTGCGGGTGGAGCTTCTTCACGGCCAGCACGCACAGGCGCGTGAGGTCCATGATCTGCTCGAAGCTGAGCTTGAAGTTGGTGTTCACGTGCAGGCCCGAGCAGACCGTCCAGCGCGTCACCGTGCGGCGGTAGCGTGTCACGATCGCGTTGACGTGCTCGTACACCAGGTCGCGGAGAGTTTCGTAGTCGTTCTCCCAGATGTAGAGCCACTCGGGGATGCCGCTGGCGCGAAGGTCGACGAGCGGCCCGCCGGTGATCGGCACCTTCGAAGCCCGCACCGCCCATTCGATCCAGCGATCGGTTGAGGCAAAGTCGTACTTTCCCTCGCCGGGCTCGAGGTCGATCCAGCGCATCGGCATCGTCACGAACTCGCACACCGCGCCCGCGGCCTTCTGGAGCCCGTCGGAGAACTGGTCGGGCGCCACGGCAACGCCGACCACCGGAGCGCCGGGGACCACGCAGCTCGAAGCGTTGGGCACGAAGATGGGCACGCCCGATGGCGGCTTCTCCTGGGTGATCGCGGCCATTGCGGCCTGCGCCTTTGAGTACATCTCGCCCGACAGCCGCCGGGGAAGCTGGCGGTCGGCGTTGAGAAGAGCGAGCTTTTCGCCGGCGTCGATGGCCTGGGCGAGTGCCGCGCGCGCGAGGCGGTCGGCCTCGTGCGAGAAGCCCCAACCGTTGGCGCCCGTCGGGGGACCGGCCGGCACGCCGTGACGCTGGGCCACGAGCGCCTCGGTGAACGTGCGCCGGGCGAGCTCGAATTCCTGGAGTATGCCGTCGTCGGTGGGAAGGTCGAACAGGCCCCAGTCCTCGAGCTTGTTCAGAAACTCCATGATCCGGTGGCGGGCCAGCTCGAGGCTGAGCATGTAGGGCTGGTCGCGGTCGGGGAGGAGGCAGGTCTTGAGGGCCAGGGTTCCCAGAGGCTGAGGGTTGTGCGCCGGTCCCGAGCCGCCCGCGGCAAGGGTTGGAGCGTCGACGGGGAACTGGGTGACGATCCCGACCGTTTCGGTGATCATCTTTTCGCAGACCAGGCGCCCGTCCTCGAAACGCACCGAGCCCTGAACGGGCATGTCCCCGCCGCCGAACAAGTAGGCGAGGCCCTGGGGCCAGGAGTTGGCCGGCCCTTTGTCGTCGAAGACGGCGAAGCTCAACATACGGGGCCGACCCCTCCCTGTGACGCTCACGTTCGCATCGGCCCGAAGCGGGCCGGTGTATCCTCGTCCGCGGAGCGCCCCGGGTCACACGCGGCCCGGAGCGGACTGGCAGTGTACGCTTGGCGCATGGCACGTGACGCAGCGCCGATCTCCGCGCCCAAGCCCACGGTACCCGGCAACCCGGAACCCGCCTCGACGGTCTTCCGCACCGACCTAAAGCTGCCCGGGCGGCGGCAGGGCAAGGTGCGGGATGTCTACGAGCTTCCGGGCGATCGCCTGCTCATTGTCGCGTCCGATCGCATTTCAGCGTTCGACGTGGTCATGCCGACCCCGATCGCGGGCAAGGGGCGGCTTCTCACGGATATGGCGGTTTTCTGGCTGCGGTTTGTGGAGGCCCGCGGCATCTGCCCTACCCACCTGCTCTCGACGGATGCGGCCGATGTGCCGGGGGATGCCTTCGTCGGATCGACGACGCGGCGCGGCGACCTGGCCGGGCGGGTGATGATCGCCAAGCGCTGCCGCGTGGTGCCGATCGAGTGCGTGGTGCGGGGGTACCTCGAGGGCTCGGGCTGGAAGGAGTACCAGCAGTCCGGGAGCGTGTGCGGGGTCGGCCTGCCGCGGGGGCTCCGACAGTGCGACAAGCTGCCCGAGCCGATCTTCACGCCGGCGACGAAGGAAGAGGGCGGGAAGCACGACGAGAACATCTCGTTCGAGCGTGCGTGCGGGCTGGTAGGAAAGCCGCTCATGGAGACGCTGCGCAGGATCTCGCTGGCCATCTACCGGGAAGCCGCGGAGCACGCGCGGATGCGCGGCATCATCATCGCGGACACGAAGTTTGAGTTTGGGATCGAAGGCACCGCCGGCGAAGGCTCGCCGATCCTCATCGATGAGGCTCTGACGCCCGACAGCTCGCGCTTCTGGCCCGCCGACACCTACGAACCCGGCCACCCCCAGAAGAGCTACGACAAGCAGTTCCTCCGCGAATACCTCGAAGAGCTGGTCGCGGCCGGGAAGTGGAACAAGCAGGCGCCGGGCCCGGAACTGCCCGAGCGGATCGTGGCGGCGACGCGCGAGAAGTACGAGCAAGCCCGAACGCGCCTGGTCACCTGATGGCCGCGCCCCTTGGGCCGGAACTCGGACCGGTTGGACGCCACTATTTGCATCCCACGCGGTGTGCGGCTCGTACGTTCAGGGCCGCACCGATACGGTTTGCAGCAGTTGACGGCTGCGCTCCGCTCCTGAATGAAAGGACCTTCATGAGGACCCGAACCGATCCGAGCTACCGCGGGCGTGAGATCCCCGGCACTCCGCTGTTCATCGGCGTCGAGGCCCTGGAGTCCCGCACGCTCCTAGCCGCGGCGTACCCGTTCGCGGCCGTCGGCGTGAATTTCGACCCCGCGGCGCCCGAGTTCTACTACTCCGTCGGCAGCGTCGCCGCGAACGGTGCCGTCACCGGAACGACGTTCGGCGCAACTCTGGGAAACACGGCCGCGTCACGACCCATCGACTGGGCGACCTTTTTGCGTACCAGCCCGGGAAAACTGAACGCCACCACCATCAACGGCGTCGACCCGTACCTCTCGCAGATCGGCGGTCAGTTCGGCACCAGCGACGGCTTTCAGCCAGGCTTCCTGTCGGGCGTGCGCGACGGAGGGATGGACCCTGACGCCGCGGATGTTGCGTACTTCGTCGAGACCGCCTCGGACCCCAACTCGATCGTCGCGTTCACCTATTCCCAGGGCTTCACGTTCCGGATGCTGCGTCAGACCGCCGCCGGCCTTTCCGTAGTCGATGGCGCGTTTTACATCAATCAGGCGCGGACTACCGTCCGCTGGGTGGTCGGGTCGACCGATCTGGAGCAGGGCGCCAACAAGCGCGTCACCTCCATCGGCCAGGACGGCTCGATCACGCTCGAGTCCGGGGAGCACATCTTCTTCACCAAGGGCGCGCCGCAGTTCGCCGACAACGTCACGCACGAGATCGTGGTCTCCGCGGGCTACACCTGCATCGTGAGCGACACCAACGGGGTCGACGGCGACCTGGGTATCGGCATCGGGAGCCCCGGGTCCGGGGTCACGTCGAACGCCAGCCCGCTCTCGGCGACGTATCGCGCCTCGTTCATCACTTCCGGCCCCGTCGGCGCCGCGGCACTCGGCGCCACCAATGTCGCATCCACGCTCGGTGTCGCCGACGTCGTGATCGAGCTCGGCCTGCGGGGCGAGTACTCGCTGTATTCCGCGGCCGCGTACGACGCCGGCCCCGCGACACCCATCTCGACCGGCACCTGGACCGCGCCGCAGGGCGCCACGACCACCTTCCCCACGGACCGCGCGGGTACGGTGAAGCTCACGGACGCAACCTCCGGGCGCGTGATCGTCCTGAGCGTGAATTCTGCCTTCGCCCTGAACGGGGCCGAGGTCTACGACTCGGGCAGCACCACGCCCGAGCCGTTCGTCGGCCAAGCCACATCGTTCGTCGGGCTGGATCACGAGGCGACGACCGTGACCCAGGAAGTGACGCTCGACGGGCAAGGGCGCCCGATCTATCACGAGCTCGATCAGACCGCGGGCATCTACGGCTCGGTGCCGTTCCAGTACGAATGGTTCAGCCGCGACCTGATCGAACTCGCCGGCGGCAAGGCGCTGAGCTCGGTGAATTCCTGGCGCAACTACAACTACGGCGGGCAGCCCGCGTCGACCGTCGTGCTGGGCATCGCGACCGACGGGGACGTGCTGCTGTGGGAGCAGACGTTCCAAGGGCGCTGGCGCCTCCGCAATCTCACCGCCGAGTTGTCCGGCGAAAAGCTCACCGGCTCCTCGTCCACGTTCAAGCTCAGCTCGGGTCCGGAGGTGTACTTCAGCTTCGCGGGCGGCGTTGCCGCGGCGGGCTACACGGCCTCGGGCGATCTTGCCATCTACCGCACCAAGCTCTATGGGCCAAACGAGCTCCCGCCGCCCAACCCCTACAACGTGGCCGCGTGGTCGTTCACGAACATCACCACCAGCGACCTCACCCCGCATGGCGAGGCCACGCCGCAGTACGCGGGCGGCTTCACCGGGTACGGCACCTCGTGGAACGGCACCAACATCGTCGGCTTGAATTCGAGCGGAGAGATCATCGTGGTGTGGACCGCGCCCGACGCCGGGCGCTGGTACGTGCACAATCTTTCCCAGCTCGCCGCCACCCCCGCGCTCGTCGGTCCGCTGTCACCGTACCAGAGCGACTACAACTCGCTGCACATCTCCGGCGTGGATTCCGCCGGACACGTCATCGTCACATGGTGGACCCCCGCCATCAGCGGCACGTGGTTCCACGACGACCTCACCGCCGAGATCGGCGGCCCCGCCCTCACGCAGGCCGTCACGCGCGGCTTGGTTTCCTTCCAAGGCAACAGCAACTCGCACAACATCGCCGGCTACGACGCAGCGGGAAACCTGCAGGTGTACTGGTGGACGCCCTACGTCGGCGCTCCGTGGCAGGTCGGCAACGTGTCGTCCTCGATCCCCGAGGCCGACCGACCGCAGACGCTCACGAGCGGCACGTCGTACTATGCTTACTCCAACTCAACGTCGTACAGCGTCATCGTCCAGGAGATCTTCGGCCGCAAGTCCGACGGATCGCTGGTACGGGTGTACTGGACGCAGGGCGGGAACGATGCATGGCAGTTCCAGGACATCGCGGCGGAGGAGACGGTGCTGCCGCCGGCGTGAGTGCATCGATGCCCGAGGACACAAGAAGATGACGCTTCGGCGCTCTCAACGCCCTATCAGCCACGCCATCGCGTATGACGAGGCGTCGCCGAAAAAGCACTCTGTGATGGCGAGCGTTGTGACTCCACAATTCGAGACCGGCACGTTCCGCTCAGCACCCCGCTTCAAAGCTGGCCGCGAACAATTCGAAGTCATCGCCGTTGACAAATCCATCGGCGTTAACATCGGCGATGTCCGACCCGGCCACATAGCCGGTCATAAATAAGTCAAAATCATCACCGTTGATGAATTGATTGCCATCAACGTCGCCCGCACAACGCCGACAAGCCTTTCGAATCAGAAACGACGAAGCCGCGCCATTGACGTTGTCGAAGTAACCACCGATGATCAACTCATTTTCTGAACCGAGGATCGAATAGACGGTTCCATCGATCGCGAATTCGGATGGTTTCCATTCGATGCCTTCAAATACGACCGAACTTAGCTCCTGCGTTCCCACGCGGAGGTAGCTACCTCCCGCAATGAGTGAGTCGCCGTACCAAGCCAAGCAGGTGATTGAACCGTCACGCAGGTCGCCGACGGGCTCCCACGAACTGCCGTTCCACTTTTGGACAACGCTACCCGTCTCGTTAGTCAAGAGCTGACCGCCAGAATACAAGACGGAATCGTGAACGAAAAGAACATCCGAGCTCCCCTGCAGCCCTTCGCTTATTTTCGACCAGCCGCCACCATCCCAGCGGGCGGGCCGACCGGTCGCAGTGCCTCCCGCTTTGGTGAAATATCCCGTTACGATCAGCGTGTTTTGGTGAACAGCGAGTGACTTGACATGGGTCGACTGGCCGTCAGCCGAGAGACCTCCCGCATAGGGCAGCCAACTCGTTCCGGTCCACTGTGCCAGTCCCCCTCCGGTAGAAAAGTACCCTCCGGCGATAATCCTGCCTTGAAACACACTCAGTGCCCTCACGGTTCCCGGCAAGCCCGATCCCATCGGCACCCATGAGGCTCCATCCCAGCGCGCCACATTGTTCACCTTTGTGGATCCGGAGTAGTCAAACGACCCCCCGGCGTACAGTCCCCCGTTCAGTACAGCAAGTGTGTGGACTTGTCCCTTAAGACCCGGGCCCATCGGCCTCCATTGGTAGCCGTCCCAGCGAGCTGTGCCATTAAACTGACCTCCATTGATCGTGCGGAACTTCCCACCGACCACGGCGTCTACTCCGAAACGGACGGAGCACAGCACATCCGCGTCAAAGCCCGTGCCGAGTGCTCGCCACAGGTAACCCCTCCACTGATAGAAGGGAGTTCGGTATGAGTTACTTCCAAGTTCGTCATAGGAACCGCTCGCGATGAGCGTGCCTCGGTGCGTTCCCAACTGTTCAACCCGCAATGGTGTCTCCGTGGCGACCGGAGCCCATGTCGTCTTGTTCCACCGAGCGATGGATGAAGATGCCCCGGTCGAAAAGACGAAGTTGCCAGAGGCGTAAAGCGTTCCGCCGACGACCTGCAAACTGCCCGCAAAGCCGCTTGCGCCCGAGTCGATCGCTTTCCACTCGGCTCCCGACCAAGCGGCGATCCCCGACGCCGGAACACCCCCAGCGTGCGTAAAGGCACCCGAAACCACAAGATTGCCCTCATGCTCTGCGATCGACGCGACCAAGCCGTCCACGCCTCCGCCAGGCGTCTCCCAAGCGGAGCCTGTCCAGCGAACGATGTAGCCTGCCGAATTGAGCAATCCGCCGGCATACAAGTCTCCTCCGACCACGCCGAGCGCGTAGACAATTCCCGTGTTCTTGAGCTTATGCCACGCTGTGCCATCCCAACTCGCGATGTTCTTGACCGCGACGCCCCCAGCGGTGGTAAACTCACCGCCCGCAATGAGCTGATTGTTGTAGACGCAAAGTGTCCAGACCTCGCCGTCGATTCCGGTCGAGAGGGGTTGCCATTGCTGGCCGTCCCATCGTGCGATGCTGGCGGAAGGATTGCCACCCGCCTTGGTGAACGCTCCCGCGGCGATCAATTCGCCGCGGAACACGGCGAGCGCTCTTATTTTCGTGGTCACCACAAACGGCCCGCCAACCGATCGCCACTCTCGACCGTCAAAGATGCCGACACCGTTTTTTAGAGTGGAGACTCCGTTGATCAAGTACTGGCCCGGCACCATTCCTGCGGAAACCAGAAACGGCTGCATGGGTCCGTCGCCATCGGGGTCCCAATCCACCGAGGGACGCGACTCATTGTGAACGGCGCCGAAATGACCCTGTGGTATCCATTCCTGTACGCACTGCGCCTCGGCGCTCATCAATTCACAGCAAACGCCGAACATCGCACAGAGTTGCACCATCCCGCGCTTCATCCCCCCTCCTTTGGCAGCTAAGCCGGGCGCATCGCTTCGGTCGAGCAGAAGAGTTGCACCAAACCTCTTGAACCCATATGAAGAGCAGCTTGATGCGACACTATCCACTGGAGCCCCAGTTTACCGCGAAGACCATATTCACAAAAGCCCCCGCCCAATACATTTGCCCGCCATTGTGGGTTCGCCACCGTCATTTCCGTGCGACTGTGGGTACTTCCCTAGCAAGACCCACGTCTATGAACTGACCACCGTTCGTCTGGCGGCAGTACAACGCCAGCACATTCCCCGACGGCTTGATCGCAGCCGCGCCCTCGGGAGTAACGGGGAAGGTCTCGTAGTCGGCGGTGTACCCCTTCTCCGCGAGGGCCTTCACGCCGTTGATGTACACCTCTACGTCTTCGTCATGGTGCACGAGCAGACGCAGCGACTCCTTGAGCATCGCAAGATTCGTTCCCCCGGGAAGATCGAACGTGCGCCGCAGCCATATCTCATCGGAGTTCCAAGTCGTGCCGACGTGGGCGCCGGGCGTGCCCTCGGTGCCGAAGCCGGCGGGGGCTTCGCGCCAGTGGGAATCGCTGAAGCTGGCGGTCTCCCAGCCCGGCGCAGGCTTTTCGGTGGTGAAGTGCCACTTGGGGCCCTGACCGGCAGCGAAGTCTTCGGCGGTGGGCACGAGCGTGACGAGCGTGGGGAAGTTGCCGCGGTTAGCGGCGGCGACCTTGGCGGCGTCCACCTTCAGGATGGCCCGGTCGTAGGTCATGAGGCCGTTGCACTCGGTCTCGACGTCGGTGGTCTGCGTGTACACCGCGGCGGACAGTCCGGGTTTCTCATTGAACTTCCAGGCGCGGCGGAGAAGACCGACGTACTTGTCGGTGAGGTCGGCCTGGCTGGCGGTGCCCTGGTAGCCCCAGTGATTAGCGGCCCAGGTGTGGTTGTCGACGCCGAGACCAAGGCCGCCGAACTCACCCAGCACCGCGGCACGCTTGGGCTCGGGGTCGGGTGAGCCGGGGCCGGGGTAGATGTGCACGTCGTGAACATCGGCGCAGTTGCGGTCGGCCCAGCCGCTGGCGCCGTCGACGAGCCGCGAGGGGTCGAGCTGTTTCGTCAGCTCGACGATGCGGGCGGTGTCGAACTGGCCCCAGCCTTCATTGAACACGACCCACATGACGATGCTGGGCGAGTTGAAGTGTGAGTCGATCATCGCCTTCAGCTCGGTCTCATACTGCGCGACGGACTCGGGCGAACGCGTGATGTCGAGGTCGCCGGGGCCGATGTACTTGTCGCCCGAGGGCATGTCCTGCCACACGATCAGCCCGAGGCGGTCGGCCCAGTAGTACCAGCGGGCGGGCTCCACCTTGACGTGCTTGCGGCACATGTTGAAGCCGAGCTTCCTGGTCATCTCGATGTCGTATTTGAGCGCTTCGTCGGTCGGCGCGGTGTAGATGCCGTCGGGCCAGAAGCCCTGGTCGAGCGGCCCGACCATGAAGCACGGCTTGTTGTTGAGGTGGATGCGGGTGACGCCCTTGTCGTCCTTCTTCACCGCAACAGAGCGCAGACCGAAGTACGACTTCACCGAGTCCACCGGGTTGTCGTCGAGGGGCTTGTTGCTTTCAACGAGGTTGACATAGAGGTCGTACAAATTCGGATCTTCAGGGCTCCAGAGCTTGCCGCCGGGGCAGGGGATGGTGATCTCGGTGTTGGGCCGGCCGGAGACAAGTCCGCCGCCGTAGACGCGGGCCGTGATGAGCATGTCCTTGGGCGTGTCTTCATCGACGACGGCGGTGACACGGACGCTCTTGGCGCTCGCGTCGGGCTTCAGGATCACCTTTCGGATCGCGTGCTTGGGGAGGGGCTCAAGCCACACGGTCTGCCAGATGCCGGTGCAAGGCGTGTACCAGATGCCCTCGGGCTTGGTGACCTGCTTGCCGCGGGGCTGGGTGCCGGCATCGGTGGGGTCGTAGACGCCAACCACGAGCTCCTGGATCGCGTCGGGCGTGTCGGTGATCAGCGCGGGAGTGATGTCGACTTCGAAGGCGTCGTAGCCGCCCTTGTGCGTCAGCAAGCGCTTGCCGTTGACGTAGATGTCAGACTGCCAATCAACGGCGCCGAAGTGCAGGATGACGCGGCTGGACTTCCAGTCGGCGGGTAGAGAAAACGTGCGGCGGTACCAGAGACGCTCGTGGTGCTCACCCACGCCCGAGAGAGAACTCTCGACGGGGAACGGCACGAGGAGCTGGCGGGTCAGATCCTTCTTGAATGGCGGCTCTTCCCCCTCCTTGGCCGGGGCGAACTGCCAGGGGCCGTTGAGATTCTGCCACTTCTCCCTCGTCATCTGGGGACGCGGGTATTCCGGAAGGGGATGGGCGGGCTCGACCTGGGCCGCCCACTGAGTGGAGAGCGGGGTCGGGGCGGGCTTCCAGGCGGGCTGGGCCAGGACGGTCGAAGCAAGGCAGAGCACGAACGCTGGCGCGAGGCGGCGCATGGGGTGGCTCCGTGAGTTCAGCAGAGCATACCGACAGCGCCCGTCTCGATGGGGAGTCATACCCCGGAGTCACCGACACCCGATCCCACCATCCCTGCGCGTGGATTACTTCGGCGCCGGGGCGGTCTCGGCCTTGATGGCCTCGCCTTCGGGGGTGACGACGATCTTGTGCTTGACGGGCTTGAAGGCCGCGAGCACCGCGGCGTGAAGGGCGTCGTCGCGAGCGAGCAGGCGGGCGCGAATGGTGTTGATGGCGTCCTCGGCGGCTTGATCGCCCGGGAGGAGCTGGCGCGTCAGCCGGTAGTTGGTCACGACGCCCTTGATCATCTGGGTCTGGTATTCCTGCTTCTGGGCGACGAGCTTGTCGACCTCGAAGAACGTGGCGTCGAAGGGCGAGGTATCGAACTCCGAAACCAGGTTGATGCCCTTCTCGAGCTGTTCCTTGGTGAAGACCTTCTGCTTGTCGCCCCACGCGACGCGGGCCTGGGGCGTGGTGAGGTTCTTCACGACGACGGTGAACCGGTTGAGGTCCTCGTTGAACGGGATGAACGGGACGATGCTGCGGGTACCGTCGGACTTCTTGGGATCGCCGTAGAAGCAGAAGGGGAACCGAGAGCTCTCAAGCTCCACGGCGCCGGGGGAACTGGCGAGGATCTTGTGACCGGCGGTGACGGTGTTGGTGCCGGTCATGTCGAGCGTGGCCAGGCCGACCTGCCCGTCGAGCCCCATGGCCTTGAGGTAGGCGTAGGCCATCACGAGGTGGCCGTTGGGGCGGGGGTGGAAGCCGTCGGGGCCGCACACGTCGTAAGCGTCGCCGAGCACGGCCTTGGCCTTCTTCTGGGCCAGGATCATGTGGTCGTGGACGCTGGCGAAGGGCGAACCCTCTTCGCGCGCGATCTCGCGGTCGATGTCGCGCAGCGCCGCGAGGTTGGCGTTGTACGCGGCGGGGTCAACGTTGGGGTTCTTGAAGAAGTTGAAATCGACGGCGCCCGGCGAGCCCACGACGGGCATCGCGCCCCCGGCCTTGATCGCCTTGACGATCGCGCGCATCGACTTGCCGTACGCCTCACCGATGGCGGGCTCGTAGGGCTTGTAGCCGCCGTCGTTCATGCCGTAGTTGAGCGTCACGACGGTGGGCTTGAGCGGGAGCAGGTCGTTGGCCAGGCGCGCCTCGAACCCCGGGGCCCGCTCTCCGCTCCACCCGAGCTGGAACACGCGGAGCTCAAGCTCGGGAACGCACATCAGGAGGTAGTCCTCGATGAAGCGGCTGTAGAGGCGCTGCTCGGTGATCGAGTCCCCCACCACCGCCACGCGGTCGCCGCGCCTCAGAAGCGTGGTCTGGCCGGCTTCGGGCGTACGAACGGGCGGCCCGGCGGGCGGGAGCTTCCTGACGTAGACGTTCTTGAAGGTAAGGGCGTCGCCGTGGTTCTGCAGCTCCAGCGAACCGGTCGGGTAGATCGGCTTGTCTCGCTCCCAGTAGTTCTCGAACACGGTGTCGTCGACCGCGAGTAGACCGTTGGTGTAGACGGTCACCCTGTCTCCGGACATGATGATGCGGAAGGTATTCCACTGACCGGGCGGGTTGTCGGCGTTGATGAGCGCAACACGGGCGTGCTTCTGGTTGTTGTACAGGGCGCCCGAGCCTTCGGGGTTGTCCCAGATGTTGGCCTGGGGCGAGCCGCGCATGTAGATGCCGCTGTCTCCCTTGGGCGGGATGTTCCAGTCGACGTACATCTCAAAGTCGGCGAAGTCTTCGGCCGAGCACAGGTTGTCGCCCTTGCCGTCGTACTTCAGCTCGCCGTTGACGACAGCCCAGTGCTCGCGCATGCGCTGATCGGCGGTCTTCTGCTCGGCGGCGAGCTGCTCTGGCGTCATCTTGGCGCGGGTGGGCGGGTCCTTGACCAGGCCCTTCCAATTAGCGAGGTCCTTGCCGTTGAAGAGGGCGGTAAAGCCGGGCGGGGCCGTGTTGTCCTGCGCCAAGGATGGCGCGCCGGCGCCCACGAGCGCGCACAGCGTGGTGATGGTGGCGAAGCAGGGACGGGTTGCGGTCGCGTTGCTCATTACTTTGGCCCCGATCGGACGGTGCTGCTCGTCCGGGAGGTTAGGGGTCGCGCAGGATGGTTGGGAATCCGCGTGTCACACTCTCCTCGAAACCGGGCTGATCCGCCAGCCGGACGCACGCGGTGATGTCGGGGAATCGGCGCAGGAACGCGGCACGGCGCTCCGGCGCCAGGACGCACAAAGCCGTAGCCGCGGCGTCGGCCGACGCGGCGTCGGGCGCCACCGTCGTGACGATGACGCGCCGGGTGACGCCCAGCCCTGTGCGGGGATCGACGATGTGGGAGTATCGCACGCCGTCGATGTCCACGTGCTGCTCCGTATCCCCCGACGTCGAGACTCCGCACCGCGAGACCTCGATGAACGCGCGAGGTGGGGAAACACCCGCCGGAGCTCCGTTGGCCCCGGAGAGCGCCGGTTGAGCGGCGCCCGACGTGGCATCGGCCGGTGCCGCGCCAGGAGACGCGTCCGCCATCTCGATGCGCCAGCCGGGTCGGTCCGGCGGAGGTTCGCCGACGGCGATGTCGCCCGCCGCGGCAACAAGGCAAGAAGAAACGCCCGCCTTCCGCATGGCCGCCATCCCCCGGTCCGCGGCGAAGCCCTTGCCGATACCCCCGAAATCAAGGCGCATGCCCGGGGAAGCAAGGGCGACGGTCGGTGCACGGGGAGGGGCGAGGTGAACGGACACCAAGCGCCAGCCCACGAGCGCTTGTGCCGCGGCCAGCGCCGCCGGATCGGGGAGTTTGCCGGCGCGCCGGGCCAGGCGCCAGAGTTTGACGAGGGGGCCGGCGGTCACGTCAAAGGCCCCTTCGCTGGCCTGTGAGAACTCAAGCGAGCGACGAAGAACCTCGGCGAGCAGGTCGCTGACGGGAACCGGCCCGGTACCCGCCGCGTCGCACAGTCGCATCGCCTCGCTGTCGGGGCGGTAATCGGAAAGAGCGGCGTCAACCCGGGACATCTCCGCAAACGCATCGCGTGCCGCGTCACGCGCCTTGACTTCGTCCTCGCTGTACGCTGCGATGTTGACGCGCACGCCCATGATGACCTGCGCGTAATCGAAGCGATGGAGGGCGGGCGTCTGGGCGCAGCCCGCCGCGGCGATTGTGAACGCCGCCAGCATGGAGCACAGGATGAGCCGACGCATGAACACGCAACGATCTCCGCAAGACCGGATGGGGGGCACATCAACGTATCACCTGTCGAGCGTCGCGGGCGTGATGCTGCTCGCGGGCATCGCGGCGGCGCAGCCCACAGCGCCGCCCGCCCCCGCCAAGACGCCGCCCTCTCAGCCGGCGGCGAAGGCGCCCGCGGCCGGCGGCCGCAAGATGTTCACGCAGGAGATCAAGGGCACGACCGTCAGCTTCAACATGGCGCCGATCCCGGGTGGCACGGCGCCCGACGGCACGGTGATCAAGCCGTTCTGGATGAGCACCACGGAGATCTCGTGGGACGTGTACGACGTGTGGGTGTTCTCGCTGGACGTGCCCGAGGGCGGGACCGATGCGAGCACGCGCCCGACCAAGCCCTACCTGCTGATGGACCGGGGCTACGGGCACCAGGGCTACCCGGCGATCTCGATGTCATACAAGGGTGCCGAGGAATTCTGCAAGTGGCTCACCGAGAAGACGGGGAGGAAGTACCGCATCCCGACCGAGGCCGAGTGGGAATACGCCTGCCGCGCAGGCTCCAAGGGCACGTACTTCTTCGGCGACGACGCGGCGGGGTTGGACGACTACTCCTGGTACGCGGGCAATTCGGAGGAGAAGACGCACGCGATCGGGATGAAGAAGCCCAACCCGTGGCGGCTGTTCGACATGCTCGGCAACGCGAGCGAATGGGTGACGGGGAAGAACGGCGAGCCCTTGACCGCGGGCGGGTGCTTCCGCGACGACGCCAAGGGCGTGACTCCCGTGTCCCGCGTCGAACCGACGGCGCGGTGGAACGCCAGCGACCCGCAGATCCCCAAGAGCGTGTGGTGGCTGGCGGACGGAGGGTTCCTGGGACTTCGGGTAGTCTGTGAAGAAGGCCCGGAAGCCCCCAAGAACGACGGCACCAAGTAACGCAACCAACAGGCGGAGCCCAGAATGTCCAACGAGATTACGCGTCGCGAGTTTGTCAAGGTTTCCGCGGCCGCGGCGGCGCTGCCGATGGTCGCCCCCGCTCTTGGCTGGCCGGCGGTGCACGCCGCGGGGTCGGACACGATCAAGGTCGGGCTGATCGGGTGCGGCGGGCGCGGGACCGGCGCGGCGATGCAAGCCATCTGCGCCGACAAGGGCGCCGTGCTCTGGTCGATGGGCGACGTGTTCAAGGACCGGCTCGACGCGAGCCTCAGCGGGCTGAAGGGCGGGGTCGCCGGCGCGCCCAAGGAGTTGGCGGACTGGGAAGCGGACGAGGCCAAGACGCCCGGCAAGCAGCACGGCATCAAGCCCCGCGTGCCGTCGGCCGAACAGTTGCAGGTCCCCCCGGAGCGGCAGTTCGTGGGGTTCGACTCGTACCAGAAGGTCATCGACAGCGGCGTGGACGTCGTGCTGCTGACCAGTTACCCCGCGTTCCGTCCGGCGCACCTCACGGCGGCGGTCGCGGCGGGCAAGCACGTGTTCGCGGAGAAGCCGCTGGCGGTGGACGGGCCGGGCGTGCGCGAGGTGCTCGCGGCTGGCGAGGCGGCCAAGAAGAAGAACCTCGCGTGCGTGATCGGGTTCTGCTGGAGGTACAACCGCGGCATGCGCGGGGCCTTCGACAAGATCCACTCGGGAGCGATCGGCGACGTGACCGGGGTGTACACGACGTACCTTACGGGCACGCTGGGCAAGCGGCCCCGCAAGCCCGACTGGAGCGACACCGAGTTCCAGCTGCGGAACTGGTGGCACTTCACGTGGATCTCCGGCGATCACATCGTCGAGCAGGCGGTGCACTCGATCGACCGACTGTCTTGGACGATCGGGGACAAAGTTCCGAAGTCGGTGGTCTGCCTTGGCGGGCGTGCGGCCCGGACGGGGCCGGAGTCCGGCAACTCGTTCGACCATTTCGCGGCCATCTACGAGTACGACAACGGCATGAAGGCCCACCATGCCTGCCGCCAGATCGACGGCTGCCCGAACGACAACTCCGACTACGTCACCGGCACCAAGGGGCGCGCCGTGATCAACGGCTGGACCCCGACGTACGAGATGCGCGACTTCGCCGGGAACACGACCTGGAAGGGCGCCGGCACGTCGGACGAGGCGTCGGAGATGTACCAGAACGAGCACGACGCGCTGTTCAAATCGATCCGCGACGGCACGCCGATCAACGACTGCGCTCGGGGCGCACAGAGCACCCTGATGGCGATCATGGCCCGCATGGCGGCGTACACCGGGCAGACGATCGCGTGGGACCAGGCGCTCAACAGCAAGGAGAGCCTCGTTCCGGCGAAGCTGGAGATGGGCCCGATGGAGATGCCGGCCCTGGCGATTCCGGGGAAGACGAAGTTCTATTGACGAAGTGACCGAGTGACGAGTGACTGAGTGACGAAGTCACGGAGAGCAGTGACGATGATCAGCAGGCGCGAGTTTGTAAAGTCTGGCGCGGCGGTGGTGGCCGGCGCAGGTGCGGCGGGACGGGCCGTGGCCGGGACGGTGCTCGTTCAGCCGCAGCCTGAAAAGCCTGCCGCGGCACCGGGGAAGCGGGCGTTGCGCAAAGCGGTCATGATCGGGATGTGCCAGGACGGCAAGACGCTCTCTGACAAATTCAAGATCCTGCGCGACTCGGGGTTCGAGGGGGTTGAGATGAACAGCCCCGACCCGAACCTCAAGACCGACACGGTGCTCAAGGCGTGCGAAGAGACGGGGATGAAGGTCCACGGCGTGGTGGATTCGACGCACTGGTCGGTGCCGCTGAACGCCCCCGACCCGGCGGCGCGCAAGAAAGCACTCGAGGACCTGAAGACGGCGCTCCACGATGCCCATGATTGGGGCGCCAGCAGCGTCCTTCTGGTGCCGTGCGTGGTGAACAAGGACCTGTCGTACGACGGCGCTTGGGAGCGTTCGTCGGCGGTCATCCGCGAGGCGATCCCCGTGGCGGAGGAATTGAAGGTGCGGATCGCCATCGAGAACGTGTGGAACAACTTCTGCCTGAGCCCGATGGAGTCGGCGGCCTACGTCGACCAGTTCAAGAGCCCGTGGGTGAAGTGGCACCTGGACTTGGGCAACCTCGAAGCGTACGGCTGGGGCGAGCAGTGGGTGCGGATCCTCGGACCCCGGGTCTGGAAGCTCCACATCAAGGAATACAGCCGCAAGAAGCTCGACGACGAGGGCCGGTGGAAGGGGTTCGTGGACCTGCTGGAAGGCACGAACAACTGGGCGGCGGTCATGAAGGCACTCGACGACACCGGGTACAGCTCCGGCGAGAGCCGGTGGGCGACGGCGGAAGTGGGCGGCGGGGACGCGGCCCGGATGAAGGTCGTCAGCGAAAAGATGGACAAGATCTTCGCCATGTGACCCGCGGCAGGAACCCCGGCCGGGTTACCGCGGAGGCATTTCAGCGGCCGCCCGGATCCGTCCGATATCTGGGGTGATGCTTCGGGTCGTGCGAGATCGGTGCGCGCTCAACGCGGACGGCGATGGCCGCGCCGTGCGGTCCCTGCTTGCGGCGTGCGCGCTCTCGATGGCCGCGGGAACGGTCAGCGCACGGCAGGATTCCACTCCGTTGATCGACCAGTCGACCGCACCCGCGAAGGCGCAGGGCGCCCCGGAGCCTCGGGCAGAGCGCCCCGAGGCCGCCCGTCGGATCGTGCGGGTCTTTGACTTCGAAGAGCAGGCGAGCAACCCCTTCCAGTGGCCGCGCCACTGGCTCCGGGCCCAGGACGGACTGCGTTCCCGGGCCGAGAGCGGCACCGAGATCTCGTTCAAGCGTCCGGGGTTCCCGTCGTGGAACCTCGCGGAACTCGACTACACCTCGCCGGCGTTCGCGGGAACGGGGTCCGTGAAGCTCCCGACCAAGGGCGGGAGCACCGCCCTGCGCCTGGAGCCGGGCGTGATCCCCGTGTTCCCCGACGCGGACTACCTGGTCACGGCCCGGGTGCGGACCAGCGGGTTGACCGAGGCCAGGGCGCGAGTCGAAGCGGTATTTCTCGACTCCCAGCTCAAACCGATCGAATCCAGCCGCACCACAAGCGAGTTGATCGTTTCGGAAGGGCTGTGGTCGCCGGTTGAGATCGAACTGCGCGGCTCGGCGGACAACGCGGCGTTCCTGGGCCTTGAACTGTCGCTGCTCCAGCCCGAGCAGCAGGGCGGCGTGATCCCCGGCTACCGGCCACCTCCCCAGGAATACAGCGGCGCCGCGTGGTTCGACGACGTGACGGTCGCGCAGCTGCCGAGGATCGAACTGACCTGCACGGCGCCCGGGGGCGTGTTCGTCGCGCCCGAGAAGCCCGAGCTGAATCTCGAGATCCGCGACCTGACGGGCGAGGAACTGACCGCGCAGGTGACCCTGATCGACAGCCACGGCACGGTGGTGGACCGGCTCACGCGCGAGATCGGCGCGGGGCGTGCCCACGCGCCGTGGACGCCGGCGGTGCCCCGGTTCGGCTGGTACCGCGCGGCGCTGGGCGTGTTCAACAAGGACGCGCTGGTGGGCAAGGCGCACGCGGACTTCCTGTGGCTGGACGCCGACGAGCTTGGGACCAGCGCGACGCGCCGGCTGACCGACGACCGGCGGCGCTTCGGCGTGATGATCGACCCGGCGCCCGTGGAACTCGGCGCGGGCGTCGAAAACGTGCTGCGGCGGATCGGGTCGGGGTCGGTCGTGCTGCCGGCGTGGTCGGCCGATCTCTCGGCGAACAAGGCCAAGGACTTCTCGCGGACGCTCGCGCTGGTCGTGGACCCGCTGCTCGAGCACGGGCAGTCGGTGACGCTGGTGCTGCCGCGCATGCCCGAGGAACTGGCGGCGATCACGCGCCTGGACCCGGACGATCCGTGGCGGGTGCTGGCCGGCGACCGCAAGGTGTGGGGCCCGTTCCTTGAGCCGATCCTCGAGCGCTTCGGGCAGCGCGTGCAGCGGTGGCAGGTGGGCGGATCCGGCGATGAGCGGGCGATGCTGTCCAAGACGCTGGCGGAGGATGTCATCGGCGCCGAGAAGGCGCTGGCGACGCTCGTGCCCTCGCCGGTGCTCAGCATCCCGTGGCGCGTCGACCAGAACCTGCGTCCGGAGGTGGGCGTGCCGGGGGCCGGGCGATCGCGCGTGAGCGCGCTGGTGCCACGCGATGCGCCGCCGGGCTCCATCGCGCGCATGGTCGATTCCTGGCGCGCCGGGCCCGCGGGGACCGAGCTGGAGTTCGTGTTCGAGCCCTCTCCGGAAGATCTCTACGGCCTGGGTCCTGGTCCGGTGGAACTGGCGCGTCGGACCATTGAGATCTGGGCCGCGGACCGCGCCGCGACCCGTCCGCCCGGGGCCGCCGCCGAACCGCAGCGTGCCGCGATCGGCGCGGTTCTGCTGGCCCCGTGGACGATGGACGGCAAGTCGGGCACGCAGATCGAACCCCGGCCGGAGCTTGGTGTGTGGAGCACTCTGGCGCGCCGCCTGAGCGACCGCCGTGTCGTGGGCGAGTTCCCTGCCGGGCCCGGGCTGAAATGCTTCATCCTCGCGCCGGCCCCGGGTTCACCCGAAGACATGCCGGGCGCGCTGGTGGGGTGGAACGATTCGGCCCCCGCCGACGCGGCGGTGCTCAAGGGCTACGTCGGGCGCGGTCCGGTGACGGTGGTTGATCTCTTCGGCAACGTGAGCGATGCGCCGCTCGACGAGATGGCGCCGGTCCGCGTGCGCGCGGGCGATGCCGCGCCCGGAGCTCCGGAGAAGCCCAGCTCGCGCCGGCCCGGCATCCGCGTGCCTTTGACGCCCGAGCCGGTGTTCATCGAGGGCGTGGATGCGCGCCTGGTGAAGTTCCTGTCGTCGGTACGCATCGATCCCCCGTTGCTCACGCCGACCAACGACACCCACGAGCACTCGATCGTGTTCGACAACCCGTGGAACGTGCCGCTGGAGGTGAAGTCGTTCGTGGCCAGCCCGGGCGGGTACGAGACGCCCGACGGCACGCGCGACCGCCGTTGGCGGATCACGCCGCGGGCCGGGCGCGCGATGGTGCAGCCGGGCGAGCAGGGGCGGATCCCGATCACGGTCGCGTTCGCGGCATCGGAAGAAGCCGGTCTGAAGGAGTTCGTGCTCGACCTCGAAGTGACGGCGGACCGCGACTACGGCTCGATCCGCACCACGACGACGGTGGAGCTGGGCCTGCCGCAGATCATGCTGGAGCTGGTTGCGCTGCACACCGGCGCTGATGTTGTGGTCGAAGCCCACATCACCAACCGCGGCACCCACCCCATGGATCTGGATCTGACGGCGACCGCTCCGGACCAGCCGCGGATCAAGGCGCCCGTGTCGCAGCTCCCGGCCGGTCGCCAGGCGGTCCGGCGGTTCCCCTACTCCAAGGGTTACGAACTGCTGAAGGGCAAGAGGGTCTCGGTGGCGGTGCTGGAGCCAGAGACCGGCGCGAGGATTGTGCGGTCGGTCGCGATCGAGTGACGGCCCCGTGGTCCGCGCAACGCGTCGACCATCGACAAATCAGGCGACGGCCTTGGCGCACAACGCCTGCTCGATCCGCTGCAGTCCCTGATCAACCAGATTGGCCGGCACGTCCAGGTGACACACCGCGCGCACGCGTTGCGGCGCGGTCGGGAGCATGAGCACGCCCGCCGCCTTGAGCTTCGTGCACACCTGCGCCGCGGTGCCGAGCGCCGGGTCGACGTCAAAGAACACCATGTTGGTCTGGACGCTCGACGCGTCGAGCGTGAGGCCGGGGATCTCGGCCAGCCCCGCGGCCAGCTTCTTCGCGTTGGCGTGGTCTTCGGAGAGGCGGTCGACGTGGTGGTCGAGGGCGTACAGCGCAGCCGCGGCAAGGATGCCCGACTGGCGCATCGTGCCGCCGAACATCTTGCGGAAGCGGTGCACGCGCTTGATCGTTTCGGCATCGCCGGCGACGGCGGACCCCGCGGGGGCGCCCAGGCCCTTGCTGAAGCAGCATGAAACGGTGTCGAAATGGCGCGCGTACTCGGCGGGCTTGAGGCGCGTCGCGGCGCACGCGTTCCACACGCGGGCGCCGTCGAGGTGGGCGCGGAGGCCGCACGCCCGGGCCTTGGTCGTGACCCTCTCGATCTGCGCGATCGGCCACACGGCTCCGCCGCCGCGGTTGTGGGTGTTCTCGATGAGGAGCAGGCTGGTGCGCGGGGCGTGGATCGTCTCGGCGCGGTAGAGGGCCTCGACCTGGTCGACGTCGTACAGGCCGTTGGTGCCGCGGGCCGGGCGGATCATGCACCCCGAGAGCGCGGCGGGTCCGCCGGTCTCGTAGTGGATGATGTGGCTGTCCTCGTGCGCGATGATCTCGTCGCCGTGATCGGTCTGGGCGCGGATCGCGGTCTGGTTGGCCATGGTGCCGGTGGGCACGAAGCACGCGGCCTGCTTGCCCATGATCTGCGCGACGCGCTCCTGGAGCTTGATCACGGTCGGGTCGTCCCCGAGCACGTCATCGCCGACCTCGGCCTCGGCCATGGCGCGGCGCATCTCTCGCGTGGGCTTGGTGACGGTGTCGCTGCGGAAGTCGATGGTCGGTTGCATGGAAAGATTCTAGGGCCGAGCGGTTCACGGCCTGTTCGCATGGATGGTGCGGACCGGATCGGCACGCGAATACCAGCATTCTCAGCCCCTCACGAACCTTCGGCGAACGTGCGGAACCCCGGCCTGCCAGAGTGACACCATGGCACCCGGGCCTCGCCGAAGTGGCCGTTGGCCACCGCGTCACCGCCATCCCGAGGCCGGTCCGCGGTGCCGGCACCGATGAGCCGCGGCTGGCACGAGCCTTGCCATATGCATCTGCGTGAGCCCGCGAACGGCGCGGGACAAAGAAAAACGCACGGCGCGTTCGCACGCTGCCGTTGATGAAGGAGGCGCACGATGAATCTGCTCATGAGGCGTGACCCGTTCGAGGTTCCCACGGTCAACCGGTTGTTCACCCAGTTGCTGAACGACCCGTTCTTCGGCGAGATGAAGGCGATGGCGCCCACGATCGACGAGGGAACGCTGGCGCTCGATGTGTCGGAAGACGACAAGAACGTGTTCGTTCGTGCGTCGCTCCCGGGCTTCAAGCGCGAGGACGTGAGCCTTGAGATCCACGACGGCGTGCTGACGATCAAGGCCGAGCACAGCGAAGAGACCGAGAGCAAGACCGAGCGGTACTACCGCAAGGAGCGGCGCTTCGGTTCGATGAGCCGGCGCCTGGCCCTGCCCAGCACGGTCGTCGAGGACAGCACCAAGGCCGAGCTCAAGGACGGCGTCCTCACGCTGACCATGCAGAAGGTCGAGAAGGAACTGCCCAAGAAGATCAAGATCGCGTAACGGCAGCGGAGTGCCGTTCGTAACAAGCAAGACGCTTCCGATGTAGGGAGCGTGCGCCGCCCCGCTGAGATCCCCGGCGGGGCGGTGCTGTTTTCCGAGAAACCCGCTGCGCTCAGGACCTTCGAGCCGCCGCGTGATGCCCCATCGAGATTCGCAGGGCCACGAAACCGACGCTCCCGAGCGCGGCCAAGGCCGCGCTGAGTCCGAGCGTCCACGCTCCGGCCGTGCCCGCGTCGAGCCCCGACCGCAGCAACGACTCGTACATCGCCACCGCGACCAGCGGCGCGAGCAGGCCGCGGATGCCGTTGAGCGTGACGTGCGCGGCCATGTACTGCGAGGTGCGGGCCGGGGGCGCGAAGTCGACGTGCCCCAGGTTCCACGCCAGCGAGCCGCCGCCCACCGCGATGCCCTGCAGGAGCGATCCCAGGATCATGACGGGCATGGAGTGGAGCACGACGGCGAGCAGGAAGACGGATGTTGAGATCACAAAGCTCCACGCGTGGATGCTGCGGAAGCGCACGACGTGGGCGCGGTCGAGCAGGCGGGCCCACAGGGGGATCGCCAGGGGCAGGAGCAGGTAGGGGATCGCTGTGATGACCAGGATGCTGGCGAAGTGCCCGCGGTGGAACTCGTCGCGGAAGAGAATGACGAGCATGGGCGTGATCATGAGGTTGCCGAAGCCCAGGACGAACATGCACACCATGTACTGGGCGTAGCGGGCATCGCGCCGGAGCACCGTCCACAGCGACAACAGCCCGTGCCACGGTCTGCCCAGCTCGGGCTCGGTCCGCTCGCCGCTGAGCATGGCGCGCTGAGTGCGGACCCGCTGGCGGCTGGTGGCCAGGAGCGCCACCAGACCCAGGGCTGCCGCGCCCAGCGGGATCACCACCGCGGCCGTGCTCTCTCGCCAATCCAGCAGCGCGCCCATCAACAGGCCCACACCCGCGACCGTAACCTGCTGGATGGTCGCAAACTTGCCGACGATCCGGGCCCGGACCCGAGGCGGGTAGTTGACGCGCCAGATGGTCGGACGCAGCGTGATGATGCCCGACCAGCACACCCGCGAGGCGATCACCAGCACGCCCAGCCCCACCAGCCCCGCGGGGCTGCGCGGCACCAGCGCGATGCCGGCGACGAGGAGGATCACCGCCAGCTGGAGGGCGTTCACGAACGGGATCTTGGCCCGGCCGTGGCTGAACGAGGCCCAGATAAAGCTGAGGATGTTGGCGATCTCGGGAGCGGCCCCGACCAGCGCGACCATCGCGTTAAGCCGTCCCTCCCCCACCACCCCCGCGAACGACTGTTTGGTAAACACGCCCATGACGCCGCCCTCGACCGCCGCGAGCGTGATCGAGAAAAAAAGCGTGGTGATCAGCTCGAGCCAGTAACTCCGGCGCGCCAGCAGCGGCAGGGAGGCGGGGCTGAAGGAGTGGATCACCCGGGCTAAGGGGCGCGTGAGCGCGTGCACGGCCCGGAGCGTAGGGGAACGGCAAAGCACGAGGGGCGCCTACGCTTTGCGGCCATGACTTCATCCGCCCGATCCGCCGCCAAGCCACGTCGTTCACAGGCCGCCGACCCCACCGAGTACGTGCTCGGCACGGGCCCGGACGAGTCGGCGCGCCTCGGCCTTCAGCACCGGCTGTGGTCGGCTTCGGCCCACCTCCTGTGGGAACGCTGCGGCATCCGCCCGGGCATGACCGTGCTCGATGTCGGGTGCGGCCCGGGGCACGCGACCATGGACCTGGCGCAGCTGGTCGGCCCCACGGGGCGCGTGATCGCGATCGACGAGTCAGCCTCGTTCCTCAAGCAGCTTAACGACGAGGTGAAGTCGCGCCGCCTGCTCAACGTCGAGCGGATCCTCGGCGATGTGCAGGAACTCGACAAGGCGCTCCCGGGTCGCGGCGGCTACGTCGACCTCGCGTACGCCCGGTGGGTGTTCTGCTTCGTCAAGCAGCCCGAGGACGTGGTGCGGCATCTGGCCCGCCTGGTGCGTCCCGGCGGCAAGGTCGCGGTGCAGGATTACTTCAACTACGAGTCGATGACGCTGGCGCCGCGTCGCGAGGTGTTCACCAAGGTGATCAACGCCGTCGGCGCGAGCTGGCGCGCCCAGGGCGGCGACCCCGACATCATGGGCCGACTGCCGGCGATGCTGAGCCGCCACGGGTTCACGGTCGAGTCGATCGAGTGCCACCAGCGCGTGGCCCGCCCGAGCTCGACGATCTGGCACTGGCCCGACTCGTTCTGGGCGACGTTCGTGCCGCGCCTGGTGCAGATGGGCCTGATCACCCAGGCCGATCAGCAAGCGTTCGGCATGGCGTGGTCCGAGGCGAGCGCCGATCCGGACTGCTTCATGCAGCTGCCGCCGGTGTTCGACGTGATCGCGGTCAAGAAGTAATCACGACGGCCCGAAGCACTTCACACGCCGCATTCGCGCAGGCAGCGGTCGATCCGCGCCAGGACCGAGTCGCGCCCCAGAACCGCGAGCGTTTCGCCCAAGGGTGGCGTCACAGGCACGCCCGCGATCGCCACGCGCAGCGGCTGGGCGACAGGGCCGATGTTGACGCCCTTCTCGTTCACGAAGCCGCGGGACTTGGCGAGCGATTCGAGCGAGTCATGCACCTGCTTCGAATCCCAGCCCGCGAGCGCCGCGAACGCGGTGCGGCAGTCCTTCAGGATCGCCAAGCCCGCCCGGTCATTGGCGATGAGGTTCTTTTCGACGGCCGCCTTGTCATACACCAGTGTCGCAGCGTCGGTCATCACCACCGCCGCGGACTTCACGCCGTCACGGAGCGTCTTGGCCCGCGGCTTGATCGGCGCGGCGAAAAGATCCCACGACTTGCCCGCCGCCAGTGAATCCATGCGCGCGGCGAACGCCGGCTCGTTCTCGCGGGCCCACGCCCGCCACGCCGCGGTGAACCCCGCGTCGGGCATGGCGCCGATAGCATCGGCGTTGAAGGAGATGAGCTTGGCACGGTCGAACTTGGCGCTGGTCTTGCCGATGCGGTCGAGCGCGAAGTGCTCGGCGAGGAACGCGTTGTCGAACTTCTCGAGGTCCTTGCCGTCGGCGGTCTTGAGGCCCGGGTTCCAGCCCAGGAGCGAGAGGAAGTTGGTGATGGCTCCGGGAAGATAGCCGTTGGCCCGGAAATCGGAGACTTCGATCTCGGGGAGCGCGACGCCGAACGTGTTCGCGATCCTCTCGGCGACGTCGAGCGAGTCGTTGTCCTTGGCGAGGAACTGATTGAGCGTCAACGCATCGACACCGAGGCGCGACGCGAGGGCGTCGGGCACGAGCGCAGGGTCGGCCTTCATCTTCTGCTGCAGCGTCGCGCGGGCCGCCTTGGCCTTGTCGCGCTTGCTCATCTTCGACCCGTCCATGTTGCAGATCAGGGGCATGTGCGCGTAGATCGGCGTGCGGAAGGGGCGGCCGGCACGGGTGTTCTCAAGGGCACGCTGCAGGGCGACGTGGCGCGGCGTGTTGTTGAGGTGCTCCTGGGCCCGCAGCACGTGCGTCACGCCCATCAGCTCGTCGTCGATCACCACCGCGAAGTGATAGGTCGGGAACCCGTCGGCCTTGCGGATGACAAAGTCGTCCATCTCTCCCGCGGCGTACTTCACGTCACCGAGCACCTCGTCGTGAACGACGATCTCCTCGGCCGGAGCGAAGAGCCGGATGACGTGCGGCTCGCCGGACTCCATCCGCTTGAGCCGGTCCTTGATGTCCGGCATCTCGCGCAGCGCGGCACGGTCGTAGCGGTAGGTCTGCTTGGCGGCGACCGCGGCCTTGCGCTTGGCCTCGAGGTCCTCGGACTTCTCAAACGCCGGGTACGCCCTGCCGCGCTCGACGAGCTGCATCAGGTGCTCGTTGTACAGCGGGACACGCCGGGCCTGGAAGAAAGGACCGACGCCGCGCGGGTCGCCGCCGATTTTCGGGCCGCCCGCGGGCGTGAACTCCGGCCCCTCGTCCCATGAAATCCCGAGCCAGGCGAGGTCCTCCATGATGCCTCGGGCCGACTCGTCGCTGGACCGGGCCTGATCGGTGTCCTCGATGCGGAGCACGAAGCTGCCGTGGTTTCTCTTGGCAAAGGCCCAGCAGAACAGGGCCGTGCGAGCCCCGCCGATGTGGAGGTGGCCGGTGGGGCTGGGGGCAAAGCGGGTGACGACGGGGGGAATTGAGGGCATCGCGGGGAGGGTAGAGAGGGGCGGACGAGAAAAGGAGGGCGGGGCGCGGAACGGACGGGCGGATCTTCCGAGACCGCCGGACTGTTGAGTTGGCGCGGAATGTGTTAGCATGGCGTACCCGGCGCGCTGGGTCGCCGGTCTCACCGAGGAACCGCCATGCTGCGCCACACGCCGTCGTCCGTCTCCCGCCGCGAGTTTGTCCGGACCTCCGCCGCCGCCGCGGGTGCCGCGGTGATCCCCGCGGCCGCGTGGGCCAAGCCGGGGTACTTCGCGTTCGGATCGGACGTGATCAAGGTGGGTCTGATCGGCTGCGGCGGGCGCGGCACGGGCGCGGCGGCCAATTCGCTGGCCGCGTCCCCCAAGACCCGCATCGTCGCGATGGCCGACGTCTTCGAAGACCGCCTCAAGGGCTCGCGTGAATATCTCAAGACCTCCAACGACTTCCCCGCCGATCACAAGGCGCGGGTGACGGTCGCCGACGACCACATGTTCACCGGCTTTGACGCGTACAAGAAGCTGCTGGCGACCGACGTCGACCTGGTTATCCTCGCGACGCCGCCGGGGTTCCGCCCCATCCACTTTGCCGCGGCGGTGGACGCCAACAAGCACGTGTTCTTCGAGAAGCCCGTGGCGGTCGACCCCGCGGGCGTGCGCCAGGTCATCGCCGCGGCCAAGCTGGCCGAGCAGAAGCGTCTGGGCGTGGTGACCGGCACGCAGCGGCGGCACGAGAACTGCTACCTCGAGATGATGAAGCGGATCCAGGGCGGGGCGATCGGCAAGATCATGAGCGCCCGCGTGTCGTGGAACCAGGGCAGCTTGTGGATGCACAAGCGCGAGCCCAAGTGGTCGGACATGGAGTGGCAGCTCCGCAACTGGCTGTACTTCACGTGGCTCTCGGGCGACCACATCGTCGAGCAGCACGTGCACAACCTCGACGTGCTCAACTGGGTCATGGGCTCGACGCCGATCAAGTGCCTGGGTCTGGGCGGGCGCCAGGTGCGCACGCAGCCCGAGTACGGCCAGATCTACGACCACTTTGCGATCGAGTACGAGTACCCCAACGGCGTGTACGGCTTCAGCACCTGCCGCCAGATCGACAACTGCACTAACCGCGTGATGGAGGCGGTGACGGGCACGGAGGGCGCAACCGAGTCGCGCTCTGGCTTCGCGCAGATTACGGGCAAGAACCCCTGGAAGTGCGACCCCAGCAAGAACAACGAGCCCTACACGCAGGAGCACATCGACCTGATCGCGAGCATCGAGAGCGGCACGCCGCTCAACGAGGGCGTGCGCGTGGCCGAGAGCACGCTCACGGCGATCATGGGTCGCATGTCGTGCTACACCGGCCAGGAAGTAACGTGGGACTTTGCGATGAACAAGTCCACGCTGGACCTGGTGCCCAAGAACTTCGAGATGGGGCCGCTGGCCGTCGGCGAGGTGGCGATGCCGGGGAAGACCAAGCTGGTGTGAGCCGGGTCCTCCCCGCGTGATTCGATCGCGGGAGCCCTACTTCGGCACGGCCAGGTCCGTCAGGTCCTGCAGCAGCCACACCGCCGGGGTCGCGGTCTGCCACGCCAGGCGCATGCGGTGGCCGATGTTGTTCTTCCACGTGAGCGTCTGGAAGCTGTCGATCAGGCCGGGGATTGTCGTGTAGGGAACCACGAATCCGTCGAGGGCGATGGGGCCGCTGGCGCGCTGGGGGAGCGAGAGCGCGGTGACGGGGCGCGCGACGTTCCACCCCGCGGCGGGGTTCCACCAGTACATGATCACGCTGCCGTCGGAGTCAAAGCCGGAGATGTTGATCACGCCCTGCGTGGTGTTGTAGTTGGTCGAGATCTCGAGCCCGACGAGCGCCGGCCCGTGCGTGAGCTCGGTCAGGCCGTCGTAGCGCCAGCCCACTGACTTTTCCCACCACGTGATGATCACGCGCCCGGCCGAGTCCAGGCCGGTGATGTGGAACGCGTTCCACGGCGTGGTGACGGCGGTCAGGTGGCTCACCATCTTGGGCACGTTGCCGGCGATGGCGCTGAGGTTGTTGATCGCCCACTGGGTGCCGGGGAGCGCGGCGGAGCGCCACAGCGACCAGATCTGGCCCTTGTCGTCGACGCCCGCGAAGTTGAACGCGTTCCACGGCGTGCCGAAGCCAGCGAGGGGCCCCACCAGCTTGGGGTGCACGCCCTGGCCCAGCAGGCCCTGGGCCTCGACGTCCACAAAGCTCCAGCCGTTGCCCTCGATGTACGCGATGAACTTGCCGGACGTGTCGACGCCGACGATCGCCGCGCGCGGGCTGCGGTACGGATCGCCGAACATCCCGTACACCGACCCGGCGATGTCGCCGCCGAAGGCCTTCGACCCGGCGAGCTTGGCCGTCAGGTCGGTGTAGATCCACTGGTCATCGGTGCGCTCCCAGAGCTGGAGGTTGCCGGTTGCCGCGGCGCGCCCCACCACTCCGAACCTCGTGAACGTGAGGTCGTGCCACGTGAACAAGGGACCCGCGACGGGCTGGCCTCCCCCGACTATCAGCAGGTCGACCGAGTACCAGGAGACGAGCTCGGGGTCGGTGCTGGTGGCGTGCTGGTACGCGATGGGGTGACCCGAGGCATCGACGTCAACCACTCCCTCCTGGTAGTCCAGGCCCGGCGCAAACGGCGTGTAGTTCCCGAGCGTGAGGAGCCCGATGATGCGCTCCGTGGACGCTCCCGGCGCGCTGACCGATTCGGGCAGCAGCATGCCCGCGGCAAAGCGGGCCGGGCGGAAGATCGCGGTGCGCCCCGCGGGGCCGACCAACTGCAGCCTGCCGCGGTCGAGCACTTCGTCGCTGGGGTTGGGGCCGTAGTTCCAGGTGCCGGTTGAGATCGGCACGCGCAGCCCCTGGTCAAACTGGGCGGCGCGGTACATGGTGTACTGACCGCCCGCCGCGAGCGTGATGACGACGCTGGTGATCCCGGCGGCGCCCGGCCCGGTGGGCGGCGGGGAGACCCCGAAGAACGCCGCGGACTGAGCGCCGGAGGTGACCACCGATCCCCGGAAGGTCCCGGGGATCATGTCGTTCTTGATGCTGTCGCCGCCGTTGCGGAACCGGGCCAGCCCCATCCCGAAGCCGACCACGCCGTCCTGCGGATTGGGATCGACAACCAGGAAGTTCGTGGAGCGGTGGAAGGTGGAATAGAGCTGCACGCCGTTGCCGAACGACAGGGATGTCGCGGTCTCGGAGAGGAGCGACACGCCGGGCGTTTCGATCGTGCCCGCCTTGAACATGTACTTGAACGTGAATCGCGCAGTCGAGACTCCGCCGACCGTGTAGTTCTCCGGCACGATCATCAGCGTCACCAGCTCGAAGCCCTTGGCCGTCAGGGCGGCGAAGGAGGTGAGAACGTAATCGAGCTTCAGGTAACTCCGCGGCGTGATCACGTGCGTGGTGCCGACGGTGTCGCCGAGGTTGTAGGGCGTCACGAAATAGCCCATGTCGCGGACCGAGCCGTCGGCCTCGCGCCCCGTGAACGACGACGCGGGGAACCCCTGCTGGGCGATGAACTGGCCGGCGTCCTGCGTGGCATACGGCGCGACCCCCGGGGCCGACACCAGGCGCATGCGGTCGTTATCCGGGCGGGTGAACCCGGACCACGGCAGGGGCAGCGATCCTGAGCGCGAGTGGTTGTCGAACCGCTCAAACGTCCCCGAGAATGAGTCGTTGAGGCCCACCGTCCCCGTGCCCCAGAACATCGTGGGCGTGTGATCGGGGTTCTGATCGAAGCTGAGGCCCGCCGTCACGAACGCGTACGGCGGTCCTCCGGTGAGGAATGTACGCGGTTCGAGATGCTCGAACAGTGCGGATGCAGACGGAACACTTCGCTCGTTCATCCTTGCCGTACCCCCGTCCGAGTTCTCAACGATTCTCGTTCTACGATCAGGCGCGTGATGCTCACAAAGGCTTCGCCAGTTCGGTCAGATCCTCGAACGACCACGCGTCGGGCGCGGCGGTGTACCAGACGAGGCGCTTGGTGTGCCCGTCGGCGGCCTGCCAGGTGATGCTCTGGAAACTGGCGCTCTGGCCCGGGATGTTCGAGTACCGCACGTCGAACCCGTCGTACAGGATCGCGCCCTGCGGGCGGGTAGATTCGCTCAAGCCTGTCGCGGGGTAACCGACGTTCCAGCCGCTCTTGGGGTTCCACCAGTACACCACGGCATCCCCGGCCGCGTCGATGCCGATCACGTTGATGACGTTGAGCGCGATGCTGTAGTAGGATGCGAGCTCAACGCCCACGAACGACGGGCCGCCGACGAGGTCCGTCAGCCCGTCGTACCGCCAGCCGACCTCGCGGGCCCACCACGTCACGATGATGTGGCCCCGAGAATCGAGACCGGAGATCTGGAAGGCGTTCCACGGCGTGGTGATGGCGGTCAGGTGGCTGACGATCTGCGGCGTGCCGCCGGCGATCTCGCTCAGGTTGTTGGTGGCCCAGTGGCCACCCAGCGCCCTGGAGTACCACAGGGCCCAGATGCGGCCCTGGTCGTCGAGGCCGGCGAAGTTGAAGCCGTCCCACGGCGTGCCGAACCCCGCGAGCGGGCCGACGAAGTTCGGGTGCACGCCCTCGCCCACGAGGCCGTTGGCCTCGACGTTGACGAACTCCCACGCCGCCCCTTCCTGCTGCACGTACGCGATGAACTTCCCGTCGGCGTCGGTGCCGACGATCGCGGCCAGGGGACGCCGGAAGAAATCCCCGTTGGCGAAGTTCACGCCGGAGATGTCGCCGCCGAACGCGACGGCGCCGTCGATCGCCGTGGTGAGATCCTCGAAAGTCCATTCGTCGTTCAATCGCTGCCAGAACAGGAGGTCGCCGCCGACGGACCGGCCGACGACCGCGACGCGCTCGAAGTTCAGGTCGTGCCAGGAGTACAGCGAGCCCGTGACCGCCGCGGTGCCGAACGAGTCCGTCAGGTCGAGCGAGTACCAGCCCACCTTGTCGGCGTCGGAGCTGATCGCGTGCTGGAGCGCGACGAGGTGCCCGGCCTCGTCGGTGCTGAACACCGCCTCCTGGAAGTCAAGCGCGTCGGTGATCGGCGTGTAGCTGCCGCGCGTGACGATCCCCCAGACCTCCTCGAACTCGCCGCTCTCGGTCGAGGCGGCCTGGAGCCCGGCCACCGACACCGGGATGAGCAGCGCGTTGCGCGCCACTCGGACCGCGGCGACGCGCCCGTCCCAGTCGGTGAGTTGAAGGCGCCCGAGGTCAAGATCGTGCCGCTGGCGCGGGTTGGCCAGGTAGGCCCAGCGCCCGCTGTTCACAGGGTTGCGCAGACCCTGGTCGTACGCGCCGGCGTCGTACACCGTGAACGCGCCGTCGGGGTCGATCGCGATCACGACGTCCGCGACCGCGTCGCCGGAAAGCCCGCCCGCAGTGTTCTGGATTCCGAAGAATGCGCCAGACTCTGGGCCGCTGGTCATGATGCTGCCGCGGTACGCGCCGTGGATGTCGTCCACGTGGATGCTGTCTGGGGCCTGGGCCCAGCGCACCAGCCCGACGCCGAACCCGACGATCCCGTCGCTGCCGTCGGGGTCGACCATGAAGAAGTTGGTCGCGTGGCTGTTGGTGGAGTACACCCGCACACCATTGTCGAACACCGTAAGCGTCGGCGTCGCCGAGACGACGTGGACGTTGTCGAACTCCACCGTGCCGCTCTGAAAGAAATACTCGAACGTGTAGTCGGGCGACTTGAAGTAGTGCGGCGTGGCGACGAGCGTGACGGTCTCAAGGCCGCGCTCCGGGGTCATCGCGGCAAACGTGGTGATGAAATAGTCCTGCTGAAGGTACACGCCCAGGCCGAACGGGCCTTGGAAGTAGGGCTCGACAAACATCCCCATGTCACGCACGATGCCCGCCGAGTCTCGGCCCACGAACGACCCGGGCGGAAAACCCTGCTGGGCGATGAACTGGAGCGAATTCTGCGACGCGTACCCGTCGAACCCGGCCGCCGGGAGCAGCCTCATGCGGTCGGTGTCGGGGCGCGTGAACCCCGCCCAGGGCAGGGCCCCGGGCCCCGAGCGCGAAGTCGCATCGAACCGCTCATAGCTCCCCGTAAAGCTGTCGTCGGCGTACACCGTCCCGCTGGCCCAGAACATCCCCGACGCCTGGTTGGTGGCGGTGTCAAAGCTGATCCCGGCGGTGACGAACGGGTACGGCGGCGGGCCCGAGAGCACCAGGCGCGGCTCGAGGGCGTCGATGAGGGAAAAGTCGCTACGCCAGGTTCTGAGCTTCATCGAATGACCTCCGCGGTCAGCATGCCTCCCCTACTACCGGCCCAAGGGACGAAAGTTGCACCGCACTCCCGGATTTCCAAAGCGTGATTTCGGACCCGCGAATCGATCCGGCCTTGGGGGTCGGCGCACTTCACCGCATGCTCGAATACAGCGGAAACGAATATCCAGCAAGCACTTACGAACGCATCGGCGGCGATCCCACCGCGCGGGACGAGATCCCCTCAATCCCCTGGCCAGCTGGCCGTCACTCCCGCTTGGCCACCCCATGGACACACCGGTACTTCGGCACCCCCAGCGTGGCGAGATCGGCGTGCAGGCTCGGGTAGTCCGTGCTGTCGAAGTTGTGGGTGCTGTCTTCCAGGACCTTGTACCACTCGTCGATGATCGTGCCGGTGATGCGCTTCAGCACCGCGATGAGCGCCTTCTGCTGGGCGTGCGTGGTCACGCGGGTCGTGACCTCGGCGTCGATCCGCGAGCACAGGTCCGGAAGCTCCGCGCGGATCGCGGCCTCCCACTCGCGGGGGTGCTGTCGCTCGTGGGCTTCCATCCTCGACACGGCGCCGGGGATCGACGCCAGCTCGCTGGCGATCTGCATGTGGGCGAAAGTCAGGGTGAACGGCAGCTTGATCGGCCGGGTCACGTCGGGCGGGATGACGGGCGCGATATTGATCGAGAACTCGGTGTACGCGAGCATGTCCGGGTCGTTGGCGCCCTTACGGGCCCGGATCCAGCACACGGACTTGGACGTGTCGGGGCGCGGGACCGCCCCCGCCGTGAGCGACACGATCACCTGGTCCAGACCGCACGAGATCGGGGCATTCGCCTGCGCTCCGAACGCACCGCCGGACCCGCCGGACGGGGCACCGGAGTCGGCCTGCACCGCGCCGTCCGACAACGGCGCGGCGGGCGAGATGCCCGCGTCGGCGGCGGGCGGATCGTCAAGGCCGAGCGAGCGCGCCGAAGTAGTGCGCGAGCGGGGTGGCGCGGCGCCGGCGATGCCGCGGACGGTCGACGCGGACGGCGAATTCGAGCCGAGCGAACCGGGACGAGTGCCTCCGCCCATGCGATTCTCCCTTGGAACAGCGGAACGCGCGGGACGCCGGCGCGGTCCCGGTCAGTTGGACTTGGGCTCTTCCTTCTTCGGCGGCTCGACGCGCGGCAGCAGCGTGTCGGCGCACGCGAGGTTGTACGCCGTCACCGCCATGCACGTCGCCGACTGGGCCAGGTACTCGGGGATCGCAAGGTCGAGCTTGTCGTTCTGCGTGTGCCAGCCGAAGCCGTAGTCCGCACGGCCCGTCTCGTCCCAGAAGAACCCGGGCACGCCCACCGCGTTGAAGCTCGCGTGGTCGCTCGAGCCGTGCGTTTCGATCTTCGCCTTGGTGTCGCGGATGTTCACGTTCAGGAACTTGCCGTCGGTGTCGCTGTAAAAAAAGTTGTTGACGGGAGCGGTCGCCGCGGCGAGCATGGGCACCATCTGCGTCGCGGCGGGCACTCCGCCCTCGTAGTTGGTCCCGCCGTCGTCGACGAACACCGCGGAGATGCGCGGCAGCTCGGCCTTGTGCTGCTCAACGTAACCCTTGGACCCGAGCAACCCCTGCTCCTCGCCCGTCCAGTTGCAGAAGCGGATGGTGCGGCGCGGGCGGGCGCCCGCGGCCTTGAGAATGCGGGCGGCCTCGAGCACCGTCGCCGATCCGGTGCCGTTGTCGGTGCAGCCCTCGGAGCCTGGGCCGTCCCACGAGTCCAGGTGCGCCGAGACGATGACGTACTCGTCGGGCAATTCACTGCCGCGGATCTCGGCGACGGTGTTGAACGTGGGAACCGGGCCCTTGACGAGCGTGTTCTTGAGGTTGAACTCAAGCTCGACGGTGTCGCCGTCGTAGAGGCGCGAGTTGATCGCGTCGTAGTCGCTGCCGCGGACGGACACGATGACATCGCGCGGGATGTTTTCGGGGTCGAGCGTGCGCCAGCCCGGGACGGCGCCGGTCCAGACTCGCTCGTCGCGCCCGGTCATCACGAATCCAGCGGCGCCGTCGAGGGCCAGACGCTCGGGGATCGCCAGATCCTCCGGCTTGCCCCCATCGGCGATCTTCTTGCGAGCGTCCTTCAGGCGCGTGCAAAGGGCGGCGGCCCCGCCGCGCACGCCACGCTGGCCGCTCCCGGTCTTGGGCGGATCCAGGAGAACCCATGCCCCCTTGATGTCCGCTTTGACCGCCTCGTACTCCTTGTCGTCGCGCGGCTCCTTGAGCACCTTGCCGCGTACCGCGCCGTCGGTCCCGCTCGACCACGAGAGCGTGCTGAACTGCAGGTCGCGGAGGGTGCTGAAGTCGACCTTCTCGGTGCCGTCGTCGTTCTTGGTGACGGTGCGGAGGACGAGCTTGCCGCTGCACGGGCCGCGATCGAACCCGACGGGGATGGTCCCCCACTGCTCGAGGTGCGCGTTCTCCAGTCCCCAGAGCGTGTACATCGAACGGGCCCACTCGTTGGCGGTGCGAGCGTTGGAGGAACCGGTAAGCCGTGGGCCAATCTGCTTGGTGAGGTGCGTGATGTGCTCCATCACCTGGCTGCGGTCGCGTCCCTCTTCGAGGATGCGCCGCACGGTGTCACGATCGCCCATGCGCAGGTCGGGAACGGGGACCTCCTTCCCGTCGATGATCGCGGTGGACGTGGCTCCGGCCGGCGGCGGAGGAGTGGCGGAAGCGGAGCCGGCGGCCAGCGCGACGATCGCCGCGCACACCGGGGCGGCGCGCCGTGAGAATCGGGGTCCGGCGAATGAACGGTCGGCGCGGGGCGTGAACGTTTCGGTCGGCATGGTGCCCTCGGATTCGCGGTGGTGCAAGGGGCGCAGCTGATCGCCCCGTGGCGGTGCCCGGGGCCGACGCCGAGTGTAAGTCAAAGCGCCCCCGGAAGGGAGCTCCGAAAGCGTTAGCGCACCGGGTCCTTCGGCCCCTCGGCGGCCGCCCGTCGCTCGATCCTCCGGGCCGTGGCGATGCTCACGGGGACCGTCAGCAGGTAGGTCGTGCCCAGCGCCGCGAGGGTGAGCCACGGGTCGCGCGTGCCGGCCACTACAACGGCGCCCACCAGCACCATCAACGGTACGGCGAGCTTTCGGCTGACCTTCACGCCCTTGAGGGAGTACACCGGCAGTCGGCTGACCATCAGCACGGCGATCAGGACGGTGTTGCCCGCGACCACCCAGACCGGGAGTTGAAGATCGAGCTTCTTGGAGGCATCCAGAAGCAGGGGAACCAGCACCGCACCGGCAGCGCCGGGAGCGGGCATGCCCAGAAAATAGTGCGGACCCCACGGGCCCGAGCCCTTGCCGCGCTTGGCCATGGCCGTGAACCGCGCCAGACGCAACGCGGCGCACAGCGCGTACATCACCGCGACGATGAAGCCCAGGGGTTCGATCTGGTCGAGGCTCCAGCGGAACAAGAGGAACGCGGGCGCGATGCCGAAGGCGACGAAGTCCGCCATCGAGTCCAGCGTGGCGCCGAAGGGGCTCGCGACCCGAAGAAGCCGCGCGGCCCGACCGTCGAGGGCGTCGAGGATTGCCGCGGCGGTCACCGCGGCAAGAGCCCGGCTCCACATCTCAGGGTCTTTCTCGGCCTTGAGGGCAAAGTGCAGCGCCGCCACGCCGCAGCAGAGCGCGGCCGTGGTGATGAAGTTGGGAACCAGCCGCCGGAGCGACACGTGGCGTGGAGTTGGAAGTCCGTCAGCCACCAACCGACACCTCCTGTGCTGCACGGACCGCGCCGGAAGTCGCGGCCGGACCCGTGCGCGGCGCGGGAAGGCGTGCGAGAACGGTTTCGCCCGCGACGGTCTTCTGTCCGACCGTAACACTCACTTTAGAGTCCACCGGCAGGTACACGTCCACGCGAGATCCGAAGCGGATGAGACCGAACCGCTCGCCGGCACGGACGCTCTCGCCCCCCTTGAGGTAGCAGACGATTCGGCGCGCGACCAGGCCGGCGATCTGCACGAACAGGACACTCTCGCCGGCGCGCGTGCGCAGCGCCACCGCCATGCGCTCGTTGTGCACGCTCGCCTTGTCGAGCGAAGCGTTGAAGAACTTGCCGGGCGTGTACGCGGCTTTCTCGATCACCCCATCGCAGGGAGCACGGTTCACGTGCACGTTGAAGACGTTCATGAAAACGCACACCCGCTGGAACGGCCCGCTCCCGGCCAGCCCCAATTCGGGGGGAGCCTCGGCGCGGCCGATCAGGCAGATCACGCCGTCGGCCGGGCTGATGATCGCACCCGGTTCTTGGGGGGTGACCCGCTCGGGGTCACGAAAGAACCAGGCGCACCATCCGGTCAGAACTGCACCCACACCGCAAAGGACCCATCCCCAGGGACCGAGCAGCCACAGGCCCAGCGCTGTCAGAGCCGCGGTCGCACCGGCGAAAAGGGCTATGAACGGGATGCCTTCCTTTGCCACCTTCACTCAGGTCACTCCAACGGAGCCGGGCGAACCCTCGATTCCGACTGCCCTTACCACGTCAGAGGCTAGCACCCGCCGCCGAACCTCGGGTTTGGATCGTGAATCCGGCTCACCCCCCGAACGAAGGTACTTGACTTCTTACACGACTGTATAAAACATGTGTTTGAATCGAACGTTTTAACAAGACGCAGGGGTTTTCATTGTCCGTGGACCAGACCAGCACGAGCACTCGCGAGCGGCTTCTGGAAGCCGCGGGTGAGGTGTTCGCAGAATCGGGGTTCCGGAACGCGACGGTCCGGGACATCTGCGCCCGAGCCGGGGCGAACATCGCGGCGGTGAATTACCACTTCCGTGACAAGGACGGGCTGTACGCCGCGGTGCTCACGTGCGCCCACGACACCTCGGCGCACCAGCACCCGTACGACACCGGGCAGGCCGAGGCGCATACGGCCGAGCAGCGGCTGCGGGCGTTTGTGACGACCTTCATGAACCGTCTCTTCGACGAGGGGCGCCCGGCGTGGCAGCCCAAGCTGATGGCGCGCGAGATGATCGAGCCGACCGGCGCGCTGGACCAGGTCGTGGCCCGGAGCATCCGCCCGCACTTTGAGTTGCTCAGCGCCATCGTCAGGGAACTCCTCGGTCCGGGGGCGACGGACGACGAGGTGTCGATGTGCGCGGCCAGCGTGATCGGGCAGTGCCTGCTCTACCACCACTGCCGCCCGGTCGTTCACCGGCTCTTCCCCGACGACCGCTATTCGGCGGAGCGGACGCGCCAGCGTGCCGCGCACATCGTCGAGTTTTCGCTGGCCGGTATCGCGGGCCTGCGGGCGCTGCGGGAGGGCGGGCGATGAACCTGCTCGCGCTGCGGATGCTGCTCGGCGACAAGGCCCGGTACCTGGGCCTGTTGATCGGCGTTTCATTCGCGTCGCTCATGATCACGCAGCAGGCGGGGATCTTCGTGGGGCTGTCGGAGCGAACGTACTCGTTCATCTCGGGCACCTCCGGCGCGGACCTGTGGGTGATGGACCCGGAGGTCGAGCACGTCGCCGATGCCAAGCCCATGCTCGACATGAGCCTGTACGCGGTGCGCGGCGTCGACGGGGTTGAGTGGGCGGTGCCGATGTACAAGTCGTTCGCCAGGGCGAGGCTTCCGAACGGCGCGACGCGCGGGGTCCAGCTCGTGGGGATGGACGACGCCACGCTCACGGGCGGGCCGCCGGGCATGGCGGAAGGGTCGCTCTCCGATCTGCGCGAGACCGACGCGATCATCGTCGACGAGCGTGACGTGGGCGGGAAGCTGGCGATCGGGACCCGTGCCGGGAAGATCGATCGCCCGTTGCGGGTGGGAGACACGCTGGAGCTCAACGACCGGCGGGCCCGGGTGGTCGGGGTGTACCGGGCGGCGCCGGGGTTCTTCTGGGAACCGACCGTCTACACCACATACTCGCGGGCGCTGACGTTCTCGCCGCGCGAGCGCCGCATGCTCACGTACGTCCTCGTCAAAGTCGCGCCCGGGCACGACGTGGAGAGCGTGCGCCGCTTGATCGAGAGCCACACCGGCCTGGCGGCGTACACCCGCGACGGGTTCTCGATGCTGACGGCCTCGTACATCCTGCAGAAGACCGGGATCCTGGTGAATTTCGGGATCGCGGTCGGGCTGGGGTTCGTCATCGGCGTGCTGATCACCGGGCAGACCTTTTACAACTTCACCGTGGACAACATTCGCCACTTCGCGGCACTGAAGGCGATGGGCGCGGGGGACGGGCGCGTGGCGGGCATGGTGGTGCTGCAGGCCCTGTGCGTGGGCGCCATCGGCTACGGTCTGGGCGTCGGGGGCGCGGCGGTCACGGGGACGATCCTGGGAGAGGACGGGGGCCTGGCGTTCCGCATGCCGTGGCAGCTGCTGGTGTTCTCCGGGGGCGCGATCGCGGTGGTGTGCGTGCTGGCCGCGTTCCTGAGCGTCAGGCGTGTTCTCCGGGCCGAACCCGGCATGGTCTTCAAGGGGGCGTGAAGGGCGATGTTCTACGTAGCGCTCAAAATGCTCTTCGGGGACAAGCCCAAGTACTTCGGCATCATCATGGGCGTCACGCTCGCATCAATGGTGATCAGCCAGCAGGGGGCGATCTTCGCCGGAATCATGACGCGCACCTACGCGGTGGTCACGGACATGCCTTTCCCGGACATCTGGGTGATGGACCGCAAGGTCCAGTACATCGACGACCTCAAGCCGCTGCAGGACACGGAGCTCTACCGCGTCCGCGGGGTGGAGGGCGTCGCGTGGGCGATGCCCATGTACAAGGGCCTGATCCGCGTGCGGATGGACGACGGGCAGTTCCAGAACTGCGTCCTGATCGGGATCGACGACGCCACGCTGATCGGTGGCCCGGCCGAGATGGCCGAGGGCCGGCTGGAGGACCTGCGGAGGGCGGACGGCGTGATCGTCGACGAGGTTGGAGCGACGACGCGCCTGACCCGGCCGCCGACGACCCCGGGCGGGCCGCCGATCCCCCTTCGCGTGGGCGACACGCTGGAGATGAACGACCATCGGGCGATCGTCGTCGGGATCGCGCGAACGACGCGGAGTTTTCAGAGCCAGCCGACGATCTATACGACGTACAGCCGCGCGACGACTTTCGCGCCGCGCGAGCGCAAGCTCCTGAGTTTCATCCTCGCCAAGGCCAAGCCGGGCGTGGACCCGGGAGAACTGTGCCGCCGCATCACGCTCGACACCGACCTCGCGGCCTACACGAGCGCGCAGTTCAAGTGGCTGACGGTGATGTACTTCATCGCCAACACCGGGATCCCGATCAACTTCGGCATCGCGGTGGCCCTGGGCCTGCTCATCGGGACGGTCATCACCGGCTTCATGTTCTACAGCTTCACCATCGACAACATCCGCTACTTCGGCACGCTCAAGGCGATGGGCGCGTCCAACGGGAAGCTGCTCTCGATGATCGTGCTGCAGGCGCTGATCGCCGGGAACATCGGATTCGGGCTGGGCACGGGCATCGCGGCGCTCATCGGGTGGTCGGCGCGGAAGAGCCCGCTGGCGTTCTACATGCCGTGGCAGCTGATGGTGCTCTCGGGCGGAGCGGTCACGGTCATCTGCGCCCTCTCGGCCGTGCTGAGCATGCGGCGGGTGCTGACGCTGGAGCCGGCGGTGGTGTTCAAAGGGTAAGGGTTGAGGAAGGGACGGAGTGACGGAGTGAGGTGAGCGTATCGGCAGGGCACACCAGCGATGCGCCGGTTGAGAGATCTTCATGACGACAACAACGGACAATCCGGTGACGACGGGCCTTGCGGTGCGCTGCCGCGGCGTGACCAAGACGTACGGCAAGGGAGACTCGGCGGTGCGGGCCCTCCGCGGCGTGGACCTCGACGTGGCCGCCGGCGAGCTGATGATGATGGTCGGGCCTTCGGGCTGCGGGAAGACCACGCTCATCTCGGTCATCGCGGCGGTGCTCGAGCACGACGAGGGCGAGGTCGCGGTCTTCGGGCGCGACCTCAAATCGATGAGCGCTTCGGAGCGGACCCGCTTCCGCGGCCAGACCGTGGGCTTCGTGTTCCAGGCGTTCAATCTCATCCCGACCCTGACCATCACGGAGAACGTGTCGGTCCCGCTCCTGATCAACGGCGTGGCGCGGCGGGAGGCCCTCGACCGCGCCGGCGCAGTCCTGTCGCGGGTCGGGCTGGGCTCCCGTCTTCGCGACGTGCCCTCGCGGCTCTCGGGCGGCCAGCAGCAGCGCGTGGCGATCGCGCGGGCGCTGGTGCACGAGCCGCGCCTGATCGTGTGCGACGAGCCGACCAGCGCCCTGGACCACACCACCGGCCATCAGATCATGGAGATGCTGCGCGAGGTGGCGCTGGGGACTGGCCGGTCGCTGATCGTGGTGACGCACGACTCGCGCATCTTCGAGTTCGCGGACCGCATCGCGCGGATGGACGACGGCATGGTTGAGAAGATCGTGACCTCGGCGGCTGATTTGTACAACGGCGCGACGCCGGGCGCACACTAGACAGGGAGTTCACCGTGATCCGCACAATCCTCATCCCGCTGCTGGCGATCGTGGGAGTGATCTTCGGGGTGGTGACCGTCATCAAGAACAGCAAGCCGCCGCCGGTGGCGTTGCCGGTCGTCGAGCCCGCGCGTGCGCCGTTCCCGTCGTTCGTCGCCGGGTCCGGCCTCATCGAGGCCAGCTCGCAGAACATCGCGATCGGCAACCCCGTGGCCGGGACCATCGCCGCGGTGCGCGTGGCGGTGGGCGACTCGGTAAAGAAGGGCGACGTGCTCTTCGAGCTTGATTCGCGCGACCTGCGGGCCCAGCTGGGCGTGGCGGAGGCCAACCTCGCCGCGTCGGAGTCCCAGGTGAAGCGGCTCAAGACCCAGCCGCGCCCCGAGGAAGTGCCGCCCGCGGAGGCCAAGGTTGCGGCGGCCCGCGCGGCGCTCTCGGATGCCGAGAGCCAGCTTGCGATGTGGGAGAAGGTGCCGGACAAGCGGGCCCTGAGCGAGGATCAGCTTAGCCAGCGGCGCTTCGCGGTCGAGGCGGCGCGGGCTCGCCTGGCCGACGCCGAGGCGCAGCTGACGCTTCTGAAGGCCGGCGCGTGGGCGCCCGACGTGGCGGTCGCGGAGGCCCAGGCGGCCAGCGCCCGCGCCGCGGTCGACTCGGTGAAGACCGAGCTGGACCGTCGCATGGTCCGTGCGCCGGTGGACGGGCAGGTTCTCCAGGTCAATGTGCGGCCCGGCGAGTTCGCTCCCGCGGGCGTGACGCAGACGCCGCTGATGCTCTTCGGCACGGTGACGCCCCTGCATGTGCGCGTCGATGTCGACGAGCACGAGGCCTACCGCGTGAAGGCGGGCGCCAAGGCCATGGCTTTCCTGCGCGGCCGCAAGGAGATCAACACGGAACTGAAATTCGTACGGTTCGAGCCGTACGTGGTCCCCAAGCGATCGCTGACCGGCGAGAGCACCGAGCGCGTGGACACGCGCGTGCTCCAAGTCATCTACGCCTTCGATCGGGGCGCGATGCCGGTGTACGTCGGGCAACAGATGGACGTCTATGTCGAGGCCGAGCCGGTGGAGAACTCCGCCGCGGCGCCCACTCCAGGAGCCAAGAAATGATGGAACGACTTCGCGACGGACGCCCCGGACTTTCGAGCATCGGGGGGCGTCGCTCCGTCGCACAAAGGACCGCGGGGCCGGTAGCGTGCGCGCTCCTGGCGATGTTCGCGGGCTGCACGGTGGGGCCGGACTACTCCACGCCTCCCACCACGACTCCCGAGGACTTCGGTCGATTGAACGACCAGCCTCAGGGGCCGTCCCGCGCCGTCGCCGGCCCGGCTGACCTGGCCCAATGGTGGTCGCGCCTGAACGACCCGGAGCTCGATGCCCTCATCGACCGGGCCATCGCGAGCAACCTCGATCTGAAGCTCGCCACCTCACGCGTGCGCGAGGCCCGGGCCGTGCGCGGCTTCGTCGCCTCGGCGCAGTACCCGACGGTCGACGCAACGGCCGGGTACACCCGCAGCCGCGAGAGCGAGAACGTCGGCCCCAACCAGCTCGCGCCCCAGAACGGGGACGGGCAGGACCTGTTCCAGGTCGGGTTCGACGCGGGCTGGGAGCTCGACGTGTTCGGCGGCGTGCGCCGCGCGGTCGAGGCGGCCGACGCGGACGTGCAGGCGGCCGAGGAAGGCCGGCGCGACGTGCTGGTCACTCTCATCGCCGAGGTGGCGCGGAGCTACGTCGAGGTGCGCACGTTTCAGCGGCGGCTTGACATCGCGCGCCGCAACGTAAAGGCGTCGCAGGACTCGGTGGACCTCAGCAACGCCCGCTTCCTGGCCGGGCTCACGGGCGAGCTCGACGTGGCCCAGGCCCGCGCCCTCCTGCAGACCCGCCTCTCGCAGATCCCCCCGCTGGAAATCGGCGCGGCCGTCTTCTTGCACCGCCTGGGCGTCCTGCTGGGGGCCGAGCCGCTTGCGCTCCGTGCCGAGCTGACGGCCGTGACACCCATCCCGGCGACGCCCGCAGAAGTGCCGGTCGGTCTGCCGTCGGAGTTGCTCCGCCGCCGGCCGGACATCCGGCGCGCCGAGCGCCAGCTCGCGGCGGCCACGGCCCGCGTGGGCGCGGCGACGGCGGACCTGTACCCGCGCTTCGCGCTCACGGGGGCGTTCGTGCTCCAGAGCGATCAGATCGGCACCCTGTTCGACATGAACAGCCGCGCGTGGGGGTTCACGCCGTCGATGCGATGGAACCTCTTTGACGCGGGGCGCGTTCGCTCGAACATCGCGGTAAAGGATGCGCTGACGGAACAGGCCCTCACGGTGTACGAGCAGACCGTGCTCAACTCGCTCGAGGAAACGGAGAACGCGCTCGTATCGTTCGCGCAGGAGCAGTCGCGGCGCGAGTCGCTCACGAAGGCCGTCGAGGCCAACACCCGCGCGGTCGATCTGGCCAACCAGCTCTACTCGAGCGGGCTCAAGGACTTCTTGAACGTGCTCGCCAGCCAGCAGCAGTTGTTCGAATCGGAGGACCAGCTGGCGCAGAGCGACCGGGCCGTGACGTCGAGCCTGATCGCGCTGTACAAGGCGCTGGGAGGCGGCTGGGAACACGAGCCCGCGGCAAACCCGCCGGCCGAGCACGAGCCGGGCGCCCCCGGAGCCACCGGCAAAGCGTCGAACGCCGAAAGCGCGGGCTCCGGCGCCAACACCCAGCCGTAACCGGCCGACAAGGCCGCTGCGATCGGGCCCGACGACTTCCCTACCCTCGACCCGTGCGCCATAAAGCCCATGAGTCGTCGCTGTCTCTGGCAGGAATCGCGACCAGCGTGCTCACGCTGGCGGGGTGGTCGAGCATCCCGCTCTTCCTGAGGTTCTTCAGGGACCTGATCGACCCGTGGACCGCGAACGGGTGGCGCTACGGGATCTCGGCGCTGATGTGGCTGCCGGTCTTGCTGATCGCCGCCAGCCGCGGCAGGACGGCGCCCGGGTTGTGGCGGGCGGCGCTGGTGCCGAGCCTGTTCAACATCCCCGCGCAGATCTGCTTCGCGTTCGCGCCGTATCTGGTGCCGCCGGGGCTGATGACCTTCAGCATGCGCGTGCACATCGTTTTCTTGACGCTGGGCGCCGCGATCCTGTTCGCGGCCGAGCGGCGCGTGATCAAGACCCCGCTCTTTCTGTCGGGCGTCGCGATGGTGATCCTGGGAACCAGCGGCACGATCCTGCTGGGCGACGAGGGCCTGGCGGTGCTGAGCGGCGCCTCGCTCAAGGGCGTGCTCTTCTCGATGGGCGCGGGGCTGCTCTACGCGGGGTACTCGCTCTCGGTGCGGAAGTTCATGCACGGTATCGAGCCCTTCCAGGCGTTCAGCGCAGTGAGCCAGTACACCGGGATAGCACTGGTAGCGCTCATGCTCGTGCTGGGGCGGCGGCACGGGCTGGAGGCGATGGACCTCAGCGGCGCCAACATGATGAAGCTCGTGCTCTCGGCGGTGATCGGCATCGGGATCGGGCACACGCTGTACTACTTCTCGATCGCGCGCCTCGGCCTGGCGGTCGCGTCGGGCGTCGTGCAGCTCCAGCCGATCACGGTGTCGGTCGCGTCGTTCTTCATATTTGGCGAGCGGCTGAACGCGCCGCAGTGGGCCTGCGGCATGGTCGCCGTCGGCGGGGCAGGCTTGATGCTCTACGCCCAGCACCACGCCAACCGGCGCAAGCCAAACCCGGACGAAGAGCTCGGTGCCGCGGCGGGCGACGCGGGGGCGTGATTCAGTTCCAGCTGCAGCCCTTGGGCCACTCTTCGGGGTGCTGGCGCAGGGCCTTCTTGATCAGCCCGCCGATCGACGTGAGCTGGTTCTCGATGAGCGCCGCGCGGACCGCGACCTTGCCCTCGGCCAGAAGTCGGTAGCGCAGCTCCGAGTCGCCGAGCGTGTCGCCGAGGATCGTGAACGAGACGATCTCAAGGATCGCCGCGGTCGGGATCTCTTCGTTGCGGATGTACTCGAGCAGCGGCTCGGCGATGCGGGCTCGGGCGAGCGGGCCGTCGCTCAGCATCTCCTCGAGCTTGCCGCGGACCTCGGAGAGTTCGCCCTCGTCATCATCGCCAACCCCGACGGGTTCGAGAATCGCCTGGCGGTAGAGCGTGCCCTCCTCGGCGGGGATTTCCTTGACGATCCGTGCGCGGCAGACGCCTTGCAGCAGGATGTTGTACCGGTCGTCGGGCAGGCGCTCGTGCTGGGCGATCTGCCCCAGGCACACGGCGCGCCTGATCCGCGGGCGGCCGTGGTAGTTCTTTTTCCACTCGCTTCCGGAGAACACCGCCATCGCGACCTGACCCGCGCCGTCGAGCACCCGCCCCACGAGCTGGCGGTAACGCTCCTCGAAGATGTGAAGGGGAGCGACCTGCTGCGGCAGCAGCACCACGTTGTCCAGCGGGAAGATCGGTATCGGCCGGGCGAAATTGACCTGGACCGACACGGAGTCGGATGACGACATGAAGAATGCTAGGCGGCGGAAGGCGCGGGCCACACATCGGCGCCCGGCGCGCAGCGTTCCCACTCACCGTGCACGGATCGCTATGCGCCCGTCGCAAGGCTCAGGCCAGCGGGTCGGGCCTATAGAGCTTGGTGTCCAGGGCCCACTGCTTCTCGGTGAAGTTGCCGCCGAACTCGAAGCCGGCGGGGCGGTCGGGGCGTGCCGCGGCAAGGGCCATGGTGGTCTTGGCGTCGAGGTTGTCGAGCATGGAGACGACGATGGCCTCGGGCGTTGAGGGGATCTTGGCCGCGCCGAACTCGGGGACGCCGTGGTGGCTGATGATGATGTGCTGGAGGACCATGACGGCGCCGGCGGGCATACGGATGCCGCTGTCGCGCATGACCTGCTGGGCCTTGTCGTGGAGCATGATCGCGCCCTCGACGATGTGGCCGATCAGCTCGCCGCGGTCGGTGTAGCCGAAGGCCCGGTCGTACGAGAGCTCGCGGGTCTTGCCCAGGTCGTGCAGGAAGAGGCCCATGAGCACGATGTCGCGGTTGATCTTGGGGTAGAGCGGGCACACGACGTTGGCGAGCTTGAGCAGCGCCAGCGTGTGCTCGAGCAGGCCGCCGAGGAACGCGTGGTGCATGCTCTTGGCGGCGGGGGCGCGGCGGAAGCAGTCCATGAGGAATGTGTCGGAGAGGTACGCCGCGGCAAGGGCCTTCATGGCCGGGTGCTCGAGCGTGCCCAGGAGCGCCGTGAGTTCGGCCAGCATCTCATCGGCGGGACGCTTGGAGCAGGGGAGAAGGTCCCGCATCTGCTCGGCGGTCGGCTCGACGGGGTCGATGGTGTGGATGATGCACTGCAGCTCGCCCTGGTAGGGCTGCGTCTCGCCGGTGATCCAGACGAACCCGTCGGTGGGGATGCGGCGGAACTCGGCCTCGTCGATCGACCACTTGCGCCCGGGCATCTCGCCGGTCTTGTCGCCCAGGAGGCAGCGGAGGTAGGGCTTGTCGGCCCTGGTCTTGCCGAGCTGCGCGTTGGAGATCGAGAACGCGCCCTCGATGCGCTCGGCGCCCTGGATCTCGGCGATGAACTTGCGGGCGGGCTTGGCGTTGGAAGTGGCCTGCGGCGCGGGCGCGGCGGGAGCGGTCGGGGGCATGGATGCTCTCTGGTTGAAGGGCAACTGGGTCAAGCGGGATCGTATCAGCGCGGAAGAGCGGGAGTACAACGTGCCACGATCATCCGATGCCCCCACCGGACGATCGTGCATCACTGCTCTGTCCTAGCTCGTTCCTCTCACAAACCAGTTTTGGACCGGGGGAAGCACTTCTTGACTTCCTGCCGGAAAACCACGGCGCTGACGAGATCGCCCACGTTCTCATCCTCGTTCTTAGCGACACTCTCCAGCACCTGGTTGGCATCCAAGTGTGGCACGAAGTCCAGGAAGAACTCCAGGAGATCAAGGCTGTCGGGCCCGAAGTGCTCGGTTGACACCGACATGATGTCGGCCACCCGATCGGTCGGTCTCATCAGCTCGGGATCGATCTCCAGGTACGACGCGAGTGACACCCACATTTCTCTGAAACGGGCGATGTCGATCGGTGCACCCGCGTAGTGCCGCGAAAACACTTCGTCGACCGGCATGGCGGTGCGTCCGCTATCGCGCGCCCGGCAACGTCTCCGATATTCGGCGTGCTCCCTGTTCCTGGCACCCCATTCAGAACGGATCGCAAGAACAACCGCGGCAACCAGCGATGCAAGCAGGACACCGATCGCTAGCTGCAGCGGCAACTCCATTTCCCGTTCCTCGTTCGCAATTGCGACGTGCGGCCTGTCACCCCTTCCACTCAGTCGGCACTTCACCCGCCTCCGCGCGGATCGTCGAACGGATCCCGCCGCGGCCGCGCCAGTCGGTCTTGACGATGAGCCACGCCGGCTTCATGGCCGCGGCGAGGTCGTCGCGGATCTTGTTGGTCACCGCCTCGTAGAAGATGCCCTCTTCGCGGAAAGACTGGTAGTAGAGCTTGAGGCTCTTGAGTTCCACGCACGTCCCGCCGTCCTTTGCCGCGCGAGGCTGGAACCGGATGGTCACCACGCCGAAGTCGGGGTGGCCGGTCTTGGGACAGCGCGAGGTGAACTCGTCGGCGATGTGCTCGACGACGAAAGGAGATTCGGTCGGGGAGGGGAAGGTTTCGAGGAGCTTGGGGTTGGGCATGGGGGTGGTCGTGATGAGGTGATGAGGTGATGAGGTGATGAGGTGATGAGGTGAGTGAAGATCGTACGGGTAGGCGCGGCCGGACGCCGTATCATCATCGCGGGTAGACCAGCCTCTTGTCGCGCGTTGTTCCTGTATCGCCCTGGTCCCGGCAGGACACTCGTAGCGCGACGCCGCAAGGCAGGGGCCGCAGGGGCGGAATCGGTGCCAGGCCGGGCATCGGACCGCGCGATCTGATCGCCAACACCCGCCGAAAATCCGTCATTGATTTGATTTATCAATCACGTAATTGATATCGATTCGATTCATGCCGATCCCGGTCTACGGTTGAGCGTCTGAACCGTTTTCGCACGCTCACGGAGACCAAGTCATGGCAACCCGTCCCGACCCGTTCTCGGCCCGCACGACGCTCAAGACCGCCCACGGCACGTACACATACTTCGCCCTTGATGCACTCACCAAGAGCGGCATCGGGCGCGTGAACAAACTTCCCTACTCGATCAAGGTGCTGCTGGAGTCGATGCTCCGCAACCTCGACGGGTTCATCGTCACCGCCGACGACGTGTCGGGCCTGGCGAACTGGAACGCCAAGGCGCCGGCGAAGGAAGAGATCCCCTTCATGCCCGGGCGCGTGGTGCTGCAGGACTTCACGGGCGTGCCGTGCGTGGTGGACCTGGCGACCATGCGCGACGCGATGAAGAAGCTCGGCGGCGATCCCAACGCGATCAACCCGCTGGTGAAGTGCGATCTGGTGATTGATCACAGCGTGCAGGTGGACGCGGCCGGCACCAACGCCGCCCTGACGATCAACGCGGGCAAGGAGTTCGAGCGCAACGGCGAACGCTACGTGTTCCTCAAGTGGGGGCAGCAGTCGCTGAACAACTTCACGTGCGTGCCCCCCGCGACGGGGATCGTGCACCAGGTGAACCTCGAGTACCTCGCCAAGGGCGTGCTGACGAGTGCCGATCGCGGCGGCGGACTCGACCCGGTCGCGTTCCCCGACTCCTGCGTGGGCACCGACAGCCATACGACCATGGAGAACGGGCTGGGCGTGGTGGGCTGGGGCGTGGGCGGCATCGAGGCCGAGGCCGTCATGCTCGGGCAGCCCATCTACATGCTCACGCCCGAGGTGATCGGGTTCAAGCTCAAGGGCAAGCTCCCCGAGGGCACGACCGCCACCGACCTGGTGCTCACGGTGACGCAGATCCTCCGCAAGAAGGGCGTCGTCGACAAGTTCGTTGAGTTCTACGGCGAGGGGTTGGCGGCTCTCTCGGTGCCCGATCGCGCGACCATCGCGAATATGGCGCCCGAGTACGGCGCCACCATGGGCTTCTTCCCGGTCGACCAGGTCACGCTCGACTTCCTCAAGTTCACCGGACGCGACGACGCGACCGTGGCCCTCGTTGAGGCCTACTGCAAGGCCAACGGCATGTTCTGGACGCCCGGCAGCCCTGAGCCCGAGTTCACCGACGTCGCGGAGCTTGACCTCGCGACCGTGCAGCCCTCGCTGGCCGGGCCCAAGCGGCCGCAGGACCGCGTGGAACTCAAGAACGTCAAGAGCGCGTGGCAGAAGGACCTTTCCGACAGCTTCGCCAAGAAAGCGCCGGCCGAGTCGGTGAACCTCGCGCGCTGGTCGAACGAGGGCGGGAACGCCCACGGCGCCCCCGTCACCGCGCCCGAGGGCGGCGCCGATCTCGGCTGCATCGGCTTCCCGGTCACGCTCAACGGCAAGACGCACAACCTGCATCACGGCGACGTGGTGATCGCCGCCATCACCTCGTGCACGAACACCAGCAACCCCGATGTAATGATCGCGGCAGGCCTGGTCGCGCGCAAGGCGCGGGCCCTGGGCCTCAAGAGCAAGCCGTGGGTGAAGACCAGCCTCGCCCCGGGCTCCAAGGTCGTGACCGAGTACTACAACAAGGGCGGCCTCAGCGCCGACCTCGACGCCCTGGGCTTCAACACCGTCGGCTACGGCTGCACCACGTGCATCGGAAACTCCGGCCCCCTTCCCGAAGCCATCGAGGCGGCGATCAAGAAGGGCGACCTCATCGTCGCCAGCGTGCTCTCGGGCAACCGCAACTTCGAAGGGCGCGTGCACCCGCAGGTGAAGGCCAACTACCTCGCCAGCCCGCCGCTGGTCGTGGCGTACGCCATCGCCGGATCGGTGAACGTGGACCTGGCGACCGAGCCCTTGGGCGTTGCCAAGGACGGGCGGAAGATTTTCCTGAAGGACATCTGGCCGACGCACAAGGAGGTGCAGGACCTCAAGGCCATGTGCGTGACGCCCGAGCAATTCAAAACACAGTACGCCAACGTGTTCACGGGCAACGAGACGTGGAACAAGGTGCCGGTCTCCAAGAGCGAGCTGTACGCGTGGAACGAGAAGTCGACGTACATCCACAAGCCCCCGTTCTTCGAGGGGATGACCGAGAAGCCGGTGCGGCCTGCCGCGGTGCGCGGGGCGCGGGTACTGGCCTACGTCGGCGACTCGATCACCACCGACCACATCTCGCCCGCGGGCGACATCGCCGAGAACTCGCCGGCCGGTGAGTACCTCAAATCCCTGGGCATCAAGAAGATCGACTTCAACACCTACGGAACCCGGCGCGGCAACGACCTGGTCATGCTCCGCGGCACGTTCGCCAACGTGCGGGTCAAGAACAAGCTGGCCACCGAGAACGGCAAAGTCCGCGAGGGCGGTTGGACGCGCGACTTCTCGAAGAAGGGCGCGGGCAGGATCGAGTGGATCTTCAACGCCGCCATGAACTACAAGGCCGAGGGCACGCCGCTGGTCGTGCTGGCGGGCAAGGACTACGGCATGGGATCCAGCCGCGACTGGGCCGCCAAGGGCACGCTGCTCCTGGGCGTGAAGGCCGTGATCTCCGAGAGCTTCGAGCGCATCCACCGCTCGAACCTCGTGGGCATGGGCGTGCTGCCCCTGTGCTTCAAGGAGGGCGAGACCGCGGGCTCGCTCGGGCTGACCGGCGAGGAGTCCTTCGACATCGACCTGCCCGTGAGCGCCGAGGGCCTCGTCGAGCCGCGCTGCGAGGTGAAGGTGACGGCGACGGGCGCCGACGGCAAGAAGAAGCACTTCACCACCCGCTGCCGCATCGACACGCCGGTCGAGGCCGAGTACTACCGCAACGGCGGCGTGCTGCACACGGTGCTGCGGCGGTTGCTGAACGAGAGCCGGAAGCCGGCGATGGCATAGAGCGTGCGACTGACGCACCGACTGCTGATCGCCGCCTCGCCATGGATCGGCAGTGCCTGGGTGGTCGTTCGACAACGCCGGTACCGGCGGATCGGTCGCGCCCTCGGGCCGGCCGAGTCCGCTGCACTGGCACCGTATTTCGAGCGTCGAGTGCTTGATCGGGTGCGTGTCGCCGAGGTTGCTCGCATCGACCCGCCCCCATTCGCGTCGCTGGCTCGTTCGTGCGGCGCCGGATCGCTTGTCGATCTCTCCACGGTGCGCGCGATGGCGTTCGGAGACTCGGTGGTCGTCGCCGGGGGGAAGGCTCCGTCGCTGCCGCTGCTGTTCCACGAGCTCGTGCACGTCGTTCAATATGAGGTGCTCGGCATCCGAGTGATGCTGCGACGGTACGTGACGGACTGGGCCCTTTCGAATGGCGACGTGCTCCAAATCGCGGCAGAACGATGTGCCTACGACCTCCAGGAACGGTTTGAGTCGCGGCCGGGGGAGCCGTTCTCGGTCACCACCGAGGTGCGCCGATCGATGCGCCCCGGCGCACTCGGTTGATCGGGAGGGCGCCGGGGCGCAGGTTCAGTTCCCCGCTCCGATCGCCGCGTACACCGCCTCCATCGCCGGGTCCCTGTTGCTCGCGTAATCCGCGAACGTCATCTCCGCGACGATCTCCGGCGGCACCCAGCACCTCTCGTCGGTCGAGTCCAGGTACTGCCAGTAGCGCGACGAGCAATACACGCGCGTCCGGCTGTGCGGCATCACGAAGTACGTGCTCTCGCCGATGAAGTGCGGGCGCGAGCCGGTGGGCTCGCCGACGAAAATGGCGGCGGTGTTGGCGTCCATGAGGTTCACCGTGTTCTGGGCCGCGGAGAACGTGTTGCGCCCGATGAGAACAAAGAGGTGCCCAGGCTTGTTCACGGCCTTGCACGAGATGAGGCCGTGGACGAGCGGCGCGATCAAGCCGGTGTTCCCGCCGCCGTTGAAGCGCATGTCGATGACCAGGTTCTCAACGCCGTTCTTCTCGATGAACTCGAACATGTTCTTCGCAAAGTCGCCGAGCTTGACGGTCGGATCGTGCTGGACGGCGCCGAACCAGAAGTACACGAGCTTCCGCGTCGGGTCGTGCTCCATGCGGAGGAGCTTGGCCGGGTCGCGGAGGTACAGGGGCAGGGGCTCCTTGCACGATTCGTGGGCGTAGGTGAAGCCCGGCACCATGAGCGTCCCGCCGCGGACGCGGGGCATGTCAACCGGCGCGACGCGGACCGTGGTTTCCTTCGACCCCGGCGCGGCCACGGTGAGTTCGACGCCGCTCTGGTCCTTGGCGGCGCCGATCGCGGCAAGGATGATGGGGTTGGCGAGAAAGCCCGGGCCTCCGGCGAGGTAGCCCATGTCGTTGTCCACGGAGAGGTACGGCCGGACGGCCTTCATGGCCGCGTCGGTGTCGAGAGGGCCGAACTTGAGGACCTTGCAGCCCACCAGGGCCGCCTGATCCGGTGCCGCGCCGATGATGTAGAGGCCGTCCTTGAACGCGAACATGTGCAGCGGCAGGCGAGGCTGCGTGGCCGCTCCCTCGGGAGCGAGCGTCGATTGCGTGTGCCCGTCCCCCACCATCGCGGTGATGATGCGCAGACGGGCGCGGGCCTGGTCGTCGGTGATCGCAGGGATGTCTTTCTTGAGCTTCTCGATTTCCGCGAGGAAGGTCTTCTCGGGCACCACGCCGTACAGGCTGTAGTGCATCTGCTTCATGCGACGGGCGTAGAAATCGAGGTCCCACCTCCAGCCGTCGTCGCGGTTCGCGGCGGGCTTGGATTTGAGGTCCTTGGTGATGCCGGTGAGCCCCGCGAACCGCGGATCGGTGCGGAGCGGATCCAGATCGGTGTCGTTCTCGAGCGTCTCCTGCTCGGCGAATCGGGCGTTGAGCGCTTTCTCGAGCCACTTGAACGACTCGTCCTTGTCGCCCTTGAGGGCGTTGGCGCACGCGATGTTGTACAGGTTCGACGGCGTGTTCTGGCCGAGGTGCACCGCCTTGAGGTACGCGGGGATCGCTTCGTCGTAGCGCTTCTCCGCGTGGAGGCAATAGCCCCAGTTGCCCCACAGCCCGCCGTCATACGGGTCGGCAACAACCAGCTTTGCAAAGATCTCGGCCGCCTCGGCGTACTTCTGCGCTCGGAGCAGCGATTCGGCTTGGGCCCGCGTGCCGGTCTCCTGGGCCAGCGCGGGGCAACCACCGCGCAGGAATGCGCCGATCGTCACGGCCATGATCAACGTGCGAACCCTGCTCATCGCGAATCTCCCGTGGTGAAGCGCCACGCCCCGCGGTCTCGGCGCGGTCGTGTCGCTCTTCGGTCTCCAGTGTCCGCGCTGATGCGGTTGGCGTCTTGAACGCCGTTAGCGCAGGGCGGCCCGCCGCAGGTGCGCCGGGGCACGCCCGAACCGGCGCCGGAAGTCGCGCGTCAGATGGCTCTGATCGGCGAACCCGCACGCCCGGGCGATCGATGCCAACGGGGCGGTTCCATCGATCACACGCCGGTGCGCGGCATCGGCGCGGAGCCGCCGCTGGTACTCGCCCAGCGTGCACCCTAGGGCCGACCGGAACGAACGGCAGAGGTGCGTGCGGTGCACACCCGCGATCGCGGCGGCCGTATCGAGGCATACGTCCGCGTCGGGGCGATCGTGCAGGTACTCGAGCACGCGCGCCAGCCACTCGAAGTGGCCGCGGGCGCAGGATTCCCGCGCCCCCCACGCGGCGGCGACGAGGTCCACCAGCGCTTCCTCGACCTCGGCGTCGGCGCCCGGGTCGAGCATCGCCGTGTGCAGGCGGCCCACCGCGTCGATCGCGCTCCCGACGTGCGTGTACACGACCGGTTCGCGCGCCCGCCACCCGGCGCTCCCGAGACGGGAGAGGAACTGCGGGCGCAGCTCCACGTTGAGGCACCGGGTGCGTTCGGCCAGCACAAGGTTGTGGTGGCCCTCGCCCGCGCTGTTGAAGACCACCCAGCCGCGGCGGAGATCGTGGTCGCGACCCATGGAGGTCTCGCGGAGCGCACCGCCGATCATCACGACCATGTACACGAAGTCGTGCGCGTGGCGCGGCAGGCGCTGGCCCGGGAGATAGGTCGTCTCGATGATCCGCGCACCGGCCACGTCGCGGCGAGCTGCCGTGGGCGTGAGATAACGCCCTTGCTCGAGCTGGAGCATGCCGGTCCTCGTACCGCTTCCTTCACTGGGATTCTCTGCGGATGGGTTTCCGTCGCGGCTTGCGCTCGGCGGGCCGGAGTTCCGCGCCCTGGCACCGGATCGCGGGCTATTTGGGCAATCCCGTGCTGCAAGCCGCTATTCTTGCAGACCCCATGCCGACCCCGAGTTCCCCCACTCCCGCGGCTGCTTCGATGAGTGCCAAAGCCGCCGAGATCCTGCGCAAGTACTGGGGATTTGACACGCTACGCCCCCTCCAGGAAGCGGCCGTCCGCTCAACCCTGTCCGGGCGTGACCTGCTCCTGGTCATGCCCACCGGCGGGGGCAAGAGCTTGTGCTACCAGCTCCCGCCGCTCCTGAATACGTCGGGCGGGATCACGGTGGTGGTGTCGCCGCTGATCGCGCTCATGAAGGATCAGGTCGACGGCTTGGCGCTGATGGGGTACCCGGCGGGGGCGCTCCACAGCGGCCTGGAGGACGAAGAGGCGCGCCGGGTCGTGGACGACGTGAAATCAGGACGGATTCGCCTGCTGTACACCTCGCCCGAGCGACTGCTCACGCCGGGCACGCTGGCCCTGCTGCATAGGGCCGCCGGCGGCAAGGGCGTGGCCCGCATCGCTATCGACGAGGCGCACTGCATCAGCCAGTGGGGCCACGACTTCCGCCCTGAGTACCGGAGGCTGGCGGAGCTTCGCGAGGTATTCCCGCACGCCACCATGCAGGCGTTCACTGCGACGGCGACGCCGACGGTCCGCGAGGACATCGTGCGTCAGCTGGGCCTGCGGAACGCGGAGGTCATGGTCGGCGTGTTCGACCGGCCCAACCTCACGTACCGCGTGGTGCCCAAGGTGGACGCGACGGGGCAGATCGCGGCCGCGGTGCAGCGCCACAACAACGAAGCAACCATTGTCTACTGCATCAGCCGCAAGGACACCGAGGCTATCGCCAAGGCGCTTTGCGCGATGCACATCGACGCGCGTGCGTACCACGCCGGCATGACGCCCAAGAAACGGCACGACGTGCAGGACGACTTCGCGCGCGAGCGGGTGAACGTGATCGTGGCGACGGTGGCGTTCGGGATGGGCATCGACCGCTCGAACGTGCGGTGCGTGGTGCACGAATCGATGCCGCGTTCGATCGAGGCGTACCAGCAGGAGACGGGCCGGGCGGGACGAGACGGGCTGGCCGCCGAGTGCCTGCTGCTGTACTCCTCGGCGGACCAGATGCGCTGGTCGCGCCTGATCGAGATGCCGACCGAGGACGGGCAGGACCGAGACCCCGAGCACGTGCGGCGGCAGCTCGAGCACCTGGAGCTGGTGCGCCGGTACGCGACCAGCACACGCTGCCGGCACCGCCAGCTCAGCGAGCACTTCGGCCAGGAGTACGCGAGCGCCGACTGCGGCGCGTGTGACGTGTGCCTGAAAGAGCTCAAGGGCGTTCACGATTCCCACGACACGGCGCGCAAGATCATCTCGTGCGTCGTGCGCTGCAGCGGGTTTGATTCGCGCTTCGGGTACGGGGCGGGCCACCTGGCCGATGTCCTGATCGGCAAGGCCACGCCCAAGGTCCGCGAGCGGCGTCACGATGAGCTGAGCACCTTCGGGCTGCTCAACCACCTGCGCCGCGAGCAGGTCGTGGGCTTCATCGATCAGCTCGTGGACGCGGGCCACCTGACGCGCGCGGGCGGTCAGTACCCGACAATCGGGCTGGGGGAGTCTGCCGCGGCGGTCCTCAAGAGCACGATCACCGCCTCACTGATGGAGGTCGAGGTCACGGGCGGGGCCTCGAAGCGCCAGCGCGAGGCCATGGCGGCGGCGGGCGGCGGGAAGCGCTCACAGGTCGAAGATCCGCTCAGTGGACCTGAGCAGGAGCTGTTCGAGGCGCTGCGGTTCTGGCGTCGCGAACTGGCCGAGCGCCGCGCCGTGCCCCCGTACGTGATCCTCGGGGACTCAACCCTGGAGGAAATATGCCGCGTGAGGCCCGGGAGTCGCGCCGCGCTGGGCAACATCAAGGGAATCGGGTTCAAGAAGCTCGACGATTTCGGCAACGAGCTTCTCGACGAGGTCAAGCGGCAGTGCGGCGCCCGCGACCTGGGGCTCGACGCCCGCGAGGGGTCGCGGCCGCGAATCGCGAAGGACCCGGAGCCCGTCCCGTCCCCCACCGCCGGCGCCCACGCCGCGGCACCGCTCTTCCGCAACGGCGCCTCGATCGACGAGGTCGCCCGAGACCTGGGACGATCTCCCAAGACCGTGGTCGAGTACCTGTGCGGCTTCATCGAGCGTGAGCGCCCGGAGTCGATCTCGCGATGGGTGCCCGACGATGTGCGCGAGCGGGTGGTCGATGCGCTCGCCGCGTGCGGATCCGAGCGGCTCCGCCCGCTGTTTGAGCACTTGGGGGGAAGCGTCGCCTACGAACCGATCAAGGTCGTCATCGCCCACGAGCGAGCGCGGGCGTGGGTCAAATCGGGCGGGGTGGCCGGCACCACCGGCGCTCCTCCTCCTTCGCCCTCCGAAGGCTAGTTCGTCGCGTGATGGAGTGAACACCGCTCCGGAACGATCCGTCCAAGGGCCACACTTATGAGCCGCTGGGTGCTTCGAATGCTGGCCTTGGTGTGGGGCGTCACCCTCGGCTGCGCCTCGGCGCCGGACCAGCCGCGTCACCTGACGCTCACCCGCGAACTGGTTCGCGAGGTGGCGCCTTCCGACACCCGGTACCAGCACAGTCCGACTGTGGTCCGCTGGGCCACGGACAAAGAGCCGGCGGAGTGCCGCGCCGACTGCAGCGGGCTGATGAACGAGGTATTCAAGCGAACGTGGTCGCTCAGCGATGCCGATCTCGCGGAGTGGCTGGGATCGTCCCGACCGCTGGCGAGGAGCTACTTCCGCGCGATCGACAAGCAACGGGGATTCGAGCGCATCGAATCCCCCGGCTCGGCGCGGCCGGGCGACGTCATCGCCATCCGGTACGAATCGGGCGCGGGCAACTCGGGGCACGTGGCGATCATCGACGATTACCCCGAGACCGAGGCCGGCCTGATGCCCACGGGGTTGCTCTCGGCGAACCTTCAGGGCCAGCCGCTGTGGGTGTGGCGGGTCAAACTCATCGACGCCTCGAGCACCGGGCACGGGCCGGGGGACACCCGGTACGAAGGAAGCCGGCGCGTCCGGAACGGGCTCGGCGTCGGCATCGTGCGGCTGGCGGCTGACGAATCCGGTCGTGTGGTCGCGCACTCGCTCAGCACCTCGACGACGAGCGCGTGGCACCCCGTCACCGAGCGACCGGTCATCATCGGGCGGGTCATCGGTCCGCCTGGGCGCTCGCAGAACCGGGCCATGCCCATGCCGACCGACGCGGCGCAGGAGCCGGCGCTGGTAGACTGAGGCCACGCTTCAGTCCCCGCGCCCGAACACCATGACCGAGACTCCCACCACGCCCGGACGACGACGAATGCTCCTTTCACTCGCACGGATCGTCTTCGTCCTGGCGCTGCTGGTGCTGGCGTTGAGGATCAGCCGCTGGCCCGAGGGGCTGTTCTACTTCCCGTCGCGCGAGCCGTTCGATACGCCGCCCGGCGTCCGCGACGTGACCTTTACGGCGTCGGACGGCGTGAAGCTGCACGGGTGGCTGATGCTGCCGCGGGGAGCGTCGGTGGAGGCGCCCGTCCCCGCGGTGCTCCACGTCCACGGAAACGCGGGCGACATCTCGTCCCACGCCGCATTCTCAGATTCTCTTCCCGACGCGGGGATCGCGGTGCTGGTGTTCGACTACCGCTCGTACGGGCGCTCGGACGTCGCGCCGGGGCGGCTGAGGCGCGAGGCGCTGCTCGAGGATACCCGCGCGGCTTGGGACGCGCTCAAGGCCCAGCCCGAGGTTGACGGGCAGCGCCTGGGAATCTACGGCGTGAGCATCGGCGGCACGTTTGCCGCGGCGCTCGCGGCCGAAGCGCCCGACGCGAAGTGCCTGTGCCTGGTCGCGCCGTTCGAAACCTGGCCCCGCATCGCGGGGACGCACATGCCCGTCATCGGGCCGCTGCTCATCACCCCGGGGCTCGACCCGGCACAGAGCGTGCGCGGCCTCGGCTCGCGGCCCCTGCTGGTGGTTCACGGCGGCGACGACACCATCGTGCCCCCGGCGCACGGGCGTGCCGTCGTCGATGCCGCGGCGGGGGCCGGAGTTCACGCCGAGTTTGCGATCATCGCCGGCGCGGGGCACAACGACGTGGTGGTTGATGAGCCGGCCGGTCGCGCCGCGGTGAGCGGCTTCTTTCGAACCACGCTGGGCCGTTGAGATTTCAGGGTCGCGACCTTCAACGAAAAGCCCCGGCGTGCGCCGGGGCTTCGATGACACCGCGTGCTCTTGGTTGGGGATCACTTCGACGGCTCGGCCTCGCGCTTCACGAACGCGATGCGGTCGTGCTGGTAGTCGGTCACGAGCCGGAAGGGCTTGAGCAGGTCGCCGCCGATGTTGCCGAGGGTGTACTGGTCGGCGAAGGCGCCCTTGTTCTCGGCGGCGAAGACCGCCGGCAGGTTGTCGGTGCGCACGCCGCCGAGCTCGAACCAAGCGAGCTTGCCGGACTTGGCCGCGACCCTTCCCCCCACTCCTCCCTGCTGAGCCGCGATGGTCTCGCGCCCTTCGAGAAGCTTGAGACTCTCGACCGCGGGGTAATGCAGCGTGACCGTGCCCTGGGCCCCGGTGTCGAGCTTGAAGAGGCCGGTGTGGCCCTCGAACGCGGCTTCGACGCACGGATGGCGGCCGTAGAGCGTGAGCTTCTGCCAGTGCAGCGCGGTGCCATCGAACTTCGCCGGGTCAAAGAGGGATATCTCAGCCTTGAACGGGTCGAACTCGGCAACGACGCGCTGCAGCAGGCCGTACCCCACGATGCCGCCGACCTTGGTGCCCATGTACTGATCAAGGAACGCAAAGTCCAGGATGGTCATCATCGACTTCTCGAGGGTGACCGGTCCGAGCGTGAGCGTGTCGGGCTTGCACAGCGTGGCCGTCACCGACCCGCCGACGCCCGCCGCGGGGATCGAGCCGATCTTCTCGACGCCCAGCACCTCGGCGGCGCGGCTATCCAGGCAGTTGGACCCCGCACCGGTGTCGAAGATGAACCATCCCACGTCTTTGCCGTCGATGAGGGGATGGACGAGGAGATGACCCGTGGGCGCCCGCTTGACCTCGAGCTTCGGCGAGATCGCGGCATCGAACTTCACATCCGTCGGAGGTGTGAGGACAGGCTCGTAGGGCGAGCGGACGAACGCCGGCGCATCGGCCGCGTTCTTCACCGTCACGATGATGCTGAGACCGCCGCTGGACGACTGCTCGATCTTCGCGGGGAACTTGACGGCGCCGGCCGCGACGGTGCCCGAGAGTTCGACGCGCTGCGTGGCCACGCCGTCGCCGAACGTCCAGCTTCGCGGCAGCCACGTGGCACGGTCGACCTCGACGGTGCCCTTGGCGACACCGTCCTTCATGTGAAACTCAAGCGTGACGGCCCCTTCCGGTGAGGCGTTGCCGATGGCGAAAGTCATCGGAGCACCTTCGGCAAACCAACGCCCGGTGATGATCCCGGCTCCCAGGACCGCTGTTTCGCGATCGCCGCACTCGATCACGCGACGCTCGCCGCCCAGATCGTCGGTCCATACGCGCGTGCCGTCGAACCCGTACGTGACGCCGATCGGACCGTCGATCCGCTCCATGAAGTGCGACTGGGCGTTGGTGATCAGTTCGAACCCGCAGTCCAGGCCGAGAAAACGGCAGTCGCCCGTGAGACGCACGCCGGCCGGGTGCGCCTTGAGCGTGTCCACGCCCAGGGCCTGACGGACGTGCGCCACGACCGATTCGGCCGTGTCGGACGCGGGAGTTTGAGCCGCGGCGGTGAAGACGCCGGCGACGATGGCGAACGCGGCGGGAAGACGGCAGATACGGGCGTGCGATCTCATGATTCACCGTTCCTTTCGATGACTCGAGTGCGGGGAACGCCTTCTGATGCGCTGCGGGGGCGAGGAGCGCGGCGGCTGGCCCGCACCGGGGCCAGGACCATCGTGAAACTCTGGGCGGTGCGCCCCTCTCCGGGACGACCTGAATGAACGATCTCAAAGAGTCGCGCGATGAGGCGATTCATCTCTTCGATTTGCTCGTTTCCAACCCAGCCCTTGGCGCGTCCGCCCCAGATGTTTCGGCGCGGCCCCTCCACCACCGCAACACCGAGCTTCATCGCGCGGCCGAAGTCGCGCCCGGCCAGCCGCAGCGCGGAACCCACCACCCCCGTCAGCTCGGGCCAGCCCATCATGGTGGCGTAGGAGAGGTACAGCGGCCGACCAGGCACGTCGTACACCGCCGCGGGGCGCTTCCCCGTGGTCCGTGCTTCGCGTTCCACGATCAGGCCGACCTTGATGAGCCGGCGAACGTGGAAGTACAGGGAGTCGGGAGCGCGCCCGGTGTGGGTGGCCAGTTCGGCGATCGAGCACGGACCGCCGGAAACAAGCGCGTCGACGATCTCCTGACGGGCCGGAGAAGTCAGGGCGCGGACCTGGGGGCGAGAGCGGATGATGAAGGCCTCGTCGCTCTGTGTCGGATCGGGAGTGGTCGGGGTCTTGATCACAATTGAAGTATTGTGCGTTTATTCAACATTGTCAAGGCAGGCGTCGCTCCCTTCCGGCATTCATTTCCTGCCACGCTTTGGCTTGCTGTAGACCGGCGGCGGTGCTATGTTAGCGTTGACTAAATACGGAGGCCGCCATGAACACCACCCGTCTGGTCCGATGGAGCATCGCGGGAGTCGCCTGTCTGGGGGTCGGTCTGGCCCTGGCGCCCAGTTGCGCGGTCCTCATGCCCGGCGACAGCTACCGCGGGCCGCTCCCTGTCGTCACCGAACCACAGGGCACGCTGGCCGAGATGCTCCGCCGCGACGTGACGTTCCTGGCCGGGACGATCGGCGAGCGCAACCTGGCCAACCCCCCGAGCATGCAGCACGCGGCGAACTACGTTGCGGCCGAGCTTTCCAAGTCCGGGTACTCGGTGCGCTGGCAGACGTACACCGCCACCACGCCCGACGGGCAATCGCACGAGGTGTCGAACCTCGAAGCGACACTGGCGGGCGCGGCGCTCGCCACCGAGATCGTGGTGGTCGGCGCCCACTACGACAGCGTCAACAACTTCAAGGGGATCGCGTCACCCGGCGCCGACGACAACGCCAGCGGCACGGCCGCGGTGCTCGCGATCGCGCGACGCCTGGCGGCATCCTCGCACGACCGCACGGTGAAGTTTGTTCTGTTCGCCAACGAAGAGCCCCCCTACTTCTTCACCGACTCGATGGGCAGCCTGGTCTACGCCCGCGAATGCAATCGCCGCGGCGACACGGTCGTCGGCATGCTCAGCATCGAGACGATCGGGTACTACTACACCGACGACGAGGGGACTCAGGACTACCCGCCGCTGGTCGGCCTGGCGTACCCCTCGACGGGCGATTTCATCGCGTTCGTGGGGATGACCGAGTCCGAAGCGCTGGTGAAGCGATCGGTGGGAGCGTTCCGCGCCACGGCCGCGTTCCCCTGCGAGGGCACGGCGATGCCGAGCCTGGTGCCGCGGATCGTGTCGAGCGACCACTGGGCGTTCTGGAAGCAGGGCTACCCCTCGCTCATGGTCACGGACACGGCCCGATTCCGTAATCCGAACTACCACAAGGCGACCGATCTGCCCCCCACGCTGGACTATGAACGGATGGCGCGCGTCGTCGAAGGGATCGAGGGCGTCGTCCGGGAACTAGCCACGGAAGGTGCTCCGCCGGGCGCGGGAGGCGGGGCGTAAGTTCCCGCACCAAGCGTCCCGCACGCTGCACGCATACTGTTTCTCGCATGAAACGCTCCGGACGGTTCCAATTCGGCCTCCTGTGTGCCGGGTGCCTCGCCGTCGTGGGCGGCGCGGGCTGCTATGAGCAGACCGTTCAGTCGCGCGGCATGGGCTCCTCGCGCGGGTCAGTTTCGCCGGTGTACCGCTCGGAAACCGTCGTCGATCACGCGTTCGACAGCCTCGTGGGCAACCCGCCGTCGAGCAGCACCCCGGGTCGAGCGGTGCCGAATTCCAAGGCCCCCGCGACCCTGAGCACGGCCGAGAGGCGAAACCAGTAGTTGCCGGCCCTTCGTTCGCCCTTCCACGACGCGTCCCCGGCGCCGGGCCGGCTCCAGACGTGACGGACCGCTCACGGACTTGTCCCGCGTGACACCACGGGGCCCTGCGCAACGTATCGTTACAATGATTTGCCCGCCAAGGAGCCGCCATGAATCGCCCTTTGTGCGCCGCCGCCCTCGCGACCGTGAGCCTCGCCCTGCAGGCCTGCACGACCAACCCGACGACGGGCCGCAGCCAGTTCAACGCGCTGAGCCGCGATGAAGAGATCAAAATGGGCATCGACGCCAAGCCGGAGATGCTCCAGGAGTACGGCGGCGAGGTCAAGAGCGCGGACCTTCAGCAGTACGTTTCGCGCGTCGGGCGACGCCTGGCGGACCAGACGGAGGCCGACTATCCCAGCCTGCCGTGGGAGTTCACGCTGCTGGATTCGGACGTGATCAACGCCTTCGCGCTGCCGGGGGGCAAGGTGTTCATGTCGCGCGGGCTGGCGGTGAAGCTGACCAACGAGGCCGAAATGGCCGGCGTGCTGGGGCACGAGTGCGGGCACGTGACCGCGCGCCACATCAACGATCGCGTGGCCCAGCAGGCCGCAGCCGGCGGCGCCGCGACGGTAATCGGCGCCGTAATCGGCGCCACCAGCAAGAGCGACGTGGTGCGGTACGGAACTCCGATCGCGTTCGGCTTTGGGAGCCAGCTCGTGCTGCTGAGCTTCAGCCGCGACCAGGAGCTCGAGGCCGATCGCCTTGGCGTGCGCTACATGGTGAAGGTCGGCTACGACCCCAAGGGGCAGCTCCAGGTGATGGAGGTGCTCGACCGAGAGGCGGGCAGCGACAGCGCCTCGAGCTTCTTCGCGACCCACCCCGACCCCAAGGCGCGGATCGCGCAGATCCAGAAACTCCTGGCCGGCGAGTACGCGTACACGCAGAACAACCCCAAGTTCGCCCTCTACGAGCGCGAGTACAAGGAACAGTTCCTCGCCAGAGTTCCCCCCGCGCCGGCGCCGCAGAAGAAGGCCGAGGCGGGCGAGAGGACGATCGACCTGTCGCGCCCGGCATCGTGGTGCGCGGTGTGCGCGGCGGCGCAAGCAGGGCTCGCGATAGAGGAACGGAGGCACGGAGAAGAGCAAGACTCGTCGACGGAGGGACCGTCAAGGATGAGCGCGGACTGATTGCGGCTCGGTGGCAGTCGGTCCGAAACGCCCCAGAAAACGCCACCAGTTCGCGTGCGCGAAGCCGCGGATCTCGTCGTCGCTCCAGTTCCGAGCGTCGAGCGCCTCGGCGAGCTTGACGAGATCGCTCGGCGTATCGATGCCCTCGGGCATCATCGCCGCGGAGAACCCGCCGTCCATATCGCTCCCGAGGCCCACGGCACCCCGGTGGCCGGCGATCTCGCAGATGCGCTCGACGTGCGCTATGGCCTCAGCGATGGTCGCGCGCCGTTCACGCCCGCCGCCGGGGACGAGGAACGGGGAGAACAGATTCAGCCCGATCACCCCGCCGCGGCTGGCAATTTCGCGGATCGAGGCGTCGCGGAGGTGGCGCTGGTTGTCCGTGGCGACGATGGCGCGGCAGTTGGAGTGCGAGGCCATGATCGGGCCTGTGGCGAGCGTGAAGAGTTCATCCATCGCGCGGTCGGAAAGGTGCGAGGCATCGTGGACGATGCCGAGGCGGTCCATTTCCCTGATCATCGCGCGGCCGAGGTCGGTGAGTCCGAGGTCCGTGGAGTTGCCGCCGGCGTAGCGGGATGCGCGCGCCCAGGTGAGGCCGATGGCGACGACGCCGCGCGCAACCCACTCGTGAAGGTGGTCGGGGGAGAGGATCGGGTCGGCGCCTTCGATGAGGATGCCGAGGCTCGGGCATTGTTTCAGAACACCTACCCGATCTAGTGGGGCAGGTGTCCCACCTGCCTCTACACCTTCTATTGCTTCGCTTCTAAGGGGATGGCGGGATGAGAGGTGGATGTGTCCATCGCGTGCCCACTTCTCGTAGCGTTCGAGTTGCTTGAGGCCTGCTTTGGCTGCCGCGGCGGCGTCACCGGCGGGGTACGCGACGGCGTCGTTGCCATCGGGCTCCGTGAAGATCGTGCCCAGGCACGCGCCGACGCCGCCGGCGCGGAGCGAATCAAGCGTCACGGCCGCGGGCGGGTGCGGTGCGGCAGCGCGATCAAGAGGCGCCAGCATGTCGCGCCCGCACTCGGCGAGATAGGCCAGGTCGAGATGGGCATCAAACCATCGGAGCATGCCGGTATGGTACTGGGGCGCAGGGACCGGTACGCTCTTTGACATGGCGCGGCGGCAGGGAATGGTGCGCGGCGGGATCAACTGGGCGGCGCTCTCCGGGGCGCTGGTGGCGGCGGCGGTGTGTGCGCGCGGGGCGGATTCGGAAAGAGGATTCACCACAGAGACACAGAGACACAGAGAGGAGCGCACAAGTCAGAGAAGCGGCCGAGCCTTTGCGCCAGTTCTTCTCTGTGCCTCGGCGCCTCTGTGGTGCGATGCTGACGACCCGCCGATTGCGGAAGGCGGTCCGGTTGGGCAGCAACTTTCGGGCGACATCCCGCTGCTTGCCGACAAGCCCGACCGCGTGATCGATCTTCCCGACGCCGAGTCGGTCGAATCGATCGCGTTCCTGCCCGACGGCAAGAGCCTCATCGTGCACATGCAGGTCCGCGCGATCAACGTGTGGGAACTGCTCCACCACTACTGGCCGGAAGAGATCGGCGCCCTGTTGGCGATCGCGTTGCTCGTGCTCATTCGCGCGGCAGTCCACGTGCGGATGCACCCGCAGCGCAAGGGCGAACCCCACTGCCGCGGGTGCGGGTACTGCCTCACGGGCGTCGCGCCGGGCCCGTGCCCGGAGTGCGGGCTCGACAAGCGAGCCGGGAACATCGATAGGGGGCGGGTGATCGGGCGGTCGGCGCTGCGGCGCTTGCGGTGGGCGATGGTGCTGGTGATCGTGATCGGCGCGGCGTATGGAGGGATGTTCGCGGCGGGGGTTGGGAGGTGGAGCAGGGCGTATGAGACGTTCCCGATCTGGTCTACCCAACTCTACCGCCTCGCGCAGAACCTTGACGTTGCGTGGCTGCTGTCACGCACCGAATTCGTGGAGCGATATGTGGAATTTGATCGCAACCATGAACGGCAGGGGTACGCCTACTCGGGAAGTGAACGCGCCAACTCATCCCTGCTCTTTGACGGCAGTTTCATCCCGGAATCCAACGGCTACTGGATTGAACGCCGCAACGGGGAAAACGGACGGATGCTCAAACGCGTGAGCGTGCAGGACGCTCCGCTGCTCGGGCGTTGTGAGAAGTTTCTTGTGGACCTTCCCGAACGCGATGGTCACGCGGTGATTCTCGAGACTATCGCCATGCATTCCGAGGACGTGGAACGGGATTTGCCGATTTTCAAATGGAACCTCGACGACAACTCTGTGACCGTGATTTCACGGCATGCAATCGAAGCAGAGGCCAAGGCGATTGAAGAACTGTGGAACTCCGCGGCAGCGGATCTTCAGATCATTCGCCCGCAGCCGGAAAGCGACGGCTTCTGGATTCACGCGTTCACGCCGGACAGATCGCGCATCTTCTGCCTGGTATCACGAACTCCGGAATTCGTTGTCGCCGATTTCACACCGAATGGAAAATGGAAGCCGGTGTGGAGAGCGAGCTCGATCGGCTTTCGGGACCGATGGGCCATCTCAAACGACGGCAAGACACTCGCGCTCGTCCACGAAGGCCGCCCCTTACCGGTTTCCGCTCGGACCGTCGGGGGCGGCATTGCGGGACCATCGGGCCGAACCATCGAGCTTTACACCCTGCCCTGACCTCGAGCCCCGCGCCGATCTGGCCCGTTCGGCTGGCCGGGCAAACGGTTCAGCCCTCTTCCGCCCGCCGCGCCCACTCAAACTCCAGCGGCTCCATCTCCGCCGCGAGCCGCTTGCGCTCGTCGCCCAAGGACTGCGCCTTGCGCTGGTCGCGCCACACGCTGGGGTCGCCCATCTCGGCGTCGATCTGCTTCATGCGTGAGGCGATCTTCTCGATCTTCTGCTCGAGCTGCTCGGTCTTCAGCCGCGCCAGGGCGTTGCTGCTGGGCCCGGCCTGCCTTGCCGCGTCGCGCTTCTTGGCTTCTTCGGCGATGCGCTTCTTCTTTTCCTGATCCTCGCGGCGGTCCTTCACTTCGGCTTCGCGCCGGTTGCCTTCACGCTTCCTGGCGAGGTCCTTTTCGTGCCACTCGGTGTAGTTGCCGTGGAAGATCTCGGCCTCGCCGGTTCCGTCAAGCACGATGAGGTGGTCGCAGGTGGCGTCGATCAGCGCGCGGTCGTGACTGATGAGCAGCAGCGTGCCCTCGTACCCGTTGCCGTCCTCGTCGGGGAGGGCGAGCGACTCTTCCAGGCGCTCGGCGCTGGGGATGTCCAGGTGGTTCGTCGGTTCGTCGAGCACGAGCAGGTTCTTGGCGCTGGCCAAGAGCGCCGCCAGTGCCGCGCGGCTGCGTTCGCCGCCCGAGAGCGTTCCCAGCTTCCGCGTCTGCTCATCCCCGCTGAACAGGAACGCCCCGGCGAGGTTCCGCGCCTCCTGCTCGCCCATGATCGCGCCCGTCTCGCGCTTCACCGACCGCTGCAGGTGCTCGATCACCGTGTTCTCGGGGTCAAGGTGCTCGTGCGTCTGGCGGTAGTACCCGATCTTGATGTTGGTTCCCAGCTTCACTGTGCCCGTGTCGGGCGGCAGGTCGCCGAGCAGGCAGCGCACCAGCGTGGTCTTGCCCGCGCCGTTGCAGCCGATGACTCCCCACCGCTCGCCGCGGGCGATGGTGACATCGAGATCGTGGAAGAGGACCTTGTCGCTGCCGTCATCGCGCCGGTACGTCTTGGAGATGCCGCGTGCGGCGACGTTGACGTCGCTCGAACGCTCACCCTTGGCGAGCTTGAGCTTGAAGGTCTCGAGCTCGACGGGGCGCTCGAGGGTGTTCTGGTCCTTCTCGCGCTCGAGCTTGGTGAGCCGGCCCTTGGCCTCCTTGGCCCGCTGCCCGGCCTTGTACTTGAGGACAAACTCCATCTCTTTCTTGAACTTGTCCTGCTGCTTCTCGTGGGCCCGCATCTGCGTGAGCCGACGCAGGGCCCGCGTCTCTCTGAACGCGGCGTAGTTTCCCGGGTACTCGATCAGCCGGTGCTGCTCGACCTCAAGAATCCGGTTGACCACGTTGTCGAGCAGGTAGCGGTCGTGGCTGACCATCACCACGGCGCCGCGGAACGTGTCCTTCAAGAAGGATTCGAGCCACAGGCGCCCGTCGATGTCGAGGTGGTTCGTCGGCTCATCGAGCAGGAGGATGTCGGGCTCTTCGAGAAGCAGGCGGGCGAGCGCGAGCCGCCCCTTCTGCCCGCCCGAGAGCTTGCCGACCTTGAGCGAGAACTGGGCATCGGTGAAGCTCAGGCCGTGCAGCACCGCGCCGATCTTGTGCTCGACCGCGTAGCCGCCGAGGCGCTCCATCTCCTCCTCGAGCTTGGCCTGCTGCTTCATCAGGCGCTCAACCTCGGCATCGTCGCCGCGGTTGCTCGCCTCGGCCATGGCGTCGTACGCGAGGTTCAGGTCGTGATGGGCCTTGTGCAGCTCGGCGAAGGCGCCCTCGGCGGCTTCCTGGACCGTTTCGGACGGGTCGAGGTTGGGGTCCTGGTGCAGGTACCCGGCCCGCGAGCCGCGCTGCAGCGAGATCGTGCCCGAGTCCTGGGCGATCTGCCCGGTCATGATCTTCATGAGCGTCGACTTGCCGCAGCCGTTGCGGCCGACAATGCCGATGCGCTCGCCGGGCTCGACCGTGAGAGAAACGCCGTCGAGGATGATCGACTGGCCGTACGCATGCTTGATGTTGGTGGCGGTGAGGAGTGGCAAGGGAGGGGATTGTAGAGAGACAATCCGGGGATGACGACGAATCCGGGCCCTATTGCGGGTCTGTGGTACGGTCGCCGGACCAGCTACGCCCCTGCCGCGGTGCTCCGGACGGGTTTTCCCGTCATCGCATACCATGGCCTCATCACCAGCCACGGCACGTGCGTCAGGGGCCACAGGGCTCGGACCAGCCCCTCCCGCATGAGCAGTTCCCCCGCGGCGCGACACGCGGGCAGGCGCGTCCGCAATCGGCGCGAATACGCTACCGCAAGCAGCCGCTGAGCCGTTGCGATGTCGGATGCCGAAGCGGCAAGCAACCGAGCCAGTTCCGTCCCCGCCCACAGCGCCAGCCCAATCCCCTCACCACCGATCGGGTCCACCGCGGCCGCGGCGTTGCCGATACGAAAAGCACGCGGGTGCCCCGGCCGGATGTAGCGCGACCGCGCTACGCCGCAGGACTTCCATTCCCCCGCGCGCCACGCGGCGTCGTACCCGGGCCAGAGCCGGCGCAGCATCTCGTCCGCATCGCCGCCGACCTCGGCGATCCGCGCCTTCCTCGCCACCAGGGCGCACGTCGCAAGGTCTCCTTCGACCTGGATCGTCCCGACGTACGCACCGCGCCCGGCCCGCATGCGCACGCCCTGCACGCCGCCGGGCACCCGCAGGTGGCACTTGTGCCCGACCAGCCGCTCGTCGCACGGCACCGACCCCGCAGGATCGTGCCGGCCCGAACCATCGGCGTGAATGACGATCTCAGCTTCGAGTGAGCGTCCGTCGCCGAGCATGACCGTGACGCCGTCATCTGCGTACTTGACTGCACGCACGCTCGCGGGCTGCTCCACGCGAGCCCCGGCCCGACCCGCGCGTTGCAGCAGCATCACGTCGAGCCCGGCCCGGCTGATCGCCCACGCGGGCGTGGGCAGCTCCCACGCGGCCGCCCTGTCACCAAGCTCGAGGACCAGCCGATCCACTCGTCGGGCACCGGCGTCGAGCAGGTCGCGGGCAGGCAGGATGGCTTCGAGCACCTCGGTCGCGCCGGGGCTGATGAACTCGCCGCAGACCTTGACGCGCGGGAACGCCGCCCGCTCGATGATCGTGACCTCGAACCCCGCGCTGGCGAGGTGAAACGCGGCGCTGCTCCCCGCCGGCCCTGCGCCGATGATGACCACGCGCGTCATGCCAGACCGTAGGGCCGGACGGCAACCACCGATTCACCACGCCCCGGGCTTCTCACCCGCCAGCGTGAACCGGTACCACAGCGGCGAGCGGTGGTACTCGAGGTATCCGAGTCCAAGACGGGCGGCAAAGCCTTCGCACTCTGCCCGCGTGAAACCGGCCGCGACGCTCACGCGCGCGTCGTGCGCCACCATGCGCGGCTTTCCCGCGACCATTAGGCTGATGATCGCGTGGTGCAGGCGTGATCGGTGCAGGTCGTTCCACACCAGGCCCGCCCGCGCCACGCGGTCCATGCCGCGCAGGACGATCTCGACCTGCGCATCGGTGAGGTGGTGCAGGAACATGCCCGCGTGCGCGTAGTCGAACTGACCGGGAGCGAAGAGTTCGTCGAGCCGGAGCGCATCGGCCCGCGCGAGCGTGATCCCGGGGTCCCCCGCGATGTGCTCGCGCGCCAGGTCGAGCGTCGTCTCGTGCAGATCAACGGCGGTGATGCGAAGGTCAAAGCCCGCCCCCCGCGCCCACGTGCGGGCGGTGAGGGGGATGTCCGCCGAGCCCGTGCCCACGTCAAGCATGGTGATCGGTCGGTCCTTGGGCCAGCGCCGCGACCATCGCTCGAGATGGGCGATCAGGGCGCGGCTGCCGCCGTAGCGTCCGTTGACCGTCCGGATGTAGCGCAGTGCCGCGTCAAGCTCCTCGCGGGGCACGCCAGGCTCGTCCATCAGTTCGCCCACCAGCACTCGGCGCATGCGGGGGATGCTACGCGCCCGCGGCGGACGAACTCCGGATCGAAGCCGAAGAGCGCCGCAAGACGGGCGATCGCGGGGCGGCATTCGCTCCGGAGAATCCCTCATTCGACGGCTTCGGCCTGAACACCCCGACCCCGCTCCCGGTATAGTCCCGGGCGATCGCGTGCGGCGCACGCGGTTTCGCCCACGGAGTCGCCCGATGAACCTCGCCCGACTGCTCGCCCCCGCCTTCGCTGCCGCGGCTTCGCTCGTGCTGATCGCGTCCGCCCCGGCCCAGAGCAGCCCGCCCGAGGCCATGACGCGGTTCCCCGACTTTCGCGCGATCGTTCAGGACGCCAAGGGCAAGGTGTTCCCCGCCGTCATCTACATCCGCTGCATCCGCGAAACCAACGACGCGGGCAAGAAAGAGAGCCAGCAGGTGTCGGGGAGCGGCGTGATCATCTCGCCCGAGGGCGAGGCGATCACCAACTGGCACGTCATCGACAAGGCCGAGAACGTCCGTGTGCTGCTGTCGGACGGCCGGCACTTTGACGCCAAGGTCGTCGGCTCGGACAAGGACACCGACCTGGCGCTCATCAAGCTCGACCTCTCCAAGGCCGACGCGGGCACGCTCCCCTACGCGACGATCGGGAATTCCGACACGCTGAAAGAAGGCGACTTCGTCATGGCCATGGGCGCGCCGTGGGGGCTGAACCGCTCGGTCTCGATCGGCATCGTCTCCTGCACGGGCCGCTACCTCGAGGGCGCCAGCGAATACAGCGACTGGATCCAGACCGACGCCGCGATCAACCCCGGCAACTCCGGCGGGCCCCTGGTCAACACCGCGGGGGAGGTCGTGGGCCTCAACGCCCGCGGCATGGGCTCCGGCGACGGCATGGGCTTCACCATCCCCTCGCGCACCATCATGATCCTGCTCCAGCAGCTCCGCCAGAGCGGACGCGTGAACTGGAGCTGGACCGGCCTGCAGCTCCAGCCCCTCCGCGACTTCAACAAGGACATGTACTTCGAAGGCACCGACGGCGTCATCGTCGCCGAGACCGACCCCGACAGCCCGGCCCGCGCGGCTGGCTTCCAGGCCCGCGACCGCATCATGCGCGTCAACGAGCAGCCCGTGCGGGCGCTCACCCAGGAGGAGATCCCGGCCGTCAAGCGCCAGTTCGGGCTGCTCACCAAGGGCGCCGAGTCGACGTTCGAGGTGCGGCGGACCGGTCCCGACGGCGCCGCCCAGACGCTTTCCATCAAGGTCACGCCGCGCGAGAAGGGCGAGGTTGAGGGTAAGGAGCAGGCGCTGGAGCGCTTCGACTTCACGCTCAAGGCGATCAACCAGTTCGACAACCCCGACCTGTACTTCCACCGCAAGGAGGGCGTGTTCGTGCACGCCGTCAAGTACCCTGGCAACGCGGCCAACGCCGGGCTCACGCGCAACGACATCATCCTCAAGGTCAACGGCAAGGACGTCAAGACGCTCGACGACGCCCGCGCGATCCACAAGGAACTCATCGCCGCCGTGGACTCCAACCATCGCGTCGTCGTCGTGGTGCTGCGGGGCGGGCTGATGCGTCAGATCGTCCTCGATTTCGGGCGCGATTACTCGAAGGAATGAGCCGGGCCGGAACGACTCGCACCACAGAGCACACAGAGCGGCACAGAGAGGACCCCGATCCATGAATCTGATTCGCCCGTCCCGCGCACTCGCGTTTTTCTTCCGCGTGCTCGGTGTGCTCTCGTTGGCGAGTTCTCCCTGCCTCGCCGACGACGACGGGCCCACGCCGCAATCGCTCGCCAAGGTCGCCGATGCCGTCGCGCCCTCTCTGGTCACCGTCGAGTACACGCTCCGGTACGACAAGGGCGATGCCCCCGGATCGAACGCTCGCGCGGCATGGCAGCGGGCCATGATGTCGGCCTCACGCGACGAGGCCTCCGACGATGCCGACTACGAGGGACTGATCCGCGATGAGCGCCCGCTCGTGCGCGCGGGGTATCTCCTTTCGGACGGTCGCGTCGTCACCCGCGACCCGCGGATCCACCCCCGTTTCATCGCGTCGATCGCGGTGCGATCGGGCGAGCAGTCGGTCCCCGCGACCATCGACGCCTACGCCCGGACGCAGGACGCCCTGTTCCTGAAACCCGGCACCGCTCCCCCCAAGGCCCAGCCCCTGTCGTTCGATGCCAAGGCCCCCGGCCCCTTCGCCGCCGTGAACTACGTGCTCCGCTCGGGAGCGTGGACCATTGGTGTGGGCTCGGCACCCTCGAGCGCCCGGGCCGAGCGCGCCTCGACCCGGCGGTATTCACCGGCGCCGGGCGAGGTTCTGATCGTCGACTCCGCCGGCAAGGGCGTCGGCATGAGCTTCACCGGCGAACTCCCGCTCGACGGGACGTGGAAGGGTTCTCCGGCCGACTGGCCCGCGGTCAGCGCGGCGGAAATGAACACGCTCCTGGGAACGCTCGAGAAGGCGACCGCCTCCTCCCTGCCGCGTGTTGAAGTCCGGTTCCGGAGCCCTCGTGGCGGTGGCGGCGGCGAGAGCGGCCGACGCTTCCGCGCGTCCCACAACGAAGACGGCGACGACCAGACGACGGAATGGAACGGGACGGGGATTCTGATCAATCCCTCCACGGTCCTGGTTCTCGCCGACTTCAAGCCCAAGCTCACCGGCCGGCTCGAGACGGTGCTGGTTCACGGAGCCGACGGCAAGGCCGTCCCTGCGACGTTCGTCGCAACACTGAAGGACTTCACCGGGTTCCTGGTCTCGCTCGCGTCCCCGATGAGCGGTGAGATCCGCCTGGCGACCGGCCCGATCACGGACGTCCGCAACACGCTCCTGCTTAAGTCCGAGATCGGCGTGCTCGGCGAGGCCCGCACCCCTTACTTCTGGCGCGATCGTGTCGAGTCCTTCTCCACGGGATGGAAAGGACGTCTCTACCCCGACGCCGAGGCCGGGCGCGCCAGCTCGCGCCCGTGGGAGAACGAACCAGCCGCAGCGCAGAACTTTCTGTTCGACCTTGAGGGCCACCTGGTGTGCGTCCCCCTTGCCCACCGCGAGCGTGTCGCGTCGCAGGAAAGGTACAGCTACCGCGACCAGTCCGACGCGATGATCCCGGGGTCGTACCTCGCCGAGGTCCTCGCGGGGAAGGACGGGGCCGTCGATCCCGAGAACCGTCCCCTTTCTGAAGAAGAGGAAAACCGCCTCGCGTGGCTGGGCGTTGAACTCCAGGCCATGGACCCCGACCTCGCCCGCGTCAACAAGGTGGTGGATCAGACCGGCGGCGGGCGAACGGGGGCGATGGTGACGTTCCTGTACCCCGACTCCCCCGCCGCGGCAGCCGGCATCGAGGTCGGAGACATCCTCCTCCGCCTCCACGTGCAAGGGCAGCCCAAGCCGCTCGACGTGGAGATTCAGCCCGGCATGGAGGGCATGTTCGACCAGTTCTGGGCCATGTACGACCGGATGCCCGACGAGTATTTCGACCAGATCCCCCAACCCTGGGGCTCGGCGGAGAACACCCTCACCCGCGCGCTCACCGACATCGGGTTCGGCACGCCGTTCACCATCGACATCTTCCGCGAGGGCAAGGTCCTCACCAAGGACATGAAGATCACGCAGGGCCCGGCGCACTACGACGCGGCCAAGCGGTTCAAGTCCGAGGCCGCGGGGATCACCGTCCGCGATCTCACCTACGAGGTCCGCCGGTACTTTCAGCTCAAGCCCGATGATGCCGGGGTGATCCTCTCGAAGATCGAGAAGGGCGGCCGCGGCGCCGTCGCCGGCCTCAAGCCCTACGAGATCATCACCAGCGTCAACGACAAGCCCGTCCGCACCGTCGCGGATTTCGAAAAGGCCATCGCCGGGGACGGCGAGTTCAGGCTCAGCGTGAAGCGGATGACCGAGGGACGCCTCGTGAAGCTCAAGGTCGGGGGGCCCGGCGCAACGGGGGCCAGGAACCCGGGTGACGCCGCGGACCCCGCCGGCCAGGAAGCGCCGAGGTGAACAGTGCCCGGGGCGCGCGCTCGTCCTCCTACCATCGTCGAGCATGCCGTCGCACGAAACGATCGAGACGTCACCGGGCGGATCAGCCGCGCCGGCGTGGACCGACCCCGAACTCCGCGACCTGCACACGCGCGCCGACAAGCCTGGGCGTGTGCGCCGCATGTTCGCGGCCATCGCGGGCAGCTACGACCTGAACAACCGCGTTCACTCGCTCGGTCGTGACCAGGCCTGGCGCCGGTTCGCGGTCCGCGCGGCGGGTGTGCAGCGCGGCGATCGCGTTCTTGACGTCGCGTGCGGGACCGGCGACCTCACCCAGGCGTTTGCCGCGACCGATGCCGCGGAAATCGTGGGTGTCGATTTCACGCCCGAAATGCTCGCGATCGCGGCACAGAAGCGAGATGCGATCGGCTCTCCCACCGCCTCGCGCGTGCGGTACCAGGAGGGCGACGCTCAGAATCTGGCGTTCTCGGACGCGAGCTTTGATGTGGTGTCGATTGCCTTCGGCATCCGCAACGTGGCTGATCCCGCACGCGCGTTATCGGAGTTTGCCCGCGTGCTGCGGCCTGGCGGCAGACTCGTGATCCTCGAGTTCGACCGTCCGAGCACGCCCCCGATGAGCTGGTTCTACGACTTCTACTGCGGCACCGTCATGCCCCGCACCGCGACGCTGATCAGCGGCGATAAGTCTGGTGCATACAAGTATTTACCAAAATCCGTGGGCTCGTTTATGACGCGAAGCGAGATGCGTGCGGCAATCAGCCGGACGGGGTTCTCGGACGTTACTTCGACGCCGCTGTCTCTGGGGATCTGTGTGTGTTACCGGGCCGAGCGGTCATAAGGCCTCCGGACCCGCGCCGAGGTTCTCGGTCGGCGCCTTCTCGGACGCAAACGGGCCATTTCCATGCCGCGGTTTGTGCGCCCCACGCGATTCACGCTGGCCGGCGCGGTGTCTCGATACCTGAAGCTCACATCGAGGCACGTCGCCGCCACGGATTGACGGCGCTCCCGCACTCACCATCCCTCGCCGGCGGAGCCGCGCTCGGGAAACCAACGCCCCACGGAGAGACCCATGGACTACGAGCTGAGCGTCGAGCGACTCTTTGAAAGCCTGATCAGCGGCGATCGCAACGGTTCCCAGAAGATGGTGAAGGACCTGACTGACCGCGGCACGCGGGCCCGCGATCTGATCTCCCAGGTCTTCTGGCCCACCTACTCGCTGATCGAGAAGCTCCACCGCGAGGACCAGCTCTCGCGCGTGAGCTACCAGCTCGCGACCCGCTTGCTCCGCGTCCTACAGGACCGTGCCGCGGCAACGCTTCCCCGTGAGGCCGCCCGCCCCGATTCGATCTTCGCCTGCTGCGGCCCGACCGACGGGGACGAACTGGGCGCCCAGATGGCCGTCGACCTGCTCGAATCCTCGGGCTACCAGATCATCTTCGCGGGCGGCAATATCCCCGCCGACGAGGTGCTGGCGCAGGTGCACGAGACGCGTCCCGACTACCTGCTGATGTTCGCCTCCGGTCCGAGCGACCTCCCGGGCATCCGGCACATTCTCGACAGTCTCCGCGAGATCAACGCGGTCCCCAACCTCAAGGTTGCGGTGGGCGGCGGCGTCTTCAACCGGGCCGAGGGGCTCGCCGAGGAGATCGGCGTTCACCTGTCGGCCCAGTCGCCCATGGACATGGTCGAACTCCTCACCAGCGGCGAAGCCACTCAGATTGCCGCCGAGGTCGATTCGCAGCGTCGCGAGATGGCACGCCGGCGCCGCAAGGCCGCCTGAGCGGCCGTCGAACCAGAACAAGGCACCGTACACAATAAGAACAAGGGTCCTTCGGGGCCCTTGTTCTCATTCCTGGGCCTCGCTAATCGCATCGCCGTTCTGCAACCACCCCCGGACCTCGCCGGTATTCTCGTGAGGGCGGAGGCCCCCGGGAGCCCGAATGCGGCGGTCGGAAGAGCTCAAACTGATCAAGCGTGCCGCCGGCGGCGACCGTGCCGCGGCCGAGTACTTCGTCCGCGCCTATCAGCACGGCCTTCACGCGTACCTGTACCGCATGTGCGGGGACGCGCAGACCGCCGAGGACATCGTGCAGGACGCGTTCGTCCGCGTGCTCACCAATCTGGATCGATTCGATCCCCGCTTCCGGTTTTCCACGTGGCTGTTCACGATCGCCAAGCGCCTGTACTTCAACGCCGCGCAGAAGATGAAGCCGGCGTTCAGCACCGACGCGGTGGACGCCGCGCCCGGGGCCGAGCGGAGCTCGGGCGGAGCCATGTCCGGAGATTCGGGCGAACACGTGCGCGACGACCTCCAGCGGGGGTTGATGACGCTCACGCCCGAACAGCGCGAGGTGCTCGTCCTTTTTCACCAGCAGGACTGGCCGATCTGGCTGATCGCCCAGCACCTGGGGATGCCCGAGGGCACCATCAAGAGCCATTTGCACCGCGGGCGCCGTCGCCTTCGCGAGGTCATGCTCGAGTCCGACGAAACCGTGAGGCACGTGGGGGAGATCCTTTCATGAAGCACACCGATGGCCACAGCCCAGGTCCGGGGCGCGCCGAGTCGCGGGCCCGCGTCGACGCCGAACGCATTCTGAACGCGGCGTTCGACGGCACGCTCGACGCGGCCGGGCACATGCAGTTCGCCGAGCTCCTGCGCTCCGACCCGAAGTTCCGCGCGCGGTGGGCGCACACCGCGCGGACGCTGGGGCGGCTGCGCGCCGAGACGCCGGGCTCGTTCGACCGGACCGACGCGATCATGGCCCGCGTGCAGGGGGTGCGGGGCTTTCGGCCCGCGCCGGCCCGCGGCAGGTTTGTGGGGACGCGCGTGGCCTGGGCCGCGGGGCTGGGGCTGACGCTGATCGGCGTCGCCATGTTCGCACGATCCGCGGATCGGCCCGGCGCGGCGCCGATCTGGGGCGGGCCCGTAGCCTCCTCTGATCGTGGCGTGGCGCCGCCGACTTCGGAGACACCCTCCGGTCGCGCCCCCACCACTCCCCGACCGGTCAGCCAGGCCCCGGTGCTCTCGCTCAACAACTCGGACCGTTACGATCGCGATGTCGACTTCAGCGTCAAGAGCCGCGTGGATTCGCCCAGCGGCGGGCCCACGACCCTGCGGGTCTTCACCGCGGCGGATGGCCGCGTGCTCCTGACGGACTTTGAGCCCTACCCGCACGCGCAGGCGTGGCGCGAGAATTCTGGACCTCAGCCTTCGTGGTGGGTTCGCGCCTGGACGCGCACGGAGCCCGCGTGGGCCGGGGCCAAGCCCGGCGCCAAGTGATCCGGTCCGCGTCATGTTGAGCGGGGTTCAGCGCAGTGAACGCGCCGTCGCGCCGATGGACCTGATGAACAGGGTCACCACCGGCCGCGCGCTCGGGTCGTCAAGATCCGGCCCGATGGCGGGCTCTTCGGCACGCCCGTGTGATCGCATCGCGCGCACCGCGGCCAGGCTGGCGCGCAGCACGGCCGTCTCCGGCAGCACCGCGGCTTCGAGCGCGACCAGCCCACCCACCGCCCGCGCCTCATCTCGGGGTGCTGCCAGGCCCGGGAGGGCCCGCTCGAACGCCTCGGTGTACTGAGCCGCGGCGGCCCGGAGCGGGGATGCCAGCGCCACGCTCGCCGAACCGGAGGAGCCCGCGGTCCGACCGGGCGCCGAGGCCACCGCGACCTCCGACCAGTGCTCAGACGACGGAACACCGGCGCTCATCGCGATAGCTCTCCGCAGGGCCTCCAAGGGCGTGTCCAACGCGGCGCGGGCGCGCAGGATCAGGTCTCCTCCCGCCTGCAACAGCACGGGCACCGCGACCGCAAACAGCGGGCGGGCCAGCGTCGCCTCGGCACGCTGGGCGATCGACACCGGCTCGGATCGCGCCACCATCGCGCCGAAGCGCGCGGCAAACCGGTCCAGGCCGGCGGCGACCGGAACGCTGAAGCACGGGTCGGGCCCGGCCCGGAGCACATCGCGCGACAACTCGGCGAGGTACCGCTCGTCGCTCTCGAACAGCTCCGGGCGCATGAGCGGGCGAAGCCCGGCGAGCGCCGGGTCCGAGTCGATCCGGGCGCACGCCTCGAACACCTCCTCGCACGGGTCGTGCCCGTCGAGCACGGAGGAGATCACACCCGCGCGCCACAAGGGCAGGGACCACTCCCACGACTGCATGAACCTCAGGTACTGGGGCGACCGCTCGACCGCGCGGTGCAGGGCCGCGTGCCCGGCGCCGGCGCTGGGAGAGGGGATCATCGTGACGACCCGCTCGGCCAGCAACAGCGCGGCCATGGCCGGCGGCTCGCGCGTGGTGAGGTGGTACGGGCTGACGGCCACGAGCATGCGGGTCTCCCGTCGCATCGTACCGGAGCCGCGGATCAACGCCCGGACGGGTCGTTGTCCTCCTGCCGGGCCGGCGGCTGACCCTGGCTCAGCCATGCCATGAGCTTGTCGAACTCCTGCGGCAGCCCCGCAAAGAGCAGCTCGTGCCCGACCGGGTAGGTCCACCGCTCCGGACGGCCGGCCCGCTCCCAGAGCACATCGCCGAGGCTCGCCGGAGCCGCCTGATCGATCGTGCCCTGAAGGACCAGCACGCGCCGGCCCTTCATCACCCCGGCCGCGTGAAAGTTGTCGAGCGGCGACGCGCCGAGGTACAGCCGGTCAAGCTCTTCGCGCTGCGCGATGCTCGGCGGCGCGTTCCACCTCGACCGAATCGCATCGATGTACTGCCGGTAGTTGCTCCGCTCGTTGGTGAGCCAGAAATCCGCCGAGCCCGCGATCATCACGGCGGCACGGTACCGGCCGGGGTTCCGCGCGTACACCGACGGCAGCGTGATCGCGCCCCCGCTCATGCCCAGCAGCACCTTGGCCGCGCCACGCACACCGGGTCGTTGGCTCTCGACATAGTCCCACGCACGCTCGGCGGCGTACGCACACTCCGCCGCGCGGTCGCCCAGGGTCGCGGCAATCGTGGCCGCGGACCCAGGCAGGTCCTCGACGTCGATGCGGAATTCAACGCTCTCCGTGAACCGGGAGGGCTGCGCGAGCATGCGGAGCACGCCGTACCCATCCTGCCGGAGCCGGAAGACCAGGCGATCGATCGTGGGCTCGGGGTTGCCGAACATGCCCGGCATGACCAGCGCCGCCCGCGTCGCGGCCGACACGTCCGGCTTCCCGTCCGCCCCGATCGCGTCATACCACACGAACCACGTGCGCTGGAGCTCGATGACCGGACCGGTGACCGGCGCTTCGCGCCGAGCCGTTCCCGAAACCACTTTGAACGCAAAGCCGCCGTTGGGGCCGGCTTCCGAGCCGGGTCCGACGCCGAGCCCGCGGCGTTCGCGTCCCTTGACCGCCTGAAACAGAATCGCGTTCGGTCCCTCCAGCAGGAACGTGGCCTTGGCCGCCAGCGCGTCGCCGAGCGAGGCCCTGAGCGCATTCTCATCGGCGAGGTCCTCTGCCGTCGGTTCCCGGGACGCCGGCGCCTGGACTCGCTTCACACGCAGCGTGGTGGGGATCGCGTCCACCGGGACCACCGCTCCATGCCCGCGGCCCTCAAGATCTCCCCAGCGCGCGGGCCAGGCGTTGTCGATCGAGAGGTACGGCGCCCCGATGTCGGGAAGGAAGGCTTCGGCGGGCGCCGTCGCGGCCGGGGCCGGAGTCGGCGGAGCGATCTGCGCGAGGATCGGCGCCGTCGCCAGCAGCGCGATCGCCAGCGCCCACGCACGAGCCAGTGCCCGCCGCGTCACGAGCGGTACCCCTTGGGGTGCGCCCCGAACCACTGGTACGCCGAAGCGATGATCGCCTCGAGGTCGGTGATCGACGCCCGCCAGCCCAGCTCGCGCTGGATCTTCGACGCGTCGGCGAACAATCGCGGCGGGTCGCCCGGCCTGCGGGGCTGCTCCGTGACCGTGAACGGCTTGTGCGTTACGCGTCGGACGGCGTGGATGATCTCCTTCACGGAGTAGCCCTTGCCGATGCCCAGGTTGTACGCGCGGGTGTCGCCGGGCTTGAGCGCGTTCATCACCGTCACATGGGCGTCGGCGAGGTCCTCGACGTGGATGTAGTCTCGGATGCAGGTGCCGTCGGGCGTCGGGTAGTCGGTCCCGAAGATCGACACGCCGTCGCGCCGCCCCAGCGCGGCCTGGATCACCACCGGAATCAGGTGCGTCTCGGGGTCGTGGTCTTCGCCCAGCACCCCCGTGCGGTCCGCGCCGGCGACGTTGAAGTAACGCAGGGCCGCGTACGAGAACGGCCGCCCCGCCCGCGCGCACGCGCCGGAGCAGTCGGCCAGGATGTGCTCGCCGTGCAGCTTGGTCATCCCGTACGGGCTGATCGGGGCCTTGGGACAGTCCTCCGGCACCGGGATCAGGTGCTCCGGCGGCTGGCCGTACGTGGCGCAGCTCGAAGAGAAGACGAACCGCTCAACGCCCGCCCCCAGGCACGCGGCAAGGAGGCCGAGCATCGACGCGACGTTGGTGCGGTAATAGAGCAGCGGGTCGGCCATCGACTCGCCGACCGCGGCCAGCGCCGCAAAGTGCATTACGGCCCCGATGCGGTGCTCGCGCATCAGCGGCTCGACCGATGCGCGGTCGCCCGCGTCGCACTTGGCGAACGCGAGCACGCGCCCCTCGCCCTTCTGCGCACGCAGCAGTTCGACCGCACGCTCGTGCCCGCGGATGAGACTGTCGACGATGACGACGCTGTGCCCGTCGCGGAGCAGCCGCTGGCACGCGTGGGAAGCGATATACCCGGCGCCGCCGGTAACAAGGACGTTCATGGGGGGAGGATAGTGCCCCGCACAGCCGGTGTGGGGGGCCGACGGCGAGCGGACAGATGGGGAAGCACCGACGGCCTAGGCCACTCCCCAGCCCCCGAGCTTCGGCACCGGACGTCGCACCACGAGCGCAAGCCCGATCGCGCCGACCGCGACCATGGCCACGCTCAGCCATTGCCCGCGGTGCAGGCCCAGAACGAGCGGGTCGCCCACGTCTTCCAGCCGCACGAACTCCGTCAGCACCCGCATGACGCCGTACGCGATGAGGAACCACGCCCCTATCACACCGGGCTTGCGGGGCCGACGCCATATGAAGAACAGAACCAGGAACAGCACCAACCCCTCCGCCGCGGCCTGGTAGAGCTGCGAGGGATGGCGAGCGGAGATCAGGGGGTCAAGCTGGGCCGTGAGCTCACGCGAGCCGTGCTGCACCCTTTCGATCAACCGCTGGATCGCCTGCTCGCGGTCATCGCCCGGCCGCGCCACCTGATCGAGGAGCGACCGCAACGACTGCTCGCGCTGCGCCGCCGCTTCGGGTGTCAGGAGTTTTGCTGCCGCGGGATCGTGGCCGCTCATCAGTTCCTGGGGGTACTTCACCGCCCACCACGGCGCGGGCTGACCGGGGAGGGCGACGATCCTTCCCAGGAGCTCTCCGTTCACGAAGTTCGCCAGGCGTCCGAACATCAGGCCCGGCGTGCACGCCAGGGCCAGCAGGTCGAGCACGTGGAGCACGCCGACCCGGGGCGTGTTCTCACCGGACTGCTCCTGCCCCAGGCGCCGGTACCACCAGGCGCCCGCGAGGATCACGCCGATCATGCCGCCGTGGCTGGACATCCCGCCCTTCTGGATCATCAGGACGCCCCACCAGGGCACGGTGTCGCTAAAGGTCCAGACGAGGGAAGGCTGGTAGAAGAGCACGTACCCGAGCCGCCCACCGAGAACGACCCCGGCGACCGCGAACATGACCAGGTCGCCGACCTGCAGCAGGGTCAGGCGCGTGAGCCCGCGCTTCGAGCACCAGCGCAGCAACCACCACCCGACGGCAAAGCCCGTGAGGTACGCGATGCCGTACCAGCGCACCGCCCACGCCCCGGTGATGTGCAGGATGACGGGGTTGAGGTTGTGAAGCCAGGCGGCGAGCATGGGAGAGTTCGAGCGCGGCGAGAGAAGGAACAGCGATCGGTTACGTGGCCGGGATTCCGTAAAACTCCGTGGTGGTTCGGTTGATCATGGCGTGAAAATCGTCCCACGCCTGGCCGCGGATCTCGGCAAGGTAGCGCGCCGTGACGGAGGACATCCACGGCTCGCATGGGCGTGTGCCTCGGTGCGGATCGGGGGAGAGGAACGGGGCGTCGGTCTCGACCATGAGCCGGCCGTCGGGCACCAGCTTGGCCGCCTCGCGTACTTCGGGGGCGTTGCGGTAGGTGACGACACCCGTGAACGAGACCACGGCGCCAAAGTCCAGCAGCTTCCGCATGTCGTCGGGCGTGCCCGTGAAGCAGTGAAAGACGAAACGGGTGGGGTCGAGGCGCGTCGATCGCAGGACCGGGATCAGGTCATCGAAGGCCTCGCGGCAGTGAAGCACGATGGGTTTCACGAGCCCCTCGGCCCGGCACGACTCGATGAACGCCAGTTCCTCTTCGAGCACCCGGCGCTGCAGATCGCGGGGGGGCTTGGCGTAGTGGTTGTCAAGCCCCAGCTCGCCCCACGCCACGCACCGCGGGTCCATGGCCACACGCTTGAGGTTCGCCCATTCGTGGGGCGCGCGGTCGCTGTAAAGCGGGTGCACGCCCGCGGTGCACCACACGTTGGTGAACGCGCGGGCGATCTCGAGCGCGCTCAGGCAGTCGGTGGTGGTGGTCGAAATCGTGATCGCACCGGTCACCCCCTGCGCGCCGGCCCGCTCGAGCACTTCGCCCGTGCGCCCCGCAAAGTCGGGAAAGGTCAGATGGCAATGGGTGTCGATCACGCGAGCGAAGAATACGGCGCTCCGCCCGCCCGGGCGTGGCGTCCCGCGTTAGTGCGCCCGGCGCGAGCCTTACTACTATCCGCTCGCCCAGGAGCAGCCCATGCAGATACTCAACCGCGCCCGCGTGCTCGCCGCCTTCGTGGCCCTCGTTCTTGCCGGGATTGCCCGCGCCGGCGAAACGGAGCACTGGTTCCGCGTGCTGATCTCTGATGCGCCGGCGGGATGGATGCGCTCTTCGGAAGTCGAGGCCGACGGGAAGATCACCAGTCAGGCCGAGATGACGTTCCGCCTCCGGCGCGGTCCGATCGACATCGCCATCGCGATGAACTCAGAATTTGTTGAAACTTCGGAAGGCAAGCCCGTCTCCATGAAGCTCCACCAGGAGATGAGCGCCACTCCGGTCGATTCGAAGTACACCTTCACGCCCGACGGGATCGAGGTCGAGACCACCCAGTCCGGGCAGACCACCAAGACCAAGCGCCCCATCCCCAGCGGCGAGTGGCTCTGCCCCGCCGCGGGCGGCCGCCAATTGCGGGACCGCCTTGCCAAGGGCGAGAAGGAGATCGTCCTTTCGACGATCGACCCCTTGGGCGGGCTTGATGTCGTCAAGATGACCCACCGCGTCGTCGGCCCCGACACCGTGGTCATCGAGGGCAAGCCCGTGAAGGTGACGAAGGCCACGGTCGAGACCAGCCAGATGCCCGGCATCGTCAGCACCGAGTACATCGACGATGCGGGCATCGCCATCCGCTCCGACACGGCGATGGGCGGCATGAAAATGAGCCTGATCAAGGCGGGCCCCGAGGTGCGGAACCAGACCGGGCCGGCCCCGGAGCTCATGATCAGCACGTTCGTCAAGCCCGACCAGCCCATCGCGAACCCGCGCAAGACCAGCAGTGCTACCTACCTGCTCAGCATCCCCGAAGGCGAGATGCCCAAGCTCCCCGGCACCAGCGCGCAGAAGGTCGAAATCGTTGACGCCACGCGGGCCCGCCTGAGCGTGGACACCAGCGACCCCGCGCCGGCGCCCGCCGCCGAAGCCGCCGACATCACTTTCCTGGCCAGCACCACGGCCGCGAACATCGAGGACCCGACCGTGAAGAAGCTCGCCACCCGGGCGCTGAAGGACGCGCCCGAGGGCAAGGCCGAGCGGGCGGAGAAGTTGCGCCGCTTCGTCTACTCGTTCATCAAGAAGAAGAGCCTTGACGTTGGCTTCGCCACCGCGTCGGAGACGGCGCGGACCAAGGCGGGTGATTGCTCCGAGCACGGCGTGCTGCTCGCGGCCCTGCTCCGCGCCGACGGGATCCCCTCGCGGGTGGCCGTGGGCGTGCTGTACGTCGACGATTTCGCGGGCGAGTCGGGGATCTTTGGGTACCACATGTGGGCCCAGGCCCTGCTCGACAAGGACGGCCAGAAGCGCTGGGTCGATCTCGACGCAACTCTGCCCAACGGGACGCCGTTCGACGCCACGCACATCGCGCTAGGCGTCTCCGATCTCTCCGACCAGGGCGGGATGGAATCAATGGCGGGCCTTCTGAATGTGATCGGGAAGTTGAGCATCAAGGTCGAGAGCGTGAAATAGCCGCCGCGCGGCCGGCCGAGCGGTCTATCAATCACCAATGCCCGCGGACCCATCATCACCATCCCTCCCACCCCTTCCCGCCCGCGACCCGCGCGGGCATAAGGGCACCTTCGGGACCGTCTGCGTCTTTGGTGGGTGCTGCCGCGGCGACGTGCGGATGATCGGCGCCCCCGCGCTGGCGGCCCGCGCGGCGATCCGCGCCGGGGCCGGGCTGGCGCGGCTGATCATGCCCGCGCCGATCATCGAATCAGGGCTGGCGCTCTGCCCGTTCGCCACGGGCGTCGCGCTCGCGGTGGACGACGAAGGCGGGATCGTCCCGCACCTTGCCGCGGAAGAGTTTGATCGCCAGGTCGAAGGGTGCCGCTGCGTCGTCGTCGGCCCCGGGCTTGGAGTCAGCGAGGGCACGCGGGCGCTCAGCCTCCGCGCCGTTCAGCAGGACCAGACCCCGGTCGTCGTCGATGCCGACGCGATCAACGCGCTGGCCGAGGTGCCCGAACTCTCACGCGATTTCCGTGCCGCGGCGGTGCTTACCCCGCACCCCGGCGAGTTCTCCCGGATCGCCCGCGCGTTCCGCATCACCCGCGACCCGGTCGCGCCCGTCGACCGGCCCCACGCCGCCGAAGAACTCGCGCAGCGCCTGGGGTGCATCGTCGTGCTCAAGGGCGCCAACACCGTCGTGAGCGACGGGCACCGCACGTGGACGAGCACCTCCGGCCACGCGTGCCTGGCGACCGGCGGCAGCGGCGACGTGCTCGGGGGAGTGATCGCTGGACTGATCGCGCAGCACGTGAGGCTCGAGCCCGCCGCGATCGCCGCGGCACGGGCAAAGGCCGGCATGGGGGCCCCACCGACCTTCGGACTCTTCGAAGCCGCGCAGGTCGCGGTGGAAGCGCACGCCCGCGCCGGCGAGCGCTGGGCCAAATCGACCGGTCGCGATGCGGGCCTGCTCCCGGAGGAGTTGGCCGACATTATCCCCGATGTGCTGGCGTCGATGAGGAGCCGTGCGTGAAGGCCATCCGTGTCCACGCGTTCGGACCTCCCGACGTCATGCGCCTCGAGGAGGTGCCCGATCTCGCTCCTCACCATCGCCAGATCGCGGTGCGCATCCACGCTGTCGGTATCAATCCTGCCGACACGTATATCCGCTCGGGAAACTACGGAGTCCTTCCCGCCCTGCCGTACACGCCCGGGTACGACGGCGCGGGCATCGTGGAGCAGGTCGGTCCCGAGGTCACCCACTTCTCGCCCGGCGACCGCGTGTACATCGCCCGGTCGAACACGGGCACCTACGCCGAACAGTGTCTGTGCGAGATCGAGCAGGTCTACCCGCTCCCGGCGCGCCTCAGCTTCGAGCAGGGCGCCGGCGTCTGGGTTCCCTACGCCACCGCGTACCGCGCCCTGGTGATCCGCGCCGCCGCTCGGGCCAACGACTGGGTCCTCGTCCACGGCGCCAGCGGCGGCGTCGGAACCGCCGCCGTGCAGATCGCCCGCGCGCTGGGCATGCGCGTGATCGGCACCGCGGGCACGCAGGAGGGACGCGAGCTGGTCGCGGCCCAGGGCGCCCACCACGCCCTCGATCACACCGACCCCGCGTACCTGGACGAAATCCGCCGTATCACCGCGTACCCGTCGGGGGGCGTCGACGTTGTCCTCGAGATGCTCGCCAACGTGAACCTCGAGAAGGACCTCGGGCTTTTGGCCATGGGCGGGCGCGTCATCGTCATTGGCAACCGCGGCAGCATCGAGATCAACCCCCGTCAGACCATGTCGCGCGATTCATCGATCCTGGGGATGAGCCTGCTCCACGCCAAAGGGCCGGAGATCGCCCGCATCGCCGCGGCCATCGGCGCAGGGCTCGAGAACGGCTCGCTCACGCCGATCGTGGGCACCGTGATGCCGCTCGCAAGCGCGTCCGAAGCGCACATCAAAGTGCTCGCGCCCGGGGCGCACGGGAAGATCGTGCTCAAGCCCTGAGTTGCCGGCGGGAAGGCCGCTCCGCAGCGCGTTAGTGCCGGCGCGTGCGGTCGATGCTGTGGCGTACCGCACGCTTGAGCTTGTGCACCGCGCCGTCCGCCACGGCGTAGAAATCATCGGCGCGATGCTCCACCATCACGGGCGAAGCGCCGCGCACCATCGCGTGAATCGTGCACCGCTTGTCCGGCCCGTGCTTGGGGCCGCGGACGCCGTTGTCGTCGCGGATGCGCACCAGCACCCGGTCCACGCGGTCGGCGAAGCGGTCGAGGGCAAGGTCGAGGCGCGCACGAACATGGTCCACGAATCCGGCGGTCGCTCGGACCGGGGCCGATACGACTCTGATGATCATGGTGGCCTCCGTGTGTCTACGGAAGCTACGCAGGGAGACCGCCCGGGTTCGCCCCAACCGCGCGCCGAGGATGTACGGCCGGAAGCCGAAGGCAGACCCCGGGTCGCCGCCCTATCGCTGTACGAACGAACTCCGGCGAGCGGCACTCACCAATCGAGCGGCGCCAGCCAAGCGCGGGCGAGGTCATCCACCGGCACGTCCACATCCATCCCGGGCCACACCAGGCGGCCGTGCGGCGCGAGCGTTCCCAGTGTTGCCGAGAAAATGCCGCCGTAGTCGGAAAGCACCTGGCGGATTCGTGCCACATCGCTCTTGCGCACCTCGACCACGTAGCGGGAGGGCGTTTCGGAGAACGCCTGCTCGTGCGCTTCGAGCGTGCCGCTCTCAAGTGTCATGTCGATCCCCAGCGGGGGCGTGCCCGTTGCGTTGGCGGGCGGGCCGGAACGCGCCGGAGCCGCCCGCAGGATCGCGGCAAGGTCCATCGCTCCCCCGGCGCCCTTGCCGCTGGGGATCGACACCGGCTGCGCTGTGCCCGAGGCGATGAGCATCTCCGCCACCGCCACCAACAGCCCGCCATCGGAGCAATCGTGGCACGCGAGCAACAGACTCTGGCGGATGAGTTCGGCCACGGCTCGGGCGGTGCGGGGACCGGCATCGAGGTCCGTCACGGGCACCAGCGATGCCCCGGGGCTGGCGCCTTCGGGCTCCGGCGGCAGTCCGAACAGCCGCTGGTAGCACGAGCCTCCCATGGCCGGCCTGGTCTCGCCGATCAACAGCAGCGAGTTCCCCGACTGCTTCGCGTCCATCGTCACGCAGCGTGCCACCGACGGCACGATGCCCATGCCCGTGACGAGCAGCGTCGGCGGGATCTCGATGACGCGGACCTGGCCCGTCGCCGGGTCCTCGATCTTGAGCTGGTTGTTGAGTGAGTCCTTGCCCGACACGAACGGGGTCTTGTACGCCTTGGCCCCGTCGTAGCAGGCCTCGGCCGCGCGCACCAGACCGCCGAGGTTCTCCGGCTTCTCGCAGCTTGGCCAGCAGAAATTGTCGAGGATCGCGATGCGCGACGGGTCGGCCCCGACGCACACCAAGTTCCGCACGCACTCGTCGATCGCCGCGAGCGTCATCAGGTACGGGTCGCCGCCGATCGCCGGGTCGCCGATGCCGGTCTGCAGACCCTGCGAGATCGCGATGCCGCGCCCGGTGCCCGCGATCGGCTCAAGCACGCTGGCATCACCCGGCCCGCGTGAGCCCGGGCCGACCAGCGGCTTGAGCACTGTTGCGCCCTGCACCTCGTGGTCGTACTGGCGGATGATCCAGTGCTTGCTGGCGATGTCGGGGTGGGAGAGAAGGGCCAACAGTGACGAAGCGACGGAGTGACGCAGTGACGGAGTGGAAGAAGGGGTGCGCGAGGTCGTTCCCTCGTCACTTCGTCCCTTCGTCACTCCGTCACTTCCTCCCCACTTCGCCACGCGCGTGGGGGTCGGGATTCCTTCGTGAAGGAAGTGCATCGGCAGCGAGCCGACCGTCGTGCCGTTGTACACCAGGCGCAGCTCCGCGCCCTCGGTGCCGAAGTGTCCGAGGTCGGCGACCTCGACGTGCTCTTCGGCGCAGATCGCCTTCAGGCGCGCGAGATTCTGCGGCGGCACGGCCAGCACCATGCGCTCCTGCGCCTCACTGATCCAGATCTCCGCGTGCGACAGCCCGCTGTACTTGAGCGGAGCACGGTCCAGGTGCACCTCGGCGCCGATCGTGCCGCCCATCTCCCCCACCGCCGAGGAGAAGCCGCCGGCACCGCAGTCCGTGAGGCCGCTGAACAACGGCCCGCGCGGGTCCTCGTCGCGGGCCCGCAGGATTGCGTCGAGCACGCGCTTCTCCTCGATCGCGTTGCCGATCTGCACCGCGTGCCCGAACTCGTCCGCGGCCGTGTGCTCGAGTTCCGCGCTCGAGAACGTGGCGCCATGGATGCCGTCGCGCCCGGTCCTGCCGCCCAGCGCGATGATCCGGTCGCCGGGCCGCGCGGCGCCCTTGACCTTGGTCCTCGGGATCACCCCGATGCAGCCGCAGAACACCAGCGGGTTGCCAATGTACCGATCGTCAAAGCTGACCGCACCGCTGACGGTCGGGATGCCCATGCGGTTGCCGTAGTCGCGCACGCCGGCCACCACGTTCTCGAGCACGCGCCGGGGGTGCAGCGTTCCGGGTGGAAGCGGGCGCTCCGAGGCGGTCCCCTGATCCCACGACCCGGGCGTCGCCACGCAGAACACGTCCGTGCTGGCGATCGGCTTGGCCCCAAGGCCCGTTCCCATCACGTCGCGGATGCAACCCCCGATCCCCGTTGCCGCGCCGCCGTAGGGCTCGATGGCGCTCGGATGGTTATGCGTCTCGACCTTGATGCACACGCCCCAGTTTTCGTCGAGCGCGATCACCCCGGAGTTGTCCTTGAAGACGCTGAGCGCCCAGTCGATCCCGCCCGCGATCAGCTCGTGCGTTGCCGCGGCGACCGTGCTCTTGAGCAGGTTGTCGATGGTGACCGACCCGTCGGGGTTGACCGTGTGGCCGGGCCGATTCGTCCAGTCGATGGGGTCGCGAGGCAGGAGCGTCGCATCAGATCGCCCGCTCGCCGCCGCCGAACCAACCGGTCGTGGAGCGCCGGCGCCGCCACCCGGTGCGCCGAGGTGAATCTCGAACATCCCTGGTTCCGAAGCCTTCCGCGCGCCTTCACTGCGTGGCTTCGTCGCTCCGTCGCTTTGCCCTTCCGTCCCGTCACTTCTGTACACAATCCTGCTCTTGAGCGTCTTGTGCACGCAGTGCTCGGACCACGTCTGCGCGATCGTTTCGATCTCGATGTCCGTCGGGTCGCGCCCCAGCGTGCGGTACTCCGCCTGCACCGCCTTCATCTCCGCCAGACTCAGGAACAGGTGCGCCTCGCGCGAGAGCTTCATCAGCTCGCCGTCGCTGAGGTCGCGGATCGCCAGTCGGCGCACGTTCAGCGTGTAATCCGTCCCCCGTGGCAGCGACTCGGGCACGAACGGCCGCTCGTGCACCGCCTGCACCACCGTGTTGGCGAGCATCCGGCGGGCCAGATCCCCCGCCGCCGCGGGCTCCACGCCGCCGAGGTCGTACCGCCACCCCGTGGACACCTGCACCTCGATCCCTGGCACGAGGTCCGCGATCGCCTGGCGCACGGACTGCGCGGCAGGGTCCATCACGCCCGGGAGGGGGTGAACCTCAACGATACTGCAGCCAGCTTCGCACGCCGCCGCGCCGAGCTCTCCCGATTCGGTCACCGGGTCGGCCAGCAGCCGCTCCCGCACCGCCTCGACCTGCGGCCCGCTGAAATCTCCCTGAACCAGATACACACGCCGGGCCCGGGCGCTGCGCAGGGACACTCCGAGGGAGCCCGCCCCGCGGACCACCGCGTCGGAGCGTGGATCGGGCAGGCCGGGGCGGACGCCGACTTCGATGCGATGTACGCGGGGCATGCGGCGATCATACAGGGGGCGCGGGGCGATTGGTCGCGTACACTGGAGCGTCGGGAACGGAGATGCAGGGATGGCAGGTGGGACACCTGCCCCACTCGAACGGGCAGAGCAGGCCGGAGTCCTGCCGCGCCCGGATCAGGCGGTCCGCGGTGGGCGAGCGACTTGAACATCCGATCAGCACCGGTGGCGGCGGCGGGTCCGCGCCTGCGGCGACGTCCAACGGGGTCGCGGGCATCGACCACCAGGACGATGCCGCGCCCGGCGGCACCATGCTCTTCGAGGTCGCTTGGGAGGTCTGCAACCAGGTCGGCGGCATCTACCAGGTCATCCGCTCCAAGGCCCCGTCGATGACCGAGCGCTGGGGGGATCGGTACTGCCTCGTCGGGCCATGGGTGCCCAGCAAGGCCCAGCTCGAATTCGAAGAAACGCGCCCCGGCTCGTGGATCGCCCGGGCACTCGCATCGCTCAAGGAGCAGGGCCTGACGGTGCATCACGGGCGCTGGCTGGTCAACGGCCGGCCGCGCGTGATGCTGCTGGAATACCACCTGCCGTGGGAACGCCTGGGCGAGGTGAAGTTCAGGCTGTGGAACGAGCACGGCATCGAGACCCCGGGCAACGACGGGCTGGTGAACGACGTCGTGTCGTTCGCCGAAGCGGTGCGCCGCCTGCTCAACGCCCTCGCCGAGCACCGCCAGCAGACCCCCGCCGCGCCCGCTCGCGTGAAGGGCGGCACGGCCCACGCGCCGATCATCGCCCAATTCCACGAGTGGATGGCGGGCCTTGCGATCCCGATGCTGCGCCGCGAACGGGCCCAGGTCGCGACCATCTTCACCACCCACGCCACCCTCCTGGGCCGCTACATCGCCGCGGGGGATGAGCACTTCTACGACCGCCTCGCGTGGATGGATCAGGCCGATCTTGCGGGGCGGTACAACGTCCGCACGCAGCACTCGATCGAGCGTGCCTGCGCCCATGGCGCCCACGTGTTCACTACCGTCTCGAGCATCACCGCCGAGGAGTGCGCCTCGCTGCTGGGCCGTCCGGTCGACGTCGTCACGCCCAACGGGCTGAACGTCTCACGCTACAACCTCGCCCACGACCAGCAGAACCAGCACGCGGTGAGCAAGGAAGCGATCCACCGCTTCGTGATGGGCCACTTCTTCCCCAGCTACCCGCTCGACCTCGACAAGACGCTGTACTTCTTCACCAGCGGCCGGTTCGAGCCCCGCAACAAGGGCTTTGACCTCTGCCTCGAGGCCATGGCCCGGCTCAACGCCGAGCTCAAGTCACGGCAGAACGACGACAGCCTCCGCGCGGGCAACGTGGTGTTCTTCATCGTCACCAACCGCGCGGTCAAGTCGCTCAATCCGCTGGCCCTCGAGAAGCGCGGCGTGCTCGAGAAGCTCCGCGATGTCTGCCGCCACATCACCGAGGAGGTCGGCGAACGCCTCGCCGCCCGCGCCGCGTCGGGCGCCAAGCTCAAGCTCGACGACCTCGTCGACGAATCATCGGTCCTGCGTTACCGCCGCACGCAGCAGGCGCTCAAGCAATCCTGCCTGCCCATGGTCGTCACCCACATCCTCGAGGACGACCAGAACGACCCCGTCCTCAACCAGCTCCGCCAGCTCGGGCTCATCAACCGGCCCGAAGACCCCGTCAAGATCGTCTACCACCCCGAGTTCATCACCCCGACCAGCCCGCTGTGGGGCGTGGACTACGAGCAGTTCGTCCGCGGCTGTCACCTCGGCTTGTTCCCCAGCGCCTACGAGCCCTGGGGCTACACGCCCCTCGAGTGCGCCGCCATGGGGATCCCGTCGATCACCAGCGACCTCGCCGGGTTCGGTCGGTATCTCCAGGAGCACATGCCCGACCACGACCGCAACGGGCTGGTCGTGCTGGGCCGGCGCGGCAGGGGCTATTTCGATGCCGCGGCGGACCTTGCCCGCCTGCTGCTGGAGTTCTGCCGCATGGACCGGCGCGAGCGCATCGCCCTGCGCAACGCGGTCGACTCCAAGTCATGGGAGTTTGACTGGCCCAAGCTCGTGGGCGCGTACCACCGGGCCCACGACCTGGCGCTGGAGCGCTCGATCGCCGAGCACGCCCTGGACCTGGGACGCTCGACCGAACACACCGCCGCGCCGGCCTGATCGCCCGCTACACTCCGCCCCCATGGAGCCCCACCCCCACGTCGAGCTCTACACCGACGGCGCCTGTTCCGGCAATCCAGGGCCGGGCGGGTGGGCCTATGTCCTCAAGCACCCCGCCAGCGGCACCGAGCGGGAGAAGTCCGGGGCCGAGCCCGACACCACCAATAACCGCATGGAGCTGATGGCCGTCATCGAGGGGCTGTCGGCCCTGACCCGCCCCTCGCGCGTCGAGCTCTACTCCGACTCGCAGTACGTCCTCAACGGCCTGAAGGAGTGGATGAAGGCTTGGAAGTCGCGCGGCTGGAAGACCGCCGACAAGAAGCCCGTCAAGAACCGCGACCTCTGGGAGCGGCTCGATGAACTGGCCGCCTCTCACGACGTCCGCTTCCACTGGATCCGCGGGCACAACGAGCACCCCGAGAACGAGCGGTGCGACCGCCTGGCCGTTGCCGCCCGAGAAGCCCTCGTCAGGGCGTAGTCCGCGAGGCCCGTCGACTTTGGGGTCCGCGACCAGCGCCGCATCGCACCCACCACGCCGTGACGGGCGGACGCACCACGGGCCCGCACGCACCCGACGGCGTCTCGTGGGTCCGTCTGTAACGACTGGAACGACTCGTGCGCCCACGGTGACCTCGCGGCGCGGATGGTGCGCTTTCCCTCGCGTAGCGGCTGGGTAGGCGGGTGAACCCCACGCACCGATGGGCCGATGACTTGACGTCGAACCCCGTGCTGTGACGGGGGTACGGGCCCTGTTCCCCGAGGGAGCGCGATTCGTGGAACTGCACGACATCCTCAAGAAGGCGTATGAGCTGAACGCGTCCGACGTGCACCTCGTGGCCGGGCAACCCCCGACCATCCGCGTGCACCAGGTCATTCAGCCCATGGACCCGTTCGTCATCACCCCCGAGCAGGCGATGGCGTTCATGGAGCAGATGGCGCCCGCCGAGGCCATCGCCAACTTCCACAAGATCAGGGACGCGGACTTCTCCTACGAAGTTCCCGGCCTTGCCCGCTACCGTGTGAACGGTCACATGCAGCGCGGCACGGTCGGCCTGGCCATGCGCATGATCAAGACGAAGGTCCCGCCGCTCTCGGCGCTCAACCTTCCCGAGGTCATCGCCCGCATGACCTACCTGCCCCGCGGCCTGGTGCTCGTCACCGGCGACACCGGCTCGGGTAAGTCAACGACGCTCGCCGCCATGATCCAGGCGATGAACCAGCGCTACCGCAAGCACATCATCACGCTGGAAGACCCCGTCGAATACACGTTCAAGAGCGAGCAGTGCCTCATCGAGCAGCGCGAGCTCGGCCAGGACATGCCCTCCTTCGGCTCGGGCCTCAAGCACTGCCTGCGCCAGGACCCCGACATCGTGCTGGTGGGCGAAATGCGAGACCTCGAAACCACCAGCCTGGCGATCTCGGCCGCCGAGACGGGCCACCTCGTGCTCTCGACCCTGCACACCGTGAACGCGTCGCAGACCGTGGACCGCATCATCGACATGTACCCCGCGGGCCAGCAGAACCAGATCCGCTCGATGCTCGCCAACACGCTGCAGGCGGTGGTCAGCCAGACCCTGTTCAGCCGCGTCGACCGCCCCGGCATGGTGCCCGCGGTCGAGGTGTTGCTGTGCACGCCCGCGGTGCGCAACCTGATCCGCGAGGCGCGCACCTTCGAAATCCCCAACGTGATCGAGACCAACCGCGCGATCGGCATGAGCACGCTGGACGCGTCGATCGCCGAGCTCTACTTCAACGGCATGATCAGCAAGGAAGACGCGATCGCCCAGGCCGCGTTCCCCGACAAGCTGGAGCGCCAGCTGGCGGCGTGAGTGGTGAAGAAGTGACGAAGTGTCTCTGTGACGGAGTGACGAAGTGACGGAGGTGGACGCCGGGACAAGGTGATGCGAACGCCGCGGGGCGCTTCGTCACTTCGTCACTCCGTCACTCCGTGACTTCTAAAAAGACCCATGGCCAACTACCGGTACCAGGTCCGTAACGCGCAGGGTCAGGTGCAGGCCGGCGTGCTCGCCGCGGAGACCGCCGCGGCAGCCGCGACGGTGCTGCGCGGCCAGGGCATGCACGTCCTCTCGCTGTCCCCCATCATCGGGGGGATCTCGGCCGGCGGCATCATGGGCAAGCTCCGCGAGATGAACGCGGGCAAGCCCAGCCAGAAGCACGTCCTGGACTTCACCACCCAGCTGGCCGTCATGATCCGCGCCGGCATCAACCTGCGCTCGGCCCTCGACGGCATCGCCGAGCAGTCCGCCCACAAGGGGTTCCAGCGCATCATCGTCGGCCTCAAGACCGACGTCGAGAGCGGCAAGCAGTTCTCGGAGGCGATCGCCAAGCACCCCAAGCTCTTCAACCCGCTCTACATCAACATGGTCAAGGCGTCGGAGATGTCCGGCAGCTTCGCCAAGATGCTCGACCGCATCGCCGCCTACATCGGCCAGCAGATCGAGACCCGCAAGATGGTGATCGGCGCGGCGATCTACCCCGGCATCATCGGAACCCTGGCCGTGTGCGTCACGGTCTTCTTGCTCACCTTCGTGCTCCCCCGCTTCTACGCCGTCTTCGAGGGCAAGGAGGACATCCTCCCCTGGGCCACCAAGTTCCTGATGAACCTCTCCAAGAGCCTGATCGCCTACTGGCCGTACATCGTCGGCAGCGTGGTCGTGCTCTTCGGCGCCGCCTACGCGTTCTGCAAGACCGAGCTCGGCTCGTTCTGGGTGGACCGCATGAAGCTCCTGATCCCCGTCGTCAAGAACATGTTCCGTTCGCTCTACATCAGCCGCTCGCTCCAGACCATGGGGCAGCTCATCAACGCGGGCGTTCCCATGCTCGACACGCTGGCGATCACCGGCGACATCTCTGGCAACCAGATCTTCAAGGGCATGTGGCGGCGCGTGTACACCAGCGTCAAGCAGGGCAAGAAGATCACCGCCCCGCTGCTCAAGGACAACCTCCTGCCCCGCGCCGTGACGCAGATGATCTCGGCGGGCGAGGAGTCCGGTAAGCTCGGCGAGGTGCTCGACGAGATCTCCACCTACTACGCCAAGCAGTTACGGGACAACATCAAGGCGATGACCAGCATGATCGAGCCCGTCATGATCCTCATGATGGGATCAGTCGTCGGCTTCATCGCTATGGCCGTCATCCTGCCCATCTTCAAGATGAGCCAGATCGTCAAGTAGCCGATGCCCTCTCTACGAAGGGACCGCCGACAAGGGACGCTCCGCGCGGAGCGGTCCCCGGGGCCCGACGGGTCGGCCGCGAGGGCGCGGGCGGGAGGTGGGCGAGCGCATGAACCAGAGGACTCTCCGTGATCGTGCCGGCCGCGGTTTCGCTCGGACGCCTCACCGCGCCGGCTTCACACTTCTCGAAACCTCCATGGCGCTGGTGATCATCGGCGTGGGCGTCCTGGCCTTCGTCGAGGCCCAGAACTCCTTCATCAAGAACAACGCCTGGTCGAGCCAGGCCGCCACCGCCACGCTCCTGGCCAACGAGGTCCGGGAGATGTCCAGGCGCCTGCCGCGCCACGACCCCGTCACCGGCCTGTACCTGCAGGGCACCGGCGGCGGCGCCACGCTGCACGGCTGGGGGCGCGAGAACGGCGAAGTCACGGTCCAGGACATCGACGACATCGACGACCTCGACGGCACCAAGTTCGGCGACGGGGGCGACTTCCCCGGCCCCATCAACTCGTTCGGCGACCTCGTCCAGGCCACTGACAAGAACGGCAACCCGCTCAACGACGGCGACGGGGCGCCCGTCCCGCTGCCGGGCTGGTCGCAGACCGTGTACGTCGACAAGGTGGACCCCTTCAACTTCACGACCGTGCGCGACCACGGGTATTTCGAAGCGCCCGCGGGCTCGTTCCCCGGACGCACCGTGGACCAGTACCCGCTCCGGGTCACCGTGGTCGTCGAGTACCAGGGCCCGGTGGACCAGTCCCCGCGCGAGATGACCCGCATGGTCTGGATCGTTCCGTGATGGAAGGGAGCAGGAGGCGAATGATGAGCATTCGAAGTCGAACGGACCGCACGAGCCCGCGCGCACTGGCCGCGGGCGCCGGCCACACCCGCCGTCCGCCCGCCCGTGAGCGCGGCGTGGCGTCGGTGCTCTCCATGATGTTCCTGATCCTCTTCGGCTCGCTGGCCACCGCCATGGCGATCGCCAGCCGCGGCAACATCCGCACCGCCGCGACCCACCTGCACGTCATGCGCGCTCAGAGCGCCGCCGAGACCGGCCTTGTGATCGCCACCCAGCGCCTCCAGGAGGCGGCGGCCCGCTTCGTCGTGTCCAACAGCACCATCGACACCACCTACGGCGACAAGTTCTGGTCGGGAGACCTCTCCGGCACGGGCAGCTACACGGTGCTCTCGGCCCCCAGCGGCTTCGCCGAGGGCTCGACGCCCGGCGGGCTCGCGCAGGCCCTGGCCAACCGGCACGCCGCGGACACCGGCGTCATGAACGGCGTCAGCGTGGATTCGCCGACGATCGCCAACGCGCCCTCGTGGGGGTCGTCGTCGGAATACCAGTCCAGCAACTGGCTCTTCACGCCCGCGGTGAAGCTCGAGACGGTGCCCAACGGGCAGTCCGGCCTCCCCCTGGTGTACTCGGTCACGTACGCGCCCCTGGCCAACGGCATCGACGTCCGCGTGATCTCGACCGGCTACGACTTCAACTACTCGCACGGGAACCAGCCCATCACCCGCACCGTGATGGAGGATTTCCGCATGGCCAAGAAGGTCCGGCAGGCGATCATCAGCCCCAGCAAGATCATGATCGGCAAGGGGGTGCACATCAGCGGCGACCTGGGCGCCAGGTTCAACGACGTCACCCGCGACCACGGCCAGCCGATGGTGATGAAGTCCGATTTCTTCGGCATCGACGCGAACCTCGACAAGCGTCTCACCGACCTGTTCAACGCCCTGGTCGCCAGCGACGTCGACGGTGACAACCGCCTGCGCGTCGGTCACCCGATCGAGGGCGCCGGCATGCCGCTCGACAAGGACTACAACGGCGACGGCACGCCCGACCACGCGTTCGCGGACGTCACCGGCGACGGCTACGTGGACGAGCTCGACGTGTTCATCAGCTTCTACGACAAGAACAACGACCACAAAGTCGCGCTCTCCGCCGCGCTGACCGCCGGGACGCCCGCGCAGGGCGCCACCCCCGAGTTCGTGGATTCCGGCGGCAACCCCGTCGACGACGACCTCGCGCTGCTCATCGACTCGTCGACCCCCGACCGCAACAAGAACGGCCTGTGGGGCTTCGTCGACACCAATCACAACGGCCGCTGGGACGCCGGCGAGGCCATGATCGACTACGACGCGACCTCCAACGTCAACCGGGACCAGGTCCTGGGCTACCGCGACGGGTACATCGACAAGAAGGACAAGTACGCCAAGGTCAACGGCAAGCTGCTGTTCAAGACGTCCGAGTCCGCCTGGGCGGCGGCGCAGGGCGACCCCGCCACGTCGCTCCGCGGGCCCATCCGCGCCTCGGCGGGAAGCTCGCCCACCACGTTCGGCGTCTCCGACAACGATCTCCCGAACCTGACCGCGAGCACGTTCGACGACGCCAACACGGCGCTCAAGGCCGACGCCAACGGCACGGCCTTCAACCAGCAGGTCGCCGACCAGCTGGGGATCTCGGTTTCGCAGCTGGCCACCTACGTCGAGACCAAGTCCGCGGGGACGTCCAGCCCGCGCTACCTCCGCGTCGACGCCGACGCCAACCTCGACGGCCTGCCCGACAACAAGGACACCGCCTACTGGGAGAAGATGCCCTTCGGCTCCCCCAGCTACGTCGACGTCTACTTCCGCCCGGTGTACGAGAACATGGTCTTCCGGGACGCGCACATCCCCGCCGGCGACAACGGCCTCTACAAGAACTGCACCTTCGTGGGCGTGACCTACATCGGCACCAGCACGGGCAACACCCACGTGCTGTGGGGCGAGTACGGCAAGCTCACGATCGACTCGGCCACCGGCAAGCCCAAGCCCGTCGTCACCCGCATCATTTACGGCGACGACGCCGGCGAGACCAAGTACCCCACGATGCTGCCGTCGACCGCCATCCCGCCCAACGCCATGATCCTCATGGCCCAGCCCGAGATGGACAAGGCCGACATCCCGTCCGATCAGACCGGCCGCCCCGGCTACAACCTGATGCCCGACCCGCTGGTGATCGGCGGCAAGCGGATCTCCGATACCAAGAAATTCTCCAACAACATCCGCTTCCACGACTGCCTGTTCGTGGGGTCGATCGTGAGCGACAAGCCCACGGGCTACACCCAGGCCCGCAACAAGCTCCAGTTCACCGGAGCCACGCGCTTCACCCAGACCCACCCCGACGCGCCCGACGACCCGCAGCTCAACCCGCAGACCGCCGACGTCGAGGACATCTCCAAGAGCTCGATGATGGTCCCCAACTACTCCGTGGACATCGGCACCTTCAACAGCCCGCCGACCCAGAACGTCCAGCTCACCGGCGCGATCGTGGCCGGCGTCATGGACGTGCGCGGCAACACCACGCTGGACGGCGCCCTGCTCCTGACCTTCAGCCCCGTCTACGGCCAGGCCCCCATGGTCGACGCCCTGGGGAACCCCGTCGGCAACCCCGCCAACTACAACACCTCGATCGGGTACTTCGGGCCCGCCGACGGCGACCAGGAATCGCTCGACCCGCTCACCCTGCCGATCGTGGGCGGCCAGCGGATCGTGGGCTGGGACACCGACGGTGACGGCCTCGCCGACGTCGCCCCCGACAAGGCCCAGCCCGCGGGCTCGACCGCCGTGCCCTTCTACGGCTTCGGACGCATCGACCTTCGCTTCAACCCCAACATGCGCCTGCCCAACGGACTGATGCTGCCGATGCGCGTCGACCCCATGCCCGAGACCTACCGGGAAGGAAACCCATGAGCACCCCCCGCCGCGCCTCGCGCCCGGCCTTCAGCCTCATCGAACTCCTGATCGCCCTGTCGATCACGGCCACGCTGCTGGCCGCGACGCTCGGCGCGCTCGACGCGTCGTTCAAGAGCTACAAGAACACCACCGAGACCGCCTCGACGCACGTGGTGGCCCGCATCGTGATGTACCGGCTCATGTCGATGATCCGCACGGGCAAGGAGTTCGGCCCCTACCCCATCGACCCGCTCGACGCCTCGCAGAACCCGGTGATCTCCGACGCCATCGAGTTCGTCGCGATGGAGGACGAGAGCACGAGCTTCCGGCGGATCGTCCGCATCGAGCGGCGTGACGCCACCGACCCGTCGCGAGGCCCGTCGGAGCTGTGGTACATCCAGACCGACTATTCCGGCGGCGTCCAGTCGGCGCAGAACGAGGCCCCGCTGCTGTCGAACGTGACCGACTCGCGGTTCACGCTCGAGTACGACGTCGGCCCGCGCCTCATGCGGGCGACGGTCGACATCACCGTTTCTCCCAACGACGTGCAGGACGCCCGCATGTTCAGCGACCTCAACGCGCCCACGGTCCGCTTCGTCTCCTCGGCGTGCCCGCGCCGGCTCGAAGAGGTCGAGTAGCGGTCACCCCCCGCCGAACACGAGCCGCAGGAAATACACGTACGCGTTCGTGAACGCGTCGACGCGGAAGAACCGCACGTCCAGGCCCGGGGCCCCGATGTACGGCCGCAGGATCCAGCCCGTCTGGACCCCGGTGAACACGTACATCACCACCCACGCCCAGAGCATCGCGCGGTGCCTGTCTTCAAGGGCGTGATTCGACGCGATGATCGCGCGGTAGTGCCGCAGCATCACCGCCTGGCCGGCGCCCGTCGCCAGCGCGAACATCCCCGCGTTGAAGAGCTGCGCCCCGCCGTGCCCGATGCCGCACTCGTACGCCACGCGGGTCAGCGGCGACAGCGACGCCAGGGCCAGCGCCAGCGCCGCCTGCCCCGCCAGCACCGCACGCACCGCGCGGCCGAAGTCGTCACGCAGCCCCAGCACCGTGTTGAGCACGAAGAACGCCGGCAGGCACACCGCCGTCGTGACCATGATGAGCGAAGGCACCTTGAGCGCCGCGTAGATGACCAGCGGCCACCGCCCCGGCTCTCCGACCTGGTAGGTCCCCATCACCGCGCCGAAGATCGCGCCCCCGCAGGCGATCGCGGCCACCAGCCACGGCACCGCCAGGGCGCCCGCCTCCCGCCCCGGCCGGCCTATCCGGGCGCAGAACCCCTCGAAGCGGTCGGACAGCCCGCTCGCGCCGCCCCGGATGTGCCCCGCGGCTTGCACGTTCAGTTCCCGACCATGTGCCTGAGGTTCTCGAACAGCCCGATCACGAAATTGCTGGTGCCCGTCCGCACGCGGAACCACTCGAACGTCGCGTTGGGGTGCCCGATGAACGGCCGCAGCAGCCACGCCATCTGCACGCCCACCGCCCCGTAGATCACGACCCAGACGCCAAGGATGGTGCCGGTCCCCTCGTCCGCGGGGTGCGGGATCTCCGCCGGCGCCGGCGCCGCGGCAAGCAGCCTGCGGAACGCCTTCATCAGGAACCCGACGCCCACAAAGCCGCTGATCGAGAGCAGGATGACATTCAGCACCACCATGAACGGGTAGCTCGTGGTGCTCAGCGTGAAGAACGCGAGGATCGGCCCGAATGAGGCCGCGACGGCCAGGCTCACGACCATCGAGCCCACGAGGAGACGCAACAGCGCCCCGAAGGCCAGCCGCCCTCCCAGAAGCGCGTTGAACACGTACAGCGATGGGAAGGTGACCGCCAGTGTCAGGAGGAACAGCGCCGGCAGCTTGACCATCGAGGCGATGGTCTGCTGGTACCCGTCCGACACGCCCTCGCCCCAGCGTGTCGAGACCTTGTACCAGCCCATGAAGAAGCCGTACGTCGCCCCCAGCCCGATCGCCAGCGGCAGGAACGTCCGGAGCGGGATGTCGATCAGGCGGTCCTCGCCGGGCACCGCTCCGACTCGCTTGCCGCGCAGCAGTTCGTCAAGGCTCTTGAATGCTCGGAACATCCTGACCCCCTTCCGGTTGCCCGCGCGGAGGCGGACGTTGGGCAGATCGGCCTCCGCTCCTTAAGACGCAGCATAACGCTGCGGAGCCTGACACGCCGGCAGGGTGGGATCACCGCAGCCCGTATTCCTTGAGCTTTCGGTAGAGAGTCCGCTCGCCGATCCCCAGCAGCTTGGCGGCGTGCTCGCGGTTGCCGGCGGTGAGCCGGAGCGTCTCGCGGATCGCCCGCTTCTCGAGCTGCTCGAGGCTGGTGCCGGCGAGACTCGCGGGCGACCCGGACTCAGACCCGCCGCCCTCGGCGCCGTCGGTGTCCCCGACCTGGATCTCCGCGGGAATGTGGCGCACGTCGAGCACCGCGGGCTGGCCCGGGGCCCGCTCCTCCGACGCCGCGGTGACCATCATGTTCTGCACCACGTTGAGCAACTGGCGCACGTTGCCCGGCCAGTCGAAGCTGGTCAGGCGCATCATCGCCGCGTCGGTGATGTCCGGCGGCGGCTGGCCGGGCATCATCCGGTCGACCGACCTGGCGATCGCGTGGCGCACGATGCGCGGGATGTCCTCGCGGCGCTCGCGCAGCGGCGGCAGGGCGATCGAAGCGCCATTTACGCGGAAGTAGAGGTCCTCGCGGAAAGTCCCCTTCTTCACCATGTCGCGCAGGTCCTTGTTGGTCGCGCTCACGAGCCGCACGTCGCTCTTGCGGGTCTCGTTGCTCCCCAGGCGCACCACCTCGCCGGTCTCGAGCACGCGCAGGAGCTTGGCCTGCATCTTGAGGGGCATGTCGCCGATCTCGTCGAGGAACAGCGTGCCGCCAGTGGCGTACTCGAAGACGCCCTCGCGGTCCTTTTCCGCCCCCGTGAACGCGCCACGCACGTGACCAAAGAGCTGGTCTTCCAGCAGGTTCTCCGCCTCCGAAGCGCAGTTGAGCGCCACGAAGCGCCCCTTGGCCCGCGGGCTGTTGCGGTGCACCGCCTGGGCGATCAGCTCCTTGCCCGTGCCGCTCTCGCCGGTGATCAGCACCGAGATCATCGAGCCGGCGATGCTCTTGACGGTGCGGAGGATCTTCCGCATGGGCTCGGACCCCGCGACGATCCCCTCGAACCCCTCGTGCTGCACCAGCTCGTCGAGCTTCTCGCCCCGCGCCTCGTGGCGCAGCAGCACCGTCTCGGCGGCGCGGTTCACCAGGCTCCGGAACACCTCAAGGTCCAGCGGCTTCTCGATGAAGTCGTACGCCCCGTGCTTGAACGCCGCGCGGGCGGTGGGCACGTCGCCGTGGGCCGTCACGATGATCGTCTCGGCGCTGGGCTGGAGCTTGCGGACGTTGTCGAGGACGCGCATCCCGGCGTCCGCCCCGTCCGGCGCCACCCCGTCCTTGCCGCCGGACGCGGGCATCCGCAGGTCCGACACTACTACGTCGAACGCGCCGTGCTTGAGCTCGTCGATCGCCGCGCCCACGCCGTTGACGATCGTGCACACGTGCCCCGGCTTGCGCAGCGCATCGGACATCACGTCGGCGTGTTCGGGCTCGTCCTCGACGATCAGGATCTGGGCGCGGAGGTCAGACGGGGGGGTGGACATTGGGTGGAGTTTATGCGGGGGCACGGAGTGGCGGAGGGGGTGGGCGGCAGACTCAAAGAGGAAGCGGCGGGCGATCGCGTTTGGAGACGGCACGCCATACCAGCAGCAACCCTGCCGCTTGGAACGCGATCGTCGCGAAGATCCAATGCATCGCGGACCGCAGTGATGCGATGGTGTCGAGAGGCAGGAATCGACGCTGAAATTCCAGATAGCCGACCGGACTCGTTGGATCGGAGACGGAAAAGCGAATGGGGCTTCCGGCCGCTGCAAGGCTTTCGTTGGCGCGCCCCCGGTCGATCAGCCCATCGGCAAGCAGCTTTTCGGTCCGAACCTCGGCCTCCACCTGAACTGCCAACGCCTTTGCATCCACGACGATCACCATGATCATGCACGCGATGATCGATACCGCGAGCACACCAACGCCGAGCCGGTGTGTGGTTGACTCACGCATCTGTTGATCCTCATCGTGCGGATACAGCGGGTCGTTCCATCAGGAGGTACTCACGATGTCGACGCCTGGGGGGAGGGTCCGGCGCGAGTTCTTGCGGCGCGGGGTGGCGCCGATGATCGCCAGGCCGAGTTCGTCGCCGGCGGTGAGGCGGCGGGTGGCGCAGAGAGCGATGGCGACGGCGTCGGCGACGTCGGGCGGCTCGGGGGGGCGGTCGAGGCCGAAGATAGATTGGACGGCCCGCTGCATCTGGCCCTTGCCCGCGTGCCCGTGCCCCGTGAGCGACTTCTTGACCGCGTTGGGCTTGAGCTCAACCAAGGTAAGGCCCGCCGCGCGGATCGCCAAGAGCAGCACCCCCCTGGCGTGCCCCATCACGATCGCCGTCGCCGGGTGCTTGTAGTGCGAGAACACCGCCTCGACCGCCACCGCGTGGGGCTTGAGCCGCGCCAGAAGTTCGCGAAAGTCGGTGTCCAGTTCTTCCAGCCGCTCGGAGACGCTCGTCGCCGAGCTGCCGCCGCTTCGTCCCTGCGCCAGCCGCAGCACTCCCGCTTCCACGAGCCGCGGCACGTCCTCCCGCCCCTCAAGGCAGGCATACCCCGTCAGGCGCAGGCCAGGATCGATGCCAAGGACACGCACGGACCGCAGTGTAGTGCAACACCATCGCCGCAGGGCGCGACGGATCGCCCGACACGCTCATCGCCCGCCGTAATGCCGCATCCAGTGCACCGCCGTGCGGGCCAGGATGTCCGTCTCGATGTTGCACCGCCCCCCCGCCGCCAACGCGCCGAGGGTCGTCTTCTCCAGCGTCGTCGGGATCAAGGCCACTTCGAACGCGCCCGCGGCAACATCGACCGCCGCGAGCGTCAACGACACGCCATCCACGCACACCGAGCCCTTGGGGATCATGAACTCCATCAGCGCCGGCGGCGGGCGAAGGCGGATCCGCCACTCGGGAGTCTTCGTCACGCCTTCCACCGTCGCGACGCCGTCCACGTGCCCCTGCACGACGTGGCCGCCCAGGAGCGAATCGGCCCGTGCCGCGTGCTCCAAGTTCACGCCGTCGCCGGGCTTGAACGCACCCAGCGTGGTCATGCGGAGGGTCTCGTGAACCACGTCGAACGCCAGCACCAGCCCCCCCACCGACGCCCCCACCGACGCCCCCACGGACGCCACAGTGAGACAGCACCCGCTCACGCTGATCGAATCACCCGTGTCCGGATGGTGACCCCAGGCGCCGGTGTCGATCCTGAGGCGTGCCCCCGTCGGTTGAAGGTCGACGCCCGACACACGCCCAACGGCTTGAACGAGTCCGGTGAACATGATGGTTGAATTCAAGGCCACCGGTCGGCGCCGCCGGGCCAACGGGCGAAGCAAAGAAGCAGAACTCCGGGACGCCAGCCGCCGCAGGAGCTGGAACGAATGAAGCCTCAGCGCAGACCGGACGGCACCGCCGCCTGCACCGCACGAACGGGCGCCTTCGATTCTGACTCGGGCGCCAGCGCGGGCACCACCGAACGCCCACGTGGACGGGCCGCCTTGGCCGCCTCGTCCATGAAGCTGCCCACCGAGAGCACCAGCAGGAGAGCCCCCGCGGCCGAGAGCAGCCCCGCCAGCGGGCGCGAGGCGAACGGGACGGGGCTCAGAGGCTTGGCGTTGGGGTCGGGCTTCTCGATGGCCACGGCCGCGAACAGCCGCAGGTAGTAGAACGCCGCGATCGCCGAGTTCACGCCCAGGACGATGACCAGCACGATCTCGCCGGCGCTGATCGCCGACGTGAACAAGGGCAGCTTGCCCAGGAACCCCAGCAGCGGCGGGAAGCCCAGCAGGCTCAGGCTGCAGATCGCCATCGTCCACCCGAGGATCGGGCGGGTCTGGCACAGGCCGCGGAGGTCGGCGATGTCGTCGATCTCCTGCATCTCTCCGTCCTTGTTGACGCGCTCGAGGCACGCCAGCACGGCGAAGGTGCCGATGTTCATGACGCCGTAGCACAGCAGGTAGAACAGCACGGCCGACACGCCGCTGCCCGTGAACGTGCCGTTGCCCGGGCCCGAGATCACGCCGACCAGCATGTACCCCGAGTGCGCGATCGACGAGTACGCCAGCAGCCGCTTCACGGACGTCTGCCAGATCGCCAGCACGTTGCCGACGGTCATGGTCAGAGCCGAGATCACCCAGAGCATGAGCCGCACGGGTTCGGGCAGCGAGGCGCCCAGCTCGCTCGGCGGCGCGCCGACGCCGGAGCCCGGCGCCCACACCCAGCCCGCCGCGGCGCACAGGAGCAGGATCGACACGAACCCCGCGGTCTTGGGAACAAACGCCAGGAACGCCGAGACCTGCGACGCCGCGCCCTGGTACACGTCGGGCGTGTAGAAGTGCATCGGCACCGCGGCGATCTTGAAGCAGATCCCCAAGAGCGCCATCATCAGCCCGCCCAGTGCGATCGGCGAGATGCCCGCGGTCATGAACACGTCATGGATGCGGTTGAGGTTGGTGGTGCCCGTCCCGCCGTAGAGCAGCGCGAAGCCGAACAGGAACACCGCGGCCCCGAGCGCCCCGAGGAAGAAGTACTTGACCCCCGCCTCCTGCGACTGCCCGCGCGAGCCGGATCCCTTGGCGATCACGACCATGATGTACGTCGGCAGGCTCGTGAGCTCGAGCGCCAGGAACAACCAGATGAGGTCGTCGGCGCTGGCGCACAGCATCAGCCCGGTGAGGCTGAACATGAAGAACGAGTAGAACTCGGCGCGGTTGCTCCGCAGCGGGTCAAACCGGGACTGGCCAAGCGCGATCGAGGCCTCCTCCTCGCGGTCGACCGAGCCGGCCAGGAGCATTAGGAGCATCAGCCCGACCGCGCTCGTGAGCGTCTTGATGAACGACACCATCCCCGGGAGCAGCAACTGGCCGTCCTTGGCGGTGATCGTCTCTGCCGCGGGGGTCGTTGCCGCGGCCAGCACGCCCGCCGCGATCAGTCCCAGCCCGCAGATCCACGCGCACGCCTTGCGGACCTCGCGCCGCGGCGAGAGTCCCAGCACCATCACGATGCACGTGGTCGCGAACATCGCGATCTCGGGCCACAGGAACGCCAGTCGCTGGATCATCGCTCGCCCTCCTGCCGGGCGTCAGCGACCGCGGCCCCGGGCCCCGAGGGCGCCGTCGCCGCGTTGGGCTCCTTGCCCGCCGGCACGCTCTCGAAGGGACGGATCCCGCTCATCGGCCGCGCGTTGTCCCACACCATTCCCACCATCGAGTTCACCGGCCCCCGCAGCGCATCCAGCGCCGGCTTGGGGTACACGCCCAGGGCGATGCACAGCACCGCCAGGGGGATCAGCGTTCCGATCTCACGCCCCGTCAGGTCGCGCGGCAGGTGCCCCGCGTGCTCAGCCGCGGCGCCGTGGGAGCCGTGCTCATGGTCGTGCGCACCGTGCCCGGCCGGCTCGACCAGCGGGCCCCAGACGACCTTGCCGACCATGTACAGCAGGTAAATCGCCGCGACGATCATCCCCAGGCCGGCGATCGCCGCGTACCAGGGCCCGAGCCCGCCCATCGGCACCTCGAGCCGCGAGTACGAGCCGGGAACGCCGCCCGCGACCGTGCCCCAGAGTCCCTGGCCCCAATGGTCGCTCGACTGAAACGCTCCGATCAGGCAGAGGAACTCGCTGATGAACCCGTTGAGCCCCGGCAGGCCGACCGACGCCATCGTGAAGAACACCATGAACGTCGCCCACACCGGCATCTTCGCGGCAAGCCCGCCCAACTCCTTCATGCTCCGCGTGTGGTACCGCTCGTACACCATGCCGATCAGCAGGAACAAGGCGCCGGTCGAAAGACCGTGGTTGATCATGTAGAGCACCGCGCCCGTGACGCCCGCGGGGTTGATCGCCGTCAGGCCCAGGATGCAGAACCCAAGGTGGGCGACCGACGAGTACGCCACGAGCTTCTTGACGTCGGTCTGCACCCAGCAGATCAGCCCGCCGTAGAGGATGCCGATGATCGAGAGACACGCGAGCATCGGCGCGTGTTCGGCAAACGCGATCGGCGTGAACCCCATCGCAAAGCGATAGATGCCGTACGTCCCCAGCTTGAGCAGCACGCCGGCGAGGATCACCGAGCCCGCCGTCGGCGCCTCGGTGTGCGCCAGGGGCAGCCACGTATGGAACGGGAACAGCGGCACCTTGACCGCAAAGCCCAGCAAGAGGGCGCCCATCACCCACGCCTGCGCCGTCCCGCTCATCCGGTGCGCGGCGTTGGCCAGCGCGCCCATGTCGAACGTCCACACCCCCGAGCCGGCCGACGGCACGTGCGGCATTACCCCCGACGCCGCGTTGAACCACACCACGTACACCAGGCCCGCCAGCGCGATGACCGAGCCGGTGAAGGTGTACAGGAAGAACTTGGTTGCCGCGGCACGGCGGTTGGTCGATCCGTACAGGCTGATGAGCACGTACATCGGGATCAGCGTGAACTCAAAGCAGATGTAGAACAGCAGGAGGTCGCGCGAGCAGAACACGCCGGTCATGGCGGCCTGCAGCACCATCAGCCACGCGTAGTAGGTGCGGACGCGGTCGGTGATGGCGGTCTTCGACGCCGCCACGCAGATCGGCCCCAGCAGCACCGTGAGCATGACGAGCATCATCGCGACGCTGTCGACACCCACCGAGAACGACAGGCCGATGGGCCGCAGCCACTCGACCGATCCTGAGAAATGGAACGAAGCGCCGCTCTCCCAGTCGAACGTGCCGATGAGGGCCGCGCAGAGCACGCAGGACGCGAGCGACCCGTACAGCGCGATCGTGTAGGCCCGGCGCGCGGGCGCCAGTGCGACGATCAGCCCGACCGCCAGCGGAAGGACGATCAGCCCGGCGAGCATGAGGGCGGTGGTGTTGATGTTCTCGAACAATTCCATCGAGTTTCAGCTTTCCTCTCACTTCATCGTGAGCAGCACGATCACCAGCAGCACGCAGATCCCGCCGGCCATCGCCACCGCGTACCCGTGCAGCACGCCGCTCTGGCTGGGCCGGATCGCCGAGCCCACGCCCCTGGGGGCCCACCCCGCCGCGTTCACGAGACCGTCCACGAGCACCTTGTCGATCAGGTGGAAGATGTGCGCCAGAACCAGCAGCGGCACCCGGATCGTGTAGTTGTAGAGCTCGTCCACGTACCACTTGTGACGCGCCCACGACGCCAGCGGCCCCAGGGCCGGCACCAGCGCGTCGGCCTTGCTGTGGGCCGCGGTCGTGCGGCCCAGGTAGTGCAGGACGAACGCGATCGCGATGCCCACGAAGCCCACCACGCCCGAGACGTAGTACATCACCTCGTGCGGGTTGCGGCCCATGAACGTGCCGGCGTGCGCGTCCTTCACCGAGACGAGCGAGGCCGGGGCATACGCGTGTTCCGCGCCCGCGTCGCCGTGGGGCGCCTGGCCCTCGGCGCCGTGCGCCGCGACGGAGGGAGACTCGTACGCGGCGCTGGATTTCTCGACCATCGCGCCGGCCCACCCGCCGTGCCCGTGCCCGACGAAATAGAGCCCGACCGAGCCGATCGAGCACGCCGTCAGAACGCCCAGCACCAGGTTGATCGCCCAGCCCGGCGCGTGAGGGTGGAACTCGTGCGAGGCCGCCGCGTGAGCTGTGGCAGGTGCGCCGTGCGGCGCCCCGTGATCGTGGCCGTGATCCCCGTGACCGTGGTCCGCGTGGCCGTGATCGGCGTGCCCGTGCACCTCGTCACCGGGCTCGTACTCGACCGGACCCACGAACACGCGGAAGAACACGCGGAAGGTGTAGTACGCCGTGAGCCCGGCGGTGAACAGCAAGATCCAGCCGATCGGCTGCATCGTCGGCGTCGTGAACGCCTCGGCCAGGATCATGTCCTTGCTGAAGAACCCGCCCGTGAAGGGGAAGCCGGCCAGGTTCAGGCAGCCGACGAGCATGCCGAAGCCCACCACGCCCCAGCCCTTGATCTTCATCACGCCCGAGAGCTTGCGCAGGTCGAGCTGGCCCCCGAAGCCGTGCATCACGGCGCCGCAGCACAGGAAGAGCAGGGCCTTGAAGAACGCGTGCGTGAGCACGTGGAACGCCGCGCCCACGCTCGAAAGCACGCCCAGCCCCGCGAACATGTAGCCCAGCTGGCTCACGGTCGAGTACGCCATGATCCGCTTGATGTCGAACTGCGACATGCCGATCGTGGCCGAGAGCAGGGCCGTGAGCGCCCCGGTCCACGCGACGATCGGCAGGGCGTACGCGCTGCACAGGAACAGCGGGTACGTGCGAGCGACCAGGAACACGCCCGCCGTCACCATCGTCGCGGCGTGGATCAGCGCCGACACGGGCGTCGGGCCTTCCATGGCGTCGGGCAGCCACACGTACAGCGGCAGCTGCGCGCTCTTGCCGAACGCCCCCACCATCAGCAGGATCGGGATGAGTTGCACGCTCCAGGGGATCTGGTCCAAGTGCCCCTGGCGGAGCGCCTCGATGTACGGACCGGCCTTCTCAAAAATCGCGCCGTACTCGAGCGAACCAAACTGCACGAAGCACAGCATCACGCCCAGGGCCAGCCCGAGGTCGCCGATGCGGTTGACGATGAACGCCTTCTTGGCCGCGGCAACCGCCGACGGCTTCTTGTAGAAGTACCCGATCAGAAGGTACGAGCAGAGGCCCACGCCCTCCCAGCCCAGGTACAGGAGCAGCAGGTTGTCGGCCATCACCAGGGCCGCCATCGAGAAGACGAACAGGCTGAACGCGGCAAAGAACCGGCAGTAGCCCTGCCCCACGTCGCCGGCCATGTACTCGCTGGCGTAGAGCGCGATCAGCGTGCCCAGCCCCGTCACGAACAGCATCCAGTAGATCGTCAGCGAATCGAGGTACAGCCCCAGGTTGGCCTTGAGGTGCTGCCCTTCGCGCACTCCCCACGACACGTTGATCCATTCGTACCCCACCACCGCCGAGGGGTTGGGGATCATCCCCGAGTTCATGCGCAGGAACAGCATCACGGTCACGCCGAACGCGGCGCCCAGACTGGCGACCGTGATCCACGCCGGCAGCTTGTTGCGGACCTGCGTCATGGCGCAGTACGCGCACAGCGCAAACGACAGAAGCGGGAGCCCCAGGATCGCCAGCGGCCAGCGCTCGACCAGCGTCCACACCCCCGGCGCCGCCGAGGTCAGTTCCGCCGGCGCGACCACGCCGGGATCGCCCCCGGTCTGGGTGAAGGCGTTCGTCGCTTCCTGGATCAGATTCATCAGCACGAAGGGGTCATCCTTCCGTTCGCATGGCGCGGTCGCTTCGGTACGGTGTCACTCGGTCGCTACTACCCCTGCATCTCGGAGAACTCTTCCGCGTCCAACGATTCACGCCGCCGGAACAGCAGGACCACCAGCGCCAGCGCCATGGCCGCCTCCGCCGCCGCGACGGTCAGCACGAAGATCACAAACGTCTGGCCCGTCTGGTTCAGGTGGTAGCGCCCGAACGCGATCAGGGCGATGCCCGCGCTCTGGAACATCAGCTCCGTGCACAGGAACATGATGATCAGGTTGCGGCGCGTCAGGAACCCCACGAGCCCGATCACGAACATCGCCGCCGCGACGAACAGGTAGTGCGCCAGCGTCGTGGATCCCATGGGCGCGGGCGCGCCGGTCTGGGCCAGGGTGAAGAACGCCATCGGCATCGTCACGACGACCCCTCCCCCGCCAGCGTCTGGGCGTGCCGGCGCTTGGCGTCCTCGTCGATCTGCACCTGCTTGCGGCTCAGGACCACGGCCCCGAGCATCGCCATCAGCAGGATCACGCCCGCGATTTCGATCGAGCCCGGGTGGTCGCGCAGGAGCGTGAACCCCAGCCCTTCCACGTTCCGCACCGAGAGTTCCTCGGGCCACGCACTTCGCCGGATCTCGCGCTTGGCCCCGGCGGCGTCCGTCACCACGACCACGCCGGATTCAAGGTCAATCCCGCCCGCGTCGACCCGATCGCCATCGTGCAGCAACCCTTCGTTGCGAAGGACCGTCTCCACCTTCCGGGGCATCTGGGCCAGGAGCGCGTCGGGGTTCCCCGGGGCGGGCACCGGCAGGCTCTTGACGCCGCCAAAGAGCAGCGTCGTGAGCACCGCCAGGAGGATGAACGACACCACCGTTGCCGCGATCGGCTCGCGGCTGCGCGTGTCGTACTCCTTCAGGGCCTCCAGCCGGTCCTCGCTGGGGGCCTCGGTCGCGAGCATGATCACGAACAGGTAGGTGATCAGGATCGCCCCGGCGTACACGATGACCAGGGCAAAGGCCATGAACTCCGCCGACAGGATCAGGAAGAGCCCCGCCGACGAGAGCACCGTCATGATGAAGTACAGAGCCGCGTACACCGGGCGCGGGTGCGTCACCACCCGCAGGGCCCCGCCCAGTCCGATGATCGCAAAGATGTAGAAATAAACATTGGGCAGGCCGTGCCAGCCCGCCCGGGCGGCCATGGCCAGCAGCACGATGCCGCCGGCGAGCGAAGCGATCAGCGCGCCCAGCACCTGCGGGGTTTTGCCGCCCCGCGGCAGCGCCAGGCAGACACCGGCGCCTCCAAGGACGCACGCGCCGTACAGGACGTAAGGATTGATGATCTGGTCCAAGGCGGAAAACCTCGGGGCAGTTCGGCCGACCCCGGCCGCCCCACGGCAAGGGAGCCCCTTCCGAGCCCTCGAACAACGGTCCCGCGCGATCGCGCCGGGACGGGCCACAGGATAGAGTCTCCTCACCCGGTCTTCAACCAACGTGGGCGCGTCGTCCGACTCCGGACGATGTACCATCCCGTGATGTCCACTATGGCGCAGAGCACCCCCGCACCGACCGCGATCGACCGCGGGGCTCGCGCCGACCGCCTCAAACGCATCCTTCCCAACGCGCTCACGGTCCTCCGCGTCGTTCTCGCGGGGGCTTTTTTCGTGCTCCTCTCGGTCTGGCCGGGCGTGGGCGCGGGCGAGGGACGCCGTCCCGCGGGCTCCGGCGCCGAGATCACCCTGCTCATTTCGGCCATCGTCTTCGTCGTCGCCGCCGTCACCGACGCCCTCGACGGCTGGCTTTCTCGGAAATGGAACGTCACCAGCGTATTCGGCCGGGTCATGGACCCTTTTGCCGACAAGGTCCTCATCATCGGAGCGTTCGTGTTCCTCGCCGGCCCCGCGTTCCGGTCCTCGCTGCACACCGGTGGTTTCCTGCAGGTCAGCGGCGTGGTGCCATGGATGGTCGTCGTGGTGCTGTCGCGTGAACTGCTGGTCACGTCGATCCGCGGCGTCGTCGAGGGCCGGGGCGGGAATTTCCAGGCCAACGCCGCGGGAAAGATCAAGATGATCGTTCAGGCCGTCGCGATCCCCACGGTTCTCTCGGCTATTTCGATCTTCGATACCTCGCCCAACACCCCGGGCCGCATGCTCGTCGACGGCGTTGTGTGGATCTCCGTCATCGTCACGGCGCTCTCGGGCGTGCCCTACGTCGTGCGCGGCGTGGCGGCCCTCCGCGAAACGAGGCCCGCTCAATGACCCGGGGCGCGGTCTCATGGATCACGGTGTTCGGCCTCGGCCGCATGCGGCCCGCGTCCGGCACTTGGGGCTCGCTGCCGCCGGTCCTGCTCGCGGCGGTGCTGATCGCCGCCGGGTTCGGCCCCGCGGCTCAGCCGCTGGTGTACAACGGCTGCCTGCTGCTGATGTTGATCGCCTTTTCCACGGCGTGCATCGTGCAGGGGGATGCCGTCGAGGCCCGATCCATCAAAGGAAAGGACCCGTCAGAGGCCGTTGCCGATGAGGTGGCCGGCCAGTGCCTCCCGTTGCTGTTTCTGCCCGCAGCGTCACTGGCCACGCCGGGGGTCGCTGCTTTCACGCTGCTGTACGCCTTCCTGTGCTTCAGGGTGCTCGACATCTTCAAGCCCTGGCCCGCCAACTCCCTCCAGCGCATACCGGCAGGTTGGGGAATCCTCTTGGATGACCTCTTCGCCGGCGCCTACGCGGCGGTGCTTGTCCAGGTAATGACACGCGCTGTCCTGTAAGCACCCAATTCGAGATATACCCGTGTATTTGCCGAACATTGCGTGCCGGACGTCCATATGGGGAGAAGTCCGAAGCCTTGGTTGTGAACCGTGCGGGCATCCGGGCGATAGAGTCGTCCGTAAAGCTAGCGGGCGAGACCGTTTCGGATCCGTGTGGTGAGGGCGTCGTGGCGCTCAGCCGCGTGAGCATCTGAAACGGAATCGCACCAGTCCCGATCCCGACCCTGGAACGCCAGCCCTGAAAGTCCCCTTGAACGACGCGGAGAACTGCACGATGAGCGCGCTCGAAAGCCTGTTCGGTATCACCAGCCGTCCGTCCCCCCGCGCCGGGCTCGCTTCCCCATCGATGTGCGAGGCGTTGGAACAGCGCCAGATGATGACCGCTCCGCCCTTCGCGGCCGGACACTCGATCATCGACATGACCTTCACGTGGAGCACCACGACAGGCACCTCGGGCGGTCACGTCTGGGTTGAGTTGTACGACCAGGAGACCCCTCAGACGGTCACCAACTTCCTGAAGTACGCCGACGCGACCGACAACCACGCGTACAAGAACACGTTTGTCAGCCGGCACGTGTCCGACTTCGTCGTGCAGATGGGCGGGTACAGGCTCGACGCCGCCGACAACAACAAGCTCGTGACCGCCGACAAGTACGCGTCGGTGGTGAACGAGGTGCCCTCGGGCACCCCCGACACCTGGCCCGCCGAGCGGCGCAACCTCGCCCGCACTGTCTCGATGGCCAAGATCGGCGGCGACCCCAACTCGGCTACCAACGAGTTCTTTTTCAATCTCGGCGACAACACCGGCGACAAGCCGGGCGCGATCGACCACGTGAACGGGCTGGACTACCAGAACGGCGGGTTCACCGTCTTCGGCTACGTGGTCGCCGGCTGGGATGTGGTCCTGGCCATGACCAAGCTCGAGGTGATCGACGCCTCCGGCGGCGGACAGGCCCCGGCGTTCCAGAACCTGCCTGTCGGCGCTTCGTTCGATCCCAACCGGCAGATCTCCAACAACGACCTGGTCCTGATCTCCAACGTGGCGCACGTGACCAACCCGCTCTGGAGCCAGCAGCCAGGCGCCAACCAGATCATCAACGGCGCGGGCAAGGCCAACGGGCAGACGCTCTTCGTCACCGTCACCGACCAGGGCCGCGCCATCGCGTTCCACCAGTCGACGGCGACCGCCGAATGGACCGTCAGCGACATCAACATCCAGACCAACGGCCCGACGCTGGTAGGCAAGGTCTACGCCTGGGCCGACCCCAAGGACGGCCTGTTCTACGCCGCCGCGACCACCGCCTCGGGCCTCATCCTGTACAAGCGTTCCGACGAGGGGTTCTGGTCCAAGCGCAACCTCACGACCTCGATCACCGGGGCCCAGATCATTTCCTCCGACATCACGACCTTCACCTCGACCGACGGCTACGTCTTCGTGGCCGGGCTCAGCGGCACGGCGATGGTCCTGTACAACCAGACCACCGCCGCCCCCGTGAACGGCGATTACACTTGGCAGTTCGCCAACCTCGTGGACCGCGACCTCACCCCCGAAGGCCTCACCATGCCGACGCTCGTCGGCACCCTCTCGAGCTACGTCACGAGCTGGAACGGCCTCAACATCGCCGGCCTCGACGTGCAGGGCAACGTGCACAGCGTCTGGTGGGCCCCCGGCATCCAGAACAACCATTGGCGCACCGACAACCTCAGCGCCCTCACCGGCGCCCCCGCCTTCACCGGCACCCTCACGCCCTACGTCACCAGCTGGGGCGGCATCAACCTCGCCGGCACCGACGGCTCGGGCAACGTGGTCGTGACCTGGTGGGTGCCCGGCAACCCGTGGACCACCTCCAACCTCACCAGCGCCTTCAGCGGGCCCCCGCTGGTCACCAACACCCTCAGCAGCTACGTCACCCCGTGGGGCGGCTTGAACATCGCCGGTCTCAACAGCAACGGCAAGATCGTCGTGTACTGGTGGGCGCCGGGCCTGACCGACTGGGTCGTCACCGTGGACCTGGTCCCCTCCGCCGTGCAGCCCATCGGCCGCATCGTCGGCGTGGCCTCGCCCGACGGCACCATCAATCTCGTCGCCCGCGGCACCAACGGCGACGCGATGCGGTACCACTGGAGCTCGGCCAGCCCCAGCGACCCGTGGATCGCCGAGGACCTCAGCACCGTCGCGAAGTTCTTCTGAGCCATGGCTTTGTGATAAAGGGCCGGGACCGCGGCCGGCATTGCGAACACGCGATCTGAATCCGTGGCCGCGCGTCGGTCGGATTGCGCTCTCATTCATGCGGCGTATACTCCGCCGCCCTGTCGGGATCGGCGCTGCAATCGCCGCCCCGCGCGTCCCAAGAACGGGATCGGGCGCGGTTGCCGTGCGCGCCCGGTGTCGGGCGCACGCGGCACAGACTCAACGAGAGTGATTCAGAGAGAAAGGAACGCTGATGAGGACGGCGATGCGTCGGATGGTAATGCTCGCGGGGACCGCGCTGGCGTCGATCCCGGCCTGGGCGGACGTGCCCGCGGCTTTGGATCGCGTGCCCAACGATGCGCTGGTGGTCGCGGCCATCCGCGATCTCGAACAGTTCGACACGCGCGTCGGCAAGCTCATGACCGACCTCAAGGTCCCGCAGGACGCCGGCGAGATGGCCATGGCCTTCAAGCTCATGAAGACGCCCGGCCTCAACCGCAAGGGCTCCATGGCCCTGGCCCTCCTCCAGGACCCCAAGGACAAGGCCAAGGAAGCCAAGCCCGCCAAGAAGGACGAGATGGAAGAGGAGGCCGACGAAGACGGCGAGCAGGGGCCGCTCGTCCTCATCGTCCCCGTCAGCGACCAGGCCGCGTTCCTCAAGGCGTTCGGCGCCGAGGCAGGCAAGGGCGTGATCGAACTCAAGACTCCCGACGGCCAGGAGTCGCCCTTCGACGGCCCCATGTTCGCCAAGGACATCGGCGGGGGCTACCTCGCCCTCGGCCCCGTCAAGGAGATCGTGGAGAAGTTTGAGGGCGCGGCCGGACACCTGGCGGCCCACAAGGCTGCGCTCGGCCCCGTCGGCACCCGCATTGCCGACACCACCGACACCGTCATCATCTCCAACATCCAGGCCCTCGGGCCCAAGATGAAGGAAGGCTTCCAGGGCTTCAAGCAGCAGATGCAGATGGCCATGATGATGGGCGGCCAGCAGAACAACGAGAAGGCCGTCGAGATGGTCGAGAGCACGTTCAACGCCTTCTCGCGCGACGCCACCGTCGGCGTCATGGGAGTGGGCATCGACGACGCGGGCGTGTGGCTCGACCTTGGCGCTCAGTTCAAAGAGGGCTCCGCATCCGCCAAGCTCTGCCAGACCAAGGGCAAGGCCGCGGCGTTCGCGGGGCGCCTCCCCGACCAGCCCTACCTCGCCACCTTCTCCGTCGACACCTCCGGCCCCAACGTCAAGCAGATGATGGGCGAGCTCGCCAAGCTCTCCGACGGCAAGTCGCCGAGCATGTTCGACAATTTCACCAAGGGCATCGACAAGCTCGACGGCACCGGCGTCGTCATCGGCCAGACGGCGGGCATGCTCTCGGGCGGCCTCCTGGCCAACGGCGTCGTCTACGCCCAGACCTCCGACCCCGCGGGCTACACCAAGGCCATGCGCGACAGCATCACGGGCATGAACGGCAAGACCGACAACGGCATGACGTTCAAGACCACCTACGAGCCCGCCGCGGCTGAGATCAGCGGCGTCAAGGTCGACAAGTACGCCGCGCAGATCACCGTCGACCCCAACTCGCCCAACGGCCAGCAGTCGCAGCAGGGCGTCATGATGATGTACGGCCCCGCCGGCGGCCCGTCGGGCTTCGTCGCCACGCTCGACAACGCCGTGGTCATGACCATGGCCCAGAACACCCCGCTCATGACCATGGCCCTCGACGCCGCCAAGGGCAAGAAGACCCTCGGCGAGAACTCCGACTACAAGAACGCCGGCGCCAAACTGCAGAGCGACCGCACCGCCGAGGGTTATCTCAACGTCAAGCCCCTCATGGACCTTGCCGCGATGTTCATGGGCGGCGGCGGCAAGACGCCCGCCTCCCTCCCCCCGATCGCGATGGGCATCACCAACAACGACGGCGGCATGCACACCCGCCTCTACGTCCCCAAGAGCGTCATCGCCGCCATCAAGGACATGGCCGGCGGCGGCGAGGCCGAAGCCGAGGACGGCGCGGCCCCCGCCGAGAAGGACGCCAAGCCCCCGCGGTTCTGATCTGATCTTCATCCCATTCCGACGCACAGAGGCCCGGGCACACGCCCGGGCCTTTTTTCTTCCTGATCAATCGGGTGGGGCAGGCATCCCGCCCGCCTCTACGCTTTCTGCTTCCGACTTCATGGCACTCGCGAACTCCCATCCCACCGTCTGGACCCTCGCCCACGGCCGATCCCTGCCGCTCGACCGCCCGCGCCTGGTGGCCATCATCAATCTCACGCCCGATTCGTTCCACGTCGGCGCCCGCTTTGCCGACGCGAGCGCCGCCGTCGATCACGCCGAACGTGCGATCGGCGAGGGCGCCGACATGCTCGACGTGGGCGCCGAATCGACGCGCCCCGGTGCCGCGCGGGTCCCCGCCGAAGAGCAGGTCCGCCGCCTGATTCCCTTTCTGGCGCAACTCCGCGCCCGGCGCGGCACCGCGTCGGCCCCGGTGAGCATCGACACCACGCTCGCGGAGGTCGCCCGCGCCGCCCTCGACGCCGGCGCGGACGCGATCAACGACGTCTCCGCCGGGACCGACGACGGCGCGATGCTCGCGCTCACCGCGGCACGCGGCGCCGGGCTCGTGCTCATGCACCGCCTCCGACCGCCGGAAACGGACTCATACTCCGACCGCTACGCCGCCGAGCCTCGGTACCACAACGTCATCGAGGATGTACGCACGTTCCTGGAATCGCGGGCGCAGGCGGCCACCGACGCCGGTCTCGCACGCGAATCGATCGTCATCGACCCCGGGCTTGGGTTCGGCAAGAGCGTGGATCAGAACCTCGAACTGATCCGTGCCACACCGCGCCTGGCCTCGCTCGGCTTCCCGGTGCTCAGCGCGCTCTCCCGCAAGAGCTTCGTGGGGCGGGTCAGCCTCGGACGCGATTCGGCCCCCGAAGATCGCCTGGCGGGGACCCTGGCCCTGAGCGTGGCGCACATGGTCGCCGGCGCCCGCCTGTTCCGCGTGCACGACGTCCCCGAGCACGCCCAGGCCCTGCGGGCCGCGTGGGAGGCTTGTACGTCCTCGCCGGAACCCAAGGGCCCCTGACGGCATCCAAATGTGGGGTTGAATTCCGGTGCCCGGGTGACGTTCCGGGCACGGGGCCTAGCATTCGCAGAACCTACGGGGTGCCGGGATAGCGCCTCGTTCACGGAGTCATTATGGCCGGCGCCAATATTCACACGTTCACGGACGCGAACTTCGAGGCCGAGGTGGTCAAGTCGAGCCAGCCCGTGCTGGTGGACTTCTGGGCGGAGTGGTGCATGCCCTGCCGCATGCTCACCCCCACGATCGAAGCCCTGGCCGATCAGTTCGCCGGCAAGGTCAAGGTGGGCAAGCTCGACACCGACGCCAACCGCCAGGTCAGCGTCAAGATGGGGATCTCCGCGATCCCGACCGTGTTCCTGTTCAAGGACGGGCAAATCGTTCGCCGCTTCGTGGGCCTGACCAAGAAGGACGACCTTGCCGCAGCGTTGACGGAGGTCTCCTCTGCAGGCGGAAAGGCTTCAACGAAGTGACTTCCGACGCGAGCCCGCGTGATCGCTTCGAAGGGCGCCCCGTGCGTTGCGGCGTCGTGGGCGTCGGGCGCATGGGCCAGCACCACGCCCGCGTGTACGCCACGCGCGAGGGCAGCACGCTCGTCGGCGTCGTCGACGGCAACCCCGCCCGGCGGCGCGAGATCGCCGAGAAATTCTCCTGCCGCGGCTTCGAGAGCGTGCAGCAGATGATCGAGGCGGGCGTGGACGCCGTCAGCGTCGCCACCCCCACCACCGCCCACCGCGAAGCGGCCGAGCCGCTGCTCCGCGCGGGCGTGGCGTGCCTGATCGAAAAGCCGCTCGCCGGCGACGTCCCCACCGCGCGGGCCATCCGCGACGTGGCCGACCAGACCGGCGGCGTGCTGATGGTCGGCCACATCGAGCGATTCAACCCGATCATGCGGGCCATGCGCAAGGCCACCGAGACCAGCCACGCGGTGGTGCCCCGCTTCATCGAGGTCCACCGCGTCAGCCCCATGACCTTCCGCTCGGTCGACGTCGGAGTGGTCATGGACATGATGATCCACGACCTCGACGTGATCCTGATGCTCATGGGCGGGCAGGAGCCCGACGACATCAAGGCCTCGGGCGTGGCCGTGATCACCGACCACGAGGACATCTGCAACGCGCGCCTGGTGTTCCGCAACGTCAAGGCCCTGGGGGGCGCGACGTGCGTGGTGAACATCACCGCAAGCCGCTTGGCCCTCAAGACCGAGCGCGTCACCCGCATCACCGGCGAGAACGCGTACATCAAGATCGACTACGCCGCCAAGAGCGGCACGATGATCCGCCGCATCGCCAACGAGCTGCAGATGCGCGAGATGCGCGAGCAGCTCCGGCGCGGCATGGACCTCACCAGCCTGAAGTGGAACGAGCTGGTCAACATCGAGCCTTTGATAGTCGACGACGAAGAACCGATCGTCGCCGAGATCAAGGAGTTCCTCGACGCCGTCCGCTGCGGCAGGCGCCCGGCCATCGACGCCGAGGCCGGCTTCGCCAACGTGCGCACGGCAGAGCGGATCGTCGAAGCGATCAAGCGCGGAGAGTGACCGGCCGCGGCAGCGCGGCACCGGGGGGGATCTCCGGCCGTCGTAACACGCAAGAGAGGCCGGTGCGTACTCCGGCAAGCCCCCCGAACCCCTCCGCGGCACCACATTCCCGCGTCAATCCCTTCCAGTCCCTTCCCCGGGCGGCTTACCGGTCCTGTACGAAGATTCACGCCGGCCTCGGGCTGGAACAGTGGCACCCGCCGCCCGATGGATTACACTCCTGACTCACGGAACGAACCTCCCGGACGCGCGTGAAGGACAGACGCCCGCCCGGTTTTCAGAACGCTGTCCGCGTTTTCTTGAGCAAGAAGCACCCCCCATGCAGCCCACCTCCGACCGTCCCGCACCGTCCTCACCCGCCTCCGAGAACGCGCCGCAGTTCAGCGCGCAGATGGAGGCCGAGATCGCTGCCGCGATGGCGGACCTCGACAAGTCGCCCACGCACGCGCCCGTGCAGGCCCGGCCGACCTCGGTCCCGGGCGCCAAGCCCGGCATCCGCGGCCCGCGCGTGGTGCAGGCCGGGCGCGAGCAGCGCAAGGGGCGCGTGGTCTCGGTCGGACCGGCGGACATTTTCGTCGAGTTCGGGCCCAAGGACCTGGGCGTCCTGCCGCGCATCCAGTTCAAGGACGGCGAAGAACTCCCCAAGGTCGGCGAGGACTACGAGGTGGTGGTCGACCACCGCGACAACGACGGGCTGCTGATCTGCTCGCGCCCCGGCGCGGTGCAGAAGGCCGACTGGGAGCTGCTCGAGCCCGGCCAGATCGTCGACGCCAAGGTGACGGGCGTGAACAAGGGCGGGCTTGACCTCGAGGTCGCCGGCCACCGCGCCTTCATGCCCGCGGGCCAGATCTCGTTCGAACGCGTCAACGACCTCACCGTCTTCGTCGGCCAGAAGATGGCCTGCCTGGTCACCAAGGTCGAGCGGATGGGGCGCGGCAACATCGTGCTGTCGCGCCGCGAGGTGCTCGCCGTCGAGCGCAAGAAGCAGGCCGAGGACCTCAAGAAGACCCTCGCCGAGGGCCAGGTCATCGAGGGCACGGTCCGCAAGATCATGCCCTTCGGCGCGTTCGTCGACCTGGGCGGCATCGACGGCCTCGTACACGTCAGCGACATGACCTACGACCGCACCGGCTTCGGTGAGAAGGCCGTGGCCAAGCACGTCAGCGAGGGCCAGAAGATCAAGGTCCAGATCCTCAAGCTGGACTGGGAGAACGACCGCATCTCGCTGGGCATGAAGCAGATCGCCGGCGACCCCTTCGCCACCGCGGTCAACGAGATCGCCGAGGGCGCCGAGGTCACCGGGCGCGTCGTCCGCATCACCGAGTTCGGCGCATTCGTCGAGCTCGCCCCCGGCGTCGACGGCCTCGTGCACATTTCCGAGATCGACCACAAGCGCATCGGCAAGGTCGAGGACGCGCTCAAGCCCGACGAGATCATCAAGGCCAAGGTCCTCAAGATCGACAAGGAAACCCGGCGCATCTCCCTCTCGATCCGGGCCCTCAAGCCCCTCCCCGAGATGCCCGCGCCCCAGGCCGGCGAAGGCCGCGGCCCCGGCGGGCCCGGGCGGTCCGGCCCCGGAGCCGGCCCGGGCGGGCCTGGTGGTCCCGGACGCGGCGGGCCGGGCGCTGGCCGCGGTCGTGGACGCGATCGCGACTTCCAGGGCCCCAGCGCCGAAGAGATCCTGAAGGAAACCCCCGCCCTCCGGCGCGCCCGCGAGAAGGCGCACCAGATCAAGTTCAAGGGCGGCCTGGGCTGAGCCCGCGCCGGTCCGAACAACGCAGGTGAGACTCCGGCCGGGCGCCGTGTACTATTCGGCCCAGCCGGAGGTTCACCATGTCCATCGTCATCTTCCAGCACCACGACGTCGCCGGACCCGGACGCCTCGGGGCCACGCTGCGCGATCACGGCTTCCGCCTCGACATCCGCGAGCCGCACAAGAACCCGATCGGTTCAGCCAAGGGCGTGCCGACCGACCTCGACAACGTTCACGCGCTCGTCATCCTCGGCGGCGCGCAGAACATGACCGACGTCGACAAATACGACTGGATGCAGGCCGAGGTCGAGCTCCTCAAGAAGGCACACGCCCGCGAGATCCCGATCATCGGGATCTGCCTGGGCTGCCAGATGATCGGCCACGCCCTGGGCGGCAAGGTGACGGCCAAGGACAAGCCCGCCGTGGGCTTCTACGCCACCTCCCACACCATCGCGGGCCAGACCGAGACCATGCTCGCCGGCATCCCCTGGAACCACGAGCAACTCTACAGCTGCGGCCAGGAAGTTTCGCAGCTGCCGCCGGGCGCGATGCTGCTGGCGACCAGCCCCAACGCCAGGAACGCGGTCTTCAAGGTCGGCGTGCGCACCTACGCGTTCCAGTACCACTTTGAGTGCGACAAGCCCATGGTCGACGGCCTGATGAAGGCCAGCTGCGGCGACATGGAAGCCGCGTGCGTGACCCCCGCAGACGTCGCGGCCCAAGCCGAGAAGCACTACGCCAACTACGCCCGGATCAGCGACCGGCTGTGCGTCAACCTGGCGACGTATTTGTTCCCGGTGAAGCAGCGGCTGTCGGCTTAGAGAACAGTCTGATCTCATGGGAACCCGACTCTCCATCACGCCGCCACGCGACTACGTACTCGCCCGCGATGTCTGCTCGTACGGATATTTTTTGCTCGCGCCGAATCACTGGGTTCCCAAGCATGGCGCCGGGGCTCTTGAGAGAACGCTTGCCCTCGCCGAAGGTCCGGCGGCGTGCGCCATCGTGCAAATGCCTTGGCGAGAGGGCAAGTCCAAGCCAACATGGGGCGGAGATCTTTGCATTGCATTCGACAGAGGGCTCAGCCGCACAGAGCGCACGGAAGCGAAGCGTCAGATCGCCCGCATGCTCCGACTGGATGAGAGCGAGGAAGACATCGCGGCATTCCACGCCGTTGACCCCCGCTGGAAGAAATCAGGTCGTGGCCGTCTCTTTCGTTCCCCGACACTGTTCGAGGATGTACTCAAGACGGTCACGAGTTGCAACGTGGCGTGGCCCAGCACAATCAAGATGAATCAGAGACTCTGTGAAGTCGTCGGCGGACGCTCCGAGCAGAAGGGCTACTGCGCTTACCACGCGTTCCCCACTCCAGGCACGCTTGCACGCACTCGCATTGGCACGCTCCGCGCCCGCTGCTCGGTTGGCTACCGCGACAAGCGCATCGTCGAACTCGCACGCATGTTCGTCGCGGGCCGCAAGGGCGGGATCGACACCGAATGGTTCGAGGACCCGTCGACTCCCGACAACGACATCCACGCGGCCCTCCTCGAACTCCCCGGTATCGGCCCCTACGCCGCGGCAAACATCATGCAGCTCCTGGGCCGCTACGCCCGCCTGCCGCTCGACACCGAGAGCGTGCGCCACGGCAGGACCATCCTCAAGTACAAGGGCACGAGCGCGCAGGTGATGGAGAAGGTCCACAAGCACTACGCCCCCTTCGGCAACCAGGCCTTCCGCAGCTACTGGTTCGAGATGTGGGAGTTCTACGAGAGCAAGCGCGGCCCGTCGCACACGTGGGACCGCGAGACCACGGGCAAGACGTTCACCGCGGCGCAGTTCTAATGGTCATTCCCATCCCGACGCGCCCTCGGCGTCGAACCCGCGGCGATTGGCTCGCGTACGACCGGCGCCCATGCCGATCCTTGAGGGTGTGCGATACGTCTCTCCGCCGCTCTGGCGAATCGCCCTGGCGCTCTACGGCGCGGCCGGTTTCGTGCTGGGGTTCATCGTCAGCGACCTCGGTCCCCTGCTGAGCACCTTGGGCATCAATCCCAAGCTGGGAATGGCCGGTGTGGTCAACCTGCTCCTGCCCGCCTGCATGGTGCTCATCACAGGGTGGTACCCGCGCATCCGCACGGCGTGGGTCGGCACGTTCCTGCTCACGCTCGGCTTCGTGGTCGGGGCGCTGTTCCGCCGCGACTGGCACTTCTGGGTGTGGCCCCTGAGCTTCTCGCAGAACCTGGCCCACCCGATCCTTCTGGCCGGCATGATCGCCGGCGGAGTGATCGGGACCGTGATCGTCTGGATCCTCCGGAGCGTCCGACGCGTCGGCGTAGCGGTAGATCCTCACGCCTGCAGTGCGTGCGGATACTCGCTCGTGGGCATCGACACCGGCGTGTGCCCTGAGTGCGGCCTGGTCGAGGCCCCGGCTCCGAACGGTCACACCGAGAGCACGGCCGACGGCGGCGCTGCCGTGCGCGGCGCGCCCAGGTAATCCTGCATCGCCGCAACGTCCCACTCGCCGGCCTTGAGCGCCTCGATCGCCCGCACCACGGCCGCCGCAGCGGTCACGGTGGCGATCATCGGGATCCCCAAACGCACCGCCGTGGCGCGGATCCGGCCCTCGTCGGTCTGCCAGCCGGTGCGCGTCGGTGTGTTGATGACGAGCTTGATCTGCCCGTCGGCCATGAGGTCCATCACGTTGGGGCGCACGCCCGCCAGCGCCTTCTGCAGCACCTGCGGCCGCAGGCCGTGCTTGTTGAGGTGCTCGGCCGTGCCCGGCGTCGAGAAGACGTCAAAGCCCATCGCCAGCAGCGAGCGGCAGATCGCGACAACTGAGCCCTTGTCCTGCGACCGCACCGACAGGAAGACCCCGCCCGCGGTCGGCAGCTTTACCCCCGCTCCCAGCTGGCTCTTGGCAAAGGCGATGGGCAGCGAGACGTCCATGCCCATGACCTCGCCCGTCGAACGCATCTCCGGGCCCAGCACGACGTCCACGCCCGGGAACTTGCCGAAGGGGAACACCGGCGCCTTCACCGCGAACGCGCCGTTGGTGTCAACTTCCTTCACGCCCAGGTCGCGCAGGCGCTTGCCCATCATCACCTTGGCAGCAATCGCCGGCCACGGCACGTGGTTGGCCTTCCCGACGAACGGCGCCGTACGGCTGGCCCGCGGGTTCACCTCGAGGATGAACACGTGGTCGTCCTTGATCGCCATCTGCACGTTCATCAGGCCGCACACGCGAAGCTCTGCCGCGAGCACGCGGCTGATGGTCTTGATCCGCTCGATGAGCCCCTTGCTCAGCGACCACGGCGGGATCGTGCACGTCGAGTCGCCCGAGTGGATGCCCGCCTCCTCGATGTGCTCCATCACGCCGCAGATGATCGACTGCCTCGTGCCGTCGTTGCCCTCGCGGAACGTCGAGCCCGCCTCGCCCGGGATGTAGTCGGCGACCACGTCCACGTCGACCTCGATCGCCGAGTCGAGGAACTTGTCGATCAGCACCGGCGCGTCGTCGAGGCCCGCCAAGTGCAGCGCGTTGGACATGAAGTGCTTGAGCGCCGCCTCGTCCGGGCAGACCTCCATGCCCCGCCCGCCCAGCACGTAGCTGGGGCGCACCAGCACCGGGTACCCGATCGTGCCGGCGATCTGGATCGCTTCGTCGAGCGACCGCGCGATGCCGCTGGCCGGGCGCTCGATGCCCAGACGCTCCAGCAGCCGGTCGAATCGGTCGCGGTCCTCCGCCAGGTCGATCGAGTCCAGGCTCGTGCCGATGATGGGGGCGCCGCCGGCGACCAGCCCGTGCGCCAGGTTCAGCGGCGTCTGCCCGCCAAACTGCACGATCAGCCCCTTCACCAGCCCCTTGTGCGTTGCTTCCCAGCTCTCGGCGGGAACGACACGCTCGTCCTTGTACTCGGGCGCGTTGGGGTCGGGGCGCGCGGCCTTCGCGGCCGACGGCGGCTGCAGAGGCTGGCCGTTCAGCCGCTCGGTGATGTTCAGAACGTCCTCGAGGGTGAGCGGCTCGAAGAACAGGAGGTCGCTGGTGTCGTAATCGGTCGAGACCGTCTCGGGGTTCGAATTGATCATCACCGACTCGAGCCCCAGCTCGCGCGCCGCGAACGCCGCGTGGCAGCAGCAGTAGTCAAACTCGATGCCCTGCCCGATCCGGTTGGGCCCGCCCCCGAGGATGATGACCTTGGGCCGCGGCGAGATACGGACCTCGTCGTCGGCGCTCTTCTGGCCCGACGCGCCCTGCTCGTAGGTCGAGTAGTAGTACGGAGTCACCGCCTCGAACTCGGCCGCGCACGTGTCGACGAGCTTGTAGATCGGCTCGATCTCGAGCTTCTTGCGGTGCTCGCGGACGCTGAGCACCGCGGGCGTGGCGTTGGAGCCCAGGTACAGGAACGCCAGCTGCGCATCGGAATACCCGAGCTGCTTGGCCTCCATGAAGACGTCGCGGGGCACGTCCTCCAGCCGCCGGAACGAGCACAGCACGTCCTCGAACTCGACAAGCTGGCGGATCTGATCGAGGAAGAAGAAGTCGATGTTCGTGAGCTTGCGGATCTGGGCGTTGGTCCACCCCATCTTCATCGCGTAGCGCACGTAGTACAGCCGCCCCTGGCACGGCACCGCCAGCTTGCGGCTGAGTTTCTCGACGGGAATCGGCCACTCCGGGGCGACCAGGTCCACGCTCGCCGATGTGCGCCGCTGCTCCGCCGCGCCGCGCTCGACCACCAGCGCGCCCTGCTGCACCGAGCGCATCGCCATGAGCCAGCGGTCGTGCTTGTCGAGGCCGAAGCCGTACCGCTTGATGTCCATCGAGCGGATGACCTTCTGGAACGACTCCTTGAAGGTCCGCCCGATCGCCATCGCCTCGCCCACGGACTTCATCTGCGTCGTCAACGTCTCGTCGGCCTCCGGGAACTTCTCGAAGGTCCACCGGGGCATCTTGGTCACGACGTAGTCGATCGTCGGCTCGAAGCACGCGCTGGTGGTGCCGGTGATGTCGTTGCGCAGCTCGTCGAGCGTGTAACCCACGGCCAGCTTGGCCGCGATCTTGGCGATCGGGAAGCCCGTCGCCTTCGACGCCAGCGCGCTGGAGCGTGAGACGCGCGGGTTCATCTCGACCACCAGCATCTCGAAGGGCTTCTTCCCGTCCGGCCCCGGCACGGGGTCGGGGTTCACGCAGAACTGCACGTTGCTGCCGCCGGTCTCGACGCCCACCGCCCGCATGATCGCGAACGAGGCGTCGCGCATCGCCTGGTATTCCTTGTCGGTCAGCGTCAGGATCGGCGCGACGGTGATCGAGTCGCCGGTGTGCACGCCCATCGGGTCGATGTTCTCGATCCCGCAGATGATGATGCAGTTGTCCTTCTTGTCCCGAACGACCTCGAGCTCGAATTCCTTCCACCCGATCACGCTCTGGTCGATCTGTACCTGGTGGATCATCGACGCCGCGAGCCCGCGCGTGACAATGTCCTTGAACTCCTCGCGGTTGTACGCGATCCCGCCGCCCGAGCCGCCCAGCGTGAACGCCGGACGGATGATCGCGGGGAGCCCGATCTCGTCGAGGAAGACCAGCGCGTCATCGAGGGTCGTGACCGTCTTGGCCTTGGGGAGCTTGAGCCCGATCTTCTCGCAGACTTCCTTGAAAATCTGACGGTCCTCGGCGCGGTGGATCACCTCGCGGGTGGCCCCGATCATCTCGACGCCGAATTCCTTGAGAGTTCCGTTGTCGTACAGCTGGCAGGCGCAGTTCAGCGCCGTCTGCCCGCCCAGCGTCGGGAGCACCGCGTCGATGGGGTACGCCGGCTCGCCCCGGGCCGCCGCCTCCTTCGCAAGCTCGGACTCCTTCCGGATGATCTTCCGGACCGCCTCGGGCGTGATCGGCTCGATGTACGTCCGGTCGCTGAACGCCGGGTCGGTCATGATCGTCGCCGGGTTTGAGTTCACCAGGACGATCCGGTAGCCCTCGGCCTTGAGGGTCTTGCACGCCTGCGTGCCCGAATAGTCGAACTCGCACCCCTGCCCGATGACGATGGGACCCGAACCCAGGATCAGGATGGTCTTGATGTCCGTACGTTTCGGCAAGGCGTTCCCCAGGCGGCGAGAGGTGGCGGATGGCTCCTCGATCGCGGCAAGCGCAAAACCGGGCAAGCGTACGCACACGGTCCGGGAATGACCATCCCCGGCCCTCCCCCGGGCACGATTCGGCACGAGGTGTTATCGCTCCACGCACAAGCCGCACAGCCGGTGAACCGGCGGGGCGACCCATGGGGCACGTGAAGGCAACGCCTGCGCAGGACGATCCGATAGTACCGTGCTCGGCTCCCGCTCAGATCGCGCTTTCAGCCTAATCGAACTGGTGATCGTGGTGGTGATCATGGGGATCGTCGCCGCGGTTGCGGTCGCGAGATTCGGCGACATGGCAACGCGAACCAGGATCGCCACCACGCGCGAGGCGGTCCGAGCCATCCAAGCCACCGTCGACGAGGAACAAGCCGCCACCGGGAACTGGCCGACCGTCCTGACCTCGGTCATGTTTGCCGGGAGCCGGTGGCCCCGAAACGCCCTCCTCCCCGTTCAGTCGGTGCCCATCGACGTGTACAAGGGACTTCTCCAGCACCCCGGAAACATGGCCGCCACCAGCCTGACGGACGGGGCGTTCTGGTACAACAGCACCCTTGGCATCGTGCGGGGTCGGGTATCCCCGCAGGGGTCGGACTCGGAGACCCTGGCGCTCTACAACCTCGTGAACGGCACCCGCGAGGTTGCTCTCTCCGCCGACGGCGGGGGGGCGGTCGGCAGTATCGGCGCACCCACAGAGGTGTCCTCGGTCGGTGCCGATGGTCAAGAATAGATTTGACGACCTCGACCCCGGCGTACATATAAGGGTTTCATTTGGTCGATCATTGGAGTCGGTCGAGGCGTAGGAAGTCGGATCGAATTCGGACATCTACCCCGGGGGTCGAGGCAGCCCACGCCCCCCTCAAGCGGAAGGAACGTGCGGCATGTGCGGGATCGTCGCGTACATCGGCTCCAAGCAGGCCCAGAACCTCCTGATCGAGGGCCTCAAGCGCCTCGAATACCGCGGCTACGACTCCGCCGGCACCGCGATCCTCCACAACGGCAAGATCAAAGTGGTCCGGGCCGTCGGCAAGGTCGCCAACCTCGAGGACAAGCTCGAAGAACTCGGCGGCCTCCCGGGCACCCTCGGCCTCGCCCACACCCGCTGGGCCACCCACGGCGGCGTCACCGAGGCCAACGCCCATCCCCACACCGACGACAAGGTCGGCATCGCCCTGGTCCACAACGGAATCATCGAGAACTACGCCGCCCTCAAGACCTACCTCGAGGAAAAGGGCCATGTCTTCAAGAGCCAGACCGACACCGAGGTCCTGGCCATGCTCATCGGCGAGCTCTACGAGGGAGATCTTGAGAAGGCCGTGCAGGCCGCGCTCCGCGAAGTGACCGGCGCGTACTCGATCGCCGTAATCTGCGAGAAGGAACCCGACACCCTGGTCGTCGCCCGCAAGGGCTCGCCGCTCATGCTGGGCATCGGCAACGGCGAGTTCATCGTCGGCTCCGACCCCTCGGCGATCATCGCGCACACCACCCAGGCCGTTCCCCTCGAAGACTACACCGTCGCCAAGATCTCCCGCACCGGCTTCCGCACCAGCGACATCCACGACGTGCCCGTCACGCCCAAGGTGATGCAGCTGGAGATGGACCTCGAGCAGATCGAGCTCGGCGGCTTCTCGCACTTCATGCAGAAGGAGATCTTCGAGCAGCCCAAGGCCATCCGCAACTCCTTCCGCGGCCGCCTCGACATCCGCGAAGGCCGCGTCGTTCTCGGCGGCGTCGCCAAGTTCGACAAGGAACTGACCAAGACTCGGCGCGTCACCCTGACCGGTCAGGGCACCGCTCTTCACGCCGCCATGATCGGCGAGTACCTCCTCGAAGACCTCGCCAAGGTCCCCGCCGTCGCCGAGTACGCCAGCGAGTTCCGCTACCGCAACCCCATCGTCGAGGACAACTCGGTGGTGATCGCGGTGAGCCAGTCGGGCGAGACCGCCGACACGCTGGCCGCGCTGCGCGAGGCCAAGGAACGCGGCGCCCTCTCTCTGGGCGTCGTGAACGTCGTCGGCTCCTCCATCTCGCGCGAGACCGACGCCGGCGTCTACCTCCGCGTGGGCCCCGAGATCGGCGTCGCCTCGACCAAGGCCTTCACCGGCCAGGTCGCCGTGCTCACGATGCTCACCATCTACCTCGGCCGCAAGCGCTACATGTCCAGCGACGACTGCGCCGACATGATGAAGCAGCTCGAGCAGATCCCCGACAAGATGGACCGAATCCTCGAGAACGACCAGCGCATCCGCGCCATGACCGAGCGCTACATCGACCGCGAGAACTGGCTCTTCCTCGGGCGCGGCTACAACTACCCCACCGCCCTCGAGGGCGCCCTCAAGCTCAAGGAAATCAGCTACATCCACGCCGAGGGCATGCCCGCCGCCGAGATGAAGCACGGCCCCATCGCGCTCATCAACGACGGAATGCCCGCCGTCTTCATCGCCAACCGCGGCAGGCAGTACGAGAAGGTGATGAGCAACATCCAGGAAGTCAAAGCCCGCGGCGGACGCATCATCGCCGTCGCCACCGAGGGCGATGACGCGATCAAGCGCCTCGCCGACGAGGTCCTCTACGTCCCCGATGTGCCCGAAGCGCTGTCACCCATGCTCACGGTTGTGCCGCTGCAGCTCATGGCCTACCACGCCGCCGTCCTCCGCGGGCACGACGTGGACAAGCCGCGCAACCTGGCCAAGAGCGTGACGGTGGAGTAAGGCCACACCGCAAAGTGCATGCCGGTACGATGAGCCGATGCACCAAAGCGATGCAACTGCCCCCACATACGGGACTTGGCATAGGTGGAAGTGGTGGCTGCTTCTGCTTGTCGGTTGCGCCATCGCAGCCGTTGGATTTGTATGGCAAGCCCCTCGGCATCTGGCCTACGCACGAATCATCGATGAAGATCGAGCTGATGGTCGTCTAAGTCTCGTGGTGCGCCAGGAAGCCATGGCGCCAATCGCCAATGAACTCAGCGAAGAAATCACTGTCGGAACCACGCGAATCCGGCTCCCCGCGAGCGTGCATCCCCGGGCGCACGCGACAAGGCTAGGGAAGCAGGTGGTGATGGATGGCGGATACGTGTTTCTTGACGATGCCATGAACCGGGACCGCACGGCCAAACTGGTTCAAGATGACTGCAAGCTGCTGGGAATTGTGTATGGCCTCGCCGTGGAGCGCGGTTCGACATCATTGAAACGCGAAGTTGAGGACGATTGGGCGGCCGCAATTGGGCGGGTTCTGTCCGCGGTCCCCATGGGTCATTGGCGACTGGCACTCTTGCCGAGCGAGGAAGCGGACGCGTATGCCGCAAGATTAGCTCTAAAGCGCGCGCTAACACCCTTGAAATCGGAACTGCCCGTGCTGAATGCAGGCGACGTCGCCGGACTCGCCTGTGTTGAGGAACGCGACGGCTCAAAGATCCGTCTTTACATGTATCAAAGGCGATCCAAGGTGCTGCAGATCATGGAGGTACAAGCCAGCGGTGATGAGATCGTAAACGTCGTCCGCGCAATCATGCAATCATGGCACGTGGTTGAATGAAGGCGAAGGCCTGCCCGAGTTGGAGGCGCTCGGAAATGAACGGCTCCAATCCAAGCTCTCATTCCGAGCCCTCGCCGAACCCGTCGACTCCGCCCACCGGTACCATCCGCGCGTGTCCTTTTGCTCCAGATCAGAATTCCGCCACGCCAAGACACCCCCCTTCCTCCGGCGCCGGCTCGTTCATTTCATCATCGGGATGATCGTCGTGTCCGCCGCGATGCCCGTGTCCCTCTGGCTTCTTCGCGGCCGCCTTCCAGCGCAGGCCTACATCGCCGTGCCGCTGATCCCCGGGATCGGCTGCGGCGCGATCGGGGGGTTCTTCGCGGCATCAATGCGCCGTCAATTCAAGCGGGCCCACGACGCCGGCGGACGAATGTGCTGGAACTGCGGCTACGCGCTCGCGGGCCTGGCCGACGACGGTCGCTGCCCGGAGTGCGGTGGCGGCTACCGCCTCCGCGAACTGCGGGAGAACTGGAAGCTCTCGGAATGGTCGCCCGCCACGCCGCCCGGGAACGGGTCGGAAGGCTGAGTCCCTCGTCGCCATTCACGCCGACCACGGGGCCGAGCGTTCAGCACCCCGCCTCGAACGCCTCCACGAACGAGTCGAAATCGACCCCGTTCACGAACGTGTTGTGGTCGAAGTCCGCGCTCGGGTCGCCGGCCACGAACGCCTCGACGAACGAATCAAAGTCGACCCCGTTCACGAACCCGTTGTGATCAAAGTCCGACGGGCACAGCTCCGACACGTCGCCCGTCATGACCAGCGCGTACCCCTGGGCCCCGACGTTCACCGCCTGCGGCACGACCGTGACCGTCCACACGCCCGCCTCGGGCAGCGGCACGATCACCTCCTGCAGGTTGTTGAGGATCTCGTACGTGCCTCCCGCCACCGAAGCCCCGTTGGTGACGTTGTTGCCGTAGTACACCGTCGCGTCGGGCGCCGTCACCTGCACGTACACGCGGTTCACGGGCGCGAACGACGCCGGCAGCGTCGCGGGCGCATCGTGGTAGGCGAGCGTGATCTTCAGCGTTTGGGCCGATCCGTTGACGAGCACGTAGGTCGTCTGCGGATTGCCGGTGGTCAGCGCGTCCGCGGAATTGTTCCGCACATCACGCAGCATCAGCCGCCGCGCATCGCCCGCGAAGTACAGCGCCTCGTCGGCCTGCACGCGGCCCCAGCCCTCCTGGTTCGTCGGCGAACCGGGATCCATCGTCATGTCCATCGCCGAGTTCACCAGCACCGCCTTCAGCAGCGCCCCCGAGGGAATGAACGAGTTGGCCGGCGTCGCGGTCCCGGTCGGGTAGAACCCTTCCATGAAGTACTGGCGCGCCATGAGCGCCGTGGCGCTGACCGCTGGCGTCGCCATCGACGTCCCGGACTTGGAGATGAGCCCGCAGCTCGTGGAGTAGAACGCCGAGAGGATCCCGCAGCCCGGGCCCATGATGTCGGGCTTGCGCCGCCCGTCGTTCGTGGGGCCCGTCCCGCCGAAGCACCAGCCGTTCTGCGAGCCGGGAACGCCCCCGCACGCCCCGACCGCAAGGCAGTTCTTCGAGTTCTCCGGGTTGTAGATCAGCGGCCGGTCCGCGACCGCGAAAACCAGCAGGTTGTCGTCGAACTGCCACGACAAGTTGTCGATGGCGCGGCAGGTCCCGTCGTACTGGGTGGTGCCGTTGTTGCCCCAGCTGCTGCTGTGGACGCTCGCGCCCTGCGAATAGTGCAGGTTGAAGCGGTCGTACACGCTCGCCTCGTTCACGCTCGGTAAGTAGTTGTAAACCAGCTTGGCCGCGTACGCCACACCACGCGTGTCGTCCCACGCGCCCGCGTCCCCTACCGCCGTGCCCGCGCAGTGCGTGCCGTGGAAGTCGTTGGGCGCGTACGACGTGTTGTACGCCAGCACCTTGCGGTGCGTTGGGAACAGCCCGGGGGTGTTGGTCGCGTCGATCGGCACCGCGGGGTCGTTGAAGGAACAGTGCGTGGTGCTCAGCTTGTTGTCGATGAACCCCAGCACCTGCCCCGCGCCCGTCAGGCCGTGGTCGTACAGCGGCGTCAGGTTCTGCTGGTTGCCCTGCACGATCCAGCGCGAATCGCTGTTGCGCTCCACGAACTCCGGCATCTCCTCCACGAACTGCACGCTCGGCAACGCCGCCAGCGCCGCCAGTCGCACGCGCGGCAGCGTCAGGAACGTCGACCTCGTCTCGCCGACGAGCTCGCTCCCCTTGAACACGGCGCCCGGGATCGATCGCACCGCGCCCAGGAACTGCGCCAGCGACTGGCCGTCGAACAGGTAGGCCACGACGGCGACCGTGCCCGCGTCCTCAAGGGCCTGCCGCTCGGCGGTGGCAAACCGGCGCGCCGGCCGCTTCAACTCGGGGTCCATCTTCCATGCGTCGTCGTAGGCCCCGGCCCAACGCACGAAACCCAGCCCGCGGATCGCGCCGAGCCCAGCACCCTTGCCCACCGTCACCAGCGCCGCGTCATCGGGCAGATAACCCGCGTAGGACACGCCCGCATCGGCGAGCGCCCGGTGACGCTCGGCAGTCATCGGACCATCGAACGCCACCACGTAGAACCGCCCCGCGGCGAGCGACGCAGCGGGGGTATCCAGCACGGAAGACTTGGTGGCCAGATCAATCGAGCCCGACCGAAGCCGGAGCACGCCCCGGGCAGGTCGGAGCGTCGGCCGCTCCGACTCGCCCGAGGTCGCGCTGAACCCGTGCCAAGGGCTCGGGGACGCCAGCGCGGACACACCACATCCCGCGCTGAGCAGAATCGTTATCGCGGAACGCGCGGAGAAACCCACTCTGAGCATTCTCAGGCCTCCAGAACACACCCAGAGTACAACTTCGGACGTCGGGCGAGAAGCCCGGAGCAAAGAACTAGCGTTCCGTACGTCTATACGTCCGTTTGAGTTCCCGTTTGCGGACTGCGCGGGATGTGCAGGCGAGGCATGCAGTTGGTGGCACCAACCGGATGCCGATCTAGATCGCCCTGTGCTCGTCCCGGCCCACGCCGACTCCGTATCGTGGGTAACATGCTATCGGTCCAAGACGACCCCTTGCGCGAAATGTTCGATTTTCGTTCGGATGACAGTCTCGAAGCCAGGTTACCTGCGGGGCCGCTCCGAGCGGGTGACGGACTTGAGACTCTCGCGCCTCGTGGATAGAAGAAATGTTCTGGCCGCGTGCACGGCGGAATCTTGCCGGCGCGCCTCGACCCCACACCGGATCACACGATGATCGAACTCCGCAGCTTGAGCAAGCGCTTCGGACCCGTCAGCGGCGGCATCCTCGCCGTGGACAACGTCACCCTCACGGTGCCCAAGGGCGAGGTCTTGGGCTTCCTTGGCCCCAACGGCGCAGGGAAGTCCACAACCATGAAAATGGTCGCGGGGTTCCTGACCCCCACCACCGGCACCGCCCTGGTCTGCGGGCACGATGTGGCCGTCGATCCGCTCGCCGTGAAGCGCAAGATCGGCTACCTCCCCGAGGGCGCGCCGGCGTACCCGGACATGACCCCCGAGACCTTCCTGCGCTTCATCGCCGAAGTGCGCGGCCTCAAGGGCGATGTGGCGGCCAAGCGCATCGGTGAAGTGGTCGAGCGCGTGCAACTCGCCGGCGTCTACCGCCAGCCCATCGAGACGCTCTCCAAGGGCTTCAAGCGGCGAGTCGGTCTGGCCCAGGCGATCCTGCACGATCCCGAAGTGCTGATCCTCGATGAGCCCACCGACGGCCTCGACCCCAATCAGAAGCACGAGGTGCGCGCGCTGATCCGCGAGATGGCCGGCAAGAAGGCGATCATTCTCTCGACGCACATCCTCGAGGAAGTCGAGGCGGTCTGCACCCGAGCCGTCATCATCGCCAAGGGACGCGTCGTCGCCGACGGCACGCCCCAGCAGCTGCAGTCGCGCTCGCGTCACCACAACGCCGTCGTCGTCTCCGTCAAGCTGGGGCACGGCGCCAGCAAGGAAGCCGTCAAGCAGGGGCTGGAACAGCTCCGCGGCGTCTCCAGCATCGAGCCCGACCCCGTGACCGACGGGCACCTCCGCTGCGTCCTGCTCCCCAAGAACGGCGAGCAGCTCCTCCCCGAGATCGCCCAGCTCGCCCGCACACGCTCGTGGGAGATCGACGAACTCCGCGTCGAGCACGGCAGGCTCGACGAGGTCTTCCGGGAAATCACGACACGGTCGTGAACAGCCGCTCAGGACTTAGGACTTAGGACTTAGGACTCAGCCCCCACGACTCCCCTCCCCAGGACCACCCATGACCGGCCTTCTTCCCATCTTCAAGCGTGAACTCTCCGGCTACTACGTGACCCCCGTGGCATACGTCTTCATCGTGATCTTCCTGCTGCTCACCGGCGTGTTCACGTTCCAGCTCGGCGGTTTCTTCGAGCGCGGCCAGGCCGACCTGCGTCCGTTCTTTGATTTCTTGCCGTGGCTGTACCTGTTCCTCATCCCTTCGGTCGCCATGCGTCTGTGGGCCGAGGAGCGCCGCAGCGGCACCATCGAACTGCTCCTCACGCTCCCCGTCTCGCGGGGCGCTGCCGTTCTCGGCAAGTTCCTTGCCGCGTGGGCTTTCATCGGTATCGCCCTGGTGCTCACCTTCCCGCTCTGGATCACGGTGAACTACTTGGGCAACCCCGACAACGGCGCCGTGTTCGCGGGCTACATCGGCGCCATGCTCATGGGCGGCGGCTTCCTGGCGATCGGCGCCTGCATCTCCGCCGTCACCAAGAGCCAGGTCATCGCCTTCGTGGTCACCGTCGTGCTGTGCCTGGGATTCCTGCTCGCGGGCTTCGCCCCCGTCATCGACTTCTTCCGCGGCTGGGCTCCCGACCCGGTCGTCAACACCATCTCGTCGTTCAGCTTCCTCTCGCGCTTCGACGCCCTCAGCAAGGGCGTGATCCAGCTCCGTGACCTCGTCTTCTTCGGCTCTTTGATCGCCCTCTTCCTCGCGGCCAACACGGTCGTGATCGAGATGAAGAAGGCGGAGTAACCCATGAACAAGAAGCTTCTTTCGGTCGGCGGTCTCGCGGTCCTCGTCGTCCTCTTCTTCGCCGTGAACATGCTCTTTGGAGTGTGGGGACGCGGCGCGAAGGCGGACCTGACGCAGGGCAGCCTCTTCACGCTCTCCAAGGGCTCGCGCTCGATCGCCAAGAGCTTCACCGAGCCCGTCAACCTCACGCTCTATTACTCGTCCAAGCTCGCCCAGGGCCGGCCCGCGATCCAGAGCTACGCCCTTCGCGTCCGCGAGATCCTCGAGGAGTACGCGCAGGCCTCCGGCGGCATGATCAAGCTCAAGGTCGTCGATCCCCAGCCGTTCTCCGACGACGAGGACGCCGCCGTTGCCGCAGGGCTTACCGGGGCGCCCATCAGCCAGTCCGAGACGCTCTACTTCGGGCTCGTCGGCACCAACTCGGTCAACACCAAGGAAGTCATCCCCTTCTTCGACCCCTCGACGGAGCGATTCCTCGAGTACGACATCAGCCGCGTGCTCTACAGCCTCGCGCACCCCACGCGCCGCGTCGTCGGCCTCATCTCCACGCTGCCGATGAACGCCACGTTCGACCCCATGACCAACCAGCCCCTGCGCGTCTGGCAGATCATGCGAGAGCTCAAGGGCTTTTTCACGGTCAACGACCTGGGCACGAGCGTCAAGGAGATCCCCAAGGACGTGGACGTGCTCATGGTCGTCCACCCCAAGGGCCTCCCCGAGAGCACGCTGTTCGCGATCGACCAGTACGTGCTCAAGGGCGGCAAGCTCTTCGTCGCCGTCGACCCGCTCTGCGAGACCGACCAGTCCGGCGCCGATCCGCGCAACCCATTGTCCGCGATGACGGCCAACAGGAGCTCGACGCTCGGCAAGCTCTTCGACACCTGGGGCATCGAGCTCGCCCCCGGCAAGATCGCCGCCGACATCAACTACGCCACGCCCGTGCTCATGGGCGGCCAGCGCCAGGAGCCCGTGACGTACGTCGCATGGCTCAGCATGGGCAAGTCGGAAGTCGGCGGCAAGCAGGTCTCGCCCTTCGCCAAGGAAGACTCGACCACCGGCACGCTGTCGCGCATGAACATCGCGACGCCCGGGTTTATCCGGCAGGCGACCGCGAAGCCCGCCGAAAAGCCCGAGTCCCCCGACGCCAAACCCGAGGAAAGCAAGGCCGCGCCCGCGACGCCCACGGTGGCGCCCAAGCCCGTCCTGCTCATGACCCCCCTCATCGAAACCACCGCCGATGCCTCGCCCCTCGAAGCCGGGCTCTTCCAGCTCAGCCCCGATCCCAAGAAGCTCCTCGCCGAATACGTCGCCGGCAAAGAACCGCTCATCATCGCCGCTCGCCTGAGCCTCGCTCCCGGTGCCGTCCTCAAGACCGCCTTCCCCAACGGCCGCCCCGCAGAAAGCGTGCCGCCCGGACAGCCCCAGCCCCCGCCCCCGGCCGACGCCAAGGAAGGCCTCGTCACCGAGACGACCGGTCCCGTCAACATCATCGTGATCGCCGACTGCGACTTCCTCAACGACCGCTTCTGGATCCAGGATCAGCGCGTCGGCGGCATGTCGCTGGGCGCCGCCAAGATCGCCGACAACGGCGACTTTGTCATCAACGCCCTCGACAATCTCTCCGGCTCAGACGACCTCATCAACATCCGTGCCCGCGGCGAGTTCGCCCGGCCCTTCGACCGCGTCCAGTCCCTCGCCAAGTCCGCCGAGCAGCAGTACCGCAACGAAGAGAAGGCCCTCGAGGACAAGATCCAGCAGACCCAGACCCGCATCACCGAACTGCAGCGCCAGCGCCCCGGCGACGACAAGGGCCTGATCCTCACCGAGGAGCAGCAGAAGGAAATCGAGAAGCTCCGCGAGGAAATGGTCTCCAGCCGCAAGCAGCTCCGCACCGTGCAGCTCAACCTCCGGCGCGACATCGACTCCCTCGGCACTCGCCTCAAGGTCATCAACATCGCCCTCATGCCCGTCATCGTCGCGGGGGTCGCCGTTACCCTTGGCGCCTGGCGCATGACGCGAAAGAAGAGCGTGTCGTTCAAGCGTGACGGCTGAGCTGCACGTCGTGCCTTTCCGTGCATCCGTTTCTCTGTGGTGAATCCCCGCTCGGAGCCGAACCATGAACTCCAAGACCCTCGGCATCCTCGCTCTCGTCGCCGCCGCGCTCCTCGCGATCGCGTTCTGGGTCGCCCGCGGCAACGCCCCGGCCGAATCCGGCGCCGCTCCCGCACCGGCCAAGCCCGTGGCCGGCTCCGGACCTGCCGCGCCGTCGACCGCCGTCGGCGCCAAGTTCGCCGAGTCGCTCGCCGCGGCAGCCCAGGTCAACAGCGTCGCCGAGATCTCCGTCCACGCCGCCGGCAAGGACGTGGTCGTCAAGCGCGACGGCGCGACGTGGGTCGTGCCCACACGCGGCAACTACCCCGCCGACCCCGAGAAAGTCCGCGACGCCGTGCTCTCGGTCGCCGAGCTCACCATCGCCGAAGCCAAGACCCAGAAGCCGGAGAACTACTCGTTCCTGGGCGTGCAGGACCCCGAGGCCAAGGACTCCACCTCGCGCCTCGTCACGTTCAAGGACGCCCAGGGACGTGTGATCGTCGCGCTGATCGTCGGCAGCACCACTCCGGGCGCCGCAACTTCGCGCGGCTCGAACGTCGGCGTTTACGTCCGACGCGCCGGCGAAGCCCAGGCCTTCGAGGTCCGCACGCGCCTGGACCCCCGCGCCACCCTCGAGCCCGAGCCCGAGAAGTGGATCAAGAAGGACCTCGACGGGGTGAACGGCGACCGCGTGAAGAACGTGCTCATCACTCACGCCGACGGCACGTCCGTCGAGCTGAGCAAGACCAAGAAAGAGGACCGCGACTACGCCGTCGCCAACATCCCCCCCGGGCGCGAGCTCAAGTACGCCGGTGCCGCGTCGGCCGTGGCCCAGGCGATCTCCAACATCAACTTCGACGATGTCCGGCCCATCGCCGACATCGCCCAGGGCGCCACCCCGACGGGCACCGCCGTCTTCCGCACCTTCGACGGCCTGGTGCTCACGATCGACACGTCAACCAAGGACGGCACCGCGTGGGCCACCCTCAGCGCCCACTACGAGCCCCCCAACGAACCCTCCCCCGAGCCGCAGCCCAGCGACCAGCCCCCGCCCGACGCCGCCAAGTCCAAGGCTCCCGACGAGGTGAAGAAGGAAATCGAATCGATGAACGCCCGCTTCAGCGGCTGGGCGTTCGCGCTGCCGTCGTACCGCGTGCAGCAACTGCTCTCCAAGATGGACGATCTTCTCAAGCCCGCCGAAGCCCCCGGCGCCAAAAAGGAACCGCTCCCCGGCCCGATCACCGGCGATGAAGAGGCGCCCCCGAACGTGCCCGACAAGTAGTGAAGCGCACGATCCGGTGGCCGAGCGGCAGTAGCGTTCACCTCCCCACCTCCTCACACCATCATCTCCCTGACCCGCTCCGCACTC
>JBGALI010000007.1:0-202926 GCA_044223975.1 Phycisphaerales bacterium | reverse complement strand
CCCCCAACACCCCCGCCGCCGCGCCGATCGTCCCGCCCGCGCTCACGCTCAAGGCCCACACCGGCGCCGTCCGATCGCTGACCTTCAGCATCGACGGCAAGACGCTCGCCTCCACGGGCGCCGACGGCACGCTCAAACTCTGGCGCCTTCCCTCGGGCGAGCCTGCGGGCTCGTTTCCCGCCGTCGCCACCGTCGCCAACCGCCCGGCGATCACGCCCGACTCGCGCTGGCTCATCTACCTGAGCGCGCCCCGCCGAATTACGCTCCACGCCCTCACGCCGAGCACTCCGCCCACCCCCGACCGCACGCTCGAGTGGAAATCCGACGCCGACATCACGCTTATGGATGTGCCCCCAGACGGACGCACCATCGCCGTCGCGGGCGCGGGCACGCTCACGGTGTGGGACACGACCACCGGCGCAGAGCTCTCCACACGCACGCCCCACGGCAACTCAAAGATCCTCGCCCTGGCATGCTCTCCTGACGGCGGGCGCATCGCCACCGCCGGCGAGGACGGACGCCTGGTCATCGCCGATGCACGCACGGGGAAGAACACGCACGAAAACACGCCCCAGGCTGGCTCCACGCGCATCGTCTGGTCACCCCTGGGCGATTCGCTCTTGCTGGGGGGCGGCGACCGCCAAGTTCACACGCTGGACCCCAAGACCGGCCTGGGCTACGTGCTCGTCGAACTCCCCGACGCGTCAAGCCCCCTGGACTACTGGCCCCTGGGCACCCGCCTGAGCGCCGGGTGGAACGACGGCAGCGTCCACACCTGGACTCGCGTGCGCGGCGCCTGGGGCGTCTCGCCGCTCGGAGGGGGCGACGCGTTGATCACCGCGTTGCGGTACTCGTGGAACGGCCGCGACCTTGCCGCGGGGGACGTGAACGGCATCGTCCGCGTGTGGCCGATCGCGATCGAAGAGCCCGACTGGAGCTCGGTCGCACGCTGAGCCACGCTCACTCCCCCAGCAGGTCGGGCCGCCGCTCGCGGGTGCGCCTGATCATCTGCTCCAGCCGCCACGCCGCGACCTTGGCGTGGTCCCCGCCGATCAGCACCTCGGGCACCGCCGCGCCCATCCACTCGCGCGGCCGCGTGTAGTGCGGGCAATCGAGCAGCCGCTTCCCGCCCGCGCCGCTCACGCTCGAGAAGCTGTCCGCGCCCGACGACCCCTCGTCCCCCAGCGCGCCCGGCAGCAGCCGGATAACCGCGTCCATGAGCACGATCGCGCCCAGCTCCCCGCCGCTGAGCACGTAGTCGCCCAGGCTGATCTCCATCGGCGCCAGCCTCTCGACCACGCGCTCGTCGATCCCCTCGTAGTGCCCGGCGATCAGCAGCAGCCGCTCGCGCCGCGCCATGTCCTCGACGATCGCCTGCGTGAGCGGGCGGCCCTGGGGCGTGAGCAGCACGCGCGTCGCGGGGCGCGGGTCCATCGCCTCAACCGCGTGCACCGCGTCCCACATCGGCTGGCAGAGCATCACCATCCCCGGCCCGCCGCCGAAGGGACGGTCGTCGGTCTTCTTGTGCTTGTCGGCGGCCCAGTCGCGGATGTTGTGCGCGTGCCACTCTGCCAGCCCTGCCGCGCGGGCCCGCGCCGGGATGCTCACGCCCAGGGCCGCGGGCGCCTCGGCGCCGAACATCTCGGGGAAGGTGGTGAGGATGTCGAAACGGATCGGCACGCGGGCTCCCGTGGGCCAGGCTCGGGCGGCAGGCCCGCCAAGAAAAAAAGCCCGGACCGCGCCGGCAGTGCCGACCTCGATCCGGGCTCAAAGGGGGGCTGGTTGAGACACGCCATTCTTGGCGCGCCGGCCCGTTCGATCAGGCCTTCTTCTCGCCCTTCTTCTCGTCCTTCTTCTCGGCAGCGGCAGCCGCGGCAACCGCGTCGGCGGCCTTCTTCTTCTCGACCTTCTTGCGGTCGTGGCCGCGCTGGGCCTCCCAAGCCTTGACGTCGATCAGGCTGTTCTTGGCGAAGAAGTCGCGGACCGTATCCGAGGGCTGCGCCCCGACGCTGAGCCAGTACTTGATGCGTTCGGCGTTGATCTGCAGCTGCTTGGACGCCTCGCGCGCGAGCGGGTCGTACCACCCGAGCTGCTCGATGATGCGCCCATCGCGCCGGACGCGCTTCTCGATCGCGGCGATCCGGTAGAACGGACGGTTGTGACGGCCCAGACGCTGCATGCGAATACGAACCACGCGGGATCTCCAGCTCTGTGAGGGCGCTGTCCGGGGGCTAATCCTCCCGGGCAGGCCTGAACAATAGCCGCCCCGCCCGCCCTTGGCCATCCCCCAAAAACCGCCCCGTCCCCGACTTTCCCCTCCGACAAACCATATGGGCCCGGTGGGATTTGAACCCACACGGAGGTATGACCCTCCCGCGGATTTTAAGTCCGCTGCGTCTGCCGTTCCGCCACAGGCCCTGCAAGGACTTACGTGGAGCAGGGTAGCAAATGGTCGTCCAGTGGGTCGTCGGACGACGCCCGCGGGCGCCGAGTGAGATTACTGGGACGGCCGAGGGGCGCGTTGGGGCGTGCCCCTCAGCGGGGCAGGCAACCCGTCACGCGGGCGTGGAGGCTCCTTGGAGAAAGCGGCCGATTCGAGGCCCCCCACGGGACCGCCTTGAGTCGGGTTCGCGAGCGAGGCGTCAGACGGCCGTGGCTCGGTACTCCACCAGGATTCTGGTCTAGAGACCCATTTGCTACCGGGCGACCGCAGGCCCAGAAAACCGTAGAGGTCATCCCAGACCCTGCCTGTGCAGCCGAAGCGAGCAGCTGAGATGAAGGAAGCTCTGGCAGAGTTTGGGGGACCTACTCCGAGCGGATGCACAAGCACCGATGGTTCCCCGATTGAAACCGAACTCGCATGCGTAGTGAGCGCGTGGCCGAAATTGTCCCAGGTGATCCACACCGGCGTCGTGGCGACGGTCAGGGCGTCGAGTGATTGCGCTTCTGGGGCGATGCCGCCCGCCTTCAGATGCTTGTGCCCATTGCCTTGAGCGCGCGACATCTCGTGGGATCGACCAATGCCCCGAGATTGGTCTCGGCCGTCCCAACGGCTCACCTCCAACCAAGCCTAACGCCGAATCCTCGGGTGAATCGCCTGCACTCGGAGCTCTGCAAGCGCTCCAAGTCACTGACTTGAGTTAGCAATACGCCTGCTCTGGAGCCTTACTTCGACCCTTCTGGATGAATTGCGGTTCCGTGGTCGAGCGGCCCGTTGCCGATGGCATGGTACGATTTGCCCGAGGCGGACTTGGCAGGGGCAGTTTCCGGGCGAGGGAGATTTCTTGGACGACCAGCGAACAACCTCCAGCACGCCGCCCCCGCCGCCGCTGGAACTACCGCCGTCGAACGAGCGCCCGGGCGATTTCATCGGGCCGTACAAGCTTCTGAAGAGAATCGGCGGAGGCAGTTTCGGAGTCGTTTGGTTGGCGGAGCGACGTGAACCGATGGTTCAGCGCGTGGCGCTCAAGATCATCAAGCCGGGGATGGACTCCAAGGCTGTGATCGCCCGCTTCGAGCAGGAGCGACAGGCGCTGGCGGTGATGGACCACCCCAACGTGGCAAAGGTCTTTGACGGCGGCATCACGCCGCCGAGCATGGGAAGCCGGCCCTACTTCGTGATGGAGCACGTGAAGGGCGAGCCCATCACGGACTTCTGTGATCGGCATTGCCTCACGATACGGGAGAGACTTCAGTTGTTCATACCCGTGTGCGAGGCCGTACAACACGCGCACATGAAGGGCATCATCCACCGCGACCTGAAGCCCAGCAACATCATGGCGACCATGGCAGACCCCGTTGCCGTAGTCGACAACAATACCGGCACCCGTCCTGTTCTCACACTCGCCACACTGTCGTCGCTGATCAAGGTCATTGATTTCGGGGTGGCCAAAGCGGTGAGCAGTACGCTGACAGACAAGACCATTGTGACCGAACTCGGGCAACTCATCGGGACATTGGAGTACATGAGCCCGGAGCAGGCTGAGATGGGTGCTTTGGAAATCGACGCGCGCGCGGACGTCTACTCCTTGGGAGTCGTGCTGTACGAACTGCTCACGGGAATGCTTCCCATCGACTCGGATGTGCTTCGAAGCAAGGGCCACACTGAGGTCCAGAAGCTACTCCGCGAAGCCCAGCCTCAGACGCTTGGCGCCCGTCTGGGGTCCTCGACAAAGGACCAAGTCCAGTCGATCAGTATGAGACGGTCATCCACGTCCGACCGTGTGCGGCAAGATTTGCGTGGCGAGCTTGAGTGGATCGTGGCGAGGGCCATTCGAAAGCAGCCGCTCTACCGATACCAGTCCGCCCAGATGCTCGGAGAGGACATCCGAAAGTATCTCAACCGCGAACCCGTTCTTGCCGCCGAGGGACGACGATCGTACGCCCTGCGCATGGGCCTGAGGCGGCATCGCGGGTTGCTGATCGCGTGCGGGTGCACCGCCTTGGCGGCCGGGGCCGTCGGGATCTTCAACCGAGGCTGGCTTGCCGTCGCCGCCGTGCCCGCCCAACGCGCAATCTCGTGGGCCACGGAAGCGCACCTGTTCCAGTCTCTTGCCAAGCGGGAGAAACTGATCTCCGAACTCGCTCTTGGAGCGGGCGCAGTCGGTGCAGGCGCGATGGCCGCAAAGAAGCGTCATGGCGCGAGCCAGAAAGTGAAAGAACGGAACAGAGTCAAGGATGAATAGAAGGGCCAAGACCCACCGGCCGTTGGGATAGTCGCCGGCCTAAGGCCACTTGAGGCGTCCCAAGCCACCTGAACTGGTCAGGTGCTCCGACTACCTAGTCGCGCTACCGCCGCCCCACGCGAGGGGCCTTGGAGCTAGCGGGCGAGTGCCTTCATGCGGTAGACCACCTCTGAAATCTGCATGATTGCCGAGTTGAATTTCTCGAACCGGGCGGCGGAACTCTCCTCGTGCTGCATTTTACTGGCGATCACGGCGTCCAAAGACGCAGATACCCCCGCGATCTCTGCGTCCATCGTCGACGTGATCCGCTCGATAAGCCCCTTGAACCCGCTGTCAAGCTTCAGCTTCGCGGCGGCGTCGATCTTCGCCTCGACGGTCGCGAAGGCCTTGTTCGCTGCATCGGCAACACCCTTGCGGAGCTTTTCCTTCAACCTGCTCTCCCGCCACACCATCAAAACGCTGGCCACAACCAGCCCAATGACCGGCACCAGCGCGGTTTTTAGGTGAAGCAGGCTCTCGGCGAGCACGCTTCCGACAATCGGACCGATCGCGGAGGCGATGACTCCACCGATATCACTCAGGCCCCCGGTCCGGCCGAGGGCCGCGGGACCGCCCAGGTCCGTCACCCACTGCTCTATGAGCTTGCGAGGGTCCGGCTTTTCGACCGTGAGCCCCAGTTGCTCCTGGATTTCGGCGACGAGACGAGAGTACTGCTCCGCCTGAGCGGCGAGCTCCTTCTGGATATCGCCCTCGATCGTCCCAAACACACTCTTCGCCGTGGTGCTTTGCCACTCACCGATCCGGCGTTCGAGGTAGGCAGATAGCTCGCGCTCAATGGTCGCGGCCAGTTCATCCTTGTAGAGCGTCGCGCCGGCCCCGAACCAGTTCGCCACGGTCTTGCCGAGGTCCTTGACCAGGTTCAGCGTCACGAGCCGGTCGTTGATGAGGGAGAGGTCGATTTCACGTCCCTCAGAGATGTCGTTGACGATCCGCTCCTGCATTTCAATCACGAACTGACGGAGCGACGAGGTGAGCCGGACGTGCAGGACTTCGGACTTGTCGAGCAGGAAGCGGCGAACGTGCTCGCGGATGTTTCTCAGCCACTCGAGCTTGGGCTCGATTGCCTGACGCTGCCGTTCCAGGTCCTCCAGAGGCTGCCGGTCAAACTTCGCCTGCTCCTCCACGAAAGCCCGGAATCGCTCTTCACACTGCTCCGCCAATCCGACGGCAGCCTCGTTCCCAGCCCGGGCGATGTCGCCAACGATGAAAGACTGAAGTTCCGCTTCGAACTCGGGCATCCCGGAACGAGCGACCTTGGCGGGATCGAGCGGAGACTGGCGGCCGCGCAACGCGCCAAGGGCGTTCACTCGGAAAATACGGCAGGTGCTCAAATCGCGCCCGTCAACCACGCACAGAGGGACGACCAGTTGATTAAGCCGCTGCTCCAACTCGGCTTTGTCCCGCTCGATCTCTTCCTTCGGCTTGTCCTCGTGCTCGACAGCGTTGTACCAGTTAACGAGGAAAAAAATGTTACGGAGTCTTCGCGGCAGCAGTTCCTGCTGAATAAATCCACGCTCGTCTGTGGTGAAGTTCTGCACGGCCGAAAGCACCATTACCACTGCCGCAGCGCTGTCGAGCGCCTCCAATGTTCGCGCTGTCCGCACGACGTTTTCCCGCATGCCGGGGGAGTCGACCAGTTCGATCGCGGGCGGGAGGACCGGCGAAGGGTGCTCGATGACCGCCTCGCGAACGCGATCGAAACGACCGATTTCAGCACCAGCGGCTCCGGCGGCCTGGTGGTCCTCGGTGCGAAGCTCATACTCCTTCTTGAATTCCGAGATGGTCATGGTCCGCGGTAACGCGCCATCGTTGAACGACACGGTCACCTTCGGCACCGCGCCCCGCTTCAGCCGCGTCAGGATGGCGGTGCACGGCGTGACCTTTGCCGGAAGGACGCTTTCCCCCACCATTGCATTCAAAACTGTCGATTTTCCTCGCTTGAACTCGCCGCAGAACAAAACGCGATACTCGGCAGCCCGCAAAGATGACGCGCGATGTGACAGAACTCCAATGTCGTGATCGATCGGGAACTCCGGTGCCCCGGTCTTCCATGGTGAGAGGCTGCCGGCCAGACTTTCGAGCTCCTCGGCGAGCGCGATGGCCTTGGCTCGGACCTGCTCAAAGGACATGTGGGCTCCAGGTGTACTTGCATGCGTCATCCGCCCACCTCCTCCGCATCCAGATTCAATTCCAGTCGCTTTGATAGTCCCCGCCAACGCTCTATCGGCGGGGTGTTAGCGATCGTTCCCTCGAACCATGCCGAAATGGCCCTCCGGAATTCGGCCGTGCCGGCGATACTCTGGTCGACTTTGGTCACAGCACGACTGTGCCCCGCTCTCGCGGCGACCGTCCGATTCGGGAGCACTCCAAGCGATGGAAGGGTGGCATACCCCGCGATAGCCACCGCCATCCCCGCCGCCGTTGCAAAGAACTGGTTCAACACGAGTCCAGACACGAGCGCCACGATAAGTCCGACTGCGACTGCGATTCCGAATCGAACAAGAACCGGACTCCACCCGACGATCTTGGCCGGCGCCAAAGTGGACGGCCCCGGGGGCGAGCTCGCGGGAGTAGCCGAGGGAACGGCCGAAAGGGTGGAAGCAAACTCGGTGACGCTTTGCTCGAACCGGACCGAAGCGCCCGGGCGCAGCCCGGTCAGGTACTTAAGCCAGATGCCCTCGCGGGTCGAGCCCGCGGTCCACTCCGCCAACACGTCCGCGGCGCAGCGTTGCACATCGGCATCGCTCAAATCTGGCCCGGCGCTCAACCGAGCGCCGACGTTCACGACGATGCGATCGATGGACCGGTCCAGAATGGTTCGCAATTCCTCGCGCAAACGACCCTCATCCGCCAGATCGACTGGAGGCTCCAGGGGGAGCGAACTGGCGGCCTTGATGCCCGCCTTTACAACGGCCCGAAGCTGACCGGCGGCGATCATCGCGGCCCCACGCTGCACGTCCACACCGCTCACATCCAGGACGGGGGGGCCGTTCTTGGCGTCATCGCCTGGCACTGATTTCAGCGACCCGGATCTCATGAACGCGGCCCCGAGGAACCGGGAGCCCGCGAACCCATGGCTGCGCATCACAGCCGAGGCGTATTCGCGAAGCTCCTTGAGCTCGCCCGCAGTCGTCTCCATTCCATGCGGCACAACATACACCACTCGCCCAGTAGCGCATCGCTCCGAGAGCTCTCGAACCAACTCCCGCTCCTTCTCGTGCAGCGCCTGATTGGCCGGGGTGACGAGCACTCCCTGAGCACAGAGCCCCAGCGGCCCAAGGCGCATGCGAACCTCGGCTGACAGCAACCCAGACGTTCGAAGGACGATGGCCGGGCTCTTGCCCAAGTGGGACGAGGATGCTGTTGCCACCGCGCCGAGCATCGCCACCAAGGGGTCGTCAGAAGCCCCGATGACCAGAATGTCGTTGGCTTCCAACTTTGAACGGGCGTCGGCGCTGCAGAGTACGTCAACCAACCCCTCGACGCCGCAACCTGGGCGCCCGGCGATAAGAGTGACGCGCGATCCCGGTTTGCTCCCCGAAGCAGCGGAGCGTGCGGACGTCACCCGCTCCAGCGGCAGCCCGGAGAGGCGGCTCAACGATTCGAGTTCGTCCCAGTCGGCCCCAGTCATCTGGTAGGACATCATCCAGCCAGCTCCTCAAGGATTCTCTCCGAGGCCACGCTCACGGACGCTCCAAAAAGGCGCAACGCACTGAGCACCGTGAATGCCGGGATACCCCCCGCGAACGGCAGACAATAGTCGAAACTGACCGTGGACTCCTTTTTCACTGAAGCGCACACCATCATCAAGTCCCGATTCACTCCGGCTACCGACGCCTCCAGCTTTGCCTGGGTCGGCGCGTCGTATTTGAGTAAGACGAGAAACCGCAAGAACTTGCGCTTCTGGTCGACCATCACAAAGACCGTCCGACCCGAATCTAGCGTGAGCTTCACGTCGCCGTCGCCATCGATCGATGCGGAGATGCCGGCTCCCTCGAGCACCTGACAGATGGTCTGGGAAGAGATCCAATTTTCGGCAAGGAACTCGTCGGGTAGCACATCCACGGAAGTTTCTCTCCCTGAAGCGATTTTTGAACCCCAGTCCAGTCCCGCGGCATCTTGCGAGTAGACGGCGACAAGCTCGCATGCCAACTCGTCGACCCGCGCCGCCAGAATACCGCAGGCGACCAATCCGTCGCCGTCAACGGGAAGTTCCAGAACCGCGATGCTGGCGTTCAACCTCGTTCGCAACTCCCCGACCGCCCGCGCAGCCGAAGCGGTCATCTCGCGGACCACGGCCTTCATGATTACACGCCACTCTCCCTCGTAGAACCTGACGGCGGCATGACGCCCATAGTCTTCAAATACGTCCTTAAAAAACTTCCCGAATCCGCCGGCACTCCGGTAGTCGGGCGGCGCCAGCGCGTACCCGTCAATTGATTTCCAGGATTCCCGTACAACGGCGGCGTACCCACTGGTCACCGGAGGCAAGTCCAGCCGCTCGGCGAGCGTACGCAATTCGGCGTCGAGGTGCTTTTCGATACCCACGGCCATGAGGTCCAAGTGCGCACCAAGAACCTTCGGCGCTTCCGTCTGGATGGTCGTCACGAGGGTGGCGGCCATCCAAGCGGTCATCGCCTCCGCAGTCGATTCCACGAGTTTGGCCGCAGCCGTGTCGACCCTCTCGACGACTTCGCCCTCACTCTCGGCGAGTCGCCTGTATAGCGTCCGAAGCTTGTGCAACTCCGGCCGCTCCCGCTCACGCCTGGTCTTCGCGACGATCCGGAAGTGGTCTTGAAGCGGCGCCGCCAGCAGTCGCATCCGGCGTACTAGCGAAGCACATCTGCCAAGCCGGGCCTTGCGGGCCGCGGCCTTGGCATTGAACGATCGCAAGTCGTTTACGAGGTTCGCCAAATCTCCCACCGGACGGCCGTGGTCTCTGACGTCCCTCGCAGCTCGCAGGGGATCAATACAGTAGTACCTAGACCCCAATCCGATGTTCGGAAGCCGTGAAACATACTGCTCCAGCAGCCCAATCGCCTCGGCACTGCCGCCCGGGTCGACCGCGTTCATCCAGTTCACGACCGGCACCACAGTCTTGTGATGGTCCACGCACAACTCGCGGATCAGACACCGCTCCGTGTCGCTGAGCAACGCCATGCCCGAGAGGACAACGATGACCACCTCCGCCTGGCCGATCTCTCCGATCAGCACGTCGGTGGTATCTCGCGTCCCGTCCTGGAACCCAGCGGTATCGATCAGCTCGAGCCCCCCGGCGAAGAGTTCATGGTTGACGTGCACGTGGACCTCTCGCAGGCCCTTGATCGGCGCATCTTGCCCCATCAGGCTCAGACGCGTGAGCATTTCAAAGCCGTAGGTTTCGACCCGCCCATCCTCGAAATGAAGATCGACGTGCCCGTGATCCGCGTGGCCTGCGTTGTCACCGTTCCTTGTGCGACGAACCCCGGGCCCGCGCAACCGCGTCGCGTACGCGGTCGTGGGAACCATCTTCGTTGGCAACAGTGGTATGCCGAGGATGGCGTTTACAAGTGATGACTTGCCGCGATTGAACTCGCCCGCCACAACGACGGTAAGTCCAGGCGTATCGATCCCAGACACCGCATCCGAAAGGCTTGAAGAGGCGCTAGCCAGTGGATTTATGCGGCTGCGATGGTCGGCGGGCAGTACCTTGACCAACGATGCGGCAACTCCAAGCACGGATTTCGCCCGACGGGCAGCTTCTCCAGGCGACGGCACATCTGCCGGACTGGATGTCGTCTGATTTGGATGAGTCGCACTGCCCATCGTGACTGCAATCCTCTTCAAAATCGCCCACGCTGCCCAACCGCCCATTGGAGTCCGCCACGGTAGGACTCTCAGCTCTTGTTGGGGAACGAACGGATCGATGTTATCGAATTGGAGACCTGCGTGCCCCCTGCTTGATACCTCACGTGCGGTGTTGAAGGGATGTCTCGCATCACGGAAGTGAATCTCGGAGCCGTTGCTAGACCAAAGAAACTGGGTCCGAAGCCCGTTGAGATTGAAACAGGAGCCGGGCATCCCTCTCGCGTAGCGTTCGGCCTGTGAAAGGACGTTCGCAGGATCAACCCCCACTCGCTTTGCCTCCAGGACGCCGACTGGCGAGCCGTCGACAAAGAAGACGTAGTCGGCTGGGCCGCTTGGCGTCTCCAGCTCGGTGACCACGTGAGCAGAGAGCCGCGTGCTATCCAGACCGAACTGAAATGGCACGATCACCCATCCGAGCTCCCGGAGCTGGCGGTCGATACGGTCGCGGCGTGTTTGCCACTCCAACTCCAAACGTCGCAGCTCCAGTCGCCACTACATGGGCTTACTGGCGGCACCGTTCAAGGAATCCGGCGGCGACTCTGGAGGATTCTGGAAGCACCTTGCCCAGTTGGCCGGGGACCGCCTGCGAGAGCGGGCCAAGTTCCATCTGCCCGCCAACCCCACTCCCATCATGTTCGTCGGCTCGTCAGTGGAAGGCCTGCCGATCGCGCAGGAGATCGAGGCCAGACTGAAGCATGAGAAGGTCATCGTGCGGGTCTGGACTAACGGAGTCTTCGGTCCGTCGAAGATCCCCGTCGAGGACCTGATCACGCAGGTCGACCAGGCGGACTTCGCGCTCTTCGTGTTCGGACCCGACGACAAGATCAATTCCCGTGACAAGGAGCATGCGGTTCCTCGCGACAACGTGATCCTTGAGATGGGACTGTTCCTGGGCCGGCTCGGCCGCGAACGCGTGTTCATGGTGAGAGACGAAGACGCCGATCTGAAGATCCCGAGCGACCTGTCGGGGGTCAATCCCATCACCTACAAGTGCAAACCGGGGTGCGTCCCCGCTGATGTCGTAGGGCCTGTGTGTACGGAACTTCGGAAGGTGATCGCATCAAAGGGCGTTGTGACGCACCGCATGAAGGTGTAACTCGCCGCGGTAACTGCTCATGCCTGCTCAGTGTCGGGAGTACCTCGGGGAACGCTACAGCCGAGCCGGTGTGGGGGCGAATGCGCGCGCATGCCGGAACAAGGGCGGTTCTAGATCGCGTCGCCTCGAACTCTCGTGCACAGAAAATGGTCGTCCAGATGGTCGTCTTTCGGGCGCCGTCACCGACCCGACAGGAGCCAGCATGAACCAGCCAACCTCATTGGTTGTTCAGGAATAAGGCCTGGCGCTGCGCCAGGGCCGGTGCGAAACCCCTTGGGCGCCTTTTAAGTCCGCTGCGTCTGCCGTTCCGCCACGGGCCCTGCAAGGACTTACGTGGATCAGGGTATCAAACGCTCGTCCGGTAGGCCGTCGGATGATGCCCGTGGGCGCCTAGTGACGTCACGTGGTGGGCCGCGGTGCGCTGGGGCGGGGAGCTTCAGCGAGGCGTGCTGCTCGTCGCGTATGGGTTGTGGCCCCGTGGCACCAGCGGCCGTCTCCCGGCCCCACCAGACCGCCTCAAGTCGGGTTCGCGAGCGTGGCTTCAGCCGGCCGTGGCTCGGTGCTCCACTAGAAATCTGGTGGAGCGGGATCCTCGTGAGGGCCACCGCGCTCCCGGCAGACACTGGTGACCGCGGGCCGCGGTGCCAGCGCAGTGACCCGAGATTCCGCATGCCGCGGCTTGCTCACCACTTCCTCCGCCGAATGACCCTTCCTGCCCATCGCCTTGATTCTCATGATCCAGGCCGACGTCAAAAACTCCGTCTGGACTGATTGCAGAGGGAACGGTCAAATAGTGCGCGCGGCTATCCCAGCACTGAGCACCGGGAGTCGCCCGCCACTGCCGGGTCGCTCACTCCGGCGCCGTCCACGCGACGCGCTGCTTGGCGTCGTAGAGCTTGATCGACGTCTTGCCGCTCCGACTGACGCCGATAAAGGTGCGTTGAGCGCCCTTCCCATCCGCAAGGGCGATGCTCGCCGCGTCCCGCGCCGCACCGAGGAAAACTCGGGTCTGGCCGCTCTCGTCCGCGAGGCGAACACCCGGGCCCCCCGCGCCCAAGGACACCTCCAGCCCGACCGTTCCGTCTTCGTGCATCATCGCCAGGCGAGGTCCGGATCGCGTCATTTCGAGGACCGCCCGCACGCGCCCCGACTTGTCGACCAGGCGGAACTCCCCCGCTTCCGCGGACCTCACGCGGATCTCCGCGATCTGGCGCTGTAGTTCGGCGATCCGCGCGTCGACGTTCTTCTTCGCCATACCGGGCTCCCGTGCGTTGCGGCGTGCTTGGCGCGGGCATCCTACCCCGGCCCCCGGCCGTGCGTCCGGCGCGGCTGGTGTCCCGAAGAACGCGCTGGCCCGGTCCGGCGTGAATCGCGTGGACACGACGCCCGTCGGACACGGGGAGGCGGGATGAGGGGAGTGGCAAAGCAAGTCCCACGGCCGTATCATGGGGCCGCGTGCGATGACGAGTTGACCCCCCTCAACACGACTTGCCGCGAGGGGCCTTGGCTCACGCCGAGGCCCTTTTTTCATGTCCGCGCCGGCCTTCCGACCTTCGCGAGAGCTACGCGGCCTTGTGCTGCGGCCACATCGCCGACGGTTCGGCGTGCGTCTGATGGTTTGCTTTGAGCAGAGCCTGGGCCGCAACCGCGTCCACGGGGCGCGACATGTAGTACCCCTGCCCGCTGACGCACCCTAGGGCCTGCAACTGCGTGAGCTGCTCAAGCGTCTCGATCCCCTCGGCGATCACTTTCAACTGCCGGTTGGAGGCCATGAGCTGGATCGCCTGAACGATGTTGGCAACCCGCCCGTCGAGTCCCATGTGCGACACGAACGAGCGATCGATCTTGATCGCGTCGATGGGGAGCTGGTGGAACGAGCTTAGGGACGAATAGCCGGTGCCGAAGTCATCCAGGTGCAGCCCGACGCCCATGGCGCGGATCTCGACCAGCTGACGGCACACGGCGTCGACGTTGTCGATGAAGACGCTCTCGGTAATCTCGATGTTGAGGTACTTGCCGGGGAGTCCCACCTCGGCGAGAACTCCGGCGAGCGCGCGGGCAAAGCCCGGGTCCGCAAGCTGCTTGGTGGAGACATTCACGCTGATGGAGAGTTCGGAGCGCGCCGGGAATCGCTCTCGCCAGATCCGCAGCTGCTGGCAGCTCTCGCGGAGCACCCACAGGCCGATCTCGTGGATCGCGCCGGTCTCTTCCGCGACGGGGATGAAGATGGCAGGGCTGACCACGCCCAGCTCCGGGTGCTGCCAGCGTGAAAGGGCCTCGAAGCCCTCGAGGAACCCCGACTCGAGCGACACCAGGGGCTGGTAGAGCACCCGCATCTGGTTCAACTTGACCGCGCCGCGAATGTCGCCGCTCAGGCGCTGGTGGGTCATGACCCGCTGCCGGATCGAGTCGTCGAACGCGCGGACCTGGCCCTTTCCGCCCGCCTTGGCCTGGTACAACGCGGCGTCGGCGTCGCGGAGGACGTCGTCGGGCACCATGTGCTCCTTGCTCCCCATGGCGTAGCCCAGGCTCACGGTGACGTGAACCTCGCGCCCCGCGATCTTCATGGGCTCGGCCATCCTCTGCTGGATCCGATGCGCCACCAGCTCCACGTCGGCGGGCGAACTCACGCCGTCGAGGAGAAGCACAAACTCGTCACCGCCGAGGCGTGCCGGCGTGTCGCTGCCCGCCCGTACGGCGGTGTCCAGCGACCGGAGGCAGGACGTCAACCGCTTGCCGACCTCCACCAGGAGGTAATCGCCCATGGCGTGCCCGAGGCTGTCGTTGATCATCTTGAAGTTATCGAGGTCCAGGAAGAGCACCGCGTACCTGAAGTCCGCGTCGTGCTTGGCACGCTCGATGCATCGCTCGATGCGGTCGTACAGCAGCAGCCGGTTGGGGAGCGCGGTCAGTGAGTCGTACTTGAGCTGTCCCTCAACGGTCTGGCGCGCCTCGATCTCCAGCTTGAGGCGGGCGTTGGTCGTCTCCAGCGCCAGGCGGCTGGCGCGCGCAATGTCCCCGGCCAGTCGCTTCTGCGACAGCGAGCTGGCCAGCTGCCAGACCTCCGCAGCGTCAAAGGGCTTGCGCAGCAGCAGGAGGCGGTGCGTCCGCCCCAGCCGCTCGTCCACCCGGTCCCACGGCTGGTCCGAGTAGGCCGTGCAGATCACCACGTCGAGGTCCGGGTCCACTTTCCAGAGATTCTCCACCGTCTCCACCCCGTTCCACCCGGGGGGCATGCGCATGTCGACGAACGCCATGCGGTACGGGCGTCCCTCGGCCGCCGCGGCGCGGAGCATCGCAAGTCCCTCCTGCCCTTGCGACGCAACGTCGAGTTCGAAGCGCGGGGCCGGCGGGCCGGGCGCCTGTGCCGTCGTGCCGAACAGCGCGGCGTCCATCGCGTCCAAGGCGGCGCTGGTTCTCTCTTCGCCGCAGAGGATTGCGCGGTACGCCTCGTGGATGGTGCGTTCATCGTCGATGACGAGGATTCGATTGGAAGCAGGGATGCTCGGGTTCATGCGTCGACGAGCTCCGCGCCGGCGTTGGCCGGCAGTTCGAGTCGGAAAGTGGCGCCGCGTCCCGGCTCGGGCTCGGCGACACCGAGCGTCCCGCTCATTTCGCGGACCGCCAGCCAGCTGTGGTGCAGCCCGATGCCGTGCCCCTCGGCCTTGGTCGAGAAGCCTTTGCTGAACAGCCTGTCCCGATGCTGGGGATCGATGCCCGGGCCGTTGTCGATGACCTCCACGAACGCGGTCCCGTCGTCCACTCCGGCCCGGACCCGCACGCGCGGCGCGGGAATCTTCGCGGAGATCATCGCCTCCTTCGCGTTCGTCAGGAGGTTCACCAGCACCTGCGACAGCTTCGAGCGGTCGCACCGGACCCGTGATCGCGGCGCTGCTTCGACCTCGACGGCGATGCCGTGCCGGCGGAACGAAGGCTCGACGAGCACGAGCGATCCGGCGACCACCTCCGACAGGTCGACTTCCTCGACGAAGTTCGACGGCTTGGCAATGCTCTGGTGGGACGCGACGATCAGCTTGACGTGCTGCAGGCCCTCGCGCAGGCCCATGAGATCGCGATGAACGTCCGCCATCTCGCTGCTCAGATGGTCGGCCAGCTGCGCGATGTACCCCGGCAACTGCTGCCCTTGCCGGCCCTCGCCGAAGAACGCCGGCAAATCATCCTTATGCTCCTCGAGGAGCGCGGAGACCTTGGTAAGGCTCGAGGCCTTGGACCTGGCCACTTTCGAGCCCAGAGTCTCGGCCAGCACTCCCACGTTGGTCATGGCGTTGCCGACATTGTGGAGCACGCCAGCGGCAACCTCTGCCATTCCCGCCTGGCGCGACATGGTGACCGAGTTCGCCCGGAACTCCTCGAGCTGCTCGAGCATCCGGTCGTACGCCCGCGCAAGGGTGCCCAGTTCGTCGCTGCGCTTGAGGTCGATCCGCCCGCCGAGGTGCCCGCTCTCGCCGACACTCGTCGCGTGCCGCGTGAGCGACCCCAACGGTCCGATCACGAGCCAACGCATGGCAAACAGCAGCGCGACCAGCGTCAGCAGCCCCGACGCCACCAGCGACCAGGTCGCAAACGCCAGCGCCTCGTGACCCCGTCGCGAGATGTGCCGCTCGCCGGAGGTCTGGATCAGCATCACCGGCGTGCGGTCGAGACCCGCGACGACACCGCGGACCGCCAGGTGATCGGCATCGATGAGCTCCTCAACCGGCCCGTCGTTCGCGATCGCCTCGGCGACCCCCGCGCGCTCGCGCGCCAAGAGGCCCGGCCCCGCCGGGTCGCGGATATCGAAGTGGACGCCGGTCTGCTCCCGCAGCGCGGCCACGGTCTCCACGTTCAATCTCCGCCCGAAAACGAGCACCCCGGCCAGCGGTCCCTCGTTCTTGCTCGTGAGGATCGGCCGCGCCGACATCATCACAAAGCCCAGTTCGGTGCGGATCATGCCATCGACCCTGCTCTCCTTCGAGGCCGTCACCGCCATCAGGGGGTGGTCGGGTGGCAGGCGATCTGCCGGCATCCACGCGAGCGTGGCCGGCGCTCCGGAATCGAGGTCGGCGACGTGCCTCCAGTACACCGTGCCGTCGGGCCGGCAGAAGTACAGCACGTCGATCTTCTGATCCACAAACCACTCGGAGTTCTTGAGGTTCGCGTCGAAGAACGCCGGGTTCTTGTCCAAGACGAAGCCGTAGGCATCGTCCCATGAAGCCCAGTCAAAGCAGAGCGCCGACAGCGCCTCCTGGTCCCTGGCGATGGCGTTCTGGCACCGCTGCCAATCCTCGATCGCGTCCTCATGCTCGAGCGCGCGGAAGCTCGGGACCACCGCGATCCGCTGGATCGCGTAGTTCGAGGTCACGGACACGGCGATGACCGCGCCGAGCAGGAGCGTGAGTTTCAGCCTGAGTTGCATCGCGTGCTGTCCCCCGTGCCGCGCGGTGACCGCGCCGATCGATCTAGAACTCAACCGTGACGCCCGCGGTCCCGATCACCTCGAAGTGGTTGCCGTCGTTGGCCTCGCTCGTGACACCGCCGAGGTACAGCCCCTGGACACCGGCCCGGAGCGTCCACTGTCCCCAAGACTTGTCGATGGGCAGCGGCACGCCCAGGGTGACACCCACGCCGGCGTAGCCGAAGACATCGTTTTCGCCGTCGGGTCCCTCGTAATAGTCGTGGAGACTCAGGCCGACCGACGCCGGGAACGACATCGCGACGTCGGTCACGGACCCGGCGTCGAACGTGAAGCCCGGCGCGACACCCAGCTGGAGATACGAGCCGGTGCCCTCGCCGTCATTGGCGACGTCGCCAACCTCGATCGCGACGATGGCCGAGGGCTGCATGGCCCACGCCCCGAGAAGTTCCGTGTCGTCAAAGGCGCCGCTGAAGTAAATTTCTTCGATGGTCTCGAACGCGTCCGAGGGGCTGGTGTAGGCGTAGTACCGCGCCTGGAAATCCCAGTGGCCGGCCGTCAAACCCACGCCCGCGTACAAGTCGCACTCGTACCAGTACTTCGTGAAGCGGTCGGTCGTACCGGCGTCGGTCGCCTCGCCTTGGAACGAGTTCCACGTTCCCATGGTGATCGAGATCGTCCCGTCCTCCAGCCGGAAGACGTCCAACGACGCGTCCACGAACGGCTGCACAATCCACCCCGAGTCCTCCACGTTGTAGCCGCGGTTGAAGTACGCGGTCGTGTAGTCCGCCCCCAGCGAGAGGTGAAACCGGCTCGGCTCGGCCCCACCGGGTGTCGCGGCTTCCTCTTCTCCCGAAGGGCGCGGCGCCTTGGGCTGCCACCCGACGTTTGGGCCAGCCTCCGCCTCGGTCCCCTCGGCGGAAACGACGCTATGCCCATCGTCCGGCGGATCAGCCCGCGCCGCAAATCCGGGGAGATTGCCGATCGCTCCGGCCAGGGCCGCAAGCGCGAGGTGATTCGGCGATTTCGTCATTTGGCGATTCCGTGCGCCTGCCGCCAATCCCCCCGGTGGGCGGCCTGGCACGGAGCCATCGACACGGGAATGGCCCCAATCCAGAGCGGAGCTTCAAGGTGAAGGAATTGCGGCGACTACCTCAGCCGCCCGGGCTGAATTCCAAGGGATTACACTGGCGCTGACCCACCGCCGGGCCAGGCCCCATGCCTCGGGAACGTCTGGGGAGCGCACTACCGTTGAGCGCAGCGACACCCGACGCAAGGGGTCTGCGGAGATGATGCCGTGAACCGCGAACTGCTCCTGGGCGATGAGGCCGCGGCCCGCGCGGCAATAGATGCCGGGATAGGCGGCGCGTTCTCCTACCCGGGAACGCCGGCGACCGAGATCTTCGAGTACATCGAGGAGCACGTGCGAAGCGTGGGAGCCTCGGCGGGCATCAGCGCGCTGTGGTCCGCCAACGAAAAGGTCGCGTACGAGGAAGCCCTCGGCATGTCGTACGCCGGCAAGCGTGCGCTCGTGAGCATGAAGCACGTCGGCCTCAACGTGGCCGCCGACCCGTTCATGAGTTCAGCGGTCACCGGGGTCAACGCGGGCTTGGTGCTCATCGTCGCGGACGACCCGGGAATGCACTCGTCGCAGAACGAGCAGGACACCCGCTACTACCACGAGTTTGCCCAGCTCCCTCTCTTCGAGCCCGGCACGCAGCAGCAGACGTACGACCAGGTGCACGAGGCGTTCGAATACTCGGAGAAAGTCGGGCTTCCGGTGATGGTGCGGATGGTGACGCGATTGTGTCACAGCCGCGCCAACGTGGTGCTCCGTGGAGGTCAGGAGGGCGACGCGCCGGACCCCCGGGTGCTGAACGGGCACGCTCCCGCCGAGTACCCGCGCCCCGATCCCAACGACTGGGTCCTGGTCCCGACCAACGCGCGGCGCCGGTACCGGCGGCTGCTGGACCTGCAGCCCAGGCTGCTCCGAGATTCCGAGGATTCGCCGTCGAACTGGCTGCGGTTGTCGGGCAGGCGCGGCATCATCACCGCGGGCATCGCGCAGAACTACGTGGCCGAGGCCGTCGGCGACTCGGATGATGATTCCGTGCTGCACATCGGCCGTTACCCGCTCCCGGTGGCGCACATCCGCAAGCTCGTCGAGCATTGCGACGAGGTGTTCGTGTTTGAGGATGGGTACCCGTTCATCGAGCGGCGATTGAACGGGCTCCTGGGCCTCCCGGGCAAGGTCATCAAGGGGAGACTCAGCGGAGACCTGCCGCCCGACGGTGAACTGACCCCCGACAGCGTGAGCGCCGCGCTGGGCGTTCCGTTCGTCGGCGCAGCCCAGCCGCTGCAGGGCCTGGCCGCGCGTCCCCCGCAGCTGTGCAAGGGCTGCCCGCACGCCGACAGCTTCCGCGCCATCGTCGAGGCCGGGGCGCCGCTGGGCAACGCGTACATGTTCAGCGACATCGGGTGCTACGCGCTTGGAGTGGCGCCGCCGTTCCGCGCGGTGCACTCCTGCGTGGACATGGGGGCCTCGATCGCGATGGCGCACGGGGCGGCGCAGGCGGGGGTCCACCCCGTGATCTGCACCATCGGCGACTCGACGTTCGCGCACTCCGGCATGACCCCGCTGATCGGTGCCGCGCACGCCAACGCGAACATGACGGTCTTCGTGCTCGACAACGCGACGGTCGGGATGACGGGGACGCAGGAATCGATGTCGTGCGGAGAGCGTCTGATCGACGTGATCCGCGGGCTGGGGGTCAGCCCGGAACATCTTCACGTCATCGAGCCGCTCCCGAAGAATCACGACGCGAACGTGGCGCTGATCCGGCGGGAGATCGAGCACCGCGGCCTGAGCGTGATCGTACCGCGACGGGCCTGCATTCACGTGAAGCGTCAGGCCAAGGGGCGGGAGCCTGCGCCGTCGTGCGGCGCGGGGTGCTCGTGCACGCCGCTGACGGTTCACGCGCGCCAGGCGGATTGACGGGCGGGTTGGAGGGCGGGTTGTCAGGCGGGGGTACGCCGTGCAGCAGAACATCATCATGGCGGGCGTGGGCGGCCAGGGCATTCTTTCGATCGCCAAGGCGATCTCGGGCGCCGCGGTGCAGCGCGGGATGCACGTCAAGCAGGCCGAGGTGCACGGGATGAGCCAGCGCGGCGGCGCGGTGCAGTCGCACCTGCGCCTCGGCGACGATCCGATCCACTCGGACTTGATCCCGGTCGGGCGCGTCGACCTCCTCATCGCCGTCGAGCCGCTCGAGGCGCTGCGCTACGTCCACATGATGGGCCCCGACGGAGTCGTCGTTGCGTCGAGCAACGCGTTCGTCAACATCGGAAACTACCCCCCGGTGGAGCAGGTCATCGACCGCATCTCCGCGCTGCCGCGCCACGTGGTCGTGGACGCCGAACGGCTGGCGCGTGGCGCCGGGTCGGCGCGGTCGAGCAACATCGTCATGCTCGGCGCCGCCTCGATGTTCCTCGGACTGGAGCCCGAAGAACTGGAGAGGTCCGTCGCCGAGATGTTCACCGACAAGGGCGACAAGGTGATCGAGGCGAATCGGCGCGCCCTGAGGATCGGTCGCGGCGCGGCAGCCGCGTACCTCCGGGGACTGGACCGCGGAGGGTCGTCAAGGGCGGTCCGCCACTGGGTGGACACGCTGGGACCTGAGCAGCTCGAGTCGCCCGACACGACCGGCGGGCCCGCGTTTGACGGGACGCAGGCGGACGATCATCTCTCCGGGGCCGAGGCCCACGCGGTCGAGCGGCTCCTGGCCGAGGTTTACGAGTCCGGCCGCCGCCAGCTCCACGAGCACGAGGTCTACCAGATCGTGCAGTTCGTGGGCGCGATCTCGCCACCGCAGCACGTCTTTCTTGGCGTCGACAGCCTGATCTCCGACGAGGCCCTCGCGCTGTTCCCCGGTGAGCAGGTGGTCCTGAAGATCGTCTCGCCGGACGTCGTGCACAAGTCCGACGCCAAGGGCGTGGTCTTCTGCGCCAAGCGGTACGAGACCGTGAAGCGTGAAATCGACCGGCTCATCGCCCTGCACCGCGGGCACGGCGCACGCGTCGACGGGGTCCTCGTAGTGGAATTCGTCGAGCGCGGCGGGCAGGGTCTGGGCGAGGAGTTGTTCGTCGGCATCCGCGCGACGCGCGAGTTCGGCCCGGTGGTGGCCGCGGGGCTCGGCGGAGTCGACACCGAGTACCTGGCCCGCGCCATGCGCCCCGGCGTGGCGGTGGCCAAGGCCGTCGCGACCGAAACAACGGCCGAAGACTTCTTCGAGCAGTTCAGGCACACCGCCGCCTACGAGATGATCTCGGGCCAGGCCCGGGGGCACCGCCGGATCGTCTCCGACGGCGAGCTCCTGCGCTGCTTCCGTGCGTTCATCGCGCTGGCCCGCCGCTTCTGCGTCGATCGCGGGGAGGCGGGGCCCGACGTGAGCGAGCTGGAGGTCAACCCGTTCGCGTTCCGCCGTCAGCACATGGTGCCGCTGGACGGGCGCGGGCGGCTCGCTCCCGCGACGCCACGCCCGCGGGCCCGCCCGATCGAGCACATCCGGCACATGCTCGAGCCCGGATCAATCGCCGTGCTCGGGGTCTCGGTCAAGGGGCAGAACTTCGGGCGCATCATCCTGAACAACATCTTGGCGTGCGGGTTCGATCGGTCGCGGCTCCGCGTCATTAAGGAAGGTCAGGACCGGATCGACGGCGTGGAGTGCGTGCCCGCCATCTCGGCGCTCCCGGGAGTTACGGATCTGCTCGTCATCGCCGCGTCGGCGGGGCAACTCCCCGAGATCGTGGACGAGTGCGTGACCTCGGGCAAGGTGCGTTCGGCGATCGTGATCCCCGGCGGGGCCGGGGAAACCAGCGACAGCCGCGACATCCCGCGCCGGGTGCGTGAAGCGCTCGCACGCGGGCGAGCTACCCCGGGCGGCGGGCCGGTGCTCCTGGGCCCCAACTGCCTGGGTGTGCAGTCGCGCCCGGGGAAGTACGACACCTTCTTCATTCCCGACAGCAAGATCGACAAGCGGCGCGATGCCCCCGGGCGCGGCGTGGCCCTGCTGTCGCAGAGCGGGGCGTTCATCGTCAGCCGCATGAGCAACCTCGAGACGCTCGACCCCATGCTGACGGTCTCCATCGGCAACCAGGCGGACCTCACGATCGCCGACATGGTGCGTGCAGTGGGCGATCGAGCGGACATCCACACGATCGGTGTGTACGTCGAGGGCTTCAACGACCTCGACGGGCTCGACATGCTGCAGGCGGTCCGGAAGATCGCCGGCAACGGCAAGACCGTTGTGTTCTACAAGGCCGGCCGAACCGACCAGGGACGCGACGCCGCGGCTGGCCACACCGCGTCGGTCGCCGGCGACTACGACATCTGCGAGGCAGGGGCCACGAGCGCCGGGGCCCTGGTCACCGACTCGTTCGCGGAGTTCGAGCAGATCATCGAGATGTCGGCGGCGCTCCACGACCGTCCGATCCGCGGCACGGAACTAGGTGCAATCTCCAACGCGGGGTTCGAGGCCGTGGGCATCGCAGACCGCGTCCGGGGGGCGCGGTACGAGGTCCAGCTTCCGGCGCTGCCCGAACCGACGGTCCGAGCGATTGCGACGGTGCTCGAGCAGAACAAGCTGACCGGGCTCGTCAACGTGCGCAACCCGCTCGATCTGACGCCGATGGCGGGCGAGGCGGCCTACGAAGGCGCCGCCCGCGCCATGCTCGAGTGCCCGGCCATTGACGCAATGCTGGTTTCGGCAGTGCCGCTCACGCCGGCGCTGGCCACCACACCGGAAGAGCTTCAGGAACGCGAGTCACTCGCCGACGTGCTGCACCGCCTGGCGAACACTTTCGACAAGCCGATCGTCGCCGTAATCGACTCGGGGCCGCGGTTCGAATCCCTCGTGCGACTGCTCCGCGAGCGGCGCATCCCGGTGATTCGCTTCGCCGACCAGGCGGTGCGGTCGTTGGGACGTTACATGGATCATCGGGCCCGGTTCTCGCGCCCGGGGGCCGTAACGCTGCCGCGCGTGGACGTCCAGCAGGCCGAACGCAAGCTTGCCGGCATCCCTTCGCCCGCAATCTCGGCGTGATGGCCGCGTGAACCCGCCGGGCCGGAGAACTCCCATCGGCTCGCTTTCATTGCTGTTCGCAGGGCGACCCAGGTCGAGCCCTTCGGCGACCGGCCAGCCTTCATCGGACACAGCGGGCGAGGGGGCTCGAACCCCTGACTTTCGCGTTGGGAACGCGACGTTCTACCACTGAACTACGCCCGCGAACGCTTTCAGTATACCCACCCACATCTCACACGACCTGCAGCTCTGAATACCCCTGCTCGGGACGCTTCTTGGCCAGGCCGAACCAGCACAAACAGAAAACCGGCCAGGCAGCGGCGACGCCCAGCATGAGCACCATGATCACCATTCCGATCGGAGAGTCAGCCTGCTGAGCCCACTTGTCGGCGGAGTTGGCTGTCGCCCAAGCCTTGATGGCTATCTGCTGGCGGATACCAAGCAAGGTGCTGATGATCACCATGACGATTGAGAAGACGGCGTAGACCACGTGCAGCGAGCGGCCGGCGGGCTTGCGAGACGCGGTCATGATCCCCGCAACAATGAGTAGGATCGGGCCGAGCATCCCGATGGCGCTGGCGGCCATCTGCAAGGGGCCGGGTCTCATCACGTCCGGCATCGGGCCCCCCATCTGCTGCTCGGCGCCCTTCATGAACTGGGGCATCATCGCCAGCCACGCCAGACCGCAGCCGCCGCAGAGCGTCCAGAACGAACCCCAGACGATGCTGATGACGCCGACCACCTTGGGCCACCCCGGCGGCTCGTGCAGCGCAAGCTCGTCCATCGGCGGCTCGCTGGGAGGAAACCCGCGCGAACTCTCGGCTCCGCCCGTCACACCCACATCGTCTGGCATCGGCGATCCTCCGGCTGGTGCGGGCATGATACCGAATCATTCGGCCGCGCGTGCCGGTGCAAGTTGCAATGGCCCCGGTCCGGCCCGTTACCACGGCAACATTCCACCGTCATAGTTGCAGAACTTCCCCGTATCCTGAGGCCTCAGCCCATCGATGATTCGGAGAAGCCCGGCGATGCTTTCTTCCGGCGCCAGCGTGGCCTCAGGACCGCCCATGTCGGTGCGCACCCAGCCGGGGTGCGCCACCACGCACGTAAACCCCTCGCCCTTGAGCTCGTTCGACAGACTCATGTTCAACTGGTTCAACGCGGCCTTGCTCGCGCGGTACGAGTACGTCGAGCCGCCCTTGTTGTTGGCGATCGAGCCCAACTGGCTGGTGATGCTGAAGACGGTCTTCTTGGCCCCCGCGCGGAGGTTCTTGAGCAGCGCCCGCACCACGAGCATCGGACCGAACGCGTTGACCATGAAGACGCGGGCGAGCTCCTCGGCCCCGAGTTTCTCGATGCTCTTGGCCTCGCCGCTCACGCCCGCGTTGTTGATGAGCACATCGACCGGCCGGTCCTTCACCCGCTCGGCGAGCGAGCCAATGCTCGCGGGGTCGGCCACGTCCAGGGGCAGGACCTCGTGGACCAGCCGCGCAAGCTCGGTCGCCTTCTCGGGCTCACGCGCCGTGCCGACGAGCGTGACTCCGCTGCGCTTGGAAAGCTGGCGGGCGAACTCGAGCCCGAGCCCGCGGTTGGCTCCCGTGATCAGGTAGGTGGTCATGACCGGATTATGGCACCGCCGCGCGGGAAAGCCCTACGCCTGCCTCGCCATGCCCATCAGCGCCTCGATCCGCTTCTCGGTGGGAGGGTGCGACGCGAACAGGCTCAGGAGCGAGTTGCCCGTCAGCGGCTCGATGATGAAGAGGTTGTTCATCGCGGGGTTGGGGTTGTGGAGCGGGATGCGCTGGGAATACACCTCCAGCTTCCGCAGCGCCGAGGCCAGGCCGAGGGGAGTCCCCGCGATCGTGGCCCCGTCCGCGTCAGCGACATATTCGCGCGAGCGGCTGATCATGGCCTTGATGATCGCCGCCCCCACCGCGGCGATGATGAACGTGAGCAGCGTGATCAGGGGGTTGCCGCTGTCACGCGTGTCCCGCCCGCCACCGAGGTACATCCCCCACTGCGCGATGAACGCCAGCACGCCCGCGAGGGTCGCGGCGATGCACGACGTCAGCGTATCGCGGTTCTTGACGTGCGCCAGCTCGTGCGCGAGGACTCCCTCAAGCTCGTGATCGTCGAGCAGCCGGATGGCCCCCTCGGTGACCGCCACCGCCGCGTGGCTCGGGTTGCGCCCGGTCGCGAAAGCATTGGGCGCCTCGTGCGGGCATATGTACACCCGCGGCATGGGGAGCCCGGCCCGCTGGCGCAGCCTGTCGACGGTCGTGTAGAGCTGACCCGCGATCCCCGGATCGTTCGGGCCAACCTCGTGGCCGCGCATGGACGCGATGGCGATCTTGTCAGAGAAAAACCACGTGACCACGTTCATGACGCCGCCGAACGCCAGCGCCATGATCATGCCTCGCTGGCCGTACATGCTCCCCACGGCCAGGAAGAGTCCCATCATCCCGCCCATCAGAAGGACGGTCTTCGCGTTGTTGGTGAACGTGCTCACGGCTTAGCGCTCCGGTGTCCTGGACATTCTTGACTGCAATCTGCGTTCCCCGTTGTTCCGCGTAACCCGTGCCTCATTACGCGATCCGCCCTGCATAGTTCGGCGGCTGAACCGACGGGGATTCAGGCGGTAAGGCCTGGGGATGCGGGTGCCGCACCGAGCCAACTGCCGAATCGGCAGGCCCAGACCGCCTGAGCCTTCGCACCGACGTCAATAGACCTCGATGAACACTCGCCGCGTCGGGCGAACCTGGCGATGAATCATCCGCCGCGTCCACGCCGAAGTATCGCTCGCCTCGGCGTCGATGCCCAGGTACTGCTCCAACGCCTCGCCCTTGAGCATCGCGGCAAGCTTCTGAAAGATCCCCAGTTCCATCCCGGCGATGCCGCACATGTAGATCAGCGTGCGCGGGCTCTCGAGGATGGACCGCATCTCGCCGTGGTCCGCCGAGAATCGGTCCTGCACGTACATCGGCCCATGCCCGTCGTCCTGCACTCCGCGGCTGACGGCGCTGAGATAGCGAAAGTTTGCGTGCTTCTTCTGAAGGTCGAGGAAGTCGTGGTGATAGAGAAGGTCCGAGGCGTACGCGGAGCCGAGGATGAGCGTGATCCGCGACGGCACGCCGGCGCGAAGGAGGTCGGTGATCATCCCGCGGAACGGGGCGATGCCGGTGCCGGTCGCCACGAAAACATAGTCGTGGAGTGCCGGGGTGACGGGCAGCACGAAGCGCTTGCCGCTGGGGCCGGTGAGCGTGACGGGGTCGCCGGGGTGAAGGTCGCAGATGTAGTTGCTCGCGACGCCAAGAAAGAGCTTGTGCGTCTCGTTGTGCTCATCAATGGTGCGTTTGACGGTCGTGGCGATGATGTTGCCCGTGCCGTCCTCGCCGCCGGTCGGGGATGCGACGGAGTACAGGCGAAGTTTGTGGGAAAGGCCCCGGTCATCAACGCCGGGCGGGATCACCCCGAAGCTCTGGCCCGGGAGAATCGCCCCCCCGAGCGGGGTACCGCTGACGTCAATGGCAACGTGCCGCACGAACGACGCGGCCTTGCTGCCCTGGCCGGCGGTGCAACGCGCCGTTGAAACCACCCGACCGATCACGGGCTTGGCGGCGGTCGCAAGGTGCTGCTTTACCTCGGGCAGAACGGGCCCGTCCGACGGCTGGGCGTGGGCACGGGGGGCCGGCGGGATCGTCTCGGGCTCGGGCATCCGCACATTGTGGCGGGACTGCGTTCAGAAGCAAGGCACGGGATTGGCGGTCCGGTATCCCAAGATGCGCAAAGCAGGCCGTGCGTCCGTGCCGATCTATCATGGAGCATCCCTGCCCTACGACGGAGCGACCATGACCGACCAGCCCAAGCAGCCCCCGTCCCCGTCGAGCGACGATTTCGCGCGCCAGGCTGGCCAGGCCGAACAGGGGTTCATCTCGGAACTCTGGGACTTCATGCGCGACAATAAGAAATGGTGGGTCACCCCCATTGTCGTCGCGCTCCTGGCCATCGGCGTGCTGCTGGTCTTGAGCACCACGGCGGCGGGCCCGTTCATTTACGCGTTGTTCTGAGCCGGGCACGACGCGGCGCATTCCGGAGCGTGCGCGCGCTCCGGCGGGATCCTCGCGCCCACGCGTCGCTGGCGCGACGATTCCGCTGGACATTTGGGTCCATCGCCGCGAATTCACGCGGGGCCTCCTTTGCCCGCACCAGAGTCAACCAGATGTTTGGACGAGAGCGAGCACGAGCCAGCGCCGCCGAGCGATCACTCGTGAACGCCGCTCAACTGGGCCGCCGCCGTCTGCACGGCATGATCCTCGATGGCCGGGTCCGGGGGAGGCACCGGCGTTCCGAGGTACGTGAGGCCCCGCTCCATGACACGGCGCACGACCGGGCCGGCGACCTTGGATCCGTAGTGGACCTTGCCGCGCACCTTTTCCGGGCCCGGATCGTCGATGACCACCAGCACGACCAGGCGAGGATCTTCAACCGGCCCGCCGGCAATGAAGCTGGAGTTGTACTGACCGTCGTAGTACCCGCTCGAACCACGCGGCCTGCGGAAACCCTTCGGGGGCTTCCCGAGCGGAATCTCAGCCGTGCCCGACTTGCCGAACATGGGGTACTTCCAGCCCGTCTCGCCGGTGCTGCCGGCGGCGTGCTTGTCGGCGAGGCTCTTTTCCATGTTCTCGGCTACGCCGCGCATCGTGCGGCGCGTCAGTTCGGCGATCTCGGGCGGAAGAACTCGGTACACCACGGCGTCCGCGCCCTCATCAGAACTACGCGCGGTCAAACGGAGGCTGGGCAGAGTGCCGGCAAGCCGCCCGGAGCGGGCGAATGCACTGAACCCCCGCACCATCTGCACCGGAGTCACGGCGACCTCATGCCCGTACGCGACGGAGGTGTGCGTGTATTTCGTCCACGTCTTGAGCGGAGTCACGATGCCCGACGCCTCGCCGCCCAGTCCCTGCTCGCTCGTCAGCCGCAGAATCCCCGTGGGCTTGCCGAAGCCGAACCGTGCGACCGTGTCGTGCAGCTGCGGGTACGTCAGGCGCTCGGCCGCCTTGATCATGCCGATGTTGCTGGAATTGATCAGCACCTCGCGCCAGGTCATCTCGGCGCGCTTGGTGACATCCTCGATGTAGCGCCCGTAGTAGGTCTTGAAGTGCCCGCCCTCGGTATCGAAGACTTCGTCGACCTTCGCAAGGCCAAGTTCAGTGATCGTTGACCACACGAACGGCTTGAACGTCGAGCCGGGCTCGTAGATGTCCTCGATGCATCGATTTCGGGCCAAGGCGGGGTGCGCCAGCCGGGCCGGGTCCTCGTGGATCGTGATGAACCGCTTGCCGCCGGGGGCCGGCGAGGGTTCAGGAGCCTCGTGGCCCGTACCCTTCACGCTGACGGGCACCCAGGGGTACTCGACCGCACCCGCGATCGGACGGACCACGTCCGCCATGGCCAGGATCTCGCCCGTCGCGGGGTCGAGGATGACCAGCCGTCCGCCGTTGGCGTTGGCGTCTTCGACGCCCCGCAGGAGTTCCTCGTAGCCGATGCGCTGAAGTTCGAGGTCGATCGAGAGTCGCACATCCTGGCCGGGCGTGGCGGGGCGCACCTGGCCGGGTTCAACCCACAGGGGTGTGCCGAGGGCGTCGCGAACGTACGACACCTTGCCCGGTGTGCCGAGGAGCTTGGCGTCCAGACGCTGCTCCATCCCCATCAACCCCTTGTTCTCGAAGCCGACCTTGCCGACCAGGGCCGCGACCTCTCCGCCGCCGGGGTACTCGCGAACCGCGCACTCCTCGAGCTGGACACCGGAGATCTTCAGGCCCCTCACCGCGGCGGCCGCGGAATCATCCAGCACACCTCCAACCGGCAGGTACCTGATGAACCCCTTGGCGAGTTGGGCCTCGGGGTCTTCGCCCTCTGCGAGGATCACACCCTCGGATCCGGGCGACGGGCGAGCGGCCTTTGAAGGCGCCAGCATGCGGAGGAATGATTCGACCCCCGACGGCAGCTTGGGCTTGTTGGCTGTCGTGCCGGGCGGATCTGAGGGAGACCATCCCCGCTCGACGTTCTTGCGAAACGACCACATCACGCGCTCGCCCACGGCATCGGGTGAGATGCTCATCGCGGTCGCAAGCCGTCCGATCGCCTCGTCCGGCGGGTTGGGGAACAGCGTGGGGTCCACCACTACTCGCGTGGCAAAGCGGGTCACGGCGAGCTGACGATTGCGTCGGTCGACCAGGTCGCCGCGTGCCGGAAGTTCGCGGCGAGTGCTGACCTTTGGCGTCAGGTACGCCTCGAGCTTGGTCCCCGGGACCAACTGGAGTTGTACCACCCGCGCGAGGAGGGCCACCATCAGAACCGTGACGCCGATAGCGGCGGCATAGGCCACCGCATCGATCCGCCGGGTCGAGCCGAGGCTCGCTTCGGTTGTCACCGCTCGGTCTCCACCTTGGCGTACTTGGATGCACGGTTCTTGCCGGACAGCTTGGGTAATCCCGGCGGAGGGGCAAGACTGGGAACACCCGTGGGCACGCGCGGTAGCGGAGCGGCGTCGACGACCTTCGGACCGGCTTCGTCACCCGCCGCGCGACGCATCTCGAGATTGTGCGCAGGCAGCTGGGGCACCAAGGGGCGGAGCGGCCCGATCGCGGCAGCCATCTCGCGAACGTGCTCCGGCGTGGTGCGCCGGGCGATGTCCGATCGCAGCCGCCACAGCCGCTCGTCCTGATCGCGGATGCGGACCTGGACCCGGGCCAGTTCGCTCGCGGCTTCGAGGCGCTGCTGGCGCAGGGCCAGAAGGCCACAGCCGATCACGCCGATGCCCAAGATGACCGCGACGAGCTTGGCGAACACCCGAACCTCCAGTCCCGCGAAACGCCACCGAAGGACCGCCGGCTCAGGAATTGGGGAGCTTGATCGTCTGGCCGATGCTGAGCGTGTCGGTGTCCTCGATCCCGTTCAGCCGAACCAGGTCGGCCAGACGCTCGGGCGAGCCGAGCATGCGGCGGGAGATGCTGGCGAGCGTGTCACCCTGCTTGACCGTGTAGATCTTGGGATGCAAGGTCGAATCGGCGGACTTCTTGGGAACGATCAAGCTCGCGTCGTTGCCCTTTTTGGGAGCGGTCCGGGGAGCCACGGCAAGCGCGGGTGACGCCTCGAGGCCGGGCAGACGGAGCGTCGTGCCGGGCTTAATCGCCTCGGCGCGGATGCCGTTGTACTGCGCGATCTTGGGCCAGGAGTTGCCGGCGCCGTAGTACTTCTTGGCGATCTGGAAGAGCGTCTCGCCCTCGGCGACGACGTGGGTGCGCTCCGCGGAAACCGTCTCGGCGGGCGGCTCCTTGATCGCCTTGTTCGGGGCAGCGGCGATCGACGAGTCCAGAGCCTTGTCGGGGGTTGTCGGGACGGCGGGGCCGCGGCCGGACTTTGTGCCCAGGTGGATATCGATCGGCTCAGGAACCGGCTCGGCGCGAGCCTCGAGCGCCGCGGGCTCGGACGCCTCGTGGGCGGGGATCAGCCGGGGCGAACTGTCGGACATCGCGATCGCCGGGGGCGCCGGCTCGGGCTGCATCAACGCCAGCGGCATGTCCGCCTGCGGCGATGCCAGCGTCTGGCGGCGCGCCTTGGAGAGGTGGTCGCTGACCAGCACCGTAACGATGAGGACCAGCGAGAATCCGACGATGAGAGCCAGCTTGAGTTCGCGCGTCACTGCGTGTGTCCTTCATGGCTCCCGGCCGTGGGAGCCGCAACAACCTTCAAGACACTCGGGAGCGTCCGATGCTCCCGCCGACCAGAATCGAACCCGCGCCCTTTCGGAACGCGGGGCCGCATCATACCGATCCGTCGCGCCCCTGTGCGGGGGCGATCCGCACCGCACGGAGCTTGGCCGACCGCGCCCGGGGATTGCTCTGAGTCTCCGCTTCGCCGGCGCGAACGGGAGAACGGGTGAGCGCTTCGCCCACGCCCTCCTCGACCAATCTCTCGAACGCGTGCTTCACCGGCCTGTCCTCCAGCGAGTGGAACGAGATTACCGCAACCCGCGCGCCCGGTGCGAGCCACGTCGGCGAACCCTTCGCCGCGCCGTGAGCCCCCCGCAACACCCCGGCCAGGAACGCCTCCAAGCTTCCGATCTCGTCGTTGACGGCGATGCGGAGCGCCTGAAAGGTCCGAGTCGCGGGGTGGATCCCCGAAGCGTCGCCCCGAGTCCCCAGGGCCGAGCGGACCAGCTCTGCCAGCTGCCGCGTGGTCGTTATCGGTTGCTCCCGGCGCGCGCGGACAAGTTTTCGGGCCACGAGTGTCGCGTGCCGTTCTTCACCAAAGTCGCGGATGAGCGACGCCAGCTCCGCCTCCGGGAGCGACGCCACCAGGTCCGCGGCGTTCACCGGGCTGGAGGGGTCCAAACGCATGTCGAGCGGTCCGTCCTTGCTGAAGGAAAAGCCGCGCGCCGGGTCGTCCACCTGGCTGGACGAAAAACCCAGGTCGGCGAGGACCAGATCGGCACAGATTTGCGCTTCGGCAAGCGCCCGCGGCAGCGCCGCGTAATTTCCGCGCACCACGACGACCGTGGACGCCGGAGATTGCGCCTGTTCCGTTGCACACAACACGCGCTCTCGGGCGTGCTCGAGATTCGCGGCGTCGAGATCGTTGATGACAACCCGACCGCCGGGGAACAGGCGCGGAGCGATGGCCGCCGCGTGCCCTCCGCGACCGACGGTGCAGTCGACATAGACCTCACCGGGCGCAGGGGCCAACAGTTCAAGGATCTCTGGCAGCAGGACCGGGACGTGCCCCTCGTTCACACCCCAGCGTAGAACCCGACCGGGGCCGCCGTAGACTGTTCGCATGAACATCTCACGATCCTGCCGTTGTGCCCTCCGACGCCGGGGGGGCATGATCCGGAGCCTGGGGCTCGCGGCCGCCGGGGCATGCGCGGGCGTACTCCTCTCGGGGTGCACGCCGAAGATCAACGTCAACGTCGGGTTGCCGGCCGACAGCGGGGACCTCGTCGCGAAGACCGTGCTCGATGAACCCGGGCCCTCGGACGGCACCGTGGCCATGATCGACGTCCGCGGATTGATCTCGGACGTCCGCATGCCGGGCCTGCTCGGGAGCAGCCCCAGCCCCGTCGACCAACTTGTCGCTCGCCTGGACGCCGCGGAGAAGGACTCCTCGGTCAGGGCGATCATCCTCCGCATCAACTCGCCCGGCGGCACGGTGACCGGCAGCGACATCATGTTCCACGAGGTCCGGCGGTTCGCCGAGACGACCAAGAAGCCGGTCGTCGCATCGCTCGGAGAAGTTGCGGCCAGCGGTGGGTACTACCTCGCGTGCGCCGCAGACAAAATCGTCGTGCAACCGACCACGATCACCGGCTCCATCGGCGTCATCATCCCCACCATCAATTTCAGCGAGGGCCTGAACCGGATCGGGATCAAGTCGCGAGACGTGGTGTCGGGGCCGAACAAGGACCTCGCCAGCCCGTTCGAGCCCATCAAGGAAGGTCAGTACGCGGTGCTGCAGGGCGTGGTCGACGAGTTCTACGCGCGCTTCAAAGGGCTGGTCGTGGAGCGACGCCCTGCGTTCCATCTTGCCGCGACACCGGATGCGGTGGACGGGCGCGTCATGACCGGCGCCCACGCCGTCGCCATCGGGCTGGCTGACAAGGAGGGTGGCGTGCGCGAGGCGTTCGCACTGGCCAAGGAGCTGGCCGGCCTGAAGAACGCGCGGCTGGTAAAGTTCGTCGGCGAGGATGCCAAGCCCCGCACGCCGTACGCCTCGATCGACGATCTCACCCCTTCCGAGTCGCGCTCGCGCGATCAGGAGATCAATCTGGTCCAGATCAGGCTCGACTCGATGACGCTGCCGGGCCTGGCGTCCGGGGCTTCGGGCGTGTATTACCTCTGGATGCCCGGGGCGGAGTGAGGTGGGCCGCGCTCCGGCGCGGGAATCGCGGTGCTTCGCGAGGAGAGACGTATGCCTTCAGCTATCGTGCTCGGCGCCGGAATGGTCGGGTCGGTCATGGCCGCCGACATGGCGGCCGACGCCTCGTACGCGGTGACCATCGTGGATGCCCGCGAAGAAAACCTCGCGGCAGCGAACAGCCGCGCCGGGGGCAGGCTCAAGACCGTGAAGGCGGACTTGTCGGACCCCGGCGCCGTCAAGAAGGTCATCGCCCCCTTTGACATCGTGCTGGGAGCGATCGCCAGCCGGATCGGGCTTCAGACGCTCCGCGCCGTGATCGAGGCTGGGAAGAACTACAGCGACATCACGTTCATGGCCGAGGATGCGATCGATCTGGACGGGCTAGCGAAAAAGCACGGTGTCACGGCCGTAGTCGATATGGGCGTCGCTCCCGGCATGAGCCACCTGCTGGCGGGGCACGAGGCGGCGACGATGGATCGCTGCGAAACGATCGAGATCTACGTCGGAGGCCTGCCGCGCGAGAGGCGGTGGCCGTTCCAGTACAAGGCGCCCTTCTCGCCGGGCGATGTGCTCGAGGAGTACACCCGCCCGACGCGTCTGGTGGAGCACGGCAAGGTCGTGGTGCGCGAAGCGCTCAGCGAACCGGAGTTGATGGACTTTCCCGGCGTGGGCACGCTGGAAGCGGTGAACACCGACGGCCTGCGCAGCCTGGCGCGCACGCACACCGTGCCGTTCATGAAGGAGAAGACGCTCCGCTACCCCGGGCACTACGAGTTGATGCGAGTGCTGCGGGCGACGGGCCTTTTCAGCCAGGAGCCGATCGATGTCAACGGCGTGAAGGTGCGCCCGCTGGACGTGATCTCCAAGCTCATGTTCCCCATGTGGACGTTCAAGCCCGGCGAGGAAGACGTGACGGTGATGCGGATCATCGTCGCCGGCGAGCACCAGGGGAAGCGCGAGCGGCGCGTGTGGGACCTCCACGATTTCTACGACCACAAGACCAAGGCCACGAGCATGTCGCGCACGACCGGGTTCCCGTGCACGATCATGGCCCGCCAGATTGCGTGTGGGAAGTTTCGAAAGCCGGGCGTGATCGTGCCTGAGCTTGTTGGTCAGGTGCCGGGGATGCTCGACACGGTGATCGCAGAGTTGCAGGAACGAGAAATCACGTACACGCGGCGGGTTGAGCCGGCGTGAAATGAGTTGCCGGGACGTCCATATGATGTGACGTGAGCACAGAAGGGAAAGACCCCGACATCCTCGTCCCCCTGACCTCCGCCCGCAGCGAGTTCGAGGCCGAAACGATCGCCGAGTCGCTCCGCAATCAGGGCGTGCCGTCCGAAGTCTTCGGTATGGCTGCTCGCGTCGGCCAGTGGGAATTCGGGATCAACAACGATGTGAAAGTCATGGTGCGCCGCGCCGACCTGGAGCGGGCGGGAGAGATGCTTCGCGCGATCAAGGCGGACTCGGTCGACCTGGATTGGAGCGAGGTCGACGTCGGCCCGCCCGGCGAGGGGGTGGCGCAGGACGCCGACGAATCGCGTCCGCCATCACGCCGTGTTCTGGACCAACGACGGCTGATCACCGCGTGGATCGTGGTGCTCGGACTCCTGCTGCTGGTGGTGTTCGTGCTCCCGCGGTTTGCTCCCGGGCTTTTTCAGAGCCTGCCTTGGCGGCGGCCGTAATCCGGCGAAATCGGTCGCGGGGCAGAGCACGTATCGCCCAAGCCTTCCCCGGCCCGTAACATTGCCGCGTGCCTGACGATCGCAACGATTTCGTGGTCTTGACGACGCTGCGCCGAGAATTCGAGGCCGCGACGATTGCTGAAGCGCTGCACGCCCACGGGGTGCAGACCGAGACCACGCACGCCGATGCGGCGGCAACAACGCCCGGCGGGCGCCCCGTGCGCGAGCACCGCGTGCTGGTACGCGCGGGAGATCTGAAGAAGGCTCAGGAACTGCTGAAGTTCATCCAGGCGCAGTCGATGCACCTGAGCTGGGCGCAAGAATCCTCGCGTCACGTCATCCGGTCGGCGGGCGCGGCCCCTTCCGCAACCGTCGCTGGTTCCGCCGCCCCTCGATCGGGTGCAGAAACCCCCGAGGGGGCAAGCCCCACGATTGCAGCGAACCCGGCGCCGGTCGGAGTTCCCGACCGTGGAGGGAACCCACCCGGCGCATCGCATCCGCATACGTCGATCGCCGCAGGTTCGAGGAACATCCCGGTCTTTGTGGCCATCGCCGTGATCGTGGTCTTCGTCATCATCGTGCTGGCGATCATGGTGCGACCGTCGGGCACCTGAGCCCTGGCGCAGACCCGCGGGATTGCCGGAACCCAACGCTGGACCGCGGCGAAGCGCAGGGAGAATTCAAGTTCTGCTCTGATCAACGGGCACGCTCTGCCGGCTCCGGCAGAACCCTGGGCAGGGAAGAGCGCCCGCGCCGCAATCCGACGGATCATCCTCGCGGACATGGACCATGTCCGCGCGTGCTCTCGTTCGATTATTTTCGGTTCTCGTGGGACATCATGAAAGGCATGGTCATGAATCCTCGCATTCAACGTGGTCGCGCGTTCACGCTCATCGAACTCACTTTGGTCATCGTGACGGTGGTCATCATCCTCGCGGTGCTGTTGCCGACGATCGGAAGGTCTCATCATCATGGCGGCCGCCAGATCAAGGACTCCAGCCAGGTCCGAGGCGTGGTCCAGGCGATGTCCATCTGGGCCAACAACAACAAGGACTCGTACCCGCTCCCGTCGGCGATTGATGTGGCGGGCGACACGGTCGCCGATGCCGGCCGCGCCAAGGACACCACCGCCAACATCATGTCGCTCATGATCTGGAACGGCTCCGTGCCGACCGACATCCTGGTGAGTCCGGCGGAAGCGAACGGGAACATCCAGCAGTACGCCAGCTACGAGTTCAACACACCGAAGAAGGCCGTGCGCCCGGACAAGGCGATGTGGGACCCCGCGTTCAACGCCGATTTCACCGGACCCAGACCCGGCGGCATGAGCTACGCGCACCTGGTGCCCAGCGATGAGCGGCTGAGCCGCTGGTCCAACACCTTCTCGGCGACCGAGGCCATCCTCGGCAACCGCGGGCCCGAGATCGCGTCGGTGGTGAAGCAGAAGGCACCGTCCGTTGCTGCCAAGGTCAAGAGCCCTGACTCGTACACATTCCTCATCCACGGCGGACGCACGACCTGGGAGGGCAACATCGGGTTCAACGATGCGCACGTGGACTTCTGCACCACGTACCACGACGGGACGTTCGGCACCTACCGCGGCAGCGACGGCGCGACGTGGAATGATGTGTTGTTCTTCGACGAGCCCGACGATGCGTCGAAGAGCAACGCGTACCTCGGTATGTTCACCTCGGCGGGGTCATCGGCGGCGGAGTTCAGGGCGATCTGGGATTAAGAGGGGGCGCTCCATGGCACAACGCATTTCTGCCGCGCGGGCGTTCACGCTTATTGAACTCACGGTCATCGTGCTCGTCGTAGTCCTCATCGTGGCGATATTCATCCCCGCGTTTGGCAAGGCTCGCACCTACCCCAGGCAGCTCACAGATACCTCGCAGATCCGCGGCATCACCCAGGCCATGGTGATCTGGGGTGGCAGCAACAAGGGCTCTTTCCCGCTCCCCGCGCAGATTGACCTCAAGAACGAGACCGTTGCCGACGCCGGCGCGGCAAAGAACACGAGCGCCAACATCATGTCCCTCATGATCTGGAACGGCTCGGTGCCTACCGACCTGTGCATCAGTCCCCAGGAAGCAAACCCCAGCATCAGGCAGTACGCCCCGTACGAATTTCAGAACCCCCGCGCGGCGGTGGTCCCGGAGAACGCCGCGTGGGACCCGGCGTTCACCGCCGACTTCACGGGGAGCAGGCCCGGCGGCCTGAGCTATGCAAACTTGATACCGACTAAGGAGCGCTTGCCGCAATGGAGCAACAGTGCGCCGGCCACCACGGCCGTGTTCGGCAATCGCGGCCCCGAAATCGGATCGGTACGCAAGGGCGGTGCGCCATCGGTCACCGCGATTCCCCGGCGGTCCACAAGCATTACGTATCTCATCCACGGGCCGCCGAGTTCATGGGAGGGGAACATCGGGTACGCCGATGCGCACGTCGATTTTGTTACTCACCTCGCGGACACCGGGCGCGAGACCTACAAGGGTTCCGACGGGTTTGCGTGGAGCGACGTGCTGTTCTACGACGAGCCCGACGACGCGTCGAGGACCAACGCGTTCCTTGGCATCTTCACCACGGCGGGCGATTCGGCGCAGGACTTCAGGGCGATCTGGGATTGAACGGACCGCCGCTCAGCCCTTCTGGAGCTTCTCGAGAATCCCGCCTTCATCTGCACGTACGTAGAGACGGTTCACCCCCACCCAGCCCACCTCGGTGTACGGGAACATCGACATGTACTGCGGCAGACTCGTGCCGCGGCTGCCCTGGTTGTCCTCGATTAGCATCACGCGCGGCTTGTACTTGTGGAGATCGAAGCCGTCGAGCAGGTCGAGCTCGCCGCCCTCAACGTCGATCACCGCGAAGTCGATCGGGCCGGTGTGGTCCTTGAGCAGGTCGTTCATCGTGGTCAACGGAACAGTAACCTGGGTCTTCGTGCCGCCCAAGTTGCGGACCGTCTCGAGGTGGTGCTGGGTGGTCTTGTGGTACGAGAACATCTCGGCCCAGCCTTCGCCGTGAACGACCTCGAACGTGGTCGTGCCTGTGCTTCCCTTCTTTGAGAGCGCAGCCTGCACCACGCGGCTGTTGGGGCGTGCCTTCCGGCACTGCTCAAAGCGGTCCGGCAGCGCCTCGATCAGCAGGCCCTTCCAGCCGACGGATTCGAACGCGTAGCTCACGCTGAGAGAGACGCCGTCGTACGCCCCCACCTCGATGAAGAATCCGTCGGGCTGGGTGTCGAAGATGTCCCACAGCACGGTGTCCTCGCCGAACTGCGAGCGGAACTGGACGGGAATAGTGGCGGTGCGTCCCCGCTCGCGGAGTCGTTCGATCGCCTCGAGCCGGTACACGCGCTTGCGGAGGCGCGTGGCCTCGCTCTCCAGGACCTTGCAGTATTCCTGGAGTTGGGCCATCGGATCTGGACCACGCTGCGAGCGGGGATCGGCCATGGAACACTCCTTGCTCGCCCGGCTGTGGCGAGCCACGGGGCGAAGCATACGTGGCGCCGATGCGAATCTGCCACGAGCGGGCGAAGCGAATCCGCACTCACTCCGGGCCCGGCCACCCCTCGCGGAAGAACAGCCCGTCGCGGTGGAAGACCTCTCCGTCGGCCTCGATCGTGCCGCCGGGGCGAGCCTTCTTCGGGTCGGGCCGCAGGTCGCACACCATGTCCCAGTGCAGGCCGCTCTCGTTGGAGCTCCCGCTCTCGGGATAACCCGCCCCCACCGCCGCGTGGAACGTACCGCCGAGCTTCTCGTCAAAGAGCGTGTCCTTGGTGAACTCGCGGATCGCATAGTTGGTCCCGATGGCGATCTCTCCGAGCGTGCGGGCGCCGGCGTCCTGATCGAGCATGGCGATGAGGTACTCCTCGTTCTTCTTCGCCGACGCGTCGACGACGCGTCCGCCCTTGAACTTCAGGCGAACTCCTTCGACCTCGCGCCCGTGGTACACCGCAGGGAAGGTGTAGTTGACGTGCCCCTCGACGCCCGTCGGGCCCGCGAACACCTCGCCGTCGGGGAAATTCTCGCGGCCGGCACAGTTGATCCATGTGGCTTTCGACACGTCCACGACGAGGTCCGTTCCGTCGTGCCCGTCGCAGGCCGGCGCACGGAACCGCACGCTCTTCTTCCCCTGGAGGTATTCCCGCACACGCTCCTGCCGCTCGTGCACGCGCTCCCACGCCGCCACCGGGTCGGGCAGGTGGAGCAGCCCCGCGCGGAACACGAAGTCCTCGTACTGGGCCAGGCTCATCTCCGCGTCCTGCGCCGATCCGAGCGTCGGGTACGCCGTTCCGCACCAGCGCAGCCCGCCGGGCTTGCCCTCGGTCGCGAGGGCGGCACGTTCCATGAACCGCTTCATGTACGAGCGTCGGGCGGACTGGTGCAGCGCGACCTTTCGCGGGTCAAAGCGGCTGAGGAAACGCGTGTTCAGCGGAGCCCACAGGTGAATCCGCACATCGACCTTCTCGAGCTGGTGAAGCATGAGGTCCGACACGCGGCCGATCTGGCGATCGCTGCCGTGCGTGAGCAGGATCTCCGTCATCTGTTCGCTCTTGGGCTGCCAGAAAGGATGGGCCCCGGCCTTCACGCAGGCTTCAAAGATCGCGGCGGCGAGCGGCAGGGCGTCGGCCTCCGCGCCGATCTCCACGAGGTCATCGGGCTTCACGCGTGTCGAGTAGCGGACGATCACGTCGGCGAGTTTGTCGAGGCGGGGATCGCGCATGTCGTGCTCCGGGGCGCGGCCGAGCGGAGAATGACCGCGGAGCACAATCTAGCGGATGCCGCGGCAAGCGTCCGGGCCCCCGCTAGACTTGTGGCCGGTTCGTGCCGGCCCTGCCGCGGGAGCGACCCGCCAACCTTTTTCGGAATCTTGCCCATGTCCAATTCTCAGCGTGCGTTTCTCGGCGGCGTCGTCGTCGCTTCGCTCGGCGCATTCTTCGGCTTCCACGCCGGCTCGGGCCAGTCCCACGCGATGGCCGGTGCGCCGCAATCCGTAGACTCGTCCCGCATCGCGGTCGTCGACGTTCTGGCAGTCTCGGAGAAGCTCTTCCTCGGCGACCACTACTCCCCCGCCCGCGACTCGCGCGTGAAGGCCAAGCAGGACGAGATCAGTGCCATGGAGGGGGGCCTGAAGGACCTGATCGGGAAGCTCCAGGGCACGCCGCAGAACTCTCCCGACTACCAGGGCCTTTACGCCGCGTACCAGACCAAGATGAACGAGCTGAACGAGTCCAAGCAGAAGGCCAACGAGGAGCTCGGCGCGTTCAGCACCGACCAGTTCGCCGAGTGCTACAAGACCTGCATCGACACCGCCAACTCGATCGCCAGGAAGAACGGCTACTCGCACGTCATCGCGTCGCGCGTCGGCAAGCTCGAGTTCCGCTCCAAGGAACTCCCCGCGGCACTCCAGGAAGTGCTCGCCCGCCCGGTGCTGATGTTCGCCGACGGCGACGACCTCACGCCCGCCGTCATGAAGGAGCTCAAGCTCGACGAGATCCCGGCGCCCGAGAAGAAGGACGACGGAGCGAAGGCCGGCGACAAGAAGTAATCGACCTGCGGCACTTTCGGGGGCCGGTCGCTCTTGCGGCCGGCCCTTTTTCTTTACCGCTCGCGGCGGGGGTTGTCGGCCGGCTTGCCGTCCACGTAGCCCCACACGGTCACCGGCACCTTGCGCACGCCCCACTTCCGGGCCGCTTCGTGGGTCGGGAAGAGCACGTCCAGGCGCCGCCCCTTGATCGCGCCGCCGCAGTCCAGCACGGGCACGACGCGGTCGCTGTCGTACCCCGGCACGGTGATCATGGAGCCGTACGCCAGCACGGTCGGGTCGGCGGCCACGAGCTTGAAGCCGTTGGTCTCAACCGAGTGCAGCGTCGCGGTGATGCCGTCGGCCGAGTCGCCGCACGACCGCGAATCGGGCGAGTACGCCGTCACGACCATCGTGACAATCTTCACCGGCTTGACGGGGCGCCCGTTGAACCAGCGCACGTTGGGGTCGGCGGCGAGCGGATCGATGGCCGGCTGGGGCAGAGCCTCAGGCTCGGCGGGAGCTTCCATTTCGGGTGCGGGTTCGTCGTTCTGGATCGACTCGACGTCCGCCTGGATCGACTCAATGTCCGCCACCGCGGGCTCGTCGTGGGCCGCCGCGTCGACCACGGAACGCGCGTTGACGGGGACGACGGTCATGAGCGGTTCGCTCTGAACGGCGCGCACGCTCGCCAAAACTGGAGCCGACCGGGCTTCCTTGGCGATGATGGCGGAGAAGGCAACCAGGACGAGCAGCGCACCGCCAGCTCCAACCTGGATAGCCCGGCGGGCCAGCACCCGGGAGGGCGACAACAGCGATGCGTCCTTGCTGATCTTCACTTGGCTTCTCCACACTCGGATCTGAACCGCCGGCAGTTGGTCGTGATGGGCCGACGGCATTCTGGGAATGCCCGGGCGTGTACCGCTTTTCGGACTCGATCAAAGGCACGTGCGGCGGCCGCGCCGACGCCGTTACGCCGAGTCTACCGCACGCTGCGGGGCAATGCCCCACGATCAATGTTCAACACCTGGGTTTCGAACGTTTCAGTTCCGTCTATGAGGGCGGCACGGACGACTCCGTCGTGTTATGAGATGCACCGGTAGGATCGCTCCGTCTGGAGACCATTCCCCAAGTCTACGTTCGGAGTTCGATCGGTGCTAGTGACGACCACGGGGCATTTTGTCGCCGCGGCGGCCATCGGGGCGGTCGCGGGATTGGTCGGCGGCCTTGCCGGGATCGGCGGCTCGCTGATCATGCTGCCCGCACTGGCGCTCATATTCAGCTATGACGATTCAGCGCGGACCGAGCAGCACGCCTTCCAGGCCGCCTGCATGCTGGTGAACGTGGTCGTGGCGCTCCCCGCGACGTGGAAGCACCGGCAGGCCGGTGTTTTCCGGCCCGACCTGCTCCGGTGGGTGGTACCGAGCATGGCGGTGATGATCGTGGTCGGCGTGCTGCTCTCCAACCAATTCGATGGACGCACGCTCCAGAGGATTCTCGCGGCCCTGGTCGTGTGGGATTGCTCGGTGAACATGTACCGACTGTTCCGACGCGTAGACGAGAGCAAGCTCGGGCCAGAGCGGGCGGGCCCGGGCGTCATGGTGCTGGCAGGAGGCTCCGCGGGGCTCGCCGGGGGTCTGGCGGGGTTGGGCGGCGGCGTGCTTGTCGTGCCGGTGCTTCAACTGGTGGGTCGCGTGCCGCTGAAGCAAGCGATCGCGACCAGTTCCGCGGCCATGTGCGTGAGCAGCGCGATCGGCGCGGCAATCAAACTCGGCACGCTCCGTGAACACGGGCGGGACATGAGCGAGTCGTTCGTCCTGGCACTGCTCCTGGCGCCCGGCGCGATTGCCGGCGCGATGGTCGGGGCGACGCTGACGCACAAGCTCCCCGTGCAGGTGCTGCGCGTCGCGGTCTCGGCGGTGCTGCTGGCAACGGCGGTCAAACTGGCGATCGGCTGACCCCAAGGCCCTCCCGTGTTTGACCGTGCCGCGTGCGCCTGATACGTTGCCCCTCCCTACTGTTCGGCCTGCTTCCGGGAGGCCTTCCCTCCCCGGCCCGTTCTGTGGGAACCGGGACCAGCGGCGGTCGTACCGGGACGGTTCCGGGGCCCGCATGGCCCGCCCCACGCACGCTTGCGAGGATCTCGCGTTGCTGACGCTGACCGATCGAACCGCCCCGACACCGAGCCGCTCCGCGTGGTCCATGGTCGGGCGCGCCGTGCTTGCGTTCACCCTGAGCGTCGCGATTTTCGCGTCCCCCCGCGCCATAGCGCAAGGGGGCCTTCCGGCGGAGATCGCCCGGAAGATCACCCCGCCGAGCGGCGAGGAAGCCGCGGCCATCAAGAAATTCGTCACCGAACGGGTTGCCGACCTGGGCGCAGGCGACGCGGCGGTCATCGGCTCCGCTGAGGCGACCAAGATCAAGCGTGCCCGTTTGGAACTCATGGAGCCTCTGGCGGACACCCAGGTGTCCGCTCCGTTTCGCATCGAGTACGCCAAGCAGCTCGATCAGGCCTTGCAACGGCTTTCGGCGGACAAGCGCGATATCGTTGCGATCAATGCCCTGATCATCGCCGGCGAGTTGGCGGCCGACCCCGGGGTTGCAATCCTTGAGAAGCAACTGGGCGCCAAAGACCCCGTCGTGCGGTACACCGCCGCCCGGGGGATGGGCCTGACGTTCGAGGCCGTGGAACGATCGGCACCCGCCCTCTCGACCGATCGGGCGCAGAAAATGGTCAAGACCTTGGGCGAGCGACTGGCGACCGAGACCGACCCGCGGGTCGTGGACACGCTGGCCCGGGCTCTGGTCGCGGCGATGAGAATCACGAACCAGAAATTCGTCGCCGATGCCGTTCCGGCCAAGGCCCTCGTTGAACTCTCGACACGTCTGGGAACCCGTCTGCACGTCAACGCCGAGAAGGTCGACCTCGCGGCGCTGTTCGAGACTTCGGTGAATTCCGGCGTCGCGACTCGTGAAGCCCTGAGCAACGTGAACAGCCGCCTCCCGGATGCGGCCCGCCATGAGGCCGCCGGGTTCGCGGGGGACATGCTCGCGTTGTCGGCGCGGGCCATCCGGGCGGGCAAGGAATACGCCCCGATCCAGAGTGACGACTCAAACGAGGTGAAGGCGGCCAAGGTTCAGGCTCGCGTACCGCTCGCGCAGGCCGCCGCGCTCGCCGAGGCGATCCTGGTCCTGACCGCCGGGGGCGGGTACAAGTCGCAGAACCTCAGCGAACTGATCAAGACCGCGATACTCGAGGATGACGCCAGGTTCCTGGTTGGTGCGGGCCAGATCTTCGGCCCCGACGGCCTGCTCGTGAAGACGCCCTTTGACTTCCCGCCCGGTCGCTTCGCCGATCCCAAGTGACCACCCCTTCGCCGCGGTCGCGGCGGGGTTCCTTTCCGCGCGTGTACGATCGCGCTCCATGCTGCGTCTACTCCTCCCCTTTGCGCTTCTGGTCGGCGCCCTGTTCCTCACGACGCTGGCCGATGGGCCGGCGCCGAAGGCGGACTTCACGTTTATCAACAAGAACGACGTGACCACGCTCGACATCCAGCGGATGAGCTGGATGCAGGATCTCCGTGTCGCCCGGCTTGTCTACGAAGGACTGGTCCGCAACGACATCTTCACGTGGGACTACGCGATCCGCCCGGGGATGGCCGAGCGTTGGGAGATCTCGCCCGACAACCGGGTGTACACCTTCCACCTCCGCCCCGAGGCGCGGTGGTCCAACGGCGCACCGGTGACCGCGACGGACTTTGTCTTCTCCTGGCGGCGCGCGATGATGCCCGACACCGGCGGCGATTACACGCGCCAGTTCCAGCTCATCAAGGGCGGACGCGAGTTCTTCCAATGGCGCCGGGCCGAGCTCGACCGGTTCGCCGGCGACCGGTCCGTCGCCGACCGCGCCGAGGCCGCCAAGGAGCTCTGGGATCGCACGGTGGAGCGCTTCGATCAGAACGTCGCGTTGAAGGCGGTTGACGACCGCACGCTCCGCGTCGAGCTCGAGAATCCCACTCCCTACTTCCTCGAGCTGTGCGCGTTCGCGGTGTTCTGCCCGGTGTACCCCCCGCTGGTGGAGCGGTACGAGCGGCTGAACCCCGACACGGGCATGATGGAGACCGAGCAGGGCTGGACCAAGCCCCCCACGATCGTCAGCAACGGCCCGTTTCTGCTGACGGACTGGCGGTTCAAGCGGGAGATGCGGCTCTCCAAGAACCCGCTCTACTGGGATCGTACGGCGGTGGCGATCGACACGATCTCGATCCCCGCGATCGAGGATCCCAACGCGGCGGTGCTGGCGTTCCGCACGGGGGCCGTCGACTGGATCAGCGACGTCGTCGCCGGCTACACGCCTGAGATGCTGGCGCAGAAGCGGGCCTACTACGACGAGCACCGCGCCGAGTACGAGGCGCTTGCCGCCCAGGGCCTCGACCCCGTCGAGATCGACCGGCGGCTGCTGCCAGATCCGCGCCAGGGCGTGCACGCGTACCCCGCGTTCGGCACGTACTTCCTGAACTTCAACTGCACCCCAAAGCTGCCCGACGGGCGCGACAATCCATTCCGCGACCCGCGCGTGCGGCGGGCGTTCACCATGGTGGTAGACCGCAGGACCATCGCCACGGACATCCGACGACTGGGCGAGCCGGTGAGCGAAACGCTGATCCCTGCCGACTCGATCACCGGCTACTCCTCGCCACCGGGCGTGCGGTGCGTCTCCGACGCGCGATCTCCCGAGGAAGCGGCAGGCATCGTCGCGGAAGCCAGGCGGCTGCTCGCCGAGGCCGGGTACCCCGACCCCTCCGCGTTCATCACCGTCGACATCCTGTTCACCAAGGACGGGGGCCACGACGAGATCTGCCAGATCGTCGCCAAGAACTGGGAAGAGTCGCTCGGCGTGCAGGTCACGCTCACCCAGAAGGAAATCAAGGGCTTCCGCGACGATGCGCGGCGGCACAACTTCATTGTTTCGCGCGGCTCGTGGTACGGCGACTACGGCGACCCCACCACGTTCCTCGACATCAACCGGACCGGGGACGGCAACAACGACCGCAACTACTCGAACCCGGAGTACGACGCCCTGCTCGACGAAGCGGGGCGCGAGGCCGACGGCGCGCGACGGATGGAGTTGCTGAGGCGTGCAGAGGAGCTGCTCCTGCAGGACGCTCCACTGCTCCCGATCTTCCGCTACGCGGCGATCTACGCCTTTGACCCGCACAAGATCACGGGCATCAGTTCGCACCCGCGCACGGATCAGAACCTGTTCCTCGTCGATGTCTTTGGCGACGGCAAGGGCTCCGATACCCCGCGCACGCTGCCGTCGCGCCCCGGCCGCGATTACTAGGGAGGCTCCGTTGCTGGCGCTCATCACCCGCCGCCTGCTCCAGATGCCGCTCATCCTGGGCGCGATCTACACGCTCACGCTGGCGCTCGCGTGGGCGGTGCCGGGGAGCCCGCTCGATCGGCCGGAGGGACGCCGGCCCGTGCCCGAGATTCAGGCGGCGATGGAGCGTCAGTACAAACTCGACAGTTTCTGGAGTTTCTACTGGTCGTACCTCGACAGCGCCAGCGGCCTGAAGTACGCGCGGGACAGGATGAGCGGGGAAGACCGCCAGCGCGAGGAGAAGTTCCGAGAGGCCAACGTCGCCCCGCCGCCGCGCCGGGTCTTTGACCTCGGACCCTCGCTGATGTACCGCGATCGAAGCGTGAACGAGATCATCGCCGATTCGCTGCCGGTCTCCATGAAGCTGGGGCTGGCGTCGATCCTGCTCGCACTCGTCCTCGGGACCGGGGTCGGGGTTCTGGGCGCGGCACGCCCCAACTCCTGGGCCGACCATCTGACGCTCTCCCTTTCGCTCACCGGGATCAGCCTTCCGAGCTTCGTGATCGGCACGGCCCTCGTACTCGTCTTTCCAGTCTGGTTGGGCATCGGCAAGGTCGCCGGGACCACCGGCGCGGGCGGCGTGATCCTGCCGACCGTGACTCTGGCACTTCCCTTCGCCGCGTACATTGCGCGCCTGACGCGGATGGGGATGATCGAGCAGCTTTCAGCCGACTACGTGCGCACGGCCCGGGCCAAGGGACTCCCGGAGTGGCGGGTGATTCTCCGGCACGCGCTCCCCAACGCCTTTCTCCCGGTGCTGAGCTACCTCGGGCCGGCAACGGCCCTGGCGATGACAGGCTCGTTCGTCGTCGAGCGGGTGTTCACGATCCCCGGCATGGGCCAGCACTTCGTAAACGCGGTTCAGAATAAGGACCTGTTCCTCATCATTGGGGTGGTGCTCATCTACGCGACCATGCTGATTCTCTTCAACCTGGCGGTGGATGTCCTGAGCCGGGTGCTCGACCCCCGGATCGAGTAGCGTGACCGAGGGCGCTGAGGCTCGAATAGCGCCGGATGGCGGGCTTCGGATCTGGTGTCCTTGCAGCGCCCCTTCCGTGAGTTCGATGCAGTCCTGCAATCCCGGGCGCTCGGCTCCGTTATGCCGATGCTCAGGGGACGCCCGGCCCGCTGTATACTTGCGCAGCGAGAATCCAGCCCTCGCCCCGAACTCTCGGAAGGAATCCCATGCCCGCACCCACGCCCCGCTCGCTGTCCCGGACCGTTGGCCGCGTTTCGCGTTCCGTGAGGATTCTGGCAGCGGGAGCCGCGATCACCATTGCCGCGGCGGGCGCGATGGCCCAGGGTCCCGGCGGGGGCGGCCGCGGGTTCGGCGGGGGACCGGGCGGGCCCGGCGGGGACGTGCTTCAGCCGAGCGTGAATTCGCGCGAGATCGACCGCCTCACGAAGATCGTCGCTCTCGACAAGGACCAGCAGGAAGCCGTCAAGACGCTCTTTGAGTCGTACCAGGAGCAGTTCAAGACCAGGTCGCAGGACCTTCGCACCAAGATGGAGCGTACCCGCGACGAGTTCCGCGATAGCCGCGACCCCACGGTGTGGCAGAACTTGCGGGGCGAGATGGACAAGTTCCGTCCGATCCGCGATGAGATGGAGCAGAGCTTCCTGAGCGACGTCAAGACGGTGCTCCGGGACGACCAGCAGGCCTCTTGGCCGAAGTTTGAACGCGCCGTGCGTCGGTCGCGCGGGCTCAACCGCGGACGCCTGAGCGGCGAGCGCGTGGACCTGATCGCGATCGTGGAGCGCGTCGACCTCCCCGATGACTCCAAGAAGCAGGTCGAGCCCGTGCTGGACCTCTACGAAGCTGATCTCGACCGCACGCTGGCCGCGCGCATGGAATTCGAGAAGGAACAGATGTCGAAGTTCTTTGAGACCATGCAGAGCGGCGACACCCAGGCGATGCAGAAGATGCTGGAGGAAGGCCGGAAGCTCTCCGTGGCGGTGCGCGACGTCAACCGCCGGTACGCCCGCCAGGTCGAGGACCTGGTGCCCGAGGACAAGAAGGCCATGATCACCGAGGAGGTGAAGCGTCAGAGCTTCGGTCGCATCTACGGCGAGACCCGGGCGGAGCGGCTCGTGAAGGCCGCGGAGGCCATGAAGGACCTGTCGGCGGAGCAGAAGACGGCGATCGACGCGATGGCCTCGTCGTTCACGCGCGAGATGACCTCGCTGAACGACCAGCTGGCCAAGGCCCAGGAAAAGCTCGAGATGACGGTCACCGCCGAGAACATGATGACGATGTTCCGCGGCGGAGACGGCGGGCCCCTGGACGATTTGTACACCAAGCGCCGGCAGCTGGGGAGCAAGACCGAGGACGAGCTTCGCAAGATCCTCACCCCGGAGCAGCAGGATCGCCTTCCCAAGGCCGATGACAACGGCGGCGGCCGTCGCGGTCCCGGGGGTCAGGCAGAAGACGGCGGCCGCCCGCAGCGGGCCGCCCCCCGGCGCCAGGGCACGAACAACGGCTCGACCTGAACTCCGGACCGGCACCTAACGTGCCTTGGGCCTATCGCGTCCGAAAGTGACGGAAATCGTGTGATCGCGCATCTCCGCGATCGTGGACTATCGAACCCGCGGCGCGACCGGCGCGCCGGGATCCTGCATCGAGCATCGTGGAGGTTTCACATGCGCGGCATCAAGTCAGTCCTGATCGGCGGGATCGCGAACGCGGGCGTGCTGGCCTCTGTCGCGGGGTTTGCCGGGGTGCTCGCCCCCACCGCGTCCGCGCAGACGCAGGTGCGCACGAGCGGCGCTCGCGGGCTGGGCGCCCCGGAGATCTCCAAGCGGAGCATCGACCAGTACGCCAAGATCCTCAAGCTGGACGCGGCACAGAAAGAAGCCGCCATGCACCTCCAGGAGAGCTATTCCGACGCAACACGCCGCGCGGGCGAGGAGATGCAGGAGTCCATGAAGTCGATCCGCGAGGAGGCTTCCGACGGCGATTTCTCCGGCTTTGCCGAGAAGATGCCCAAGATCATGGAGACGATGGGCACGAAGCGTGCCGCGGCGCAGGAGAGCTTCCTTTCTGATCTGAAGCAGATGCTCACGCCCGCCCAGGAATCGGCCTGGCCGACGCTGGAGCGGTATCGCCGTCGGGAAGCGCACCTCGCCGGCGGCATGGTGAGCGGCTCGGGCGTGGACCTCACGACCGTGGTCGACACGCTCAAGCTCCCCGAAGCCGACTCGCAGAAGCTCACCGACACGCTGTCGCAGTACGAGATGGACATGGACAGGCTCCTCCAGGAGCGTGAGAAGGACGATGGCAAGCGCACCGACAGCTTCGACTTCAACCCTGCCAACTTTGACATGGAGAAGATGAAGGCCCGCATGGACGAGGCTCGCGTGCAGAGCCTGAAGGTCCGCGACCTGAACAAGCAGTACGAGCGGCGTGTGGCATCGATGCTGGGCGACGACGCGAAGATCAAGTTTGAAGCGGAGGTCAAGAAGCGCAGCTTCAGGCAGATTTACCGCGAACCGCACGTCACCAAGATGCTCAACGCCGCCGCGAAATTCGACGACCTCGACCCGACGCAGAAGCAGCAGATCGCGGAAATGAAGGCGCAGTACGAGAAGGACCTGAACGAGCTCAACACCAAGTGGGCCGCGGCGCTGGAGCAGGCCGAGACCGACGGCAAGGCCGGCGGGATCCCGTTCATGGGCGGCGGCAACGAGAGCGACGACCTCAAGGCCGCCAAGCAGGCTCGCAAGGACCTTGACAAGAAGTTTTCCGAGCGCATCAAGACCGCGCTCAACGACAAGCAGAAAGATCGGTTGCCCAAGAAGGACTCGGGCGATGGCATGATGCACTTCGGCGGCGGCGAAGGCGTCTTCGTGCAGGCGCTCGAGGTCGATGACGGCGACGGCCCGCAATCGGACGTGCAGGTCATCGTTGCCCCGGCGGGCGGCGGCTGAGCGAACCGTACCGTCGTGACGTGCGGTGACCCGCGCGCCACGGCTTTTCCTGACGGGCCCGGTCCGCACGCGCGTGCGGCGAGAAATTCGACGGGGCCTGCAATCCAGATCTTTCCCAATCGTTCAGCCGGAAACGACCCGAACGGGCCGGCGGTGATAGTCTGTAGTGACCGCGCCGGGTCCCGCGTCGTCCGAGTTGGACCCCGAGGATGAGCATTCTGGACGCACAGGAAGCGCAACTTAACGGCCAGGGGCCGGCCGCTCTCGACAAGGCGCCCGAGTTTGACCCCAAGGCCTCGGCGCTGCTCACGCCCGACCAGGCCGTGCGTCTCCGCACGGTGCCGTACCGGATCGATCGGGGCCGGCTCCAGCTCGCGATGCTCGATCCCACCGACCTTGCCGCGGCCGACGAGGCGTCGGTGTGCGCGGGGATGCCGGTGGAGCGCGTCGGCCTCACGGCCGAGGCGTTCGCCGAACTGATCCGGGCCGCATACGCCGTCACGGCGGCGCAGATGGCCGCCCGCCTGGGGGGCGCAACCGAGGGTGAAAACGACGACCTGATCGCCAACCTCGAGGCGATCGACGCGGGTGACCTCCACCGGATGGCGGAGAACCCGTCCCTCATCAACCTGGTCAACCTGATCATCCTCGAGGCGATCCGAGCCCGGGCCAGCGACATCCACGTGGAACCCTTCGACAAGAAGCTCACGGTCAAGTACCGCATCGACGGCGTGCTGCTCGAGCAGGAATCGCCCCCCCGCCACCTCCAGGCGGCGATCACCAGCCGCGTGAAGATCATGGCGGCGATGAACATCGCCGAGCGGTACACCCCGCAGGACGGGCACATCACGCTGAAGTTCGAGGGCCGCAAGATCGACCTGCGCGTCTCGACCGTTCCGACGCTCTACGGCGAGAGCGTGGTGATGCGAATCCTCGACAAGGAATCGATCACGCTCGACCTCGAGACGCTGGGGATGCGCGCCCCCGACCGCGCCGTGATGGACCGGCTCATCGCCCTGCCGCACGGCATGCTGCTGGTGACCGGGCCGACCGGCAGCGGCAAGACCACCACGCTCTACGCTGCGCTCACCAAGATCAGCGACCCGACCAAGAAGATCATCACGATCGAGGATCCGGTCGAGTACGAACTCGACGGGGTGAACCAGATCCCGGTCAACCCCAAGCGCGGGCTGAGCTTCGCGACGGGCCTGCGATCGATCCTGCGCCAGGACCCCGACGTCATCCTGGTCGGCGAGATCCGCGACGGCGAGACCGCCGAGATCGCCGTGCGGGCGGCGCTCACGGGCCACCTGGTTCTCTCCACGCTCCACACCAACAACGCCGTGAGCGCCGTCGGACGCCTCATGGACATGGGCGTGGAGCCGTTCCTGCTGGCCAGCGTGCTCGAGGGGATGCTCGCCCAGCGCCTGGGGCGGCGCATCTGCCAGTTCTGCCGCGACAGCGAACCCCTGCCCGAGGAGGTTCGTCACCGGCTCAGCGACACCGAAGTCGCCATGTTCCCTGGCGGCAAGGCCTTTCGTGGCCGCGGCTGCGACAAGTGCGACGGCTCGGGCTTCAAGCGCCGCGTCGGCTTTTACGAGCTCTTCACATCCACCTCCGCGATGCGTGCCGCGATCGGCCAGCGGGTCGGCAGCGCCGAGCTGCTCAAGACCGCGCCGCCGGGGTTCACGAACATGCGCCGCGACGGCCTGATCAAGGCCGCCAGCGGTCTTACCACGGTGAGCGAAGTGCTCCGCGCGACGCAGGACGTCGGGGAGGAAGGCTGATGCCGACCTTCAGGTACCAGGGCGTCGGGACCGCCGGGGGAGCAACCACCATCGACGCACCGGATCGCGCCAGCGCGATCCGCGAGTTGCTCCGGCGCGGCGTGACGCCCGTGAAGGTCGAGGTTGTTTCGGATTTCCGGTCCGAGCCTTCCGACCCGCACACCCACGCCGCATCGGGACCGGCGCGTCCGTCCGCCCTGAGCGCACCCGACGGAGCGTCGCCCTTCGCCGCAACCTCGGCCGGAACGAGGGGCCGCGCGGCGCTCTCGCGGGCCGAAGCGTCAGCGCTCATCCGCGAGCTGGCGACGGCGGTGCAGGCCGGGCTGCCGCTCGTGCAGGGCCTGCGCACTATTGCCCGCCAGGTACACTCCGGCCGGCAGCGCGTGATGCTCGAGGGCGTGATCGACAAGGTAGAGCACGGGCAGTCGCTGGCCGACGCCATGCACGCCCAGGGACGCACGTTCAGCGAGCTGACAGTGAACATGGTCCGCGCCGGCGAAGCTTCAGGGCGCCTGGGCGAGGTGCTCCAGCAGGCGGCGGACCTGCTCGACCGCGAGGTCAAGCTGCGGCGGAGCATCCTCGCGGCCACGCTCTACCCGATGATCCTCGGAGTCCTGATCACCATCGCGATCATCATCGTCGTCACCGTGATCGTGCCGCGCGTGCTGAAGCCGATCACCGGTGCGGCCCTGCGGCTCCCGATGCCCACGAGGGTGGTGCAGGGCGTCGCGGAGTTGTTCGCGGGGTACTGGTGGCTGATCTTGCCGACGGTGCTGGTCGTCGTGCTTTTCATCGCCCGCCTGTACCGCCAGCCCGGGCCGCGTCTGTGGTGGGACCGGACGCTGCTGCGCCTCCCGCTGATCGGCCGTCTGATGCGCGACGTCGCGGTCGGGCGCTTCACGCGGACGCTTGGCACGCTGGTGTCGGCGGGCGTTCCCGTGCTCCAGTCGCTGCGCATCACCAAGGGCACGCTGGGAAACCGCGCGATGGAGCACGTCATCGACGACGTCTGCGAGCAGGTCGCCGGCGGCAAGACGATCGCCGACCCGATGGAGAAGAGCGGGTACTTCCCGCCCATGCTGGTCCAGATCATCAACCTCGGCGAGCGCTCGGGACGGCTGGACCAGATGCTCGGCCAGGCCGCGGACGCGTTCGAGGACAAGACCGAGATGAGCATCAAGCTGTTCACGACGGCCCTGCCCCCCGTTCTGGTCGTGGGGCTGGCGTGCGTGGTGGGGTTCGTCGTGCTGGCGATCCTGCTCCCGCTCCTTGAAATGCAGGAGGCACTGGGATGAGACAGGCAACGAGCACGCCGCGGCAGGATTTCGCGATTCAACGCAGGAGCGACACCATGGTCACAGGTACAAAGCAGGCCCGCGCGAGCGGGCGAACCGGCGTCCCGGCGCGCCGCGCGTTCACCATCATCGAAGTCATCGTCATCGTCGTGATCCTCGGCATCATCGCGGCGGTGATCGCCCCGCGCCTGCTGGGACGCATCGGGCAGTCCAAGCAATCGGTCGCCAAGGTGAACGCCGGCACGCTCGCCAACAACATGCGCCTGTACATCGCCGACCACGGCAAGCCCGACTCGGGCGCGACAATCAACATCCTCTGGGAGCGTCCCTCCACCATCGCCGAGGGGAGCTACCAGCCGTACGTCGAGAGCGCCGAGGCCCTCATCGACCCGTGGGGTCACCCGTACGTCCTCAAGATCCCCGGGGAAAAGAACATCGACTTTGACATCATCAGCTACGGCGCCGACGGCCAGGCGGGCGGCACCGACGAGAACGCCGACATCATCAAGCCCTGAGCACGTCCGATCGCGATGACCCAGAGCGCACCCTATTCATTACCTCGACCCCGAGCGGGCGCGCCCGCGAGCCGGTGCACGCCGGGCCGCGCGTTCACCCTCATCGAACTCGTGGTCGTCATCGTGATCATCGCGATCGCCGCCACCGCCCTGGCCCCGCGCATGCTCCGCGACGATGCACGCCGCGCCGAAGCCTCGGCCACCGCCGTGCGCGAGGTTGTCTCGGCCGCCGCGACTCGGGCCGAGCTCACCGGCGGGCGCGTGGCCTTGGCGTACGACTCAAAGTCGCGCCAGCTCCGCGTCATGGAATTCCGCTGGTCGGGCGCCCCGACCGACTGGGAGGCCGGCGGCCGGTGGGTCGAAGACATGCTCGTCCCGCCCGCCACGCTCGAGGACGCCGATTTCAGTTCCGTGCGTGCCGACTCGTTCGCGGCCGATCCCTCGTCGTGGACCGTCGAATTTGCTCCGGGCTCCCGCCGCCCCGCGCTGAGCATCGTCGTAACGCAGGCAAAGTCCTCGCGTGCCTGGCGCGTCGATCTTCCCGCCGGCTCCATGCGTGCCGAGATGTCCGCGGCGGGCACGGCCGGCGCGGGGGCCGACACCTCCATTGACCTCGATGCCTCCGGTCGTCAGGAGGAGCCGTGGTGATCCTCCCGGGCACCATCGCCCTGGCCGACGGACGATCGCGCCGACGCGCGGTCGTGCTGGTCGACGTGATCGTCGGCGCGGTCATCCTCGGCGTGGCGCTGGCGGTCATGGTCTTCATCCTCGGCCGATCCATCGCGGCACAGACGCAGGGCGAGCAGTTGCAGACCGCGGCCGCGCTTCTCGACGAACAGCTCAACCTCGTGCTCGCGCAGGGCGCGGACAGCTACGGATCGCGGTTCGGGCTCGAAGGCACCTGCGACCCGCCGTTCCAGACGTTCCGGTATCGTCTCGCGTTCAACACGCCGCCGCCAGGCCGCCCGTACGAGGTGACCGCGACCATCTCCTGGGTCTCAAACGGACGCGACTCGTCGGTGAGCGCCACGACGCTGATCGCCCCGCGCCTGGGCGACGACCCGGATCCGCTCCGCCAGCCGGACGAACAGGTGGAGCGACAGCCGTGAACCCGTCGCGCACTCAATATCGCCGCGCCCGGGCGGGCTTCACGCTCGTCGAGCTGATCGTCGCGCTCCTGGTTGGCGTGATTCTCGCCGGAGCCACCACGGCGTCGCTTACCCAGTTCACGAAAGCCAAGGCCCGGGCCGCGGCCCGCCAGGAAGCGGTGGCACGGGCCAACGCCGGCGCCTCGCGCATCGCCGAGGATGCACGCCAGATCGCCCGCGACCACGACCTGCTCTTCACGCTGCTGCGAGTCGGGGACGCGCGCGAGGGCGAGTACGACCGGGATTCGCTGCTCATGTGGATCCGTTCGCTCCACCCCGTGCGCGGCCGCTCGGATATCGCCGAGGGGGCCGACGCCGAGGTTCAGTACAAGGTACTGCCCGATCTCACGCCCGCGCGCCGCCCCGCGCTGTGGCGCCGCGCCGATGCGCCGCCGGACAAGAACGAACTCGCCGGCGGCGTCGCCCAGATGGTGGTGCCGGGCATCGTCGGACTATCGATACAAGCGTCCGACGGGGCGAGCTGGTTCGAAAGCTGGGACGCCGACTCCGAAGGATACCCCCACGCGCTGCGGGTGACGGTGACGGCGATCGCCGACGACGCAAGGACCACGGCCATCGCCCGGCGCGTCATCGCCATTGATCGGACGCCCCTGCCGCCGCCGGCGACCGACGAGACCGCCACGGGCGCCTCGTCGAGCACGACGGGGGGAACGCCATGAGACGCGCACCCGCCCGCCAGCACACCCCACCGGCGCCCCGTCGACGCGCGTTCGCCACGCTCCTGGTGCTCTGGATCGTCGGCCTGGCCGTGGTGATGCTCGCAGTGGTCGAGTCGGCCGCGTACCGCCAGGCCGCCGCGGGGCGCGAAGCACTGGGCGAAGTCCGCGCCCGGTGGGCGGCCCGTGCGGGCGTCGAGACGGCGATCGCGATCGCCGAGTACTCGGCGCAGAACCCCGACCAGTTCAACGCGTACGCCGTGTTCGACGAGATCGCCGGCGCTGGCGAGGGAGAGCTGGCCGGCGGCGCCGCGTACCGACTCTCTTACACCACGCCGCGCGGCGAGATCATCGGCGCGCAGGACGCGCACGCGAAGCTGAACATCAACCTCCTGGCGCAGGAGGACCTGATGCTCATCCCGCAGATGACCGAGGACGTGGCCGATGCGATCCTTGACTGGATCGATGAGGACGAGGACGCCCACCCGCTCGGGGCCGAGGACGCGTTCTACCTGTCGAGCCCATACCCGTACAACGCGCGCAATAGCCGCTTCCGGTCGATCGGTGAGTTGGAGCTGGTCGCGGGCGCGAGCCGGGCCCTGGTTCGCGGGGAAGACTGGAACCTGAACGGCCGCCTCGACCCCGGCGAGGACGACGCCGACGCGACCTGGCCCCCGGACAACGCCGACGGAAAGCTCGAAGCGGGATGGTCGGGGCTCCTAACGGCGGCCAGCGTCGACGGCGGCCTGGCCGGCTCGGGTCAACCCCGCCTGGACCTGGCGACCGCGACCAGCGAGCAGGTGACGCAGCGCCTCGGGATCGACGCGACGCAAGCCGACGCGGTGCTCGAGCACGCCACGCAGTCGGGCGCCAAGATGTCGGACTTCATCAGCACGGACCTCTCCCGGCTGACCACATCGACGACCAGCGTGCCGCCGGCGGCGCTCTCGACCGACGAACTGGCCAAGCTGCTCGACGAGTGCTCGATCGGGGCGGTGGCCGGTGGTGCCCCGGGCAAGCTCAACCTCAACACCTGCGAGGCCGAGGCGCTCCAGTACCTCTCGGGCCTCGACCCGACGCTCGCCGACGCGATCGTCGCCGAGCGGGCCGCCCGCAGCAACGGCTTCACGTCGATCGTGGACCTCCTCGAAGTGCCGGGCATGACACGCGCACGCCTGGCGCGCATCTCGGCGTTCCTGGACGTACGGTCCAACGTGCTGGTGGTCTCCTCGCGGGGGCGCGACGCCACCACGGGCACCGAGGTCGAGATCGTCGCCACGATCGACCGGTCCACCATCCCCGCGACCATCACGGAGCTGCGCACCCCATGACTCGATTCGCCCGCACCAACGGACACACGCAGGGCGCACCGATCGCGGGTGTTCACGAGCGCGACGGAACGCTCGCGCTCGTGATCGTGCGGGCACGCGGGCGCGCAGGCGTAGCTCTGGCTCGCACGTTCGCGCCGGGCCATGAGACCGAGCTCATCGCCGCGCTCTCGTCCGCCGGCGTCGGACGCCTGGTGCGGATTGCTCCGGCTCGGCGCACGGTCTGCCGCGTCGCGCCCGTCCCGCCCGGATCGCCCGACGAACTGGCCGCGGCCGCTGGGCTGATGGCCGAAGCTTCGCTCCCCGACGAAATCCCTGCGCACCGGCGCGGCGCGGGCGTCCTCCCGGGCGCAGGTCCGGCGGGCGCGCACGCCCTGCTCACGGCCTGGCGTACCGGCGACGACGCGATCATCAGCATCCCCTGGCCCGACCAGCGGTGGACCACGGAGATCGCGGCGTTGGCCACACTCGCCGGCGGACGCGGCGCCGCGGTCGCGGCCCGCCACGAGTCCGGGGCGATCTCGATCATCGCGCCCGGCGTGGGCCGCACAGCGGCGCGGGTGCTTATCGAAACGACCGAGACGCGCGGCGCGTGGGACGCAGCGGTGGCCCGGCACCTGTCGGAGACGTGCGCCTCGGTCGGCGCCGAATCGCCCGAGTTCTCCTCAAAGCGTGAGCTGCTGCTCACGGATTCGGCCGCGGCGTCGCTCCGCTCCGGGATCGACGGCGTGCCGTCCGATCCCGCCTGGCTCGACACCTACGGGCTGGCGCTGGGCGCGGCCCTGGTCGCGCTCTCGTCCGAGCCCGGCGCGCAGCGCCTCGCCCAGCTCACGGCCGAACCGCCCTGGCAGCGTGCGCCCTGGCCCGAGCGCGTCGCGGGGTGGATGGGCGTCCCCCGCAACGCCGCCGCGGTGCTCGCGCTGGCCATCGTCGTCGCGCTGCTCTCGCCGCTGGGCTTTGCCGCGGCCCGCGCCGCGGTGCTCACCCGGAAGACCGCGGGTCTTCCCGATCAGGACAAGGCTCGCGCGCAGATCCAGCAGCGGGCGGCCCTCTACCGCGAGATGGAGCAGGTCCGCTGGCCCATGACCAAGCTCCTGGCCGACATCTCCGCGGCAACGCCCGAGGGGGTCACGGTCGATTCGATCACCCTCGCGCCCGACCAGGGCCTGGCGTTCAAGGGCAACGCCGAGAACCAGCAGCTCCTCACGCAACTCCAGAAGAATCTCAACGACACGCACCTCTTCGAGAAACTCAAGGTCGCCCGCGCCGAGACCACCTCGACGGGCGTGTCGTTCGACGTCTCCGCGGAGGTGATCAGCCCGCACACTCCCGTGAAGCCGGTCGATGACTTCGCGGCCAAGCCGCTGGTGGTGCGTCTGTACGGCGAAGGTGCCGCGTCCGCGCCGAGCGACGGAGATTCTCGCGCGGAGTCCGGGAACGGCGGTCGGCGCGACGGCCGCGCGGGCCGTGACGATCGAAGCGACCGGAGAGGCCGCGGCAGCGATGCGCCGTCCGCCCGCCCCACGCCGGCCAAGCTCGATATTCCCGCACCGTTGACCGACGAGCAGATCGCGGCAATGTCGGACTTCGGCGTGGTGCTCAAGGAGTGGACCAACCGCCAGCGCGTCGCCAACTCGGGCCAGGCCGACGCGGGGGCCAAGGCTCGCCTCGAGCACGAGGTCGCGAAGCTCAAAGAGCGGCGCGATGCGCTGAAGCAGCCGGGGGGGGCCAAATGAGCACGCTGGCAGACCGCTACCGCGCCCTTCCCCGCGCCGTGCGATGGGCCGCCATCGCCGGTCTGGCGTTCGTCGCCTATTTCGTTGTCGTCGAACCGATCTTGGACAAGCGGAGTGCGTTCGAGGTGAAAGCCGACGAGAAGGCCAAGCAGCTCGCGGCAGCGCGGAACGGCACCGGCGACGCGGAAGTGGCCGAGACCGACCTCAAGACCGGCGTCACGCACTTTGGCCTCCCGCAGCTCCCCGGCCCGCCCGCGGAGCGGGCCGATGCGCTCACCCGCTGCATCGCCACTGTGCTTCAGACCCACGGCGTGCGCGATCACACGAGCACGGTCAAGGAAACGCCCCTTTCGAGCGGCTCGCTCTCGTCGGCGTTCGGCGCCGACTATCGGGTCGATCGGCTTATCACCGAGCTCCAGTTCGACGCCACGCCGGAGGTGTTCATGGGGGTGCTCGCGGACCTGGAGCGCTCGCCCGAGGTTGCCGCGGTTTCGCGCGTCCAGCTGCGCAAGAGCACGCCGGCGCCGGGCGCGAAGTCCTCGTCGTCGCGCCAGGTCAGGGCGAGCATCGCGGTCGAAGCGTGGGAACTCGTTCGCAAGGGGAAGACGCGTTGAACACGGGGCACGGGATGGTCCGTTCACGAGCGCTGTGGGCCCAGCTGGGCCCCATGGGGCGGGTCGCGCTCGGCGCTGCGGCGCTTGGGGCGATCATCCTGCTGCTCTCGTCGCGCGATCTGGTCGGCGCGTTGCTGACGCCTGCCGCCAGCGCCACCGGCTCGGGCGCCAACGATGAGAAGCAGCGCGAGGACCAGTTCAAAAAGAGCTTCGACGGCCACCTCGCCCAGATCAACGGACGCTCGATGTTCTTCATCCCCTCGGCGCCGCGCAGGGCCGAAGGGCCGCGACCGGTCGACCCCACGCCCAGCGCCCCCACCAGCTACGGCGGGCCCGCGCTCGTCGGCTTCGCCAACGGCGCGGCGTACTTCGCCGACGGAAGGCGGCTCCTGCCCGGCGACCCGGCGGAGCGATCCCTGAGGGTCAAGGCGCTGAGCCCGCCGTGGAGCGCGGTCCTGGAGTGGGAGGGCGTCGAATTTACGGTGAGCCTCTTTGACCACGATCGGGTGGTCTTCGCGGAAAAGAAGAGCGGCTCCACGTCGACGGAAAGCACTGCGCCGGCCCAAGACCCCAAGCCCGGCCCGTCCTCCGAAACCAAAGCCGCACCGGAGTCCAAGCCCGAAGCGGCCAAGGCTCCCACGCCCGCCCCGACGAGCGAACCGCCGCCGGGAAATACGCCCCCGCCCGGCGGCAACCCGCCTCCCCCGAACCCGCCTTCCACCCCTGAGCCGAGATGATCTCTTGAGCACGACCGCGACCCACGACCCGAGACGATCGGAAGGACTCTCCATGCTGCACGCAGGACGATCGGCACCCCGGACCACGGCGAAGAAGCACCTGAGCGCGGCCCTCGCGCTGGCGCTCGTCGCCGGCGCGGCCAGCGCGCGCCAGGCCGAGCCGCCGACGACCGCCCCCGCCGACAAGCCCGCGAGCGACGCCGCTACGCCTGCCGCCAAGGACGACAAGCTCACGGCGGGAAACCGGCGCGTGCTGGAGGGCGCAGCGACCGTACTGGCATTCAAGAACGTTTCGGTCGAGCAGCTCATCCCGTTCATCACGGAGGCCACGGGAAAGGTGGTCATGCCGCAGCAGGACGTGCTCACGCGGCGCGTGACGATCGTCAACGACCGGCCCATCCCGCGCCAGCAGGCGCTCGACTTTGTGTTCCTGGCGCTGCAGCAGAGCGGGATCGGCGTTGTCGAGACCGATGACCTGGTCACGCTCCGCGACATCGCGGAGGTTGGCAAGGCCGGGGGCGTTCAGGTCGTCGGCCCCGAAGAGTCGCTCCTGACGCGCACTGACCCGGGCGTCATCGTTGAGAAGGTCTTCGCGCTCCACCACGCGTCCGCCGAGAACATCGGCACGATTCTCAAGGACGCGCTCCCCGACTACGCCAAGATGACCGTGGACAAGGAGTCCAATCAGCTCATCATCATGGGCAACGTCGGACTGCTCAAACGCTTCGAGCGCGTCATCACCTCGCTCGATCAGCCAGCCGCGGCCTCGCTCGTCACCGAAACCTTCCGCCTGCGATTCGCCGATGCCGAGCAGGTCGCGCAGAACATCAGAGACCTGTACTCCGCCAGCACCACCACGGGCGCGGCGGGAGGCGGGGCCCAGAACCAAAATCGGAATCCGTTCCAGCAGTTCTTCGGGGGCGGTGGAGGCGGCGGTGGAGGCGGTGGAGGTGGCGGCGGACGGCAGGGAGGCGGAGGCGGAGGCGGCAGGCAGGGAGGCGGAGGTGGAGGAGGCAACCAGGCGAGAGCGGGCCAGGGTTCAGACGCCACGGCCACGTCCGTCAATCTTCGCGTCACGGCCAACAGCCAGCAGAACTCGATCACGGTGCTGGCCGAGCGCCAGGTGATCGAGCAGATCCGCGAGCAGATCGGGACGTACTGGGACAAGCCGCTCCCCGAGGACCTGCTCACCCCTCGCGTCTACGACCTCAAGAACAGCGACCCTGTCAAGATGCGGGATCTGCTCGAAAAGATCATCAACAACACGCGCACGACGTCAAACTCGGGCAACGCCGGTTTCGGCGGCCAGGCATCCGGATCGTCTTCGAGCACCGGCCCCGGCGTGAACCGCCTCGCCGGGCAGATTTCTTTCGAGGCGATGCCCGAGTCGGGTCGGCTCCTGGTCATGGCCAAAACGCCCGACAACATGGCGTTCATCGACAAGATCATCCAGGACCTCGACCGGCCCCAGGAGGTCGGCCTCCCCCAGATCGTCGAGCTCAAGCACGCCAACGCCGAGGAACTTGCCGAGCAGCTCAACACGCTGCTCGCCCAGGACGGCACCCTCGCCTCGTTCCCGCGCCAGAGTTCCGGGCTGACCTCGGGCACCAGCACCGCCAGCCCCTTCGCCCGCGACACGACCCAGGGCGCCACCCAGAACGCCAACCAGCAGAACCAGCAAGGCCAAACCGGCGGCAGCACCGCTACCACGCTGGCGTTCTGGTGGCAGCGCTCCCGCCCTCCCACCGACCGGCGCGGCGCCTCCAACCTGATCGGTGAGCTCCGCATCGTCCCCGTCTGGCGCCAGAACGCTCTCATGATCATCGCACCCCCGGAGTACCGCAACTCCGTCGTCGACTTGATCCAGTCCCTCGACAAGCCCGGACGCCAGGTCCTCATCTCGGCGATCATCTGCGAGATCAGCACCGACGACGCCACGTCGCTCGGTATCCGCTGGGCGTCGGGGGCGATCACGCCCACGAGGACCGACAACGCGGTCAACATCGGCCCGGCCGGCGGCGGCAACCAGACGGTCGCGGGGATCGCTACCAACGTGTTCCCGGGGCTGTTCGACACGTCCGTCATCAGCGTGGGCACCAATCTCAACGTGCTCCTGCAGGCCCTGAACGAGAAGACGGGCGTGAAGATCCTGAGCGAGCCCCGCATCTTCACGAGCGACAACCAGGAAGCCCAGTTCTTCGCCGGGCAGGACATCCCGTTCGTCACCGACTCGCAGGTGAACAACCAGGGCAACATCACCCAGTCGTTCGACTACCGGGCCGTCGGCATCCAGCTGCGTTGCCGCCCGCGCATCACCGTTAACCGCAACGTGGACATGACCGTGAACGTGCAGCTCGCCAACATCCAGCCCGGGAACTCGGCCACCACCTCGCTCGGCTTCGTGGTGGATCGCCGCGAGACCACCACGCAGCTCATCCTCCAGGACGGCCAGACGCTGGTCATCTCCGGCATCCGGCGCAAGGAGATTTCCGACATTGTCCGCAAGGTGCCCGGTTTGGGCGACATCCCTCTACTGGGCCTGCTCTTCCAGTCGACCGAGAAGTCTCTCATAGACTCCGAGCTGCTCGTCTTCATCACCCCGATCGTGGTCGAGAATGCCGACGACCGTCAGCGCATGAACGATCCGTTCAAGCGGCGGCTCGATGACCTCCGCAACGAGATGAAGACACGGGATGAACTCGACAGCAAGTCCGGTCCCGCCTCTCTCGATCAGCCTTCCACGGCGGCCCCGGCGCCGGACCAATCCCCGCAGAAGCCGCCGGCCGAAGGGCAGCAGCAGGCCCTCTCACCTGTGGGCGGCTGAGAAGACCGTCGCCATGACCATGCCTCCCCTGGCCCTCTATCCCGAGCCCCTGCCTCGCCCCTCGCGTCTCGGCGTGCTGCTGCTGCTTGGCTCTGCGCTTCTGCTGGCGGGCTGTGTGACCGAACGACCTTCGCGTTCATCGCCGTCTCGCGCGGGAGCGGCAACCTCACCCTCCACCGAGAAGCCTCGCCTCCCCGACGGCCCCATCGCGACCCCGGTGCCCTCCAACGCGTCGATGACATCGCGGCTCAACTTCCGGCTGCTGCCGCTGGGGACCGTTCCGTACGACGGCCAGGTGCTCCCCCTGATCTCGCCCGATGGCCAGTACGGCGCCGTCGAGCAGGGGGACGCGCCGACGTGGCCGACGCTCCTGGCGCAGCCGGACGCCACCCACTCGCCCGGTACGCGCGTCGGCATCTTCAATCTCAAGCAGACCCCGATGCGCGAGGTCGTGCCGGCCGAGCCGCTGCCGCGCGGCGTGGTCCTCGGGCGCTCCAGCGACTCCCGGGGCTGTCTGGTCGAATGGCCGCGACCGGACGGCTCTCGCTGGATCGGGCGCGCCGTGTGGGCGGGCACCAAGATGGAGTGGCTGGTGCAGGGATCGGACGTGAACGCCCACGCCGTCATCGGGCCCGACGGCACGCTCGCCTACACGCACCGCGCCGTGGGAGGGGTCCGCTCCGAGCTGGTCGTCAATACTCCCGAGGGTGCGTCCCTCGTCTTCGCTCCCCCCGACGGCTCCTGCTGCTTCCCCATCATCGCGCCCGGCGGGCGTGTGGTGTGCACGCTGGTGCTCTCGAACTCCGGCCTCGAGATCGTCGCCCTGCGCGTGAAGAACGCCGACGGCACGCGACCGCGGTCGTTCGGTCCGCCCCTGGCGAGCCGTGTGCTCAGTTCCTCCGGCGATCTCACGCTGGCGTACCAGACCGTCGCGGGCGTGCCCTGCGCGCCGGTGGACGGGGCCAAGGAGCCGGTCGGCGCTGAAGAGGCGGTTCTGTTCTTCCACCCGGGCCTTCAACGGATGGCCGCGTTCTGGTGGCGCGACGGCGCGATCATGCCGTTGACGGCGGGTTCGATCGCCGCCGCTCAGACGCCGCTGATCGACCCGCCGGGATTCTTCCAGACCACCCCTGAAGGGCTGATGTTTTCTGCGATGCCGGCGGACATCAACGCCGGGACCAAGGCCGCGCGGCTGATGGAGGCGTCGTACGTCCCGCGCGCCACCAACAACCAGGACCGCCCGCTGATCCTCATCGGCCCGGCCAACAAGCGCGACCCGTCGCTGCTCACGATCGTCGCGTTCTCGGTGCTGCCGCCGCCCGCTCCCGTCGAGTAGACCGGCCGTCAGATCTCGCCGGCGTACTCCGCAAAGCTCGTGCTGAACGGCGCGAACTCGATGCCCAGATCGGCCGTGGCCTTGTCGGGCGATCCGGTCGAGTCCTGCCCTCCCATGATCGCCATGCCCTCGTCGAACGGAAGCAGGTGACCGAGCCCGATCTTCGAGGCCGCCAACGCAATCTTGGACGCGATCTCGCTCGGCACGCCCCACGGCGAGATGCGCTCGTTCCCTGCGCTGGTCTTGTCGCGATAGAGCGTGAGCATCTGAGGCCACGTGAGCGTCTCGCTCCCGACGAGGTTGTACACCTCGCCGATCGAAGCCGGGCGGTCGAGCGCCGCGGCGAACGCGCGGGCCACATCGGTGACCGACACGGGGGCCACCTTCGGGTCCGTGGGCGTCGCCGAGCCCAGCGGGACCCGCGTGTCGATCTCGTACCGCGTGAAGTACGGGATGAACAAGAACGGGGGGTGATGGCCCGCGACAAGGTCGGCGAACATCTCGGTGGCCTCGCCATGCGGTCCGTGGATCATCCCCGGTCGGAAGATCGTCCAGTCCAGCCCGCTGGCCCGCACGAGCCGCTCGGCCTGATACTTGGTCGTGCGGTAGGCCGTGCCGCCGTTGTCGCTGGCGCCAAGAGAAGACATGTGAAGGTACCGCTTCACTCCCGCGCCCTTGGCGGCCGCGATCACCGCCGCCGTGGCGTCCACGTGCATCCGCTGAAACGTCGCGGGGGGACGCTCGCGGATGATGCCGATGAGGTGAATCACGGCCGTGCATCGCGCCGCCAACTCGCCCGCGACGCGGGGGTCGAAGATGTCGCCCGCGACAAGGGCGTGTGCATCGCTGGGCGCGGGGAGCACTTCTCGAGCCTTGGCGCGGTCACGCACCAGCGACCGCACGGAGTGTCCGCGCGAGAGCAACTCGCGGACGACCGACCGACCGACAAACCCGCTCGCCCCCGTCACCGCGACCGTCTGGCTCGTTCCCATGCCGTTCTCCGGAATCGTCCGCGCCCGACCACCGATGCGGACGGCGTGCCGCGGACGGGACGATGATATAGCATCTGCCCCGATGCTCGACGCCGCCGCCATCGACTTTGCGTACCGCCCGGGAACAGCGGTGTTGCGCGGGCTCTCGGCCTCTTTCCCGTGCGGAGCGGTCAGTTGTGTCGTCGGACCCAACGGGGCCGGAAAGTCCACGCTCCTGCGCATCGCGGCCGGCCTGCTGGAGCCCGGCGCCGGCCACGTCGCGCTGGACGGACGCTCCGTTGCGGCCATGCCCGCCCCCGAACGCGCCCGACGGATCGTGCACGTGCCGCAGGCATCCCGGGTGGGCTTTGCCTTCAGCGCTCTGGCGGTGGTGCGTATGGGGCGGTACAGCGCAGCGGGCGACTCCGGCAGCGACGCGGCGTGCCGCGCCCTGGATCGAGTCGGGCTGCTGGATCGCGCGGACGAGCCTTTCGGCACGCTCAGCGCCGGGCAGCAGCAGCGTGTCACGCTGGCTCGCGCCCTGGCACAACTCGACCTGCCCGGCCCGCCCGGCGCCACCCGGGCGGTCCTTGCGGACGAGCCCGTCTCGGCGATGGACCCGCTCTTTGCCCGCCGATCGCTCGACCTGCTCGGCGAGGTCGCGCGTGCCGGGACCGTCGTGGTGATCGTGCTGCACGACCTGGCGGCGGTGCTCCGCCACGCCGATCGCGTGGTCCTGCTGGACGGGACCGGCACCGTGGCCGCGGCAGGGACCACCGACGAGGCCCTTCGGCCGGAGCGCCTCGAGCAGGTCTTTGGCGTACCGTTCCGTGCGTTCGACTCGGAAGGTCGCCGCGTCGCGATGGTGCCGGCGTGACGGGCCGGGGCCCGTGTGCACGGAGGTTCGTGTGAACCAGCAACTCGTTCACCTCATCATCGTGCTCATCATCGTCGGTGGTTCGGTGATGAGGGTCGTCTTTGGCAAGCTGCAGGAGCAGGCCGCCAAGCGCCGCGCGCAGCAGGCGGCGGAGCGTCGCCGGCTCGAGGCGCTGCGTACCGGGCGCGACATCGAGCCCGTGAGCCCCGCGGCCCCGATGATGCAGGACCCGCGCAAGCCCCAGCAGGACCTTGAGCAGTTGGCGCGCAAGCGGGCCGCGCAGCTCCAGGAATTGCGGCGCATGCAGCAGCAGCGGCAGCGGACCGGCGGCGCGATGAGCCCCTCGTCCCCCGGGGACCAGGTCATCCTGCGCGTTCCCGGCAGCAGCGGCCCCACGGTACCCGGCACACGGCCGGCGCCGCTTCCAATGCCCGCCAGCCGCGCACCGAGCGTTCGCACGCCGCAGCGGCCGATGCCGGCTCAGCGTCCGCCCCGACAGGAGCGTCGCCCCACCGCTCGCCCGCAACCCGCACCGCCCCGTCAGGCGGCACCGCCCCCGAAGCCGCGCCCCCCCGCGGTCCCTGAGATGGCCGATCGCCCGGAGCTTCATCGTCAGGCGACGAGCCTCGCGGAACCCGCACCGCACGCGCCGAACCGCCTGCCGGTGCTGTGGGGGACGAGGGCCCCGGATTGGCGCCGCGCGTTCCTGATGTCCGAGATTCTCTCGGCGCCGGTCTCGTCCCGTGTCGGCGAACCCGGGCCGCTGGCGCGCCGCTTCTGAACGGTTTCTCTATACTCCGCGCCATGGTCCCGATGCGCCCCGCGAAATTCGCCACACTCCCGCTCCTGGGCGCGATGCTCGCGCTCGCCGGGCTCGCGGCGTGCGAGGGGCTCGATGTTCAGCCCGGCACTACCAGCCTCCTCCAGGTCTTCGCGGAGCCCAGCATCTCGCAGGCGGCCGAGTGGGCGATCGACAAGTACGACGCCGACAAGCGCTACCGCGGCACGATGATCCTGGCCAACAAGCCCTTCGCCGGTGAAGAGCTCTACATCAAGCTCTTCATCGACAACGCCAGCGACCCGGATTCCGGTGTCCGCACCGCCGCGACACGCGCCCTGGGCAACCACGGCGGGCCGGAGCACGTGCCGGTCATCCTCAAATCGCTCCAGGACCCCGACAAGCTTGTGCGCCTCGAAGCCGCGCGGGCTCTCCAGCGGGTGCACAACCCGATCGCCATCGACCCGCTCATCAAGGAGTGCGACGATCGCAAGGAGATCGACCCTGAGGTCCGCGCCGAGTCGGCCGATGCGCTGGGCCAGTACGCCGAGCCGCGCGTGCTCGCCTCGTTGCAGAAGAGCATGGCCGATTCCAATCTCTCGGTGAACTACGCCGCCCTGCGGTCGCTCCGCATTCTCACAGGCCAGGACTTCGGCCTCGATCGACTGGCCTGGCGCCTCTGGCTGGAGCAGTCGGCCGATCCGTTCACGGCGCGTCTGGCGTACACCTACCCGGTCTTCCGGCGCGACAAGACCACGCTCGAGTACGTGCCATTCGTTCCCGGTCCTCCCAACGAGCCCGAGGGCGCGAGCCCCGCCGGTCTACCGCAGGGGGGAGAACCCGTGACGCCCGCGACGGGCGATAAAAAGTCGCCCGAGCCCCCGAAGTAGCAGGGCGACGACGGCCGGCCGATGATCGATGCGGGAAGGAGTCTGCGTGAAGGCGATCCGGGCGGGCGTCGGAGGCATCGTCGTTGACGACGCGGGACTTGCGCCGAAGCTCGGCGCGGGGGACGCGCTGGTACGCCCGGTCCGCGCCGCCATCGCAGAGCCCGACCTTGACATCGCGACCGGCGCCCGGGTTTTTTCCGGGGTGATGGGACATCAGTTCGTTGGCATCGTGGAGCAGGTCGACGCGCGCCCCGGGCGGGAGGACAAGCAGTGGCTCGGGAAGCGCGTGGTCGGCTCGGCGAACGTGGCGTGCGGCAAGTGCGATCTCTGCCGCGCAGGGCTTTCGTCGCACTGCGCTTCCCGCCAGGTCCTCGGCCTGCTCGGGCGCGATGGCTGCTTCTCGGAGCGGTTCACGATCCCGGTGACCAACCTTGTTGAGGTGCCGCGCCAGGTCTCTGACGACGCTGCCGCGTTCGCGGAGCCCCTGGGCCGAGCGCTCCACGCCGCGCACATCCTCCGCGTCGAGGGCAAGCCCTACGTGACCGTCCTTGGAGATGGGGTCGGGGCGCTACTCGCGGCCCAGGTGATGGCCCGCCTGAACGCCTCGGTCCGATTGCTGGGTTGGCAGCCCGACAAGTTCGGCCTTTGCGAGCGATGGGGCATCAAGCACCGCCACGCCGACGAGGTCGGCCGCCGGCACGATCAGGACATCGTCGTGGAATGCACGGGCACCGCGCGAGGAACGAGTCTTGCCCTTTCCCTGGCACGCCCGCGCGCCAAGGTCGTGCTCTGCTCCCGCGGCATTTCGCTCCCCACGCCGGGCACGACCCACACCGCGGGCGCGGACCTTGGTCCCGCGATCGACGCAGAGCTCGAACTGCTCGGTGCCTCCAGCGGCAGCATGGCAGAGAGCGTCCAGACGCTCGCGACGAACCGGATCGAGACCGCGCCGCTCATCACCTCGCGCGGCAGGCTCTCCGACGGACCGACGCTGCTGGCCCGGGCCCGCGAGCCCAGCCAACTCCGCGTAATGATCGATTTCTGAGCGGCGCCTGCAGGCGGGCGATCCCTTGAAACTTCGCCGCGCCTTCGCGGAATAAGTCTCCAGCGGGCCCCATTCGGCCCTTCGGAGTCGACCCATGCGTTACCTGCTCGCCATCCTGTTGCCCCCGGTCGCGGTCCTTCTGTGCGGCAAGCCGCTGCAGGCCCTTTTGAACCTGGTTCTCACGCTCATGTTCTGGGTTCCCGGAGCCTTGCACGCCGTGCTGGTGGTGCACCAGGCCGAGGAGGATTCCCGGGCCGAGAAGATCGTCCGCGCGATCGAGCGCCACGGGGTCCGGGCATAAGGACGACGGGCAAGCCCTCCTCCGGACCAGGAATCACCGATCGGCAACTTTTTCACCGAACAGGCCCCCTCGGGCCGATCACTCCCTTCGCGTCGGCACGTCGCAATGTGCTGGACGCAAGCGGCTTGCGGCTCGGACCCCCGAACCGCCCTGAGGAGTGAGTGATGCCCGAGGCATTGAGCAACATGACCGTCATCGGCCCGGACACCCAGATCAAGGGCGAGCTGACCTTTGACACGGCCGCCCGCATCCTGGGGCGCGTCGAGGGCAAGGTCACGTCCAAGGGCGAGCTGCAGATCGGTGACGGAGCCGTGTGCAAGGCGGCGCTCGACGCCGGCAAGGTCATGATCGACGGCGTCGTCGAGGGCAACGTCAGCGCCCGCGAACGCGTCCAGCTCAACGGGAAGGCCCGCGTGGTGGGCGACATCAGCGCCATGACCCTTGTGGTCGCCGAGGGCGCATCGTTCGTGGGACACTGCCGCGTGGGCCCGGACGCGGGGCGCACCGCCGCGACGGCCGCCCCGGAGGCAACCGTGCGGACGGTCCGTTCGTCGTCGCGGAACGGCACCCCGACCGTGGTGGTGCCGGCGATCGCGTCTCCGACGCTCGCCCCCGCACCGGACAATCTTGCCGCGGCGTTCGCGGGGCTGGAAGCCAAGCTTGCCGGGATCGGGAAGCAGCGCACCATGGACGCGGTCGCCGACGCGGCGGTCTAAGCCGTCCGACCGTGCGCCCGTCCTGGCTCGGAGAGCCTGGATGGTGAGATTGGCCACCAGAGCCGTTGTGTGCTACCACTGCCGCCGCGGCTTCAACGCGGCGATGCAGGCGATGGTGCTTACCTGCCCCCACTGCTACAAGCCCGTGAAGGTCAGCGACATCGTCGTGCGCAAGGCGCACCACGCGCCCAGGGTCGAGACCTGCGGGCGCATCTTTGTTGACCGCAAGGGCTGGATCAGCGCCGGGATCGTGCACGCCGGCGAGGGAATGGAAATTCTCGGAACACTGGACGCCCGGCGTGTGGTCGCCGGTCCCGTGGTGCTCGGGCCGAGGTCGATGTGGCGGGGCGACCTTCGGGCTCCGAGCGTTCACCTCGAGCCGGGTGCCCGCGTGGACGCCGGCTTCTTTGAGATCGGCCCGGAAGAGTGAGCGTTCCGCGCTGGCCACGTTCGCTGGCGGTCCGGGAAGCCTTCGCATTTCCCGCGCATGGTCGGCCGCCGGACGCTCCCGGCCCGAGTAGCATGCTCCCATGACGATCCGCGAAGCACTCGACACCCTCGTTGCCGGAGGCACGCTGAGCGCTGCCGGCGCCGAGAGCGTCTTCGAGCAGCTCTTGCAAGGGCAGGTGGAGCCGGCGCAGATCGCGGCGCTGCTGTCGCTCCTCCAGTCTCGTGCCGTCTCCGTCGACGAACTGGTCGGAAGCGCCCGGGCGATGCGGCGGCACGTGACGCCTGTCCCGGTCGACACGTCGCTCGGCGGCGAGCTCATCGACACCTGCGGCACGGGAGGGGCGCCAAAGACGTTTAACGTGTCGACCCTGGCCGCGATCGTTGCTGCCGCCGCGGCACCCGGGCAGGTCCGCGTCGCCAAGCACGGCAACCGGAGCCGCACCGGGCGGGGCTCGGCGGAATTGCTCGCGGCCCTGGGCGTGAACGTGGACGCGCCGCCCGCGGCTCTGGCCCGCTGTCTCCGCGACGCGGGAGTCTGCTTCTGCTTTGCGATTCACCACCACCCGGCGATGCGGCACGCGGCACCGGTGCGAAAATCTCTGGGATTCCCCACGATCTTCAACCTGCTCGGCCCACTCACCAACCCGGCCGGCGCACGCCGCCAGGTGATCGGGGTGTACGCTCGCTCACTCGTGCGTCCGGTGGCCGAGACCCTTGCGGCGCTCGGAGCAGAACGTGCCATCGTCGCGCACGGTCTGGACGGCCTGGACGAGCTCTCGACCACAGCCCCCACCGCTCTTGCCCACGTCGAAGGCGGGCGAGTGCGCGAGGAAATCGTGGACGCGGCTTCGCTCGGCGTGCGTCGCGCCACGCTGGAAGAACTTCAGGCCCGCGACCTTGAGGACGCGGCCCGCATTGCCCGCGACGTGCTCTCCGGTGCTCCGGGGCCGCTGGCGGACATCGTCTGTTTCAACGCGGCCGCGGCGCTGGCCGTGGGTTCGGCCGCCTGTTCGCTCGCCGAGGGGATGACCCTGGCCGCTGAAGCTCTGAAGAGCGGTGCCGCCTCGCAAACGCTTCGATCGCTCGCGGCGGCGTCACACGCGGAGACGGCCTGAGCCGAATCACCGGAGGGCGGCGACCCCCGCCGCGAAACGCCGCGACGCCTCGTCGAACTTCGGCGTTTCGGGGTCGAACGCGGGCCCGGCGAGGAAGCACTGCACGGGCGCGTCCGCGTTCTGCGCTTCGTGGCGGAACCACACCACCAGGCTGGCTTTGTCAGGATTCTCCGCCAGCCATCGGCTCAGGCGCACGCGAATTTCCGGCGTGTCCGACGCCACCCCGGCGCACTTGGCCAGCACGTCGGCCGTGATGCCCAGCTGCTCGCCCATCGCCTCGGCGGCGCTGGCGTTGCCCGGATAGTCGCCGATGAGCGAGAAGCCGACCCGCGACAGGCGTGAAGCAACACTCGAGATCGCCGTGCGCTGCTCGCGCGACAGCGGTTTGGCGAGATCAACCACGAGCAGGACGGTCCCGTCGGAATACTGGATCGGCACGGAGGTCGCGTGCGGCGCGGTCGCGGCCTTGGGCGCCCCGATCTCGATCACGCCGTTCGGAACGGTCCGCGCCGACGCGCGCGTCACCGTGGGTTCGGGCGTTCGCGGGGTCGCGGGGGCGTCCGGTGTTTCGAAGACCGCGGACTCGTCCGACTCGTCGATCGCGGGCAGGTCGGTCTGGGCCCACAGCGAACCGTCGTCGGCGACGCTGACCTCGCGGATCGATTCGGACACCGTCGTGTCGGCGGAGTCGTCCTGCGAAGCGTTGTAGATGATGACGCCGAGAACGGCAGGCACCGCGATCGCCGCGACCCACACGCCCGGGTTGACGCCGTTGCTATACCTGGCCTTGGTGCGCACGCCGCGGTGTTCAAGGCGATCGGTGATGCGCTGGCGGGCGGCCTGCGCTCTTCCACGCGCACGAGCAAGCTGCTCGGCGGCAGGGCGGCGGGTCACGCCGACCTTGATCCCCGCGAAGTTCTTCGGCATCGCGATCCCGACGACAAACGGCGCCGCCCGCGGCGGCACGGGGGAACCGGCACGCTGCTCGGCGATCGGCTGCTCGCCATCCGGGACGTACGCGCCCGTCCACCAATTGGTCACCCGCAACCGCGGGGCTTTGCGATCGACCGCCTTCACCCCAGCGATGCCCGCGGCGCTCATGGCGCCCTGCACCGCGTCCGCGGCAAGGCGCGACGCGTCGGCCGCCACCTTGCGCGCCTGCTGCGCGACCGAACCCCATCCGTTCGCAGCCGCGGCGGCGCCCATCGCGGCCACCTCGGGGTCGACCTGGACGGACGGCTCGGCGTCGGCGGACGACCCGCCGCGCATGCTCGGCAGCTCGATCGGCTTGATGGCGAACGGGTCGCTGGAGAAGCGGACAAACTCAAGGTCCGCGGCCATTTCCGCCGCCGTTGCGTAGCGCTTGTCGTAGTCCGTCATGGCGCGGCGGACAACCCAGCGCATCGCTTCCGGGCACTTCTTGGTGATCTGCGAGAGCACGCCGTGGGCGGGGAACGAGTTCTCGATGATGGAGTAGAGCACCGCGCCCGCGGCGTAGATGTCGAACCGCGTGCCGTCGACCTCGTGAACCTTGGCGCCGCGCAGGGCCATGCGCACCAGCTCGGGGTCGCGGAAATACTCGGTGCCGTGGGTGGTGAGTGTCATCGCCGAGGCCAGCGGCGTGATGAGGCCGAAGTCGACGAGCCTGGCCCGCTCGCCGTCCACGATGATGTTGTCGGGCTTGACGTCCTTGTGCCACAGCCCGCCCTTGTGGTACTGCTCGAGCGTGCGGAGCAGGTCGATCGAGTACCCCGCGACGCTGCGGAGGCGATCGGCGTCGAGCCCGCCCGGCCCGCTCGCGGCGTGCAGTTGCTGCGTGACGAGCGAGAGCGACTGGCCGGGGACGTACTCCATGACGTAGAAGAACCGCTCGGGAGTCAGCTCGTGGTCGAGCACGAGGCCGAGGTTTTTGGCCGCGTCGAGCGAGCGGCTCTCGCGCACGATCTGAGGCAGGCTGCTGCCGTCCTTGAGGCTGAACACCTTGATGACGACCTGGTCGACATCGGCGCGGCCGGCGCGTGCGAAAACAGCCTTCTTGGTCGCGTCCGGCTCCGCAACGTAGAGCTTGCCGCCCGAGCCGCCACCGGGCAGCGAGCCCACGATCGTGTAGCCGGGGAACTGGCCCACGCGCTTGGATGGAGTGTCGGAACCGGGCGCGTTGGCGACCACGGCGGGTAGGCGCTTTTCCACGCCCTCGGTCAAGGCGCTCAGCCCCAGCAGGCGGGCGGGGTGCCCGATGGCCATGCGATAGATGCACAGGCCCGCGTTCTTGACCTCTCCCGTGAAGCCGCGGCCGTAGTGGGCAGCGCCGGACCAACGCCCGACGATGACGTTCAGCAACGTGAGGGGGACCATGACGATGGCGGTGATGATCGAACCCACGAGGCGCAGCGCGTCAACGACCTCGCCGCCCACGAACCGGGCCAGGTGGAGCACGACCTGCCAGAGGAACTTGCACACCGGGACCAGCAGAAACACCACGGCGAACACGCCGAGAACAATCGCGAGTACGACCAGCACGATCGCGGCGAACGGAGTGAGAGTGCCCACATGATCCTCCTGCCCGTGCCTGTGCCGGGCGGGTCCTCGTCAGACCAGGCGTTCGGCCTGGTCACGCCGGCGCAGGTCGAGCTGCCGGTGGTAGATCTCCGCGATCGCCTCGTCGAACATGACGTCGTCGGAGCTGTCGGGGTTTGATTTGGGATTAAGCTCCAGGCCGTTTCGCGCCGCCTCGCGCTGTTCGTCCTCCGTGAAGCTGTAGGTTGTGATCACCTCGACCAGGCGCGACCGCAGCAAGGCGCGGATCTTCGCCAGGCGACGGCTTACGGTCGGCTCGCTCGTTCCGAGTGCCGCGGCAACATCCTTCCCGCTCTGGCCGTCGAGCACGCGCATCCGGTAGATCGAGAAGTCCGTGAAGTCGGCTTCCTTTTCGACCAGACGAATGGCGGCTTCGACTTTCGCAAAGAAGATCGCGGTCTCGTAGGCGGCATCGGCCCCTATGTTGGCCGCGGCTTTCATCCACGACTCGTCGAGCTCGATGGCCTTCTTCGATCCGCCGCGCTTCTGGGCGTTGCGGCGGTCCATCTCGTCGCCCAGGACGTGCTTGGCGATGGCCAGAAGCCAGGTGGAGAAGCGGGCCCCGCGCGCGGGGTCGTACCGGTTGATCGACTCGGAGAGCGCCGTGAGCGTCTCCTGCGAGAGATCGCGGACGGTCTCGCTGCCAATTCGCCCCTTGCCCCACTTGGAAAGCTGGGCGCGGACCACGGGCCCGAAGGTCTCCCAGAGCTCGAACCAAGCGCCCTGGTCGTTGGCCTTCAAGCGCCCGATGAAGTTGGTCGTCAACTGCGTGAGCATCCCGGCTCCCCAAAGCCCCGTCCGCGCGCACGGGGTGCCTCAATCACACGTATCCAGTCGCCCCTTGTTCGGCGGCAACCCTTACCCGTTTCATATTGTACGTCGCCACCCTGACAGACCCCGCTCATCGAGGGCGCGGCCCGGCCTCCCACGCAGCATACCGGCGAGCCGCCGGGGATTTCCGGGGAATTCCGTCGGTTCCGCTTCGGCCCGAGAAGAGCGGGTCTGGCGCTCCGCCAACGCGGACCGCGGAATTCGAAGCTTTCCTCGGGCGCCGTGAGCAGCACGCCTTTTCCTTCACCGGGCGACTTGCTCGCCGCTCGTAGAACCACCCGCGGTCGCACGATCCGCGCTGCACGCAGTGTTTTTCAGCCACGCGGGAATACAGCGCGAAATCCGCCGAGCCTTGCTCCCAATCACGCTTCACACAAGCCTCGCCGGACCGTGCCCGCATGTTCACGGAGGCCCGGCACATTCAGGAGTGAATGGTCATGGGAATCTGCAAGGGACTCGTCCGAACCGCCGTCATCACCGGTCTCGCGGGCGGAGCCGCCGTGCTGGTCGCCGGCCCGGAGCGTGTGGGAGCGATCCTCACGCAAACCCGCAATCACGTCAACTGCCAGCTCGACAAGGCCATCGAGGACCCCATCGCGCTGCGTCAGCAGATCCGCGACCTCGAGGGGCAGTACCCCAAGCGGATCGCCGATGTGCGCGGCGACTTGGCCGAGCTGCGCGAGCAGGTCGCCCAGCTCAACCGCGACCGTGAGATCAGCGCCCGCGTCGTCGAGCTCGCCCAGAGCGACCTTACAACGCTCCAGCCGATGATCCAGAAGGCCGAGGCCATGGGAGCCGCCACCTCGGGCGTCTACACCAGCGCCACCTACTCGGCCCCTGTCGTCCGAATTTCCTTCGGCCACGAGCAGATGGACCTCAAGCAGGCCTATGCCCGGGCCGAGCAGGCCCAGCAGGTGCTCGCGGTCTACTCGGGCCGTATCGGGGAGATCGACAAGGACCTGGGCTACCTCAGCCAGCAGGAAACGCGCCTGGCCGACCTGGCCACGACGCTCGAGACCGAGCACGCCCAGTTTCAGAGCCAGCTCTGGCAGCTGGACCGCCAGATCGACGCCATCGGGCGCAATGATCGCCTGATCGAGGTGATGCAGAAGCGTCAGGAGACGATCGACGAGCACAGCCGCTACCGCGTCGCCAGCCTCGACCAGCTCACCGGCCGCTTCGCGGAGATCCGCACCAAGCAGGAGGCCAAGCTGCAGACCCTGGGCAAGCACTCCGAGACCGTGAATTACGAGCGTCGCGCCCAGACCGAACTCGACGCCCGCAACGCACAGAAGCCCGCCCCTACCGCTGACTTCAGCCGCCAAGTCAAGCCGAACGTCATCGAGATCCGCCCCGACAGCCCGGCGTCGGCCGCCCGGATCGACTGACCCTTCAATCGACGGCCTGTATCGCTCACCACCAAGCCCGCGGACGCCCGAAACGGCCGCGGGCTTTTTCCTGCGCTCACAGAACCCACGGTCTGGTCGAATGGCGGAACGCCCCTATTGCCGATAATCTCCTGCCTCGCGGGCCGTTGCCCGGGCGGGCGTCCCTACCATCGCCCTCTGTCGCCCCGGCCCGCGTTGTTTGCCCACGCGGCCAAGGAGAAGGCGTGCAAGTGCAGTTCGTCGACCGAATCAAGGGACTCTTCAGCGTCGACATGGGTATCGACCTGGGCACGTGCAACACGCTGGTCTCCGTTCGCGGCCAGGGGATCGTTCTCAACGAGCCCTCCGTGGTGGCCGTCCGCAAGGGCACCAACCAGGTCCTCAAGAACGGCGAGGCCGTCGGCTGGGTCGCCAAGGAGATGCTCGGCAAGACCCCCGGCTCGATCACGGCGATCCGCCCCCTCAAGGACGGCGTGATCTCCGACTTCGAGATCACCGAGGCGATGCTGCGGTACTTCATCAACAAGGTGAACGGCAAGACGCGGATCTTCCGTCCGCGCGTCGTCATCTCGATCCCCTCCGGCATCACCGCCGTCGAGAAGCGGGCCGTGTTCGATTCCGCCGAACGCGCGGGCGCCGGGCGGACCTACCTGATCGAAGAACCCATCGCCGCCGCGATCGGCGCGGGCCTTCCGTTCGCCGAGGCCACCGCCTCGATGATCGTCGACATCGGCGGCGGCACGACCGAGGTCGCGATCATGTCGCTGGCGGATATCGCCACCTGCGAGAGCGTGCGCGTCGCGGGCGACGACATGGACGAGGCCGTCATGGCCCACATGAAGCGCACGTACAACATGATGATCGGCGAGCAGACCGCCGAGCGGATCAAGATCGAGATCGGCTCCGCGGCACCGACCGGCCCCGAGACGACGATGGAAGTGCGCGGGCGCGACATGATCTCCGGTCTGCCGCGGAAGACCGTTGTGACCAGCGAGGAAATCCGCGAGGCGCTGCAGGAGCCCGTTACGGCGATCATCGAGGCGATCACACGAACGCTCGAGCGGGCCGAGCCCGAGCTCGCGGCGGACCTCGTGGACAACGGCATCACCATGGCCGGCGGCGGCTCGCTGCTCCGCGGGCTGCCCAACGTGGTGCAGAAGGCTACGGGCCTGGAGACCAAGCTCGCCGACGACCCGCTGACGTGCGTCGCCCGCGGCACGTGCATCTACCTCGAGCACATCGAGGAGTGGAAGTCCACCCTCGAGAACGACATGGACGTGTAAGGAAGGCGCCGGATGGGCACAGCGCCACGTGGCCAAAAGATCAGGGAGCGTGCCGGGGCGCGTGGCCCGGGGCGGCGCTCCGGTCGAATGCCGATTGGGTCCTCTGACCCGTGACCCCCTCACTCGTTCGATCCTCGCTCTCCCGACGCCTCCTGCCGGCCGCCGTGGCACTGCTGGTGGTGGTCGCGCTGCTCCCCGCCCGCTTCACGCGGTGGCTGGAGTGGTTCGCCGACCCCGTCGCGGCGGTACTCGCGCCCATCAGCGCTCCGACGCGCCAGCTCACGACGTGGCTCCTTCCTCTCAAGACGGATCCCGAGAAGGAAGGCGAGGCCGTGCAGGGACTCCGCCGTGAGGTGGAATCGCTCACCCAGCAGCACCTGCGCGACGAGCAGGAGATCGTCCGGCTCAAGCGCGAGATGGAAGAAGCGCTCCTGATCAAGATCCTGAACCCCGACACCCCCGTCCGCCAGCTCAGCGTGCCGGTGATCGGGACCTCCAGCGACCTCGCCAGCAGCATGCTCACCGTGCGCGCCGGGAGCAAGCAAGGCGTAACGCCCAACACGGTCGTGGTCACGCCGAGCCTTCAACTCCTCGGGCGCGTCGCCGAGGTCTCCGCCCGCACGTGCCTCGTCCAGCCCATCACGTCCAAGGCCGCGACCAACACCATGCTGGTCCGCGTCATGACCGACAACGCCGCGGCACGCCCGCTGGCGATTCTCAACCCCGTGGGCGACGGCACGCTGCGCGGCCCGGTGGAGGGCGAGGGCGGCGTGGAAATCAAGCGCGGCACCGTCGTCCGCCTCGACGACCCCGACCGCTGGCCGCGTCACGCGCAGATGCTCGTCGTCGGCGTCATCGAGGACATCGGCGCCAGCCCGGAGAACCCGCTGCGGCGCATCATCACGGTCCGGCCCACGGTGCGGCTGGAGCGCGTGAGCGACGCCGTGCTGCGCGTGCCCGATGAGAGCGACGAGGTGCTCGATCCGGCCAAGAGGGGAGGGCCGTGATGAACTGGGCCGTCTTCGCCATCGCGTCGTGGCTGCTGTTCGGTGCCGAGCTTGGGATGCGCATCGCGCTGGGGCCGTCGTGGATGGCGCCCAGCTTCGTGCTTCCCCTGCTTGTGTTCGTCGGTCTGTTTGCGCAGCCCGTGACGGTGTACTGGGCGGCCCTGGCCCTCGGCTTGGTGACCGACCTTACGAACCTCGTGGAGGCCGGCGACGGCGGCGGACGGCTGTTCATCGTCGGCCCGTACGCGCTGGGGTACCTCGTGGCCGGCCAGCTCGTGCTGACCCTTCGAGGCATCATGATCCGCCGCAACCCGCTGACGATGGGCTTCCTTGCAATCGTGGCTTCCATCGTCGCCCACATCGTGGTGATCGCGTTCATGACCGCCCACAAGCTCTACGGCGAGCCCGTCGTGTGGACGGCGGGCACCGAGCTGGCGCACCGCCTTGGCATGTCGGTGGCGACGGGCGTTTCGGCGTTCGCGCTATCGTTGCTGTTCTTCCCGCTCAGCCCGGCACTGGGGCTCGCGACCGGCCAGCCGCGGCGCTTTGCGCGACGCATGACCTGACGGCGCATCATCCGTGGATGCCCGGCACGAAATTCAGAACGATCTCGAGCGCGATCAGCACGATCACGATCCACTCGAGCAGCTCCATGCGGTCGGCGCCCTGGCGGTCGGCGAGCTTTTCGTAAATGCTCTCGAGCACGCTCAGCTTGCGCAGGATGCTCGCGTCCCAGTCGGGCAGGTGCAGACGTCCCGCGGCAAGCCGGTAGACGCGCGCGAGGTACTGGTCGCCCAGAAGCTTGAGCGCGTTGCTCACGTTCTCAAAGAGCAGCGAGCTGTCCATCTGCAGTTCGGCGACACGGCGAAGTTCCGCGCCCGAGGCTCCGGGCATCAGTCGCCCGATCATGCCGCGTCGGGCCGGGCGCGTCAGCGCCTGGTACGAGTGCTCCATCGCCACGTCGAGCTGGTCGTCGAGCTGCCGCATCTCCAGCAGCTCGACGTTGGCGAACTCGAGCACGCTGCGGACGTCCTCGGATTCCTCCAGGAACAGGATCGCGGCGTTCCAGTCGATAATGGCCACGTCCTCCGGGGTATAGGAGAGCTGGCACGACATCGCGTCGCGAACCTCCTGTTCGGACAGGTTCTGCCGGTCGGCACGCAGGACCCTCGCCAACGTCCCGGCGTGACGCTCGAGCGTCGGGCGGATGGGGCCGCCTACGGGCTCGCCCGCGCCATCCACCAACCGCAGCCGGTAAATCGCGTAGTCCTCGACCGGCGGCGCCAGGGCCGGGCGGGTCACGGCGCTCCGCACCTCAGCAAGGACGGTCTCCACCAGACGGCGTGAGGCGTCGAGCAGCACGCGGCTCTCGTAGAGGTCCTCGCTGAGCCCCAGCAGGCCTTCGAGCGGCCCGTCGGCCCGCACCATGCATGTCACCGTGATCGCGCCAAAGTCGTACAGCGTGCAATCGGCGACCGGCAGCGTCTGGCAGGTCGCCAGCTTCAGGGGCTCGATCGAACGGGTCACCCGCACCGGCGCCGGACGGAACTCAAAGTACTTGGGCGCACGCCGCGTGTGGCGTTCGCCCTCCTTCTGGATCGAGGGCTCCAGCACCTGATCCAGCAGCGCCCTGGCCTGTGCCAGGTCGATGGCCATGCCGATGTCGTAGGCGAACACGACCCAGCACAGGCCCCGGACGTGAATGGCGTCGTCTTCAGCCATCGCGGTAGCGCAGTCTAAGCCGTCCGCGGTGGCCCGGCCGGGCCGATGCCAACCGCACCTCCGCCGGTCCAGCGGCCAGATTCGGTCATTTCCGGTATAAACCCGCCATGGCCGCGACACTGAAGTTCACTCAGCTCACGACCGACGATCAGGCCGAGGGCTACGCGCAGCTCCTCTCCCACTGCTACGCCCGGCCCATCGCCGAATCGCGCAAGTGGCTGACCAGGTACCAGCGCGAAGACATCGCCGTGCTCATCGATCCCCGCGACCCCTCGCCCGACGGCGTCGCCGCCGGGCTTCTGTTGATCCGGATGGGCCACGCGTACGGCGGACGCCTTGTCCCGGGGATCGGCATCGCGGGGGTCGGCGTCGCGCCCGGCCATCGCGGGCGCGGCACGGCCTCGCTCCTGATGGATCGGGCGGTCCGACACATCCACGGTCTGGGGGCGCCGCTCTCGGGCCTTTACCCCGCTACGCAAGCCCTGTACCGACGCAGCGGGTACGAGCAGGCCGGGCACCGCTGCCAGCTCCGCATGCCCCTGAACCGCATCGTCTCTACCGAGCGCTCGCTCACCGTGCGAGCGGCCGTTGCCGAGGACAGGGCGGAGATCCATCGCATCTACGAGCGTTGGGCCGCGGCAAACGACGGCGCTCTCGAACGACCAGAACTCCTCTGGCGCCGTGTCGAGATGATCCCTCCCGCGCGAGAGGAACCGACGCGGTGTTTCGTCGTCGAAGGCGAGCGGGCCAAGCGTGGCAGCCGCGCTCCCCTCGAGGCGTACGTCTACATGTACATGCCGGCCGGGCCGGACGGCAAGCCCGAGGTGCACGTCAACGACATGGCCGCCGTGAGCGGTCGTGCCGGGCGGCGGCTTTGGTCGTTCCTGGCGAGCCACTCCACGATCTGCTCCGACCTGGTCTGGCACTGCACCCCCGCGCACCCGCTCCTGACCCTGCTGCCCGAGCAGAGTTTCAAGGTCTCGCTGCACATGTATTGGATGCTCCGCGTCGTCGATGCCGCGCAGGCGCTCGAGGCCCGCGGCTATCCGGCAGGTCTGCGGACCGAACTCGCCATCGACGTGCAGGATCCGTTGCTCAAGAGCAACTCGGGTCGCCTGCTCGCCCGAGTGGAGGAATCCAGAGCCCGCGTGACCAAGGATCCGCGGAAGCGGTTCTCAGGACCGCGGATCGCACTGACCATCGACACGCTCGCCACCCTGTATTCGGGGTTCATCCCGGCCGCGCAGCTTCGATTCCTCGACCGCGTGGCGGGTACCGACGAGGCGGTCGCGATAGCCGCGGCGATGTTCGGCGGGCAGACGCCCGCGATGTGCGAAATGTTCTAAAGCAACCCTAATGCGGACTGCCCGCTTAGACCCGTTCGCGCGCCGCGTCGCGCGTGGTCAACCCCGCGCGGTTGGCGATCTCGGCGAGTTTGACGCGGTCGTGCGCGGCAAGCTTCATTCCGATGGCCGCGCGGTGCTTCTCGACCGTCTTGACGGTGCGGTAGAGGGCCGACGCGATCTCCTTCAGGCTCAGGCCCTGCCCAATGAGGGCCAACACCTCGAGTTCGCGCGGCGTCAGCACGTCGAGCGGGCCCAACTCGATCATCTGCGATTCGACGAACTCAAATTTCGATTCGTCGACCATCTCGCCGACCGCCTCGTCGCCGGGCACCCTGCGGATGATGCACAGGAACTGAGCCGGGGACTCGCAGGCCCCGTCCTCGCCCGACTCTGATTCCTCCGGGTCGATGTACCGGATCCACGCGATCTACTGGTGGCCACGCCAGATGCTCCGCAGCGCCACGGGCTTGCCGGTGGTCAGCACCTGCTGAAGCACCTTGAGCCGCTCACGGACCCACTCGGCGGGGAGGTAATCCCTCACGTTCTTGCCGAGGTACTCCCCCGACTTCGCGCCCGACCCGAAGAGGATCGAGACGGCCTGATCGTTGACGTACCGCACGTCCCCTTTGATGGTCACGATGGCGACACCGGTGAGCGGCTCGCCCGTCAGCGACTCCCAGAGAGATTCGATTGTCATGCCCCCGGGGACCGGTTGCGGTTGGCCGTCGATCGCGCTGGTGTTGTGTGCTGTCTGGGCCATGCCGGAATGATAGCGGAAACACCCCGCGGCAGGGATCAATATGCCGGACGGTGCGCCCTGGCCTATGTCCCTGCCGGTGGCAGCGGCCGGGGTTCCTCGTCCAGTATCGCCATGGACCCGCTGATCGCGCCGGCCCCCACGATCACTTTGCCGACGAGGGCGTCGAGGCGAGGATCCCGCAAGGGGTTCCCCCCGCGCACCCGGAGCTGAAGCTTGCGGCCGTCGGGCAGGATAAGCAGGACGGCATCGCGTTCAGACTTGGTGCCGGCGCCGAGGCGCTCGCGCACGACCGTGCCCCGCAGTTCCATTCAGCGACTGTAGGCGACTTTGACGGAGACGATCTCGCCCTGGCGCACCAGCGCGATCACGGTGCGGATCTCGGCCCGCTTGAGCGTCTCGACCCGCCGCGACTGCGACGCCATGTGGACCTCGTCGGGGAGGGTCATCGCGATCTTGGCCTTGCTGTAGACGGCCTTCATCGGCGACAAAACGCGGAATCGGCGGAACGCCCCGGGCACCACGCCGAACTGGGCCGCGATCCTCGTGAGCGCCTGACGCTCCTTGCCCGCGGCGAGCGTGGTTCCTTTCCCCACGCACGCGGAGACGGACGCTCCGAGCCGCAACCCGGTGTCGAGGAGCGTTGCACGGCGGAACGACCGCGCCGGTCCGCCGCCGCTTTCACCGGGCGTCCCCGCGAGCGAGACCAACGAGGGGGTCTTCGGGGCCGCCGGACCGCTCCCGCTCCCGGTGCCGGAGTCCATCCCCATCACGGGGTGAACGGAAGGGTCCCCGAAGAGATTGAACTGCGCCAGAGTCTTGAGTTCGATCGGATTCATCGGCGAACTCTGCTGCACGTACCGCTGGCGCGCCACCAGCGCCGCGCGGCCGACGGACGCCCCCGCCAGCACCTGCTGCAGGAAGAACCGCGTGATGAGGTCCGCCATGTCGTTCCCGTCGGCCGGTCCGTAGGCGATCGTCGAAGCGCCGAAGAAGCCGCTCGCGCCGCTGGCCAGAGCCGTGTTCACCATCGGCGCGTGGGTCGTCAGAGTCGGGTCGTACAACTCCGCGCCGTAGCAGCACTCTGGCGCAATCACCGTTCCGTCGCTGAGCGCCCCTTCGATGTCGCTGGCCCGCAACGCCACCGGGAATTGCGATGCCCCCGAAGCCGGCTGGCCGTAGTAGTTCGGGTCGGCGGGCGCGCCGTGGCAGTTGATGAAGTGAACCAGGCACGCCAGCTCGTGCCCGGCCCACGTCGGTCCCTCGGGCGGCACCGTGCGGCAGGACGCGTCGGGGCCGAACATGGTCGCCAGGCTGAGCTCGGTGGACGCTTTCCAGACCTCGGCGCTGATCCCCAGCCACGACGCATAGTCAATCGCCGGGCGCGGCTTGGCGGCGCTCGCGCGGCCCAGGAGCCCCGCGAGGTATTCCGGGTCTTTCGCGGCGGGCGAAGCGCCCGTGAGGTCCGGAAGACGCCCCACCACGCGCGTCGCCCCAACAAAGTCCGCGGGCTCCGTCGAGTACGGGGCCTCGCAGGCGTACGGCAGGTCGGAGGGGATCGTCCGATCGTCGTCGCCGCCGGGTTCGAAAGCGCCGTTGACGAGTTGCTGGTGAGGCACGATGTCCACACCGCCCAGGATCATCAGGTAGTCAGGACGGTACTTGCGAGCCACGGCGTCGATCGCCCGCTTGGCGCCCGGCACATCCGCGGGCCCGCTGACGGTCTTGCCCTTGGCCGCCTTCATGGCCTTGGCGCTGTCGATCGCGACCACCCTGGTCTTGAGCCCGCGCGCGGCGTCGGCCGCGATGAGCGCCTTGATTGCGCTGTCGATCCGCGATCTCCCGGCGGCTCCGTACTTTGCGCGCAGTGCCGAGTCGTTCGTGACGATGACTTTTGTTGACATGGATGTCCCTTCGCGAAGTCAATCGCTCAGGAAGACACCCGCGTTACGAGCAATTCGAAGATATCTCACCGTGGGACCTCGGACATGCCGCGGCCCCGTCATTGCCCGTTCAGCCGGACACTTCGAGTCCCCACGCAAGAGGGTTCATCGCCCGCCGTGTCTTTCGACGGTCAAGAGCGTGGACTACGGCGTGGAGCCGGAACGCGCGGTCCGGCTTGATTCAACCGGAGCGCCACACCTGGGGCACGCGCCCGCCCTGTCCGTGCCGTCGAGCGAATTCCCGCACCCCGCGCACCGGCTGGAGGTCAGGTGCGCCCGGATCGTCCCAACCACCAGATCGACATCGTTGTCCGGGCACCGAACCCCCGCGTCGAACTGGATCTCTGTGATCGTGCGGCCGCTCACCGTGCCAACGCGCAATCGCTTCCAGAAAGGGCTGACGCGCTTGAGGTGGACCGCGTCCGCTTTACCCCACGGGATGAAGATCGAATCGACCGAGGACGCCCCGGCCTGGAGCTTGGTGGCCACGCGCGTTATACCTGCGGGTGTGATGACGAATCGCTCGGTTCCACCCCGTTCGCGCGGGCCGGTCACCAAGAGCCACACGACGCCGGCAAGGAGCATCGCGAGAATGGCGAGGGGCACCCACCACCCCAGGCGAAAGGTGAGTATCCAGGTTTGCGAATGCACCCCAAGCAGCACGATCAGCACAGCCCACGCCGCCCGGCGCCAGCCGGAACCGGCTCTCATGCTGTTCGGAACCCCCGCCAGGACCAACTGCCGGGCCTCGAAGGGAGCCCCGCATTCCGGGCATACTCCCGGTGCCGCGAGGCCGTCAAGCGAGTAGCCGCACCCGACGCATATGCTGGCGCCCTCGGTCCAAGCGGGGTCAGGCAGGGCAGCCGGTGCCGAGGGCACGGGGGGGCGGTTCGTCGGCGGCACGCGCTGCACCGGCGGCGCGAGAGGGACAGTCGACCCCTCGGGCGGTCCCGTGGACGCCTTCATCGAATCGGTGCCGGAAACCTGAGCATCCGACCCGCGCGATTCACTGTGCCCGTGCTCTGTCACTGCGCCGCCGCGGGCCCCTGGTATTGGGCGTCACCGAAGCCCAGTATGGGATAGAAGATGAACGCCAGGAGTGCAAGGCCGATGCCGAACCCGGCGCCTTTGCCGAACGACTTGGCGATGTCCAGGCTGACTATGACGGCGATGACAATGCTCACGATGGGGATGAAGAAGAGAATGACCCACCACGCGGGACGGCCCGCGATCTTGCAGAGAATGTAAATGTTGTAGATCGGAACGATCGCCGCCCATCCCGGCTGGCCGGCCTTCTCGAAGCATTTCCAGAACCCGGCGACCACCGCGATGATCACGGCGAGCCATATCACGAAGAAGAACAGGCTCCCGATCGTGGACCCCGTCGAAGAGTTCTGAGCCAGCACCGACATCGTCACGTTCATCATCTCTGTACTCTCCAAAGTTGCGACGGGTATTCACCCTAACAGCTTTTCGGCTCAGGTACGGACTGATCATGAGAAGTCGTGCCCGGGCGGTCGAACGATTGCGCCGATGGACCACCCGAGGGATCGCTCGCGGCAAGCGTACGGACCGTTGACCCGCTGCCCTTCACAAGATCGAAAAGCGAGTGACCCCGCGATGAAGGGCAAGGAATTTGTGGCAAAGCGGCGGCCCGATCCCCACTCAAGCACGCTCTGCACCAAGAGATACATTCGATCGCGACAATTATCCGTCACGCCAATTAAGATTGGCTCCGGACCCTTGCGTGAAGTGTGACACCCGCTCCGGATCGACGGATGGGGTTGCGAATTCCGCGCCGCGTCTGGTAGTCTCGGACCGTGACTACCACCCTGCACAACCGCATCGTGGATGCCGTCGGACGCACGACGTACAAGAACCTGGCAGAGCTCACGCAGACGAACCCGGAATCGGTGCGTCGCTACATGACGGGGCAGGCGCCGAGCGTGGAGTTCCTTTCGGGACTGTGCCGCTCCATGGGCGTGAGCGGACACTGGCTCCTGACCGGGCGCGGCCCGATGCGCGAGAGCGAGATGACTCAGGAGGCTCTGCGCCAGGCCAAGGCGTCGGACCTGCTGGGGGCCATGGCCGACACCATCCAGCGGCTCGTCGAGCGGGTCGAGAGTCTCGAGCGCTACGTGCAACAGATCGACACACGGGTTCGGGCCCGGGCCACGCCCATGGCCGCAGCGCCCACCGACTCGGGAAAAGCCCATGAGTTCCAGCCGCCACCGCCCCGCCTCCAGGAAGAACCCGCCGTCACCGCCCGCACCACTGTTTCCTTCGTCGGACACACCGATGCCGCCCGCGGCGGTGCTGCCCAGCGAACATCTGCGGATGCTCGTTGACCTGCTGCGCCCCATAGGGCCCGAGCTTGCACGCCGCTGGCTCGCGGCACTGCTGATGGTCGACCAGGACAAGCGCGAAGAGGTCGTGGCGGCGGTCGAGCGTCAGCTCGTCGCGGACGATGAAGTGCGTCCCCACCGGTCACTGACCAATCGCGGCAAGGTGGACGGCGACCTCGAACTGCGGCTGGTCTCTCCCCCCGTCGCACGCGACGGTTACGTCGAGGAAAAAATCACAACCTACGCCGTGAGCGGCGAGCCGAAGCGGCGCGCCCGGGGCAAGCGCGTCAGCTGAGCGGGTTGCTCGCTCCTGGGCCCTCCCCGTACCATCGCGCATGGCCTTTCACCAGGACGCCGTCAGGCTTCTCGAGCAGATCGGGCACATGATGGAGTTGCTCGGGGAGGACTCCTTCAAGGCCAGCGCCCACGCGCGCGCCGCCCGCGTCATCGGCGACCTGCCGTTCGATCTCGCCATGGTCGCCAGCGACCGCGACAAGCTCTTGGCGATCGACGGCGTGGGGCAGAAGATCGCCGACAAGATCGTCGAGTTTCGCGCCACCGGACGCATGAAGGAGCACGACGAACTCCTGTCGCGCGTGCCTCCGGGCCTGCTGGACGTTCTCGAGGTGCCCGGCCTGGGACCCAAGACCGTCCGCGTGCTGTGGCAGCAGGGCGGCGTGACCGACGTGGCCAGCCTCAAGAAGATCATCGACGACGGGTCGATTCTCAAGCTGCCGCGCATGGGCGAGAAGAGCGTCGAGAAGATCAAGCAATCGCTCGCATTCGCGGCAGGCGGAACGCAACGGCTGGCGCTCGGTGCGGCGATGCCCGTCGCCGAGTTGATCGTCGCGCGGATCGAGAAAATGCCGGGCGTCAAGCACGTCGCGTTCGCTGGCTCGCTGCGCCGCGGGCGCGACACCATCGGGGATATCGACATTCTCGTCAGCACCGACGACGGCGCTGCGGCGTCAAGCGCCTTCTGCTCCATGCCGGAGGTCGAGCAGGTCATCGCGTCGGGCGAGACCAAGTCGTCGGTGCGCATGTCGCTCGAAAAAGTGTTCCCGAGCGGCGGAGCGCCCCGCGGCACGGTGCAGGTCGATCTGCGCGTCGTCGCTCCCGCGTCGTACGGCGCAGGGCTCCTGTACTTCACGGGCTCCAAGGAGCACAATGTCGCTCTGCGCGAGCGTGCGCTCAAGATGGGACTGACGCTGAACGAGTACGGCCTCTTCCCAGACGACAACGAGAAGACGCCGCCGCAGGCCCGCGGGATCAAGCCCGTTGCGGCAAAGACCGAGGAGCAGATTTACAAGGCACTGAAGCTGCCCTTCGTGCCGCCGGAGATCCGCGAGGATCGCGGCGAGTTTGATCTGAAGGAAACGCCCAGGCTGATCGAGACCGGTGACATCAAAGCGGAGTTGCACGCCCACACCACCGCGTCGGACGGGACGATGTCCATCGCAGAACTCGCCCGGGCGGCCAAGGCCCGCGGGTTCCACACCATCGCGGTGACGGACCACTCGCAGAGCTCGACCATCGCCAACGGCCTGCGCCCCGACCGCCTCCGTCTTCACATCGATGCAATTCGGAGGGCACGAGACGAGGTCGACGGGATCACCATCCTCGCTGGCTCCGAGGTCGACATCCTCGCTGACGGACGGCTCGACTACAAGGACGAACTCCTGGCCGAGCTGGACATCGTCATCGCGAGCCCGCACGCCTCGCTCTCCCAGGATCCCCCCACCGCCACTCAGCGCCTGCTCAAGGCGATCGCCAATCCCTTCGTGCACATCCTCGGCCATCCGACCGGCAGGCTCATCAACAAGCGGCCCGGCCTGTCGCCGGACATGCCCGAACTGATTGCCGCGGCCAAGGAACACCGCGTCGCCCTCGAGATCAACGCCCATTGGATGCGCCTCGACCTTCGGGACGTGCACGTCAAAGCCGCGATCGACGCGGGGTGCGTCATCGCGATCGATTGCGACGTTCACGCCCAGGAGGATTTCGACAACCTGCGCTACGGCGTGCTCACGGCCCGCCGGGGGTGGGTCACGCCCGATTCGTGCATCAACACCTGGGCGCCCCAAAAACTGCACGCGTGGCTGAAGGCCAAGGGCCCGAGGGCCTGACCGCCCGCCCGTTCGCACGCTGAGGCGGCTCCTAGACTCCGGCACGCGTACGCGCCTGCCGCGCGGCCGCCGCACGAGGAACCCCATGTTCGAGCGACTTTCCGACGGCTTCTCCAACGTTCTCAGGCGTCTTGCCGGCCAGGGCGCCATCACCGAATCCAATGTCCGCGAGGCGATGACCGAGGTGCGCACGGCCCTGCTCGAGGCCGATGTGCAGGTGGGCGTGGTGGACACGTTCTGCGAGGGAGTGCTGCAGGACTCGCTGGGCCTGGAGGTGACCAAGAGCCTCAAGCCCGGGCAGGAGATGATCGGCATCGTCTACAAGCGGCTGGTGCAACTGCTCGGGGGAGAGCCCCCCCAGCCCGGCCAGCCCCTGCCATCGCTCAACGTCAGCCCGGACGGGATCGTGCCGCGTGTCAGCACGCCCCCCACCGTGATCATGATGTGCGGTCTGCAGGGCTCGGGGAAGACGACCACCTGCGGCAAGCTGGCGGCGTACCTCAAGAAGCGCGGCCGCTCGGTCATGCTCGCCGCAGCCGACCTTCAGCGCCCCGCGGCCGTGGAGCAGCTCGAGACCGTGTGCAAGCAGGTCCAGGCGGAGATGGGCGGCGGCGCCCGCGTGGAGTTCTATTCCGAGCCCGACAAGGTCGCGGCGTACGGCAAGGCCGTGGGCGTCGCGGTCGATGTGTGCAAGCGTGCGTACGCCGCGGCACAGAAGGCCGGCGTTGACACGCTGATCCTCGACACGGCCGGGCGTCTGCACGTCAATGACGCCCTCATGGGCGAGTTGAAGCAGATCAAGTCCTCGCTGCGGCCGCACCAGGTGTACCTCGTCGTCGACGCTATGACGGGCCAGGACGCGGTGACATCCGCCGGCGCCTTCCATGCGTCGCTCGGCACCGATGGCGTGATCCTGACCAAGTTCGACTCCGACACGCGCGGCGGCGCCGCGCTGTCGGTGAAGCACGTCACGGGTGCGCCGATCAAGTTCATCGGCGTGGGCGAGAAGCTTGACGCGCTCGAGGAGTTCCACGCCGACCGCATGGCGGGCCGGATCCTGGGCATGGGCGACGTGGTGAGCCTGGTCGAGAAGGCCCAGCAGGAAGTCAGCGAGGACGAGGCCCTGAAGATCCAGGAGAAACTGGAGAAGGGCCAGCTCACGATGGAGGACTTCCTGAGCCAGCTGCGGACGATCCGTCGCATGGGGCCGCTGAAAAACCTGCTCGGGCTGCTGCCGGGAGTGGGCTCGGCGATCAAGGACGCGAACATCGACGAGAAGCAGCTCGACCGCGTCGAGGCGATCGTGCACTCGATGACCCCGCGCGAGCGCAAGGAGCCGTCGGTCATCGACAATTCCCGCCGGCGCCGGATCTCGACCGGGTCGGGCACGACGCAGAACGATGTCGGGCAGCTTGTCCGCCAGTTCGACCAGGTGACCAAGTTCACGAAGCAGATGGCGGGCATGTCGGCACGCGACAAGATGCGCGCCGTGAACGCGATGAGCGGGCAGGCAGGGGCGGGCGGCCCCGGCATTCCCACGCGGGGCTCGACCTACACGCCGAGCATCAAGGACCGTTTCAAGAAGCGGAAGAAGTAGGCGATTCGCGGCGGCGCTCACGCAAGGGCACGGACGAACGCGTCAAGCTTTGCGCCGTCGAGCTTCCCGTTGGTGCGGACGCCGCTGCACACATCAACCCCGTACGGCCGGACCGCCTCCACCGCACCACGCACGTTGGACGCGTTCAGGCCGCCCGCCAGGAAGACCGGCACGCGGACCGACTCGACGATCCGCCGGCTGATCGACCAGTCGTGTGTCCGCCCCGTGCCACCCAGTTCCCTGATCGCCGCGGCGGGCCTTCCTGAGTCCAGCAGCAAGGCGTCGACATGCTCGGCGAAGCGAGCGGCGCGGTCGATATCCGATCCGTCCTGCACGTGGATCACTTGGACGATCCGAACGTGGGGCTGGGACTGGCGCAACCGGGGAAACACCCCCAGCTCGACCTCGTCAACGAGTTGTACGGTGTTTACCCCGGTCGCTCCAACATGTGCCGCGACACCGCCCGCGTCGGTGCGCGATGTGAGCAGGAACGTGGCCACGGGAGGCGGCACGGAGCGGGCGATCGTGGCAATGAGATCGTCGGGGATGGGCCCCGGCCCGCTGGGCATCTCTGCCACGAGGCCGACCGCGTCGGCGCCTAGGGCGATGGCCGTCCGGGCCTCGTCCACGGACGCGATGCAGCAGACTTTGATACGGGTGCGCATATCGAAAGAGTCTACGGCCGTCGAATCCGGGGGCCGGTTGATCCGCCGAAGTTGAGGTTTCGGGTCAGCAGTCGCCCCGCCGAACCGGGCTTCACGCCTGCTCGTAGGAGTACACCCCCGCGGCCCCGCGCTTGCGTCGGGCCGCGGGATCGTTATGCTCGCGCTGTTGAGGGAGGTCGGAATCCTCCCGGGTTCACCTCCGTTCCGCCACAATCGAGGGCTGCCATGACCGACTCCCCGAAGCGTGCGAATTCAGCGTCCAACGCGCCTGCGGACGAATCCCGTCGTTCGTTCCTGGCCCAGACCGCCTCGCTCGCCGGAGCCGCGGGCCTCGCCGGGTTTGCCTCGGCGCGGGTGATCGCCGCGGCACCGACCGGGCCGGCGCTGATCGCCGCCGAACCCACGCCCATCGCCGCCGACGGCATCATCCGCATGGGCGTGATTGGAACGGGCGGCATGGGGACCGGGCACTGCAGCTCGTTCACCACGATCAACGCCAAGCGCGAGGACAAGGTCCACATCGTGGCGCTCGCGGACGTGTGCGCGCCGCGCGTGGAAGACGCCCGCAACACGATCAACCGGACCGTCGACGAGGCCGCCAAGAACATCGAGGAAAAGAAGGGCGACCCCGACCGCTCGCAGAAGGACGTCAAGATCGAGATTTACTCGGATTACAAGAAGCTCCTGGAACGGAAGGACATCCAGGGCGTGCTGATCGCGTCGCCCGAACACTGGCACGCGCAGATGGCGATCGACGCCATCGCCGCCGGCAAGGACGTGTACGTCGAGAAGCCCATGACGCTCGACCTCGCCGATGCGCTCAAGCTCTACAAGGTCGTGAACGCCAACCCGTCCATCATGTTCCAGGTCGGAACGCAGCAGATGCAGCGGCCCAAGTTCCACGAGGCCAAGACGCTCATGGCCGCCGGGGCCATCGGCAAGCCGACGTTCAGCCAGACGAGCTACTGCCGCAACTCCAAGGACGGCGAGTGGCTCTACTACAACATCGACCCGCAGTGGAAGCCGGGCGTGAACCTCGACTGGGACGCGTGGTGCGGCCCGCTGGGCAAGGCGCCGTGGAGCCCCGAGATCTACGCCCGCTGGCGCCGCTACCGCAAGTATTCCTCGGGCATCATCGGCGACCTTCTGGTGCACGGCATGACCCCGCTCATGTGGGCGATGGACCAGGGCTGGCCGACGCGCGTGGTCGCCTCGGGCGGACACCTGATCGACAAGAAGATGGAAAATCCCGACCAGGTCAACATCAACGTCGAGTTCGAGAAGGAGCACGTGATGATCGTCGCGGGCTCCACCTGCAACGAGCAGGGGCTCGAGGTCATGGTCCGCGGCCACAAGGGAACCATCCGCCTCGGAGGCAAGGACTGCGACGTCAAGCCCGAGGCGCTCTTCGCCGACGACTTCGACGCCAAGACGGTGGTGTGCCCTGACATCGGCGACGACCAGGATGCACACCGGCGTGCCTGGCTCAAGAGCATCCGCTCGCGCCAGGCTCCGCTCACCGGCGTTGAGATCGGCACCAAGGTCATGGTCATCGTGGACCTGGCGACCCGCTCTATGTGGGATGGGCACGCGTACACGTTCGACCCCAAGACCATGACGGCGAAGCAGGTGTGAACGGCAACCCGTTCGTGGCCGCGAAGCCTGACAGCCTTGGTGGCGGTGCGCCCCCGGTGTGCCTGGCCACCGACGCCATGGGGACGCGCTTCGAGTTTGTCCTCTTCGGGAGTGACCCGACGCGCCTGCGCGCCGCGGGCGAGTCGGCTCTTGATCTCATAAATGACTGGGACCGGCGCCTGAGCTGGTTCAGCCGGGGGAGTGTTCTCTCTCACCTCAACGCTCGCGCCGGCGACGGCCCCGTGCCAATCGACCGTGAACTCCACGGTCTCCTCGTCCTCAGCCGCGAGGTGTGGCGGGATTCGGACGGGGCCTTTGACATCACGGTCGCTCCGCTCATGGTGGCGTGGGGACTTCGAAATGCCGCGCCCAGCGGCCGCCCCGATCTCGAATCGGCGCGATCGTGCGTCGGCATGGACGGAGTCGAGATCCTCGACGATCCCCCCACCGTGCGCTTCCTTCGCCCCGGCATGTCGCTCGACCTGGGCAGCATCGCCAAGGGCGCGGCTCTGGACGCCGCCGCGGCAGTCCTGCGCGAGTGCGGAGTGACCTCGGCGCTCCTGCACGGCGGCACGAGCTCGGTCGTAGCGATCGGCTCCCCACCGGGGCGCGATTCATGGCCCGTCGCCATCGAGACCGGGCACGGTGATCGCCCCGTGGTTCACATGTGCGATACGTCGCTGTCGGTCTCCGCGCCGCGCGGGCGGACGGCCATGACCGACCGCGGACCCGTCGGACATATCATCGACCCGCGCACGGGACTCCCGGCGGCGCGCACCGGCACGGCCGCCGTCATCTACAAGAGCGGCGCCCTGGCCGACGCCTGGTCCACGGCGCTCCTGGTGCTCGGATCGCGCCCGCGCGCGATGCCGCACGACATGACCGCGATCCTCGACCTCCACGCCCCACACGAGAACGCCGCATGAACATCGACCGCCGTTCGTTCGTTTCCCAGGCCGCGGGCACGCTCGCCGCGCTCTCGCTGATCCCCGAAGCGCTCCCCGCGCCGGTGCGCCGTGTCGGCGCCCCGCTCCCGATCGCGCTGATCGGCATGGGGCGCCAGGGGAGGCAGGTGATCCTTCCCGAACTGGCCAAGATCGACGCGGTGAAAGTCGTCGCCGTGTGCGACAACGACCCGTCGCGCCTCGAGGCCGGCGTGAGCCGTGCCCCCGGCGCGCAGGGCTTCGCGTCGCACAAGGAACTGCTCGAAAAAGCGAAGGACGTCAAGGCCGTCATCATCGCGACGCCCACGCACCTGCACAAGGAGATCGCGATCGACAGCCTCGCGGCGGGCAAGCACGTCTACTGCGAAGCGCCGATGGCATCAACGATCGACGACTGCAAGGCGATCGCCGCGGCAGCGCGGGGGTCCAAGACCGTGTTCGCGTGCGCCTTGGAGGGCCGGTCCGACCCCGTCTACATGCTCTCGCGCTCGTTCTTCCGCAACGGAACGCTCCGCGAGCTGGTCAGCCTGCGGGCCCAGGCGCAGGAGAAGACCTCGTGGCGCACACCGTCACCCGACCCGGCGCGCGAGAAGGCGCGCAACTGGCGCCTCGACAAGGACGTCTCGATCGGGCTCGCCGGCGAATGGGGCACGCCCCAGTTCGACGTTTTCCACTGGTTCCGCGGCGAGTACCCGGTGAGCGTCTCCGGCACCGGATCGATCCGGCTGTGGAAAGACGGGCGCGAGGTCCCCGACACCATCGCCTGCGCGTTCACGTTCGCCGACGGCGTGCGCCTCGAGTACGACGCCACGCTCGCCAGCTCCTTCCAGGGCCGCAACGAGATCCTCCAGGGCAGCGACGCGACCATCAAGCTCGCGTGGACCGCGGGCTGGATGTTCAAGGAAGCCGACTCGCCCACGCAGGGCTGGGAGGTCTACGCCAACCGCACCCAGATCTACAACCAGGAGGGAATCACGCTCATCGCCGACGCGACCAAGCTCGCCAGCCAGGGCAAGCTCAAGGAAGGCGTGGGCATCCCCAACCCGCCCGCCTACTACTCGCTCTCGGACTTCTTCACCAGCGTGCTCGAGGGCAGGCCGCCCGTGGCCTCCGCCGACGAGGGCATGCGCGCCAGCATCGTGGGTATCCTCGCCAACAAGGCCGTCGTCACCGGCGGGACCGTCGCGATCGACCCGGCGCTCTTGAAGGGGGCTTGAAATGTCCGAACCCGCTCCTTCGATCGTCCGCTTCAGGCTCCGTGACCTTTCGCCCGGCGCGCGGATCGGCGTCGCCTGCGCCGTGCTCGTCCTTCTGGGCGGCCTGGCCGCCTCGGCGCGACACGTGGCCGATCACCACGGACCCAAGGACGACGTCAAGGGCCTCTCCCTCGACGACGTGATGGGCGCGTACCACGGCGTCCAGGCCCCCGCACGCCTTGCCGCGGCACTCGAGCGCGGCCACCCCGAAACGCTCGCCCCCGACGCCCGCGAGGCGCTGCTCACCTGGCTGCAGGGTCCGCGCGACCCCTCCGGCAAGCGCACCGGCTCCAAGCACATGTCCGAGGACTACGACAACTTTGACCTGGGTGACATGGCCCCCAACGAGCTGATCGCCAAGAACTGCCTCCAGTGCCACTCGCGCAAGGTCGCAGACACCAACCCGATCGGAAAGTCCATCCCGCTCGACAACCGCGAGGATGCGCTCCGGCTCGCCCAGCCCAAGAACCTGACGCCCGTCTCGACGCAGATCCTGACGACCAGCACCCACACGCACGCGTTGGCGCTGGGGTCGCTTTCGGTCGTGATCATCGGACTGGTCGTGGCGACGAGCTGGTCGCGCAGACTCGTGAGCCTTGCCGCGGCCCTGATCGGCGCCGGGCTGCTCATAGACTTCGGCGGCCAGTGGGCGGCCCGCGAGTACGCGTGGGGCGTCTACCTGCTCATCGCGGGCGGCGCGGTGTTCGGAGGCGCGAGCGTGGTCTCGCTGCTGGCCGTGCTCGCAGACCTGTGCATGCCCCGCACGGGCAAGCCCTGACCTCGCGGCTTACGCGTACTCGCTCATCGGCGGGCACACGCACACCAGGTTCCGGTCGCCGTACGGGTTGTCGATGCGGCTGACCGCGGGCCAGAACTTGTGCTCGCGCGTCCAGGGCGCGGGGAACGCCGCCTGCTCGCGCGGGTACTTGTGCGACCACGCGTCGGCGCACACCACCTGCATCGGGTGCGGCGCGTGCTTGAGCGCGTTGTCGAGCCTGTCGGCCTTGCCCTCCTCGATGTCGCGGATCTCCTGGCGGATCGAGATCAACGCATCGCAGAGGCGGTCAAGCTCCGGCTTGCTCTCGCTCTCGGTCGGCTCGATCATCAGCGTGCCCGGCACGGGGAAGCTCATAGTCGGCGCGTGGAAGCCGTAGTCCATCAGGCGCTTGGCGATATCGTCGACCTTGATGCCGGTGGTCTTCTCAAAGTGCCGGCAGTCGATGATGAACTCGTGGGCGCACGTCCCGTTCTTGCCGCGGAAGAGCACGGGGTAATCCTTCTCGAGCCGCTTGGCCATGTAGTTGGCGTTCAAGATCGCGACCTGGGTCGCCCGCTTCAGGCCCTCGGCGCCCATGAGGGCGATGTAGACCCACGAGATGAGCAGGATGCTCGGCGAGCCCCACGGCGCGGCAGACACCGGCCCGATGGCTGAAGTTCCTGATGCAGCGCTCGCAAACGGCGACACCACGGGGTGGCCGGGCAGGAAGGGCGCCAGATGCTTGGCGACCCCGATCGGCCCCATCCCCGGCCCGCCGCCGCCGTGCGGGATGCAGAACGTCTTGTGCAGGTTCAGGTGGCAGACATCGGCGCCGATCGCTCCGGGGCTGGTGAGCCCGACCTGCGCGTTCATGTTGGCGCCGTCCATGTAGACCTGCCCGCCGTGCTCGTGCACGGTCTTGCAGATCTCCTTGATGTCCTCCTCGAACACGCCGTGCGTGCTGGGGTAGGTGATCATCAGGCAGGAGAGGTCGTTCCTGTGCTCCGCGGCCTTCTTCTTCAGGTCCGCGAGATCGACGTTCCCGCTCGCATCGCATTCGACCGCGACGACCTTCATCCCCGCGATCACCGCGCTCGCCGGGTTGGTGCCGTGGGCGCTGTCGGGGATGAGGCAGACGTTGCGGTGCGACTGGCCGCGCGAAACGTGGTAGGCGTGGATGACGAGCAGACCCGCGTACTCGCCCTGCGAACCCGCGTTGGGCTGGAGCGACACGGCTGCAAAGCCGGTGATCTCCGAGAGCCACTTTTCAAGATCGGCGAAGATGCGGGCGTAACCCTTGGCCTGGTCGAGCGGCGCGAAGGGGTGGAGCCGACCGAACTCCGCCCACGTCACCGGGATCATCTCGCTGGTCGCGTTGAGCTTCATGGTGCACGACCCCAGCGGGATCATGCTGTGCGTCAGCGAGAGGTCGCGGCTCTGGAGCTTGAAGATGTACCGGAGGAGTTCGTGCTCGGAGTGGTAGAGGTTGAACACGGGGTGGAGCAGGAACGCCGAACCTCGCGCGAGCGGCGCAGCAAACTCGGCCTTGGTGCTCTTACTGAACTCCTCGACGCTGCCCGTCACGCCGAACACCGCGAACAGGTCACCCATTGCCGCGCGATCGGTCGTCTCGTCGAGCGACACGCCCACCGACCCGTCGCCGTAGTCGCGGAGGTTGATCGATCGCGCGTGCGCCGCGTCAAGAACCTGACGCGCCGTACGGCCCACGGGCTTCACGCGCAGCGTGTCGAACACCGGGTCCCTGGCGACCTGGTACCCGGCCTTGGACAGCCCCGCGCGCAAGGCCTCGGTCATCGCGTGCACGCGCATTGCGATTTTCTTCAATCCGTGCGGCCCATGCCAGCACGCGTACATCCCAGCCATGATCGCGAGCAACGCCTGCGCCGTGCAGATGTTGCTCGTCGCCTTCTCGCGCTTGATGTGCTGCTCGCGCGTCTGGATCGCCATGCGGTACGCGATGCGCCCCTGTGCATCCTTCGACACGCCGATGATCCGCCCCGGCATCTTGCGGGCGTATTCACTCTTGGTGGCGATGAACGCCGCGTGAGGACCGCCGTACCCCAGCGGCACGCCGAACCGCTGCGCGCTCCCAACCGCGATGTCGGCTCCCCACTCGCCGGGTGGGGTGATGAGCGTTAGCGCAAGCAGGTCCGTTGCGGCAACCACGAGCGCCCCGCCCTTGTGCGCAGCTTCGGTCACAGCGCTGTAATCAAGAATCGCGCCGTCGGTTGCCGGGTACTGGATCAGGATTCCACATACACCGTCGAAGGACGTTGCGGCAGCCCGTCGCTCACGCTCCGGGTTCGAGGTCACGCGCAGGTCGATCCCGAGCGACTTCGCCCGCGTCTGGCACACCGCGATCGTCTGCGGGTGGCAATCGTCCGCGACCAGGAACGTCTTCTTGGTGCCGTCGTTCCCATCGGCGACGCTGAAGCACATCGCCATCGCCTCGGCGGCCGCCGTCGCCTCATCAAGCAGCGAAGCCCCCGCCAGCGGCAGGCCCGTCAGGTCCGAAACCATCGTCTGAAAGTTCAGAAGCGCCTCGAGCCGCCCCTGGGAGATCTCCGCCTGGTACGGCGTGTACTGCGTGTACCAGCCCGGGTTCTCCATGATGTTGCGGAGGATCACCGGCGGCGTGATCGTGTCGTAGTAGCCCATCCCGATGAACGAGCGGCACACCGTGTTCTGCCCCGCGACCGCCTTGAGTTCCTGGAGCAGTTCGAACTCGCCGCGCGCGCGTCCGTCGCCGATCGTCAGGGGCTTGGCGAGACGGATCGATGCAGGCACGGTCGCGCTCGTGAGTTCATCGAGCGTGCGGTACCCGAGGGTCCCGAGCATCTCCGCGATGTCGGCCTCGCTCGGTCCCAGGTGTCGGCGCGGAAACGTGTCCAGCGGTCCGAGCGTCGTCGCGACGCCCGAAGGAGGCGGGGTTGTGCCTTCGCTGCGAGAGTGGGTTGCGGACGGTGCGGTCTTCTGAACAGACGCGGCGGTGTTGGCCATGACGGAATCGTGCCTCGCGGTGGAGCCGGGGGACGGCGTTTACCGGCAAAATCACGGCCCCGGAACGCACGCACGCACCGTGCTCGGAACACTTCTCCGGCGCCGAACTAGTGTAGGCGGACGCGTACACTTGTCCTGCATTGTCCTCGCTCTCGTACGCCGCACGATGCCGCGCGGGCGCGCGAGTTCTTCGAAGGAGCAGCCATGTCTGGACCTCGGGTTTTACCGGCCGTTTCCCTGGCATTCCTGGCGGGCGTGCTGGTGTCCGCGCGGCCGCTGTTCGCATCACTCGCCGCCACGGCCGAGCCCGCGCAACGCCCCGGGGATACAACGGCCGTCGCTCCCGCGAGCGCCGACGTGCTGGCCGCCGACGCCGCCGAGTTCCGACTCAACGACACCACCCTTGCGCACCCGTTCTTCGAAGGCAGAGCCCCGGGGACCCGCGGCAACCAGCTCGCCGCGGACCTCCTCGAAGCCCACTACAAGAACCTCAAGCTCGTTCCGGCGTTCACGGACAGCCTCACAGGAGTCCCCAACTCGAGTTATCGCCAGACCTTCGAATTGGGGAAGACCAGCCGCGTTCTCGAAGCGGCCCAGTCATGGAAAACCACCGCTGGATCCGTCGTGGATCTCACCCCCGGGACCGACTTTAACGTGCTCACGTATTCCGGCAGCGGCGAGGCCACGGGCCCGGTCGTGTTCGGCGGCTACGGCATCAACATGGGGCAGGACGGGTACTCGAGCTTCCCCGATGGCACCGACTTCTCCGGAAAGGTCGTCCTGATCCTCCGCTACGAGCCCATGAGCGCCCAGGGACGCAGCCGCTGGGGCACCGAGAACTGGACCTACCAGTCGCAGCTTGAATCGAAGATCTCCGCGGTCGCCCGGCTGCGGGCCGCCGCGATCGTGCTGTGCAACCCGCCCGGGCTGGACATGGACTGGGTGAACGAGCAGCGCACGCGCCTCAAGTCCGGCCCGCTTCCTGCGATCGAGACGTTCGAGTCGCTGACCTCAGCCACCGGCCCGACGAACATCCCCGTGATCATGCTGACGACCGAGCGTGCCGAGGCGCTCGTCAAGGCCGCCGACCCGCGCGGCCGTTCGCTGCTGGACCTGCGCAAGCTCGTCGACGAAAAGGGCGAGATCGTCGACCTTCCGGGCGCGACCGTCTCGGTCAAGACCGTCGTGGAGCGCCAGCCGATCCAGACGTCCAACATCGGCGCCATTCTCAAGGGCCGCGGCGCGCTCGCCGACGAGTACGTCGTGCTCGGAGCCCACTACGACCACATCGGCTACGGCAAGTTCGGCTCTATGGATACCAACGGCACGGGCAAGATCCACCCCGGCGCCGACGATAACGCGTCGGGCACCTCGGGACTCATGATCCTCGCGGAGAAGCTGTCGAAGGCCTATGCCGCGGCTCCCGCGAACGAGCCCGCGCGGTCCATCCTCTTCCTGAGCTTCACCGGCGAGGAATCGGGACTCAACGGCTCGCGCCACTACACCAAGAACATGATCACGGCCAAGGACAAGCACTACCTCATGCTCAACTTCGACATGATCGGGCGGCTCCGCGAGACCCCGCCGCTGGAAGTCTCCGGCGTCGGCACCGCGGTCGGGCTCGAGGAGTTTGTGCGCCCGTACCTGGACAGCTCGGGGCTCAAGACCGTGAGCAAGCCCGGCGGCGGCGGTCCCTCCGATCACGCCTCGTTCAACAGCGTCGAGATCCCCGTGCTCTTCTTCTTTACGGGCACGCACGAGCAGTACCACAAGCCCACCGACACGCCCGACCTGATCGACGCCAACGGCGCGGCCAAGGTCATCGACCTGGGCTACCGCCTGGCCCTCGGAGCCGCCACGCGCGACGGTCCGTTCACCTACAGCACCGAACTCCAGAAGGGCAACGCCCCCAAGAGCGACGACCCGCACGCGGCACAGGCCAAGGACTCGCCCGGCCCGGTGCCGGTCCGAATCAAGTTCGGCGTCACGCCCGGCAATTACGGCGAAGAAAACGGCGGCGTGCTCTTCGACGATGTCGCCGAAGGCTGGTCGGCGGGCAAGGCCGGGCTCAAGAAGGGCGACCGCCTGACCAAATGGAACGGTCAGGAAGTTCCCAACGTCGAGATGTGGATGCCGTTCCTGTCGTCCGCCAAGCCGGGCGATGTGGTCAAGGTGACCGTCATCCGCGACGGCAAGGAACTCACGATCGACGTCACGATGATGGCGCGGGATTCGGGCGGGAAGTAGTCCTCGACCGTCGCGCGAAATTCAAATCGTCTTGCCGCCCGCGCGCTGTTTTCCCATTCCCGCGCCGACCAGGACTCCCACGCAACCGATGAGAGCGTTCGCAAAGCCCGCCCACGCGGGCGTGCGCGCCTTCCCCATCGCTTCGAGGTTCGAAACCGCCGCCGTCCGCGGCTCCTGGGGCGGAGGCGTACCGAGCGTCGGAATGGTCAACGCGATCCCCAGCACCAAGACGATGCCCGCGAGCACCTTGGGCGGGGTGCACGCGCCCGCGATCAGCTTCGCCACGAAGCCCCCCGCCAAGGCCGCACCAACCCCGACCACGAACATCACGGACAACCACAGCTTGGAAATGTCGTAGCCGCCGGGCTCAAAGGCGCGGTCGGCTCCCATGGAGAGGTACGCGACCGTCAGCCCTCCAAAGACGAGAACGGCCATGGTGAGGTAGCCGACGATAACGGATCCGATGGCTCGCAGCATGGGAACTCCTTGGGGAACTGGCGATCCTCGTTTCGAATGCGGCCTCGCGCAGGCCGCTGAACCGTTTCGGCCGCGCACCGCACCTTGGGTCTCGCCCCAGACTTCCGCTCCGATCACTTCCCGCGGAACCGCACGACGTACATCAGCGCGGCAACGCCGATCCACCCAAGGCCGAACAGCGCGGGCGTTCGGGCGCTCTCGGGCACCAGCGCGCCAGCCAGGACGCCGAATTCGCCCACGATGAAGAGCAGGGGCACCACGGGGTACAGAGGAATGCGAAAACGCGCCTCGGCTCGTTCGAGATCGCTCTCGCGCCGCCGGAAGATCATCAGCGCCACGCCGGTCAGCGCGAAGAACACCGTGTCCACGAACACCACGCCGTCGGTGAGCTTGCCGACGATATCGCCGGGCGTCACCCGCGCGAGCCCGAGCAGCACGAGGGCCATGAAGGTCAACAGCAGGATGGCCGCGACGGGAGATGCGTTCCGACCGCTCAGCCTGCCGAACACCTCGAAGAAGCGCCCGTCGCGCGCCATCCCGTAGATCAGCCTCGGTCCCGCCAGGAGCTGCGCGTTGAGCACTCCGAACGCCGAGATCGCGACCGCCGCGCCCACCGCGCGCGGGCCCCAGCCCGGGAACACCGTGCCCACCGCGTCCGCGGCAACACTACTGCTGTGCACGACGCCCGCGTGACCCAGCAGCCTCAGGTACGCCCAGTTCGCCAAAACGTACGCCGCGACCACAAGCACGACGCCGCCGATGATGGCGCGGGGCAGTGTCCGCCGCGGCTCGCGCACTTCGCCCGAGATCCACAGCGCCTGCTGCCACCCGCCGTAGGAGAAGAGCGCGGGCACCAGCGCCGCGAGCACACCGACGACCGCGGCCGAGCCGGTCTTCGGTGCCGCGACGGGCGCGAGCGCGACCGCCGGCGCGGCGATGGCCGCCAGCGCCGCGACGGCCATGAGGGTGAGCACCTTGCAGAAGACCGTAAAGTTCTGGATGCGCGAGCCCCAGCGCACGCCGATCATGTTCGCCGCGGTCACGCCCAGGATGAGCACGACGGCGATACCCAGCAGAGTCAATCCCTCGGGGGCCCCGCGTCCGAACGCAAAGCCCAGGTTCTCCGCGCAGATCACCGCGATCACGCCGATCGCCCCGGCCTGGATCGCGGTCGCGTTGCAGAACACAAAGAGGAAAGCCGGCATCGGGCCGTACGCGTCCCGCAAGATGCCGTACTGCGCTCCGCTGGAATTGAAGCGCGCCCCCAACTCCGCGAAAACCAGCGCTCCGCACAGCGCGATGCCGCCCGCCAGCGCCCACGCCGCGAGCGTCAGCGTTGCGTCCCCCGCTGCCGCGGCGGCGGCAGACGGCTGGCGGAAGATCCCCACCCCGATGATGGCGCCGATGACAACGCACGCCGCGTCGAGCGTGCCAAGGACTCGCGCGGGCTGCGGGGATTGAGGATCGGGCATGACCGCAGGATACAGGATCGCCCGCGGGCACGGGCAATCGTCGGCCCTCGCCGTGTCGGGTGCGTGCGTGCCGCCCGTGCAACAATCGTCGCATGCTCCCACTGCGGCTTCACCACGTAGCGTTGATCGTCTCGGACTACGAGCGATCCAAGCACTTCTACACCCGCACCCTCGGGCTGCCGATTATCGCCGAGACCTTTCGCGCCGAGCGCCGGTCCTACAAGCTTGACCTCGCCCTTGCCGACGGCTCGCGCCTCGAACTCTTCTCGTTCCCCAGCCCGCCCCCGCGCATCAGCCGCCCCGAGGCCTGCGGGCTGCGCCATCTGGCGTTCGCCGTCACCGACCTCGACCGCGCGGTCGCGGACCTGATCGGCGAGGGCGTCGTGGTCGAACCCGTGCGCACCGACGAGATCACCGGACGGCGGTTCACGTTCTTCGCCGACCCCGACGGGCTGCCGCTGGAGCTGTACGAGGCGGGGTAACACACCGGGCGGGCCGGTTCACGATTCCCCGAACCACTGCGCCACGTTCAACGGCCTGAGCATCGCACGCTTCTTGGTCTGGTGCTCGGCCATGCGGCGGAGGATGTCGTTCAGCACCCGCGCGGCAAGCGTGATGTACGGTCCCTTGTTCAGCATCACGCACTCGGCGCGCTGCCCCATTGCCGCGTCCGTGATCTCGCTCCGGCTGGGGATGCCCTTCTTGGCCAGGGTCTCCAGGACCTGCGTCGCCCAGATCACCGGCGTGTGGGCCGCCTCGGCCAGCCACAGGATTTCTTCCTGCACCTCGGCAAGGCGCTCGTACCCAACCTCCACCGCAAGATCGCCGCGCGCGATCATCACGCCCGAGGACGGGCTCCGGAGCGCCGCCAGCAGCAGCTCCGGCAGGCTCTGGAAGGCGCGCGCAGTCTCGATTTTGAGGACGAGGCCAACGTGCGGACTTCCAAGTTCCTCCAGACGTCTCTGGACCTGCCGAACATCCTCGGCCCGTCGCACAAAGCTCAACCCCACCATGTCGGCGTTGCGCGCGACGAACGCCAGTGTTGCGTCGTCCTCCGCGCTCAGCATCGGGATGTCCAGCGGTGTGTCGGGCAGGTTCACACCCTTGTCGGCCGCGAGCCGGAACCCGTCCGGGCGCGACCGCGTGATGCGCACGACCGCCTCCTCCGCCCCCGCACGCTCAACCACCCCCGCCGCCTTGCCGTCGTCCAGCAGCACCCGGTGCCCGGGCCGCAGAAGCGGGAGCGCTTGCGGGAGCGTGAACGGCACCCGCGCAGAGACGAGCACTCTCCCTGAGGCATCGCGGCGCGCTGCTTTCCCCGGCGACTGGTCCGCCGTGAGCACGAGGTGATCCCCCTCGAAGAGCAGGATCGGGGCGGGCAGGTGCGGAATATCCCGAACCGTCGCCCGCTGCTCCTTGCCGTCGAGCGAGAACGAGAATTGGACCCCGGGAACCACGTACGCATTGCGCGTGGCCAGTGCCAGGGACCAGCCCTTGCCCGCCTCCTGGACTTCCAGCCTCCGCTTGACCCCGCGGGCATCGCGGAATTGAATCACGGCGCCCGGCCGTGCCGCGTCGACAAACCGGCGCGGCAGCCGGAGCGATTCATCGAACGGGGGCGGCTCCGCGAGAACTCCGTCGCTGGCCTTGAGCAGCACCCGCACCGGGCGGTCCACCGCGCCCAGTTGCGTCCGCCCGGGGTGCCAATCGACCACCCGCGGACCGGGCTCGATCGCCCCGGTCCGCACCTTCGGGCCCGGAAGGTCCATCAGCACCTGGCACGGCTTGGAGGCGGCGCGGGAGGCGTCCTTCAACGTCCGGATCATCCCTTCCCATTCCGCCGGCGAGTCATGGGCCGTATTGATCCGCGCGACATCCATCCCCGCGTTGACCAGTTCGCGGACGAGCGCCACATCGGTCGCGGCCTCGCTCGGCAGCGTCACCATGATGCGCGTGGTGCGACGGTCCGGGTCCGGGCCCAGCAACCGGCGCGTGTTGTCCAGGAGCGCCGCCTCCCCCTCGTGCAGGGTGACGGTGGTCGGTTGCCCGGTCGTGCCCGGCTCCCCCGCCAGCGCGGCCAGCGCCCGGCGCACCGCGGCGAGGTTCGCGGCCACGTGCGACTCCGATCTCCCCAGCGAAGATAAGCCCAGTTCCGCCAGCGACGACTGGAGTTCCCTCAGGTCGTTGCGGCGCAGCACCAGGTAGTGAACCAGGTTCATGCCCGATCGCCGCCGGTCGGACGTCAACGAGTCGAGTTCGTCCCGCAGGTCCCGCTCGCCCTCGAACATCGACACCAGGAGTTCGTCGACGCGCTTGAGCAGTTCGAGGAGGCGTCGCTTCTGCGCGGCGGGATCGGCCGTCTTGGCGTTCGCGGCGTGGTCCACGATGAGAGCGTAGTCGAACGCGTGCGAAGGCTCGGACCGCCACGGCCATTCCGAGCGCGTACTGGGGATCTCTCCGGGGGCGCAACACCTCGGTGGAGTCGGGCTTTGCGCAGCGCCAGCAGTTCGTTCGGTGTGCATTGCCGTCCGGGTGCTTCTGACCCATCGACTGTGCGGCGATGCCGAACGTCGGTTCCTTGGCCTCGAACGCGGCTCGCCCGCGTTGATCCCGTGCCCATCGAGCGATACGAAAAAGGCCCGGTGATCACTCGATCTCCGGGCCCTTGTGAACTGTGCTACGCGAGTTTCAACCGAGCGAGCGGGTCACTCGTCGTCCGACTCCTTGTCACCGACCGGCGCGCCCGCGCTCACCGGCGCGCTGATCTTCGCCGCCAGCACCGCCTGGCGGATTTCCTTGAAGAGATCCGGGTTCTCCTTCAGGAACGTCTTGGACGCCTCGCGCCCCTGGCCCACGCGCACCTCGCCATAGCTGAACCACGCGCCGCTCTTCTGGATCACGTTGATCGAAACGGCCAGATCGAGCAGGTCGCCGGAGGCCGAGATGCCCTCGTTGTACATGATGTCAAACTCGGCATCGCGGAAGGGCGGCGCCACCTTGTTCTTCACGACGCGGGCACGCGTGCGGCTGCCGACCGTCACGTCGCCTTCCTTGATCGCGCCCGTGCGGCGCACGTCGATGCGCACCGACGAGTAGAACTTGAGCGCCCGCCCGCCCGTCGTGGTCTCGGGGCTGCCGAACATCACGCCGATCTTCTCGCGGATCTGGTTGATGAAGATGACGGTGCAGTTGCTGCGGGCGATCACGCCCGTGAGCTTGCGCATCGCCTGGCTCATGAGGCGGGCCTGGAGGCCCATCTGGGCGTCGCCCATCTCACCCTCGATCTCGGCACGAGGGATCAGGGCCGCGACCGAGTCGACGACGATCAGGTCGACCGCGTTGGAGCGCACGAGCAGTTCGCAGATCTCCAGGGCCTGCTCGCCCGAATCGGGCTGGCTGACCAGGAGGTCGTCGATGTTCACGCCGATACGGCGGGCCCACGAGGGATCGAGCGCGTGCTCGGCGTCGATGAACGCCGCGACGCCGTTCTCTTTCTGAGCATGCGCAGCGACCGTCAGGGCCAGCGTCGTCTTGCCGCTGGACTCAGGTCCGAAGATCTCCACGATTCGTCCGCGGGGGATGCCCTTGCCGCCGAGCGCGAGGTCGAGCGAAATCGCGCCGGTCGAGATGCCCGGGACGGCCAGATAGGCCGCCTCGTCCATCTTCATGATCGAGCCCTTGCCGAAGGCCTTCTCGATCTGCCCCAGGGTCTGCTTCAGGGCGAGGTTCTTCTGCTTGTCTTCGAGCTTCACTTCAAGAGACGTAGCGGACGCCATCGCGATCTCCTTGCCGCGGGTGGCCGCCTCTCCCCGCAACGGGTTCAGGAGGGCCCACGGACGCCGACGCGGGTGCTGAGGGACTCGGGGCCGGGCAACCTGCCGCGGCAAGCGACCGAGAATTCAGGCCAAGGGCGGCGTCGGACGCGGGCTTGGCGAGAAAACTTTACCAAGACCCGAACGTGCTGTCAACTTTCAGGTTGGTGAAAACATACCAAACACGCACCTCGATTTTTCCAGCCCCCCGCTCGACAAGACAGATTTGCGGATATAAATATCCAGTGTTAGGCTGGAGCCGCACCCGCCGGTCTCACGCGGAGCCACCATGCGATCCTGGGCCAGAATCACGTTTGGCGGACTCGTGCTCTCCACCCTGGCAGGTGTTTTCCTGGGCGTCTGCGCTGCCACCGCGAACGAGGCCGAGGCGACCAGCTATCTCTCCAACGACCCCCGGGCCTGCGTCAACTGCCACATCATGCGCGAGCAGTACGACGGCTGGCAGCACTCCGGTCACCACGCCGCCGCAACCTGCAACGACTGCCACGTCCCGCAGGACTTCCTCGGCAAGTACCTGACCAAGATGGAGCACGGCTACCGCCATTCCAGGGCTTTCACGCTCCAGGATTTCCACGAGCCCATCCGGATCACCAAGTCCAGCCTCGACGTGGTGGAGGACAACTGCCTCCGGTGCCACGGCGAGTTCGTTGGCGACATCACCGGTCACGCCGGCGCCACGCCGGGGTCCGCCCGGCTTGCGTGCGTCCACTGCCACAGCCGCGTCGGTCACGACACGCGAAAGTAACCAACGCCCTTCGAAGGACACCGTCATGGCCGAATCCGGCACATCGTCCGCCCCCACCGCCCGCCCCGGACGCGGCGGGTACTGGCTGCTGGTGATCTTCGTTGCCGCGGCAACCGTCGGCGTGATGCTGCTGCTGCAGAACATCCGCCAGCGCAAGGCCGAGGCCACGCAATCGGTCTTCCCGATCACCAGGCTCACGGAAGAGTCCACAGACCCGGCCGACTGGGGCAAGAACTTCCCGCGTCAATACGACGCCTACCTCCGCACCGTCGACAACGAGCGCACCCGCTTCGGCGGCAGCGAGGCCATGCCCCTGGGCGACGGGTCCGTTTCCAAGGCCGTGCAGAAGCTCGACACCGACCCGCTGCTGAAGTCCATCTTCGCCGGCTACGCCTTCTCGATCGATTACCGCGAGCGCCGCGGGCACGCCTTCATGCTCAGCGATCAGCGCGAGACCGAGCGCGTCACCAAGAAGCCCCAGCCGGGCGCCTGCCTGCAGTGCCACGCCACCAACGTCGTCGCGTACCGAAAAGTCGGGCTCGAGAAGGGCGCCCCGGGCTCGCTCGCCGACCCGTTCCTCTCCGACAACGGCCAGGCCCAGCTCTTCAAGGGCTTCGATGCTGTCTGCGGCATGAAGTACGACGACGCGACCAAGCTCGTTGAACACCCCGTCGCCTGCATCGACTGCCACGATCCTGATTCGATGCGACTGCGCGTCACGCGCCCGGGCTTCCTCACCGGCATCCGCGCGCTCGCCGCGAGCGACTACCCCGTCCCCCACCTCCCGAGCATCGACCGCTGGCGCAAGGGCGATCGCAAGAAGGAGTATGACCCCAACGGCGAAGCGATGCGCCAGGAGATGCGCAGCATGGTCTGCGCCCAGTGCCACGTCGAGTACTACTTCAAGGGCGACGGCAAAGTCGTCACCTACCCCTGGGCCGACGGCCTGAAGGTCGAGCAGATCGAAAAGTACTACGACGACGCCGGCTACAAGGACTGGACCCACGCCGTCTCGGGCGCGCCCGTCCTCAAGGCCCAGCACCCCGAGTTTGAGATGTGGAGCCAGGGCATCCACGCCAGGAGCGGCGTCGCCTGCGCCGACTGCCACATGCCCTACAAGCGCGAGGGCGCGATCAAGATCTCCGACCACCAGGTCCGCAGCCCCATGCTCAACGTGTCCCGATCGTGCCAGACGTGCCACCCGTTCAGCGATGAGGAGATCAAGCAGCGCGTCGACACGATCCAGAGCCGCCACGCGGCACTCCTCCACCGCTCCGAGGTCGCCGTCGTGGACCTCATCAACGCCATCAAGGACGCCAAGGACGCCGGCGCCACCGACGAGCAACTCAAGGGGCCGCGCACGCTGCAGCGCCAGGCCCAGTGGCGCTGCGACTTCGTGAACGCCGAGAACTCCATGGGCTTCCACGCGCCGCAGGAAGCCGCCCGCATCCTCGGCGAATCGATCGACTTCGCCCGCCAGGGCCAGGTCGAGGTCGCCAAGCTGGCGGTCACCAAGAAGTAGCCCGGGGCAGCGCGCCCGAGCCCGAGAACCGCCCCCCGGACGATCGCCGGCTTGATCCGGTGCGCGCCGATGCTATATTTGCATCATGGCACAAGTAAGCAAACGTCCGCCGCGGACCCCCGCCCACGCCGCGGCGTGCTGCCGGCCGATCGACGGCCTGCTCAAGCCCGGGCTCTTCAAAGCCCTGGGCGACCCTACCCGGGTCGCGCTGCTCGCCTGCATCGCCAAGTGCGGGCGCGAGTGCTCGGTCGGCGAGATCGCCGAGTGCTGCTCGGTCGATCTCTCCGTCGTCTCGCGCCACCTGGCCCAGCTCGAGCAGGCGGGCGTGTGCACGTCCCGGCGCGAGGGCAGGACCGTCTTCTACGGCGTGCGCTACGCGGAGCTGTGCGGGACGCTCCGGGCCCTCGCCGACGCCATCGAAGAGTGCGGCCCGAACGGTCACGGCCCGAAGGGAGGTCGCGGTGGGTGCTGCTGAATCCAAGCTCCGCGTGCTTTTTCTGTGCACGGGAAACTCCTGCCGCAGCCAGATGGCCGAGGGATGGGCGCGGGCGCTGAAGGGCGACACGATCGAGGCGTACTCGGCGGGAACCAGGCCCGGATCGCTCAACGCCCTGGCGGTATGGGCGATGCGCGAGTCGGGGGTCGACATCTCGCGCCATCACTCCAAGCACGTTCAGGACCTGGCGGGCATCCCCCTCGACCTCGTGGTGACCGTGTGCGACGACGCGCACGAGGCGTGCCCCGTGTTCCCCGGAGCGACACGGGTGGTCCACCGTTCGTTCGACGACCCGCCGCGGCTCGCCCGCGACATGAAGAGCCACGAGGAAGCGATGGCCGTCTACCGCCGCGTGCGCGACGAGATCAGGGCGTTTGTTGAAACTCTCCCCGGTTCGCTCGGGATCGAGCGGCGCCGGACTCATGTCCAGGAAAGGACGCGACCATGAAATCTGAGACTCCCGAATCCTCCCGACGCTCGTGCTGCTCCACCAACTGCTGCGGCGGCGAACAGAATCAGGCGCCGGCCACGCCCGCGGCCACCGCCGACATCCGCGAGACGGTCCGCGAGGGCTACGCCAAGATCGCTCGGACCGGCCAGTGGTCGAGCGTCAAAGCGGAGTCGACCGACAGCGCCGGCTGCGGCTGCGGTTCCGGCGGCGGATGCTGCGGGCCGACCACGCTCACCCCCGAACAGGTCGCCAGCGCCATCGGCTACGCCGACGCCGACCTGTCGAAGGTCCCCGAGGGCGCCAACATGGGCCTCTCGTGCGGCAATCCGACCGCCATTGCCTCGCTCAGACCGGGCGAGGTCGTGCTCGACCTGGGCTCCGGCGGCGGCTTTGACTGCTTCATCGCTGGCCCCAAGGTGGGAGCACACGGGCGCGTGATCGGCGTCGACATGACCCCTGACATGCTCGCCAAGGCGAGAAAGAACCTCGCCTCCTACCGCGAGCAGAGCGGCCTTGACAACGTCGAATTTCGTCTCGGCGAGATCGAGCACTTGCCCGTGCCGGACGCCAGCATCGACGTCGTCATCTCCAACTGCGTGATCAACCTCTCGCCCGACAAGCCCCAGGTCTGGCGCGAGATCGCGCGGGTGCTCAAGCCGGGCGGCCGGATCGCGGTGTCCGACCTTGCCCTTCTGCGCCCCCTGCCAGACGCGGTGCGCACCGACCTCGAGGCCCTGGTGGGCTGCATCGCGGGCGCCTCACTCGTCGATGACATCCGGTCGATGGCGCAGGAGGCCGGGCTGGTCGACATCCAGCTCAACTCCAAGCCGGGCTATGTCGAGGCAATGACCGACTGGCGCGACCCGCTCTACCAGCGGATCGTGGCCCAGCTCCCCGAAGGAACCAAGGCCGGCGATTTCGTCACCAGCCTTGATTTCACCGCTCGCAAGGCCTGAACCGCGGAGCCAGCCCCGCCCCACCGCCGCGCGGCGTGCCGCTACGCTGTAGCTCTATGTCGAAATCGACCGCCGCTGCTCAACCCGCCCCCGCCACGCTCCGCGATACCACGAGCGCGATGCTCGCGACCGAAGCCCATCTCAAGCAGGGCGGCGGCGCCAAGGCCATCGACCGCCAGCATGAAAAGGGCCGCCTCACCGCTCGCGAGCGCGTCGAGAAGCTCATCGACCCCGGCACGTTCTTCCAGGAACTCGGCCTTTGGTGCGCCTGGGAAATGTACAAAGACCACGGCGGCGCCCCGGCTGCGGGTGTGGTGACGGGAATCGGCCGAGTGCAGCACGAAGAGTGCATGATCATCGCGAACGACGCCACCGTAAAAGCCGGCGCGTTTTTCCCGATGACCTGCAAGAAGATCATCCGTGCTCAGACCATTGCGCAGATGGCTCGTCTACCACTCGTCTACCTCGTGGATTCTGCGGGCGTCTTCCTGCCGTTGCAGGAAGACGTCTTCCCCGACACCGACGACTTCGGCCGCATCTTCCGCAACAACGCCGTGCTCAGCGCCGAAGGCATCCCGCAGATCGCCGCGATCATGGGCTACTGCGTTGCGGGCGGCGGCTACCTCCCCGTCCTTTGCGACACGCTCCTGATGACCGAGGGCTCGGGGCTGTACCTCGCGGGCCCGGCCCTTGTAAAGGCCGCGATCGGGCAGGAAGTCACCGACGAGGAACTCGGCGGCGCGGCCATGCACGCGTCGATCTCGGGCACGATTGACTTCAAGGAAAAAGATGACGAAGCGTGCATCGAGCGATTGCGCAGCCTGTTCAAGAAGCTTGGCCGTCCCAGGTCGGGGGATTCCTTCGGGTACACGGAAGCGGAAGAGGCAACACTGCGTGAATGGCGAGAGCGCTGGCGTAAGCGACGACTGGCTGCCGCTATGGAGGATCGGCCTCCTGAGACCGTGCATAGGACCGAGGCCGCACGCAAACCGGACGACGTCTTCCAGGTGTTTTCGGACAAGGCTGGCGCTCAATACGACATTCGAGACCTTATCGCGTGCTTCGTCGATGCCAGACCCGGCGATCCCACCAGCCCCGATTTCGACGAATACAAATCCGAGTACGGGCAGTCACTTGTGTGCGGTTACGCACTGATCGGTGGACGCCGCTGCGGCATCATCGCCAACCAGAAAAAACTCACCCACCGCCAGATGCCCGGCGGCAAGGCCGGCCCGTCGAAGTTCACCAACATGCCCGGCGTCATCTACGACGACTCGGCCGACAAGGCCGCCCGCTTCATCATGGACTGCAACCAGCGCAAGATCCCCATCATCTTCCTCCACGACACCACCGGCTTCATGGTCGGGCGCGACTCCGAGCAGGGCGGCATCATCCGCGCCGGCGCCAAGATGGTGAACGCGATGAGCAACTGCATCGTGCCCAAGATCGTGGTGATCCTCGGCGGCTCGTACGGCGCCGGGAACTACGCCATGTGCGGGCGCGCCTTCGACCAGTTCATGAGCTTCGCCTGGCCGGGCGCCAAGTGCGCCGTGATGGGCGCCAACCAGGCCACCGGCGTGCTGGCGACGATCGAAGAGGCATCGCGCAAGCGCAAGGGCGAGACCATCGACGAGGAGACGCACAAGGCGATCCTTGCCGCGGTCCACGCCGGCTACACCGCGCAGGCCGACATCCGCCACGCCGCCGCCCGCGGCTGGGTGGATCGCCTGATCGAGCCTCACAAGACTCGCGATGAATTGATCGCGGCGCTCGAAGCGACGAGCGGGTGGGATTACTCGAAGCCGTTCAGGACCGGCGTTTTGCAGACCTAACGCCGATCCGCGCAAGGTCACTCAGGCCAGTCGTAGTAGGCGCCTTCCCAGTCCTTTGCCGAAGGGCTCCACAGGCCTCCTTCGATCCGGATTTCTTGGCCATAGATCGGGCCGAACCCGTTCGCATCGCGCAGAATTCCAGGGTTGGGGCGCAGAATGATCTCACACGCGCCAGCCTTCAAACCAGTTCCCGCCGCGCTCACGCCCGCTTTCCATGGTGCTCCAGCGGGAACGAGTATCCATCCGATCCGCCGCTCCACATCGCCCTGCCGAACAAAGACATCGGACGCGACGGTCACGGGAGGCGGCACCAGCAAGGACGTGAAGCGGACATCCACCAGGTCCGCGACGCTGCATTTCCACCCGAAAACGCCGGTGAACTTGCCCCTGTCCCGGACCACCCGCGATGGCTCCGGTTCCATTACCGTTCCGATCGCCTCCTTGCCGAGCGAGGTCAACACACGCAACGTTTCGGAACAGGACTTCGTGACACGAAGTCGGGGAGAATTAAGGTCCCCCAGCCGCGTCGGATCGGCGTACTCCGACGCCACGACTCCCGCCGAGCCGTGCTCTTCGAGTTCGTAGACGAGAATCTCCAAGTCCGACTCGATCACGTAGTCGCCGGGCTGTTCAGGAACGGTTGTCCACCACGTCGGTGCGCACCCGGACAGCGAATCATGCTGCATCACCGCGGGATCGATGTCCTGCCCGGCGACGGGCCAGTTCGCACACGCGCCTCGCGGATGGATTCGATACGCGAAGCGAGTGCCGATGACCGACGCCGGCAAGAAGAGATCGAGAGTAACCCGCACCGTTGTTCCGGCAATGACCGGCTTCCCATCGTTGATTATCAATTTTGGTGCCATCGTCGCATCGAAGTAGCGGGACAGTTGATCGATCGGGACCCGCCCGGTCGCTGCCTGCCGATGAAACGCATGGGCCAACGCCGTAGTGGACCAACCGGCTCGACCCAGTGAGGGCGCTTGTCGCGACGTCTGGCGCATGATGACCAGATTGGTCAGTCGATCCCGCTCCGCAACAGGCAGGTCGTTCCGCTTGAACAATGAGGCCAGCGCGTCCTCAAGGGTTTGAAAGTCCGCGCTGGGCTTTCCCTCGAGTTCCGACAGCACGGCCGCGAACGCAGTGGGATCGGCGCCGCCAGGCGAGGCGTGACGAGTCAACGCTGAAGTGATCGCGTCCGAGAGTGGATTCTGGTAGGAGGTCCTGCTCGCAAGCGCGGGCCCGATGGCGTTCAACAGCGCATTCCACTGCTCGGGTGTCAGCTTCTCATCGGCGACGCGCTGGCCCAGGACCTCCAAGGCACCCCGCCGCGTGAACGCGCCGCCCTGACTGGTCCGCAGTTCATCGATGATCCAGGAAGTTGGCTTCAGGTACTCAATCGCATCCGGCAGAGTTCGAAACACTCCATAGGCCGTGAAGAGCACGATCGGTGTCGAAACAATAATGAAAAGCACGCCCAGAATCACGACGGCAACGTGTGTCGACCGATGGCCGACCGCAATCCCTCCCGGCCTCGAAAGATCGGACCCGCACTCCGGACACCTCGGACTCCGCTCGTAAATCCCCGAGAGGTCATAGTCGCAGGATGCGCAGACCGGACGCTCGCCCGTTCGCCATCGTCGCTTCCCCCGCCAATAGATCGTGATGCTGAGGCCGAGAAATACCAACGAGGCCAAGAAAGCGCCAAAGAGCTTCAAGAAGAGTGAGAGTGCGCTGGTCACGACCACGCACCATGCTAATTGCGGGACAGTGGACCCGTCAAACTCCCCGCTCCCCTGCCTTTCCGGCAGTCCCCCACCCTCCGCCGCCGATTGTGGCCTTTTCACGCATGGTTCAGGCGATTCTCTCTGACCCCGGCTTGGCACGTCGTTCGTACATACTCCAGAGGCGTCATCCGTCCACCGGCAGTGCGACAGCATCGCCGGCGTTCAAGGGCAGACGCAGGGAGCACCATGGCTGAGCAACCCAACAATCCGGAAGCGAAAGCTGACCCGAAGCTGACGGAAGGCGCGGCACCAGCCGCACCCAAGCCCGCCCCGTGGCTTATCACCGCCTGGCCGGGCATGGGTAACGTCGCGATGATCAGCGCGGTCTATGTGCTCGAGCAGCTCGGCGCCGAGCCGTTCGCCGAGCTTTCGGCGGTCGGGCACTTCGACGTTGACAAGGTCGAAGTGAAGGACGGCGTGGTGGCCTCGACGCACATGCCGCGGAGCATCTTCTACCGGTGGAACAACCCGAGCGGACGCGACCTGATCATCTTCATCGGCGAGGCCCAGCCCTCATCGAACGCGTACGCGTTCGCGCACTCGCTGCTCGAGCACGCCTCAAAGCTCGGCATCGAGCGTGTGATCACGATCGCGTCGATGGCCTCGCAACTGCATCCCTCGGCCGAGCCTCGGGTCTTCGGTGTCGCGACCGATCAGGCGGCACTCGAAGAACTGCGACGGCTGGAAGTCCTGCCGCTGGAGGACGGCCAGATCGGCGGACTCAACGGGCTGATGCTGGGCGTGGCGGCCGAGCGCGGTGTGCCCGGCGTGTGTCTGCTGGGCGAGATCCCCTACTTCGCGGCCGCGGTGCCCAACCCCAAGGGCGCCAAGGCAGTGCTGGAGGTCGTCGCGGTGCTGGCCGGCATCCACCTGGACTTTGAAGAGATCACCAAGCAGAGCAAGGTGATGGACAAGGCTCTGCTCTCGCTCATGAAGCGGCTGCAGGATCAGGCCGGCTCGGACCCCGATGATGACGACGAAGAGGAAACCGCGGAGCGCGAGGTTCGGGCTTCAAGCCAGGACGACGAGAGCGAACCCGCCGCGCCGACGCCCAAGCCCGCCGAACCCAAGGTGCCGGATTTCGCGGTTCGTTCACGGATCGAAGAGATGTTCGAGCAGGCCCGCAAGGACCGCACTCACGCGGTGCGCCTGAAGGAAGACCTCGACAAGCTCGGCGTGTTCAAGCTGTACGAGAACCGGTTTCTCGACCTGTTCAAACGGGCGGGCTGAGACCGCCCGCCCGTCGGTGGTTGCCGGCATCGATTCGATCAGTCCAGTTCGGATGCTCCCGCCCGGGGGCGCGGAGGCTGGCGATCATCGTCTTGCTGGCGCTGGGGGCCGGAGCGATCACGGGGCTGCGGCCGATCGCCCGCCGAGTCACGCTGCCTGCGGGGCATGTCGAGTTGCCCTGCTCCAGGACCGGGGCCGATGTCTCCGCGATTGCCTTGAGGCCCACGCTCGTCCTCGCGCCAGCGGTTGCGCGCCTCGGCGCGCTGGCGCTGCTTCATGTGCTTCTTGAACTTCGGGCGGTCATCTTGCGGGGGCTCGTAGCGCTGGAAGTCGCGGCCGCGGGGACCCGGAGTAAAGTCGGGTCCGCGCCCGCCTCGCATGCGCTCCGGCCCCTGGAACTCGCCGAAAGGAACAGGCCTGGGGCCGAAATTCCTGGGGCCGAAGTCCTCGCCCGGGCCGAACCGCCGCTGATCGAACTGTCCCGCGAACGGCGGACGAGGTCCGCGCCCGTGCTGGAACCCGCGTCGATCGGGCCCGTCGGGACCTTGACGGAACTCGCGACCGCGGGGAGGCATCTGGAACTGGCGAGGTCCACCCTCCCGAGTGTCGTTGCGCCACCACTGACCCTGCGGCCCGGACCGATCCGGGCCACCCCTGAAGCGATCTCTCCCGCCGCGACCGCCCTGGCCACGAGGGCCGGGGCCTTGCATCCCGTCCGGTCCGCCGTCCGGCCCAACCCTGTCTTGTGGACCGGGGCCTTGGGGTCTGGAGCCTTGGGGGCCGGGGCCTTGGTCGTCGCCCCCGAATCGCCCGTCGCCCGAACCGTCTCGGGAGCGGCGACGCTCGCCGCGGGCCTGGTCCGGACCGCGGTCTCCGGGCTGTCCATCATCGCGCATCGCGGCCGGTGGACGATCATTTGGCCCGGAGCGATCGGGCTGCGCCAAGGCAACTCCCGAGACCGAGCCGAGCACAAGAGCGACACAAGTGAGTTTGAACATGGTGCCTCCAACGAGATTGATGCGGGTGTGCTCCCCGCTCAACGTCGTTGCCTGCCCGAGATTGCACGCCCGGGCGTGGAACCAAGGGCTCGCCCGGCGGGGTGATGCAGCTCGGTTCGCAGGAATCTGGACGCCGGCCGCCGGCCTCGGATTGAAGAGCGGTGCGCCGTCACGCCGCGTCGAGCAGGCGGTTGATCACCGCGTTCACGAAGCTGAAGCGCGATCCCCTGAAGGCGTTGGACGACGCGGAGGCCGCCTGCACGCGGGCGTGCTCGAGCGTGCCCGCGATGGCCCGGACCTTTGCGGGCGCATGATCGTGCCACTGCTCCATCAGGGCCTGGACCTTCTCCAACTCTTCGTGATCGAGCCACACGCCGCCGCAGCGCTGGCAGCGATCGACGCAGACCCCCGAGTCGCCGCTGTAGTTCATGGTGCGCATGGCGTTCTCGCAGGCCGGGCAGGGCAGCCCGCGGGCCTCGCAGAACACGCCGAACTCGGGCAGTCGGGTCTGCACCTGGGCCATCAGCGAGTCCGGAAACCTCTCCTGGCGCGTGCGCACGATCGCCGCGAGACTCTCGCCGGCGACGAACTCCCCACCGCACGAATCGCAGGTGTGGATGGGACAGCCCTCGTACGCGACGGGCTTCATGGCCTTGTGACAGGTCGGGCAGTCCATGCGGAGGCTCCAGGAGTGAAACAGGAGCATCGGCAGGATGCGGCGTGAAGCTGAATTCGTCACGGGCGGCGCAGACGGAATAGACGGGCGACCTGAACGGACCGAGGCGACCCGCGCCCGCACGGGGCCCGCGCGTCAGTCCTCGTCGCTCTCGTCGTCGGAGCGCGGGTTCTTCGGCTCGCCGAAGATCGCCGAACCGATCCGCACGACGTTGGCGCCCTCGCTGATCGCGATCTCAAAGTCGTTGGTCATGCCCATCGAGAGGATGTTCACGTTGCCCTGGCTGATGCCGCTGGTGCGCAGCTCTTCGTAGAGCTCGCGGCATCGCGCGAAGGTGTGGCGAGACTCCTCGGGCGTCTCGCCGTGCGGCGCCATCGTCATCAGGCCCCGCACCCGCACGTTGACCATCGTGTCGATCTGCTCGGCCAGCGCGAGCGCCGCAGGGACCGGGCAGCCGAACTTGCTGCGTTCGCCGGAGCAATTAACCTGCACCAGCACGTCGATCACGTTGTCCCGCCGCAGCGCGATCTGCTGCAGCTCTTCGGCCAGGCGCAGGGAATCGACCGAGTGGATGAGCCGGACGAACTCAACGACCTTTCGGGCTTTGTTGCGCTGCAGGTGACCGATCATGTGCCAGCGGACCGGCTCAGGAACGGCGGCCTCGGCCGCGTCACGCCCCGGGCCGCCCTTGGCGCTGGGGGCGACGCGCAGGCGCGCCATGTACTCCTCGACCAGGGCCGCCTGCTGCACCAGGTGCTGCACGCGGTTCTCACCGAAGTCGCGGTGGCCCAGATCGATCAGCGACCGCACCTGCTCGGGCTCGGCGTGCTTGGTGACGGCCACCAGCATGATGTTGTCGGGGCGCTGGCCCGATCGCTCGGCGCTGGCGGCGATCCGCTCCTTGACGTGGGCGTAGCGCTCGTGCAGGGTCTCGGGCATCGGCTTGCGTATTGCGGCGGCGGGCATCGCGTTCCCTCCATGGAATGCGTGTCTCGACCGTCCGGCGGCGGCGGGCCGCGCCCGTGCCCCGGAACTCGTCGAGACTAGCATAGTCGCCCCGCACCTGCGCGTGCAAAGCCGCGAATTGCTTCCCCGTTCAATCGAAAATCCGCCGCTATCCGCCAGCAAACAGCCTGGCCCGCCAAGGAGACCGACGATGTCCGCCGAACAGCTCAAGCCCCGCGACAAAGCCATCACCGCCGGCGAGTCCGCCCCTGACTTTGTGCTCAAGGACCAGCACAAGAACGACTGGCGTCTCTCCGACGCCGTGAAGAAAGGGGACGTCGTCCTGTGCTTCTTCCCCATGGCCTTCACCGGCGTCTGCTCGACGGAGATGAAGTGCGTCGACGCTGAGATCGGCTCGTGGCAGAAGAAAGGTGCCCAGGTCGTCGGCATCTCCTGCGACAGCTTCCCGGTGCTGAAGGCGTGGGCCGATTCGCTCGGCCTCAAGCAGACCCTTCTGGCCGACATGCACCGCCACGTCTGCCGCGCGTACGGCCTCTACTGGCCCGAGTTGAACGTGGCCCACCGCGGCACGGTCGTCATCGGCAAGTCGACCGACGGCGCCGGCAAGGTCAAGTGGGTGCAGGCCCGCGAGCCGGGCAAGGCGATGCAATGGGAAGAAGTCGTGGCCTGGCTGGCCGTGTGATCGGGCGCGGGAATCGCGGCCCGCGCCCGACGGCTCAATACCCTCGATTCTCGAAGGCCAGGGCCAGAGTCCACCGCCGGCTCTCCTCGCGGGTCAGGTCGTGCCCCGCGAACGCAAAGATCGACGGGGACAGGTGGCGCTTCAACGATTCGCCCCCCGAAGCGGCCCGCGCTGAGCTTCGATCGACGGCGCTCGCCTGGCGGCGCGCCGAGGGCGTCGCAGCATGGCGGGCGGAGTCGACCACGGACGCTTCGCTCGATGAAGCGGCGGACGCTCCGGGCATCGTGATCGAGACTCGCTCGCCGCCGCTGGCGAGCACTTCCCGCTCGACCGTCGTGCGGGCCATCACCTGGCGGGTGTGCGATTCGTCCAGGAGCGGGCGGGCGCCGTCGGGAACGGGCAACTGGCTGTCCGACAGGCGGAGCACGTTCGGCGACCGGAACGGGTCCATCGTCCACAGGCGACGGGCGTACGGGTTCATCCGCGGCTCGCGCTTGGCGGGTGCTTCGTCCGCGCCCGCCGGCTTCACGGGCGCCGCCTGATCGGATGTGGGCGCGGTCTGCGGGAGCGGCGCGGGCATAGCCGGCGCGGGCGCAGGGGTGGCTCCGCGTTCGGGAGCCGAAGCCAATTGGTCCCCGGCACTGGCCCAATCGGGGTCAAACCCGACGACGCACCGGTGCACGGCCACCGAAAGCCCCAGAATGAGGCAAAGAATCAGGGTTCGGCGTGACGCCGGCCCGCTCTGCGCCGAGGCACTGCTCATGTCCTTCTCCTTGTGCCGCCAGGTCTTGGTCGGGTGCGCGCGGCAACTCTCTCTTAGTGCGAGCATCGGCTCGAACCGGGCAGGGTTGGCAGGCTTCCCGCAACAGCCCGGTCTGGTAACCGCGGCACCGGCGCTATCCTCGTCACATGCCCAAGACGCAGAACACGCCGCTGGTTCTTATCGTCCGCGACGGCTGGGGCGAGAACCCAAACCCCGAGCAGGACGCGTTCAACGCCATCAAACTTGCAAAGACCCCCGTCGCCGCTCGCCTGATGAAGACCTATCCCTGGACTCTCATCAAGACCAGCGGCGAGGACGTCGGCCTCCCCGATGGCACGATGGGCAACAGCGAGGTCGGGCACCAGAACATCGGTGCCGGGCGCATCGTGGACCAGGAGTCGGTCGCCATCACCAAGGCCTGCCGCGCGGGTCTTGAGAAGAACCCGGAAATCGCCGGAGCGATTCAGCGCTGCCTCACGCGGGCGGGCACCATCCACCTCATGGGCATCGCGTCCGACGCCGGCGTGCACGGCAGGCTCGACCACATGTACGCGGTGCTCAAGGCGTGCAAGGCGCTCGGCCAGAAAAAGGTCGCCGTGCACCTCTTCACCGACGGGCGCGACACCGGGCCGTTTACCGGCAAGGCGTTCGTGGAAGCCATCGAGATCGCCATGAAGGAGATCGGGGTCGGTCGCATCGTCTCGCTGTGCGGGCGCTACTACGCGATGGACCGCGATTACCGCTGGGAAAGGGTCAAGCGCGCCTACGACGTCATCAACGGCCGCACGGGCGACGCTCCGCGCTTCGCCAGCGCCGGCAAGGCCCTCCAGGATTACTACGACAACCCCACCAACGACAGCCAGCAGGGCGACGAGTTCGTCACGCCCCGCGCCGTCGGCGAGCGCGTCATGATGCGCGACGACGACACCGTCATCTTCTACAACTACCGCGGCGACCGCCCCCGGGAAATCTCCGCCGCGTTCGTCTTCCCCGATGACAAATGGGCCAAGGTCAAGCCCTCCCCCGACAGCGGCAAGGTCGGCTTTGATCGCGGCAAGAAGCTCGGCGTCGAGTACGTCATCATGACCGAGTACTGGGAGGAACTGCTCCCGTTCGTCAAGGTGGCCTTCCCGCGGCCGCCGAAGATGAAGAACATCGGCGGCGAGTACCTGTCTTCGCTGGGGCTCCGCCAGTTCCGCTGCGCAGAAACCGAGAAGTACCCGCACGTAACGTTCTTCTTCAACGACTACCGGGACGAGCCTTTCCCGGGAGAAAAGCGGGAGAATCCGCAGAGCCCCAAGGTGGGGACGTACGACCTGAAGCCGGAGATGGCCGCCGCCGAGGTGCGTGACGCGGTGCTCCGCCGCCTGGCCGCTCCCGATTGCGAGGACTTCATCGTCGTCAATTTCGCCAACGGGGACATGGTCGGGCACACGGGGAAACTCGACGCCGCGATCAAGGCGTGCGACACGGTCGACGCGTGCGTCGGCGCGGTGGTCGACGCGACGCTCAAACGCGGCGGGTCGCTGATCGTGACCGCCGACCATGGCAACGCAGAGCAGATGTGGGACCCGACCACCAACGCCCCTCACACGGCCCATACGGTCTACGACGTGCCCCTGATCGTCATCGGCGAGGCGTTCAAAGCCCGCCGGTTGAGGGGTGACACGGACAAGGCAGGATGGTTCAAGCCTGAAGTCCGCGCCCAGCGCGGCATGCTCGCCGACATTCTGCCGACGGCGTTGGCGATGATCGGCTTGCCGCAGCCCAACGAGATGACCGGAACGTCACTTTTGAAGTAGAGCCGCGCACCGGGCTTTCAATTCGAAGCACCGCCGATTCCGCAGCGATGCACGCTGGTCCGTCAGGCCGCGCCCGAAGCAAGCGGCGGGGAATTCACGCGGGCGGGCACCGCCCCGGGCGCGTCAGGAAATGCATGAACCGGCCGCGCCAGCGACATTGGTTCGTCCGGATCGACCTGTTGCCGCCCAACACGGTCGGAACGCACCGGGGTCATAGCCGGGGCGCTTTTCAGGAGGAGTGAAGTCATGGCTCAGTCTCGGATGGCCGGGGTGCTTGCCGCGTTCTCGCTGGCCGGCGCTGCTTCGGCGGGCGTAACGGACATCAACATCACGGGCGCCTTCGCAAATTCCAACTGGAACCTCTCCAGTGGATGGGACGAGGGACAGGAATGGGGATGGAACCTCTCCCCAAACCTGAACGATGCGAGCGCCTGGTCCAACGAAGTCTGGGCCGCCGGAGGGCCGGCTTCGCTGAACATCCAGGTCGTCACCGACGGGATCGACCCCGACGTCACGATCACCAAGAATCTCGTCAACACAACGGGCTTCGCGTGGACTTCCTTCCAGATCGACCTTTTTCAGATCGGCGGGTTCGGGCCGGTTTCGGTGTATCCCGCTTCGGTCGCGAGCAGTCGCTTTGGGTCGACCTCAACCCTGAATTCTGCCGGGAACGCGTTCATGACGTTCGGTTTGCTCGGGCCCCAGACTCCGGTGTTGCCGGGCGAGAACGTCTCATTCTTCTTCACGTTCAACATCCCCGGGGATGTGGTGATCAAAATGACGCAGACTCCCATCCCTGCGCCCGGGACGGCTTCGGGCCTAGCTCTGGTCGCATTGATTGGCCTTCGTCGTCGGCGTTAAAGCCTTAGACAGATGGACTTTAAAAACCTAAAGGACCACCGAGCATTCGGCGGTCCTTTTTCATTGGGCCGGCGAAGATCAGACGTGGCGAACGCCAGAATTCTCGGCCTCGGCCCGCAAAAAGATCCGTGAGTGCGATAAAGAAGTCTTGCATGGAAGCACACTCTCGGTACAATTTCAGTTGCCGCTACGGGTGATAGCACTTTGTTCGGCACACGGTTTCCGGTGTGTGGTTGGTGTGGAAAAGTTCGATTTCGATTCTTGTCGAGCCCGGCGTCGTTTGGCCCTGTGATCGAGGCCGGGTAATGGAGGAGATCATGAAGATTTCGAAGGCGATGATGTTGGTGGCCGGGGCGATGGCCTTCGCGTCGAGCGCGGCTGTGGCCGGGATCACCGATCCTGGTCTGATCATCGAGGCCAGCAACGCGAACGGCAGCGGCACGTACCAGGTCTTCCTTTCGAACGGCTCCTGGTCGAAGAACACGTCGGGGCACGACGTGTGGAGCTGGACTTCTCCCGCGGAAGGCTACGACATTTTCGACGACAACTTCAACGTTGTCGCGCACGTCGGCCTGATGCACTGCGAGATGGTTTCTGACCCGCAGGTCACGGTGAACTTCAGCGTCAACGCCACGGCGCTGGCGACCAACTTTGCGATCACGACCGGCGTGCTCAGCTTCCCCTCCGGCATCGCGTCCGGGGCCATGGGTCGTGCGACCGCGGGCGTGACCCTCACCGACAACGACGGTGACGGCGCGACCTTGGGCGGGAATTTCGGCGGCTTCGGGTACCGGGCCAACTACAACGGCACGATCCCCAGCGGCTCGGTCTTCAGCAATCTGTTGAACGGACCGCTCGCCGCCGCCCCCGACGATTCGGCAACGCTCAGCCAGAGCACCGGCGGCTACCCCGGCTACCTCCCGATCGGCGGCGCCGTGAACAGCATGCAGGCCAAGTTCAACTTCCAGCTCAGCCCGAACGACACGGCGTCGGGCACGAGCTTCTACGAGATCATCCCCAGCCCCGCCAGCGCGGTTCTTCTGGCCGGTGCGGGTCTGATCGGTGCGGCTCGTCGTCGTCGGGCCTGATCACGATTCGAAGGCAATCAGCGCACCACTTCGAGGCACCTCCCCAACGGGAGGTGCCTTTTTTTTCGGACAACGTTTTCTCACCGGATCCGCACGTCCGTTTTCTAGGACGCTCTCATGCATGAGGTTGCATCGCGGGACCAATCCCAAGACAAATCCGATAAAAATGCCGGGTCGCGATTCAACTTGCCTTGCATCGTTTTGCCGCATTCGGTAGCATGATTCCTTGCCGGGGGTATGTTTTGGAGTTTGCTCGGTAAAGACAAGGGTGACCGCGTCGCAAGCGTTTCCGCTGACGATGACCGTAGTTTCCGCTCGACATCGTCAGAGCTTGGCGTGGTAGCACTCAGGAGGAGATCATGAAGAAGATTTCGAAGTCCATGCGCGTGGCGATGTGCGCGGGTGCGCTCGTTGCGGCCTCAGCAGTCGCTCAGGCCGGCATCACCGATCCCGGTCTCGTGATCACCGCGAGCAACGCGAACGGCAGCGGCACCTACCAGGTGTTCCTGTCGAACGGCTCGTGGTCGACCACCAATTCGCCCAACGACACCTGGAGCTGGCAGTCTCCCGTGGGCGGGTACGACATTTTCGACGACAACTTCAACGTGGTCGCGCATGTCGACAACATGTACTGCAACATGGTCGCCGACCCGCAGATCACCGTGAACTTCTCGGTGAATGCGACGAGCCTCGCGACGCACTTCACGATTGCGTCGGGCGTGCTCAGCTTCGGCGCGATCAACCCGGCCCAAGGCCGCGCCACCGCCGGCATCACGATCACCGACAACGACGGCGACGGCTCGTTGCTGTCGGGTGGTTTCGGTGGCGGCAAGTCCTATCACACCGATTACAACAGCGGCAGCACCTTTGGGAACTTCGTCAGCGGCTTCAGCGGCCCGGCCGACGATAGCGCCACGAACAGCGAGAGCTCCGCGGGTTATCCCGGCTATGTCGGCATCGGAGGCGCCGTGACCGACATGTCGGCCGCTTTCGACTTCACGCTCAGCGCGAATGACTCGGCCAGCGGCACGAGCTTCTACCAGATCATCCCGGGTCCCGCGGCCATGGGAATGTTCGGTCTCGCCGGCTTGGTCGGCGTCGGCCGTCGCCGTCGGTGAGAGACGGAAGGGGCAGCGTCAGTGTTGATCACGAACACCGCTTCCGAGGCGGTGTTCGTTTTTTTGCGCGTCCGTGAGGAGCGGGTCCGCATAACCCCTTGGGGGCCAGCACGATGAAGACCGAACGGCCACCCGATAAAATTGTGGGGACGACCCGCAAAGTGTGCTTGCACCAATTGGAACGATTGGGTAGCATGTTCAGTGGCCGGGGGAGTGTTTCGGAGTTTGATCGGTAAGTCGCACAAGAGCCCTTTCCGCTGAATCGCAAGGCATGCTTTTGTTGATGCCTGCGATTCAGGGTGCCAAGTGCGATGACTAGGAGGAGATCATGCAGATGAAGTTTTCATCGGCTCGGCTTGTTGGTCTGAGCATTGTCGCTGGCGCCGGCATGGCGTCGAGCGCCTTCGCTCAGGTCTCGAACCCGGCGCTGACGCTGTCGGCGTCCAACGGGTCGGGCACGTTCTCAACCACGGTGTTGTTCAGCTCCTTTACGGCGACGACGTTCGCGTCGCAGCCGGCGTGGGAGTACACGCTTCCGGCCCAGGACCTGTTCGACGGCCCGAACTTCGTGGCCCGTCTCGACGCGCCGCTGTTCATCCGCTACACGTCCGAGTCAACGGGTTCGCATCGTCAGCAGATCAACGCTTTGAACTTCACTGTTAAGGCTGGATCGAGCGACACCACGTTCTCGATCCTCACCGGCGTTCTTTCCTTCTCGCCCCTGACCAACCTGATGGCCCTTGCAACAACCGGCGCCACGCTCACCGACACGGGCTCCGGCTCTGCTGCGGTGACCGGTCTCCATGCCGGCGGCAAGATGTATCGGGCGAACTACAACGGCGCGATCCCGGGCGGAACGGCATTCGCCCTTCTCAACGGATCGTTCAACGCCACGGGCGTGAACGGCTCGAACACTCAGTCCGACAGCATCACCCCCAGCGTCGCGGTCGCGGGCACGGCGTCGAATATTCAGGCGGAGTGGGCGTTCCAGCTCTCTTCGAGCGACTCCTTCGGCGTCACGAGCCGGTACCAGATGATGCCGGCGCCCGCTGGCTTGGTGGTCATTGCCGGTGGGCTTCTGGGTGCGTCCCGCCGCCGTCGTTGAGACGTTTGCGGTCTGATAGCAATTCTTCAACCGGCGGCTCCGAGCCGCCGGTTGTCGTTTTTTGGCGATCTGGTGCTCCAAATCCACGCAAACACGGGGGTTATTGTCCATACTTGCCAATGACGCTTGTAAGGTCTTGCCCCGTGCTGGTACACTGGGGCTCGTTCGTCGCGTGCCGAAGCCCTGGTCCAGCTCGGCGTGCAGAGTCGATCCATCCGGAGAAGCGGCTCCATGCGCTCCTGTCCACCAATCTTCCTGGCGCTATGCCTTTTGGGGCTGCTGCTCGGCAACCAGCCGTGCCTTGGTAATTTCCACCTGATGCAGATCGAGCAGGTGATCGGCGGCGTGGAAGGGGACACCTCCGCTCAGGCAATCCAGCTGCGCATGCGGGCGGCGGGTCAGCAGTTGGTCGCCCAAGGGCGGATCCGGGTGTGGGACGCCGCGGGGGCCAACCCGATCACCGTCGTCGACATGACGACCAACGTGACCAACAGCCCGACAGGGGCGCGGGTCTTGGTGTGCACGTCCTCCTTCCTCGCCAAGACAAGCCCGGCGACGGTGGCGGACTTCATCATGACCACGCCGATCCCCGCGAGTTACCTGGCCGCGGGTCGGATGACCTTTGAGGCGGACAACGGGTCGATTCTCTGGTCGCTGTCGTGGGGAGGCCCGTCGTACACCGGCCCGAACACGGGCACGACGGTGAATGACATGGACGGGAACTTTGGTCCCCCGTTCCCCGGTCCGCTGCCCTCGACATCCCTTCAGGCCGTGCGGTTTGGGGGGCTCGCGACGGCCGCCAGTTCGAACAACGCCGCGGACTACGCCCTGACGTCCGGTGCCGCGGTGTTCACAAACAACGCCGCGAACAGCTTTGCGCTGGTCTCTTCCTGCACTTCGCCCGCGATCTCACAGCAACCCGACCCCGGTCACGACAGGGTCGGCTTTGACTTCTCGTTCTCCGTGTCGGCGACCGGCACGGGCCCGCTCACCTACCGCTGGCGGAAGGACACCGTCGACCTCGTCGACGACGCCCGGATCATGGGGTCGGGAACGGCGGCCTTGACGATCAGCCCCGTCGAACAGGGAGACAGCGGCACGTACGACGTCGTGGTGTCCAACGGATGCGGCTCCAAGACGAGCGACCCGGCGACCCTGGCGATTTTCTGCCCGGCGGACTTTGATTTCAACGGCTTCGTCAACGGCGACGACTTCGACGGGTTTGTCTGGGCCTTCGAGCAGGGTGACATCGCCGCCGACTTCGACGAGAACACGTTCGTCAATGGCGACGACTTCGACGGGTTCACGCTGGCTTTTCTCTGGGGCTGCTGAGGGCGGGCCCGATCGACCGGCACCCTCGCGCCGCGCCCCTACTTGAGCAATCGTTCAAGGTAGTGGATGTCGACGCCGCCCTGACGGAAGTCGGAGTTCTCCATCAGCCGCAGGTGGAGCGGGATCGTCGTCTTGATGGGGTCCACGCGGAACTCGGCCAACGCCCGCGCCATCCGCGCGATGCACTGCTCGCGGTCGTCGGCGTGCACGATCAGCTTGCCGATCATGCTGTCGTAGTTGGGCGGCACGGAATAGCCCGTGACGACGTGCGTGTCCATGCGGACGCCGGGACCGCCCGGGGGCTCGAACCGCGTGACCTTCCCGGGGCTGGGGCGGAACCCGTGGTCGGGGTCCTCGGCGTTGATGCGGCACTCCATCGAGTGCCCGCGGATGTGGATGTCGCGCTGCTTGTACGGGATCGCCATGCCCGCGGCGATCATGATCGAGGCCTTGACGATGTCGATGCCCGTGATCATCTCGGTCACCGGGTGCTCGACCTGCACGCGGGTGTTGACCTCGAGCATGTAGAAGTTCTGCTGCTCGTCCATCAGGAACTCGACGGTGGCCGCCCCGGCGTACTCGGCGGCCTTGATCAGGCGAACCGCCGCGTCGCAGACGGCCTCCATCTTCTTGCGGTTCACGTTGGGCGCCGGGGCCTCCTCGATCACCTTCTGGTGGCGGCGCTGCATCGAGCAGTCGCGCTCCCAGAGGTGCACGGCGTGCCCGTGCTTGTCGCCCAGGCACTGCACCTCGACGTGGCGGGCGTGCTCCAGGAACTTCTCGATGAAGACGGCGCCGTTGCCGAAGGAGGCCAGAGCCTCCTGCTGGGCGTTCTTGATGCTGGACCGAAGCGTCGCTTCGTTGCGGCAGACGCGCATGCCGCGCCCGCCGCCCCCGGCCGAGGCCTTGATGATGACCGGGAACCCGATCTTGCCGGCGACCGCGACCGCCTCTTCCTCGTCCTCGATCGCTCCGTCGGAGCCGGGGAACACGGGCACCTTGTTGGCCTTGGCGGTCTGCTTGCACGCGACCTTGTCGCCGAGCTTGCCCATGGCCTCGGGGCTGGGCCCGATGAACTCGATCTTGCAGTCGCGGCAGGCTTCCGAAAAGTCGGGCCGTTCTGAGAGAAACCCGTACCCGGGGTGGATCGCGTCGACGTCGGCGATCTCAGCGGCCGAGATGATGCGGGAGACGTTGAGGTAGGACTCTTTGGACGGCCCGGGGCCGATGCACACGGTGCGGTCCGCCAGGCGCAGGTACGGGGCTTCGGCGTCGGCGGTCGAGTACACGCAGACCGTCTCGATGCCCAGCTCGCGGCAGGCGCGGATGATCCGCAGGGCGATCTCTCCGCGGTTGGCGATCAGGACTCTCTTAAACATGCTCAAGTATCACTTACAGAAAAATGATCGAATCAGCTCGGGTGAATTCCAAAGACCGCGACGAAACCAGCGCCCAAAAATGGCACAGCACCGGCGAAGAACAGAACTCGGCCCATCACCACGAAGACTCGAGCACCGTAGGGGTGTCTTCTTCGGAACTCGCTGAACAATCCGGCACTACTGGGACGCACCGTTCTTCGGGGCCCCATTCCCAGTACGACCAGCAACCACCCCGCTGTCATGACTATCGCGCCGATCACACACGTCAATACAGCAACAGCTCGGTCGCGAAGGACCTGGTCAATGAGCGCGGCGATCACGACGGCTTCACCAAGAATAGCTTTTGCCCGAACTCGACCGCCTGGCCGTTCTTCACGAGGATCTGCTGCACGGTGCCGTCGATCTCCGCCTTGATCTCGTTGAAGACCTTCATGGCTTCGATCAGGCAGACCGTGCTGCCGGCGGAGATGGCCGCCCCGGGGGTGATGAACGGCGGGGAGTCAGGGTTGGCACCGGAATAGAACGTGCCCACCATCGGGCTCTCGATGGGCTTGAGCCCGCTGTCGCCGGCCGGGGCCGGGGATGCAGGGGGAGCAGCCGCGGCCGGGGCTTGGTTGGCGACGCCATTCTGAGGGGCGTAGGCGTGGTGGACCACCGGCGGCGCGGCAGGCCCGCCCCGCTTGATGGTCACCGTTTCCCGTTCGTCCTGCAGGTCGAGCTCGCTCAGGTCGTTGTCGACCATGAGCTGCACGAGTTCTCTCAGTTTGCTTGTGTCGATCATCGCGGAGAAACCTCCGGGGAGCGAGGGCGGTCAAATCCCGGCCCAGCGCGGGGGGCATCGTATCTGAAGACGGCGTGCTCGGCGAGGGGGCCGAACAAAATCCTGGCATCTGGCACCTGGAGAGGAAGTCGGAGTCCGTCAGCCGCTCAGTTGCTTCAGAGCGTGCTCCACTCCAAGTCGAACGGCAGGCTGCAGAGGTTCCGGCAGCCCTTCTTGGTCACCAGGTAATCGTTCTCGATCCGGACTCCCCCGATGCCCGGGAGGTAGATCCCGGGCTCGTTGGTGACCACCTGGCCCGGCACCAAGGGCTTCGGCGGCAGCATGTGGCTGAGCCTGGGCTCTTCGTGGACGTTCATGCCGATGCCATGCCCGAGGCCGTGGCCGAAGAACTCGCCGTAGCCGGCCTTGGTGATCACGTCCCGGGCGGCCGCGTCGACCTCGCGAGTCGTTCGGCCGGGGGCGATGGCGTCGGCGGCGCGAACGTGGGCCTCGTGGACAACCTTGAAGATCTCCTTGATCTTCGCAGGCCATTTTCCGAGCGCGAACGTTCGGGTCATGTCTCCCGTGTAGCCGTTGGCCATGGCGCCCCAGTCGATGAGCAGGGACTTGTTCTGAGCGACCTTGGCGCGGCCGGGGCGGTAGTGCGGCAGAGATCCGTTGGCGCCGGCGGCGATGATCGATTCGAAGCCGGCCTTGCTGGCGCCGAGCGTCTTCATGGCGGCTTCCAGGACTGCCGCGATTTCCATCTCGGTCTGGCCCGGTTTGATCGTGGGCAGGACCGCCATCAGGGCCCGTTCCTGAATGCGGATGGCGTTCTGGATGAGAGCGATCTCGTGATCGTCCTTGATCGCACGCAGGCCGAGCACGACCCCCGAAACCGGAACCAACCGCTTTTCTCCGACCTTTGCCGCCAGAGCGTTGCGCTCCCCCACCGTCATGTGATCGGCCTGGATGCCGACCTTGCCGCGGCCGAGTGAACCGAGCAGGTCCACAACCGCCTCGGTCATGGAACGCTTGCGGACGATGATGTCAACGGACCGCTTGTACTCCTCCAACTCCTCGATGTAGCGAAAGTCCGTGATGACCAACGGCTTGCGCGAGCCCTGGACGGCAATGAGCAGGTAGCTGTCGCCGCCGAGGAAACCGGTGAGGTACCCGACATCGATCGGGTTACTCACGAGGAAGTGGCTCACGCCCGACGGACGGAGTGCCGCACGAAGGCGGACGAGGCGTTGGGCGTGGAGCGTGCTGGCCTTGGACTTTGAACCTGAGGATGTGGAGGGCATGGGCGGATGGTATGAGATCAGCAACGAGGGGCAATGCCGCGGCGCGATTCGAAGGCCGCTACTTGTCGCGCGAATTCCTCTTACACTCTGCGGCGATGCCCCCACCGCGCGGACCGATTCGCCGGCCCGTCGACTGGATGGGAATAGCCGTGATAGCCACGGCGAGCATCCTTGTTGCCTGTTGCATCGTGCTCCCCCTGATCGGTGCCGCGGCGAGGGTAGCGTTCGGCGTCGTGCGGAGTTCTCCGCTCCCGACGGGAGCGCCAGGGCTTGGCGCCGGCACGTGGCGGCTGCTAATCTCGAGCATCGGGTGGTCCGCGCTGATCGCGACTCTCTCAACCGTTTTCGCGTGCGCCGCGGCGTGGACGCTGTGGCGAGCGGGACGCGTGGCGAGGGCGGCGCTGGTCGCTCCGCTGCTGGTGCCTTCGACGCTGGCGTTCGCGGGGTGGGGGTTGCTCCGGGCACCGGACACGTGGCTCGGGGCCTGGCTCGAGCAGGCCGCACAGCGCGGATGGCATGAAGCCCCGGTCGTCGCCGGGCGGCTGCTGGCGGTGCTCGGGCTGTCGCTTTGGGCGTGCCCGCTGGGCGCGATCGTGATCTGGAGCGGTCTGCGGGCGACCGATCCGACCTTGATTGAATCGCTCCGCGCCGATGGAGCATCCCCGTTTCGGGTCGCCCGCGAGCTCGCGCGGTTGTGCCGCGGCGACATTCTCCGTGCGGCGGGCGTTGTGGCGCTCGTGATGCTCGGCTCCGCCGTGCCGCTGCACCTGTCGCAGGTCGAGACACTGGCGATCCAAGTGTGGTTTGCGCTGGACAACCTGCCGCGGGAGCAGCAATGGAGGGCGTGGGCGGCGGCGTGGCCGCTGGTCGCGATCGCGGTGGGCGCGGGATGGTGGATGGGGGGTCAGGGCGCCCGCTTCGACTCGGGCGAAGCCCGCGGCGGCGGTGGTGCGCGGCGGCGGGGGGACCTTGTGGCGGGAGCCATCCCTTGGGCGCTGGGCGTCGTGGTGCCGCTGGGGCTGTTCATCGCGCACATCGGGCACGCGTCGGCCCTGCCGCGGTTCTGGGAGAACAACGGCGGCGCGATCGCCCGGAGCCTGGAGACGGCCGCGGCGGTGGCCGCTGGAACTCTGGTGCTCGGAGTGGCCACGGGATGGGCGCTCTCACTGCGGGGCTTCTGGGCGGGACTGGCGACGTTCACCACTCGGCTGAGCCTGATCTCCGGGCTGCTCCCGGGAGTGCAGATCGGTTCGGCCATGAGCGGGCTGGTGATTGCCGCGGACAGCGCGTGGCTGGAAGACTCCCTTCTCCCGGTCATCGGTGCGCACCTGGCGAGGTTCGGATTCCTCGGGGCCCTTGCAGGGTGCTGGGGTGCCAACGCTGCGCGGCGTCTGACCGGGGATCCGGCGCGCCTCGACGGCGCGGACGGGTGGGCTGGGTGGTGGCGTGCGTCGCTGTGGCCGGTGTTCGGCGTGCACCTTGCCGCGGCGGGCGCTGCAGGGATTCTGAGCCTCCATGAGATCGAGGCGACGGTGCAGGTCATGCCGCCGGGTGACTGCCTGGCGCGGGTGATCCTCGGCGATCTGCACTACTCTCGTGTCGCGGACATGTCCGCCGCGGGGATATGGCTGCTGGGCGCCGGGCTGCTCCCTGTGCTGGCGGTTGCGCTCTGGGGAACGTGGCGGAGGGGGCCGGAGTGAATCTGAACCCTTTTTCTTCCCAGCAAGTACCATGGGGACCGATGGGACCGACCTCTCACCCACGCCAGGCGCTGCTCGCGCGAATTGAACGCGCGTGCGTTCGCGCGATCGCCGCGAGCGCGATCCTGATGGCGGCGTGCGGGCGGACTTCAGTTCCGGGGTCCGGCCCGCTGCGCGTGGTGGCGAAGTTCGGCGAGGTCGGCGTTTCGCCGGGGCAGTTCTCGTACCCCCGGGCGATGGACCGCGACGGTTCGTCGCTGTGGATCATTGACAAGATGGCGCGGGTGCAGCATCTGGACGCGGCGAGCGGCACGTACCTGGGCGGCTGGAAGATGCCCGAATCCAAGTTCGGAAAGCCGACCGGGGTGACAGCGGCGCCGGGGGATGGCGGCGAGACGCTCGTGTACGTGCCCGACACGCACTACCACCGCGTGATGGTGTACCGGCCAGGGGATGCACGCGAGGGGCAGAGCGAGCCCACGCTGGTCGCCGAGATCGGGAGCTTCGGGGAACTGCCCGGACAGTTCATCTATCCCACGGACGTCGCGGTGCTGGTCGAGCCCGGGGCCAGGAACCCGTCACGGATCTACGTAAGCGAGTACGGCGGGAACGACCGCATCAACGTTTTTGAGCACGGGACGGAGCCGAACTCGTACACGTACTCGTTCAGCTTCGGGACGTTCGGCGAGTCAGACTCGGCGGACAACATCCAGTTCAAGCGGCCGCAGTCGATGGCCATCGACATGAAGCGGCGCGAGCTGATCATCACCGACGCGTGCAACCACCGGATCGGGCGGTTCACGCTGGACGGCAAGCTTCTGGCGTGGATCGGCACCGGGAGCGGGGAGATGAGCACTCCCGCACCGGATCCGACGGGCGGCGGCGCGAATGCGACGGGATCCCCCGCTCTCGCGGCCGGAGTCGCGGGACGACCTCCGCGCTTCCAGTACCCGTACGGCCTGTCACTCCGCGACGACGGCACGGCGCTGGTGTGCGAGTTCGGCGCCGATCGGGTGCAGTGGATCGACGTCGAGCGTGGAGTATCGCTAGGTGTGTTCGGCGTGCCCGGACGGGCCCCCGGGCAACTCGCCAGCCCCTGGGCGGTGGCGGCCATCGGCGAGCGCGTGTACGTCCTTGACTCGGCGAACAACCGCGTGCAGGCCTTCGACCTTCCCCTGCGCTCAGGGCATGTGGCCATGAGCGTGCCGCCGGGCAAGGAGGAACGCCGCTGATGGCGCTTCTCATCGACATCCCAGCGATGCCCGGCGCCCCCACCCTGCTGGCGACGCTCCCGATCGGGCCCGTGCAGTTCGATGCGCCGCACTTCCTCGTGCTGGCGCCCATCCTGTGGCTCGCGGCGTGGTGGATGGGGCGGCGATCTCTTGCGGGGCTCGGCTCGGTCACGCGGTGGGTCGCGCTGGCGGTGCGGCTGGGGGTGATCGGGCTGCTGTGCGCCACGCTCGCCGAGCCGCAGTGGCGGCAGGTGAGCAAGGACGTGGCGGTTACGCTGGTCGTCGATGTGAGCCAGTCGGTGCCGCAGGGCGAGGAGTCGTTCACCAAGCAGTACATTGAGCGTGCGGTCGAGAAGGGGCGCGAGAGCCCCAACGACCGGCTGGGCGTGGTCACGACCGCGCGCGAGGCGTTCGTGCAGGCGCTGCCGAGCAAGCTCACGACGCTGCTGGAAACGCAGCACACGGGGATTCTTGACGCGACCAACCTTGCCGCGGGGCTGCGGCTGGCGATGGCGGTCCGGCCGACCGACGCGGCCAACCGGATCCTGCTGGCGACCGACGGCAACGAAACGGCGGGGAGCCTGCTGAGCGCGGCGGAGGCAGCCAAGGCCGCGGGCGTACCGATCGATGTGCTGCCGCTGCGTTACAAGTACGAGGGCGAGGTGATCGTCGACCGGCTGATCTCGCCGGCGACGGCGCGGTTCGGCGAGAACGTGTCGCTGAAGATCGCGCTCCAGGCGACGCGACCGGCGCGGGGTCGGCTCTCGATCCTGCTCAACGGTGATCCGATCGACCTTGACCCGGACTCGCCTGCGTTCGGCACACCCGTCGAGCTCGCGCAGGGCCTGAACGTGCTGACGCAGACGGTCAAGCCGCCACGCGACGGGCCGGCGCAGTTCGAGGCGGTCTTCGAGCCCGAACTCGTGAACGGCAAAGCACGCGGCGACGCGATCGCGGAGAACAACCGCAGCTCGGCCGTGACGTTCGTCGTGGCCGAGGCCAAAGTGCTCGTGGTCCGCGAAGGGCCGGAGGAGTCCGAGGCGCTCGAGCGCGTGCTGACCGAGAGCAAGATCGCGGCGCACACCGTGAACGCGGCGCAGGCCCCCGCGTCGCTTACGGAGATGGCCGGGTACGACGCGATCGTGCTGGTCAACGAGCCGTCGTACAACTTCAGCCAGAAGCAGCAGGAGGACCTGAAGCAGTACGTGCACGACTCCGGCGGCGGGCTGGTGATGATCGGGGGCAAGGACTCGTTCGGCGCCGGCGGGTGGATCGGCTCGCCGCTCGAGGATGCGCTGCCGATCCGGCTCGACCCGCCGCAGGAGCGGCAGATGCCGCGGGGGGCGCTGGCGCTCGTGCTGCACTCGGTCGAGCTGCCCGAGGGCGTGTACTACGGCAAGAAAGTATGCGAAGCGGCGGTGGAAGCTCTTTCGCGCCTCGACTACATCGGGATCAACGAGTACTCCTGGGGCGGGGGCGGCACGTCGTGGGTGCTGCCGCTGCAGCTCAAGGGAGACGGGAGCGTCGCCAAGCGCGCGATCCAGAAGCTGAACTTCGGCGACATGCCGGACTTCTCGCCGTCGCTCGAGATGACCTACCGGGACATGATGAAGCTCGACGCGGGGCAGCGCCACTGCATTGTCATTTCCGACGGCGACCCGGCGCCGCCCCTGCGCTCGCTGCTGCAGAAATTCGTCGACGCCAAGATCACCATCACCACGGTCGGCATGGCGACGCACTCTGCCGGCGATGTGGCGAAGATGAAGTGGATGTCCGAGACGACCGGCGGCAGGCACTACGAGGTGCCGCCGGGCCAAGCCGCGACGCTCCCCCAGATCTTCATCAAGGAAGCGCAGACCGTGAAGCGAAGCCTGATCTGGGAAGGGCCGGCGTTCTCACCGCCCGTGGTCGACCGCACGGTCGAGTCCATGCGCGGCATCGGCGGAGCTATGCCGGGGCTCACCGGGTACGTGGTGGCCGCCGATCGCGAGGGTCTGTCGCAGGTTGTGATGCGGGCCAAGGGGAAGGACCCGCTCCTGGCGATGTGGCAGTATGGCCTGGGCAAGTCGGTCGCGTTCACGAGCGAGGCCAACCCGCGCTGGGCCGCGGCATGGATCGGCTGGCCGGGGTTCAAGGCGTTCTGGGAGCAGCAGGTGCGGTGGGCGATGCGCCCGGCCGGTTCGCCGAACGTGAAGGTGATGACCGAGTCCAAGGGGGATCAGACCACGATCAGCGTGCAGATGTACGACAGCAAGGGCCAGCCGCAGAACTTCGCGAACATCATCGGGCACGTCGTGCAGCCCGACGGCACGGTGAAGGAGATCACACTGCCGCAGGCGGGGCCGGGACGGTACGAGATCACCGTGCCGACGGCGGCATCGGGGTCGTACCTGGCGAGCTTTATCTGGGGCGCGCCGGGCGAGAAGGAAGGTGAGGTTCTCAAGGGCTCGATGCAGGCGGCGATCAACCGGCCGTTCGCCGATGAGTACCGCACGCTCGAAGACAACGAGCCGCTGCTCAAGCAGGTGGCGCAGATGACGGGCGGACGGGTGCTCAAGGGTGACGACCCCGCGGTGGAGAAACTCTGGCTGCGGGACGGGCTGACGATGCCGGTGGCGCTGCGCCCGGTGTGGCTGTGGGCGGCGCTGATCGCGATGGGGCTGTTCCTGATCGACGTGGGCGTGCGGCGCGTGCGGATCGAGCCCGCGATGATTGCCGCGGCGGTGCGGCGCGTGTTCTCGCCCGCGAAGGCGGCGCAGCTCAAGCAGATGGAAGGCCTTCGTTCGGCGCGCGAGAAGGCGCAGGCCAGGATGGCGACGAGCGGGCCGGGCGCGCAGGGTGCGGCGCCGCGCACGGGTCCGGCCCCGGAAGCCGTCAAGAGCGTGAAGTTCGAGGCGTCGGCCGAGGCCAAGGCCCGGGTGGGCACGGACGTCGGGCTCGAGAAAATCGCGGTGGAAGGCGGCACGCAAAAGCCCGCGCCGACTGCCGCGGCACAGGACAAGGACAAATCCAAGGACGCGCAGGGCGACCTTGGCGCGTTGCTCAAGGCCAAGAAACGGGCCCGGAGCGAGATGGATGAGCAGTAAGGAAGTGACGGAGTGACGTAGTGACAGAGTGACGAAGGGAGGAGCCGGGCCTGAGCGCTCGGCGAACTCGGCACTCAGGGCCAAGGACTCAGGACCCAGCACACAGCACACAGCACACAGCACACAGCACACAGCACACAGCACACAGCACACAGCACACAGCACACAGCACACAGCACACAGCACTCGGAGTTTGCCCCATGCCCCCCACCACGACCGCGAATGAACCGCACACGCCCGCCGAAGTGAAGGCCCAGTGCGATGCCTTCCGCGAGACGTTCAAGAAGCTCAAGGCCGAGATCGGCAAGGTGGTCGTCGGCCACTCGGAAGTGGTCGACGGCGTGCTGATCGCGCTCTTTGCCGGCGGCAACGTGCTGCTGGAGGGCGTGCCGGGGCTGGGCAAGACGCTGCTGGTGCGGAGCCTGGCGCAATGCCTGAGCCTGCCGTTCAGCCGCATCCAGTTCACGCCCGACCTCATGCCCGCGGACGTAATCGGGACCAACATCGTGATGGAGGACCCCGACACGGGCCGGCGCAAATTCGAGTTCCAGCGCGGGCCGATCTTTGCGCAGGTGGTGCTCGCCGACGAGATCAACCGCGCCACGCCCAAGACGCAGTCGGCGCTGCTCGAAGCCATGCAGGAGCGGAGCGTCACCGTCGCGGGGCACACGTACAAGCTCGAGCGGCCGTTCCTGGTGCTGGCGACGCAGAACCCGATCGAGCAGGAGGGCACCTACCCGCTGCCCGAAGCCCAGATGGACCGCTTCATCTTCAAGATCGTCGTCGGGTACTCGCAACTTGATGACCTGCTCACGATCCTCGACCGCACCACCGGAACCGACAACCCCGAGGCCGGGAAAGTGCTCGACGGGCCGGGGATCCTGCGAGCCCAGGAGCTGGTGCGCGGCGTGGTCGTCGCGCCGCACGTGAAGGAGTACGTCGCACGGCTCGTGCTGGCGACGCACCCGGGCACCGCGACTGCCGCGGGGGGCGGGGGCGGGCCCACGAACAAGTACATTCGGTGCGGGGCTTCGCCGCGCGGGGCGCAGGCGCTGTTGCTCGGGGCCAAGGTCAAGGCCCTGATCGACGGGCGCTACCACGTGAGCTTCGCGGATGTGCGGTGGATCGCGCCCATGTGCCTGCGGCACCGGCTGATCCTGAACTTCGAGGCCGAGGCGGACAAGGTGGACACGGATGCGCTGGTGAAATCGGTGATTGATCTGACGGCGTCGGAGCCGGTGAAGGTCGGGTAGCTGGCAAAGGCCGTCCATGCCGTGAATGAGGACTGCGGACATGCAGCGAGTACGCGACATCCCAAGCATCCTTCGATTGATCGCCGGATCGCTCGCGTGCGCCATCGGCTCATCAGCCGAGGCCATGGGCCCCCCCGATTCAGGTGCGCCCGTGAGCAGGCTTGTGGAGAATCTCGCCGCGTACACCGCGGAGCATCCGGGCGATGCGGACGGGTGGTATGCCCTTGCCCGCACGCACGCGAGCGCGTACACCTGGAAGAACCGCTACGTTCCCGTGACCTATAGCCGGTTGGGGCCCATCGCGAACGATGCGAACGGTCCGGTGCGGAAGAACCTGAAGGCCGCCGCGGATGCGGAACGCGGTGCGAAGGCCGCCGCGTTGCCCTTCACCGATGCGGAACTCCGCGACCATCTGCGTGCGGCGATCCTGGGATTCAACCGGGCGATTGCGATCGCGCCGGACCGGGCGATCTATCGCCTCGGTCTCGCGTCCGTGCTGGAAGGATCGGCCGCGCTTGCCGGCGAACTCGATGTGGCGCCGTTGCTGCCGGAAGGGATCGCGAATGAGACCGACTCAGCGCTGGCCGCGCAAGGGTCAAAGGACATCGACCTTATCGGCGCCGGTGACACGCGAGTCACAGCGTTGTGGCTCGCGGCGCTTCGCCAGCCCGAATCTCCGCGGGGTGAAAGACCGCGCCGCGTGAATGCGCTGCTCGCACGCCGCGACGACCAAGCGCCAGGAGTGCGGAAAGCGGTCGCCGAGCTGCTCCGCGCCGACTGGACGGAACAAGCGGCCGAACAGTACTTCGTGGCCTACTCGCTGGCGCTACCGCTGGACTCGAAAATATCCAGATTGTCTGAGCCCGGTCTCCAGGATCTGATCACCTTCGAGGCCGGGACGGCGTACGTGCGGATCGTCGAAGCCCGTGGGGCCAGGACCGATGAGAGCGTCCGCTTGGCCACGGTGCGCTCGACGCTGAAGGCGATGAAAGAGCTGCCGCCGCCGCGAGGCATCGAGCCGCTGATCCTCTCGATAGATCGGGCACACTCGCTCGCCGCCCTGGTTGCCCCCGAGGTCCACTCGAGCTTCGACCTCGACGGCACCGGCCGTCCGCAGCGGTGGACCTGGGTCAAGCCCGACGCCGGCATTCTCTGCTGGGACCCCGAGCACACCGGCGCCATCACCAGCGGTCGCCAGCTCTTCGGCTCGGTGACGTGGTGGATCTTCTTCGAGAACGGCTATCGCGCCCTCGACGCCCTTGATGACAATCGCGACGGCGAACTGCGCGGCATGGAACTGAGCGGTTTGGCCCTGTGGTTCGACCGCAATTCCAACGGCGTGAGCGATCCTGGAGAGGTTCTGCCGATCGAGAGCACCGGGATCGCCGCGATCTCGTGCCGCGCCACCGATGTTGAGGACGGCTGCGCGGCAAACCTGCGCGGGCTGACGATGGCCGACGGACGCGTGTTGCCGACGTACGACTGGGTCGCAACGTCGGTCGAGCCGTCGCGCCCGCCGCAGCCGGTGCGCGTGGCGGGCATTGCCGCGGCAGTGCTTTACGGAATGGGGACGACGCTGGGCGTGGTTCGGAGGCGGCGGGTGCCGAGCATTCCGAAGCCCGGTTTCAATGGGAGGTTTTCATGATCCGCTGGTGTCTGATCGCTTTGGCGATGTGCGGTGGCGCCTTGCTTGGCGGCTGCGGCTCGTACCCGCTGAACGCCAACATGGAGGATGCGCAGATCAACACAGTCCTCGGGCAGCATTTCCACACGGGCATGACGGTGTCGGCGGTGCAGGCGGAGCTTTCGACGCTCCGCGTGCACGAGGGGGACACGCTGCTGTACCCGTCGACCCCGCAGCGGCCCGAGGTGCTTCTCGCGCGTCTCTGGCCGCCGGGCGGGTTCTGGATGGACCCCACGGGCATCATCAACTTCGTGGACATCAGCTTCGTGTTCGGTTCCAACAACCTGCTCGAGCGTTGGGTGCTGTTCGACGACCGCATCCGGTACATGGGGAGCGAGGCCGTGCTGGGCCCGTCGCGTGAGCCCATGACACGCGTGCCGCCGTACCCGGGCAAGCCGCCGCCGCCGCTCAACCCGCTGCAGGGAACCAACTGAGCATGCTCCGCACCCCCACCATCACGCGGCCCAGGGCGCTCGAGGACCTGATCGATGCGCAGTTGATCGCCAAGGTCGGCGGGCTCGACGTCGCCAGCCGCAAGGTGTTCAGCGGCAAGCTCAAGGGCGAACGGCGCAGCAAGAAGCGCGGCCAGTCGGTCGAGTTCGCCGACCACCGGCCGTACGTCACGGGCGACGACACACGCCACATCGACTGGAACATTTTCGGGCGGCTCGACAAGCTCTTCCTCAAGATGTTCCTGGAGGAAGAGGACCTGGCCCTCCACGTGGTGATCGACGCGAGTGAGAGCAGCGACTGCGGCGAGCCCAACAAGTTCGCGTTCATGCAGAAGGCGGCGATGGCGCTCGGGTACGTGGGGCTGGTGAACCTCAATCGCGTCGCGGCGACGTACATCGGGGGAGTGTCGATCTCGCCGGGCGCTTCAAAAGCGGACGGTGCATCAACATCCCCCTCCGCGCCTGCGGAGGGGGTGGCCGAGTCCGCGAGGCCGGGGGAGGTGACTTTGGGCGGCGTCCGTGCCATCCGCGACCTCCGCGGCCGCCGGCGCACGCACGATCTCTCCCGCTTCATGTGCTCGGTCCGTCCCGGCGGCTCGATCGACTTCCGCGCCGCGTGCGAGCGCATCGCCCTCACCCGGCGCGGCAAGGGGATCATGCTGGTCTTCTCCGATTTCTTCTTCAAGGAGGGCTACGAAGCGGGCCTGCGCATGCTGGTCGGGCGGGGCTACGACGTCTTCTGCATCCAAGTGCTCAGCCCGCAGGAGATCGACCCCCCGATCACGGGCGACCTGCGCCTGAAGGACGTCGAGGACGCCGACCTGACCGAGGTCACCATCTCGGCGCCGCTGCTGAAGCGCTACAAGGCCAACCTCGCGGCGTACTGCGACCAGCTCCGCCAGTTCTGCTCGCGGCGGGACATCAACTTCATGACGATCCCCAGCTCGACGCCGGTGGAAACGCTGCTGCTGGACTACCTGCGGAAGAGAGGGATGCTCAAGTGACCGCCTCCCGGGCACCATTTCGATGGTCCGGCACATCTCTCGTTGTGGGAATGGTCATCGGCGTGATGTCGCTTTGGCTGTGGCAAACAGTCGCGGCCTCTCCCGCTCTGGGCGTGAGCGGAACGTCGGTCAGCATTCCAATTCAGAACTCAAGCAAGTCTCAACGCACTCTCTACGTGTTTTCGCCCCTCCAATCTGTCCCGCGCAGCATCACCCCCGCGCAGGAAATGAGCCCCAATGCCGAGCATTACAACCTGGCTTTCGTGCCTACGAAGCCAGCCCGCGGATCTGCGTCGCGTTTCGTGCTCGTGCTATTTGACGACAACGATCGCACGCCGCTGGCTGGTGCGGCTCTCAGTCCAGAAGATCTGTTGACGTTGAAGCGAATGGATATCTCGGATGGGTCGCTGAAATTCGATCCGCCCGTCTCTGGCAACTCTTGGTTCTTTCGAAGGACTGAACCATGACCTTCCTCACCCCCCTCTACGCCGCCTACGCCGCCGCGGTGCTCATCCCGATCCTGATCATTCTCTACTTCCTCAAGCTGCGCCGGCGCGACCTTGAAGTCTCGACCACGCTCCTGTGGAAGAAGGCGATCCAGGACCTGCAGGCCAACGCGCCGTTCCAGAAACTCCGCCGCAACATCCTGCTGATTCTCCAGTTGCTCGCGCTCATCGCGGCGATCGTCGCGATCGGGCAGCCGCAGATCCGGTCCGACCTCGGCGTGGGCGAGCGGAACATCATCCTGATCGACCGCTCGGCGAGCATGTCGGCGATCGATGGCGATGCGGAAATCGCGGTCGGTGATCGCAAGACGCGGCTGGACATCGCGAAGAAGGAGGCGCTGTCGCTGATCGAGACGCTGCGGGAGCCGGGCCTCTTTCAGCGCGAGAGCGCGGACCAGGCGATGGTGATCGTGTTCGATTCCTCCGCCGAAGTCGTCGAACAGTTCACGACCGACAAGAAGGTGCTCAAGGCCGCGGTCGAATCCATCAAGCCCACCGATGCGCCGACGAGCATGAAAGAAGCGATGCGTCTGGCCAAGGCTTACGCGCCGCGACGCATCGTCGAGGGCAAGCCGGTTGAGGGGCTGGACGCGGGGCTGCCGGCCACGATCCACCTGTGGTCCGACGGGCGGATCCCCGACTCGCAGGACGCCAAGCCCAGCGAGGGCGACGACTTTAAGTTCCATCGCGTGGGCGTGCCCGAGGCGGTCAACGTTGCGATCACGGGCCTGCGGGCCGACCGCGCGTACGACCAGCCGCAGAACCTCAGCGTGTTCGTGGCGCTGCAGTCGACCATGACCAAGCCGCGGCAGCTGGATGTGGAGCTTCTGATCGACGGCTCGGTGGCGGCAATCAAGCAGATTACCGTGCCGCCGGCGACCATCCCGAACCCCACCGGCTCGACCGCCTCCTCCGCGACGCCCGCCGCGCCAGCGGCTGATGGGTCCCCCGCTGCGCCTGCCGCGGGAGTGCCGGCGCGCCCGGTGCCGGGAACGACCGGCGTGATCTTCCCCATGGAGCGGCCCGAGGGCGCGGTGATGCAGGTGCGTCTCCGCGGCCTGGATTCCACGAACCAGACCCCGCTGGCCGAGACCGATGCGCTCGAGGCCGACAACAAGGCGTGGCTGGTCGTGCCGCCGGCCAAGCGCATGAGCGTCGCCGTGGTCACGCGCGGCAACCTGTTCATCACCGCGGCCTTGAAAGGCCTGCCGCTGGCGCGGCTGGAGCAGCTCACGCCGGAGCAGTACACCAAGCTGCTGAAGGACGGCAAGGCCGGAGAGTTTGATGTCGTGGTGCTGGACGCGTGGTTGCCGCCGGTCGCCAAGGGCGAGGTCGGGCTGCCGCCGGGCCGGTACGTCGTGCTGGGCGAGGTGCCGACGGGCGCTGGGCTGATCGACAAGGGCAAGGGTCCGCCGAGCATCTTCCTGGACTGGTCGCGCCAGCACCCGGTGATGCGGAGCGTGACGCTTGACCCGGTCGTGATTTCCGAATCGCGCGTGATCGAAATCCAGGGCAAGCCGGGGGCGCCGCCGGCCGCGGAGACGGCGCCGACACCGCCGGGAGACGCTGCAAAGAAGGGCGGCAACGCCGACGCGGCCAAGAAGGGCGCGGGTGGCGCGGCAACCCCGAGCGCCACGACGGATCAACCCCTCGGTGCCAGCCTGCTTATCGCCTCGACGGACCAGGGGCCGGGCATCGTTGAGTCCACGGGTCAGGACTGGCGCGCGGTGGTCGTGCCCTTTGATGTTGCCAAGACCAACTGGCCGTTCGATGTCAGCTTCGTGGTCTTCCTCGCGTCCGCGGTCGACTACATCGGCGGCGGCCAGGGCGGCGCATCGGGGATCGATCGGCTCGTGCGGCCGGGCGATGTGATTAGTGCGCGGCTTCCGGCAGGCGCCGACGATGCGCGAGCCAAGGCCCCCGACGGCAAGGAAGAACCGATCGTCGTCGCGGCCGATGGACGCGCGGTGTACGGGCCGGTGCGGTCGCTGGGCGTCTACGACGTGTCGTGGAAGGGCGTCGCGGGCCCGGGTGACCGCACCGAGGGCGCGCGAGCGTCAAGGGCCTATGCCGCGGACCTGCTGGATGCGCAGGAGTCCGACATCGGAGCGTCGGATGAACTGATCCTCGCGACCGGGAGCGTGGCGCGGCTGCAGCAGCAGCGTGCCAACCTGACGACGACGCTGTGGCCGTACTTCGTGCTCGGGGCGCTGGGGCTGGTGATGCTGGAGTGGTTCGTGTACAATCGGAAGGTGCACGTGTAGGCGGGACGTGGCGAGTCGCGGCACGAAGCATCGCCGAACCACTCAACGCTTCATCGTCTCCGTAATCCACACGTCTCTCAGCCCCTCCAGCGTAAACGTCAGCCCGCACTCCGGACAAGTACCGGCATCTCCCAATCCATCGAGCGAGTACGCGCAATGCGGACAGACTCGGTATTCCAATTCACGCACGCGGGTACGGAGTTTGGTTAGGCGACGCTCGGCCCATACGAAACCACTTGCTGGAACAACAAACAGCGTCGAGTACGTGAGTGCTTGAATTCCTGTCCAGCGCCTGCCAATCACGCAACAAAGGGCGAAGAGGGCGCACCAAATCCCAGTAGCACCCCAGATCGCCCAGTGATACTTGGCCACTGGCCGCGGGTGATCGCACGGCAGCGTGAGGTACGTGATGAACTCGTCACTCTTTCGGCGATCAGAGCTCATCACGCCCCCGGCAGATACTTCTCAATCCAGTCGTCCTGCCGCAGCACCGCGGCGCGGCTGAGCCTGGCGCGGTGCTCGGCGCGGCGCTGGGCGATCTTGAAGACCGCTCGGGCGGCGCGGGTCGATCGGATCTCGTCGGTGCCCGCGCCCAACGCACGCGAACGCAGGGCCGCGGCAAGCTTCGGAGCGTTCTGCACGACCAGTTCGTCCTCGAGCGCGACGAAGAGCTGGGCCGAGCCTGGGTCGCCCTGGCGGCCGGCGCGGCCGATGAACTGGCGGTCGATCCTCGTGGCGCTGTGCATCTCGGTGAGGATCACGTGCAGGCCGCCGGCGGCCTTGGCGAGGTCGTCGGGCTTGATGTCGGTGCCGCGACCGGCCATGTTGGTGGCGACGGTGATCGCGGCGCGGGTCTCGCGGTTGCGCGGATCGCCGCCGTGGCCTGCCGCGGCGATGAGCTCGGCCTCGTCCTTGTCGAAGTTGGCGTTGAGGACCTTGTGCGGCAGGCCCCGGGCCTCGAGGAGGCGGCTCAAGTGCTCGCTGGCGGCGATCGAGCGTGTGCCGGCGAGAACGGGGCGGCCTTGGGCGTGAAGTTCGGCGATCGAGTCGGCGACGGCCTCCCACTTGGCGCGGGTGGTCGTGAAGACCCGCATGGGCCAGCGCTCTCGGATGACGGGGCGGTTGGTCGGGATGACCGTGACGGGGCGCGAGTAGACGCCCTCCATCTCGGCTGTGGCGTCGGCGGCGGTGCCGGTCATGCCGCACAGGAAGGGGTAGCTGCGGAAGAAGCGCTGGAAGCTCATGCGCGCCAGCGTCTCGCGGTCGGCGGTGACGTCGAGTCCTTCCTTGGCTTCAACAGCCTGGTGCAGGCCGTGCTCCCACGAGCGGTCGGCAAGGAAGCGCCCGGTGTACTCGTCGACGATGACGACCTTGCCCTCGACGATCTGGTAGTGCTTGCCCGAGAGGTAACAGTGGCGCGCGACCAGGGCTTGGCGGACGAGTTCCTCGGCGCGGCGGCGGGCCTTCCACACGGGCTCTGAGAGTTCATCCCACATCTGCTCGCAGCGGTGCAGGCCGCGGCGCTTGAGCTCGGAGCGGCGGTGCAGGTGGTCGATCGAATAGTCGGGGCCCTCGTCGAGCTTGCTGGCGATGACGGCGGCCTGGCGGTAGACGCCGGCCATGTCGTCCTCGCGGCGGGCGCGGGCGATGATCAGGGGCACCACGCCCTCGTCGATCAGCACGGCGTCGGCCTCGTCGACGAGCGCGGCACGCAATCCGGGGATCATCGGGCCGCCCTCTGAGCCGGGGCCGGAAAGTGCCGCGTTGTGGCGGCCGGTCCACGCCGTGGTGACGCGCCCGAGCTTGATCTGGTCGCGGAGCCAGTCGGCGGTGATCTGCTTGGGCGTGCCGTAGACGATCGAGCGGGCGTAGACGTCAAAGCGGTGCGTGGGCTCGAGCTCCTGCACGATGGCGCCGACGGAGCAAAGGCATCGCTTGTAGATCGGCTCGCGGCTCTTGGCGTCGCGGGCGGCGAGGTAGTCGTTGACCGTGAGCACGTGGACGTGGCGGTGGCGCCAGGCCAGCAGCGGCGCGGCGAGCGAACCAGTGAGCGTCTTGCCCTCGCCGGTGACCATCTCGATGATGCGGCCGTGGTAGAGCGCGAGCGCGCCCATGAGCTGGACGACGTACGCCTCTTCGCCGGTGACGCGCCGGGCCACCTCGCGAGCGGCGGCCAGGGCGCGGCGGACCGATTCGTCGTTCTGGCGGTTGCGGACAAAGTCCTCGCGGATCCGCTCGATGATGTCGTCGAGCGCGGCCTCCGACGTGTCGTGCATCTCGCGGGAGAGCGCATCAACCGCGGCGGCCTCCTCGCGGAGGTAGCCGATGCTGAAGCGCCGGTTCTTGAGGCGCATGATCGCGCGACCGGCGATGCGGTCGGCGCCGGTGTCGACGTGCGGGCGGGCCCGCCGGCTGCGGAGCGACTCGAACAGGGCGTGGTAGCGGGTGAGGGCCTGGGACATTGGGTTACACGTCCACCCTGCCCTGGATGAGTTTGTGCAGGCGGTCTACCCACTGGGCGAGCAGTGGCTTGGCGGGGAGGCTGAAGCGGATGCTGACGCGCTCGCCGGGCTCGGCGCTGGCGAGCTTGGAGCCGGGCGCGGGGTCGATGAAGACCTTGAACAACGGATTCTTGGCGACCGTGCCGCGCTGGTCCTTCTGTTCGGTCTCGATGGTTCCGCCGCCCGAGAAGCCCAGTGCGGCGTGCGGCAACTCTCGCTGCCCCGCCTCGACCACGCGCACCCCGCCGCCGTCGACGACATCGCCGACGCGCGACACGGCCCGCATCTCGACGCGGTAGTCCTCGCGGGGCAGGGCGATGAGCCACGACGCCTCGGATTGCGTCAGCGTGGCCGCGACGCGGAGATGCTCGGCGTCCACGACTTCGCAGAGCTGCTTGCCCGCCTTGGCGTAGGACCCGACGAACCGCACGGGGTCTTCGCCGACGACGACGCCGTCGTGCGGGGCGCGGACGACGAGCTTGGCGACCTTGCCCTGGAGCACGCCCAGCATGCCGCGCAGCGTCTGGATGCGATCGCGGGCGACCTGCGCCTGCCCCTCGTCCTTCATCGTGGCGGCTCGTTCCATCGCCTCGGCCTCGGCCAGCCTGGCCCGGGTGCCTTCGAGGTCGGAGCGCAGCTCGGGGCTCTCGAGGGTGACGATGGGATCGCCCTTGGAGACGTGATCGCCGGGGCGTGCGTGGGCCGTCGTGACGAAGCCGTCTTCGCCGAAGTAGATGCCCGAGCGGGCTTCTCCCTCGACCACGCCCTCCGCGCGGCGGCGGTCGGGCGCGGGGATCACGCCGACGCCGAGCACCACAAGCACCGCCAGGGCGAGGCTCGTGAGCACCGCGCGGGTGCGGAACTCGGCGATCTGCGTGCCGGTCGCCAGCCAGTGGATGAAACCGCCCACGGGGAGGATGAACCACATCGCGGCCGTCCACGCGGCAAGGATCATGCCGATCGCGAACATCTTGCCCATGACGTAGAGGGTGATCGAGAAGAACAGGAACACGCGGTAGATCATGGCCGCGGCGCCGTAGACCACGAGGATCGTCTGCTCGGAGCGCGACGAGCTGGGCGGGCTGGCCTCGCGCACGCGGTAGATCAGCTTGTGCGCGAGGTACTTGAGCATCTGCGTCGAGCGCTGCATGAGGTTGGGCACCTCGAGCAGGTCGGCGAGGATGTAGTAGCCGTCGAAGCGCATCAGCGGGTTGGCGTTGAAGAGCACGGTCGAGACGCTGGCGGTCAGCATCGCGTTGTACGCGAGCTGATGGGCCAGGCCCGGGCTGTGCTTGGTGGCGGTCCAGACCAGGGCCGCGATCGAGGCGACGAAGAGCTCAAAGATCATGCCCCCGGCGCCCACGGCGATGCGCTGCCACTTGCTGGGGAACGCCCAGCAGGCCGAGGCGTCGACGTAGGGCGCGGGCAGGAGCACGAGCATCATCACGCCGAACTCGGGGACCTGGCCCCCGAAGCGTCTGCAGATGACCCCGTGCCCGGTCTCGTGGACGAGTTTGACGACGACGAAGACCGCGATCATCCAGCCCCAGTTGGAGGGCGCCAGGGCGCTGCCCACGCCGTTGCGGAGTTCGTCCCACTCCGGCAGGACGTTGAAGAGCCCGAAGAGCACGAAGGCGCACCACGCGATGAAACCCCAGCGGTTGAGGATCGGCCGCAGGATCGGCTCGAGGTGCGAGAGCACGCGGTCGGGGTTGAACAGCTTGACGCGGAAGTACATCAGGCCGATGGCCTGCTGCTGGATCTTCTTCTTCGTCCGTTCGCGCCCGCGCCCCAGGAGCTGCTCGACCTCCGGGCTGGCCTCGACGGACAGGAGGTTGGAGTTGTAGAGCTGGCTGAGGAGCTGGATAGCCTCGTTCTGGGTCGGGGCGTCGTCGGCGTGGCGGGTGAGGGCCAGGTGCCAGACTTCTTCCACCGTGCGCTTGCCGTCAAGCAGCGAGACGTACTCGTGCGCGATCGGGCTGAGGCGGAAGAAGTTGTTGGTGGCCGGGTCGTGCACGACGTGCCAGCGCTGGCCGCGGTAGTGCTGACGCGTGATCTGCACGTGCGGGCGCAGGCGCGGCTTCATGGCGCGGACGCGGTGCCAGAAGGGCGAGAATGTGGGGCGTTCGGACATAGGTATTACAGCAAAGAGCGAGCAGCCAACAGCAAACATTCCGAACGACGAACGCGACGCGCGGAGCTATCTCTGCAGCTGTCCCATGCTCGGGGGCTGCTGATCGCTCGGACTACCACCACAACCACAGCCTCAGCTGATCGATCACGCGTCGGCCGGCGATCCACGCCAGCGAGTGCTTCTCGGTGTTGAACTTGGCGATGCCCTCCATGCCGGGCCGGAACCACGGGGCCGATGCGGTGAGCCTGCCGCGAACCACGAACGCGTTCTTGCCCTCCTGGGCCTGGCTCAGCGGGACGATGCGCTCGACCGTGAAGCCGAAGCTCTTGGCCGGGTCGGCCTTGGTCGAAACCTCGCCGGTCGCGTCGGGCCTGATCAGCGCGATGTCGCGGTCGTCGACCCTGGCCTCGACGATCATGTCGGAGAGATCCGCGATCTGGAAGACGCTCTGGCCGATCTCGACGGAGGCGCCGACCTTGTCGCGGATATCGCCCGCGATAATCGTGCCCGTGAGGGGCGCCACGACCCGCGCCTCGGCGATGTTGTGCTCGGCCAGACCGAGACGCGCCTTGGCGCCCTCGGCCTGCGCCTCGGCCTGCTGGGCATCGGACTGGTTGCCCTTCTTGCGGGCCTCGTCGGCCTTCTTCATGGCCTCGACGATCGAGCTCTGGGCCTGGAGCTTCTGGAGCTGCTGCTCGGTCGTGTCCATCTGGAACAGCAACTGCCCCTTCTCGACGCGCTTGCCCGGCTCGATGCCCTCGGCAAGCATCATGACTTTGCCGGAGAAGGGCACGCTCACGGTGCGCGGCTCGCGGGCCTCGATCCGCATCGGCGAGCCCACGCGGTACGTCACGTCCACAAACGTCACGACGAGCGACGCGGCCAGCAGCGCCCCGCCCGCGAGCTTCCACAGCGTGTGGCGCGGCCCGACGAGCCATGCCCCCGCTCGCTCGAGGGAATCCCGCGCCCGCAGCGCGAGATTCCGGTCGTCGCTGCGGCGGATCTCAATGACCGGAGAGATGAGGTCGAGCGAAGCCTGCAGCAGCTCAATCGTCTGCAGGTCGATCGGACCCGCGCCGGTGCTCTCGATCAGCAGCACGCCCAGCACACGCTCGTCGATCCGCAGCGGCAGGCTGGCGACTTTGAGCTTGGCGTCTCCCGCGGCGAGCTCGCGGTGGGAGTGCGTGATCGCCTGCGAGAGCAGTACGTCCGCGTCGGCGCCGTCGGCCGGCGGCGGCGGGTAGAGCACGGCCTGCTCCTGGTCGAGGCACTCGTCCATGGCCGCCTCGATCTTGCGGATCATCTCCATGCGGCGATCGATGTGCTCGGTGTCGCTCATGGCGATCACCTTGCTGAACATCCGCCCCTGGCTGTTCTTGCCGCCGCCGATCCAGCCCAGGGCGACGCGGTCGACGCCGAGCTGGCGGCACAGGTCGTTGACGAGCTGGATCGCGGCGCCCTTGAACGTCCGGGCGTTGTTGATCGACGCGATGAGCCGCGCGCCAAGGTCGAGCGATGCGCCGGCGCTGCGCACGCGCCGGAGCTGCTGCCCTGCGGCGTGCGTGTGCACGTATCCGGCGAGCACTTCGACCAGCGCCATGGTGGTCTGAATCGCCTGGCGCGAGCGTGCCTCGAGCAGGAGCGTGATCACGGCGGATACCGGGGTCGCGGCGCTGTCCGGCCCGAGTCCGCCGGGGACCGGGATCGCGATGAGGAAGCCCTTACCCGAGGGGTCGTAGAGCGCATCATCGCCGTCGAGGCCGAAGATGTGGCTCTGGCGCGAAAGCGCCGCGTGGCGTACGGCCGAACGCGCATCGGCCAGACGCTCGATCGAAGCGTCCGGGATCGGAACGTCGACTTTCCCGCCGCGCTCGACCGCCGCGGCAAGTTCCGGCGGCAGGGGCCACGTCAGAACAGGGCGCGGCTCGGCCTCGGGGGCGGGCTGGTCAGGCGACTCGCCGCGCGGCGCGACAGGGACCAGGAAAAGCACGGCCTGGCGCGAGCCGCTGACCTGGGCGATCGCCGAGAGCAGGCGCGCCATGAAGACGCGGTCGTCGCCGGCCGGCGCCGACAGGTCCGCGACGATCTTCTGCCAGCCCGGGGCGCGAAGGTTCGACAGGTCTATCACTTCGAGGCCTCCGCGCCGCCCGTCGCCTGGGCCGTCTTGGCGCCCACGATCCGCGACTTCCACGGCCCCGCGGGCTCTCGGAACCTGACCCACGCGTTGATCCCGGCGATGATGCCCGTGGGGTTGGGCACTTCGACGCGGACGTTCCGGGTCGCGCTCGCCGAGTCCGCTACCGCGCCCAGGCCGACGACCTTGCCGACATGCACGCGGGGCTCGCCTGGAAGGTCCATCAACACCCAGGCGGCATCGCCGACCTTGAGACCCTGCTCAAGCGTCTGCAGCGTCGGCGTGGGGACGTCGATCCGGAGGGGATCGATGTTGACCACGCGGACCACCTTGTCGTTCTCGGAGACGGATTGGCCGACGTCCGCGGAGATGGAATCGACCACGCCGGAGAACGGGGCCTTGAGCTGCAGCTTGTCGAGGCGCGCCTGGTAGCGGTCCACCTGGATGACCTCCTGCTGCTGGGAGATCTTCGCCGTCTCGAGGTCGATCACGGCACCTTCCCACGTCAGCTTGGCGCGCCCCAGCTCAAGCGGCGAGCCGGCGCCCTTGTTCTTGGCGTCGAGCAGGCCCTCGTACTCGAGCTTGGCGAGGTCCGCGGCCTTTGAGGCTTTCTGAACCGGCAGGTCGGTCTCGGCGCGGAGCTTCTGCAATTTCACGAAGACCAGCTCCTCCGCGTCCTCGCCACGGAGCATCAGTTGCCCCTCTTTGACCTCCTGTCCGACCTTGACGAGCACGGCCGTGACCCGCGTCGCGGCAGAGAAACCCATGGTGGCGTCCAGGCTCGGACGCGTCACATGCTTCTCGCCGCCGAAATCCGCAATCATCTCAGGAGAAAGCCCCGGTTCGGCAGGTTGGTCGGGCGCCAGACCCCCCAGCATTCCCACGACCAGAACGCCTGTAAGCCACGCAAAACGCCTGTACGGAAGCTGGAAGGTCATAGGGAAACTATACCGTTGATGGGTCGCCAAGAGTTCCCCTTCTGGGGCACATCCCGACCCGAGCCAGGTCTATTCTTTTCCTTCACCACTTCAAGGAGATGCCGTTGGCCACGACTCCCGTCCTTGAGCGTCCCGATGCTCGCACCGCCTCCCTGGCGATCAAGGGTGGCACCCCCGTCTCCGCCAAGGCCGTCCCGTTCATGTCGACCGCGCTGTCGCAGGCCGACATCGACGCGGCGACCGCGGTGCTCAAGAGCGGCATGCTCCGGGCCGCCAAGAAGTGCGAAGAGCTTGAAACCCGGTTCGGCCAGCAGACGGGCGCCAAGCACATGATGACGTGCGCCAACGGGACGTGCGCCCTGCAGCTTGCGTACGAAGCTCTTTTCAACCCCGGCGACGAGATCCTCGTCCCGGCGTGGAGCTACATCGCGACGGTGTCCATGGTCATCGCCCGCGGCTGTACGCCCGTGTTCGTGGACGCGCTCCCCGACACCTTCCAGATCGACATGGCCGATGCCGCGAAGAAGGTGACGCCCAAGACCCGCGGCATCGCCGCCACGCACCTCTACGGCTGCCCGGTCGACATCGATGCCGTGCAGGCGCTGGCCAAGAAGCACAACCTCAAGGTGGTCTACGACGCGGCCCAGTCGCACCTGGCGACGTACAAGGGCAAGCCGATCGGCGTTTACGGCGACGCGGTGACGTACTCGTTCTACGCCACCAAGAACTTCGCCACCGGCGAGGGCGGGTCGATCTCGTGCAACGACGACGCGCTGGCCCGCACGATCAAGCTCCTCCGCTCGCACGGCGAGACCGACAAGTACCTGCACGAAAGCGTCGGGTACAACTACCGGATGAACGACATCACGGGCGCGATCGGGTGCTCGCGACTCGATCGCCTCGCCGATCAGACCGCGCAGCGTCAGAAGAACGCGGCCCGGTACGACCAGATCATCGCGGGTATCCCGGGGCTGTCCGCCCCCAAGACCACGCCCGGCGGCGAGGCGGTGTTCCACCTCTACACGGTGAAGATGGACACGTCGAAGTTCTCCTGCACCCGCGACCAGTTCACCGATGCGCTCAAGGCCGAGGGCGTGCCGACGGCGGTGCACTACCCGCGCCCGCTGCCCAAGCAGCCCGCGCTCGCAAAGTTCGACAAGCACAACACGCCCGTCGCGGACAAGCTGTGCACGCAGGTCTTCTGCCTGCCCATGCACCACGACCTGACCGATGAGCATTTCAAGGTCGTCGGCGAGGCGCTCAAGAAGGTGGCGAACGCGTACCGCTCTTGAGCGGTTGGACTTTGCGACGACAATCCGAACGCCGAACTCCACGCCGGGTGCACGTCCGGCGCGGTTTGTCGTTTAGTAGCCGCGGTGACCGGGGCGGGAGAGCCACTCGCCGAACAGCGCCGCGCACTCGCGCTGGAGCACGCCCGACGCGAGCTTGACGCCGCTCCGTCCCTGCCTGTACAGGTCCGCCGCGGCCAGCGTCAGTTCGCGGAACCCGGCACGCTGCGCGTCGTCGATCGTCGCGCCGAAGTACACCGCGTCGAAGTTCGACCAGTGGATGGCGGCGGCGCACATCGGGCACGGCTCGCACGTGGTGTACATGGCGCACCCGCGGAAGTCGATCGTGCGGATCACGGCGCTGGCCTTCTGGATGGCGACCACTTCGGCGTGCGCCGTCGGATCGGTGCGCTTCCAGACCTCGTTATGCCCCCCGGCGACGAGCGCCCCGCCGCGAACCACGACCGCCCCGAAGGGCGACTGCCCCGACGCGATCCCGGCGCGGGCCTGCTCGATCGCGAGGGTCATCCAACGCTCATGTTCCGGGTGTCCATCCGTGCTCATGGGCGACCAGCGTAGCGTCACGCCGGCCTGCGTGCGTTCAATGGTGCGGGTCCGTCTCGACCGCCAGGTCAAGCTCGCGGACACCCCGCATAAGGCGAAGGCGCTCCACGCCCTGCCTGAGCTGCTCACGGACGGCCGGCGCGTTGGGGATCTTGGGCAGCAGCAGCTTTGAATTGGTCTCGTCGGAGCTGAGGACCTCGATCGTTCCGATGCCGAGCATGCGGTCGAGCAGCGTCTGGTGGAGTTGCGTGTCCTTGATGCGGTACAGCTCAACCTCGTCGATCGTCTTGGTCAGCACCCCGCTCTCAAGCCGCAGACGCTGGGTCGTCAGGCTGTACTTGGAGTACTTGGTGTCGAGGAACTTCCAGATCGCAAACGGGATCGTCACCACCACGATGCACGACACGTACCACCAGAAATTGACCCATTGGCTGGGAGTACCCGTCCACAGGGGCGTTTCGGGACCGAGCCGCCGACTGCCGCGCACGTCGTCCAGGACGTCGCGCGCCGAATCGCTCCCCGCCCCAGTCGCTTGCGCGAATGACGGATCGACCTCGACCCCGGCCACGGTCACGCCGATCCGCTCGGCCATTCGGGCGGCCTCGGCGGCGGATTCGGCCTCGATGATCTTCTGCACCGGCTTGGACGCCTGATCGGTGCCGTGAACGATGTAGCGGGATGCCATGCGGTTCCTCCCCGGGGGCGTTTGCCCGGGACTATTACTCGGAACCACTGCCTCGTGGTTCAGGGCCGATGATACCGGATCCCGACCGATCCCATCCCGGGCCGCTTCGCCGGGGTCGGCGTGTGGCGAGGGGCGACGAGAGCAACCCCTGGACCCTGCCGCTCGGGCGGACCGGCCCCCCACCCCACTAGACTGGGTCGCCCAGGATGCAGCCACACCCCGTCACAGCCACTCCGCATTACCGCCTGCTGGCCCTCGACCTCGACGGCACGCTCTTGGACTCGCGCGGCAGGGTCAGCGAGCGCAATCTCGGCGCCGTCCGGCGGGCACGTCAAGCCGGCCTGACCGTCACGGTCTGCACCGGGCGAGGCTTGGTGGAATGCCGGCATGTGATCGACGCCATCGGCCAGGTGGACCCGGTGATCGTGGCAGGGGGAGCGATCGTGGCGTGCCCGGTCACCTCGCGGACGCTGCACCGATTTGCGGTTGATCGCGAGCTCGTCGCGCACATGACGGCGCGGGTGCTCGAACACAAGCACCCGGTGCTGATCCTGAAGGATCCTCTCGAGGCCGGGTACGACTACCTGGTCATCGTGGGAGAGGAACGACTCGCGCTCGACCCCGTGACGCTGTGGTGGTTCGAGCACATGAAGGTGAAGGTGCGGTACGCCCAGCGCCTCGACGAGGACGCGCACCCGGAGCATACCGTGCGCGTCGGGGCGTGCGGGCTCTCGGGGGCCTTGGCCGCGCTCAAGCACGATCTGGCCGCCGGCCTCGCGGGCCGGGCTCAGATGCACCATTTCCCGGCCGTGGTCGCGCCGGAGCACGCCCGAAAGATGCCCGACGGCCAGTCGCTTCACATTCTCGAGGCCTTTGACCGCAGCGCCGATAAATGGTCCGCCATCGGCGTGCTCGCGGCCGCGAGCGCGATCCGGCCGGACCAAATCGTCGCGATCGGTGACGAGATCAACGACGTGCCGATGATCCGCGGCGCGGGCCTGGGCGTTGCGATGGGCAACGCCGTGCCCGCGGTGCGCGACGTCGCCGACCGGCACACGCTCGGGAACGACGAGGACGGCGTCGCGCACGCGATCGACCAGGTTCTGTCGGGGGTGTGGTAGAGTCCAGCCGTGCAGACGCTCACCGACATCAAGCGGCTCCTGGAAGCCCACGGCCTTTCGCCGCGCAAGGCCTTGGGCCAGAACTTCCTGATCGACCACAACCTCATCCGAAAGCTGGTGGACACGTCGGGCGTCGGCGCCGGCGACCTGGTCCTGGAGGTCGGGCCCGGGACCGGCACCTTGACCGAGGAATTGGTCGTCCGCGGCTGCCGCGTGGTGGCGTGCGAGCTTGACCCGCACCTGGCCGCGCTGCTTCGGAATCGCTTCCCACCGGCGACCCCGCCCGACGCTCCGGGCTCGGTCGTTCTCGTCGAGGGCGACTGTCTGGAGAGCAAGCGAGCGATCTCCCGGGAGGTGGCCCGGGCGCTGGGCGCTCGGCCGTTCTCGCTGGTCGCCAATCTCCCCTACAACGCGGCGACGCCGCTGATGCTCTCCCTGCTGTGCGAGCACAGCGAGTGCCGAGGGCTGTTTGTGACCATTCAGCGCGAGGTGGCGGACCGCCTGCTCGCCAAGCCCGGCACAAAGGACTTCGGCCCACTGGCCATCGTCGCGCAGGCGGTGAGCGATCTGCACCTCATCGCCACGCTTCCCCCCGAGTGCTTCTGGCCGCGCCCGGACGTGACGAGCGCGATGGTGGCGGTCACGCGCCGGCCGTCGCCCCTCACGGACAACCCCCGGTCGTTGGCCGATTTCTGCCAGGGATTGTTCACCCAGCGTCGCAAGCAACTGGGCTCGATTCTCGGGCGTGCGGGCAATTGGCCCGAGGGAATTTCGCCCACTCTTCGAGCCGAGCAGCTTACTGTCAGGCAAATCATCGACCTCCAGCGCGCCCGCGCCCCATTCCCTCCCGCCGCCTCCCCGAATCGTGTAGCCTGAATCTGCGCGACCATGGGCACACCGACTTCCGTTCATGCCCCGCACCCGCCCGATCCCCACTCTCTGGGCCAGGCGCTCGCGCCGCAACTCGGCGACGCGTGCAACGGCCGCCTGGGGCCCATCAGCTGGTTCCGCAGCGTCTGGCAGCACGGCGGCGCCTCAACCGGATTTGCCGAGTGGAAGGACGAAGCGGGACGGCCATTGCCCGTGATGGTGAAGCTGCCCGTCGGTTCCGTGGAGTACCGCTGGACCACCAGCCTTGGGAAGGTCGGCGCGGACAGCGATCAGGAGCCCCCCACGCCTCGCGTGCTGGCCTGCGGCGAGACTCTCGGCGGGTACGACCTCGCGTGGATCGTGATCGAACGACTGTCGGGGCATCCGCTGTCGCAGGGCATGTCGGAACAGTCTGTTCTCGACCTTCTTCATGCCGCGGCAGACTTTCACGACGCGGCCCGGCGGGCGCGACCGGTCGACGTGGCCCCGCCGATGCCCGACTGGGCATCGCTTCTTGAAAAAGCCCGCGACCTCACGCGCAAGGGAGCGATGCCCGAGCCGCAGAGGTGGAACGAGGCCGTAAAGAGAGTCCAGAAGTCATTGGGCGTGCTGCAACGGAAGTGGGCCGCCCGTCCGATCACCGAGTGGTGTCACGGCGACCTGCATCCGGGGAATGCGCTGCGCCGGCCCGTCGTCGCTTCCGCCGCGGCGGGGGCGCGGAACGGGTGCGTGCTCGTTGACCTCGCGCTCGTTCACGCCGGCCACTGGGTGGAGGATGCGGTGTACCTGGAGCGTCTCTATTGGGGGAAGCCCGATGAGCTTCACGGGGTCAAGCCCGTCACAGCGCTGGCTCGCCTGCGCCGTGAGCGGGGCCTCCACGGAGACGACGGCTACGCCGACCTCGCCATGGTCCGCCGAGTGCTCATGGCGGCCTGTGTGCCCGTCTACGCGGATCGGGAAGGGCACCACAAATACACCCACGCCGCCCTTGAAATCATCGAGCACGGGTTGTCCCAGGTTTCCCATTGAATCCTGCACCCCCTCGGCGACCCTACCCAAAGCCTGACGCCCCGATTTGCCTTCGGCGTTCACCCCGCCAAGATTGGTGCAACACATCAAGGTTGAGGGGGTGCCTCTCACCAGGAAGGACACGCTTTGGAATCTTTCGAACGGCTCAAAGCATTGATCGCGCAGGCTGACGAAGACCTCAAGAAGGCCGAGGGAGGCAACCGGGCGGCCGGAACCCGGGTCCGGGCCATGATGCAGGACATCAAGAACGCGGCTCAGGAAATCCGTCAGAAGATCCTGGAGCTCCGCGATGCCGGCGGTACCCCCCCCCAGCCCTGAAGCCCCTCGGGCGGGACAGACTGACAGTGCGGGCGCTGCCGCACGCGAGGACCGGGCACGCGGTTCCGCGCCGCTGTTCGACTTGGCGGGTATCGACCTGTCCGGTCGCGTGCGAGACCGCGCTCACATCGAGACGTGGAACCCGCATCGCGGGAACATGTCCATGCTCGACTGGATCGTCTGGGAACACCCGACGCTCTGCCGCGGGGTGGGCGTCAAGCGCGTGCGCGACGACGAGTTCTGGGTGGACGGCCACTTCCCGGGCAAGCCCATGTTTCCCGGCGTTCTGATGATCGAGACCGGCGCCCAGCTGGCGTGCTACCTGTACATCTCACGCAAGAACGAGCACAGCCTCGTCGCGTTTCTTCGCATCGAGAACGCGGCGTTCCGATCCAGCGTGAAGCCCGGCGACGATTTCTACGTGCTGTGCGACGCGATCAAGGTCGGACGGCGGAGCTTCCAGTGTGACATCCAGGGCATGGTCGATGGGCGTGTGTCATTCGACGCCCGAATCAGCGGGATGATGATCGACGTCCGCTGACAACCCGCTGACAGTCGGGGCCACCCCTTCACTGCCGGAGAACCCCGGGAAGCCTGTATCGCGGTCGATGGACGCATGCACACGCCTTACCCCCTTGTTTTCGAGCCGATCCTGATGCCCAAGGTCTGGGGCGGGAGACGACTGGAACGCTTCGGCAAAGCGCTGCCTCCCGGACAGTTGATCGGAGAGAGCTGGGAGCTTGCCGATCTTGGGACCACGTCGGCGTCGGGGGGCGGAGGGGGCGCCGCACGCTCGGTCATTGCCAACGGGCCGCTGGCTGGCCAGACGCTGCACGACGCCCTGACCGCGTGGGACACGCGGCTGGTGGGGAGCACGGCGCTCTCCCGCCACGGCGGTTTCCCGTTGCTCGTGAAGTTCCTCGACGCACGCGAGAATCTGTCGGTCCAAGTGCACCCCAGCCCGGCGTACGCGGCGACTCACCCCGACGCACACCTCAAGACCGAGAGCTGGTTCATCCTCGATGCCGCGCCCGGGAGCGTCATCTACAAGGGCATTCGGCAGGGAGTAACGCGGGAGGACTTTGCCCGTCACATCCAAGACGGCACCGTCGTAAACGACCTGATCGCGGTGCCGGCGGTGCCGGGGGAGTGCCACAACCTGCCGAGCGGCACGTGCCACGCCCTGGGTGCGGGCGTGCTCGTGGCCGAGGTGCAGACTCCCAGCGACACGACGTTCCGCGTCTTTGATTGGGGGCGTGTTGGCCGCGAGTTGCACGTGGAGCAGTCGCTGGAGTGCATTGATTTCGGCCCGGCCCCGGCGGCAGCGCGTCTCGAGCCCGACAGCCGCGGCGGGAAGCTCGTGACGACCGAGTTTTTCGAGCTCTCGGTGTTCAAGCCTCGCGGCAAGGAAGTCTCCGGCAAAGAGGCCTTTGGCGGCCGCTGCGCGTGCGTGATGACGCTGAAGGGGAGCCTGACGCTGCATCCAGAGCACGGCGCGGCCGTGGACCTGCCGGCCGGCAGGACCGGCTTGGTTCCCGCGGCGATTTCCGGGACGACGCGGGTTCGATCAACGCCCGACGCCACCTTCGTGGTCGCGACGCTCCCGCGGGCTTGACGTGGGCATCACCCCTTGGGCGTGGTGTTCTTCGCGATCGTCTCGAGCAGCTTGCCCATCCGTTCGTCCGCGTTCGAGTCGCGGCCTTCTCCGCCCTGGATCGAATACGTGGGCTGCACGTGCGACTCGCCGCAGATGACGGTGAGCAGGTTCGACACCAGACGGGCTTCCTCGCCCGTCGGGAGCTTGTGCCCCTTCTCGGCGAGCAGCTCGACGGCGTGGTGCACGATCTGCACCGCGCCGTCCACGATCACCTTGCGGGCATCCACGAGGGCCTGGGCCTGCTGACGGACGAGCATCGACTGGGCGATCTCCGGGGCGTAGCTCAGGTCCGACAGCTCGAACGACGCGACCTCGGCGCCCGCGATCTCGACCTTGGCCTGCAGGATGTCACGCATCTCTTTGGCGATCACCCCCGTCTCGCTCTTGAGGCTCATCTGGTGCGTGGCCGACTCGTACGGGTAGCGCGACGCCACCTGCTTGAGGACCGCCATCGCCTGCGTCCGCACGAACGAGGGAGCGTCCTGCACGTCGAGCGCGGCCTTCTTCGAATCCACGAAGCGGAACGTCACCACCGCGGCAACCACGATCGGGTTCCCGTTGCCGTCGGCGACCACGGTGCGGTGCACCTCGATCGCCTGCTGCTTGGTCGAGATCTTGATGAGCTTGCGGCCCCAGACGTTCACCCACGAGATGCCGGGGGTCTTCACGATCTTCGAGAGCTTGCCCCACCCCAGCACCACCGCCTCTTCCTGCGGGTGCACGACAAGCCAGGAGGCCATCAGCGTGATCGGGAACAGGAGGACGCTCAGGACCAGGGTCAGAAGGCTTTCCATGATTTGATCCCCCGTGTTTGTAGCCCGAAGCAGGGCGCGTCCCCGCGAGTGTATTCGGAACCGGGGCGTGCCGGTTACGCGAGGCCGTATTCGGCCCACCGCCCGCTTACCTTTGCGCAAACTTCATCATCCATGCGCATGAACGGGGGCCAGGGGCGTACGGGCATCCCGTTGGACTCGTCGCCGGGCGCTTTCGACGTTGCATCGAACGCGACGCGACGCCCGCACACACTCACCGATCGGTCGCGGTCGGGGGAGAAACCGGCCATCCAGTGGAACAGGACCGAATCCACATCGTTCGGATCGGCGTCCGCGCCGGCAACGATGGTCCATCGCGGGAGCGGGACGTCGTTTGCCAGCGCGCCGAGCGCCTTGATCACGCGCCGCCCGTCACCTGGAAAACGTTTGTCGATGGTGACCAGGAGCCACCATCCTCCGAGGTTGTCCGGGATCTTTGAATCGCGCACACCGTCGATCGCCCGCACTCGCGCCTCGCAGGCACGTGCATCGTTCCCCACGACCGGCCCGATCTCTCCGGCGGCGCACAACTCGGCCGCGAGTCCTTCGAGCGGCCTGTGCGTTTCGGCCATGCCGGACTTGCGAGTCGCGTCCAGTCCCATCTTCATCCCCGCACCAAGGAAGGGCGCGGCGTGGTCGAGGATGTCGAGCGGCCCGCGCACCAACTCAGTGTCGCGCGCCGGCACGCAGCGCTCGCCCACGGCCCGAAGCACCGCCGCCGTGTCGTGAACATCCACATCGTCATCCACCACGCAGACGGTCTTGGTCCACGCCATCTGCCCCGCTCCCCAGACCGAGTGCATGACGCGGCGTGCCTGGAAGGGATAGGCCTTCCTGATCTTCACGAACGCGGCATTGTGGAACGCCCCGAACATGGGCAGGTCGTAGTCTTCGATGTCGTGCACGATCGTCTTGAGCAGCGGGAGGAAGAGCCGCTCGGTCGCCTTGCCGAGGTAGTAATCTTCCTGCGGCGGCGGCCCCACGATCGTCGTGGGATAGATCGGGTCGCGCCGGTGCGTGATCGCCGTCACGGTGAGGACCGGGTACCGGTCCGGCATCGAGTAGAAGCCGGTGTGATCACCGAACGGACCCTCGAAGACCGCGCCGGGGCCGAGGGGCGCTGCCGCGGCACCGCGCGGATCAAACCCGATCTCGCCGGCCTCGTGGCTTACAAACCCCTCGATCACGATCTCCGCGTTCGCCGGAACCCACAGCGGCACGGTGCGGCCGCGCACCATCTCGATCCCGCCGCGGTTCAGGAACCCGGCCAGCAGCAGTTCACTGATCCCCGGTGGAAGGGGCGCCGTGGCCGCGTAGGGCAGCACGCTCTCGCCGCCCAGCGCGATCGCGACGGGCATCGGCTGACCCCTTGCCTTCCAGGAGCGCCAGTGCCGTGCCCCATCGTGATGCACGTGCCAGTGCATCGCCATGGTGCGCTCCCCGAGCAGCTGCACGCGGTACATACCGATGTTGTGCGATGGCGGCTTGGGATGGTCGACGTCGTCGGCGTGGATCGTGTGCACGCCGCCAAGAGTGATATACCGCCCTCGGAAATCACGTTCCCAATCCGGGCCGCGCCCGAGCCCGGGCACCGGGTCGTTTACTCCCGGCGGGTACCCCACCGCGGCCAGTTCGCCATCGAGCGGCCAGCACCGAAGCATGGGAAGTCGAGTCAGATTGACCCGATCGCCGGTGGCCACGACTTCCTGGCACAGCCCCATGCCTCGCCGACGCTTGGGAGGCATCTTCAGGAGCGGCAGAAGCTCGCGGGCCTTGGACACCAGTTCGCCGAAGGAGCCCGGCGGCTGGGGTTTCACCAGCCCGCCGATACGCGCGGCCAGCCCCTCAAGGCCGCCCGGAGTGGCCCCTGCGGCGGTCCCCGGCCCCACGTCGTTGCAGCCCAAGGCCATTTCCACCCGTCGGTAGCTGCCGAAGGCGTTGATCAGGACAGGCATCTCGGAGCCTTCAACATTCTCGAAAAGAAGGGCCTTCCCCCCGAGGCGGTGGAAGCGAGGATCGGTCCTGCGAGCGCCCGCGGAGGGCAACGCCGGCGCGGGCGATTTGCTCACCCGGTCTGCGATCTCGGTGATCTCGAGCACGGGGCTGACCCGCGCCGGCACCCGCGCAAGCTCGCCGGCATCACCGAGCGCGTGGACGAACTCCCTGAGGGTCCGGTACATTCCCTCCAGCCTATGCCAATCGATCCACATCCGCCCGCCGGTCCCGTGCCCGCCGCCACGCCCCTGAAGGCGCACGAGCACGCCGCCAAGCGTGACTGGCCGCGGTACTTCAAGGCCGTGGAAGGGAAGGGACCGCGCGAGACGCTGCTCAAGGCTCTCGAGTTGTTCGAGAAAGAGAAAGTCGCAGATCAGTCCCGATTTGCGATCGACCTTGGGTGCGGCTCGGGACGCGATACGTTCGAGTTGCTCCGCCGCGGCTGGAGGGTTCTGGCGACGGATTCGAGCCAGCAGGGTCTTGACTTGCTGCACGCTCAAGCGCCCGCCGAGCACCGTGCCAACCTGAAGTCTCGACTCTCAATGTTCGAAGACCTGGTCCTGCCCGACGCCACGCTGGTCAACGCCAGCTACGCGCTCCCGTTCTGCGATCCCTCCGCGTTCCCGCGCGTCTGGGACACGATTGTCCGGGCCATCCCCGCCGGAGGTCGCTTCGCGGGCCAGTTTTTCGGCGACCGCGACGCGTGGGCGGTGCTCCCGGACCGGACCCACCACAGCCGCGCACAGGTCAATGAACTTCTCGGCGCGTTCGTGATCGACCAATTGCAGGAGGTCGAAAACCGGGAGGCGGGCGCCACCGGCGAGATGAAGGACTGGCACATCTTCCATGTTGTGGCGCGGAAGCGGGGATAGCACGTACGAGGAGCGCCGTAGCGTTGGCTGCGGGGGACGGGTCATCCCGGCGGGTCGTTCGCGGGCCCCGGAGGTGCGCTGCTCCTATTCTCTGCACCGCGGCCCCGAGGCTCTGGCAACCTTCCAGTCCACGCGTCGCCCTCGATGACCACTCCAAATTCTCCCACCACCGCGACCGCCGACCTTGCCATCGATCTGCAGGAGATCGACAAGGTGTACTCCGGACATGTCCACGCGCTGCGCTCGATCGCGATGCGTGTGGCCCGCGGCGAGGTCTTCGGGCTTCTGGGGCCCAATGGCGCGGGCAAGAGCACGCTGGTCAAGGTGCTGATGACGGTGATCCGTCCGACCATCGCCCGCGGCAAGGTCCTTGGCCAGCCGGTCGGCCACAAGGCCACGCTCGCGCGCGTCGGGTACCTCCCCGAGCACCACCGGTTCCCCGACTACCTCACCGGTCGGCAGGTCGTCGATTTCTACGGCGCCATGGCCGGCACACCACGCTCCGAGCGCCGGCAACGCACCGGCCACCTGCTCGAATTCGTCGGCCTCGCGGCATGGGCCGACAAGCGGGTCCGCAGCTACAGCAAGGGCATGCGCCAGCGCGTCGGCATCGCGCAGGCGCTCGTGAACGATCCCGACCTGGTGCTGCTCGATGAGCCCACCGACGGCGTCGACCCCGTCGGCCGGCGCGACATCCGCGCCATGGTGCAGGACCTCAAGGAGCGCGGCAAGACCGTCTTCCTGAACTCTCACCTGCTCAGCGAGCTGGAGATGGTCTGCGACCGCGTGGCGATCCTCGTCAAGGGGCGGGTGGTGTCGCACGGCACGATCGACCAGCTCACGCGCGACCAGCGCCAGTACGTTATCGAGATCGACCTGCCCGAAGGATCGGCGGACGATGCCGCGCGGCACCTGCTCCCGGAGCCGCTCGTGCGGCCCGCGACGGAGCCGGCGATGATCACGCCGTCGAACACGCCGGCCCGGCGCGTGACGTTCGCGGGATCGCTCGCCACGGGCGAGCCGGTCCAGTTCGACCGGAACGTCATTCGCATCGGCACGACCGATGCGCTTGTCGTGCAGCCGCTGCTGGACGCTCTCCGCGCCAAATCGGTCACGATTCGAGCGGTGCGCCCCGTGCGACCGTCGCTGGAGGACCTGTTCATGCAGGCGGTGACCGATCCGAACACGGGCGAGGAATACCGGCCCGGCGCGGACGACGACCGCAAGAAGAAGAACTCCGCTCCCCGCTCGCCGGGGGAAGGGGGATTGCGATGATCCTCCGCCAGACCGCCGCCCTTTTCCTCGATGCGTACCGCGAGCTCAGCGCGCGCAAGCTCTTCTGGCTTGTGCTGATCCTTTCCGGGCTGGTGGTCGCCGTCTTCGCGGCCGTCGGTCTCAACGAGCGGGGCGTGCAGATCCTGCTCCCGGGGTGGACGGTCCCGAGCCCGGTCATCAACACCAACCTCATCGCCCCCCAGCTCTTCTACAAGTTCGTGTTCGCGAGCATCGGCGTTCCGTACTGGCTCGGCTGGATCGCGTGCATCCTCGCGCTGGTCTCCACCGCGTCGATCTTCCCGGAGTTCGTGGCCGGCGGGTCCATCGAGCTTCTGCTCTCCAAGCCGATCGGACGCCTGCGGCTGTTCCTCACCAAGTTCCTCACGGGGCTCCTCTTTGTCGCCCTCCAGGTCGGCGTGTTCACTCTGGCGTGCTTCCTGGTGATCGGGCTTCGCGGCAGCAGCTGGGTGCCGCAACTCTTCTGGTCGATCCCGCTCGTGTGCGCGATGTTCTCGTATCTGTTCTGCGTTTGCGCACTGCTGGGGCTGATCACCCGCTCGACGATCGCCTCGCTGATGCTCACGCTGCTCTTCTGGTTCGCGATCTTCGGGGTTCACGCGACCGAAACGATTCTGCTGCACGTCCGCGAATCCAACGGCGTCAACGTCGAGCTCAAGCGGTCCGCCCTCGAGTCAGTGGCGGCAAAGGCCGCCAAGGCCGCGGGCGGCCCGCAGGCCGGCGCGCCCGGGGACGCTCGCCCGAACGGCGAAGCGCCGGAGACGACGACGGCGGGTGGAGACAATCCCGAAGCCGCCGCGGGCGAGGGCGCCGAGGCGCCGGCAAACGCCGACCTGGACAAGGCACAGCGCGAGCTTGACGAAGCCGAGGCTTCGCACCGCACCATGGCCGCGTGGCATCAGGGGTTCTTCATCGCCAAGTCCGTCATGCCCAAAACCGCTGAAACGGTGGCGTTGCTCCGGCGGCAGCTTCTGAACGACGCGCAGCTCGGGCTGTTCCTGAACGATCGGATGCCGCCCGAGAGCCAGGACCCGGGCCGCCGGACGCCCACGGCCGTGCGGGAAAGGATCCTGCGCGAACGCGAGGCCGAGAAGCGGGCCGAGGCCATCGTCAACTCCCGCTCCACGGGGTGGGTTGTGGGAACGTCGCTGGTCTTTGAGGGCCTCGTGCTCGCCTTTGCCGCGTGGCTCTTCGGGAGGCGCGATTTCTAGCGGCCTTGGCGGCAGTCCCCGGCTAGCCTTGCCCCATGACTCACGCCACGCCTACTTCCTCGCCCCTGACCTTCGCCGCGTTCCAGAAGATCATCCACGACCGCTACTACCCCACCGACTCGGCCCGCGGCACGCCGCGCACGTTCATGTGGCTCATCGAAGAGATGGGCGAACTCGCCACGGCGCTCCAGAACAACCTCCCCGGCAAGACCCCCACGCCTGAGGAACAGGCCAATCTGGAAGAAGAGTTCGCCGACGTAATCGCGTGGCTCACCACCATCGCCAACATCCACGGCGTGGATTTCGAGAAGGCCCTGCGGAAGTACACGCACCAGACCATCGAGGGCGTCAAGAGCTAATTGCCATTCAGGATCAAGAGAGAACGACGATGCCAAACGCGCACGATGTCGGAAGTGGGATGTCGGATGTCGGATCAATCTCCGGACACATCCCACATCCGACATCCCACATCCGACATTTTCCCTCCGGCTTTCGCGACCTGCCCTTCATGGGCGTCATCGCCGTCAACAACGAGGCCATGAAGGCCGGCTGGAAGATGGGCGACCCGAATTGGAGCAACCTGGGCCAGGGCCAGCCCGAAATCGGCGAAATCGCCGGGGCGCCGGCCCGATTCAGCGATCTCACCATCAACACGCCCGATCACGGCTACGGGCCCGTCGAGGGCATCCCCGAGTACCGTCAGGCCATCGCCAACCACTACAACCGCCTCTACCGCGGACCGCACGCGTCCAAGTACACCATCGAGAACGTCGCCGTCGCCCCGGGTGGCCGCGCGGCTCTCACCCGCATCGGCGCGGCTCTCAACAACGTGCGTCTGGGGTACTTCACGCCCGACTACACGGCGTACGAGGACCTCTTCACCACCTTCACGCGCATCCAGCCGGTCCACATCCAGCTCAAGGCCGAGCGCGGCTTCCGCATCGACCCCGTCCTGCTCGACGCGATCACGCTCCGCGAGAAGCTCGGCGCGCTGCTCCTGAGCAACCCGTGCAACCCCACTGGCGTCGTGATCGCGGGCGAGGAGCTGGCGGCGTGGGTCAAGTCGGCACGCCAGCGGCGCTGCTGGCTGATCCTGGACGAGTTCTACAGTCATTACGTCTTCCAGAACGGCACGCCCGGCGCGGGGCCGGTCTCTGCCGCGGCGTATGTCGGCGACGTGAACGAAGACCCGGTGATCCTGGTGGACGGGCTCACCAAGTGTTTCCGCTATCCCGGCTGGCGCTCCGGCTGGGTCGTGGGACCGCGCGAGGTGATCCGCACCCTGACTGCCGCGGGATCGTTCCTTGATGGCGGCCCCAGTCGCCCGATCCAGCGAGCGGGGATCGAGGTGCTGCAAGCGGCCCGCGCCGATCAGGAAACCCGCGCGGTGCGCCAGGTGTTCGCGGAAAAGCAGAAGCTCACGGTGGAGACGCTCACCGCCATCGGCGTGAAGTTCCCGAGCCCGCCCCAGGGCACGTTCTACGCGTTCGGCGACGTGAGCGGGCTGCCGGAGCCCATGAACACCGGCGAGGGGTTCATGCGCGAAGGGTTCAAAAACCGGGTGCTCACGGTGCCCGGCGAGTTCTTCGATGTGAACCCGGGGAAGAAGCGCCGGGACGCGTCGCCGTTGAAAAACTTCGTGCGGTTCAGTTTCGGGCCGCCGCGCGACAACCTTGAGGCGGGGCTTGGGCGCCTGGTGGGCATGATCAACGCCGCGCACAAATGAAGCCGCCCGCGGTCGGGTCGCCCCGGCCGCGGCTTTGGACTCGCGCCGGGCTCATCCCACGGCCAGCTCGTTGGCCAAGCGTGCCAGTTCCTGCACGTCCTTCTTCTCAAGCATCTTTTTCACCCGGGCCGGAGCCGCGGCGGTCTTGGCCACGGCCAGCTCCACGCTCGCCCACAGCTTCGCGGCTTTTTTGGGATCGGTGCAGAGGAACAGCTCGGTCGCCAACTCCGAGAGCTTTCCGGTCATGATGGTGTCCCGGTGCTCGTAATAGCGGTTGACAATCTTGCGCTGGTGTGCCGAGAGGTCTTGACCCTTCGCCATCTCGATTCCTTCCGTGGTCGAGAAAAATCACTGAGAAACCAGCCCGCGACCCCCGGCCCGCCGCCGGCATGAACCGGGGGTTCAGGCCACAACTATTCCGCTTCGGCCTTGGGCTTGTACGCCGCGATCACCGCGCTCTGGATGTGCGCCGGGGTGTGCTCGTCGTGGCTGTACTCCATGGTGTACGAGCCGGCGCCGCCGGTCATGCTCTTGAGCTCGTTGGCGTAGTTCTGGAGTTCCCCCGCCGGCGCCGCCGCCCGGACCATGCACTGGTCGCCGGGCAGAATCTGGGTGTCCTGCACCCGGCCTCGCTTCGTGGACAGGTGCCCGGTGATGTCGCCCATGTACTTGTTGGGCGCCGTCACCTCGAGCACCACGAACGGCTCGAGCAGCTTGGGCCGGGCCTTCTGCACCGCGTCGATGAACGCCTTGCGCCCCGCCGTCACAAAGGCGATTTCCTTGCTGTCGACGTCGTGGTACTTGCCGTCGTACAGGGCGCAGCGGATCCCGGTCATCGGATAGCCGGCGATCGCCCCTTCCTGCATGACCTGGCGGACGCCCTTCTCGACCGCGGGCCAGTACTGGCGCGGCACCGCCCCGCCGACGACCTCTGCCGCGAACTCGAAGCCGTCCGCACTGTCCGCCGGCAACGGTTCGATCCGCAGGTACACCTCGCCGAACTGGCCGGAGCCGCCGGTCTGCTTTTTGTGGCGGTGATGGCCTTCGGAGCGCGCCGTGATGGTCTCCTTGTACGCCACCTTGGGCGGCGTCGTGATGAGCTCGATCCCGGCGTGCTTGAACTTCTCGCCGATGATGCGCAGGTGCAGCTCTCCCAGGCCCCGCATCACGGTCTGGTTGATCGCCGCGATGCGCTCGACCACGAAGCACGGGTCCTCGGCCATCAGCTTGTGAGCCGCGCCCGAGAACTTGGTCTCGTCGGCGTGGTTCTTGAGCTCGACCGCCAGACCGTACATGGGCTTGGGGATGGGGAGCGGTATGAGCCGCACGGAATCCAGCGCGTGGCTGTCGTGAAGGACGCCGTTGAACTTCAGCTCATCAATCTTCGAAATCGCGGCGATTTCGCCCGGCCCGACCTCGCTCACCTCGACGTGCTCCTTGCCCTGGAGCTTGAAGAGGTGACCCACGCGGAAGCCCTTTTTCTGGTCGTCGATGAAGAGCTCGGCCTTGGTCCGCACGGTGCCTTGGTGGACTCGGAAAATGCCGAGCTTGCCCACGAACGGGTCGGTCACGACCTTGAAGACGTGGGCCAGAACCGGCTGCCCGCCGTCGGGCTTGGCGTGCCATTCCTTCTCCTCTGCCCCCTCGGCCTCACGCCGGACGAACTCCGGCGGGTTGACCTCGACGGGGCTGGGGCACAGGCTGGCGAGCACGTGCAGCAGGTCGTCGCACCCGGCCCCGGTCTTGGCCGAGCAGAAGCAGATGGGGATCAGGTGGGCGTTCTCAAGAGCCTTCTCGAACGCCGCGTGGAGCTTGTCGCCGTCAAAGCCTTCACCCTTCTCCAGGTACTGCGCCGTCAGCTCGTCGTCGACCTCGATCACCTGCTCGACGATCTTCTGGTGCGCCTCGTGCACCGACATGAACTCCGCGGCATCACCCGCCGCGTCTTTGCCGTCGTGCTCGAAGACGTTGATCACCTTGGCCCGCCCGGGAACGGGAAGGTTGATGGGCAGGCACGTGGCGCCGAACGTCTCGCGGATCTGCTCGACCAGCGCCTCGAGGTCGGCCTGCATGTCGTCGATCTTGTTGATGATGATCATGCGGGGAATGCGACGCTCGCCGGCCAGCGTCATGAGCCGGCGCGTCACGCTCTGGATGCCCTTGCCCGCGTCGATCACAACCGCCACCGTCTCGACGGCGGGGAAGCAGCACACCGCCTGACCGATGAAGTCGGCCAGCCCGGGCGTGTCGATCAGGTGAACGTCGTGCCCGTCCCAGTCGAAGTGGACGAAGCTGGGCTGGAGGCTGTGCTTGTGGTGCTTCTCCTCGTCGGAGTAGTCGCTGACCGTGTTCCCCTCCTCGATGGTGCCGAGCCGCTTGGTCACGCCGGCGAGCAGGAGCAACCGCTCGGTCAGGAGCGTCTTGCCGCTGCCGCCGGCGCCTGTAAGCACGACGTTGCGGATGTCTGCGGGTGAGCGAGAGGGCATCGTCAACCTCCTGCCGCTTCGGGCGGCAAGTCAGCGGTAGGGACTCGTCCCGGGGCGACGGAACGTCCGTCGGCGCCGCGGGGCGGAGAGTGAGTGTAAAGCCTCCGCGAGCGGTGTGGTAGGCCGCGGCAGAATGTCTTGTGGCATCCCCCGGGTACCGGTAGTCTTACTGGCTGGGCGAGGGACACACGTGAGGGCTCGTTCAGACCGGCCCTCGCGCCGCTGCCGGGCCCCGTTTCATGCGGCATCCCCGCGTCGGCTTCGATTCGTATGATGTTGTCGTGAGCATTTCTCCCCCCCATCGTGCCGACGAGCCCGGCAAGAACCCGGGCGGCCCGCCGTCGGAGCGAGTGACGCTCAAGACGCTGCAGCGAATGGCCTCCGCGGGCAGTCCGTTCGCCTGCCTGACGTGCTACGACGCGACCTCCGCCCGGTGGCTGGAGCGCGCCGGCGTCCACGTGCTGCTCGTCGGCGATTCCGCCGCCGAAGTGGTGCTGGGGTTTTCTCGCACGATCGACATGCCGCTGGACGTCGCTCTCGCCCTGACCGCCGGCGTGAAGCGGGGCGGGCCGCGGACGCTGGTCATGGGCGACATGCCCTTCCTGAGCTACCAGGCCGGAGCGGACGATGCCGTGCGCAACGCCGGTAGGTTTCTCGTCGAAGGCCTGGCCGACGTGGTCAAGATCGAGGCCGACGAGACGTACGCCCCGCTGGTCCGCCGCATGACGCACGCGGGCATCCCGGTCTGCGCCCACGTCGGGAGCCGCCCCCAGCACGCGGCCCTGTCGGGCGGTTATGGGCCCGCCGGCCGGACCGCCGAGCAGGCTCTCAGAATCATCGACGACGCCGTGGCGCTCGAGGACGCCGGCGCGGTCCTGCTTCTGGTGGAGGCCGTGCCCGACGAGGTCACCGAACGCATCCTCCGGGCAACCAAGGTGCCCGTGATCGGCATCGGCGCCGGCACCGCCTGCCACGGGCAGGTGCTCGTGCTTCAGGACCTTCTGGGGATGACCGATACGGTGCCGAGGTTCGCCGAAGCCGCGGCAGCGGTCGGTGCGACGATCCGTGAGGCGGGCGAGGAGTGGGTCCGGCGAGTATCTCGCCGCGAAATCGGCGGGCGGCGATACACCATGACGGAGACGGAAGCGGCGAAACTCAACGGCGGGAAGCCGCCCTCCAACCCCGCGCCGGTCGTGCGGATCACTAAACCGCACGGCTCGGCATCCGAATCAGGTTCGGCGGCGGATTGATTGATGCAGGATCGCGGGCGGGCCACGAACCGGCGCCGCCCCTGCCCGGTACGGACCAGTGGCCGGCCCCGGATCGCCGTCCACACGGAGGTGTTGCATGCGTCGCGTTCTGTCGTTCGGCCCGGCGCTGGTCGTCCTCGCGGCCTCGCTCGCGGTGATGGTGGGCGTGCCCGCGGCGATCCGCCACGCGGGTGATGCTCGGACCCAAGCCCGGGTGGTGCTCGCACGCCAATCGCTCGAGGACGACGACATTCTTGAGAAGCTCAACCGCGCGGTCCGCAACGTCGCCAGTTCGGTCGAGCCCTCCGTGGTGCACATCGAGGTCATGTCCGGCGACAACAACGAACCGTTCATGCGCGGCTCGACCGGTTCGGGCTGGGTGTTCGACGGCGCGGGGCACGTGGTAACCAACGCGCACGTCGTCCGCGGCGCTCACACGATCAATCTTCAGTGTTACGACGGTCGCCTGGTCACCGCAACCGTCGTCGGCATGGACCCCTTCACCGATATCGCCGTCCTGAAGGCCAACGACACCGACGGATTGGTCGCCGCCCAGCGCGCCACGGGCATGCGTCCGCAGCAGGGCGAGCGCGTGTACGCCTTCGGCTCGCCCTTTGGGTTCAAGTTCTCCATGTCCGAGGGGATCGTGTCCGGGCTCGGCCGATCCGCACGGGCCGCCATGGAGTTTGGCGGCTACAGCAATTTCATCCAGACCGACGCGGCCGTGAACCCCGGCAATTCCGGCGGGCCGCTCGTCGACATCAAGGGGCGCGTGATCGGGATGAACGTGGCCATCGCCAACGCGCCCAGCGAGACGCGCGGGCTGGGTGATTCGGCGCAGAACGAGGGGCAATCGGCGGGAATCAGCTTCGCCATCCCGCTGGCCACGATCGAGTCGGTCGTGCCCCAGCTCATCGAGAAGGGGACCGTGGCCCGCGGGTTCCTGGGTGTTGAGTTCAGCTCCCGCGGCGGTGCCGAGCGGATCAAGGACGGGGGAAAGTTCGTGGGGATGGGGGTCCGGCTGAACGAGGTCCGCAAAGACGGCGCGGCCTACGCGGCGGGCCTGCGCCGCGACGACATCCTCGTTGCGATCAACGACCTGAAGGTCGACGACGCCGAAGTCATGCGCGCCGAGATCAGCGCCCTGCGCCCGGGCCAGACCGTGAATCTCAGGGTCTGGAGCGGCGATCGGTTCAAGGACTGCACGGTCACACTCGGGGAGCGCACCCGCGAGGCGACGGTCAGCGACGCGGCCAACGCCATCCCGTTCAAGCTCGGGTTCACGGTGCTGGAGCGGTCCGGGGGGTTGATGGTCGTTGGGCCGTTCAGGGGTACCCCGGTCATCCCCGAGAGCCCGGGCGACAAGGCCGGGCTGAAGCGCGGGCAGCTCGTGGTATCCGTCGGGCCCACACCCGTTGCCGCGATGCTGGAGTTCTACGGCGCGCTCTACGACCAGGGCCTCCTGGACGGCAAAGTCGTCGAACTCACCGTACGCGAAGACGGCGAGGACGCCGGCACGCAGAAGACCGTCAAACTCCGCATCAACGACTGAGCCGCGCCGCCGGCTTCAGAGCACCTGGTCTTCGGGGAGACGCGTTGCCGCCAGGTACTTCCTTGCGCGGCTGGTCTTGTCCTTGGGCGGGATGACGCTGCCGTCGGCGCGCAGCCTGACAATGGTCCCGACGCGGCAGAGCTTGGCGAGGGCCTGATTGACGCTCGACCGCAATGAGGCGGGAGCGGCGTCGGTTTTGTACCCCACTTCGGGCAACGCGGCCGCGATTTCCTCGGTCGTCAGCGCCTCGCTGAACTTGTCGAGCCCCCACACCTCCACTATCGCAGCGGCAAGGTTCCGGGGCGGTGCCTTGCTGCCGCTCCGGCCCGGGCCCATCGCCGCGCTGGTCCCGGAGGGCTTGGTCTCCACCTTGGCGCCGAGGAACGTATCGAACGAGGCCATGCGCCGCTGCTGGTGCCGCACGAGTTCCTGGGCGTACTCCCGGATCCGGCTTACCTTGCCCTCGCACTCCTGCGCGATGGCCTGATAATGAACCCTTGCTTCGCGCTCGATCGAACGCTGGGCCTCAATCCACCCCGTCACTTTCTCCAGGGCCTGGGCAATGTCGGTCAGGGACATCTCCCCGACGGGCTTTTCGTGCAAGAAGGGAAGTTCTTCGATCACTGGCACGGTGGTCTGGTTCGGCATGCTGCTTGTCCTGCATCACGCCCCGCCCGGATCGGCATCCGAGCACGGCGAGCGGCCCGTCGTTGAGCCTTGAGTACTGTGCCCCTCTGTTGTTACCTGTAGTCTGCGGTTGAGGTTCTGTCAACAAAATCAAAGAGTCGGAGAGACTTCCTTGCGGGCCGGTGTACGCGGATCCGTCGGTCCCGGCCCTGCCATTGCCACGATCGGAAAGGGCCTTACACCCGGATTTCACATGCTTTGGGCGCCGCCGCCGCCCTCCCCGGGGCCGCGGCGGCGATGCATCCCCGTGAGCGCCGGAGCCGTATCGGTCTATGAGGAAGGTTCCCCGTAGGCCTGTTCTGCGATACGCTAGATGAACTTCCCGGAGCCCTCGAATGCTGCCGAGCCGCACCTTTGCCCACCGTCGCCCGGCCTTCACCCTGATCGAGCTGCTCATTGTCGTGGGCATCATCGGGCTGCTGATGGCGATCGGCCTGATGATCGGCAAGAAGGTCGTGGGAGGCGGCATGGAGCGTCTGACGCAGGACATCATCCGCGTGCTCGACGCGTCCGTGGTCGATTATGAAGCCGCCAAGAACGAGCTCCCGCCGTCCCGACTCTCGGTCACCACGGACGGGGGCAAGGTCGAGTACCCGATTATCGATGGACGTCTTGACAACGCCGGCTTTGACAAGGTCAACGACCCTCCGATCAGCTCCATCGCCCGCTATACAGCCGCGATCGCGTCCGTGCCGCAGGCCCAGGCGGCAATTACCGGCCTGAGCGCCAAGAGCGCGATCGGCAAGCAATACGTCCGCGGGATCAATGTGAACAAGCTCCAGCTAACCGTGAACGGCAAGAAGATTGACGTCCAGGGACAGGAGATCCTCGACGGCTGGGGCCACCCGATACGCGTGGTCATGCCCGGCTACGACGGGGGCTGGGGGAAGTACTACGACGGCGCGGGAATGAAGAACCGCGACCCACTGATCGTGAAGTACACGGGGGAATCAGGCTCCGTCACCGACACCTACCGCCGCTCATACCGCCCCTTCAACCCCAAGAACGCCACCGGCGAACCGACCGGCGATGCCGACGAGGGCCTGTGCCCTTCCCGCCGCGTTTACTTCTACTCCGCCGGCCCCGACGGGGATCCAGGTCGGCGCGAGGACAACGTTTACTCGACCGCGCCGCAGTACCCGAAAGAAACCGCGGCATTGAACTGAGGCCGGATTCTCCTGGCCGCGCCGGGGAGCTATACTCCGGACGAACCGCGGGGTGTAGCGCAGCTTGGTAGCGCGTCTCGTTCGGGACGAGAAGGTCGCAGGTTCAAATCCTGTCACCCCGACTTGTTTGAGAGTAAAGCCCTTCGATGAGCGCATCGAAGGGCTTTCTCGTTGTGGGAACAGCATTTGTAAGAGTTCAATCGCCCGCCCCAGTACACCACAGCACGAGCGTTTTTGGGTGGGGTGTTAGCGGGATTTGAACTTCAGGCCTTCACAGCCAACTTCGGGTGTGCGGCGACCTCGTCAACCGTCCGCCGACACGCCCGCCCATCGGCAGTCTTTCCAGGCGACTTGCAGACATGGCACGATCTTTCCGGAAAGGGTGCTGCCCTCTCCGGCACCTTTCCCGCCAAATTGCGGCGCCACCCGCGCCGTCGCCTCAACGGCCTTGGAGTTCCCTGGCCCGCGCCAGCAGCGGGCCCGCCGTGCGCCAGAAACCCGTCGTGCATTGGTCCATGTGGGCGGCGAGGGCGTGTGGGTCCAAGACGGCGCCGAACTGGCCATAGCGGGAAGCGAGCGCGCCGCGCTGAGACTCGGCGCCGTTCTCCGTGAAGATCGCGAGCCACGCCGCGGCTTGCTCGGGAGTCGCGTCGGCCACCGGTTCGACATGCGGGGCCAGCGCCAGCGGCTCAATGTCGCTGACCGGGCACTTACGCCCGTTGAATACCGTTCCCCACACCTTGATGTCGCGGATCGCCATCGGCTCGACCGCGAGCGGGTCGGCCTCCAGCACCGTGAAGTCGGCGAACTTGCCGGGGGCGATGCTGCCGACTTTGTCCTCGACGCCCAACGTCCACGCGGCGTCGATCGTGACCATCTTCATTGCTTGCATCGCGGTGACGCGCTCGCCGGGCCCGAGCACCTGCTTCGAGAAGTAGCCAACGCGATTGACCGCGATCCACATCTCTTCCAGCGGGTTGGGCGGGGCGACGGGCGAATCGGTGTGCAGCGATGTCACCACGCCCGCGTCCACCAGCGTCTTGAGCCGCGCCGCGGTCGAAGCCCGGTCGGTGCCCACCAGCGGAGCGTTGAACTCGGCGCGGGTGTAAAGGTAATATGGGTTCACGCTCGCCAGCCCGCCCAGCGCGGCCAGCCTGCGGCACTGCTCGGGCGTGGACATGCCGTAGTGCTGGATGGTAAAACGGTGGTCGAAGCGGGGCTTGATCTCCTGCAACTCGGCCAGCGCGGCGATGACGGCCTGATTGCCCCCGTTGCCGTTGGCGTGGGTGTGGATCTGGAAGCCCGCCTCCCACCACGGGCGATAGGCATCGACCAGGGGCTGGCCGGGCGGCGTGATCCACAGCCCCTCGCGCCCGTCGGTGTAGCCGGGGTTGACCATCTGCATGCCCAGCGACAGGAAGGCGTCGTCGGCGAAGAACTTGATGCCGTTGTAGATCAGCTTGTCCGTGCTGCGCTCCTCGAGTGATTTGACGAACGCGACCGCGCCGTCCTTCTTGTCGGCCAGCATCGCCGTCGCGTCGCAGACGACCACGCAGCGCATCGGCACGGCGGGGTCGTTGTAGAACTTCTCAAAGGTTGCAATCCCCGCATCCACGCCCAGCACGCCCTGCGACAACTCCGACGTGGTCGTGACGCCGTTCTTCCAACTCATGTCCATCAGGTGCTTCATGCCGGCCCGCGCCGGCTCGGGCGCCAGGAGCGGGGCGAGCTGCGGGATCAGGATGTAGGTGCCGGCCGTCACGCCCAGGAACTGCCCGTTGGGCTTGCCGTCGGGCCCGGCCTGCACGCCGTTGATTTTGAGCGCTTCGCTGGTCACGCCCGCCTTCTTCATAGCCGCCGTGTTGGCGTAGACGAAGTGCTCCGAGGCGTCCCAGATCATCACGGGCACCTCCCCCTCCCCGCCCGTCAGGGCATCGAGTTCCGTGTTGGTCAGGTGCTTGCCCATCGCCACCACGTCGTAGCCCCAGAAGATCACGGTCTGCGTCTTGTCCTTGACGGTGGCGAGGTGGTCCTTGATGGCCTTGTTCACCGCGTCCATCGTGGTGATGCCGGGGAACTCGGAGCCGTACGGGTTCATCGTCGGCAGGTACGCCAGGAGCGGCAGCCGGTACAACATCCCGCCCATAAGCGGGTGGCCGTGGGCCTCGATGAGGCCGGGCACGAGCACCCTGTCCTTGAACGTCTCGTCGAGGGTGTGGGCAGGGGCGGCCTTGCCCGCGCCCTTGGCATCGAGCCACGGCTTGAGGTCGTCCATCGTGCGACCCACCGAGAGCACCTTGCCGTTCTGCACGGCAACGACGGTGCCCTCGGGCCAGCCCGGGTCCATCGTGACGACCTTTTTGGCGGCATATACCGTGATCGGCCCGGGCTCGGCGTTTGCGGCGGGCTGGGCGGCGGCGGGCATCGCGCCCAACACCATCACGGCGATGATGGCGACGGCGGCGGTGACTTGTTGCATTGGCGGACTCCTGACCCAGTCGCAGCAGGCGCGTCCACGCGTCGCCACACGGCTGTTCCCATCGTACTCCGCCACCGTCGCCAGCCAGCGTCCTTGAACCTGACACGTCTCTTAGTGTTCGAAAATCGCCCCGACGCTCGGCAAACGGCGTATTCCCGGATCCCACACCCTAACGCCCTCCAAGAGAAGTTCTATTGGTGTTCTGTCACCCCAACTTTGTTCAGAGTAAAGCCCTTCGACGATCACGTCGAGGGGCTTTCTCGTTGTGTGGAGCAGCACTTACGGTGTCGCAAATGCGGTTCAAGCCCCGGTGCTTCTAGGCTAGATGTCGAGCGCTCTTGGCGTGAGTGTTGGCAGGATTTGAACTTTCTGTCTCCAACTGCCAGCAATCCCACCATGTCTTTCACGGTAAAACTTCTGCAAGTCCCAACGCCGCCATCCTGTTGCCCATCCCGCACGCAGTCGCAGCCAGACTAATCGACCCCACGAGCCGCCGGGGTACCGTCTGTCGGTTTGAAATCGGCGTGCTCGCGGCTGCTGCCGCATTGTCGACGCGATTCCAAGGAGTTGCAGAAGAGGCTATCCTTTGCCCCGACCAAATGAGCCGAAACCTCCTCCATCGCCTGATCGCAGTCATCTGCGTGCTCACGACCGGCTTCCACGCCGTGGCGGGCGGGCTCTTGGTGGAATGCCGCGAGTCAAACGGCACTTCTCACTTTGAGTTCGGCGGCTGTGGCCAGGATGAGTCCGGTCAGTGCGCTAATGCATGCGGACCGCAGCAGCCGGACGATCCCGAATCAGGGACTCCCGGCCAGTGCGAGGACACGCCGGTCAAGACTGGCGTGGGAACAGCGACCGTGAGGTCGGCCCATTCCTCAGTGATCTTTGATCTGCCGCTCCCGACCTTTGCGGTCATCACCTTTCCCATCGACCCGCTGCCGCTGAACGTGCTCGTGCGGTGGATCGAGGTTCGGGCTGCGGCTCCGCCACCTGAGATGGCGTCGATCAGAACCATCGTCATGCTGGTGTAGGTTCACGCTGCGCGCTTGCTTTTGCCCTGACCGGGCACGCGAGCCAAGCTGAATCGTGCGCGCTGTGGGTCTTGACCGACCCATGCTCCTGACAGGAGCGGCGTGCTGGGTGTGCCACTCAACCAAGCGATGGATTCTTATTCATGGACATTCGACCCAACCGGGCCCTTTGTAGGGCTTGGGCTTCCCGATCATTCCCGCAGAAGATATCACGACTCGGCATCGTCACGCTCGCGTTCGCAGCGTTCGCGGGCTGCCAGTCGACGCGGCCGCCCGAGACAAGCACCGAGACCGTTGCCGGCAGGGCTGCGGGCCTTTTAGAACCGATCGCGTTCCACGTTGAGGGTGCCCCGGTGGACGAGCCGGGCGACCGCGAAGCATTGACTTTCACCGAGGCGGTGAGGCTGTCCGTCACCGCCGACCCGGGCGTACAAGCGGCACTTGCGCGAGTGCGGATCGCGCTGGCTGACGCGAAGCAGGCCCGATTGCTCCCCAACCCGATCCTGAATCTTGCCCTTCGATTCCCTGAGGGAGGGGGCAAACCCGTAATCGAGGCGTCGCTCGCCCAGGACCTGATCTCGATTCTAAAGATCCCCCGGCAATCGAGCGCTGCTGACAACCGGCTCCGGCAAGCCTCTGCCGCGGCGATCACCGCCGTCATCGACGCGGTTGCCGAGGTGCAGGAGCGGTACGTGTCGGTGCAGGCACTCGAGCAGTTGCTGCCGGTGTTTGAGCAGCGTCGAGCGCTGGTGAGCCAGGCCGTGGACCTGGCGAACGCGAGACTCACCGCCGGGGAGGGCATCCGTGAGGATGTCGCGGTTCTGAACACGCAGCGGGTTGAACTGGAAGTCGAGATCGCGGAGACGACCCAGGAACTGAGGGACGAACGGCTCCGCTTGGCGCGGCTCATCGGTCGGCCGTCGGGTGCCGCGGCGTGGAAACTAGAACGGTGGACACCGCCGACGTTGACGAACACTCCCGAGGCGACGTGGATCGACGCGGGGCTTCACGCACGTCCGGAGATTCAGGAACGCTCGTGGACCCTTGCGGCACTGGGCGACGACCTTGCGCTCACTCGCCTCCTGCCCTTTGAAGGCACCAGCGCCGGGGTGCAGGCCCAGCGTGACCCGGACTGGCAGGTTGGGCCCGAAGTCTCGCTCCCGATCCCGATCTTTGACATGGGCCAGGCCCGCTCGGAGCGGGTCACGGCCGAACAGATCGAGGCACGCCACCAGCTCGTTCAAGCCAAGCGGCAGGTCATCGAGGATGTGCGCCGCTCGTGGGAGTCGCTCGCTCAGACCCGCGAAAACGTCCGGCGAGTCCGGCAGGAACTCGTTCCCTTGCAGGAGCAGCGCCGGGCACTTGCCGATGCCTCGTTCAGAGCAGGGCAAACAGACGTGACCTCGCTCTTCCTTGCCGAGCAGGACTTGCGAGCGGCGCAGGCCAAGGCCGTTGAACTCGACCGCAAGGCAGCGATCGCAGCAATCCGCCTGCAACGGGCCGCTGGTGGTCCGGGGCCTTCCGCCGCTATCACCGTCTCCGCAACCAACGACAGGATCGTACCCAATCCCGTCAAGTAGACCTTCCCTCGCATTCCCAGTCGGCCACTCGACGACCACTCGAAAGTAGAACTCATGCACACGCGCACTGACATCCAAGGCGGGAACGACCCGCATCCACGGCGAATCACCATCCCGGCACTCGTGACGGTCTTGGTACTCGCCACACTCCTCGCGACCGTGGGGTGCAAGAAGGGGTCCGGCGCCGACGACCATGGCGCGACCAAGCCGGCGGCAACAGGTCATGCCGAAGGCGGCGGCCACGACCACGGACACGGTGGTGAAGCGGCTCATACCGACGAGGTCAAGCTCACCGCCGACGCCGTGGAGCGTTACGGCATCAAGATCGAAGCGGCCCAGATGTGGGCGCTGCGGCCCACCATCGTGACACCCGCCCGTGTCGGCTTCAACGCCGAGGCGATGGCCCACGTTGGTTCGCCGCTTCGCGGGCGTGTGGTTGAGATCAAGGTCCGGCTCGGCCAGGACGTGAAAAAGGGAGACGAGCTCTGCATCATCGAGAGCCCCGAACTCGGCGAGGCCCAGGCCGACCTCCTGCAGAAGCGGGTCGCCAAGGACTCTGCGGGGCCAGTGGCCGATCTCGCCAAGGCTTCGTGGGACCGAGCCAAGGGTCTCTACGACCAGACCCAGGGAACCTCGCTGACAGAAGTGCAGCGTCGAGAAGCGGAGTACAAGGGCGCGGTCGCCGCGCAGCGTGCGGCCGATGCCGCCGTCACCGCATCGGAGAATCGCCTGCACCTTCTGGGAATGAACCAGGCGGCCGTCGATGCGTTCCTCAAGAACGGCGAGGTTGCTCCTCGTTACGCCATCCATGCTGTGATCGACGGCCAGGTCGTGCAGCGGGAGGTCACGCTCGGTGAACTCGTCAGCCCCGACCGCGAGGCGATCATGGTGCTGGCCGACCTCTCCAACGTCTGGGTGCTCGCGGATGTCCCCGAGGCCAAGCTCGCCGAGATTGCGGTGGGCGCGAAGGCCTGGGTCAAGGTCGGCTCGTCCGAATCAAACCCTCTTGAAGGCCAAGTCGCCTTCATCTCGCCAATGGTGGACATGACGACCCGCACGGCACAGGTCCGCATTGAGGTCGCAACCAAGGACCTCCCGCTCAAGCCGGGCATGTTCGCTCAAGTGGAGATCGTGACCAATACATCGGGGGGTACGGAGCCGACACCGATCGTCGCCGTGCCCGACGTGGCGGTGCAGACCGTCGAAGGCGGTCCGGCGATCTTTGTCCCTGTCGAGGGCGAGCCTAACACCTTTGCAAAGCGGGCTGTGACCATCGGCAAAAGCGTGGGTGGGCTGGTTCCCATCTATTCGGGCTTGGTGGACGGCGAGCGTTTCGTCGTGGCCGGAACGTTCATTCTCAAAGCGGACCTCGGCAAGGGCTCCGCAGCGCACGAACACTAAGAAAGGAGGATCGCTCACATGCTTGAATCACTCCTCCACTTCTCCGTCAAGAACCGCTGGTTCGTCCTCATCATCACGGCGTTGGTTGCGGCGTTGGGAGCGTACTCGCTCAACAAACTCCCCATCGACGCGGTGCCCGACATCACCAACAACCAGGTGCAGATCAACGCGGTGGCGCCCAGCCTCTCGCCCTTCGAGGTCGAGAAGCAGGTGACGTTCACGATGGAGAACGCCCTCGCCGGCATCCCCGGCCTGCAATCGACGCGCTCGCTCAGCCGCAACGGCTTCGCGCAGGTGACGGCAGTCTTCAACGACGACGTAAGCGTCTACTTCGCGCGCCAGCAAGTGGCCGAGCGGATCGGCGAGGCCAAGGAATCGCTCCCGCCGGGCGTCGAGCCGCGCATGGGACCGATTGCTACCGGCCTGGGCGAGATCTACATGTATACCGTCGAGTACGAGCACCCGCACGGCAAGGGCGCGACCGTCGTGGACGGCAAGCCCGGCTGGCAGAAGGACAGCTCGTACGTCACGCCCGAAGGGCGGCGACTGGCGACTGAACTGGAGCAAGTCGCGTACCTCCGCGAGGTGCAGGACTGGATCATCCGGCCGCAGCTCAAGGGCGTGAAAGACGTTGCGGGCGTGGATGCCATCGGCGGGTACGTCAAGCAGTACCACGTCCAGCCCGACCCTATGAAACTCGTGTCGTATGGCCTCACCTTCCACAACGTGATTGAGGCTCTGGAACGCAACAACGCTTCGACGGGCGCGGGGTACATAGAGCACAAAGGGGAGAGTTACGTCGTGCGGGCCACCGGCCGCATCGAGAAGGTGGGCGAGATCGAGGCGATCGTCGTCGGTGCCCGCAATGGGGTGCCGATCCGGATGCGAGACATCGCCGCGCAACACCCCGACGGCACGCCGGCGATCGGCGTGGGGCGCGAGATGCGAACCGGCTCGGCCAGCGAGAACGGCGAGGAGGTCGTCGTCGGCACCGCCATCATGCTGCTCGGGGGCAACAGCCGCACCGTCGCCCAGAGCGTCGATGCCAAGATGACAGAGATCGCGCGGTCGCTCCCACCGGGCATCCACGCCAAGACGGTCCTCAACCGCACCAAGCTGGTCGACGCGACCATCGCCACGGTGGGGAAGAACCTTCTGGAGGGGGCGATCCTTGTGATCGTGGTGCTTCTGCTGATGCTGGGCAATGTGCGGGCCGCGATCATATGCGCCATGGCCATTCCTCTCGCCATGCTCATGACGGCGACCGGGATGGTGCAGAACAAGGTGAGCGGCAACCTCATGTCGCTCGGGGCGATCGACTTCGGCCTGATCGTGGACGGGGCGGTCATCATCGTCGAGAACTGCCTGCGGCGGTTGGCGGAGAAGCAGCATCACGAGAAGCGTTTGCTCACATTCGAGGAGCGGATGCACGAGGTGACCGTCGCGGCCAAGGAGATGATCCAGCCCTCGGTCTACGGGCAGGCGATCATCATCACGGTCTACTTCCCCATCCTCGCACTCACGGGCGTCGAGGGGAAGATGTTCCACCCGATGGCCATGACGGTGATCTTCGCCTTGATCGCCGCGTTCATCCTCTCTCTCACGTTCATCCCCGCGATGGTGGCGATCGTGATCCGGGGCAAGGTGAGCGAGAAGGACATCTTCGTGGTGCGCTGTGCCAAGGCGGTGTACGAGCCGGTCCTGAAGTGGTCGCTCGCACTGCGCTGGCCCGTGGCCGGAGCGGCCATCGTCGCGTTCGCGGCTTCGGTCATGCTCTTCGGCACGCTGGGGCAGGAATTCGCCCCCACGCTGGACGAGAGGGACATCGCGATGCACGCGATGCGTATCCCGGCGACCAGCCTCACACAGTCGCAGCACATGCAGAAGGATGTAGAGCGGACGGTGGCGACCATCCCCGAGGTCGCGTTCGTGTACTCCAAGACCGGCACCGCCGAACTGGCGTCGGACCCGATGCCGCCCAATGTGTCGGACACGTTCATCGTCCTCAGGCCCAAGACCGAATGGCGGAGCGAGGCCGAGCTCGACAAGCTAATCGACGAGAAGGCGAAGGAGATCGCGACGCTCGGCGGTCACGACGAGCACGGGCACGGCGGACAAGGTGGCGGAGAAGAAGAGCACGCCGAGATCAAGATCGAGGGTCACAAGGGCAAGCTCATCCAGTTGATCCAGTTGACCGTCGCCACGGTCCCCGGCAACAACTACGAGTTCACGCAGCCAATCCAGATGCGCTTCAACGAACTCATCGCGGGTGTCCGCGGCGATGTCGCGATCAAGGTCTACGGCGACGACTTCGACAGAATGCAGGCCACGGCCCAGCAGATCCTCACCGTGCTGCAGTCCATCCCGGGCGTCGCCGATGCTAAGGTGGAGCAGACCGAAGGTCTGCCGATGATGACCGTGAACATCGACCGCGAAGCGATCTCACGGTACGGCTTGTCGATCTCTGATGTGCAGGACGTGGTGGCGGTCGCGATGGGGGGCAAGGAGGCAGGAATCGTCTTCGAGGGCGACCGCCGCTTCGACCTGGTGGTGCGCCTTCCTGACTCCATCCGAGCGCAGATCGATGCGCTCGAACGGCTCCCCATTCCCATACCTGTGGGCGGGGGAGAGCAGAGAAGCGACGTTCGGCTCGCCTCTACCGACGGGGGCACGAACCTGATGCCGCCGTCGAAGGAGATGGGCTTCATCCCCTTGGGTCAACTGGCCCAGATCGACGTGACGGAAGGTCCCAACCAGATCAGCCGCGAGAACGGCAAGCGGCGGATCGTGGTGCAGGCGAACGTCCGTGGCCGCGACCTTGGATCATTCGTCCGCGAGGCCCAGGAGAAAGTCACGGGGGTGGCCCTACCCCCCGGAGGCTGGCTCGTCTGGGGCGGCACCTACGAAAACCTCGTGGCGGCCAAGCAACGTTTGACTATCGTCGTGCCGGTCTGCTTCTTCCTCATTTTCCTGCTCCTGTTCAGCACGTTCAAGAGCGTGAAGTACGCGCTGCTGGTGTTCACGTGCGTGCCGCTGGGACTCACGGGCGGCATCATCTCACTCTGGCTCCGTGACATGCCGTTCTCAATTTCCGCCGCCGTTGGCTTCATCGCCCTTTCGGGCGTGGCGGTGCTCAACGGGCTGGTGATGGTGTCGTTCATCAACCAGTTGCGCCGCGAAGGGCTACCCCGTGACGCGGCGATACTCCGCGGATGCCTCACACGCCTCCGGCCCGTACTCATGACTGCGCTTGTGGCCTCGCTCGGATTCGTGCCGATGGCGATCGCCACCGGTACCGGCTCGGAGGTGCAGCGACCGCTGGCGACGGTCGTCATTAGCGGCCTAATCTCCAGCACGCTCCTCACGCTCATCGTGCTCCCGGCCATTTATCGCATTATCACGGGCCGCGATCCGAGCGGAAGGCCCACGCCCATCACCGAAGGGTGGGAGCGGTCTGAGATAGGACCGCTGGAAGTGCGCGCCGAGGAGCTCGCCAAGGCGTCCAGCGTCACCGCGAGCACGCCCGCCAGAGGCGAACCCGCACCGACCGCCTCGCCTTCGCCTCTAAAGGCGCCGGAACCGCCTGCAAAGTCGGCCGAGTTTCCTTCGCCACCCGGTGGTCCGCCGTAAGCCAGCAGTGCAAGGAGTTCGCGTAGGTCGCTGATGGAGTTGCCTTCGTGATCACTCGTTCACGGCTGTACACCAAGCAAAAACCGCGTTTTTGGCGTCCAAATGCGGAATCCCTCCACAACAAGTTCAAACCGTCCTGCCACCCCGATTCAGCAGTCGTGATGGCCTCGGCAAGTGCCAGGGCCATTGGTGTTTACGTACCGGTTCAATCGCAGCTATTTTCCTCCGAGGTGCTACGAATGCTGTTCACTTGGGCCGTGTCGAGGGCCATTGCACGGCGTCAGGATGACTGCGTGCGTCAGCGATGTACTTTTCAATCGGGTCGCCGAAGCACCCCTCGTCAACCTCAACGGTCCAGCTGAAGCCCAAGCGGTTCGAGGGGAGCGAAACCGCCTTTTACTTGGCAGAGCGGCGCCGCGGACGCTGCTTGGAAGCTGTCGAACGAATGACCACCGAGCCCCGGCCGTCACGCGCGAACGGCACGCGATTGGCAGCGATGGCCTGTTCGATCAGGCCCGCGACCGCAGGACGAGCGAGTGTGGATGCGCCCTCCACGCCAATGAAGCGCGTCTGGCTGGACCCCTGCAACAGCTTCTCAGGGTCCGGCAGCTCCTTGCCTCGATTGAAGTAGAGCTTCACGCCGTCCGCGTCTCCGCGGATCGCAAGAACGCCCTCGAAGCCGTGCCCGCTCGGCGAGAAGCTGATGACGAACCAGCTGCGATATTCGTACACCACCTCGTGGGCGGTGGGTAAACGCTTTCGGAGCGATCGTCGCATCGCGGCTACGAGCCGAAGCTGCGTGGGCGCGAACTTGGCGATAAGGGTGCGCACCTGCGCTTCTGCCGATCGTCGCTCCGCCGCGGACTGGACGGGGGTGCTGCCGGGGGCTTGGGCTCCAAGCCGCACGGAACGGCGCCCAGAGGGCTTCTTCTTCTTCTCGCTCATAATGGCTCCTTGAGATCGTTGTCTTCGCGGCAGAAGGCCGGGCTTTCGTCACGGCTTGGCGTCGAGAAAGTCGTTGATCATCGGGACAATGACGGGAAGACGCTCCATCAGCGTGACGTGGGTGGTGTCGGGCAAGACGGCCAATCGCGATGCGGAACGCGCCTGCATGTCGCCGTGAACCCCGCCGCCCTTCAGGCGGAACATCTCCGCGACGTGCTCGAGCCGCACGCCATCCGCATCGCCGTGGATGAAGAACATCGGAGCCGTGGTGGCCTGAAGCTGCTCGGCCCCCATGTCGTGCCCGTTCGAAGCCGTGGCGAGGACCCGCTTGACGAAATTCGGAAAGTCGTCCGGAGTCGGGCTGAGCTTCTTGTACTCGATCTCGATGGGTGAGCCCTTGAAGTCCTCCGCCGTGAGTTTCGGGATGGCGTCGACCGCTTCCTTGATCATGCCGTCGCGGCGGAACGCGGACGAAATGACGACCACCTTTCGCACTCTGCCCGGATGGCGGATCGCACACCGCATCGCCACGCCGCCGCCCATGCTGTAGCCGATGAGGTCCGCCCGCGGGATCTTCAGGTGATCGAGCAGCGCCGCCACATCGTCGGCGAGGTTGTCGTTGGTGATGTCGCGTGGGATGTCCGCCGTGCGCCCGTGGCCCTGCATTTCGACGGCAATAACTTGCCGCGTCTTGGAGAGCTCTTCAATCCACCCGGGCCAGTTGTTGGTGATGGTCATGAACGCGCCGTGGAGCAGCACCACCGGTTCGCCGCTGCCGTGGATCTCGTAGTACATCTTGAGTCCGTTGACGGGCGCGTATCCCGTCGTGGGCGCTTGCTGCGCCGACACTACGGCCGACACGAGCGTCATCAGGAGAAGGGCCATTGTCCGCATGCTTGGTTGAACTCCGTGTTGGGTTTGTGCGATATCGGGCGAGCGAGGACCACCAGGCGATGCGCGGAGCCGCCGGGAGCCCTAGGCGGGCTGAGCGAGCAGCGCCTCGAGGTGCTTGTAGCTCATCTCCATCCCTTCGGACATACCCGTTGCGAAGGCCGCGTCGCGGTCCGCCTTCGACGCGTACCTGATCGTGGTCGTTACGTGTGTGATGCCGCCGGCTTCCTGGAAGGTGACGGTGATGATCGACGGCTCGCTCCCCATGGAACCGCCCAGATCTCCGGCATCGAAGATCTGGGTATGCACGATCTTCGCGTGCGGAGAGACCTCCAGAACCTCTCCGGTGAATCCGAACTCCTGGCCGTTCTCATCGCTGCGCCAGCGCCAGCGGTACTTCCCGCCGACGCGCATATCCATCTCGCAGACCGGCATCGTCCAACCGGGGTGGCCCCCGCACCAACGACGCATCAGGCCGGGTTCCATGTAGGCCCTCCACACCAGGTTGACGGGTGCATCGAAGCTGCGCTTCACCAGCACTTCGGTATCTGACGGCAGACTTACTTCCGCGGGCTTCATCCTTTTCGCTCCCGGTTCTCGGCATGCTCCGACTCACTCAGCAGTGCGCCGAGCCGTTTGTAGTTGCCTTCCCGAACCTCCTGTATCTGTTCCAGCCAGTCATTGACCGACTTCCGTCGCTCCGGCACCCGCGTGCAGGGATGCGACCGGGCGGGCATGCTCGCGTGCGCCCACGCTGCCACCAACGCCCGCAACGGGCCCTACTCGGGCCGGGCGAGCACCGCGTCCAGCTGCTTGTAACAGGCCTCCATCCCTTCGTCCATGCCGGAAGCGGCCGCCCCGTCGCGGGCCTCCTTCGAGGCGTACACCTGCGTGATGCGCATCGTGGTCACGCCGTTCTTTTCAGCGAACTCGTGCGTCTCCACCTGCGAGCCGATCGGCTGGCCGGAGCCCAACACCATGACTTCGGTGTGAACCATCCGCTCGTGCAGGACGGCCTCCGTGAACACGCCGTGCAGCGTCATGGCCGGGTCGGCCTCCTCGCTCTTCCACACCAATCGCAACGCCCCGGCCACGCGAGGCTCACACTCGCAGACGGTCGTGGTCCATCCCGGGGGAGGCAGCATCCAACGGCGCATCTTGTCCGGGGTGAACATCGCCTCCCACACGAGCCGACGCGGGGCATTGAACGCGCGGGTGAGCACGATCGTGGTGTCGGTGGGAGTGGAGACTTGAAGGCCTTGGGGGTTCATGCGGTGGTCCTGGCAACAACAAGGGGAAGGCGGGGGGACTGCCGTTGAAACGCTCAGCGGCGGCGAGAACGCGATTGCGACTCGGACTTCATCTCCTCGGCTTTCATCTGATCCAGGAGCGAGTCCAGGGCTTCGAAGCGGGCCTCCCAGTACCGGCGGAACTGCTCGGTCCAGAGCGTCGCCTCCTTGAGCGGCGCGGCGTGAAGACGGCAGAGGTGCTGCCGCCCGGCGACGCGGCGGCGGACGAGTTTGGCCCGCTCCAGCACGCGCACGTGCTTGGTGGCGGCGGGGAACGTCATTCTGAGGGGCGAAGCGAGCTCGCTGAGGTTGCGCTCTTCCCCCACCTCCAATCGAGAGAGTTGCCGGATGATCGCGCGCCGGGCCGGGTGCGCCAGGGCATGGAAGACGAGGTCGAGCCGCGGGGAACTATCAACAACCATATGGTTTACTATACTACATGGTTGTACGATGTCAACCGGGAAGATCCCGCGCCCTTCCACCTCACGCGCCCGGCGCCGCCGTCGCCCGTTCTCAGCGCAGGCGGATGCGCGGGCGGTTGATCGGGGAACCAGCCAAGCCGACCCAAATCTGGTGCTGGCGCCGCGGGCATCGCGCGCGGGTCCGGGATCGGCCCCCGGTCAGACCCTTCGGCGAACGACGAAGTGCGCTGCCGCGTGTGAACTCTCCTGGCGGGCAACTTCATAGCCCAACGCCGGAAGATCGAGTCCTGCAAGCAGAGACTCTCCCGAGCCCAGGAGCACCGGGCCAACGGCCAGATGCATGTGATCGACGAGACGAGCCGCGAGATACTGACGGATCGTGTTCGCGCCCCCGCCGAGCCGAACATCCTGGCCCTTGGCGCCTTCCATGGCCCGGTCATAGGCCTCTCGGATGCCCCCGGTGACGAACTCGAACGTCGTGCCCCCCTCCATCACCAGCGGTTTGCGTGGATGGTTGGTGAGGACAAACACCGGCGTGTGGTAAGGCGGATTGGTCCCCCACCATCCCTTCCACGAGTCATCAGGCCAGGGACCTCGGATGGGCCCGAACATGTTGCGGCCGATGATCCAGGCGCCGATTCCCTCGAAGCCGCGAGCGGCAAAGTCGTTATCGACGCCGACCGTTCCGTCACCTTTGCCCCCGGCGATCCCCATTTCGGCGTGCATCCGCTTGAACCAGCGCGTCGGGAAGACCCACTCGTGCAAGGCCATGCCGCCGACGCCCATCGGGTCAGTGAGACTCTGGCGGGGTCCGGCGCTGAACCCATCGACGGAGAGGCCGACACAGTGCACACGGAGCAGAGGCATAGGGGGAAACTCCGCTGAGGGAGACGACTCTAAGCCGTCTTGGCCGCGAATCATTCCAAGTGGCGCTCGCGTTGGGTCGCGACCTGAGCAGCCGCGCTATTGAAAGACGATCACGACAATTCTCCGGTTCGCCCGTCGCGGGCGGGCGGGTCGGAGGGTCGCTTCAGCGCGCCTTGCCGCGTACCGCCGCCTCGATTTTCGCGACGTCGATCTTCCCCATTTCCATCATTGCCGCGAACGCGCGCTTGGCGACGTCGCCGCCCTTGGCCATCGCCTCGGTAAGCACCCGCGGGGTGATCTGCCACGACAGCCCCCACTTGTCCTTGCACCAACCGCACGCGCTCTCGACGCCGCCGTTGCCGACGATGGCGTTCCAGTAACGGTCCGTCTCGGCCTGGTCGTCGGTCGCGATCTGGAAGGAAAACGCTTCGCTTTGCGTGAACGCGTCGCCGCCGTTGATGCCGAGGCAGGGCACCCCGCAGACCGTGAACTCGACCGTGAGGACCTGGCCCTGCTTGCCACCCGGGAAGTCGGAGGGAGCGTGATGGATGGCGCCCACGGTGCTGTCGGGAAAGGTCTTGGCGTAGAACCGCGCGGCGGCTTCGGCATCGTGGTGGTACCACAGGCAGATCGTGTTCTTATTCATCCAACCGCTCCTTTTCGCGCGGCGTCACGCCGCCGCCTCGTTGGCAATTTGGCCGATCTTCTCGACGAACGCTGCACCATGCCGGTCCAAGCTTACGCGGCTTCGGGCGCTTACCTGAAGGACCCGGTTCGAAGCCGTCCCACGGGTCGATACCTGTTCAGAAGCACGCCCGAGGCCGCGGACTTGGTGCTGACGAGCGCAAGTTCGCGTGCTTCGGCGCCTTCAGAAAAGAACCGCTTGCCCGTGCCCAAAAAGCTGGCCCAGATGTCGTAGGTGCGGCGCCCGAGCAGAAGATCGAACCTCTCGCCGTGCGCGGCAATGATCCTCTCTCCGATCGCCGGATCGGCAAGAGGCACGGTCCATCCGCCGTGCGCATAGTCGCCGTCTTCGCCCGGCCCGCCGGGCGCCTGGATCACGCCGTCCAGCGAGATGTGCTCGATGATCCTGATCTGCCTCACGTCGTGTTTCCGCTCATGTGACCATGCTTCAGTCCCGGCCAGGTGCGGCCGGCAGCATGATGACACGGATGGCGGTTGTCAAACACACACTCGCGCTCGCGGCGAAGGCAGAATCCGGGTTCCACTCCAGGGGCCGATCTCAGACCGGAAGTGCTCTGCGTGGGCTGTCACCCCGATTCAGCGGGCGCGATCCGCACGCACGCCTCCGACGGGAATGCTGAGGTACTGATCGTGGACCTCAAAGCGACCCTTGCCGTACGTGGTTTGCTCCCGCACCACGGTCTTGCCTATGAAGTCAAGGATGGCTGGGCGCATCGCGAGTGGAAACCCGGTCCGTGCGCTCCACTCGGCCGCCGAGGGGATGTCGATCGTAGCGACGGTATCGCCTCCTCCAAACTCAAAGTACATCTCAAAGCTCTTGAAGCCCGAGGTAAAGACGACCTTGCCCGCGCGCCCTTGATTCACGTAGGAAACGCGTGCGCCGGCAAGGCCCGGAGGAGGCTCGATGCGAGGCTGGCGCCGCGCGGCCAGCGCGGCGGCGATGATGGAGGATACGAAGCTGATCCAAGACATGGTTCGCCTTCAAGGTACGCGGGTGCCGCGCTTCTGAGCGGGGCGCACTCGGACGCGCCGCTGCCGCGACGCGGCCGCGGTGCTCAGTTCAACGGGCCCTTGAGTGACTTCGTCTTGACGGTGCCGTCTTTGAGGTGAACGACCGCGAGCATCGGCTCGGTGAGTTGCTGCGGTAGTTCTCCGACGAACGCGGGCAGGCTCTCGTCGGGGAGCACCTGCGTGAGGCGCCCGATCTGAGTGTCGGCGGTCCACGCGACGGAGCCGTCCGTGTTCAGGCGTGAGAGCTGAACCGTGGGATGAACCGGATCACCCGCCTCGTGGACGACCAGGAATCCATCGGGGCTGGTGAAGCGGACCACGCTCCCCCCCTTGGCCGAGCGCATGAACGCGCCGTTGCGGAACGTCCATTCTCCGAGTCGGGTCGCGCCTGCGAGGCGAGGGATCGGGCCCGGCTGGGCGGTGATCACCTGCAGGGTGCGGGGCTTGTAGGTGCCCGCCGCGCTTGCGTTGTCGTACAAGCGCGTGCCGGTCTTCAGGCCGGTCTTGGCCTCATCGTCAGTGGAGAGGAAGAGCCAGTCTCCCGAGGAGAGCGTGACGCATTGGGCGCGGTATTGCTCCAGGGGATGCTCGTTGGAGCCCATGAGCTGCGAGATCGGGGCATTGACGAGCGAAGCCGGAGCGGGCGTTGTTGTCCCCTGACCTGAGGCAAGGTCGATGCCCTGGAGATCTTGGATCGTGAGCCAGAGGACGCCGCGGTCAAAGTGCTGGGCACCGATGTTGTGCGTGCGTGCGCCGGATGCGACGCTTCGGGCCAGGCGTACGGTGCGCACATCGCCGTCGCCCGTCTCTGGGATCAGCCAGAGTGCGTAGGAGTAGCTCATGTTTCGCTCGTCGGCGCCCTTGAGCGAGGGCATGTAGGGATCGCGCGTTTCCATCAGCACGGCAAGCTGGTGGCCCGCCCGCACGACCCGGCCCGCGGGATGGCCGTAGGACTTGACGCCCAGTTGCTTCCATGCGCCAAGGGCAAGCGCGGCAACGGCGGCGAGACCCCCGACGCCAAGAGCCAACAGTAATCGGGGATTCATGCGTGCCTCTGCGCTTTGAGATGGGTTTGCGAAGGGCTCACTGCCTTCTCCGTGCGGGGTGACGGCTCCCAACTTCGAACGTGCGATTCAATCAGCCGAGTGCGAGGATTCGCGGCTTGGCGCAGGACCCGCCACAAGCCGCGGTCCTTGCAGTCACGGTGGCGTTACGAATCGTTCGCCACTTCCGGCGTCACCCCGCCGGTCCGAAGTACCGATCAAGCCACGCCAGCGATTCGCGGATCAACTCCGTCTTGGGTACGGTGTGGCCGCGTTCGTACGTCAACCGCTTCTTGTGCTCCGGCGGCGTACCAAGGAGGTCGAACATCGGGCGTTGCGAGTGTTCGGGCGGGAAGTAGAAATCGAGTTCACCGTTGAGCATGAGGGTGGGCTGGGTCACGCGCGAGACGTAGTTGATCTGGTCGGATTCCGGGAGCGACGGTTGAAAGCAGAGCCCGGCGACATAGAGGATGTTCAGCTTGATGCGGGTTTCGATCGCGGGCAGGATCGCGCCGAGAGCACCGCCCCAACTGACGCCGTAATAGGCGATGCGGGTCGAATCCAGGTCCTCGCGTGATTCCACATAGTCGATGGCGCGCCCGAGGTCCTTGGCCCACATGATCAGGTGGTCCTTGTAGGACGCGGTCTGGCTCGGGTAGTCGGAGTCGATGTTCGAAGCCCGTTCAAACGTGCCCTTGTAGATGGGGAGAATCACCGCTCGCCCGCTCTTGACCAAGAAATCGACCCGCCGAAATTCGCTCAGATTAAAGATGCGGGTGTGGAGCGCCAGCGATCCCGGAAAGAGCACGACGGTCTGGTAGGGCGGTTTCGCCCGCTCGGGCAGGAAAAGGTGCAACTGCATGCGCTCCACGCCGTACGCGGCCGCGATCTCGAGAGTCTGCCACCGGCCGGGAGGAGTCGCCTGGTCAGAAATCGTCACCGCGTCCAGGGGCCGCCGATCGTAATGAAACTGGCGACGGAAGTACGCAAACACGTCGTCGGGCACCGGCTTCTCCGCGCGGAAGTCGCGGAAGGCGACCGGGATCGAACGGGTGAGCTGCTTCTCGTTGGGGTCCGGCGTCATCGCGCGGATACAGCGGAAACCGTTTGAGAGCGATCGGTCGAACATCGGCTGCGCGAACGCGTCGACGAAGGCGTAGTTCGGGTCGTTCCATCCGCCGCCGAGGATGAAGCGATGCCCGGGCCGGTCGACCGGATTCAGGATCCACTCACGCACGTTTCCGGCCAGGTCGTGCACCCCGAACCTGTTGACGCTCCGCGTGCTGCCCACGGGCACGGTGCCGCGCCCGGCGAAATTCGCCAGCGGCGCGATCTGCCCGCTCGAGTTCGTGAACGCCACGCGGCTCCAGTGGAAGATGGTCGGCAGAGACTTGCCGGCCCACGCCGCGAACGCCGCGGCTTCGTACCAGCTGATGCCGCTCACCGGATGGTCGTCCTCGCCGACCGGGTACTCACCCATTTCCCATCGAACGGGCCCCGGCTGACCCACCGCATCCACCAGAAGCGACATCGCCTCGTCCCGCGGAAGTGTGCGATCCCCCAGGACGAACGGCTCTCGCCACAGCTCCTCGCGCCGGTAACCGCCATCATCCACGAAGCGCTTGAAGTCCCGGTTGGTCACCGGGTGCCGATCCATGAGGAACGCCGCGATCGGCTCGGTCGCCATGTGATCGAGCCCCGGCAGGAAGACAGGGCGACCGCCGGGGGGCACCGCTTCCATGCCGTCCGGGATCAAGCCGGGCGCGTGCAGGGTGTAGTGCCAAGTGCAGGTGTTCTCGTCGGAAGCGTTCGAGACGGTGGCCTTGATGTTCCAGATCAGGTCACGCACCGGACGGTGCCCCGGAAGTTCCAGCCGCAGTCTCGAGAGGCCGCGCGGGAAGGGGATGCCGGTGAGCGGCGTCACGCCGAGACTGATTTCCTTGCCGTCGGGATCGCCGTAGAACGCGGCAAAGGCCCGGGCCCCGGGAGGGTCGGAGGTGATGGAAATCGGGTTTGAAAACTCGGGCCGAAGCCTTCCGACCATCGGATCGCCCGGGGCGAGTTTGTCGATTTCCCGCGCCAGTTCGAAGGCCGTCCACGACTCGCGGCCCTCCTCCAGGACGAGGATCCGGTCGCACAGACGCGCAAGCTCGGGGATCGCCTCGTCGCGTGCCCAGCGATCCAGGGCGGCCAAGTCGTCCAGGATCCTGATCGCCGAGGGACAACGGTTCGCCGGGTCCTTCTCGAGGCAGCGGCGCAGCAGATCCCGAACGGAAGAGGGAGTGCCTACCGGAAGCGTGTCAAGGTCGATGTCCTTGTGGAGCGTGGCGCCGATCGACTCCGCGACGGTGTCGCCGGCGAACGGTTCGACGCCGGTGAGCATCTGATAGAGCACGCAGCCAAACGAGAACACATCAGAACGTTGATCGACCGGCTTGCCGCGGGCCTGCTCCGGGCTCATGTACCCGGCGGTGCCCATGATGGCGCCCGGGATGGTGGGCGACTGCAGGCGGAGGGGCATCGTGACCGTGGGCGCCTCCAACGCCAGCGGCGTGACGGACCTCGTGGCCGGGCCATCGGTCGTCCGTGCGATGCCGAAGTCCAGCACCTTGGTCTTGCCTTCGGCCGTCACCATCACGTTGCCCGGCTTGAGATCTCGGTGCACCAGCCCCGTCTCGTGCGCAACCTTGAGTGCCTCGGCGATTTGCCGGGCGAGCCGCAACGCTTCATCCATAGGGATCGCGCCCCGCGCGAGGCGGTCAGCCAGCGTCTCACCGACGACGAACTCGAGAATCAGGTACAGATGTCCCCCGGCCTCCTCCAGACCGTAGATCGCACCGATGCCGGGGTGGTTGAGCGACGCCAGCACCTTGGCTTCGCGCTGGAAGCGGGCGAGGCGATCGGGGTCCTGGGCCAGATGGGCGGGCAAGGCCTTGATCGCCACCTGGCGGTCGAGCCGCGAATCCCGCGCGAGAAACACCTCTCCCATGCCGCCGCGGCCGAGTTCTCGCTCAATCTGGAATGGGCCGATGGTGGCAGGGTGCATGAGCGGGGAGTGTACGGGTTCAGCGGGCCACCATTCCTGTCCGTGCTCTTCGCATGCCCGCAAGCGCCGAATGCAATCTTCGCACAACCGAACACCCGCCAGAGAAGGGTTCTACCGGCGGACGGTCACGCGATCGGTGAGTGCGTCAAGTTCCGCGCCGGACTTGGGCATCCTTCGTCGCGCTGCGTCGTCGGAAATAGCGTCGTTCGTGCTTCCGTGGGGAATGCGACCAGCACCGCCCGTTCCCAGCCTCACAATCCCCGCTGCCGCGAACCAGCGGCGTGCAGCGATCGGCGCGTCGAACGAACGACCACCTCGGGCCCGCGTCCGACTTTCGGGGGAGGTGCAATGCACTCCTACCCTTCCGGCATGTCGAGCACGTTCTGGGATCAGCGGTACGCCGGCGATGCACTGGCCTATGGCGAACAGGCCAATGGTTTCCTCACGCACGTTGCGGACCGACTTCCCAGCCAGGGGCACGCGCTCGATATCGGCGCCGGCGAAGGCCGCAACGCCTTGTTCTTGGCGTCTCGGGGGCTGAAGGTGCTGGCGGTCGACCAGAGCGAGGTCGGGATGCACAAGGCAGAGCGCCGCGCCCGCGAGCGCGGCCTGGGACTCCGCACGCGGGCCGTGGACCTTCAGGACTTCGATGCCGAGCACGGTTCGTTCGATGTCGTCAGCTCCATCTTCGTTCATCTTCCCGCAACGCTCCGCGCGGCGGTGCATACGCGCATCACGGCGTGGCTGAAACCGGGCGGCGTGTTCGTGCTCGAGGCCTATGCGCCCGATCAGATCGCACGAGGCACCGGTGGGCCGAAGGACCCGTTGTTGCTGGCGTCACTCGAGGTCATCCTTGCCGAACTGAACGGGCTCCGGATCGAGCATCAGGCAGCCCTGGAACGCAACGTCTCCGAAGGCCGGTTCCATACCGGGGAGGCGTCGGTGGTGCAGGTGCTGGCGAGGAAGCCCTGATCCCCGCGCCGAGGACCGCCGCTCGCCGTCCACCCCAACCACGCTCGCGTGGGACGGATCGCCCTCGGATACCATCCGATGATGCTGTCGTCGTTCCGTACTCAAGCACCACCGGGGAGATCGCCCCAATGACTCGTTTCTCGAAGGGAAAGCGCGTTCAGGGTCTAATTCTCGTGCTCGCCGCAGCGGGCGCGATCGGGGTGAGTTATTCGGCCATGCCCTCGTTCGCGGCCGGCTCACCGACGATCGAGGCCGACGACATGGACGCCAACGCGAAGGCCCTGGCCACGCTTGATGACGAGTGGTCCAAGGTGGCCGCGACCAAGGACGCGGACCGGGTGGCGGAGTTCTACGCCGAGGACGCCATCGCGTACCCTCCCAACGAGCCGGTTGCGGTCGGCCGGGCCGCCGCGAAAAAGGTCTGGGCTTCGTACTTCGTCGACAAGACCTTCTCGATCTCCTGGAAGATCACCCACACCGAAGTGTCCAAGAGCGGCGAGCTCGGCTTCACGTCGGGAACCTACGAGGACTCCTACACGGGGCCCGACGGCAAGCTCGTCAGCGAGAAGGGGTAGTACCTCTGCGTCTGGAAGAAGCAGAAGGACGGCACCTGGAAGGCCGTCGACGACATGTGGAACACGGACGCCAAGTAGACGTCGAGCGCGCTGCCGCGCGGCATGACCATCAAGGCGGGAACGTTGAGTGGACTCCCTTTGGCGCCATCGGTCCGCGCCGTGAGAACTCGGACGCCGCGAAGTCGCGTGACCTGGCGCCGCCGGAACCGTTCCGCGGCTACTTCTGCTGCACCTGCGGGCGCTGGGCGGCTTCGGCCTCGGCCTTCCAAGCCTCGGTCAGGCGGCGGTAGTCGTCCATGCCCGGCGGCTCGGGGAAGACCTGGTCGAACTTCCGGCCGTCCACGGTCGGGTTCTTGTCGAGCTCCGCCTTGAAGCGGTCGCGCACCAGGTCGTAGGCCGCCTGCTTGAGGTCCTCGGGCGCGTGGTCGTAGATCACCTCCGCATCATCCAGGTCGACGGTCTGGAGGATCGCCCACAGCATCTGTGAGGCCATCAGGCGGAAGTCTTTGGGCATCAGCTCCATGCGGCCGGCGTCATCGATCGGGTTGGCGCGGATCTGGTGGGCCATGTAGTTCTTGTGGAACGCCAGGGCGTACGAGAACTGCGAGCGGAACGTGTCGCCGTCGCCCGCCAGCAGGCTGATGTACGCCCCCTGGAGCGCCCCCACCACTTCCTGCAACGCGACGTAGTTCACCTTGAGCTGGTCGGAGATTTCGTTGGCGACCCAGTCCGCAAGGGGCTGGCTGAGCTCCTTGGCGCGGCTGGGGTCGTTCATGTTCTGCGCCGGGTAGGTGCGCAGGCGCGTGTACAGCTCCTCGGCCCGCTCCTTCTGGCCCCGGCGCCAGTAGAAGCGGATGTGGTCGCGGAGGAAATTCTCGTACCCCGCGGAATAGAAGCTGTACGCGCGCTTCTCGCTGTCGGCCCAGCTCCGGGCGACCAGCTCGCCCAGCTTGTCGCCGTAGGTCTGGATGAAGTGCGTGTTGGGGACCGAGAGGAAGACGCCCTTGCCGCCGTTGGCAAAGCCCAGGAAATCGAAGTACAACTCGCCGTAGCGGGCCAGGTCCTGCACCGACTGGATGGTCACGCGGTCGGTGTTGATGAAGTCGTAGTCGAGCTTGTTGGCGTTGTTCCACCGGAACGCGGCGTTCTCGACGCCGCGCGCCGACCAGTAGAGCGCGTGGGCCGCCGCGACACGCCAGTCCAGGGGCCCGTACTCCTTCGTGTAGCGGACCATCCGCTCCGGCTCCATGTGGTACGTGTCCACGAGGAGCTTCTTGCGGAGGTAGGGGACCAGCTTCTCCCACGCCTTGGCGTAGCGCGTGTCGTCCATGAGGCGCCAGATCGCGGCGCTCTTGGGGCCCTGGGTCGCGACCGCCTGCGAGGCCCGGAGGGATTTCTTGGCGGCGCGGGCCAGCTCGTAGCGGCGCAGCGTGTAGAAGCCAAGCTCCTCGCCCAGCTCCGACCGCAGGTGTTCGGCCAGCTCCGCGACACTCGGCTCGGCGCGGATCAGGTCGTCGAGCTCGTCGGGCGCATCGGCGATCGGGGTGAGCCAGTCGACGTACCGCTGGATCGCGACGGCGCGGTCGCGCACCTTCGGGTCGTGCTGCGGGGGGGACCCCAGCAGGATCGTCCACTCCTCGGCGAGCTTGCGCTTGTAGTACCCGTTGGCGTCGTCCGTGTAGCCGCCGATCTTGTGCTGGAAGAACCACGCCAGCTCCTTGTGCAGGAGCATGTCGTTGGGGTTGGCCGGGATGCCCTTGTCACGCAGCAGCGCGATCCCGTCGTTGACCCACTTCCAGCGCTCCTCGCGCGTCTGGGTGGTCACCGAGATGTTGTACGCCATGTTCCACGCATGAAAGACCCACACGCGCGGGAAGCGCGGCTGGAGGCGTGTGATGGCGTCGGAGAGCTGGACGGCCTCGTAGAACTTGCCGGCCTCCTTGAGGGCGTTGGCCCGCATCCACAGGTAGTTGACAAAGATGCCGCGGAACGCGCCCATCGCGATGCCCAGGGCGACCTCCGGCGGCGCGCCCTTCTCCGCCGTGTCGGTGTACACCAGCCGGTTGACCGCGGCGGAGTTGCTCAGCCGCGTCGCCAGCAGGCCCGAGGCGGTCAGCGCGGCCACCAGGACCGCCGCGGCAACGCACTGGATGACTGAATCGCGGGTCATGGCGAAGCTCCGGCCGCCCTTTCTAGTGCCCCGAGTACACCGCGAGTTCGCGCCGCCGCAGAATCAGGGACGCCGCCGCATAAATGACCGCCGTGGCGCCGGAGATCGCCCCCACCCCTCCCGCGACGCTCTTCCACGGCAGGAGCGTTCCCTCGACGAGGCGAGCGGTCGGGCGCAGGTCGGCGTAGACCTTGAACACGCTCGAGACCCCGACGGCGATCGCGCGGATCACCACCGCGTACCAGATCACTTGGTCGTGGTCGTCGACCGACTGGTAGTTTTCCAGAGCCTCGGTGAGGAACGAGGCGCTCTCGGCGCAGAAGAACGTGCCGAACGCGACCAGGCACGCGACCGGGAAGCTCAGGAACGTCGCGGCCCAGATGGCCACCATCGACAGGAAGGCCAGCTTCACCCACAGCACCAGCATGACGCGCAGGAAGTTCATCCGGAACCCCGAGGCGACGTACGACATCTCCAGCCCGCCCGGCGGGAACGTGATGGTGTTGGGGTTGACCTGACCGGTGTAGGGGTCCCCGTTGGCGATCTGGACCGTGATCTGGCCCTTGGCGTCGACGGCGCTGGGGAAAAGCTGGAGAGAGTGGAAGTACCCCAGCCCGCACTGCTGCACCACCGGGCGATCGCCGCTGAACCCCATCGCGACGTGGTAGATCTGGTCCGGGGCGTTCGAGCCCGAGTTGACGCGGTACCGGAACGTGAGCGGGAGCTTCTTGTCGCTCGCCTCCCCCAGATGGCTGAAGACATACAGCTCGTCGGCGCCGGGAGCGATCGAGCGGTACGACTGCTGCCATGCCTCCCACAGGTCCTTGCGGATCTTGTTGACCACGTCGGGGGTGGGTCGGAAGTTCTGGTTTGCCTTGACCTCTTCCTCGACCCGGGCCTGCACGTTCTTCTCGAACTCTTCCATCCGCACGTCGGGCGGATCGCACTCGACCGAGACGCGGGCGGTGAGCACCTGCGTCTCAAGAATGCGGCGGTCCTCGGAGAGCTGCCCGCCCTGGATCTCGTACGCCTCACGCTCCCCGGCCGCGGGGAGCGAACGGAGGTACTCGGTGAACTGGAACACCGCCGCGCCGCACACCGAGAGCAGCACGGCGTTCAGCGTCACGACGCCGAGCCACTTCCCCAGGACGTACTGCCACGCGGCGACCGGCTTGGTCATCGTCTGCCAGATGGTCTTGTCGCGCTGGTCGAACGAGACGGTGGACGCCGAGAACGCGAGGGTAAGGATCGCGATGACCCAGTAGGCCCCGCCCGTGCCGTACTGCAGGAACACCTGCACGCGGTAGCGGAGGAACTCGGCGGGGTTGAGCCAGCCGGGGAGCGAGGCCAGCCCGAGGATGAGCAGCACGATCAGAATCACCGAGATCTTCATGCGCACCGCTTCGGCCAGCACCGTTCTGGCGATGGCGAAGACCGGCCCCGGCGCGGCGAGAGCCACCTGCGCCACGCGCAGAAGTATCGCGAACGCGAGCGTCAGCGCATAGACACCGTACACCAGCGTGGTGTACTGGCGCAGCGGGGGAACCAGCATCACGGGGACAAGCACGATCGCCGCGACCAGGCCGATTCCCAGGTACGTCAGCAGCACCCCGAGCCAGATCACCGCCAGCGCAAAGCCCATTCCGATCGTCAGCACGATCACCACACCGGTGGGGTCGGTCCGGGCGCGGGCGATCGAGCGGACGATCTCCTCGGACTCTTCGGCGGCGGTCTGGGCGATCGGGGCGGCCGAGGGTGGCGCCACCACGCCCTTGCCGGGCTCGGTGCCGCCGCTGGGCGCCGGTGCCGCGACCGCGGGCGCCCCCACCGCCGGCGCCTCGGTGCCCGTCGCACGCTGCTTCGAGACAACGATGCTGTACGAGATGCCCAGCACAAGGCACAGCACAACCACCACGCACGAGGCGATGACCTTGAACGTTCGCGAGTTCTGAAGGCGGTCGAGCTGTCCGAGCCGCTCGCGGATCGTCACGGCTTGGGCCTCTTCTCGCTGTCACTCCCCGGGGACGGCGCATTCCCGCCGCTCAGCAGCGATCCGATCACCGACTGGTCCACCTCGCTCGTCGGGGGCGCGGGACCGGCAGGCCGCGCGGGAGCCGCTGGCGTGCGCTCGCCGGCCCGGGCCGGGGCTGCGGGGGCCGCCGGCGCTTTGCCCAGAAGCGAGTCGATGACGGCCTCGTCGGCCCGCGGCGCGGCGGGGACAGGAGCCGGCGCCGGGGCCGGAATCGCCGGCGCGGCAGGAGCATGGCTGACCAGACGGTCGATCACGGCCCTGGAGTCCTGCTCCTCCCCGCCGCGGAGGAACGACGCCGTCTCGCCGCCGTGCGCAGCGCCGGCGTTGGTGAGTTGCTGGGCTCGCGCCTGCTCCACGATCTCAAGGAACAGGTCCTCGAGTCGCTGGCGCGGGCGGGCGACCTTGAGCACCGACTTGCTGCCGCCGGACCGCGAGCGGACGACCCGGTCGATCTCGGCGACGGTGTCGTCGTCGAGCGTGTCGGTCTCGATCGATGTCTTGCTCTGGCTCTCCAGGAGCTGCTCGCACGTGCCCTCGCGCTGGATCTTGCCGCCGTAGAGGATGACCATGCGGTCGACGCAATCCTCAACGTCGGCGAGCAGGTGGCTGGAGAGGAGGATCGTCTTGCCGCGACGGCCGAGCAGGATGATGAGGTCCTTGATCTGCTTGGTGCCCACCGGGTCAAGCCCGGTGGTCGGCTCGTCGAGGATGAGCAGGTCGGGGTCGTTGATCAGGGCCTGCGCGATGCCGATGCGGCGCTGCATGCCCTTGGAGTACTCGCGGACCTGGCGGAACTGCGCGCCCGCGAGCCCGACCATGTCGAGCAGCTCGTCGGTGCGGCGTTTGCGCACCCGGTAATCGAGGCCGAACAGCTTGGCGTAATAGTCGAGCGTCTCGCGCGCATCAAGGAACGGGTAGAGGTACGACTCTTCGGGCAGGTACCCGATGCGGCTCTTGACGAAGACGTCCGTCGGCGGCTTGCCGAAGATGGCGACGCGCCCCGAGGTCGGCCGGAGCAGCCCTAGGATCATCTTGATCGTGGTGCTCTTTCCCGAGCCGTTGGGCCCCAGCAGGCCGAACACCTCGCGCGGGCGGATCTCCAGGTTCAGCGAGTCGACCGCGCGGGCCCGGTCGCGCATCCAGAAGTCCTTGAAGACCTTGGTCAAGCGCTGGCAGACCACGACGGGGGCGCCGGTTCCGGCGGGGGTTGACGCGGAGAGTTCACTCATGCGTGCTCGACTCGAAGCCCGCGGCGCGGGTCAATTGCCCCTGACCTTCAGGCCCGTGTCCACCTTGAACTGGGCCTCGCGTTGCTTCTGGATTCGCTCCATGGCGGCGTCGTCGCCCTCCTTGAGCTTGGCCTTTCGCTCCATGTCCTTGAGGATGTTGGGGTCGGCGTTGATCGTGAGCTGGAGGGTGTGCGTGCCGCGCGGCGCCAGCAGCGTCTGCACGGACTCTCGCTCCATGAACGCGTTCATCGAGTCGGCCCATTCGCGGTACACCGTGAACGTAGGGCTGACGTGGAACGCCTCGAGCTTGGTCAGAAATACCTTGGCGTCGGCCTGGCGCATCTGCACGATCGTGTTGCGGTACTGACGCGCCTGGTCGAGAAGGCTGGTCACCTCGCCGGTCACCAGCGCGGCACGCACGGGCGTGCCGTCAAATTTCGTCTCGCGCCCTTCGAGCACGTCGACGATGGCGGCCATGGTCTGCTTCTGGGCCGCCTCGTCCTTCTTGGCGATGTCGAGCTCGAGCCGGTCGATCATGCGGATCACCACCGGCGCGGCCTCCCCGGCGACGGCGTTGAGCGCCGCCTTGCGGTCGGTGTTGGCCTTTTCCACCGCGCTCGCGGCCGCGGCAGCCGCGGACTGCACCTTCGTGAACGCCTCGCGGAGGTACAGCGGCGGCATCTTCTCTTCGAGCTTGAGCTGCTCGATGCGAAGGCCGGTCTTGCTCCGGTCGAGGATCGCCTGCGCGATCTCCTTGGACTGCGCGGCAACCGATCCCGCTTCCCCCGAGCCCTGGCGCAGCAGCTCGTCGATGTTGATACCGGCGACCGACTGCACCATGGCGCGGCGCACGGCCCCGCGGACGATCGACTGCTCGGTCTTGCGCGCGTCGTCGGGGATGGTGTTCTGCGCGTAAACGCCAATCTGGCTGGGGTCGCGCCGGTAGATGACCTGCACCTTGGCGTGCGCGATGTTATTGTCGGCCGTGAGCAGCGAGCCGTCACGCTCGGGGTTGAGCGACGCGGTCGGGCTCAGGTCGGCGAGCTTGGTGTCCTTCTGGTCCGCGGACACGAAGAACCAGAAATCGTCGTACAGGTCGAGCGTCTGGTTGCCCGTGTCGATCTTGATGAGCTCGCCGAGGGGTGCCGGGTAGCTGAAGCGGAACCCCGGCTCCAGTCCCACCGCCTCTTCCTTGCCGAAGAGCACCCGGATCCCCTGCTCCGTCTCCTTGATCGTCTGGAACCCGCTGAAGAGGTACAGCGCGGCGAGCGCGAGCATCAGCAACTGCACCACGCGGTAGGTAATCCGAAGCGCATCGGCGAGGGACTGATTCGCCGGATCCATCAACGCGTCCGCGTCGGCGCCGTCCTGCTGGGCGCGGAGGGTCACCGAGGCTCGACGCGCCGTCACGCTCGCGCCCCGGGTCGGATCGTTGGGAATGTTCGAGCCGGTGCCGCTCACTTGCCGCCCCCCGCCGCGGGCGGCTGGGCCGGCGCCGGCTTGCGCGGAGCGGCCTTGACGTCGGACAGCGCGGGCTGGAAGTTGTCCTCGATGCCGGTCGACGGAACATCGCCGGCCTTGAGCGAGTTGAGCGCGTCGGGGCTCATCAGCCCGAACCCGGGCGTGCTGGTCGAGAACACCAGGGTGGTCCGCCTGGCCAGCGCGACCTTGAAGAAGTCCATGCTCCGGAGGAACACCGCGAGCTTCTCGTCGCTGCGCATCTCCTTCAGGTACTTGGTCGCCTCCATCTCGCCCTGGTTGCGGATGTCCTGGGCCAGGAACTGCGCGAAATTGCGGATCGTCTCGGCGGCCGACCGTGCCGAGGTGCGGATGCTCGCGGCCGCGGCCTCGCCCTGGCTGGCGATGTCCTGCGCCACCTTGTCGCGGTTGGCGCCCATGCGCTTGAAGACTTCCTTGGTGGTGTCCTCGGGGAGCATGATGCGGCTGACCCCAACGTCCTCGACCTTGAGCCCGAAGCTGTCGAGGCTCGCCCCGTCAGCGGTCGTCATCGCGCCCAAGATTGCCTTCTCCAGGTCGGGGATCTTCGTGCCGCCCTTGACGGGCGTGAACAGGTCGCTCATCGCGAAGCGGCTGGTCGCGCCGATCGCGCTGCGGAGGCTCGACTGCAGCGAGTCCTCGGCCTTGCGGAAATGCTCCTCGGAGCGGTCGCCGGCGTTGCTGAACTTCTGGAAGAACTTGAGCGGGTCGGTGACCCGCCACGTGCAGTACGCCTCGACGATCACCTGGCGCTGGTCGGCCGTCTGCTGCGTCTGCGACCGGGCCTGCAGGAAC
>JBGALI010000006.1:0-216912 GCA_044223975.1 Phycisphaerales bacterium | reverse complement strand
CCGTGCCACGATCGGTGTACACTCTCTACGTGGAACTCCCTGACGGCACCATCCGCAAGAAGATGCGTCGATGGGAATCCGGCCCGCCCGTCCGCTTTCTCACGTTCTCTTGCTACCGACGCGTTCGGTGCTTCGACACCCGCGCCGCGCGTGATCTTTTCGGAATGTCGCTGGCCCGTTGCCGCGAACGCTTCGGGTTCTGCCTTGTGGCGTGGGTGGTCATGCCCGACCACGTGCACCTCATTCTCGTCCCCGACCCTCGGCGCGAGCCGATGGCGGCGATCCTGCGTTCTCTCAAGCAGCCGGTGGCGCAGGGCCTGATCAAGGCGTGGCGCGGCTCATCGAGCCCGATGCTCAAGGACCTTGCAACGCCGCGCGGCGAAGTCCGCGTCTGGCAAGAAGGCGGCGGCTTTGACCGCAACATCCGATCGCCGGAGGAGCTGGCCGACGAGACCGAGTACATCCATCAGAACCCGGTCAAAGCGGGGCTCGTCGGGGCGCCGACCGATTGGGCGTGGTCGTCGGCCCGGTGCTACGCAGGCCAGCGCGAGGGCGCGATCCCGATCGACCCGACCGGCGTTCACTGGGCCGTCAAGTCGTACACCTGAAGCGAGGCCGTGGCACGGACCTGTTCCTTCAGGTCCGTGCGTCCTGAGGGTTGATCGCCGCACCTCGGATCTATCGAGAGTCGTGACAGACGCGGAACACGGACCCGAGGCACGGGTCCGTGCCACGACTAGAAGTCACGTCAAGCCGCCCGCCCACCCCATCGCCGGTACCCTTTCTCCATGCGCCCCCTCCGCTACTCCATAAACATCACCCTCGACGGCTGCTGCGATCATCGTGCCGGTGTCCCGGACCAAGACCTGCACCGTCACGCCGTTGAGAACCTCACCCGCGCCGATGCCCTGCTCTTCGGCCGCGTGACCTACGAAATGATGGAGGCAGCGTTTCGGCCGGCGTGGACGGGAGAGATGCCCGAGTGGATGGAACCATTCCGGCGCACGATCGACGCGGCCAAGAAGTACGTCGTCTCAAGCACCCTGGCCCGCGTCGATTGGAACGCCGAGCTTGTGGGGGGTGTGGGCGGGCGCGGCGAGCTGGCGGCGGCCGTTCAGCACCTCAAGCAACAGCCCGGCAAGGGACTGTTCGCCGGGGGCGTGAAGCTCCCGATGGCGCTGGCGGAGTTGGGTTTGATCGATGAGTACGAGTTCGTGGTGCACCCCAGGATCGCGGGCCACGGGCCGACGCTGTTCGCGGGGCTCTCGAATCGTGTTGATTTGAAGCTCATAAGCCGCCAGGAGTTCGCCTCGGGAGTGGTGGCGATGCGGTATGAGCCGAAAAAGTAGACGTCCCGGCGTTCACTTCCCCGCCTGCCCCGTCACGATCGGCACGTACCCGACTTCCATCCCCTTCGGCGGCGTCACGATCAGCGCCGGATCGAGCTTCACCAGCATTCCTCGCTTTGGCGGCGCCATGTACTCACCGTCGATCGTCCAAGCCGCGTGGAGCTTCTCCACCAGCGCCTGGAGCTTCGCCTTCTTCTCCGCGCTCCACGCGTACTGCTGGAACGACGGCTGATCGACGAAGCGGTACCACGAATAGGTCACCATCGAACCGTCCGCCAGCTTCGCCCTCAATGGCCCGGACTTTCCGCCCGGCGCCGGCCCCGGCGTGCCCCACGCGCCGGCCTTGGGCGAGCTGTACGCCTCGCCGCGCTTGGCGAGCCTGAACTCTGCCGTGCGCAGGCCTGTCTCCGCGGGCACGTCCGCAGCGGCAACCGCCACGCGGTCTTTTCCCACCAGCTTGAAGTACTGCGGGAACGAGCCCGCGGGGCTGGCGTCGCTCTTGAACCACTCCAGCCCCCACACGTTGCCTTCGAACACCTTGGTATCAAAGACGTGCTCGACGCCGACCAGCTTTGCCTCTGCCTGGTCGTACGACGTGGTCTTGGTCGTCAACGTTGATTTCCACTCGCCCTTGGCATCGAACCGCCCGGCGCACGGCGCGCCGCCATCGCGCCACGTTCTGAACGCGCCGTACAGCGCGCCCTTCGAATAGAACGTCACGTCCTGCACCAGCTCCGTGCGCCCCTGCGCATCCACCGGGAACTGGAGTTTGGGGATCTTGGAATAGACCACGCCCTTGGAGTCCTTCGCTTCCAGGCGCGGCACCGTATTGATCTCGATCGCGCCGCCACCGATCACGCCCGGTCGCGCATCAAGCCCGCGCCCGTAGAGAAACGGCTCCTTGAACAACCCGCCGATCTTGCTCCACGACTCGGGGATGTAATACGCGATCGGTCCCTTGAAATTGGCCGCGTGAAGGAAGCACGTCCAGCTCTGATCTCCCGTCGGCGGTTCGCCCTCGCGCGCGACGACCGGCTCGGTGAACGGCAGCGCCATCCACGCGTACCCGAGGAACTCTCCGTTCGGCTTGCCCTCAAAGGTCAGCCCGTCGGGCGGGATCAGCAGCCGGTTGCTGAGCTGCGCAATGCTCAGGCGGTTGTCCGGCAGGGCCTTGCTCTCGCGGAAGAACGCCCACCCCGGCGACCCGACCTCGTAGTCGTAGCACTGAGGCGTGGCGTTCATGCTGAACTTGGGCCCGCCGTAGCGGAAGCGATTCCCCGCCCAGTACCCCAGCCCGCCCTCGATCGTCTGAAAGACGCTGTCCCACGTGGGCCCGCGCTCGGGCCACTGCCGCGCCAGCGTGCCCACCGGCGCGAGCGCGGCGGTCTTGTTGTCGGAGTTGTCCGGCAATATCCACGTGCTCGCCAGGCCGATCTGGAAATCAGCGATGGGCCGGTCGATCAGCGACCACGCGGCAGAGTAGAAGCTCACCCCCGCGGTGAACTCGGTCCCCGCCGGCGGGTGCGACGCATCGAAGCTGATGTAGCCATGGAGGCCTTGCGAGAGTTCCGCGGGAGGCCCCGCATCACCCGGCCTGTATGCCGCAAACGCCGGGGACCACAAGGTGAGCAGCACGACCGAAAAGGGCGCGGCGTTCATGCACACTCCTCGTTCACCGCAAAACCCACGCACCTGTGTGGTGGATTCGCCTTTCACCCAACGACCCCCTCCACCACGCTTACGGCCGATTCCGTCGGAACCACCCTCGACATCCGGTACCCCGCCTTCTTCAGCAACTCGCCGTACTCCGGCTCCGTCCGTTCCATTCCGCCAGGTGCGTTGAGCATCATCAGGTCCAGCAGCTTGCCGGGGTGCGGCCCATCGCCCGGCGGGATCACCATCTCCACGATGAGCACGCGCGCCTTTGGGTTCGCCCTTTTGCAGTTCCCCAGGATCTTCAGGCACTCCTGCTCATCCCAGTCGTGGATGATGTGCGACAGGATGTAGGCATCCGCGGCGGGCACGCTCTCAAAGAAGCTCCCGGGCACCACTGCGCACCGTTCCGCCAGCCCCAGCCCCGCCAGCCGTTCGCGCGCCGCCGACGCGACGTGGGGCAGGTCGTACAGCACGCCCTTCAGCCGCGGCACGGACTTCAGGATCGTCGCGATCAGGTTCCCGGTCCCGCCGCCCACATCGCACAACGTCCCGATCGCCGAGAAGTCGTACGCCTTGGCGATGGCGGCGGGCTCCTGGCCGTGTACGCCGATCATCCCGTCGTTGAACAGGGCGGCTTCGTCGGGGTGCTTCGCGAGCCAGTCGAACACGCTCATCCCGAGCGCCTTCTCCGCGCCCGGCTCGCCCGTGCGCACCGCGTGCTCAAACTCCGCGAACGCCGGCCACGCCCAGGTCCCCGCGAGCATCATCACCGTCGCCCGCGCTGCGCCCGGCGCGTCCGTTTTCAGCGCCTCCCCCATCGGCGTCAGCCCGAACTTCCGCGGCGCGACTTCTGTGAACAGCCCCACGCTCGCCATCGCGCGCAGCAGGCGGAAGGTCGCTCCCGGGTGCGTGCCGCACTCGCGTGCCAGTTCATCACTCCCCCGCGGCCCTGTGCCGAGCTTGTCGGCAAACCCCAGCTTCGCGCACAGGTACACCGCCCGCGACACCACGTACCCCATGGCCATCTGCACAACCTGCACGTGCGGAGGAACTGCCTGCTGCATCTCACGCTCCATATCCGGTCTCGATTAGGCCGCGGAATCCCGGTCTTCCTGCACCCCGCAGGCGCCGTTCGCCCGCGATGGTACCGGAGAGTGAACGCGAACGCCCATCTCGCACGCCGACCGGGGACGATCCGCACCCTTCCATGGCGAACGCCGGGCCCGTCGAGAAAGCCGGGCTCAAAGCCATCCACGCCTCTTGCGATTCCACGCCCCCCTACTCTCCGCGTTGCCTCGCCGTGCAGCGCTCGCCACCGAAGTCATTGCTGATCGAGGCTCGATCCATGGGTGATTCCGGAAACACCAGCGCAGGCAGGAGCCCCGGCAACGCCGATGCGCTCGCCCTCGCCGAATCCGCCGCGGCTCTGTTCGCCGAAGGAAAGCACCACGAAGCCCGGGCCCTGTGGTCACGTGCTCTCACCCCCGCCACCACCGACGTTCGCGTTCTTTTCCTCGCGTTTCAGTTCCACTTCCGCTCCGGCGAGTACGAAGAGGCCGAGCGGCTCGTCCGCCGTCGTCTCGCGGTCACCGGTCCCGATGCCGACTCCGAGGAGACCGCCCGCGCGTACACCAACCTCGGCCTTGTCCTCCTCTACCGCAAGGACCTCGACGGCGCCGAGCGCGAGTTTTCCCGCTCGGTCGCGATCAGCGAGCGCATCGGCGACGACTTCAGCCTCGCTCGCGCCCTGGGTAATCTCGCTCTCGCGCCCGAAGCCCGCGGAGACCTCGACCGGGCCGAGGTGCTCTACCTCAAGGCCCTGGCTATCGCCGAGCGCCTCGGCGCGGAGAAGCTCATCGCCGGCAACCTCGCCAACCTCGGCGACATCGCCAAGGCACGCGGCCGCGCCGACCAGGCACGCGACCTGTGGACTCGCGCCCTGGCGATCTACGACCGGCTTGGCATCGCCATGTGGCGTCCCGAGCTTGTGCAGAAGCTGGCGGCGCTGGACAAAGCCGCCCAAGGCGGCGCTTCTCCTACGCCGCCTTTTTGAGTTCGGCGGCTTTCTCCAGCACCCGTTCGCCGCGCTCGTAGACATCGCGGGCATTTCCCACGATCGCCGGGTCGGGCAGGCCGACGACGCTCATGTCCTTGCCGTCGTAGGGGAACGAGTCGAGGACGAACCGCATGCAGTTGATCCGCGCGGCCTTCTTGTCGTCGGACTTGATGACCGTCCACGGCGCGTCGGCGGTGTCGGTGTGGAAGAACATCTCTTCCTTGGCGCGGGTGTACTCGTCCCATTTGTCCATGGAGGCGGTGTCGACCGGGCTGAGCTTCCATTGCTTCAGGGGATCGGACCGGCGCTCTTTGAAGCGCCGCGCCTGCTCGGCGCGCGATACGGAGAACCAGAGCTTGAAGAGGCGGATGCCGGAGTTCACGAGCATCCGCTCGAACATCGGCGCCTGGCGCAGGAATTCCAGGTGCTCCTTGGGCGTGCAGAAGCCCATGACGCGTTCGACCCCGGCGCGGTTGTACCACGAGCGGTCGAACAGGACGATCTCGCCCGCGGTGGGCAGGCGCTCGATGTACCGCTGGAAGTACCACTGGCCGCGCTCGGTCTCGGAGGGCTTGGCGAGCGCCACGACGTGGGCGCCGCGAGGGTTGAGGTGCTCCATGAATCGCTTGATGGTGCCGCCCTTGCCGGCCGCGTCGCGTCCTTCGAAGAGAATGACGACGCGCTGGCCGCGGTCCTTCACCCAGTTTTGCATCTTGAGCAGCTCGATCTGAAGCCGGGTCTTGGTCTCTTCGTACTCGCGCCGGCCCAGCGGAGCGGATGTGGTGCTCGGTTGACCGAGCGCCTCGGCCCGCGGCTCAAGACGCATGGACTGACTCATAGCCCTGTGCTCCGAATAGAGGACGCGCAAGTCACGAATCCGACTATCGGCACGGCTTTGTCGGGACTTCAGCGCGTCAAAGCAGTCGAGTGGAGCTCGCGGGTACGGCAAGGCCCGCCTGGAGGCGAGCCTCGCGGCGCGACATGGGGACGCGAAGCCGGGGGCAGCGGTTATTCCGGGGGTCCATCTATCCCGACCCTTGGGCGATCGGCACTCGTCCGATCGCCTCTCGAGGACCAGCGATCACTTGTACGCGACCGCCGCGCTCGACGGCCCGGCCAGGTGGATCACCTCGAACCGCGTGAACCCGACCTCTCCGCACCACGTCCTGAAGTCCGCCCCGGAGTAGTCGAACGCGTCGCCGAACTCGATCAGCATGTTGAGTGACATCATCAGGCCATGCACGTTCTCGCGCCGCTCGTCATCGATCAAGGCCTCGATCGCGACCAGCGCTCCGCCCTTGGGCAGGGCGTCGTACGCGGAGCGGATCAGGTGCATCTTCTTCTCGAGGTTCCAGTCGTGCAGGATCATCCCCATGGTGATCAGGTCCGCCCGGGGGAGCGGGTCCTTGAAGAAGTCTCCCGCGGCCGTGCCGACGCGGTCCGAGAGCCCCGCCGCGGCGATGCTCCGCCTGGCCACGGGCTCGACGGCGGGCAGGTCGAACGAGGTGCAGCGGAGTTGCGGGTGACGCTTGGCGACCTCCATGGAGAGCAGGCCGGTGGCGCCGCCCACGTCGCAGAGGGTCTTGAACGGGGTGAAATCGAACTTTTCCGCGAAGGCCTCGAAGTTGAGGCGCGAGAGCCCGGTCATCGCGCCCATGAACTGCTCCAGCCTCGGCAAGTCCTTGTAGAGCTCTTCGAACATGGGCTTCTGGCTGTGCTTGATCTCGTTCTGCGGCTTGCCAGTGCGCAGAGCCTCGGGGAGGTCGTGCCAGAATCTGAACAGGCGGGCGTTGAGCATCTCGAGGATGCCGCCCACGTACCGCGGGCTCGCGCGATCGAGGTACTGGGCTCCGGCCGGCGTGTTGAAGTACCGCGCTTCCGGCCCGTTCCCCTCGCGGTCGAGGAATTTCATGGCGACGAGCGCATCGAAAAAATCGCTGATGGCACGCGGGTGCAGCCCGAGCTCGCGACCGAGGTCGGCCCCGGTGCGGCGCTGCGCTCCGAGCGCCGTGAACACGCCCATCTCCACGGCCGTGAGGAGCACCTTAGAGGACCAGAATGCAAAGGCGGTCTGCAGGATCGGCGAGGGATCATGTGGCGGCGCGGTCTCCGTCGTCACGTCTCAACTCCTGGATGCTGAGTTCAAGCGTTCGCGACGACTCGCGTCGATCGCGGGTTACCGGCGCCAAGTGTACGATGCAACGGCTCGGCGCGGAGGGCCGTTGGTCCACCCTTTGATCAGGAACGAATACGGTGGAGCACTTCACGCACGTCATCACGTCTCAATTGGAGGCCGCGCTCGCCATGATGGCCGAGTGCCTCCGCAAGTGCCCGCCCGATCACTGGGACAACAGGATCGCCCACTACACCTTCTGGCAAGTCGCGTACCACACGCTCTGCTTCGTGGACGTGTATCTCTCCCCCAGCGACACGGCGTGGCAGCCGCGCCAGGACCCGGACGCGCCGGGGGGCGGGCTTCACCCGGCGGGACGGGCCGAGCTTGAAGAGGAATTCCCGAGCCGTCGGTTCAGTCAAGCGGAGTTGCTCGCGTACATCGACATCTGCCGCGGCAAGGTCCGGTCCGCGATCGCGGCGGAGACTCCCGAGTCCCTGCGCGGCCCGTCGGGCTTCCCGCGTCTGAAGTTCTCACGGGCCGAGCTGCACCTCTACAACCTGCGGCACATCCAGCACCACACCGGCCAGCTCACCGCCTCCCTGCGTCGGGTCGGGGTGGACACGGGCTGGGTGAAGGCGGGGTGGCCGTGATCGGACGTTCCGGGGCCGGCCCCGAGGCTATCCCCCGGATGCGACGCCCCGGGATTCTGCCCATTGGCTGCAAGGTTCGGTGCGTTCCCTGGTATTCTGGGTAGATCAGGCCGGTTTCCCCGCGCCACCGCCCGGCGGCTTGCGCGTTCGCGGCCTGTGGAGGAGAGACCCTGTGCTGTCATTCTGTGCCCGCGCGCCCTTCGCGCTGCTCGCGCTTGCCGCGGCGGCCCACCCTGCCCATGCGTCGCTCACGCTGCTGAGCGGCCCGCCGCAGGGCACCCACGTCGGCAACCTCGTCACCAACGGGAGCTTCGAGACCGGGGCGCCGGCGCCGGGCTTTGCCAACCAGCTCTACTGGGCGACCGGCACCGCCAACACGCCCTTCGGGGTTCCGACAGGGTGGACCTCGTCGGGCGCTCCCCAGACGTACGCGCTGTGGGGCAGCGACGGGATCTCGGGGCAGGGGGTCAACTTCTCCGACGTGCTCCCCGACGGCAATGCGGGCCTGTACTTCGGCAATGCCACGACCGGTGTCAGCCAGACTCCCACGTTCCACGCCAACGGGAGCGTGACGTTTCCGTCCGCGCCGGCGTTCACGCCGCAGTACGGCGCGCCGTGCACGCTCAAGCAGACCGTCAACACGCCGGGCAACCCTTCCCCGGCGTACCTCTTGAGCTTCTGGGTTTCGGGTGAGGACGCCGGCCCCAACGCGTCCGGCCCGGGTACCAACTGGACCGAAGGCATCTTCGGCCTGCGCGTGAGCAACGTTCTGCCGGGCGACCCGATCACCTACTACTCGGTCCCCAGCTACCTCTCGTCGAGTTCGTCACGGCGTCTTGAGTTCAGCTTCGTGCCTCTCAACACCTCGCTGCCGGTGACCGTCGAGTTCATCAACTGGGGTCACCTGATGGGCAGCTCGGGGTCGATCGCCACCACTGAGCTGGTGCTCGACGACGTCATCATCAACACCGTCCCCGCGCCGGGCGCCCTCGCGCCGCTCGGCCTTGTGTCGCTCGGCCTCCTTCGCCGGCGCCGCTGAACCGCTCCTCCATTACCCACGTCCACCGCGCCCCCCGCACGCACCCCAGGATTCCGATCATGATCCGCGTTTCCGCTGCCGTACTGCTCGCCGCCTCCGCCGCCTCTCCCGCGATCGCATCCCTCACGCTCCTGAGCGGACCGCAGCAGGGGACGCACCTTGGCAACCTGGTCACCAACGGTTCGTTTGAGTTCGGAACCAACGCGCCCACGGACGGCCCGGGCCCGATCGACCGCCGGTTCTGGGCGACGGGCACCTCGCTCACTCCCTTCTCGCTCCCCACGGGATGGTCGTCGTCCGGCAACGCAAGCACCTACGCCTCGTGGGGCAACGATGGTGCCGGGCCCAACTACACCACTCAACAAAGCGCCATTCTCCCGGACGGGCGGCTTGGAATGTACTTCGGCAATGGCTCCGGAGTCTCGAGCAACATGCCGCCGACGTTTCACCCCAACGGCAGGGTGACGTTCCCGGGCACCCCGACCTTCGTCCCGCCGCTGGGCGCTCCGGCCGTCCTGAGTCAGTCCGTACCCACGGACACCAACGTGGCGCCGTCGTACATCCTCAGTTTCTGGGCGTCGGGCGAGTTTTCGGGGGGGGGCACCTTCGCGGACGGCATCTTCGGGCTCCGCGTCACCAACACCATCCCCGGCGATCCATACCAGTACTTCGCCGTCCCCGGCGGATTGACAGGCTCTCGGCGCTACGAGTTCAGCTTCACCCCGCTCGTCCCGACACTCCCCGTCACGGTCGAGTTCACCAACTGGGGCCACTTCGACCTCACTCCGTTCGGCGGTCCGGGCTTTACCACCGAGCTCGTGCTCGACGACGTCATGGTCAACACCGTCCCGGCGCCCGGCGCCACGGGCCTGGCGCTGATCGGCGGGCTTGGCTTGGCGCGACGCCGCCGGGGCTGAACCGGGAGCCGTTTGGCTTGGAATCCGCGGGGTGCCGCGGTAGGCTGAAGCCTCAAGCGCGGCACTCCGCCCGCCGCGCCTGGAGGAGAGACACCGTGCGAAACCGCTGCATCTTCGCCTGCTGCGCCCTCGTTGGCGCGAGCGTGGCCCACGCCTCGATCATCGGCACCACCGGCGCCGCGACTCAGATCGCCACGCCGCCGGATGCACGCCTCGACGTCATCACGAGCAACTCGACGATCTTCGTCTGGAACGAGGATCAGAACGTGCTCCTGGGGGCGCCGCTGGCGGTGAACGCTGTCGCCTCCGGGTTGTACAACGACGCGTCGATGCTCGTCAACACCCCGATCCCCGCGGGCCGGCGCATCGCGAGCCACTACATCCATTTCGACGCCCCGCCGCCGGAGAGCCCCTCCAGCGCGAGCGGAACCGTCACGTTCGACGCCGACATCATCGGCGTGATCGTGCTCGGCGACGGCGGCCCCACGTTCCTCGACGACAGCGATTTTCTCGGCTCGGCCACGCTCTATCCCGACGCGGTCGCCAACCGCGGCATGGAACTGAGCATCAACGGCGAAGACTTCGGCATCAGCCCGAGCCGGCGCGTGCTCTCGTTCCATCTCAACGTGAGCATCCCCGGGGACTTCATCCGGGTGATCACCGAGCCCGTGCCCGGACCGGGCGTCGTGACGTCGCTCGCGGCCGCGGCAGCGATGCTCGGCGCCCGTCGGCGGCGTTCCTGAGCCGGCGCCGAGGGAACGGCCCAACAATCGGCACGCATGGATGCGATCCGAACACTTGCGCGCACCGGCGACCGCGGCCCCGCGCTGGCGCTCCGGCTGGCCTTGGCCGCGGACCTGCTCCTGGACGCGGCGCGGACGCTGGAAGTTCGCTCGCACCTTGGTGCTGCCCTCCTCGAATCCACCGGCGCGCGGGGATTCCTGATGCCCGCGGCGTTCCTTGAAATCGCTGCCGCGGCGGCGCTCGGCGTGGGCGTGATGACGCGGGTCGGGTCCATCGTTCCGCTGGTGCTCGCATTGGTCTCCGGGGCATCGGCGCTCGGCCGGCTCGGTGGACTGGGGTCGGCGGGAGCCCTCAGCGAGCTCGCGCACGCGGCCCTCGCCGGCGCGGCGGCGATCGGCCTGATCATGACGGGTGGGGGGCGATGGTCGGTTGATGCCCGGGTGCTTTCGTCCGGCCGTCGCTGAACCTGCGAACGGCGCGGCCGTGCGCCCCTCTCGGGAGAGGACCGATTGCCGGTGGATTGCGGGTTTCCCCGGCCGGTTGGGTGCCGGCGGGCCCGGGCTCAATCCGCCCGGTTTGGCGTGGGGACCCGGATCTCCGGGACGCTTTGAGGTTTCTTCCCCGATTCCCTACGCTTGACCGCCTACCAAACACAAGACGCCCGTTCCGAACGAGAGAAGAGAATGCCCCAGACCGCCAGCAACATCCGCCGCACGTTCATCGAGTTTTTCAAGAGCAAGCCCGGTCCGGGGGCCGGTGGCCACACGTACGTGCCCAGCTCGCCCGTGGTGCCCCTCGAGGACCCGACCCTGCTGTTCACCAACGCGGGGATGAACCAGTTCAAGCCGATCTTCCTCGGTCAGGCCGATCCCAACTCGGACCTCGGCAAGCTCAAGCGCGCCGTGAACTCGCAGAAGTGCATCCGCGCCGGAGGAAAGCACAACGACCTCGAGGACGTGGGCAAGGACACGTACCACCACACCTTCTTCGAGATGCTCGGCAACTGGTCGTTCGGCGACTACTTCAAGAAGGAAGCCATCGACTGGGCGTGGGAGCTGCTCACCAAGGTCTACAACATCCCGGCCGACCGGCTCTACGCGACGTACTTCCAGGGCTCCGACGAGTTCCGTCTCGCGGCCGACGAAGAGGCGCGCGAGTTGTGGAGCAAGTACCTGCCCTCGTCGCACGTGCTGCCGGGGAACATGAAGGACAACTTCTGGGAGATGGGCGAGACGGGCCCCTGCGGGCCGTGCAGCGAGATCCACTTCGATCGGATCGGCGCCCGCAACGCGGCCAAGCTCGTGAACTCGGGCGACCCGGACGTGCTGGAGATCTGGAACCTGGTGTTCATCCAGTACAACCGCGAGGACGCGCAGACGCTCAAGCCCCTGCCCGCGAATCACGTGGACACGGGGATGGGGCTGGAGCGCCTGGTCTCGGTGCTCCAGAACAAGCGGTCGAACTACGACACGGACGTTTTCGCGCCGCTCTTCCACGCGATCGAGCGGGTGACGGGCGCGCGGCCGTATCGCGGCAAGCTAGGGGCCCAGGACGAGGGCAACGTCGACACCGCGTACCGCGTCATCGCCGACCACGTCCGCACCCTCACGTTCGCGATCACCGACGGCGCGGTGCCGAGCAATATCGGGCGCGGATACGTGTTGCGGCGGATCCTCCGCCGCGCCGTGCGCTACGGGCGGCAGATGCTCGGCGCCAAGCCCGGCTTCTTCGGTCAGCTGGTGCCGGCGCTCGTGGACCACATGGGCGAGGCGTTCCCTGAGCTCTACGCGGGCTCGGCGAAGGTCACGGAGATCATCCGCGAAGAGGAAGAGAGCTTCAGCCGCACACTGGACCGCGGCATCAAGCTCTTTGAGGGTGTCGCGGTGCAGGCCAAGCGCACCGGCGTGATCCCGGGCAACGAGGCGTTCAAGCTGTACGACACGTTCGGGTTCCCGATCGACCTCACCGCGCTCATGGCCGACGAGCGCGGCATGAAGGTCGACATGCAGGGGTACGAGGAGCAGCGCAAGGCCGCCGAAGCCGTCTCGCGCGCCAAGCCCCAGGACGCCGAGTCGGGCGAGTCGGACCTGCACCTCACGGGCGAGCAGACGGCCCGCCTTTCGCGCATGGGGATCGAGCCCACCGACGACTCGCACAAGTACTCGCTGCGCGACTGCCGCGCTCACGTGCGGGCGATCTGGAACGGCACGGGGTTCGATGAACACCTCAAGGCGGGGGTGATCCAGACGCGGAAGATCGGCGTGGTGCTCGACCGGACCAACCTGTACTCGGAGATGGGCGGGCAGGAGGCCGACCACGGGCGGCTCGAAGTTCTCGCCGAGGCGCGCGGGGGAGGCGTCCACGAACGTCACGACAGCGCCGAGTTCCGCGTGGAATCGGTCCGTTCGTTCGGCGGCTTTGTGCTGCACATCGGGAACCTGTTGCGTGGCGAGCTGCGCGTCGGCGACAGCGTGATCGTGCACCAGGACAAGGTCCGGCGCGCGGGGGTGGCGTCGAACCACACCGCGACGCACCTCTTGAACTTCGCGCTGCGGAAGCACCTGGGCGGCGCGCCCGACCAGAAGGGATCGGGCGTGGGGGCCGACCGGTTCCGCTTCGACTTTGCCTGCAACCAGCCGGTGAGCGGCGAGCAGATCGAGGCGATCGAGCAGACCGTTCAGAAACAGGTCGCGTCGAACCTGACCGTGTACGCAGAGCCGGCGCCGCTGTTTGTCGCCAAGACCATCACCGGGCTGCGGGCCGTCTTCGGCGAGACGTACCCCGACCCCGTGCGCATCGTCTCCATCGGGCAACCCGTCGGCGACCTGCTCGACGCGCCGACGAACGCGGCGTGGAACGAGGTGTCGGTGGAATTCTGCGGCGGCACGCACGTCGCGACCACGGGCCAGATCTCGCACTTTGCGATCACCGGCGAGGAGGCGGTCGCCAAGGGTGTGCGGCGCATCACGGCGATGAGCGGGGCCAAGGCGCACGAGGCCATCGTCGCGGGCGAGCAGCTCGCGGTGCGGATCAAGGCCGCGGGAGTGCTCGAAGGGGACGAGCTGGTGAAAGAAGTCGCGGCGATCACCGGCGAGCTCGAGAAGACGACCATGCCGCTATGGCGGAAGCAGCAGCTGCGCGTCGCGGCCGCGGGGCTTCAGGACAAGCTAAAGGCCGCGGGCAAGCACGCCGCGGCAGGGAAGCGCGACCAGGCCGTGCGCCAGGCGCGGGCGCTGGCCGACTCGGCGGCGATGACGATGGAACTCTTCGTGGTCGGCACGATCGACGCGGGCCAGGACCGCCAGGCGCTCCAGTCGGCGGTCAAGGTCGTTCGCGACGTGTCGCCGCGTTCGGCGGTGATGCTCTTTGACGTCGACACCGACACGAGCAAGGTCGCGATCATCGCGGCCGTGCCCGATGCCCACATCGCCAAGGGCCTGAAGGCGGGCGACTGGGTCCGCGAGGCCGCGATGGCCGTCGGCGGCAAGGGTGGCGGCAAGCCCGACAGCGCCCAAGGCGGCGGCACCGACACGACCAAGGTCCGCGAGGCGGTGTCTGCCGCGCGGCAGTTCGCGGCGCGGATCCTTATGTGAGCGATTCCATGGACGGCAAGCACCCGGAGCGAGCGGACGAACCCCAGGCGGAGTCCGAGGTCACCGAGCGCTTCGCGTCCCTCGAACCACCGCCCATGCCGGAGCTGCTTCGGAAGCCGGTCTCCGATCCATCCAAGGCCAAGGACGGAGAGGGCTCCGGGTTGTCGGACATGAGCAAGGCCTGGGGCGTGGCCTTGGACTTTATGTTCACGATCATCGGGTGCGCCCTGGCAGGCTACTTTGCCGACCGCTGGCAGCACACGGGAACGAGGTACAGCCTCATCGGGCTCGTGGTGGGGTTCACGATCGCTCTCGTCCGAATCATCCGCAAGACCATGGCGGATGAGAAGAAGGAACAGGAGCGGCGTCGCTCCGGCGGATCAGGCTTCCGCTAGGGTGAGATCCGGGTGCGGTCGGGCGTCGCGGCGCTCGCCGGGCGCGCCCCGGCGGACTATCCTTGTACCCTTATTTTCACCCCTCGATTGAACACCGCTTCATCCATCTCGGTCCCGCGTTCGGCCTATGGGCTGACCATGCTCATCGCCACCGTGGTGGCGGCAGGGGCGTCCTGGGCGCTGGCGAGCAGCCTCGGGGCTGATTCGTTCACCCTCCGGACGGTGTTGATCGCCGCGGCGATCGGTGCGGCGGCCACGATGGCCCCGGCGGTGCTGAAGATCGGGCGCGACCACTGGGGCGTGTTCGTGATGGGGGCCGGGGTGGCCCGGATGCTGCTGTCGGTGGGGTACTGCTACGCGGTGCGCGAGATGTCGCCCGAGGTGCTCTCGCGTCCGCTCTTCGTCGGCGTCGTCGCCGGCGCGCTGCTGCTGCTGATCGTCGAGACCGCCACATCCATCAAGGTCCTGTCTGCGCTCGAGCGTCGCCGCGAGATGGCGGCGCCGGCGGCGGACGCAACGCACCGGGAACTGGCATGACCGCGTCACCCTTTCTGCTCCTGGCGTCCGAAGACCCGCTCGACCACGTGGTGAACGGTGCCGCGTGGCGCAGCGTCGAGGGCTACTGGCTGTGGTCGGGCAACCAGGGCGTGCTCGTTCTCTCGGGCCTGATCCTGATCGTGGTCGGGCTGTGGGCGGCGGGAAAGATCAAGACGGGCGAGAAGAGCGAGGGCTCTGAGGCGTACGTGACGCGGAACCGTTTCGCCCACATGATCGAGGTCATGTGCGCCTACCTCCGCGAAGAGGTCGCCCGTCCCCTGCTGCACGACCGGACCGAGAAGCTGATGCCGTTCCTGTGGACGGTGTTCTTCTTCATCCTCGTCAACAACCTGATCGGCCTCACGCCCATCCGCGACATCATGCACGTCGCGGGCGTGCACACCGACTGGATCGGCGGCACCGCAACCCAGAACATCTGGGTCACCGGCACGCTGGCGGTCATCGCCGCGCTGGTGTTCAACATCGCCGCGATCGTGCGGCTCGGGCCCGTCGGGTTCGTGAAGCACATGATGGGCGGGCTGCCCTGGTACATGTTCCCGATCGCGCTCTTGCTGCTGGCGATCGAGGCTGCGGGACAGTTCCTGATCAAGCCGTTCGCGCTGGCGCTGCGTTTGTTTGCGAACATGACCGCGGGCCACGTGCTGATCGCGACGCTCTTCTCGTTCGCGGGCGGGGCGGTGGCGTCGGCGCTCGAAGGCGGCGGCTGGGGAACCAACGGCGTGGTCGCGATCGTCAGCGTGCTGGCGTCGACGGCCCTGATGTTCCTCGAACTGTTCGTCGCCTTCCTGCAGGCCTTCGTCTTCATGTTCCTCACCACGATTTTCATCTCGCTTATGGATCACCACGACGAGCATGGTCATGAGCACGGGCACGACCATGCCCACGGTCACGAGCACGCCCACGCGTGAAAACAGACCGACGCCGCGGTGCCCGAGAGGGCCACGCGGGACTGAACACCCGGGCTTTATGATCGGAAAGGGTTTCGCAATGATGAGCAAGCTGTTCACGAAGACAACGATGCTGGCGGTTGCCGCGATGGGCGCGATGCCCGCGTTCGCCTCGGCCGCCGAAGAAGGCTCCTCGATCGGCAAGGGTCTGGCCGTCATGGGCGCCGGGCTCGCCCTGATCGGCGGCGGCATTGGCATCGGCCTGGTCGGCAAGGGCGCGGTCGAGGCGATCGCCCGCCAGCCCGAGGCGACCGGCAAGATCCAGATCAACATGATCCTCGCGGCCGCCCTCATCGAAGGTGCGACCCTGTTCGCGGTCTTCGCCGGCTTCGGCGCCAAGTAAGTCCGTTCCCCGGTCGTCGCCCAAGCGGGCGGCGACCGGTTTGCATCCCGCCCGCGCACGGTCCTCTGAGTTCCGACCTGGAGAGCATCGATGTTGGCCCGACTCCGCACCAGCGCGTTCTTCCTCGCCGCCACCGCCGCCCCGCTTCTGGCCCTCGCCGCCGAGGAGCACGACAAGCAGGGCGCGATCGCCAGCACCAAGCAGGGCGTCGCCACCTCCGTGACGGCCCTCGTGGTCTTCGCGCTGGTCTTCGGCGTGCTGGCCACGAAGGTCTGGCCCGTCATCACCCGCGCCCTCGACGAGCGGGCCGACAAGATCAAGGGCGAGATCGCCGCGGCAGAGCAGGCCCGGCGCGAGGCCAAGGAAGCCCTCGACCAGTACCAGAAAAGCCTTGCCCAGGCCCGGGCCGAGGCCCAGAAGATGCTCGAGCAGACCAAGACCGAGCAGCTGGCCCTCGCGGCAGGCCTCAAGGCCAAGGCCGACCAGGAACTCGGCGCCCTCCGCGAGCGGGCCACCCGCGACATCGAGGCCGCCAAGCGTGCCGCGATCGCCGAGATCTACTCCGAGGCCACTAGCCTGGCCACCGCCGTCGCCAGCAAGATCCTGCGGCGCGAGATCCGCCCCGAGGACCAGCGCCAGCTCGTCGAAGAGTCGCTCCGCCAGCTCCAGTCCGCCCGCAACTGAACCGTTCCGCGGCCGCCCCCGCGAATCTCGGCCGCGCCTTGGAGTCTTCCGTGCCCCTCATCGACACCCAGCCTGATGCGCTCGCCTCGGTCTACGCCCGCGGCCTCCTCGACCTTGCCGAGGCCGAGGGCGGACGCCCGACCATCGAGGCCGTACTCAGCGAGCTCGAGGACATCCTGGAGATCGCGCGCGGCGACGCGAAGTTCAACGAGTTTCTGGCCTCGCGCGTGGTGGCGGCCAAGGACCGCGACGAGTCGCTGCGGCGCATCCTCGGGAACGCCGTAACCCCGCTCACGCTCCGGTTCCTGCTCCTGCTCAACCGCAAGGGCCGCCTCTCGCACCTGGTCCCCATCGTCGGTGCCTTTGATGCGCTGGTGCAGGAGCGGTTCGGGCGCGTCGAGGTCGACGTCTTCACCGCGGCGCCCATGGGCCAGGACGAGGTCCGCCTCGTGCGCGAGCGCCTGGGCGCCACGCTGAACAAGGAAGTGATCGTCCACCCCTACACCGACAGCGCCATGATCGGCGGCGTGAAGTTCCGCATCGGCGACCAGCTCGTCGACGCGTCGCTGGCGACGCGCCTGCGCCGGCTCAAGGACCAGCTCAACACCAGCGGCATCTCGGATCTGCGCTCGCGGATCGACAAGGTGATCGAGGGGTAAGGCGCGCCCGATCACCGGGCGTTCCCTTTGATCTCGCGCTCATCCCGTGGTTTTCCCCCCGCCGCGGCCTGTGAAGAACCTCGGTCCGCGTCTCCCCCGCTCGCGAGCGTTCTACGCTTTCGATTCACAGGGAGACACACCATGGCCAAGAAGAACATCCAGTCCGTCGACGTCGCGGGCAAGCGCGTCCTGGTTCGCGTCGACTTCAACGTGCCGATCGAGGACGGGCGTATCACCGACGACCGGCGCATCCGGAGCGCGATCCCCACGATCAAGTCAGTCATCGACCGCGGCGGGCGGGCCATCCTGTGCTCGCACCTGGGCCGCCCTGAGGGCAAGGGCTACCAGGCCGAGGACTCGCTGGCGCCCTGCGCCAAGAAACTTTCCGAACTGCTCGGCAAGCCGGTCGCGTTCCCGTCGCAGGACTGCACCGACGACACCGCCGCGGCAGCCGTGAAGGCGATGAAGAACGGCGAGGTCGTGCTGCTCGAGAACCTCCGCTTCCACAAGGGCGAGAAGAAGGGTGACCCGGCGTTCGCCGCCAAGCTCGCGGCGTACGCGGACGTGTACTGCAACGACGCCTTCGGCACCTGCCACCGCCCCGACGCGTCGATGGTCGCGGTGCCCAAGGCCGTGAAGGGCCCGAAGGTCAGCGGCTTCCTGGTCGAGAAGGAGATCAAGTACCTCAGCGAGGCGTTGGCCCACCCCGCCAAGCCGTTCGTCGTGGTGCTGGGCGGCGCCAAGGTCTCCGACAAGATGGCTGCGATCGAGAACCTGCTCCCCAAGGCCAGCCAGGTGATCGTCGGCGGCGCGATGGCGTACACGTTCCTGGCGGCGCTGGGCAAGAAGGTCGGCACGAGCAAGGTTGAGACCGACCGGCTTGATGACGCGAAGCGCACGCTGGACCTTGCCGCGAAGCTCAAGGCCGAGCTGCTGCTGCCCACGGACCACGTCTGCGCCACCGAGTTCAGCGAGAACGCCAGGCCCGAGACGTTTGAGGGCGCGATCAAGGACGGCTACATGGGCCTGGACATCGGCCCGGCGACTCAGACGGCCTACGGCGCGGCACTGCGCAAGGCCAAGACCATCGTGTGGAACGGCCCGATGGGCGTGTTCGAGTGGAGCGCGTTCGCCACGGGGACCAAAAAGGTGGCCGAGGCGATCGCCGACGCGACCAGGGCGGGCGCGGTGAGCATCGTCGGCGGCGGTGACTCTGCCGCGGCAGTCGAGAAGTTCGGACTCGCCGACAAGATGTCGCACGTCTCGACGGGCGGCGGGGCGAGCCTGGAGATGCTCGAGGGGAAGAAGTTCGAGAGCGTGGATGTGCTGGACAACGCGTGAGCGTTACCGGGCTGGACGAGCCCGACGCGCAAGCGATGGCCATGCCGCCGGAGGGCGGGTGGCAAGGCTTGAAATCTGCTCGGGGAAAGTGGCGGGTTCGTCGCACTCTTCGTGTATCACACGCGCCGAGCCACGATCACCGGCGCCGGCGACGTAATCGTCACGCTCGCCGCAAAGCCGCTCTCGTTCGTGAACGCGATGCGCACTTCGGGCGCGCCGGCGGGGTTAAAGGCAAGATCGCCTTGGTAGCGCAGGATGATGGCGTTGCCGTCGGCGCGCTGGAGCATCATTGCGTTGTCTCGCTCGCGTGCGAAGACCTTGAATCGCTGATCGGCGCGTGGGCCGTAGGAATACTCGCCGATCACGGCGCGGCGGTCTTCGTCGGAGAGTGGCAGGTCGGTCACGGGGATGTCGGCATCTCCGAGGGAAACGAGGTACTCGGCGACCTTGACGCTCTCAGGACCCCCGGCCTTGGCGTGATGGAGCAGTGTGAGCCCATGTGGGCCGCGGCTGCGCTCGAGGCCGGGCTGGGCTTCGATCATCGCCTTCACAGCGTCGAGCCTGCCGAGCATGGCGAAGGCGAAGATGTCGGGCCGCGCGCCGTGGTCGATGAGGAGCGCGGCGATCTGGCGGCGGCCGGTGTGCGAGGCGGCGCCGAGCGCGGTCTCCCAGTCGCCGAAGCCCCAGTCCCAGGTGGCGTTGGCCAGGCGCGGGGCGTCCTTCAAAAGCGCGGCGACGCGGTCGATGTCGCGGTGAGAGGCGCCGACGATTTCGAGGGCGAGGGCGGGATCCTGGGCGGGGAAGGAGTCCGAAGGGCCTGTCGCGCGGGAGTCGGTCGGCTGCACCAGCACTCGCGCAGGCGAAGCGAGAGCCGCGGCACCCGACAGAAGCGGCAACGTGGCGAGGCAATGACGGCGCGTGATGGGCGTGGTCACGGGGATTCTCCGTGAGTTGAGATGCACCGCAATGAGAAAGCAGGCAGCCGCTCGCAACAAAGCCACGCCATCCGCGGCCTCCCCCGGCCTCGCGGACTCGGCCACCCCCTCCGCAGAGGCGGAGGGGGATCAATCATGACCGCCCGAACATCCGCTCCAGTTCCTTGATCGTGAGGCGCACCGACGTCGGCCTGCCGTGCGGGCAGTTGCTGGAGCGTTCGACGCTGTCGCGGAGGTCAAGCAGGGCGCCGAGCTCGCCCTCGCTGAGCTTGTCGCCGGCCTTCACCGCGGCCTTGCAGGCCATCATGTCGAGCACATCGCGCAGGGCCTGCTCGGAGCCGGGCGCGAAGTCCTCGGCCTCGGAACGGTCCAGGAGGTCGGCCATGAACTCGACCGGGTCGACGCTGCGCTCGAAAAGGAACGTGGCGAAGGCGTAGATGCCCAGCGACCTGGGGCCCATCGGCTCGATCTCGATGCCGATGCGTGTGAGCAGCGGGCGCAGGTCGTCGAGGCGGGCAAGCTGCGCGGCAGAGCACGGCACGATGCTGGGCGTGAGCAGGCGCTGGCTCTCGAGCGGGCCCGCCAGCACGCGGGCCATCAGGTGCTCGAACATGGCCCGCTCGTGCAGCGCGTGCTGGTCGACGATCACCACGCCCTGCTCGTCCTGCGTCACGACGAAGCTGTTGTGCACCTGCAGCAACCGCGTCGCGGGGCGCGGCTGAGAAACCAGCGGGGGCTCAAAGTTGGCGGGGGGTACGGGCGACAGATCGCCGGGTGAACCCCCGCCACCGGACAATCGGTCTGCCGATGCACCGTCTGCTTCCGCGATCGTGCGCCTGAGATCGTCGTAGCTGATGGGTCCCTGCGTCGGCGCGGCTCGCTTGAAGAAGTCGGCAAAGGCCTGGGCATTCACAACGGGGATCGGCGCCGAGAGTCCGGACCTGACCGGCGCACCTCCCCCACCGCCGTTCAAGGTGGCAGCGGCGCCGAACGAAGGACTGTTGCCTGCGCCGAACGGCACCCCCTCGGCGCGGGCCTGGTACGTCGGCGTCAGGTCCGCGGCACGCAGGGCGCGGCGGATCGCGTTCAGGACCGTGCCGTGCACCATGGAGGAATCGCGGAAGCGGACCTCGGCCTTGGCGGGGTGGACGTTGACGTCGACACCCTCGGGGCTCATCTCCAGCATCAGCACGATCGTGGGGTAGCGCGAGGGCTCGATGAGGCCGCGGTAGCTCTCGGCGATCGCGTGCTGCACCGTGCGGTCGCGGATGGCGCGGCCGTTGAGGAAGATGTGCTGGCCCTTGTTGCTGCCGCGGGCGATCGAGGGGAGGCCGGCCAGGCCCCAGAGTGTCAGGCCGCGAGCATCGTCGAAGCGGTCGGCCTGCAGTTCGAGCAGTTGCGTTTCGAGCTCGGAACCCAGGACTGCGACGGCACGCTCGCGCGGCGAGTTGGCCGGGGGCAGATCGATGACGATGCGCCCGTCGCACGATGCCTGAAAGGCCACCGCCGGATGGGCCATCGCCAGTTCGCGGACGACATCGAGGCAGCGTGTCTGCTCGGTGGTGACCGTGCGCAGAAACTTGCGGCGCGCGGGCGTGTTGAAGAAGAGCGTGCGGCAGGTCACGCTGGTGCCGATCGGGCCCGCATCGGGGCGCGGCGCCGCGATGCGCTCTCCTTCGGCTTCGAGTATGAACGCTTCGGAGCGCGAGGGCGTGCGCGAGCGGAGGCTCAGGCGCGAGACCGAAGCGATCGAGGCCAAGGCCTCGCCGCGGAAGCCGAGCGTGCCGATGCGGTCGAGGTCTTCGGCGGTTTCGATCTTGCTGGTGGCGTGGGGCGCCAGGGCGAGGGGCAGATCTTCGGGCTCGATGCCGCGACCATCGTCGGTGACGCGGACAAGCTCGGTGCCTCCCACTTCAAGGTCCACGATGATCCGCGTGGCGCCCGCGTCCAGGGAGTTCTCGACCAGTTCCTTGACGACCGAGGCCGGGCGCTCGACAACTTCACCCGCCGCGATCTGCGAGGCGACGAGCGTGGAGAGCGGCTTGATGCGGGCGGGGCCGGGCACGCGGCGATTGTACGGAGGAGGGGCAATGGGGACTGGGGAATGGGGAATGGGCAGTGGGCAGTGGGCAGTGGGCAGTCGAAAGCCGAAAGTGCACCCGATCGCCAACTTATGCGCGCATCAGTGCTTTCGCTCTTTCCCACTCCCCATTCCCCAATCCCCACTGCCCACCGCCCCTTCCCCACTCCCCTTCTATCCTGCACCCATGACCATCTTCGCCAAGATCATCGCCGGCCAGATCCCGTGCCACCGCGTGTACGAGGATGCGCACGTGCTGGCGTTTCTTGACATCAACCCGCTATCTCGCGGCCACACGCTGGTGATCCCCAAGGAGCCGGCCCCGACGCTGGACGTGCTCTCGGACGAGAGTGCCGCGGCCATCGGCCGGGTGCTTCCCAAGATCGGGCGCGCGGTGATGGCGGCGACGGGAGCGACGGCCTTCAACGTGCTGCAGAACAATGGCGCGAGTGCGCATCAGGTGGTGATGCACGTGCACTTTCACGTCATCCCCAAGTTCCCCGACGGCACCGGGCTCGGGATCGGCTGGAACGCTGGTTCGCTTGCCGCGGCCGAAGGTACCTCGCTGGCTCAGTCCATCGCCTCCGCCCTGTCGCGGGACGGATGAAATACACCCGCCGCTAGCTCCCGATGCTCCACCGGCATGTCTGCACGGCCTTTGTACGCATCGAATGGGGTAATTGAGTACTCTCGAATCGCACCGCGCGGGGCGTAGTGGCCATGGTTGTGGTTTAGGGTATATTCCTTACGCGGAAGCGCCCGTCGATTCGGTGGGCTGCGAGCGCAGGATTCCACGGTGCACGGTGAGTCTTGAAACCAGATCCATCCTTCAACGGATCGTCGCGAGCAAGCGAGTGCGCCTCGGCTGGGACCGCCTTCACGACGGGCAGTCCAGCCGCAGCTCGTGGGGACTCACGATCGCGTCGGTGAACGATCCCACTGATGTGCTGGTGATCGACACCGGGCTGACAACGTGGTCCAAAGAACCCCGCAGCGGCGACCAGCTCGGCGCGCCCGTGCTCAAGTCCGTGGCCTGCGTGCTCACGGGGCTGGGCGCGACGGTGGTGCTGCCCAGCGGCGTGGTCTTCGACCCGCGGTGGTACGACGAGAGCGTGCGCGAGATGCGCTAAGCGTCAGCGCTCAAAGAGCCAGGCGGACCGGCGCGGCTTGCGCCGCTCGAGAATCTCGCGGTTGCGCTCGAGGTGCGCCCGGATGCACGCGATCGCCTCGTCCGGCGAATCGGTCAGCGTGAGCAGGTCGAGGTCCTCGGGGCCGATGGTCCCCTCGCGGAGAAACGTGCCGCGGAGCATGTCGAACATGGGCTGCCAGAACTCGACTCCCATCAGGATGATGGGGAAATTGCGTATTTTTCCGGTCTGCACGAGCGTGGCGGTCTCGAAGACCTCGTCCATGGTGCCAAAGCCGCCGGGCAACACCACGAACGCCTGCGAGTACTTCACGAGCATGACCTTGCGGACGAAGAAGTAGCGGAACTCGAACCAGCGGTCGAGGTACGGGTTGGGCTTCTGCTCCTGGGGCAGCGTGATGTTGCAGCCCAGTGACGGCCCCCCGCCCTCGCGAGCGCCGCGGTTGGCAGCCTCCATGATGCCCGGCCCGCCGCCGGTCATGGTCGTCAGACCCAGGCCCGCGATGCGCTTCCCCATCTCGCGGGCCAGCGCGTAGTACTTGTGCGATTCGTGGAATCGCGCCGAACCGAACACGGTGACGCACGGCCCGACAAAGTGGAGCGCGCGGAAGCCCTTCATGAACTCGCCAAAGATGCGAAGCGCGCGCAGCAGCTCCGAGCGCCGCCACAGCGGCCCGGAAAGGAATCGCTCCTCGTCGGGGTGGGTCGGCTTCACCCACGGCACGGGCGAGGCTGTGGCGATCGGTGCCCCGGCGTTTACGGAGTCGGGCTGTCTGGTCATGGAGAGAGTGCTTCCCGGTCAGTCCAAAGCCCAGTTATCGGGCCGAACAGGGCAGGAAGTGCAGGGCCAGACAACCCCGGGCCCGTGAAACAGTGGGGTACATTCCTTGATTTCCCCCAAATCATCGGATCATCGACTCTTTTTGTCGAAGACCGGATTAGGCTTGTTTCATGTCGCGGCAAGCTCAACGTGAGGTGCGGAGAATGCCGCCCAAAATGGGGATAGCCATGGTCGATATCAATCGTTCTACGAACGGCACGTCGGCGAGGAACTCGTTCAGCTCGATCAGCCAAGGGACATGCTGGGCGGCGCTCGCCAATGACAGCGGTTCGGCGGTGCTGGTGGCCGATGCGCAGGGGCGCTTCGTCTACTGCAACACCGCGGCGGGCCAGCTGATGGGCGCTGCCCCCGATGACGTCCTGGGCAAGGGTTTCTCCGACTTCTTTGAGCCCGAGGTTGCCCAGGAGCGATCAGCTTTCCTGAACCGGGCGACGGCGTCGGGAAGAGCGCTGACCGTGGACGGCATGCTGCGTGGCCGCCAGACGCGTTGCACCCACCGCGCCTGCCGCACGGACGCCGGTCCCGCCGTGATGCTCGTCTTCTCCGCGGCGGCATGCCCCCCGGGAACGAACGGCACGGGCGACACCGAGCTCGTCGTCGCGCAGCAGAACGACTCGGGCCTCCTGTCCACCCTGACGGCCCGCGAGGTCGAAATCCTCCGGTTGATCGGGCAAGGCCTGTCGACCGCCGAGATCGCCAGCACGCTTCACCGCAGCGTGAAGACCATCGAGTGGCACCGTGTTTCGCTCGGCAGCAAGCTCGGACAGACCAACCGCGTGGGGCTGGCCCGCATCGCCATCCTGGCGGGGCTCACGCGCCTGGACGCTCCCACGGCCGCGGCACCGGCGAACGCAGAACGCTGATCGTTCATCCCGGTTCGAGACCAGAATTCGTGGAGTGCCTTCCTCACAGAAGACACTCCACGCTTTATTTTTGGGCCAATGAAGCGGGCGACTGTCCTCAGAGCGGCGAACACGGGTGGAGGTTTCGGGCGGTCCGGGCTGGCCGGGGTTGAACCGGCCCGCCGCGGCGGGTATGGTGTTATTGAGATGTCATTCTCAATTCAGAACTGTCGATCGGAACCGCAGACCCCGTGACCAAGTCGAGAACACATCGCGATGCGGGTGGCCGCTCGCTTCCCGCCTGGGCGCGTGCGTGGTCCGCGATGCTCGCCGCGGCCTTGGTGCTGCACGCGATACTCCCGCTGGTCCACGCCTCCTCAAGTCACGATCACATCGTGGTCGGCGAGGCCGCGCTGGCGTTCGCCGCGGACGGGGGCACGGCCATCGCGGTCGAGCATCAGCCCGATCACGACGAGGGCGCGTGCCGCACATGCGTTGATCTGGTGCTCGTGAAGCAGATTCTCCCGCGGCAGCCTCCGTTGCTGTTGCCGAGGCCTGAGTCGGCGAGGGCGGCGGGCCCGGAACGCGCCGAATCGCGGGCGATCTCGGTGGACCGGGATGCCACGCCGCCGCGCGGTCCGCCCGCGCGGGCCTGAGGCCGAACACCGCCGGTGTCTCCGGCGGCGACCGCCCACGCCGCGTTGATTCCCTGTCACATCTCAACATTATCCCCGCGGCGCGTTCGTGCGCCGCGCGGATGCATCGCCGCGAGGTGCCTCGTGCGTCGAACCGCGTTCACACTCATCGAACTGCTGGTGGTGATCGCCGTGATCGCCATCCTCATCGCCCTGCTGCTGCCCGCGCTCGGGAAGGCCCGGACGGCGGGGCGGCAGGCCGTGGTCCTTGGCCGCCTGCACGACCTCGGAGTGGGCACGATCGCCTACTCCAACGACTACAAAGACCGCCTCCCCGTGCTCCAGAATTACGAGGAGAAGCCCGTGCTTTCGCTCAGCGTTCTCGCCAAGGCGCACGCGCTGCCGCCCGCATCATTCATTAACCCCAACACCCGCGACACCCGCGCAACCGCGCACACCGACGACGGACGCCCCGTGCTAGCCGATCTCAACGGAGCGGAGATCGAGGCGTCCACGCGGATCGACCCGGGCAACATCGCGCAGGTCCGCTTCCACTGCTCCTTTTCGTTCGACAACGATGTGAAACTGCACGGCACGTGGAAGCCCATCGTGTACGCCGGGGACCGCGCCGATTACGAATCGGGCAGGACCTTCTCCCGCAACTGGGGCGACCTATCGACGGGCGGGATGTGCCTCCTATGGACCGACCAGCACGCGGCGTACTCAAGGACGCGGACGATGAAGGACCAGAACGATCCCAACATCTTCCACCACAACGAGTTCAACGGAGAGGGCGCGGACGAGGTCCGGGATGGCGTTTCGGTCGTGGCCGGGACGCTGGACACGCACATGCGGTACTTCAGTGAAGAAGAAGACGACGAACTTCTGCCCGATGCCCTATGAGATCCCACGTGACACACGACCTATCCGCACGCGCAGATGACCTGCCGCGCGTGCCCGCGCAGGCACCGCATACCCTTCACGCCCGGGGCGACCGGGCCGGGAGCGTTCCGTGAACTCATCGCCTCCGACCGTGCCGACCCCGCCCCTGGCGCTCAAGATCGAAAACCTGCGCTTCAGGTACGGGAGTGAGGGCCCGTGGACCGTGGACGTCCCGGCACTTGAGATGGCGCGCGGTGAGCAACTGCTGCTCACCGGCGGCTCCGGCCGCGGCAAGAGCACGCTCCTGCACCTCATCGCCGGCCTCATGGAGCCCGTCGAGGGACGCGTCTGCGTTGCGGGGACGCCGATCCACTCGCTCTCGGGGGCGGCACGCGATCTCTACCGCGGCGGGCACGTGGGGATGATCTTTCAGACCTTCAACCTGCTGCACGGGTTCTCGGCGCTCGAGAACGTGCTCGCGGCGCTCATGTTCTCCGAGGTGCCGCGGGCGGAGCATCGCGGCAAGGCGCTGGCGCTCCTGTCACGCCTGGGGATCGACCGCACGGACGCGATGCCCGACCGGCTCAGCGTGGGCCAGCAGCAGCGCATCGCGGTGGCGCGGGCGGTGGCGTGCGACCCCGTGCTGGTGCTCGCCGACGAGCCGACGGCGAGCCTCGACCCTGAGAACTCCGACGGCGCCATGGACCTGATCCAGCAGGTCTGCCGCGAGAAGAACGCGGCCCTGCTGTGCGTGAGCCACGACCCTTCAATGACGGCACGCTTCCCGACACACGTCCGGCTCGACGAGCTTGCCGCGGGCGCGGCGGGAGGCCGCCGATGACCGACTGGACGATCATCCTGCGCAGCATGACGGGGCGCTTGTTCTCGACGGTGACGACGGCCGTGACGGTCGCCGTGGCCGTGGCCCTGATGCTCGTGCTGCTGTCGATGCGTGACTCGGGGCGGCGGGCCTTCGAGCGCGGCAGCGGGAACATGCACCTCCTGGTGAGCGCTGACGCCAGCCCGATGGTGTCGGTGCTCAACGGGATCTACTACGCCAACCCGCCGCGACGGCCGATTGGTTGGACGAAGTACCAGGAGATCGCGGGCAAGTTCCCGCTTGAGTTTGCGATCCCCACGCAGATCGGAGACTCGTACCGCGGGCAGCCGGTGCTGGCAACGAGCCCGGACCTGTTCACCAAATTCCAGCCCACGCCCGGCGAGCCGTGGAAGTTCGCCCAGGGCCAGGGCCTACGCGCTGGCGACGCCGGACGCTGGGACATCGTGGTCGGCATCGGCGCAGCGCGGGCGACCGGCCTGAAGCTCGGCGACAAGATCAGCCTCACGCACGGGTCGAGCGGCTCGCGCGAGGGCGAGGGCGGGCACGTTCACAAGCAGTTCACGTACACCGTCGTCGGGATCCTGGAGCCCACGGGCAGCGCGCACGACCGGGCGTTGTTCTGCGCCATCGAGGCGAGCTGGCTCATGCACGCGTTCGACCGCCATGAGCGCGAAGAGGCGGCCGAGGCCGAGAAGGCTAAGAGCACTGAGAAGGCCGGCGAGAAGCATGCCGACCATCACCACGAAGATGAGCCGCTGCCCACGATCGCGGACCTGACCGACGAAGACCGCAAGATCACGGGCATGTACCTGCGGCTGGTCACGCGCGAAGGCTCGGACACGCCGGCGAACCTGCCGCAGGTCTTCGACATGCTCCGGCGCGACACCACGATCACGGTGGCGCAGCCGGACCAGGAGATCAAGAGGCTGTTCGCGATCGTCGGAAACATCGACCAGATCCTGGTGGGCATGGCGGCGGTGGTGATGGTCTCGAGCGGGATCGCGATCATGCTCGCGCTGTACAACTCGATGGAGCAGCGGCGACGGCAGATCGCGGTGCTGCGCGTCCTGGGCTGCAGCCAGGGACGGGTGTTCGGGCTGGTGCTCACCGAGTCGGCGGTGCTCGGAATGATCGGCGCCGCGGCGGGGATCGCGGTCGCGGTGATCGGGGCGAAGATCGTCGCGGGGATCACGAAGCAGCGGATTGGATTGGTGATCGAGCCCGTGATGTCGCTGGAGATGCTGGCGCTAGTGTGCGGGGCCACGGTGGCCCTTGCGGCCCTGGCGGGGCTGGTTCCGGCGGTCATGGCTTATCGCACGCCGGTGGTCAAGAATCTCAAGCCGCTGGGCTGATCCGGGTTCGGGCTCGCATTCGGGGTTTGCGACGGAGCGTCACATGCGCGTGTTCTGGGTCATTGTGGCGGTGCTCGTGATCGTCGGCGTCGGCATCCCTGTTGTTCGCGGGATTCAGGCCAGAAGCCACGCCGAGGCGGCCGGGCAGCAAGCCGTCGCCCGCGAGGTCGAAGCTCGCGCCCAGGCCGAGCGCGAGCTGGCCAAGGCCCAAGCGGCGGCAAAGGTCGCTGAGGAAAAGGCCGCGAGCACTGCCGCGGAAAAGGCCAAGGCTGCGACGCCCCCGCCGCCGGCGGAAGCAAAGCCCGCCGAAACCTCGCCGGCGGTGACTCCGCCGCTCGAGCCGCCGCCGGCAAAGCCCGAAGCGCCCAAGGCGACCGAGATCAAGCCCGCCGCGGCACCGGTTGAACCGAGCACGGCGCCCGTACCCGCACCGGCCGCGCCGGCAACTCCGCCCGCCGCTGCGGCAAGTGGCGTAGCGGCGGCGGGCCCGGCCGTGGACGCGACCAAGGCCACGGAAGCCGCGGGCCCCAAGATCGTGAAGCGCGACGACGGCACGATGCTGGTCGACGACAAGTTCGTGGTGAAGGGCGAGGGGACGAAGGAAAAGCCGTACGAGGTATCGTGGGACATGCTGGTGTCGGCGCAGGAGAGCTACGAGCCGCGGCAGGGAAAGAAGAAGCTCCCGGATCGCCTGACGATGCTCAACGACAAGTACGTAAAGCTGACGGGCTACGTCGCGTACCCGATGTTCGTCGAGCAGCCGCGGGAATTGCTGTCGATGCTCAACCAGTGGGACGGCTGCTGCATCGGCGTGCCGCCCACGCCGTACGACGCGGTCGAGGTTCACCTCGCCGAGCCGGTCGACAAGGAGCAGCGGGCCGGGATCTACGGCGTGGTCACAGGCAAGTTCGGTGTGAAGCCGTACCTCGCGGGGGACTGGCTCGTCGGGCTCTACCTGATGGAGAACGCGAGCTACGAGTCCAAGGGGTTCGGGGGAAACTGAAGGAACGCGACGGCTGCGCTGAGTGGCACGCCGTGGCGTTACTTCATCATGTCGACCAGAACATCAAGCCCGCGCTCGAGCTTGTCGGTCGGCGTCGCGTAACTGAGGCGGAAGTGCGTGTCCTTCGTTGAGAACGTGCGCCCGGGCACGATCAGGACCTTGCGCTTCACGGCCCGCTGGAAGAACTCCTCCCCCGGCGATTCGGTGGGCAAGAAGAGCCGCTCGGGAACCTTCACGAACCCATAGAACGCGCCGCCGGGGTGCGGGACCTCGGTGACCTTGGAGAGCCTCGACACCACGATGTCGCGACGCCGCTCGTACTCGGCGACGTGCGCGGACATGTCGACATCGAGCGCTTCGAGCACGCCCCACTGCAGCGGGTGGGGTGCGTTGACGTAAAGGTACTGCTGGAGCTTGGTCATCTCCTCGATGAGCCAGCGCGGCCCGGCGGTGTAGCCCAGGCGCCAGCCGGTGACGCCGTAGGTCTTGCCGAAGCCGCGGATCAGCAGCGTGTTCTCCTGCGAGCCGGGGAAGCGCGCCGGGCTGGGGCAGGCGCGGCGGTCGGCGATGCCGGCCCACGACTGCGTGCGACCGTCGCGGAAGGTGAACTCGTCGTAGATCTCATCCGACGCCAGGATCACGTTCTTCCGGCGGCACAGGTCCAGCAGGTCGCGCACCTCGCGGTCGGTCGAGACCACGCCGGCGGGGTTGCTCGGCGAGTTCAGGATGACCATCTTGGTCTTGGGCGTGATAAGCGGCTCGACCCGCGCGGCCGTGAGCCGGAAGTCGGGGTAGGTCGAGCAGGGCACGGCCTTGGCGTGCGCAATGGTGGCGAGGTAGGGGTACACCACGAACCAGGGGTCGGGGAAGATGACTTCCTCGCCCTGGTTGAGCAGCGCCATCGCGGCCAGCACGAGCGCTCCCGTGGTGCCGCTGGTCACCAGCAGGCCCGGGTCGGAATTCGACGCGCCGGGGTAACCCATCACGGTCCAGCCGATGTCGACCTTGAGCCGGCGCGCGATCGTCTCGCGCAGCTCCGGGATGCCCCGGGTCAGGGGATAGCCGTTCTTATCCTGCTCGATGGCCCTGATCGCGGCACGCTTGAGCCGCTCGGGCACCGGGAAGTCGGGCTGGCCGATCGACAGGTCGATCTTGTCGGCGATGGTGGCGCCGATCTCAAAGACGCGCCGGATCCCCGAGCCGTTGATCGACTTGGACCGCGTGCTGATGAGGTGAGAGAAATCGGCCATGGGCAACGGGTCGATGACGGGCCAAGGAATGGAGGCCGGGAACGCGTCACCGCCGGACTGACCCGCTTGCGGTCACTCCGTGCCCGCGCGCCCTCGTGCCTGTCTGCCTTGGGCTTACGACTTGGGCGCGAGCGTCTTGGCGATACCCAGGACCTTGTCCTTCTTGATATCGAAGCGCTTGTCGGCGGTCATCTTGGCCAGGCGCTCGGCGCGGGTCATCACGCTGCGCTTGCCGGCCTTCTTGGTCGAGATTTTGAGTGAACGGTCGAGGCTCATGGCTTGGTTTCCAGGTCGGCGCCGGCGGTCTGTCGCAGGGCACTAGGGCTTGAGGTTTTCCCAGTAGGTCGGGTCGAGAGGGCCGCGGCCGACTTTGCTCTTCTTCCACAGTTGCCCGAGGCGTCGAACCTCGGACTCCTGCCGGGCGCGGAGGGGGTCGTTGTTCTTGTACTGGTCGCTGGTCAGCCCCAGGGTGGCCACGACCTTGTACAGGGGCGAATTATTGTCGCCGGACCCCGTCCGATCAACCTTGACCGGCACCCCGATAACGTCCAAACCGCCTTTCCCGAGGAAAATCACCATCTCCCGGGCTTCTTCCTGAGGCAGGGCGTACGCCAGAACCTGGTAGTTCAGCTTGGGGGTACGGGGATCGGAGGCCAGCGAACCGCCCGGAGTGATGATGTCGTCACGGCCAAGGGCAACCCTGGATGGCGTCTGGGAGGCCTTGGACGGGCTTGACTCGGGGCGGGGCGCCGGCTGCTCGCCGCGAACCGGCGCGTCCTGCAGCGGGTCCCTCGGAGGCTGAACCAGGGTACGGGGATCGGTCACGCCGGGGGGCAGATCGGCCTGGATGCGGGACGCCATTTCGCGTTCCGCGGCACGCCTGCCGCTGTTGTACGCCACCACCCACACGATCACCGTCACCGCCAGGACGCCGGCCAGGGCGAGGTACGCGCCGTACACCGACATCGCAACAACCCCGCCGCGGACCAACAGCGGGGCCTCACGCGGCACAGAATCGGCTGCGGGCGTTGGCCGCGCACTGGTGTCGCGAACCAGCGGCTCACGTGCGGGTGAAGGGGCAGGACGCGGAGGCTTGACCTCGGGCGTGATCGTCGGGATTGGGGCGCGGGCGCCGCGGCGTCCCTCGCTGGATTCATCGCGAAGAAGCTCGAACAGCGGCTTGGTGTGTCGCCCGTTGGACATCGAGCGTGATGGTAGCCGAAGCGGGCACGCCCCACACGCTCGCGGCTCCCTTCACGCCGCCGCCGGCCCGTATACTCTCGCCGCATGGCCATCCGCGATGAAGACGTTCTGGAAATCAAGGACCCGCCGCTCAACCGGCTGGAGAGCATCTTCCTGCCCGAGGCCTTCAAGGGCTTCGGCACGACGCTGCGCCACTTCTTCACCAGCTTCGGCCAAGGACGCACCAGCCGCGCCATGCAGTACCCCGAGGTGCGTCGCGAGGACCTGCCGATCCTGGAGGGCGGCCAGTACGCCGGCAACTTCCGCGGCGTGCACCGGCTGAACCGGGACGAGCAGGGCCGGGTGAAGTGCGTCGCGTGCATGATGTGCCCGACGATCTGCCCCGCGCGGTGCATCCACATCGAGGCGGCCGAGAGCCCGTGGGACGACCGCGAGAAGTACCCCAAGAAGTTCGAGATCGACGAGCTGCGGTGCATCTACTGCGGCATGTGCGAGGAAGCCTGCCCGGTGGACGCGATCGAGCTGACCACCGAGTACGACATGATCGGGCACTCGCGCCAGGAGATGGTCTTCGACAAGGAGAAGCTCCTGCACGTGTACGACGTGACGATCGAGAAGAAGCCGATGTGAGGCGTGCTCGCAGGCTCAGAGCCGCGACGGGGGAAATCGTGATGGCGGACCACCGTCCGACCGCTTCGGTCCGTGCGCTGCTGCTCGCCGGGATAGGGATGGTCTTGGTCGGCTGCGCCTCGCCTCCCGCCGAAACCGAACCACCTCGGGGAACGTCAGCCGCGCCCCGATCCGCTCCGGCGCCCGGCCGGACGGTCCGCGCCGAACTTGTCGAGGTTCAGGAGACCCGCCAGGCCCTGTTCGGCACGGATTTGGAGCGGACGCACACCAAGGACGGGATCGGTTACGCCGCGGGCATGCGATTCCGGTTCCAAGTGCTTGACGAGCAAGGAGACGAACTGATCGTCCTCCGCGCACGTGCCGCGAGCGAAATGCTCGCTACCGACTCGGCTGGGAATAACCTTTCGTTCTCGCTCGGGTGGCAGGCGCCCATCGGGGACGAGCCGATCGAGCCCTCGATGAGAATGAGAGGATTCCCCGGTCACGCGAACCGCGTCACCGTCCACTGCTGGAACCCGGCCCAGGCCGCCACGAGCGTTTCGCTGCACGTCGACGTGATCGTGATGACCGCCACGAGCGAGGCCCGCGAGGAAGTTTCGATCGCGCGGGACTGGACCTCGGTGCCCGGCACTCCGGCCGGATCGGCGCAGTACCGCACGCTCGAGCAGAACGGTGAGTTCGCGGTTGAAGTCCGAGGTTCGGACGGTCTGGATTGGTTCGATGGCGTGAGCTTCCCACAAGGTGCAGTGATCAGGACGGAGGCCGGGGAGTCCGGATCGCAAATCTGGACCGCCCGCGCACGACCGGACGGAGATCACCGCGCGTACATCCACGTTCTGCACGACATTCGTGAAGTGCGTGTGTCTGTCGACGTCAAGGACTTGCCGCGGCCGTGATTTTCATGTCGCTCACGCCTCGGGCGAATAACCCGCGGATGTCGCCGCTGAGAGGTGCACGCCGGGCGGAACACTACTGGGAACCCATGAGCTCGCGGAGTTCCATGGCCATCGAGTGTGCAGCAGCTGCAATGGCGGGTTGCCAGTCGTTCAATCCGCCACGGTCCGGGTAGATCACCGACCGGCTCGCCGTCACCAGCACCCCCCCACCGTCCTTGGTCCGCATCGCCCGGATGTCTTCCGCCGTTCCGCCCTGCGCTCCGTAGCCGGGCGCCAGAAAAACCTGCCGCGGCATGCGTTCGCGGAGAGCTCGGGCGTCGGCGCTCTTGGTCGCTCCCACCACCGCGCCCAGGGCGCTCATGCCGCACGCGCCGAGTGATCGCTCGCCGAGAACCGCGACGTGATCGGCCATCATCTCGGCCACGGTACGGCCGTCGTTGAGGCGATTGCCCTGCACCGCATCGCTGTCGGGGTTGCTGGTGCGGACCAGCACGAAGGCGCCCAGGCCGGCCTTCAAGTAGGGCTCGATCGTCGAGGGGCCAAGGTACCCCGAGAGCGTGACGGCGTGGGCCCCCGCGTGAACCACTGCCGCGGCGTAGTGCTCGGCGCTGATGCCGATGTCACCGCGTTTGGCATCGAGAACCACGACAAACCCGCGCTGGCGCGCATCGCGGCACATGTCTTCCAGCAGCATCACGCCGCGCCCGCCGTAGCGCTCGAAGCACGCGGATTGGAGCTTCACCACTCCCACGTGCGGGCGGACGACCTCGAGCACGCCGGTGCAGAACTCGCGGATCGCGCCCAGCGGCTCTGTGTGCCGGGCGCGCACCTCAACGGGAAGCTTGTCGAAGACCGGGTCGAGACCGACGCAGGCGGGCGAGCCCGAAGCGCGGACGGCCTCGCGGAGCAGATCGGCGAAGTTCACCTGACTCGGGGTGGGCATGGCACACGGTAGCCGGGGTGGGAAATCGGAAGAGGCACCGAGACATCTGGGCATCGAGGCATCGAGGACGGACAGACGCGAGACGTCGGGGTCGTCTCGGCGCGCGAAGAATGATGCGTGGAACCACCCCCCGCCAACATCGACCTCAAGAAAGACCGCGGCCTGACCGTTCAGTGGGCCGACGGCGCGACGTCGTATTACTCCATCGCGTTTCTCCGCCGCATGTCGCCCTCGGCGGACATGCGCCAACTGCGCGATGACATGAAGAAGAACCCTCTCACGGTGCTGCCGTCCTCGGGCCGCGCGGCTTCGGGACCGCTGGTGGCGACCGATGCCGAGCTGGTCGGCAACTACGCGATCAAGATCGTCTTTTCCGACGGGCACTCGACGGGGTTGTACTCGTGGGATTACCTCAGGGGGCTCGACCCGGAGAATGCCGCCAAGCCGGGCTCCGACGGTCCCGCGGCGCGCTGACGCCGCCCGGCAATTCCACATGCCCCCCACCGCTTCCAAATCTCCCACGCTGACCACGGCGCTCAAGAACGTGCCGGGCATCACGCCGCGCCAGGCGGAACTGCTCGCGACGCTGGGGCTGACCAACCTTGGGAAGCTGATCGCGCACCTGCCCATGCGTCACGAAACGCTCGAGGCCGAGCAGAGTGTGAGCCAGCTCACGCCCGACCACATCGTCTCGGCCCGCGGCGAGATCATGGCCACGCGCACCGTGCGCCGCGGCAAGCCGCGCTTCGAGGCGGTGCTCTCCGACGGCACGGGGCGATTAGACCTGGTGTGGTTCAACATGGCGCACCTGGAGCGACAGCTCCTGCCGGGGATGCGCATCCGCGTGCAGGGCACGCTCAAGCGCCGCGGCCCGCAGATCCAGATCGCCAACGCGAAGATCCAGGTGCTCCGCGAGGACAAGGACGAGCCCGAGCAGCGCGAGGCCCGCATTCGCCCGGTCTACCCCGCGTCGGAGGCGTGCCCGAGCACCATGATCGAGCGGGCGATTCAAGCCGCGCTGCCGCTGGCCCTGCCGCTGCTGGACGACCACCTCCCGGCCGAGTTCGTGCGTTCGCGCGAGATGCCGGCGCTGGCCGACGCGTACCGCACGATGCACGCGCCGGCGCACGAAGGCGAAGCCGCGGCAGGACGGCGCCGTCTGGCGTACGACGAACTGCTGCAGCTCCAGCTCGGCGTTCACATGAAGCGCGCCCACCTGCGCGAAGCGCTCAAGGCGCCGGCGCTGAAGCATTCGGGCGCGATCGATGCCCACATCCGCGGGCGGTTTCCCTTCACGCTGACGGCATCGCAGGACGCGGTGGTCACGGAGATCGCCCGCGACCTGTCGCGCCAGACGCCGACGAACCGGCTGATCCAGGGAGATGTCGGCTCCGGAAAGACCGTGGTGGCGCTCTACGGCATGCTGATGGCCGTTGCCGCGGGGCACCAGGCGGCGCTGATGTCGCCGACCGAGATTCTCGCCGAGCAACACTTTGCTTCGATCTCGAGGATGCTCGAGGGCTCGCGCGTGCGGTTGAAGCTGCTGATGGGCGCGACGCCGCCGGCGGAGCGTCGCGAGATCCTCGCCGGGCTCGAGGACGGCACGGTGGACCTGGTGGTGGGCACGCACGCGCTGATCACCGAATCGGTGCGCTTCAAGAGCCTCGCGGTCGCGGTCATCGACGAGCAGCACCGCTTCGGCGTGCACCAGCGGGCACAGCTGCGCGCCAAGGGCGCGGCAGCCGCGGGCGAGCGGGAAGCTCCGGGTGAGATCACGCCCCACGTCCTGGTGATGACCGCGACGCCCATCCCGCGCACCATGGCGATCACGCTCTTCGGCGACCTGGACATTTCCATCATCGCCGGCCTGCCGCCGGGGCGACGGCCGATCAAGACGCGGGTCGTGGAGGCCACCACGCGCGATGTGGTCTACGACTTTGTCCGCAAGCGCCTCGACGCGGGCGAGCAGGCATTCATCGTGGTGCCCGCGATCGACGGGGCGGAGCCCGGCGAAGATGGGCCCGGCGCGGTGACCGGCGTGCGCACGCTGCTCAAAGAGCTCGAGGGCGGGCCGCTCAAGGGCAAGCACCTTGCCGCGATGCACGGGAGGCTCAAGCACGACACGCGCGAGGCGACCATGGACCGCTTCCGGCGCGGCGAGATCGACGCGCTCATCGCGACCACGGTGATCGAGGTCGGCGTCGATGTTCCCAACGCCACGCTCATGATCGTCGAGCACGCCGACCGCTTCGGACTGGCGCAGCTCCACCAGCTCCGAGGCAGGGTCGGGCGCGGCAGCAAGGACTCGGTCTGCGTTCTCATCGCCGACCCCACCACCGTCGAAGCCCGCGAACGGCTGGAGGTGATGAAGACCGTGACGGACGGGTTCGTGCTGGCGGAGAAGGACTTTGAGATCCGCGGCTTTGGCGAGCTGTTCGGCACGAGGCAGTCGGGCCTGCCGCCGTTCAAGGTCGCGGACCTCTCGCGCGACCGCGACCTCCTGGTGATGGCCCGTCGCGATGCCGCGGCGTGGATCGAGCAGTCTCCGACGCTGGGCAAGCCGGAGGAGGCGGTGTTGCGGCGGAGGCTGGTGAAGGCTTACGGGGAGTCGCTTGGGTTGGCGGATGTGGGGTGACGGTCTTGGAAATTGGCTGGAGAGAGCAGGTCGCGTTCAGTGAGGCCGACAAGCGAGAGAGTGAGCCGGTCGCCGCATTCCGGGCACACAACCTGCCCGTCGCGTACGGGTAGGCCAAGAAGTGAATACCCGCAGCCTCCGCACTTGGCGACTTTCACTCGCGTCCGAACCGCCCACCGGAGCCACGCATCACGGATGAGCAGCCCGACCATGGCGCTCAGGAGCACTCCGATGGTGAAGCTCACTGTCAGGACGAGGTCGTCACGAGCGCCGCGCGAGATTCGAAGACGCAGGACAGAGAGGAGCCAGGCAGTCACTTTCCACGAACCGAACATGAGGAACGGGGCAGCGACCAAGGAGGCAAAGACTCCGACGACCTGGAAGACATTGTCACTTGATCGGTGATACGCCTTGGCCGCAGCTACGTATCGCCTGCACTCCTCATCGCTGAAGCGATCAAGCTCAGGGAACGCGCGGTAGACCTTGGAGAGTGGCAGACGCACGGTGCGTGCAGAATACCGCGCCCTCGGGCATCACTTGGCGGGCGGGAACAAAAACTCCAGCGCCGCCGGCAGCCTCTTCTTCCACGCCCCCTCGTTATGAACCGCCTCCGCATCGACCACAAATAGCTTGCGGTCCGCGCCAAGCCCCGCGCTCGAAAGACGCAGCTCGATCTGCTTTGTCTGCGCAACCTGCTCCTCGTTCGCCTTGGCCTTCTCCGGCTCCTTCCCGGCTTCGTGCCCGCCCATCCCGAAGTACACGCGCCGCGGCCAGACCTTCACGGACTCGACGAACGCCGTCCACTTGGCGTGCCCCAGCGGAAGGCTCTCGGCGAGAATCCCGCCGAAGCGATCGGGATAGGTCTTTACCGCCAGGATTGCCATCGCGGCGCCCAGCGAAGAACCGCCGATCGCCGTGCCCGCGGCATCGGTGCGCACGCGGAACGCTCGCTCCACGCGCGGCATGAGCTGGTTCGCGACCAGCCCGAGGAACTCGGCGCCCTTGGGCTCGACGCCCTTGTACGCATCGACCGGCATGTACTCGCTCATCCGTGCCGCGCCGCCGTGCGGGATGCCGACGACGATCAAGGGCTCGATCTTGCCCGCCTTGATCAGCTCGGTCGCGGTCTCGTCGACGCCCCACTCGTCCGGGGTGCCCGCGTGCTTCTGGAAGAGGTTCTGCGCATCGAACAGGTAGAGCACCGGGTAGCGGCGCTCGGCGTTCTTGGGATCGTCGTAGCCCGGGGGCAGCCACACGATCGCCTCGCGCATCTGGCCATGGGCTCCGCCGCTGCCGCCGATGAACTCGAGGCGCCGAAGGTCGCCCGTGCCCTTGAGCGGCTTGTAGGGACTCTCTTCGTCGGCTTCGAAGTCGGGCTTCTCATCGCCCCAGTGCGCGACGGAGAGTTCGATGATCGGCTTCTCGCCGGGCTTGAGCTTGCTGATGTCGATCTTGGCGAGCTGGCGGTTGGGCGGGGCCTTCATGTTCGCGTCGAGTTCTTCCAGCTTCCACGAGCCGCGGGTGAACTTGAACTCGATCGTCGGCGCCGCGGTGGGCTTGCTCATGACGATCCTCCAGCGCCCGTCGGACTGGGGCGAGAGGCGGAAGTTCTGGTCGCCGGGATTCCACTGGTTGATGGTGCCGGCCATGTAGATGGGCGTCTTCTCGCTGGCGAGCTTGGCCTTGTCCTCGACGACGAGGATGTAGCCCTGTTCGAGCGATTCGGGTTGAACGAGCTTCTCGCCGGGTTGTGCCGCGGCGGACGCGGTGCTTGCCGCGCCGCCCGGCGTGGGCGATGAGGGGGTGTGGCCGGCGTGCATCGAGCCCGGGCGCGAGCCCGCAGCCCCGAGCGAGGGAAGGGTCGTGGGCGCCTTGATCGCCCACATCAGCGCGGCAACCAGCACCGCGGGCGTGAGGATGAACGCGGTGAGCGCGAGGTTACGGACGGTTCGGTTCATCGGGATCGCAGCTCCGCTCACAGGTGACTCCCGGGTGCTGGAGGGGATGGTACTTCACGTGCAACGCAGGGAAGCGTAGGGCAAAAAGCAAAGCGGCCACCCGTGTCCGGGCGGCCGCGTGAGATCCGGTGTGAAGCGGGAAGGACGGCGCCGGGCTTACTTCGCCCGGGCGAAGAGCTCGGCGACCTTCGGCCAGTTCACCACGTTCCACCACGCCGCGATGTAGTCGGGGCGCTTGTTCTGATACTTGAGGTAGTAGGCGTGCTCCCAGACGTCGAGGCCGAGCACCGGCGTGCCGTCGCAGCCGGCGATGGCCTTGCCCATGAGGGGCGTGTCCTGGTTGGGGGTGGAGCAGATCACGAGGGTCTTTCCGGGCATGACGCACAGCCATGCCCAGCCGGACCCGAAGCGCGTGGTGCCGGCCTTGGCGAACTCTTCCTTGAAGTGGTCGAACGTGCCCCAAGACTTGTTGATGGCCGCGGCAAGCTCTCCGGACGGTGCGCCGCCGCCACCCTTGCCCGCCGGGGCCATGAGCTCCCAGAACATGGAGTGGTTGACGTGCCCGCCGGCGTTGTTGCGGACGGCGGTGCGCTTGTCCTCCGGGATTTCAGAGAGCTTTCGGACAAGCTCCTCTCCCGACCAGTTGGCGAAGGGCGTTCCTTCGATCGCCTTGTTGGCGTTGGTCACGTAGGCGGCGTGGTGCTTGTCATGGTGAATCTGCATCGTCTGCGCATCGACATGGGGCTCAAGAGCGTCGAAGGCGTACGGCAACGGGGGCAACGTCAGGGGCATGGATAACCTCCTAAGACCCGAACAAAATGCTACTTGTGGATGGACACTGTGAAAACGCCCCGGGTCCTTGAGCCCGAGGGTCGAACCTGATATCTTGCCCTTCGCGGAGCTGTCGGTGGTGCTCGCCAGGCATGTTCTCGGTCTCCACGACGTTATACGAGCGCCACAAGGGGGTCAATTTGCAGAATCCGAGGATCTGCGTTCGAGCGAACCTCGAAGGGAAGGCCCCGGGCTGATGTTTCGAGTGCAATTGAGGTGTTCACTGGTGTCGGAAGGCGAAACAAAGAGCATCCAAGAACGTATGAAATGACATGTCCGGCGAATCGGGGCCGCGTGCCCTGAGCTGCGGGAACCCGACACTGGTCGGGTGGCCTCGAAATAGTCAGGCCAGTGTGCCGGTGGATGGTGGAACGGAGTCGGGCTTTGGAGTTCCGGGCTTGTGGCGCCGGGATGGGTGTTTTGTTTGCTCCGGACGGAACCAAGGGTGGGGCAAGGATCGAGGATTTTTCGGGATCGCCCCGGTGGGCGGCGAACCCGCGGTGGAAGGCAGGAAATGGTCATGCATCAGGACGGCAAACGCACCTTGACCCCGCTGGAGCAGATGCGGCGACGCCATCGCGTTGCCGTGGCTGTCGGCCCGGTCACGGAACCCGGCAAGACGCCGAGCAAGAGCACCAAGACCGCGCCCAAGCCGGTCTCGAAGGCGACGGTGCGCAAGCGCCTGAGCCCCGAGGATGAGATCATCCTCAACCAGCTCATGGAGGGCGAGCAGGACTTCATCGACAGCCCGGCCTTCTACGAGAAGGAGGCGGAGCGTCAGATCTACGAAGAGGTCGAGGACCCGCCCAAGCCCGACACCAGCTGGTACCACCCGGTCATGGACGATCTGTCTGCGTCGCGCAGCCGCACCGTGAAGAGTGCGCAGCAGGTCATCCTCACGGGAGCCCAGGAAAAGATCCTGTTCCACCAGTTCAACTACGCGCGCTACCGCGTGTGGAAGCTGCAGCAGGACGTTTGGGCCTCGGACGCCAAGCAGCCCACCCCCGAGCAGTCGGAGGAGGTGCTCAAGTGGCACCGCGTCGCCGGGCGCATCCGCGAGCAGATCGCCGAGACAAACCTGGCCCTCGTCCTGGCCATGGCCAAGCGCACCCGCATGAGCGAGGTGGACTTTGCCGACCTGGTCAGCGAGGGCAACATGGCCCTGCTCCGCGCCGTCGACAAGTTCGACGCCGGTCGCGGGTACAAGTTCTCGACGTACGCCTGCCGCGCAATCTTGAAGGCCTTCAGCCGCCAGGGCATGAAGCTCAGCAAGTACCGCCAGCGCTTCCCCACGGACTTTGACCCCAAGCTCGAGCGGAGCAACTTCCTCGAGACCAAGCGGTCGACGTTCGAGAAGGACGCGGCCGAAGAGGTCAAGCGGATCGTGCTCGAGAACCGCGCCGAGCTCACCGATGTCGAGCGGACCGTGATCGAGCACCGGTTCGGTCTCGAGAGCGGCACCGACGATAAACCCATGACGCTCGAGCAGGTCGGGCAGATCATCGGCGTGACCAAGGAACGCGTCCGCCAGATCCAGAACAAGGCCATGGAGAAGATCCGCCTGTCGCTGGAGTCCAACTTCCTTGGGGCCAAGCTCGAGGAAGAGCCGCCCGTCGAGGGCGTGGCGGGCGCGGTCGGCGGAGCGGGCGGTGATCAGGGCGCGCAGGCGCCGCAGCAGATGCCGCCGGTCGTCGCGACGCTGAACTGACGAACTCAAACCTCAACGAAGCAAGGCTCAGATCCCGAGGATCTGAGCCTTGTTGTTTTTGCGTTCAGCTTCATCCGATCGGGATCCCGAAGATCGTTCGCTTCACCCGCGCCTTCAATTCTGGGAACGGGTGGGTGTAACGATTCGCCACACGGGTGGCATCCTGCACGCGGTGCCAGAAGCCGTCGTTTTCCTCGACGACCGTGTCGATCCTCGCGCCCGCGGCCGGACGAGTAAAGACCGAGAAGCAGTCGGTGCGGTGCGGCGAGCCCCACGGCACGATTTCCTGGTAAGTGCAGCACAGTCCGGCCGACTCGCACTCGTCGCGGAATGCGCCCGCACTCACGGACGGGGCCCGGCGGTGGGCATTGACGACGCGCGACGCGCCGGTCGCGGGGTCGACGTACTCGCCGAAATTCGAGTGATGCACAAGCCCGGTGGCGCCCGTTTTCATGAGCCGCGCCAGCTCGCCGAGGTACCCCCGGATCGAATCACGCTCGGCGTGCACCAGGGCGTGCCAGCTGAACACGAAATCGACGGAGTCCGCCGGAAGGACCCGGAGGGCTTGTCCGTCGCCGACGATGTACTTCATTCTGCGATCGCCGAACCGGACGCGGCAGGCCTCGATGCACGGCGCCGCAGGGTCGACGAGGGTCATTCGGCGGGCCAGGGGGCGAAGGCGGGACGTCCACAGGCCGCTCCCGGGGCCAAGTTCAAGGCAGTGCTCGCAGGGCAGGAACGCGCGGATCCGCGGCAGAATCGTGAAACTCCACGCGTTGTCGGGCCCGCCGTATCCGACGGTCCACTCCGAGCCCGGCTCGCTCGTGCTCCCCGCTGTGCCGCCGGGCCCGCTGCTGCGTTCGCGGTCTTCTGCGAGCTGAGTCACGTGCGGTTCCCTGTGAGAAGGCCGGGGACGACGTCGCGATCGCGAAGGCCTCCACGGATTATGCCAACGGAACCTGCCGGTTCAACGAATATGGGTCCGGCCTCATCGCACGGAACCCCGCGGGCAAAGCCGCCGAATCGGAGCGGTGGCATCCCGCGGGCGCGGCGCAGGTCGGCGTTCTTCGGGTTCTGTTCTTTTGACTTTGGCGGACCCGCCTTTCCGCAGGCGTTGAGGGAGAGTACATTGTCTGTTGAAAGCACTTCACCGTCGGCGGCTCGGAACGGGTCCGGGGTGCCGGCGGTCCCCGAGCCTCGTGGGAGTTCGCCCCGCATGAGCGTTGACTCTGAAGTACACGGCGATGCCGCGCACGTCGGCCACGTTGCCCTGCCGTCCAAGCGCAAGGGCGACCCGTTCGACACCCGCTGGGGCAAGTTCCTCCAGGCGTGCATCAAGGTCGAGGCGTCCGACCTTATCATGAAGGCCGAGACCGCCCCGAAGCTGCGCATGCGCGGCTCGCTCAAGCCGCTCGACACCGACCCGGTGACGGCCGACGAGTTCTGGGGGATCGCGCGGGCGATCCTCACCGACGAGCAGATCGAGGACCTGCACAAGTTCGGGTCCGTCGACTTCGCGTACGACTTCGACGACAACACGCGCTTCCGCGTCAACCTGTTCATGGCCAAGGGCAAGCTGTCGTGCGCGTGCCGGTTGATCTCGAGCAAGATCCGCCGCTTCGACGAGCTCTACCTGCCGCCGTCGATGGCCGAGATCGCGCTGCAGCCCAACGGCATCGTGCTGCTGAGCGGCGTGACCGGCTCGGGCAAGTCCACGACGATCGCGGCGATGCTCGACCTGGTCAACGAGAAGAAGCCGGTCCACATCGTGACGATCGAGGACCCGATCGAGTACCTGTTCAAGGACAAGAAGGCCACGATCAACCAGCGCGAGATCGGCATCGACTGCCTGGACTTCAAGATCGCGCTCCGCGCCCTGGTCCGCGAGAACCCCGACGTCGTGCTGGTGGGCGAGATGCGCGACAACGAGACCTTCGAGGCCGCGCTGCACGCCGCCGAGACCGGCCACCTGGTGTACGGGACCATCCACGCGTCGTCGGCGACACAGACGTTCAGCCGTATTTACGGCCTTTTCGAGCAGGAAGAAGTGGACCAGGTCCGCCGAATCCTGGCGTACCAGATGCGCGCGTTCGTCTACCAGAAGCTGCTCCCCACCCTGCACGCCAACATCCCGCGCATCCCGGGACTCGAGATCCTCATCAACAACAGCGTCGTCCGAAAGTTCGTGCTCGAGGCCCGCGAGGGCGAGCTCCGCGAGTACCTCAAGAGCATCGAGGCCAGGCAGTCGGGCATGATCGACTTCAACGCCAGCCTCGTGAAGCTGGTCGAGGAGGAGTACATCTCGCTGCGCGTGGCCGAGGAATCGTCCCCCAACGTGGATGAATTCCGCATGATGCTCAAAAAGCTGGGCTGATCCCCGGGCCGGGAGGGCTCCGCCGAGCGTCCTCCGTCCGACACGCGGCCGGCGGGACGCGGCCCGCATTCCCCGGGCGAACGGGGTGGGTGCGCTCGCTTCATTTCCGGCGATCCGTCCCACCCCGGCGTGCGAACCGTCAGGGGCGCCGTTCGGCGTCAAATACCCTGCCAGGCCCCTGCGTCACGGGCCGCGCCTTGATACGATCCCCTTCCCCGCCCCCGGATCGGGCGGGCGATAGCACCATACGAGGTACAGACGCGTGCTGGAAACGCATCCGATCGCGACGCAGGTCATGGGCGCGGGCCCGCTGGCACTTCTCGGGGCCGCACTGACGCTGGTGTCCTACTGGAAGCCGGTGGTCCTGCTGCTCCCGATCATCCCTTGGGCGTGGCTGATCACCAACGTGTTCGACAAGCACGCGCAGCGGTTCTACCTGCCGCGCGAGCAGTGGAACGCCGGACACCTGGTCGTCGGCGTGGTCGCCGTGCTCGCGGCGTTCCTGATGCCCGTGCCGGGCGAGGCCGGGTTCTGGGCCGGCCTGGGCGCCATGATCGTGATTCTCGGCGCCGACATCGCCGCGTTCGTCGTGATCACCAACCGCGACGAGCGCGTCCCGAGTGAGCACCGGCTCTCCCTGGATTTTTCCAAGCTCACCGAGGCGCGCCAGGCCAAGGCCGTCGCCAAGAAGCAGGGCAAGGTGGAGCTGGTCGTCAAGCAGCCCGACAAGGCCACCGTCGCCCCGCCGTCGTCGGATTCTCCGGAGTTTGAGGTGCGCGTCGCGGCCGAGTCGCTGCTCATCCGGGCCTTGGACTCGCGCGCCTCGCAGGTCGAACTGGGACCGACGGGCGCCAAGGACGGGCTCTACGGCGTGGTCATGATGATCGACGGCGTGGCTCAGCGCGGCGACACCATGCCCGGCCCCAACGCGGCGAAGATCATGGACTTCTGGAAGGGCGCCGCCAAGCTCGACCTCAACGACCGCCGCAAGAAGCAGCAGGACGACGCCACGGTCGAGCGCGGCGCCAAGACCACCAAGGTGCGAGTGTCGTCGATCGGGTCGGCCGCGGGTCAGAAGCTCACGCTCCTGTTCAACCCCGAGCAGGCCGTCCGCCGTAAGACCGAGGACCTGGGCCTTCTCGAGAACCAGCTCGCCGAACTCAAGTCGATCACCTCGACCACCGAGGGCGTGGTGCTCGTCGCGGGCCAGCCCGACGGCGGGCGGACGACGACGCTCTATAGCGTGCTCAAGCTCCACGACGCCTACACGCAGAACATCCAGACGGTGGAGATGGAGATCCAGGATTCGCTGGAGGGCATGCGTCAGAACAAGTGGGACGCGCAGGCCGAGGGCCCGGACTTCAGCACCCTGACGCGTTCGATCCTGCGGCGCGACCCCGACATCGTCGCGCTGGCCGAACTCCCCGATCAGGCCACGGCCAAGGAGATCGTCCGGGCCGACCAGGCCCGCACACGCTGCTACGTCGGTCTCCGCGCCGACAACGCCCTGCAGGCGATCGCGCTGTGGATGAAGATGGTCGGCGAGCCCGGCCCCGCGGCCGACAGCCTTCGCGGCGTGGTCTGCCACCGCCTCATCCGAAAGCTGTGCACGAACTGCCGCGTGCCGTACACCCCCAGCCCCGACATGCTCAAGAAGCTCGGCCTCCCCGCGGACAAGGTCAAGCAGCTCTTCAAGAAGGGCGGGCAGGTCATCATCAAAAAGGACCCCGAGACCTGCCCGGTCTGCCAGGGCCTGGGCTACGTCGGCCTGGACGGCCTCTTTGAGGTCTATTCGATCGGCGAGGCGGAGCGCGAGCTCATCAAGGCGGGGAACCTGAGCGGCCTGCGGGCCGAACTCCGCAAGAAGCAGCTCCCGACGATTGCTCAAGTCGCCCTGCGAAAGGCCGTCGACGGCACCACGAGCGTGGAGGAGGTCGGGCGCGTCACCGCCGAAGGGCAACCTCCCGCGGCAGGCGCCAAACCCGCGGCGGGCGGCCAGCCCCCTGCGGCTCCCGGCGGCGGCGCCGGGCCCAAAGCCCCGACCGGCAACAAGCCCCCACCTCCCGCCGCGCCCGGAGCGGGCGGCAAGCCCCCGGCACCAAGCGGCCCCAAGGCCGCGGCCGCGGGGTGAATTTCGTGAGCCGTTCGCAACCCGGCGGGCCGCGCCGGTGTAGTTGATGGTGGGCGAGGATGCGCCCGTTGGAGACCGATCGATGTCCCTGAGCATTGTCTGCATCGTGATCGTCGGCGGGATGGGCTGGCTGTGGCTCTCGCGCGGGTTCTATTCCGCGCTGCTCAACCTGGTGTGCGTGCTGATCGCCGGCGCGGTCGCGTTCGGCGTCTGGGAAACGGTGGCGTACATGCTGCTCGACAAATCGTCGAGCGGAGACCTGCTGTCCGGCAGCGCGTGGGGGATCGGGCTGGCGCTCCCCTTCGCGGTCACCCTCGCGGTGCTCCGGGCCATCACCGACAAGGTCCTGAGGGCCAACCTCAAGGTGCCCGACGCGGTGAATTACATCGGCGGAGCCCTGTGCGGGGCCGTCGCGGGCGTGGTGACGGCCGGCATCGTCGTGATCAGCTTGGGCATGCTCCGCATGGACACCCAGTTCATGGGGTTCCAGGCGATGGACTACGGGCCGGGGTCGAGCCTGAAGCGTGAGAACTCGCTCCTGCTGCCGGTCGACAAGATCGTGGCACGCCTCTACGGGCACATGTCTCGCAACGCTCTGGCGACGGACACACCGCTGGCCGTGTGGCAGCCCAACCTGGAGGACCTGCCCTCGATCCAGCGGATCAGCTACGGCGAGGGTTCGTCGCGGAACACCATGAAGGCCGACGAGTGCCGCATCGGCGGGCACTACGTGGTGGGCGGGCCCGACTCCAAGATTTCGAGCCTGCTGTCGGACTCGTTCGCCCCCGGCTCGCAGCAGGTGGCCGACCTCACGGGAGAGCCCTTCCCCGCGGACTCCCGCCTGGAGGGGATCGTCGTCACCTTCACCTCCGGCGCCAAGGAGAAGAACGGGCAGGTCATCATCGGGCCCGGGCAGGTGCGCCTGGTCGCCATGAACGAGGACGGCTCCGAGTCGATCCCGCTTCACCCCATCGCGGTCGTCTCGCGCACTGACAACCCCGCCAAGAAGAACTACGCCCGGTTCCGCCTGGACGCGCGCGAGCTGTACATCCCGTCGGTCGGCGGCGACGCGAACACCACGATGGCGTTCGAGTTCGTCGTGCCCAAGGAGTACAAGCCCACGGCTCTGTACATCAAGAGCACGCGCTTCGACGTCCCGACCGCCAAGCCCGAGACCTACGCCTCCCCCACCGCGCGCGACCTGGCGATCAAGGACGGGACGCTGGTGCGCGACCGGGTTGACGAGTGGGGCGCGACCGAAAAGGCCGCGGCGTCGGGTCAACCGACGGCCGCCCCCAACACTCCAGAATACTGGGGCATCTCGCTGAGCGATGCGCTGCCCGACGGCGCGATCATCCAGGACGGCACGCAGGGCCCGAACATGGAGATCGCCGAACGACGCCTCGTCAACGGCACCGGGCGCTACGAGACCAAGGTCGTCAAGAACGCCCGCGACGTCGACCGCTCGCTGCAGGTCAACCGCTTCCGCGTGCCCGACCGCACCTCCTTGGTGCAGGTGAACGTCTCCAAGGGCAGGCGGCTGAGTTTCCTGGGCCAGTCGATCGATTCCGCCGAGCGCATCCTGCCGCCGCAGCTGGTGTCGACCGACGGGCAGGTCTTCGAGGCGATCGGGTACTACTACGAGGACGAGAGCAAGGTGCTGGTGCGCTACATGATCGGCGAGCCGATCCGCGGCCTGTCGCAGCTGGACACCGACGGCGTGGCGCCCACCATCAGCCGCGCCGACCAGAAGCTCATCCTGATCTTCGCGCCCAGCAAGGGCGTCGAGATCAAGAGCTTCAACCTGGGCTCCAAGGTCATCCGCGAGTTTGAGCGCCCCATCAAGACCACCAACGAGTAGCGGTCATCGTTCGGGTGCCACCCGCACCCATGCACGGAGGTCACCGATGGCGCCTTGCGTCCCGCCCCGCATCGGTGCCGCGTTCGTCCGGGAGTTTCCGCGGCGGATCAACCCGGTCGTGGTGGCCTTTCTGTTCATCCCCCTGACCGCCGGATCGGCACTCGGCATTGGGCCGCATCGGACTGCAATCCCCGTGATCGAGCAGCCGACCCAGTCTCCTGCGGGGCCGGAGGCCTTCGGGAAGCTGGGCATGACCCTTTCCGACCGCCTTCCTTTCGGCGCGGTCGTCCAGGACGGCACGCAGGGGAAGGACCTGGAGATCGCCGGCAAGCGCCTCGTGAACGGCACGGGCCGCTACGAGCCCGGTGCCCTCAAGAACACTCGCGACATCCCCGCCGAACTTCGCGTCTCGCAGTTGCAGGTCCCCGAGCGTACCACACTGCTTCAGGTGGACGTGTCGAAAGGAAAGCCCCTCAGCCTCGCGGCCAAGAGCATCGACAACGCCGATCGAGATCAGCCGCCGCGCCTGACCTCGTCCGACGGCCAGGTCTTCGAGGCGATCGGCTACTACTACGAGGACGACCGCAAGGTCCTGCTCCGCTACACCATCGCTGGGCCCATCCGTTCGCTGAAAGAGCTCGAGAAGGAGGGCGTGCTGCCCACGATCAGCCGCTCGGACCAGAAGCTGGTGCTGTTCTTTGCTCCCTCGGCCGGCGTCGACATCAAGAGCTTCGGCCTGGGGCCCAAGGTCGTGAAGGAATTCGACCGCCCGATCAGCACCAAGAGCCCGTAGCGTCGTCCCCCAACCCGGCGCGGCTCACGAAAAAGGCCCCGGTCGTGATGACCGGGGCTCTTGTGTTCATCGTGCTGAATCCTGAATCCCGGCTCAGTGCTTGCCCTTGCCCTTGTCGTCCCGGTCGCGCTTGGGACGCTCGGGACGCGGGGCGGGCATGTCGGGCTTCGACGAGGGCTTGGAGAACGAGCCCTTGGCGGGCGCCTCCTTGTGCTCGGCCGCCTTGTCGGACTTCTCGCCCTTGTCGGGGCGGTCGGCCTTGGGCTTCTTTTCCTTCTTCTCGGGCTTGGCCTCCGCGGCTTCGGCGCCCGCGTCGGCGGGCTTCTCGGCGGCGGCCTTATCCCCGCCCCGGTCGCCCTTGCCTTGGGCGTCGGCCGGCGCTGCCTCTTCGTGGTGGCGGTCGAGGTCGAGCTTGCGGTCGGCGTTGACGTGGACCTTGATCACCGAGTCGAGGTCGCTGTCGAGCTTCACGTGCACGTCGTAGTTGTCGACGCGCTTCATGACCTGGCTGATTCGGACGTCACGCGGCTTGACGAGGTGGCCCAGGGCGACCAGCGCGGCGGCCACGTCCTGCTGCGTGATGCTGGCGTACAGGTGGCCCTGGTCGTTGCAGGCCCGGATGAGCGTGACCTCGACGCCCTGGAGCTTGCCGGCCGTCTCCTCGCGCTGCTTGCGCAGCTCGGCGAGCATCTTCTCGGCGTCGGCACGCTTGGCCGAAAGGGCCTTGATCTTCTCCTCGCTGGGCTGGGTCGCGAGGTTGCGGGGCATCAGGAAGTTGCGGGCGTAGCCGGTGCGCACGTTGACCACGTCGCCGACGATGCCGAGGCTCTCGACGTTGTCCGTAAGAAGCAATTTGACGTTGCGGGCCATGGCTGTCCTTTCTGGCGCGCTCGGGCTATCGCCCGGGGCCGGGAAGTTAGGAGCCGCACGCGGCACATGCCGGAACGGCCCCAACGGGGTCGGGAGTGTAGGCCGCAATCACTGGCCGGGCGGGGGCTGGTACCCTGAAATCCTCGATCCGTCCTTGAAAACAGCCTCGCCGACGATGCGCCCCACCTCGTCGTAGTATGTCGCCGGGCCCTCCGCTACCCCGCGCACGTACGTCTTGCGGTTGCGGATCGAGCCGTCGTCACGCAGGTAATAGCCCACGCCGCTCCCGTCGACCCAATCTGTGGTCGCGACGACCGTCCCGTCGGGCCTGTACCACTCGCTTCGGGTCTGTTTGCCGCGCCGGTAGTCCTCGACGAGCTGCACCTGTCCGGACCGGTAGCGGTACACGCACCGCCCCGTGCCGTGCGCGACACCGCCGGCATCGCGCCAGAACGTGCCGGGGATCGACGGGTAGACCGCCACCGCGAGCGCAGCAATCACCGCGAGGGCGATCAGCCCGACGATGGTGCGCATCGCCCAGCGTGGCGTGCGTTCAGGTTCCATTGCCGCGCATCAGAACGGAATGTCCTTGTCCTCGATTGTCTCCGGAGCCGAGGATGCCCCAACGGGAGCGCCGCGGCCCGAGGGCGCACCGCCGCTGCGGTACCCGCCTCCCCCACCACCGCCGTCGCCGTCCTGCTTGCTGTCGACGAACTGGAAGCTCTCGACCACCACGCGAAGCTTGGACTGCTTCTTGTGCGTTTCCTTGTCTTCCCATGTGTCGAGCTTGAGGCGGCCCTCGATGAAGACGGGGCGGCCCTTCTTGAGGTACTGGCTCATCACCTCGCCCGTGCGGCCCCAGGCCTCGCAATCGACGAACGTGACTTCCTCGCGCTTCTCGCCCTCGGGGGTTTTCCACGTCCGGTTGACGGCGATGCCGAAGTTGGCGACCGCGTTGTTGCCCGCGGTGTGGCGCAGCTCGATGTCGCGCGTCAGGTTGCCGAGCAGGATGACCTTGTTGAAGTTCCCAGCCATGTGCGTTCTCCTTCCGCGCGGGGAGTTGATGGAATGAGCCCCGCGCTATCCCCCGATCATACACCGAATCAACGGTCGCCGCAGACCCCCTGAATTGCAGGGGTTTGGGGCATGGCACGCGCTCGCCCACCGCAGGCGAGCACATGGGGATGCACGGGGCGCGCACGGGCACGCCCGATGCGCCCGCGTGGTGCAGGCTTGTCGGGCGCGCCCTGCGGCGCGTGTTCGCGCGGCGGCGATCAGGCCTCGGTCGGGGCCGGCGCGGGCGCGTCGGCGGCGGGTGCCGCGGCGGTGGCGACGGGCGCGGGGCGCTCGGCGCGGAGCTTGATCTCGGTCTCGAGCTCCTTGCGGCCGTCGGCGGCCTGCATCTCCTCGACCGAGAGGTGATCGGCGCGGAGGATCATGGCGCGGATGATCTTCTCCGAGAGGTTGCAGTCACGCTCGATGTGCGCGAGCTGGTCGTTGGGGGCCTTGAAGTACGCGAGCACGTACAGGCCGCGCTTCTGGCCGCCGATCTCGTAGGCGAGGCGCCGCTCGTCCCACTTGCGGAGGGCGACGATCTCGGCGTGGCCGCGGGCGAGGATTTCCTTGACGTGCTCGACCGCGCCGCCGAGGTCGGCGACGGCGGCCTGGCCGAAGAGGAACATGCCTTCGTAGTAGTAGTGACGCTGCTGAGTCATGGTCGGATTCCTTCTGTGCGTGAGTCTGGCTCTTGGAGGCTGGCTCGTTTGAAACTGGGTGGTTCGAACATTGAAATCGGTGCCGGTCGAATCGGGGTCAGGGCGGTGAGTCCGGTTTCGGAGGCCCCTCACCCTGGGGTTTGCTCCCTCGCTCCGGCAGGTCCGGGGGCCGGGGACGCTTGGGACGGTTGGGGTCCGGTGGCGGAGCGTTGGCGAAATTCATCGCGGCGTCGAGACCCTTGGCCGCGAAGACCTCGCACGCCTGCGCGGACTTGGCGATCGCGGCTTCCATCGGCAGCGATTCGTCGGCCGTGAAGCGGCTCAGGACGTAGTCGGCCTGGTCCATGAACGAGGGCTTGGCACCCACGCCCAGCCGCAGGCGCGGCCAGTCGTCGCCGCCGAGAGCCCGGCGAATATCCTCAAGCCCGTTGTGACCTCCCGACCCGCCGGCGGGACGGAGCCGGACCGCGCCCACGGGCAGCGCGATGTCGTCGGTGATCACGAGCACATCGCGCGCGGAGTCAACCTTGTAGAAGTTGACCGCCTCGCCGACGGACTGCCCCGACCGGTTCATGTAGGTCGTGGGCTTGAGGAACAGGCACTTCTCCTGGCCGATGGTCGCTTCCACCGCGATCGCCTTGAAGCTGCCCTTGGGCGTCTTGCCCTTGGCGAACCGCTCGATCAGGCGATCGACCACCATGAACCCGGCGTTGTGCCGCGTCCTGGTGTACTGCGGGTCGGGGTTTCCAAGCCCAAAGAACAGTTTCATGGCTCCGGGAGGAAGTGACGGAGTGACGAAGTGACGTGGTGACGAAGTGGGAGCACCACTCGCGTCGCCGCCGTCATTTCCGAACACTCCGTCACCTCGTCACTCCGTCACTGTGTCACTTCTCCCCGATCACTTCTTCTTGTCGCCGCCCGCGGCGGGCTTCGCGCCCGCGGCAGGCTTGGCGCCGGCGGCCGGGGCAGCGCCCTTGGCCGGTGCGGCGCCCGCGGCCGGCTTCGCGCCCGGCTTGGCGCCCGCGGCCGCGCCCTCTTCGCCCTCGGCGGGCTTCTTGGCGGTGAGGACCTCGGGCTCGCCGGCGGTGGAGTCGACCGTGGCGGCCTCCTCGACGACGAGCTCCTGCTGGATGACGATCTGGGCGACCATGGCGTGCTTGTCGGTGATCATCTTCATGCCCGCGGTCGGCAGCTTGACGTCGCCGGCGGTGATGGCCTTGCCCACGTCGAGCTCGGCGATGTTCACCTCGAGGAAGTCAGGGAGCTCGGTCACCACGCACTCGACCTCGACCTCGGAGACCGGGTGCATGAGGATGGCGCCGGCCTGCTTGAGGCCCACGGCCTCGCCGATGAGGTGCACCGGCACCTTGGTGCGGATGCGGTCGGTCAGGGCGACGCGGGCAAAGTCGGCGTGGACGATGTTCGAGCCCAGGTGGTCGAACTGCAGGTCCTTGAGCAGGACGGTCTGGTTGTCCATCACACCCGGGAGCGTGAGGCGGAAGATCTTCTCGCCCTTGTGGATGTGCCGCCCGGCCTCCTTGGCGTCGATCGTGACCGCGACGGGCTCGGCGCCGCGCCCGTAGACGACGGCGGGCAGACCGCCGGCCTCGCGGACGCGGTTGTTGTAGCGGGTGCCGATGCGCTCGCGCTTGGTGGCCTGGAGGGTGAATGACTTCTCGTTCATGGCGTGATCCTCGTGCTAGGTGCTTCGTGTGAAGTTCTGGGTTCTGGTTCGGTGCGGACGGGCGTGATCGGTTCTACCTCTTGGTCCCCGCGGTGTCGCGGAAGAGCGCCGACACCGACTGGTTGTTGTGGATGCGGAAGATGGCGTCGCCCAGGAGCTTGCTGACGCTCAGCTCGACGAGCTTGTGACGGATCGGGTCGCAGCGTTCCTTGATCGGGATGGTGTCGCACACCACGATCTTGCTGATCGGGCTTGCCGCGAGGCGCTCGATGGCGGGGCCGACGAGCACCGGGTGCGTTGCCGCGGCGATGATCTGCTTGGCGCCCTTCTCGGCCAGCAGCGACGCGGCCTCGCAGACCGTGCCCGCGGTCGAGATCATGTCGTCGAACATCAGGACCGTCTTGCCCTCGACGTTGCCGATGAGGTTGCCGATCGTGACCTTCGACCCCGAGACCCGCCGCTTGTTGATGATCGCCAGCTCGCCGCCGAGCAGGTTGGCGATGCCCTCGGAGACCTTGACGTTGCCCACGTCCGGGCTGACGACGCAGAGGTTGGGCATCCGCTCGCGCTCGCGCTTGAAGTACTCGACGAACACCGGAGTGGCCGAGAGGTGATCGACGGGCAGGTCGAAGAAGCCCTGGATCTGCGCGGCGTGAAGGTCGAGCGCCAGCACGCGGTTGGCGCCGGCGGCCGTGATCAGGTTGGCGACCAGCTTGGCCGTGATCGGAACTCGCCCCTCGTCCTTGCGGTCCTGGCGCCCGTAGCCGAAGTACGGGATGACGACGGTCACGCGGGCGGCGCTGGCGCGCCTGAGACAGTCGATATAGACCAGCAGCTCCATCAGGCTGTCGTTGACGGGCTCGCACGTCGAGAGGATGACGTAGCAGTCGCGCCCGCGCACATCCTCCTCGAGCTTGACGATCACCTCGCCGTCGGGGAAGACGGTGGTGCGCGCCTGCCCCAGCTCGATCTTCAGGTGCGAGCAGACCTTCTCGGCCAGGGTGGTCGAGGTCTTGCCCGCGAATATCTGCAGTGAGTACCCGTTGGCGTTCGCGGTCATGCCGTCCTCCCCGGGGTGTGTGCGCCGGAGGGCGCGGGGCGCCCCGAGCGCGAACGGAAGATCGCGTCCACTTTGGCCAGGTCTTCGAGCGTATTGATCGAGAGCACATCCTCCGGCGGCACCGCGGGGAGCACCTCGACGCGCCGGCCCGCCTTCAGGAGCAGCTCGGGCACGTCGGTGATGTAGTACTCGTTGCTGACCGGGTTGCGTCCGACGCGCTTGAGCGACTCGAACAGCTCGCCGGTGTCGAAGCAGTAGTAGCTGGGGTTCACTTCGCGGATCTTGAGCTGCTCGGGCGTGCAGTTCTTGTGCTCGACGATCGCCAGGAACCGGCCTTTGGCATCGCGCGTGATGCGCCCGTAGCCCGCGGGATCGTCGATGACGCTCGTCGCCAGCGTGCACGAGGCGCCCGCCGCGCGGTGCGTGTCGAGCACGGTGCGGAGCGTCTTCTCGCGGATAAGCGGGCCATCGCCGGCCAACACGAACACCTCGCCGACGGCGCCCTGGAACAAGGGCGCGGCCATCATCACCGCGTGCCCGGTCCCCAGTTGCTCGTCCTGCACCGCGAACTCGATGTTGTCGTGCCCCGACAACGCCTCGCGCACCAGTTCCTGCTTGTACCCCACCACCACGACGATGCGGCGGCACCCCGCCGCGCGGCAGGCATCGACCACCGCGCACACCATGGGCTTGCCGCCCACGGGGTGAACGACCTTGGGCAGGTCGGACTTCATCCGCGTGCCCTTGCCCGCGGCGAGGATGATGGCGGAAGGAGATGGAGAGTGGGCGTGGGGCATAGGGGTGGGCGTATCGCGGGGAGGGATGGCGTTGGGCCGAGGTCCAGAGTCCAAAGGTCCAGGGGTCCTCAGTCCTCGGTCCTCGGGCCCAAGTCGCCGGAGGCGATGGCCCTTGCCGTCGCTCGACCGAGTACTCAGGACTTGAGGACTGAGGACCTCTTCTCCCCGCCGCCAGCCGAAGAGAAAGCTGGTCGACCAGGATTCGAACCTGGACTAACAGGACCAAAACCTGCTGTGCTACCGTTACACCATCGACCAGTGGACGATTGGGTTCAGGGTCTCCGCTGCTGAGCCGGCGCAGGGCCGGCGGTTCTCCGATCGGACACGCTTCGTCGCGGTCCGATGGGCTGGCCGAAGCCAGATTCCAGCGGGTCCGCGGCACGGGTGCCCACGCGAAAGGCCGCGCGGGCCGGAGCTGGACCTTCCAACTTGCCGCATGCGGCAAGGCCCATGACCGCGCCTCGGCGTGGAACCCGATCTGGGGTCACGCGTCCGTCGCGGTCGGCTCCGAATCGAACGGGGGAAGTTTAGCGGAGGGGGAGAGGGGGTCAACCAAGCCAAATCCGCTCCGAAAGTGGCTCCTACACCCGCACCATCCCCAGATACTCCTCATACCGGGCATCCAACTCCCGCCGCGTCAGCGTCTTCAGCCGGTCGAGACTGAACGCTTCGATGTTGAAGCTCGCGATCACGGTGCCGTGGGCCAGGGCGCGGCGGACGGAATTGAACGAGCCGGGACCAACACCCATCTGCCCCTGCGAGTTGGCGGTGGCCGCAATGGAGCCCATCAGGCCGCCCGCGAATGTGTCGCCGGCGCCCGTCGGGTCGACGACGTTCTCGGCGGGGTACGCGGGAAGAGCACAGATGCCGTCGCGGTGCACGAGCAGGCAGCCGTGCTCGCCCTTCTTCACCACCACGAACTTCGGACCCATCTCCAGGATGTGCCGCGCCGCGGTCACGGAGTTGGCCTTGTTGGTCAGCAGCTCGGCCTCGTCGTAGTTCAGCACCAGGCCGTCGACCTTGCGGAGAAGCACCTGCAGGTCGGCGCGGGCCGTGTTGATCCACAGGTCCATGGTGTCCGCGACCGCGAGCGTGCGCGTCGGGAAGTTGCTGAGCAGGTCAAGCTGCACGGCAGGGTGCGAGTTGGCCAGGAACACGAACTTGGAATCGCGGTAGCTCTCGGGGACCACCGGCGGCTTTTCGGCGACGACGCCAAGGTCGGTGAACGTGGTCTCGCGGATGTTCATGTTCTGGAGGTACTTGCCCCCCCACGCGAACGTCTTGGAGCCCTTGCGGACTTCCAGCCCCGTCAGATCGACCTGCTTGAAATGCGTCAGAACCTGCCGGAACTGATCGGGGAAGTCATCCCCCACCGCCGCGACCATGCGGACCGGGCCGTAAAAGCTTGCCGCGGCTGAGAAGTAGGTGCACGACCCGCCGAGGATGCGCTCAGCGTGCTGCGTGGGAGTGGAAACCGTGTCGATCCCGATGGTACCGGTGACAATGAGGGGCATGGACCGAGGGTAGGGGCGGAGGCGCCCGCCGGGCACTAGGAACCGGGAGTCTCCTGCTCGACCGTGTACACCATCTTGCCATCGCGGCAATCGATGTGAACGGCAAAGAACCCCGGCCTACCCCCTGCCGTGCGAGGCTGGTGCTTGATCATCAGCGGCCAGATGCACTCGCGGTCGGTCTGCGGGAGATCAAGCCTTTCGATCTCCGACGGCCGGTGCCAATCGAGACGCCCTTCACGGATGTCGTGGGGTTCGACCCAGACCGGGCCCAGAACGCTGTAGACGAACATGAGCCAGTGGCCGTGCCCCTCGTAGGCCTGCTCGCTGACCATGCCGATCAGGTGGAGGCGGTCGACGGGGACGACGATTCCCGCCTCTTCATGGATCTCGCGGGCGGCGCACTGGGCGGGGGACTCACCCAATTCGACGTCGAGTTTCCCGCCAATCGGCGAGAACATCCCCAGGTTGGGAGCCTTGTTGCGCTTGAGCAGGAGGATGCGCCCGTCCTTGTCGCGGAGGTCGCAGAGGCAGGCCAGCTTGTAAGGGAGGGGCATGGGGGGAGCGTAGCAAACCGCATCGCAACACATGTTCGGCAGGGAGTTCGACACTCCCAGGAAGGGAGAATTCAGGCCGCAAGGCCCCCCTTCCGATTGCCGCTCGGCCATTTGAGCGTTCGACGCTGTCGATCCGATACCCTACCTCATGCCCCCAGGCCAGCCGCGAAAGCCGGTACGAACCGAAAGCTTCGATGTCTCCGGGCGGTCCGTGTACCTGATCGGTATCGGCGGGTGTGGCATGTCGGGACTGGCGCGGATGCTCCGGGCCCGGGGCGCGATCGTGTCGGGCTCCGACACGGCGCCGTCAGAGGCCACCACGGCGCTCATCACCGCCGAGTTTGAGGTCGGATTCGACCAATCCAAATCCTGGCTGCCCGAGGCGTGCGACCTGGTCGTCGCTTCGGCAGCCATCAAGCCAACCCACCCGCAGGTGCTCGAGGCCGAGCGCCGCGGTATTCCGGTTCTGTTCTACGCCGAGGCCCTGGGCAAGTGCATGCTTGGGCGCACCGGCATCGCCATCGCCGGCACCCATGGCAAGTCGACCACGACCGCGATGATCGGCGCGGCCCTGACCGACGCCGGGCTCGACCCGACCGTCATCGTCGGAGCCACCTGCTCGCAACTCGTGGGGGGAAGCCTCAAGGGTCTCGGCCAGCCCGCCGGCTTCCGGCTGGGCTCGCAGGCGATCCCCTCGGGCGCCTGGCTCGGCAAGCCCGGCCTCTTGGTCGCCGAGGCGTGCGAGTTCAACCGCTCGTTCCACAACCTGCACCCCACGGTCGCCTCCATCAGCTCGGTCGAGGCGGACCACCTGGACGTGTTCGGCAATCTCGAGGCCGTCATCGAGGCGTTCCACGAGTTTGCCGCGAGCCTTCCCGACGCCGACCACGGCGGGCGGCTGCTCATCGCCCACGACGGGGCCCACCGGCGCGAGGTCACCGCGGGCGTGCGGTGCAGCGTCGAAACCATCGGGTTCAACCCCGAGGCCGACTGGGTCGTGAGCTACGACCCCTCGTCGCGCCTCGTCACCCTCGCTCGTCACGGCACGGGCATCGCACGATGGACCATGAAGCTGCCGGGCGCGCACAACGCCTTCAACGCTTCCGTCGCCCTGGCGCTGTCGACCATGGTCGGCGCCGAGCCTGCCACCGTCGCCCGGTCCCTGGGTGAGTTCCGCGGCGTCGACCGGCGCATGCAGCTGCTGGGCGAGCGCCCGCACCCCCTGGGCGGCACGGTGCGCGTGTACGACGATTACGGGCATCACCCGACCGAGGTCGAGACCACGCTCCGCGCCCTGCGCGAGTTCGAGCGTCCCGAAGAGCGCGGCGGCCGTCTCATCTGCGTCTTCCAGCCCCACCAGCACTCGCGGACGCGCCACCTGCTCGAGGAGTTTGCCGCGGCGTTCGGCTCGGCGGACATCGTGATCGTCCCGCACATCTACTTCGTGCGTGACTCGATCGAGGAGCGCCAGAAGGTCACGGCCTCGGACCTGGTGGACCGCCTGCGCCAGCGCGGCGCCCGGGCCATGCACCTCTACCCGTTCGAAGCGATCATCGAGCAGCTCGAGAACCTCTGCCAGCCGGGCGACCTGCTGGTCGTGATGGGCGCCGGGCCGGTCAACGAAGTGGCGCACGGGTATCTAGCGGGCGGCAACCATGGTCGTGACGGGGCCCGGGCCGGGGCGCGCCCCGGGGTCACCAACGTCGGCTCCCGCTCGTGAGACTGCCGTGAGCGCTGCAACCGACAGTTCAACGCCCCAGAAGCTCGTGATCGAGCGCGACGCGGCTCTTCCCACGTGGTTCAAGGTCGGCGGCAGGGCCGATTTTCTGGCCCGCCCGGTGAATGCCGAGCAGTTGGTTGAGTGCCTGCGCCTCAATCCTTCCCTCCGCGTGCTCGGCGACGGAGCCAACCTGCTCGTCGACGACGACGGCGTAAGCGATCTGGTGGTCGCGCTGGCCGGGGGCTTCACGAACGTCGAGATCGAGAAGTCTTCGGGGTTGGTCCGCGCCGGTGCCGCGGCCAACCTCCCCAAGCTCATCAACCAGTGCGTCCGCGAGGGTCTCGCAGGGCTCGAGGGCCTGGGGGGCATCCCCGCCACCCTAGGCGGGGCCCTCGTCATGAACGCGGGGGGCACATACGGCCAGATCGCCGACGCCGTGGAGCGCGTCTACGCCATCGAGCGTTCGGGGCGCGAGATCGTTCTGGAGCGAGCGTCGATCGCGTTCTCGTACCGGCACTCGGGGCTCGGCGGCATGATCATCACGGGCGCCGACCTGCGCCTCACGCCGGCCGATCCGGTCGCCCTGCGCGAGAAGCACAAGGAAGTGATGGCGTACAAGAAGCGCACGCAGCCGATGGCGGAGAACTGCGCGGGCTGCGCGTTCAAAAACCCCACGCTGACCGCGGACGTACCGGAGATCGGTGCCGCGGGCGCGCGGGTGAGCGCCGGCATGCTCATCGACCGCGCGGGGTGCAAGGGCCTGACCATCGGGAGCGCGTTCGTGAGCGAGCTGCACGGCAACTTCCTCGCCGCCAAGTCCGGGGGCCTGGCCCGCGACGTCATCGACCTGATGGACGAGGTCCGCCGGCGCGTGCGTGACCGCTTCGGCGTCACGCTCGAGAACGAGGTCGTGGTCTGGAGGCGAGCGCGATGACCTCCAAGGGCCGTGACGGACACCCGCGCGTCGCCGTGCTCGGCGGCGGGCCGGACTCGGAGCGCGACGTGAGCCTCCAGAGCTCTCGCGCCATTGCCGAGGCGCTCACGCAGAGCGGCCGCTTCGAGGTCACGTTCCACGAGGTCGCCCGCGTGACGGGCGCCGAGCTGAAGAAGATCGAGGCCGACGTCCTCTTCCCCGTGCTCCACGGCGGCTTCGGCGAGGGCGGGCCGCTCCAGGACCTGCTCGAGGCCGACGGACGACCGTACATCGGCTCCGGGCCCGCCGCCGCGCGGCGCGCCATGGACAAGATCGCCACCAAGCTCGCCTCGCTTGCCGCGGGCATCCCCACCGCCGATGCGGGGATCTTCGATGTGCGCGACGAGCGAACGTGGATTGGCCTTCCCGCCGTGCTCAAGCCCGTGCACGAGGGCTCGAGCGTCGGCGTTCACCTCTGCCGCAAGCAGGCCGAGTGGGACAAGGCCCGCGCGGACGTCGCGGCAGACATGCGCGCCCTGCCGGGCCGTGCGTACATGGTCGAGCGGCTCGTCAAGGGCTCTGAACTGACCGTGGGCGTGCTCGACCCCGGCGGCGACCGCGAAGCAGCGCTGCCCGCGATCCGGATCGAGCCCGCCACCGAGTTCTACGACTACCAGGCCAAGTACACCCGCGATGACACTCGGTACACGGTCGACCCCGACCTGCCCACCGGCGTGAAGGACGCCATCCGATCGCGGGCGATCGCGCTCGCTCGGGCCCTGGGTGTGCGTCACCTCTGCCGCGTGGATTTCCTGCTCGACGACAAGGGCGAGGCGTGGATGCTGGAGGTGAACACCATGCCCGGCTTCACGTCGCACTCGCTCTTCCCCATGGCGGCCCGCCATACAGGGGTCGAGATGCCCGCCCTGTGCGGAACGCTCGTCGGCCTGGCAATCCGCGACGGGCAGAGCCGGGTCCGGTCGAAGAAGTAAGGTCTGATATTCCTCGCGGCATGCCGCCGCGATGGCCTCGGATGATGGAGAAGCTCGCATGGCTCGCAGCAAGGACAAGTCCGGCGCCCCCACCGATTGGTCGCGCATCTCGACCGCGATCTCCACGATTCTCACCGCCATCCTCGTGCTGGGACTGGTCGCCGGTCTGACGGCGGGCCTGGGCCCGCTGGAGGCCCGCGCCGCGAGCGTGCTGGGCGTGAAGGGCCCCACCGTCACCATCGCCTGGCCCACGTACGAAGCCAAGGACGGAACCAAGGTCTCGTGGCTGGGCGACAGCTTCCAGGAACAGATCCTCGACCGCGCCCAAGCTGCGCTCGACCCGACCGGGGCGCCCACGGAAGTCTTCAAGCGCGACGCCCTCGTCGCGGTCGGCGAATCGCTGCGGACGTGCGGGTGGTTCGAAGGCACGCCGCTCGTCACCCGGCGCGAGGGCGGGGAAATCCATGTGGAAGGCACGTGGCGCATCCCCGCGGCTGTCGTTCGCGAAGGCAGCGCCGATCGCCTGATCTCGCGGAACGCGATGCCCATGCCGGTCGAATATCCCGCCGCTGAACTCGGCAAGACGCGCGGACAGACCGTGATCCTGGGGGTGAGCGCCCAGGCCCCTCTCGACGGGTCCGGCCTTCCTGACTACACCGCTCCCTGGCCGGGCGAGGACCTCCGCGCCGGGCTTGAACTGCTCGACCTGCTCTCGCGGCAGGCGTGGCGCGAGCAGATTGTCGCGATCGACGTCACCGGCTTCAACGAAACCAAGCAACTCTCGCTCGTGACCCGCCGCCACGGCCGCGTGGACTGGGGCGGGCGCCCGAGCGCGCCGCGCCTGGGCGAGATCTCCACCGCCGCCAAGATCGCCCACCTCGACCAGTTCAACCGCGAGTGCGGCTCGATCGACGCCAAGCGCGACCGAGTGGAGATCTGGGGGGTCCAGCCGCTGGAGATCAACGTCTCCGCGAGCGGCTCCAAGCCGTGAACATCCCGTCGCCCGGCGATCACCCATCGCATCCTCCGCCGCCCCTGCCGCCGCAAGATCCTCCCGCAACCCCGGCCGCCGGCAACGGGGAACCTCGAATCAAAGCCGGCGATCCCGCGGCCGTCTCCAACGCACCCGCGGAAGGCGCGGCGCCCGCGGCGGTCGACCGCTGGGCGCACCGCCGCACCGAGCCGCGCCCGCTCGCGTTTCTGTGGACCACATTTCTCGCGATCGCCAGCGCCCTCACCCTCGCGACCCTGGTGGCCCAGGGCGCCACGGGACATGACGTCTACCGACCCGCGGCCCGCGCTCTGTTCGCCGTCGTGGCGGTCGGGCTCACGGTGCTGTGGCCGATGCTCCGCCTCAGCCAGGCGACCGCGCGCGAGTCGTCGGCGGGAGCGGTCGCCAAGGACATCTCGGTGCTCATCGCCCCCGCGCAGGCCGTGCTCTGGCCTCAGGCGATGTTCTTCCTCGCCGACTGGCCGCTGAAGGTCATCGGCGCGTGCGCCGCGCTTCTCGCGGCTTGGACCCTGCTCGCGGGCGGCGTGCTGGCGATCGCGCTGACGCACGTCGCCTTCATCGAGCATCGCCGCCAGGGGCAGACCGCAGGACGGATCCGCGCGGCGTGGACTGCCGTGATCGTGGTCGTCGTGGCCATCGGTCCGATCCTGGGGATCGGCGCTCCGCCGGCGGGAAGCGCGGCGGGCTCCGCGACCGACGCGGACCTGCCCATGCTCGCCTCCCCCGTCACCGGGGTGCTCGAGATCACCTCCGACCGTTCGTGGTCCGGGAAGGCGGCCCTGGCGCTCCCCGCGCACTGGCGCGCGGTCGGGCTCACCTTCGGCTTTGCCGCGGCAGTCTGGATCGCGGGGATCCCCGTCCGCCGGCGCTTCCGGCTCCCGGCCCCCGATGTCGGAAGTGGCCCCGGCGAGCCCGTCGGCATACAAACACAGGAGAAGGAACCCCTACACGGTGCGGGCGAGAGCGAGTCCGGCTCGGGATCGGCCGAGCCGGGGGCATAACGCCGCCGCACGGGAGCGAGCCGATGGAACTGGTCACCAAAGCCGATCGTGAGTCGATCGAGAAGCGCCTCGCCGAGTTGATCTCCAACCGGCCGGTGATCTCGCAGCGCATCGCCGAGGCCCGCGCCCACGGCGACCTCCGCGAGAACGGCGACTATCACGCCGCCCGCGAGCAGCAGGGCATGGAGGAGGCGGACATCCGCCGCCTCGAGCAGCGCCTCGCCAACATGACCGTGATCGACGAGAGCATGGCCAAGGCCGTCGAGGGCATGGTGGTCGTGGGCACGATGGTGCGCCTCCGCGACGTTGACAACAACGACACGGACCTGTTCAAGCTCGTCGGCGAGGCCGCCAACCCGCCGCCCCTGGACTACGTCGAGGTTACGACGAACAGCCCGATGGGCGAAGCCCTCCTGAAGTCGCGCGTGGGCGACACGATCCGGGTGAACGCGCCCCGCGGCGTGAAAAAGTTCCAGATCGTCGAGATCCTCTGACGGGCCGGCACGGGCGACCCGGGAGTTTCCATCACCTCAGACACCGACCGCCGCGGCGTGTAGACTCCGCTGATGCCCCCGCGCCCGCTCTACTACACCTTCGGCAACCACATGCACTGGGTCGACATGCAGTGGCTCTGGGGGTACGACGTGCTCCCCGGCAGCGTGCGTGACATGCTCCGCCTCTGCCAAGAAGCGGGCGTGAAGGGGAACATCAACTTCGACGGGATCGGCTACGAGAAAATGGCCGCCGAGTGCCCCGAGGCGCTGGCGGAACTCCGCGAGGCCGTGAAGTCGGGCATCGTCGAACCCGTCGGCTGCACGTACGGGCAGCCCTACGGCTTGTTCCAGGACGGCGAGAGCAACGTGCGCCAGTTCACGTACGGCGTGCGCACGGCGCTCCGCCTGCTCGGCGCCCGGCCCCGCGCGTTCTGGGAAGAGGAGTTCTACTTCTTTCCGCAGTTGCCCCAGCTTCTGGCTGGCGCTGGGTACACCGGCGCGTGCCTGTTCTTCCAGTGGACCTGGCACACGCCCGAACTGCCCAAGGAACCGTGCTCGCTCATCGCCTGGGAAGGCATCGACGGCACGCAGGTTCCCGCGCTGCCACGCAACGACTTGAACGTGCACCAGTGGCCGGAGGACTTCGACGGGCTGCTGGACAAGGTGGGCACCGGAGAATGGGCCTCGGGCCAAGGCAGAATGTCGGGATCGGGCTCGTCCGCGAACCCCTCCATCGTTCAGTGGCTCGAGCTGATGCCCACGCGCGACTGGATGTGCCGCAGCGACCTGCTGCTGCCGCGCCTCCGCGAACTCAAGAACGACGCTCGGTTCGAAGTGCTCCCACGCACGCTTTCCGATCTGGTCCATGACCTGCGCGCCACGACACCCCAGCCCCCGGTGCGCCGCTACACGATGGACGATGTGTGGCACGGCATGACGCTGGGCAAGAACCTCGACGCCCACCCCCGCGCCGGGCTCTCGACCGAACGCTGGATCCTGGGAGCCGAGGCATCGTCGGCCCTGGTCGGCCTGTTCGGCCGCCCGTACGCGAGCTGGGACGTGTACCCCACCTGGGAGATCGACGAGGCGTGGCGCGAGTGCCTTGCCGCGCAGCACCACGACAATCACGAGTGCGAGGGCCTGTGCGGATTCGTCGGCGCCGCGTCGTTCGCGCGAGCCTCGCAGCTGGCCTCCGAGATCGTCGAGCGCTCCGTGACCCACCTCGCGCGCCGGGCCAGCGATGGACCGGGTACGCGGACGCTGGTCTACAACCCCGTCGGCTTCGCACGCCCGCTCCGCGTGTTCAACCACGAAGACTCCGCCCAGCGCACCATCCCGCTCGTGCCGCCGTTCGGCTACGCGACCGTGGACTGGAACGAGGAAGACACCTCTCCCTCCCCCGCCCTCGTGCAGCTCGAAAAGACCGACGACACCATCCGCCTGTGGCGCGAGGGCATCCGCGTCACAGTCGACGCTTCGCGCGGTATGATCGCCCAGATCGAGAGCGAGGACTTCCCCGACGGCATGCTCCTGCACCCGCTCCTGGCCCTCGAGATGAACGCCGACGGCCAGACCGAACGCTTCGAGAAGGTCGAGGTCGAGACCCGCGCCGACGACGACGATGCCCGGGTCTACATCCGCCGCTCCGGACCGCTCGGCGGCTCGATCGGGATCGAGATCGCCCTCGACCGCGACGAGCCCATCGTGCACGTCACGCTCAACGTCGAGCAGCTCGCCCGCCCCGACGCGGGCATGAACCGCGGCCTGAAGCTGCCGCTGGACTTTGCCGTCCCCGCGATGCGCCTGGTCACCGACTCGCCCTTCGCCGCGCACGAGGTCGATCCGCGCGGGTCGTTCAAGCGGAAATACCCCAGCGGCGACTGGATGACCAGCCCGCAGTGGTTCGAGACCGTCGACCGCCCGTTCACGGGCCTGCACTTTGTCGACTGCGTCGGGGCCGACGGACGCGGCGTGCTCATCTGCCACGACGGCGCGCAGCAGTTCTTCCGCACCGACACCGGCATCACTTCGCTCGTGACCTGCTACGACCCGTGGGACGAAGAAAACTCGCGCCTCCCCGCCGTGCCCGAAGCGACCTTCGCGATCGTGCCGCACCGCGCCATCACCAACGCCGAGCGTGTGCGCCACGCGCTGGACCTGGGCATCGGCCCTCACTATGCCTCGGGCATGGGCGACGGCGATGATCTCCCGGTCGCGTTCGGCGCTCTTGAGATCAGCGGCGCCCCGGGCGTGCTCGTGCACGCGCTGCACCGCGAATCGGGCAAGTCGGGCGAGCACCTCCCACACTGGGCCGGGCACCTCATGCGCGAGCGATCCGGCGGGGCGTGCTCGCACCCGTACGTCGTGCGGCTGGTTGAATGGAACGGAGAACCGGCCGAGGTCACGCTGAAGCTCCCGGGCGCCGTCGCCTCGATCGCGCGGACCAACATCCTCGGGGAGGTGCTCGAAGGTGACGCGGGCGGCACGGGGTGGCTCCGGGCAGAGCCCGCCGAGCCGCCCGAGTGGGCCCGCGGCGCGCGCGTCAACGGCAAGCCCGTGACGTGGTCGCAGGTCCGATTCCCCATGCGCCCCCGAGAAATCGCCACGATCATTGCCGACCTGGTGATGGGCCGCAAGGAATGGCGCGACCTCGACGCCAAGCGCGAGGTGTGGGCCACGGTCCACAAGGAAACCGGCGGAGCCCAGACCCTGCGCGAGTCCAAGCCCGACAAGCCCCGCCGCGGCACGCCCCGCGCCGGAGAAGGTCCGCCGTGAACGATCCGCGCCCCCGCGTCTGCGTCGTCGGTTCGCTCAACATGGATCTCGTCGTGCGCTCGCCTCGCCTGCCCGCGCCGGGCGAAACGCTCATCGGCGGATCGTTCGCGACTTCGCCGGGAGGCAAGGGCGCCAATCAGGCGGTCGCCGCGGCACGCATGGGCGCGGTCGTCTCCCTGATCGGCGCCGTGGGCAGCGATGTGCACGGCTCCATGATGCTCGAGACGGTGAAGAGCGAGGGGATCGACGTCGCGCGGGTGCGCGTCGTTGAGGGCGCCGCGACGGGCGTTGCGATCATCACCGTCGCCGAGGGCGCCGGGCCCGGGTCGGCGCGCGGCGAAAACACCATCGTCGTTGCCTCGGGCGCCAACGCGACGGTCACCCCCGCGGACATCGACGCCGCGGCAGGCACGATCGCGGACGCGGATGTGCTGCTGATGCAGCTCGAATGCCCGCTGGAGACCGTCACCCGCGCGGCCGAACTGGCCAAGGACCGCGGCGTCACCGTCGTCCTCAACGCCGCGCCCGCGCGCACGCTGCCCATGGACCTGCTCGCGATGGTCGACGTGCTGGTCGTCAACCGCGTCGAAGCGGAAGCCATCGCCCGCGGGCGCGACCTCGATTCCATCGGTGTGGACACGGTCGTCGAGACGCGCGGCGCCGAGGGCGCAACCATGGTCCGGCGCGGCAGGACACGCCACGTCGCCGCTTTCGCCGTCAGCGTCGTCGACTCCGTCGGGGCCGGTGACGCCTTCGTCGGTACTCTGGCCAGCCGCTGGGCCGAGCACCAGGCGGCGTCCATGCTCGACGACGCGGGGATCTCCGATGCGCTGTGCTGGGGGTGCGCCGCCGGAGCGCTGGCGACCACGCGCCCCGGCGCGATCCCATCACTCCCGCGGCGGTCCGAAGTCGCCGCCCTTCTGCGCTCGGAGCCCGCACCCTGAATCGCCGGCGGCGAACTCTCATGACCACACTCGATCTCAGCGGCCCCTGGCAGATTCGGCACGACCCGTACAACGCGGGTCTGCTCTGGGGCTGGCCGTCCCGTCCCCCTGAGGACGGGTGGCAGGAGATTGCGGTCCCGAGCGCCTGGCAGAGCGTGCTGGGGATGGATGCGAACGGAGTGGCGTGGTACCGGCGGGAGCTGCCGCGCGAGGTGCTCGAGTGGGCGCGCGATCAGCGGGCTCGCGTACGCCTGCGTTTCGAGAGCGTGGCGACCGACTGCCGCGTGTGGGTCAACGGCGTCGACGTCGGCCGGCACGTCGGTGACTTTGTGCCGTTTGAGTTCGATATCACCGACGCGGTGCGATCGACCACCGCCGCCGCGCCGATCCCGCTCATCGTCCGGGTCGACCAGATCCACGCCCCGCGCCCCGCGAAGGGCACGGTCACCGAGAACGGCCACATCACCAAGGGCTTCCACGATGTCCTGAGCGTGCAGCACGCGGGGATCTGGTGCGGCGTGAGCGTGCGTCGGACGGGCGTGAACGCGGCGGTCCCGAACGGCGTCAGCGTTCGCGCCGATGCCGCGACCGCCCGAGTGCGCGTGCGCGCCGAGATGCTCCCCACGACCGTCGCCCCGATCGTTCCCTGCACGATCTACAACGCCGCGGACCGGCAGATCGGCGGGGGCGTTTTCGAGGGCAAGGCGGGTGATCGCGCCGCCGAGCTGGATATCCGCATCGAGGAGCCGGTGGCGCCGTGGTCTCCCGATTCGCCGAGCCTGTACACGCTGAAGCTCGATGTCGACGGCGCGGCGGGCAGGTCGAGTCGTCCGGTCGAATCGCACGTGCTCCGCTTCGGCTTCCGCACCATCGAAACCGGCGGCCCCGACAACCGCCGCGTCCTGCTCAACGGCTCCCCGCTCCTCCTCCGCGGCGTGCTCCACTGGGGCCACGAGCCGCGCCACCTCGCGCCGGCCCCTCCCCCCGAGCAGGTCCGCGAGGAGTTCACGCGTCTCCGGGCCCTGGGCTTCAACTGCGTCTGCCTGTGCATGGTCTACATGCCCGAATATTTCTACGACATCGCCGACGACACCGGCATGCTCATCTGGCAGGAGCACCCGGTCTGGAAGAGCCGCACCGAGCCGGAGTTTCACGCCGAGTATCACCGCCTCTTCAACGCGTTCATGCGCCGCGATGCACGCCACCCCAGCGTGATCCTCGTCAGCGGCAGTTGCGAGCACGAAGCGCTGAACGCTGATCTTTCGGCGTGGTGGTGGACGCGGGCTAAGGAAGTTCTGCCCGACCGCCTCCTCCAGTCCCAGACCGCGTTCACCTCGTGGACCAACCCGCACGAAACCGACCTGCACGACGAGCACGTCTACGACAACACGGGCCGGTGGACGAAGTTCTTGGGCGATGTGCGCTCGCGCCTGGCTGAATTGCCGCCGAAACCCTTCGTCATGGGCGAAACGATCATCGCCAACCACTGGCCTCAAGCCGCGCCCCCGGGCTCGTCTCCGTCGCCGAATCCGAACGTGGATCACTCGCGCCTGCTCTCACGCGGCACGAAGGAGTGCGCGGAATTCGAAACCGCGATTGCATCACGCTTTGGGAAAGAGTCGCTCGCACGGTTCCGTCAGCGCGCCGAGCGTTGGGCGCTCGACGCTCGAAGGATCCAGGTCGAACTCTTCCGCGCCGACGCGGCCAACGCCGGCTGGGTCATGAACCACATCCGCGATGTCCCTGCCTGCCGCTGCGGGTTCAAGGACGACCACGAACGCTGGCGGTTCGAACCCGCGCAGACGCTCCCGTGGCTGGGCGACACCGCGATCCTGCTGCGAACTCCGGAAGCTCTGCGCGGGCATGCGGGCGGCTCGCCACTGGCGCTCGGGCTGGGCCTCTCCAACTTCGGCATCACCGACTTTGCGGGCGAGCTTCGGCTTCGCACGGGAACTCACGCCGGCTTGCGCGAAGTCGGCCGGCTCCCGCTCACTGTGCCGCGCGGTGAGGTGGGCTTCGCCGGGGCCATCCTTGACGTTCCTGCGGTCGATGGCCCGCGCCGCCTGCATTTGGAGGCGGACGGGCACGGCCTGCACTCCAACACCTGGGACCTCTGGATCCTCCCCGCAGCCACGGCTCCTCCGCGAAACGCCTCCCGACTCGGCGGGATGGAGTTCACTCCGGTCGAACGCGAGCCGGAGTTCGAGGAACGAGCGTACAGCAGCGGCTGGGGGCTGGCGTGCCGCACGTGGAAGCCCTCGCTCCCCGACACCGCGTCGCTCGCGCCCGCGCTGCCCGCCATCGCGCCCGACGCCCCCGTGCCGCGCGGCACGTCGGTCGTGCTCACGCACCGGCTCACTCCCCACATCGCCGCTTTCCTCCGCGCCGGCGGGCGGGCGCTGCTGCTGGCGTCGCGCCACGCCGGCTCGGTCCCCAGCCGGTTCATCAATCTCTACGGCGGCGTGCCGCTGGTGGTCGAACGCGACGGGCCCGGGTTCCCGTTCGCGCCCGGCGACGGCGACTGGGTGTGCGACCTGCTCTCGCACGACCTGACGCGCAACTCGGCCCGCGCGATCGCCTCGGACGAACTCGGCATCGCGGACTCCATCGAGCCGATCATCCGCTTCGTGCAGACCCACGACTCAGGCATTCCCAAGCCCATGGAGATGGTGTTCACCGCGCGCGTCGGAACTGGCGTGCTGCTGGTAAGCACGCTCGACCACGCCACGTTCGCCGGCAGTTTCGTGCTGGCGCGCCTGCTGGACCACGCCGCGCACGGCAAGCCCCCGCGATGCGAATTGGACATCGCGCGATGGGCGCTGCCTGCCTGATGGCCGGCAAACCGGGGTCCTTGGGACGGATCAGTCGGCGCGACTGACCGTCACCGAGGCGTTGCTCGTGGCGATCTTGGAACTCTTGCCGCCCTCGCCGAAGCTGAGCTTCGCGGAACCCTTGCTCTTGGAGGCGACCTTGACAAAGGGGCCCGAGGGCAGGGTGATCGCGCCGTTGCTGGTCTTGACCGACAACTCGCCGGCAAAGCCGCTTCCCACGCCCAGCGTGACCGCCCCGTTCGAGGTATCGATCTCGACCGGACCGGCGAAGGAGGGCGCCAGGCTCAGCGATACGGATCCGTTGGACGTGTCGAGGTTCGCAGGGCCGTTCACACCCGACCCCGTGATCGAGCCGTTGCTGGTCTTGATCTTTATCTCGCCGTCGTGGCGTGAAACGGTGACGCTCCCGTTGGAGGTCTTCACGTTCGCCGCGCCAGATGAACCCGACAGGGTCACGGAACCGTTCGAGGTCTGGAGCGACACGCCCTTCACGTCCGGCATGCGGATCTCGAAGCTGCACCCCTCGTTGCCCTCGCGCGAATCGCCGGGCCACTTGACGTAGATCGACAGCGAGCTATCGGGCTTCCGCTCGGCGAGCACCTTCGTCGCCTCAAGCCGCTCCTTGGTGCGGGCCTTGAGCTTGGCGACCACCGTGATCTCTTTGAGGTCTGTCGACGTCGCCACGCTGATCGAGCCGTTGGCCGACTCGACCGACAGCGGCGAGCCCGCCACGTGCGCCAGCGTGCTCGTGCGTGTTTCCTCGACGGTGGGGTCCATCACGCTGCAGCCCAGCGCCGGCAACGCCAGCAGGCCCGCACCCAACGCGGCAAGGACCCGGCGGGTGACGCTTCGACGGTTCCACATCATCTGACGCGCGATCATGGTCGTTCCTCCGGGGTGCGCTCGGCGATTCGTTCTTTGGGAATCTCACCCCCGCCGCTTTCACCAGTCTAACGCGCCCGCGCTCGCCCTTCTCTCCGCTAGGATGCACCGTTTCCACAACCCCGCACGCCGCGGCGAGGAATCGAACCCCGCATGCCCCTAGCCCGTCATCATGTCCGGTACCTCCACGGCCGCGCGGCACGGTTCCGCGTCGATGATGCCCCTCTCCTGATCGGCCCGCGCACCGTCCGGTTCCGCGACCCCGCGCATGGCTCGGCGACGCTGCCTCCGTTCCCGGCGCTGCTCCACGAGCCCGCCACTCTCGGTGCGGCGCCGCGCGATTTTCCTGTCCGGCCGTTGTTCGCGGACCGCGCGGCAGCCCGCACGATCGCGATCGACGGCGCGCCGGGCACCAGCTACTACGGCGCCGGCGAGTGCTGCGGCCCGCTCGAGAGATCCGGCCGCGCGGTGACGTGCTGGACGACCGACTGCTTCGGGTACGACGACAAGAGCCCGTCGCTGTACCAGGCGCACCCGTGGGTGCTGGCGGTGCGGCGCGACGGCTCGGCGTACGGCGTGATGGTCGAGACGACGCACCGCTGCCGCGTCACCACCGGACGCGGCATCCTTTTCGAATGCGAGGGGCACTCGCCGGGCGTGATCGTGATCGATGCGGGCTCTTCGCAGGACGTGCTGAAGCAGCTTGCCGCGCTCACGGGCTTCATGCCTATGCCGCCGAAGTGGGCTTTGGGCTACCAGCAGTGCCGCTGGAGCTACGAGCCCGACTCGCGCGTGCGCGACCTCGCGGCAGAGTTCCGCACGCGTCGCATCCCGTGCGATGTCATCTGGCTCGATATCGACTACATGGACGGCTTCCGCTGCTTCACGTTCGACCGGGAGAAATTCCCAAGCCCCTCCGTGCTCAACGACGACCTGCACGCGCTGGGGTTCAAGACCGTGTACATGATCGACCCCGGCATCAAGGTCGATCCGGGGTACGCGGTGTACGCGTCGGGCCGTGAGGGCGGACACTTTGTCCGGCGGTCGCCGGGGGGGCGGGAGTATCACGGCTGGGTGTGGCCCGGCCCGTGCGCCTTCCCCGACTTCACCAGCGCCCGCACGCGCGAATGGTGGGCGAACCTCTACAAGGACTTCCTGGCGACGGGGATCGACGGTGTCTGGAACGACATGAACGAGCCCGCCGTGTTCGACGGCCCGGGCAAGTCGATGCCCGAGACCAATCACCACGATGCCGACACCGAGCTCGGCGGCCCCGGCCCGCACGCCCGCTACCACAACATCTACGGCATGCAGATGGTCCGCGCCACGCGCGAAGGGATCGAGCAGGCCCGGCCCGGCAAGCGGCCCTTCGTGCTCACACGCAGCAACTTCCTGGGCGGCCATCGCTACGCGGCCACGTGGACCGGAGACAACACCAGCGACTGGAAGCACCTCTCGTGGTCGATCCCGATGGTGCTGAATCTGGGCCTGTCGGGGCAGCCGTTTTGTGGACCGGACATCGGCGGGTTCATCGGGAACGCGACGGGCGAGTTGTTTGCGCGGTGGATGGGGATCGGGGCGCTGTTGCCGTTCGCCCGGGCGCACTCGACGAAGGATTCGCAGCACCACGAGCCGTGGGCGTTCGGTGAAGCGTGCGAACGGATCTGCCGGTTGGCGCTCGAGCGGCGCTACCGGCTGTTGCCGTACCTGTACACGCTTTTCCACGAGGCGCACACGACGGGCATGCCGGTGGCTCGCCCCGTCTTCTTCGCGGACCCGTCGGATGCAAGGCTGCGCACGAGGGACGATGCGTTCCTGCTGGGCGCGGATGTGCTGGTGGTGTGCGATGTGATGCGGGAGGGCGCGGGGCCGCGTGGCATGGGGGGCGTGCTGGCGTCGTGGCGCGAGTTTGAGCCGGGGCAGGAGAAGGCCGAGGGACTGCCGCGGCTGTTCGTCAGGCCGGGGGCGATCGTGCCGCTGGGGCCGGTGGTGCAGTTTGTGGATGAGAAAGAGCTCGATCCGCTGACGCTGGTGATTTCACCCGATGCATCGGGGCGCGCGGAGGGGGTGTTGTACGAAGATGCGGGGGAGGGGCATGGATATGAAGCGGGCGACTTTGCGCTCACGCGGTACGTGATGGAAAGTGGCAGGTTGAGTTCGGAGCGCATCGCGGGAGTACGTGCGGCGGCCGCGCGGCGGGTGGAGATCGGCTCCCTGATCTCGTCCTAGGGACGTCTGGAAAGTGCCCGCCCTAACCCGGCAAAGGTCCGACCGTTTCCGTAGGCTGCTCGCATGAATCCCTTCTTCGGCTCCCTCTCCGACCTCACCCGCCTCTCCAACTCCCAGACCCGCTCGATCTCCGCCGAAAATCCTGACGGCAGGAAATCGGGCGGCGCGCAGGCTTCACCGGGCGATCCCGGGACCACTGCCGCGGCGAGTGAGATGGGCAAAGGCTGGAAGGTGAAGCCCTGCCTGCGGGATTTGCAGCCGGGGCAGACGGTGACGCTGGCGGACATCGCGGGGCCGGGGGAAGTTAAGCACATGTGGTTCACGGTGCTGACGGATGTGCACCGGTGCCTGGCGCTGCGGATCTATTACGACGATCAGGAGCACCCTTCGGTCGAGTGTCCTCTGGGGGATTTCTTTGCCAACGGGCTCGATGGGCTGGCGCTCGTGAACTCGTTTCCCGTAGCGGTGAACCCCAAGGGGGGGATGAACTGCTACTGGCCGATGCCATTTGCGAAGCGGTTCCGGCTGACGATCACCAACGACGGGCCCAAGGCGGTGAACGAGCTTTTCTATCAGATCACGTACGAGCTGCGCGGCGAGCCTTTGCCGGAGGGGACGGCGTACTTCCATGCCTCGTGGCGGCGGTCGATGACGACGCGGGGGAATCCCGAGCACGTGATCCTGGACGGGGTGAAGGGGCGCGGGCATTACGTGGGGACTTCGCTGGTGTGGGCGCAGCTGTCGACCTGGTGGTGGGGCGAGGGAGAGGTGAAGTTTTTCGTGGATGGAGATGCGAAGGACTCCCCCACCATCTGCGGCACGGGGACCGAGGACTATTTCGGCGGGGCGTGGGGGTTTGTGATGGACCACGCGGCAAACCAGACGCCGACGACGTACTCGACGCCGTTCCTGGGGTACACCCAGGCGGTGCACGGCAACACCGCGCCCCAGCCCGACAAAGTCGGACCGCGTCCGCCGCAGCACAACCTGTACCGCTGGCACATCATGGACCCGGTGCGGTTTGCGAGGGACTTGCGCGTCACGGTGCAGGCGCTGGGGTGGTGGGTGCAGAGCGGGAAGTATCAGCCGCTGACGGACGACATCGCGAGCGTGGCGTTCTGGTATCAGGCGTTGCCGAGCTCGCCGCTGGTGCCATTGCCGAAGATGGCGGAGAGGTGGCCGCGGTAGCAAAGACCGGAATGTTGCTGCTCTCCTCGCCCGGAGGGCGCATGGTCGTTGCCAGGGGCGCTGACGCGCAGCGTCGAGCCCCTGGAGGCGCCTTCAAGGTCCCCTCGCCCGGCAGGGCGATCGAGCCGAACGAGCCGCACCGGATGCTCAGAGTGCATTGGAGTGAACACTTCACCGCACCCTTCGTCCGCCCATCCGGGCGGAAAGAACAAATGAACCAAGGAATCACTGGTTGGCGTCCACCAGGGGCTTGCGAAGCGCTGTGCCCCTGGCAACGTTCGAGCGCCCTCCGGGCGAAAAGGCGGTCGGTTCGTGGATCGAGAGTTGCTAGTGGCGTGATGTTCGTACCGTCTCCTCGCTCCCATCCAGCCGCGGCTCCGTTATGCTCGGCGCATGCCGCGTCGGTCGCTGAGCGCCTACTCGTTCCTTGCGTTCCCGCTGGTCATTCTGCTCGTGTTCACGCTCGCGCCGACGGTGCTGGGGCTGGGGCTGAGTTTGTTCAACTGGTCGGGGTCGGGGGCGGCGCGGTTGGTGGGGCTTGAGAATTTTCGGGGACTGGCGGGTGATCCGCGGTTCACGCCGGCGCTGCGGAACACGCTGGTGTTTGTGCTGGGGACCGTGCCGCTGACGGTGGCGGCGGGGTTCCTGCTGGCCGTGGCGGTGCACGCGCGGTGGTTTGTCGGCAAGACCTTGGTCCGCACGGCGCTCTTCCTTCCCACGGTGGTCTCGATCATTGCGATCGGGTTCGTGTGGCGCTGGCTGCTGGACTCGCAGGGCGGGCTCATTCCGGAGTTGCTCAAGAGTGTCGGCGTGGCGCGGCCACCCGACTTTCTGCAGGGCGGGCCAGTATTTGCGTTCGGGGACGGCGCGGGGCGCGTGGTTTTCTTGGCGTGGCTCGAGTGGCCCATGCTCTCGATCATCCTGGTGCAGGTGTGGCGCGGCGTGGGGTTTGCGATGGTGCTGTACCTGGCGGCGCTGGCGGGTGTGAATGAGAGCTTGAACGAAGCGGCGGAGGTGGACGGGGCCTCGCGGATCAGCGTGCTGCGGCACATCACGTGGCCGCAGGTGGCGCCGATGACGGCGTTCCTCCTGGTCACGGGCGTGATCGGGGCGCTGCAGGTGTTCGACATCGTGTGGGCGATGACCAACGGAACCGAGACGGGCGCAACGAGCGTGCTGAACCTGTACGTGTACCGTGAGTTTCAGCAGTCGCGCCTGGGGTATGCCGCGGCGCTGGGGGTGGTGATCTTCGCGCTGACCGCCGGCGCCACGGCGGTGCAGATCCTGATGCTCAGACGGCGCGCGGTGTGAACTGAATTCATGACCTCCCGCAACGTTCCCAACCCCGTCGCTCGAATCGGCGCTCACGCGGCGGTGTACGGCGTCGCGCTCACGATGCTGCTGCCCTTTCTTTGGATGGTCGTGACGTCGCTCAAAAGCGATCAGGAGGCGCTGGGCACCTCGTTCTCTTTCTGGCCGCAGGCGTGGCGGTGGTCGAACTACGCGGACGCGGCACGCGCGGTGTCACTGGGCGATTTCTACGCGACCAGCTTTCTTGCCGCGGGGCTCACGACGGTGCTAGCGTGCGCGCACAACGCGCTGGCGGGGTTCGCGTTCGCGAAGCTGCGCTTTGCGGGGAAGAACGGGCTGTTCTGGGGCGTGCTGGCGACGATGATGCTCCCGGCGCAGGTCTCGTTCATCTTCGCGTACATCGTCGCCGGACGGCTGGGGTTCGTGGACAACATGCAATCCCTGGTCGTGCCGTTCCTGGCGAGCGGCTTTGGCATCTACTACATGCGCCAGGCGATCTCGACCGTGCCCGACTCGCTGCTGGAGGCCGGGCGGCTCGACGGCATGACGGACTTCGAGCTGTTCTGGACCATCGTCCGCCCCACGGCGTGGCCGGCCATCGCGGCCCTGGCGATCTTCACGTTCGTGGGGTCGTGGAACTCGTTCTTCTGGCCGCTGATCGTGATAGACAGCCAGCAGAACAAGACGCTGCCCCTGGCCGTGGCGGAACTGGCGAGCGGGAGGTACATCCAGAGCTGGCCGGTGCGGATGGCCGCGGCAACGACTTTGACGCTGCCGCTGGTCGTCGTCTTCGTGATCTTCCAGAAGGCGTTCGTGCGCGGGGTGGCGTTGACGGGGATCAAGGAATAGAACCGGTTTGTGGCACGGAGCAAGGTATTGATCGGATCCGAAACATGGGTGTGGAATGTCTCGATATGGTGTTCAAGGTTGAGCGGGCGTTCGGGGTGATGCTCAATGATGCCGCTATGGAACGGATTGTCACAGTGGGCGATCTCGCCGACTTCGTGTCTTCGCAGCTTGAGAAACAGGGTCGGTTGCCTCGGGCCGGACGACTCCGCATCGAACGGCAGGTCAGGTGCCTGGCGGTTCAAGTCTTCGTGTGGCCCCTCAGCGCAATCGGACCGGGCACGACCTTTCAGGAACTGCACAGCGATTGGGTCCGACCAAAGTATCGGTAGTTCGGGGAGCGCCGCCGGGCGCGGGAGCCGGATCCGCGTGGGTTGACAGGAAGACATGTGCGCCAGTCCGCGTTCGCCATCCTGATTCTTGCGGTGCTGACGGGGGCGGTTCTGTTCTGGCCCGCGCACGACTCCATCTCGGGCAGGACAACTGTAAACCTCACCGTCTGGGGCATGCCCTTCGAGGATCGCCTTTTCCGCGACCGCTACGCACGGGAGTGGGAAGCGCAGAACCCCGGCCTGCGCGTGAATTACCAGCGCTTCGGCGACGACCTCTTGATGAAGTACAACGCGTGGCACACGCGCGGGCGCGGGTCGGAGGTGATGCGCCTGCGGATCACGGACTATCACGGGATGGTCGAACGCGGCATGCTCGAGCCGCTGGACGGGTTTCTGAACAGCACCGCTCCCGGCGCGGAGAGGTCGCCGCTCGATGTGATTCCTCGCCACCTCACGGAGGCGCTCAAAATCGACGGTCGGCTGTACGCCATTCCCGAGGACAATGCCCAGTTCGGGATGTTCATCAACCTTGATCTGGTTGATGCGCACAACCGGGCGCACCCGGGCGAACGGATCGACGTGCCGCGACGCCGCGATGATGGAACGTGGGAGGTGTGGACGTGGGAAGACCTGCGGCGAGCGGCGCGCTTACTCACCGAGCGAGACTCCGGGGGCGGAGTTGTACGGGCGGGCTTTGATTTCACCGTCTGGTCCTGGCCTTTCATGACATTTCACGCGCAGGCCGGTGGGAAACTGTGGTCCGACGACGGCCTGACCTGCACCATGGACGGGCCGGCGGGGATCCAGGCGCTGGAGTTCTTTCGCGCCTTGCAGCGCGAGGATCGGTCGTTTGTCCCGAACCTCTCGGGGTTTCAATCGGGCACCGGGCCGGACGTGCTCTTTGCCGCGGGGAAGACCGCGATCTTTCTGGATGGATCGTGGCGCGTTCCCAACATCGAACAGGTCGCGCCGCAGCTGAACTTCTGCGTCGTCCCCCTTCCGCGCGGCAGGGTCCCGGCGGTGGTCTCTGGGTGCGTGTGCTGGGGGATCTCGTCCGACGCCCTTCGGAAAGATGAGGGATGGCGCATGATCCGCTACCTCACCGATGAGCCGCAGGCCCTGGCGTACTGGGACATGCTGCGAGTCGCGCCGCCGGCCAACCTAGCGGCGCTCGCGTCGCCCGAGTTTCGGTCGCCCCGCGGCACCCGACGCGACGACGGAACCGTAGAAGTGCCGCCCATGCCCGCCGACCGTTTTGACTGCCGCGGGGCGTGGCTTTTGTATGCCAACACCCCCGACACGACGGGACGAACCCCGGGGTTCGTTCCGACCGGGCCTTATCAGACGGAACTGGAGGAAGAGATCCAGCGGATGCTCAACCGGTACCTCAACCCCGACAATCGGGAGGCCGCCCAGGGAGTCCTGACCGAGGCCGTCCGGAACGTCCACGCCGTCATCGACCGGGACCGTGCCGCCCGGGGGCTGCCGCCCGTCCAAAGACCCCAAAGCCCGGGCCCCTGATCGCCGAGATTCTCTGTTCCATGGGCACCCCGGCGCGGTATCATTCTCAGAGTCGTCAAGGACGCCTCCGAAAGGGCAAGGCCATGTCGACGCCCGCCACGCTGATCGATCCCCCGTGTACCCCTCCCGCCGAGCGCTATCCCAAGCTCGCGGAACTCATCTCGTACCTGGATTCATTGGGCACCCGGGTCAACCTCGGCGTGCTCGATCGGCTGCTCAGCGGCCTCGACGTGACCCGCGCCGACATCGAGCCGGCGTGCATCTTCGGTACCAAGGCCTACCGGCGGAACACGATCTCCCGGGGCGACTGCTACGAGCTCCTGGCGCTGTGCTGGCGGAGCGGGCACGTCACGCCTATCCACGATCACCAGGGATCCAGCTGCGCCTTCCGGGTCATCGAGGGGCGCGGCACCGAGATCCGCTACCGCATGTCTCCGGCCGGGATCGTCTGCCCCGTCGCGGCGGTCGAGATGCCCCCGGGCTACGTGTGTGCCGCGCACGACGATGACATCCACCAGGTCGCGAACCTCCAGCCGGCGGGCACCGACCTCATCACGCTGCACATCTACTCGCCCCCGATCCGCTCGATGCACACCTACGAGTTCGCGCCGGTGTGCAAGCCCGAGAGCGATACGCCGGTGACCTGAGCGGCTGGCCTTTGGCCCGGCGATGCGGGCGCTCGATGCACCGAATCCGAGGCTTCCGATGGACGCGGCGGAACGCCGAAACACCGGTCCACGCGCCCGTGGCACAGGCAGAACTACAACCTACTCTTGGCGCTCGTGCGAACACGGATGGTTTGCCGATAGTGTCCCCGCCATGACCCTGACCATGCCCCACACAACGCTCCAACCCGTCCCCGCGGCGCCCGTCATCGACCACACCGCGTGGTGCCTTGACCCCTCGCTCACGTTCCTGAACCACGGGTCGTACGGCTGCTGCCTCCGCGAGGTGCTGGAGGCGCAGACGCAGATCCGGGCGCGGATGGAGCGTGACCCGGTCCGCTTCTTCAAGGTGGACCTTGAGAACCTGATGGACGGCGTGCGCGAGCGTCTGGGCAGTTTTCTCAACTGCGACGGCGCGGACCTAGCCCCCGTCGCCAACGCGACCATCGCGCTGGCCACCATCCTGCACAACACGCCGTTCCGCGAAGGCGACGAGGTGCTGGTCACCGACCACGAGTATTCCTCGGGGACCAACGAGCTTGACCGCCTCGGCCCCGAGCGCGGCGTGCGCGTGGTTCGGGCCCGCGTGCCCTTCCCGATCACCGGCCCCGAGCAGGTCGCCCAGTCGGTGCTCGCGGCCGTTACGCCCCGTACCCGCCTGGTCCTGATCAGCCATCTCACCAGCGCCACGTCGCTGATCTTCCCGGTCGAGAAGATCGTCGCGGACTTGAACCGGCGCGGCATAGACGTGATCGTGGACGGGGCCCACACGCCGGGGCAGATCCCGGTGGACATCCGGGGGATCAACCCGACGTACTACGTGTGCAGCCTGCACAAGTGGGTCAGCGCCCCCAAGGGCACCGCGTTTATGTACGTCCGGCGCGACCGGCAGCGGGACTTCCGGACGGTCGTGCTCTCCAGCCGCGCCGACAAGGTGCGGCCCGAGCGGGCGTTGTACCTGCGTGACTTTGATTACATGGGCACGGCCGACTATTCGGGCTTGCTCGCGATCCCCACCGCGATCGACGCGATGGGGGCGCTGGTGCCTGGCGGCTGGCCGGAACTCATGCGTCGCAACCACGCGCTGGTGATCCGGGCCCGCGACATCGTCTGCCGCGCGATAGGTGTGAACCCGCCGGCTCCCGAGGGCATGATCGGCACGATGGCCTCGATCATCCTGCCCCCGGCGGACGCCGAGTTTGCATCGCGCCCGACCATTTACGACGACCCGCTCCAGGATGCGCTCCTCGACCACCACCGCATCCAGGTGCCGGTGTGGCCCTTCGGGGGCAAGCACGGCACGCCGTCGCTGCGGCTGCTGCGGATCTCCGCCCAGATCTACAACTGGCCGGAGCAGTACCGCAAGCTGGGCGACGCGCTGGTGCAGGAGCTTGCCGCGGAGCGGAGCTACCGGAAGACCGGCTGATCGCGGATGGCGTGCGCGAGCGGAGCGATTCTGATTGAAAGCAAAGACCCGGCCGCACGGCCGGGTCTTTTCATTGCGACTCGCAATTGCGGCGGCGGGAACGACGTCCCGCGAACTTACTTCTCCGGCGTGATCTCGCCCTGACCCGGGGCGCCCTGGAGCACATCGACCCGCATCGGGTTGATGACGTTGAGGTTGAGTGACCGGTCCATCGTCTGCTCGCCGACCACGCCCACCACCATGCCCAGCTTGGTCTTGAGGTTCAGCTCGGGCTTGGGTGCGAGGTAGCCGACCGTGGGAGGGGCGCTGGTGCCGACCGCCTGGAGGCGGTACATCAGCGGCAGGCGGTTGCCGTCGTAAACCGTGCTGGGCACCAGCAGGCCGATGATCGTGTACACGCGCTGCCGTTCGAGCTCGGCAATCCTGAGCTTTAGACGATCGTTGCCCTCGTCGATCGACCGCTTGGCGTCCTCGATCGCCCGCGCCTTGTCGCGCAGGTCCATACGCAGCTTCACGTAGTCGCGCCGGCGCTCCAGCTGCACCCGACGTCCCTTGAGCTTGGGGTCGTTCCCGGTCTGCTCGGCCGCGCGCTGCAGCTCGCCGTACAGGGCGTCAAGCTCGGCGGTTGCTTCGGGCTGAGTCCGCACCGCCTGGAACGTCGCCTCAAGCTGGTCGAGCGTGCCGACGCGGCGCTGCGCGGGATTCGCGGGTGCGACCTCGACGACGGGCTGGGCGGCTCCGCCCTGGCTGATCGTCACCGGGGCCGCCTCGTTCGTCGGGGCGGGGGTGGGAGCGGCGGTCGGGGCGGCCTGCACCGGCGGCGAGCCAGGCGGGACCATCGGCTCGAGCACGGCCGGCTCCGGCTTGGCCCCGTCGGGCTTTGCTGCCGGCTTGGCCGCCGGAGCGCCCGCCTCGTCGGAACCCGCCTTGCGGAGGAACTTGCTCTCGACAAAGCCGTGGGCGTTCGCGGGCGCGACGACCTTGTAGCCGACGACCTTGCCCCCGTCCTTGAGGGCCTCAACCAGCTTGAACGACGAACCCTCCGGGAGCGGCGAGGGCATGAGGGCCTTCCAGCTGGCGCTCGGGGACACCCCCCCGGTGACGTTGAAGGCCCACAGCGCGCTGGGCTTGGTGAGCTTCACCGTGCCGGACGCTTCGTCAAGCTTCCCGTCCTCGTCCTTGATGAACGCGGCGGTGCCGGCCGGGTACTCGATGCGGAGCCACCCGTTCTCTTCGCCGTCCACCTTGACGGTCTGGCCTTTCGTGAGCTCGGCGACCTTGTAGTAGAAGCCGCTGCCGCAGCGGACCGTCACGCTGTCGATCGTCGCGGCGGCCGTGTATGGAGCGACGTCCTTGACCTGCGCGAGCGCGGGCGCGGTGAGCGCGAGGCACGCGGCAGCGGTTGCAAGCACCGCGGCCGGCGACCCGGCGAACGCGAACATCGGGACGAGCAAGAGGCCGCGCGAGGGGCGCCGAGCGCTGAGCATGAGAAAACCTCCGTGTTGCGCCGCCTCCCCGCGGACCATGCCGGGCGCCGCTCGCGGGTGCTCCGTGCCCCGCGCCGGGAGACGCGGCCAGAGTGTACGCGACCGCCCTCGCCGGCCGCAACGACCATCGGCGTTCCCCAGGGAGCGTCTTTGACGGTTCTTCGCCGCCCGGATACGGTGTTGTCCCGATGACCCCTCGCCCAACGCCCCGCAGGACGCGCCCCACGGCGTTGATACTCGCCCTACTGGCCCTGGCCGGGGGCTGTGAGACACCCATCGGCGACGCCTCGGAGCGGACCCTTCGAGAGAGCGTGCTCGACAGCACCAGGCGCGAGCTTTTCGACGCCGACCGGTACGCCGGGGAGCGCCACACCGAGCGGCAGAACAGCACCGCTCTCCTGGGGATCAAGCCGGAACTGATGCCCGAGCTCAACGCGATGGCTGGTCCAGACGCGACCGAGCCAAAGAACATCGACCTGGGCGACGGAATCGTCGGGCAGGTGGGCAAGGTCCGGCGGGTGAGCATGGAGCACGCGATCCGATCGGCCGCAATGAACAACCTGCAGGTCCAGTTCGCCCGGCTGTCTCCGGCCGTGAGCGAGGCCCAGCTGGTGGCGGCCGAAGCGGCGTTCGACTGGACGTTCTTCTCGAATTTCAACTACTCGAACATCGACGAGCCGCGGATCCAATCCAGCCAGACGGGGTTCAGCTTCACGCTGCCGGGGGTGCAGCAGCAGCTCACGCAGGCCAACGCCGGACTGCGCCGTGCGCTCATCACCGGCGGCCAAGTCACGGTGCAGACGGACCTCCTGGTCACCGACGACACCACCGCGGGGCAGATCTCAAGGCCGGACACCGCCAAGCAGGCGGGCGTCACCCTGCAGATCGACCAGCCCTTGCTCCGCGGGGCGGGGTCCGACGTGGCGCTCTCGGAGGTCCGCCTCAGCCGCAACGCCGAGCGCAACTCCATCGCGTCGCTCCGTCGCGACCTGATCAAGTCGATCACCGACACGGAGCGGACCTACTGGCAGCTCGTGCTCGCGTACCGGCAGCTGAAGATCCAGCAGCGCCTGCTGGAGCGCGGCCTGGCGACCAGGGACAAGATCGAAGGGCGCATCAACCTGGACGCGACCCCCGCCCAGGTCAGCTCGACCAAGGGACGCGTCGAGCGCCGCAAGGCCGACATGCTCCGGGCCCAGACCCAGGTCCGGCTGATCAGCGACCGGCTCAAGGGGCTCATGAACGACTCTGATGCGCCCGTGGCTTCGGAGGTGCTCCTGGTCCCGGCGGACGACGCGATCGACCAGCCGCTTTCGTTCAGCCTGCTCGACTGCGTGCAGAACGCCGTGACGCAGCGCCCCGAAATCGAGCAGGCGATCCTGTCGATCGACGACACGTCGATCCGGCGGGTGGTCGCCGACAACGCCCGCCTCCCCAAGCTGGACCTGCGCCTGCAGGTGAAGTACCAGTCACTCGACAACTCGTTCTGGGACACGTACACCAACACGTTCGACGGCACGTACGTCGACTACCTCGTCGGAATGGTGTTCGAGCAGCCCATCGGCAACCGGCGCGCCGAGGCCGAGTTCCGCAAGCGGTCGACGGAGCGCATGCAGGCGATCGTGTCCTACCGCAACACCGTCCAGCAGGTCATGATCGAGGTCGTCACGGCCCTCCGCGGCGTGACGTCAAACTACCGGCTGATCGAGCAGACCCGGGCCACCCGCATCGCCACCAGCGACGAGCTGCGGGCGCTCATTATTGAAACCGAGAAGCTCCGCGGGCTCACGATCGAGCGCCTCACGCTCGAGCTCAACACCCAGGAGCTCTTGGCCAGCTCCGAGCGCGACGAGGCCCAGGCGATCACGGATTACAACGCCTCGGTCGCGGACCTCTACGCGTCGATGGGCCGGACGCTGGAGCGCAACCGGATCGACTTCAAGGTTCCCAATCCCGCCGAGGCGGAGGCCGAGCGCTGGCCGCCGAATCGTCCCCGGCCTGAGCCGGCGGCCGCGCCCGCAGCGCCTTCATCGCCGGAATGACCGCCTCGCCCGCGCGGATTCACGTCTCGCTCGGCGCGGCACGACGGCGCTCCCGCTCCCCCGGCTTGCAACAATCCGTCATGTCCGGCCCCGAGGAAATCGCCGTTGCCGTTTCGCGCCTGCGCTCGGGCGGCATGGTCGCGTTCCCCACCGAGACCGTGTACGGCCTGGGCGCGCCAGCGCTGGACGCCGCGGCGGTCGATCGCGTCTTTGCGCTCAAGGGACGCCCCGCCAACAACCCGCTGATCGTGCACGTCTCGGGGATCGAGATGGCGCGGCGCGTGGTGGCCTCGTGGCCGCGCGACGCCGAGACGCTCGCCCGCGCGTTCTGGCCGGGCCCGCTCACGCTCGTGCTGCCCAAGGCGCCGAGCGTGCCCCCGGTCGTTACGGCCGGCGGTCCCAACGTCGCCGTGCGTTGCCCGGACCACCCGCTGACGCTCGCGCTGCTCGAGGTCTTGGGCGAACCGCTGGTCGGACCCAGCGCGAACCTTTCGGGACGCGTCTCCCCCACCGCCGCGGCGCACGTGGCGGAATCGTTCACCCCCGCGCAGGTGTTCGTGCTCGACGGGGGCCCGTGTCGTCGCGGCATCGAGTCGACGGTCGTGACGCTCGCCGAGCCCGTGCCCCGCGTTCTCCGCCCGGGGGTGATCGGCGCCAAGGAGATCACCGACGTGCTGGGACACGAGGTCCGCGGGTTCGACGGCGCCGAGCTACCGCCCGCTTCCCCAGCCGCGCCGCTCGAATCGCCGGGCCGGCTCGAGTCGCACTACGCGCCCCTGGCGCCCGCGGTGCTTGTGGATCGGGCCGGTCTCGAATCGCTCCTGCGTTCAGCGCGGGGCCGCGTGGCGGTGCTCGCCCACGAGCCGCTGGACATCCGCCCGCCGCACACGCTGGAGCGCATGCCCACGGACGCGAGCGCCTACGCCGCGGCAATCTATGCCGCACTCCGCCGCGCCGACGCGGGGTCACCGGACGTCATCGCGGTCCTTCGTCCGGCGCTCACCGGCGGTGTGGATGCGCCGGTGTGGGAGGCGGTGCTCGATCGCCTGCGCAGGGCCACGTCCGACCGCGGGCGCTGAGCCGGGCGTTCGCTCAGGCCCGCGGGCCGCGGTACTCGAGGCTTGCCGCGGTGGCGTCGTCGTCGAGCGTTCGCGCGCCCGCGAAGGACCCCAGCGCGGCGAACAGCCGCCCCACGTCCTCCGCCACCGAGCCCGAGCCCGCCACGACCTCGGCCATGCGCTCGGCCCCGAACTCCTCCCCGGCCGAGGCACGCTGCTCGATCATTCCGTCGGTGAACAGGACGACGCGGTCGCCGGGCGCGAGCGTGAGCTCTTCGTCGACGTACTCGTAGTCGGGGTCGATCCCCATGGGTATGCCGCTCTGGCTCACGCAGGGGCGCACGCGCGAACGCTCGCCGCACGGACGCACGAGGCTGTACCCGTGCCCGGCGTCCACGAACCGCAGGAGCCCCCCACGCTCGAACACGCCCAGCCACAGCGATACGAAGCGCCCGCCGAACGACCGCGTCGTCAGGAACCGGTTCACGCCCGCCACCGCGACGGCGGGGTCGCGCGTGGTCGCGAGCACGGCGTTGAGGTGCGACTGCACCAGCGCCATCACCATGGCGGCGCCCACGCCGTGCCCGGCGACGTCGCCGATGAACACCGCCACCCGGTCCTGGTCCAGCGGGATCACGTCGAACAGGTCGCCCGCGACGAACACGCCGGGCTTCATCTCCATCGCGTAGCGGACGAAGCCCAGGTCGTTCTCGATCGGGGGGAGCATGAAGCGCTGGGCCTCGTGGGCCGCGGCAAGGTCCTCGGCGATCTCGCGCTGCCGCCGCTCCAGCTCGGCGCGCTTGAAGTTCGACAACGCCAGGCCGTACGCCGTCGCCACCGCCTCGCAGTAGCCCGCGGCGTCCTGCTGCACCAGCGACTCGGCGCCGCGTGCGTCCAGGTACAGGTACCCCGCCGTCGCTTCGCCGAGCTTGACGGGCACGCACAGCGCCGAGTGGATCCCCATCTCCGCGATGCTGTGGCTCTGCACCTGCGGAGATTCCCGGGACAGCACCGCCGGCTCGCCGGTCGCCGCCGCCAGGATCAGGGCGCGGCTGAAGCGGAACTCGGTTGTGTCCGACTCGTTCGTGCGGCGCGAGACCAGCACCGTCACCTCGCGCCCCTCGGCGAGGGGCCGCAGGATCGCTCCGCGGGAGTATCCGCTCCCTTTGAGCGCCGAGCCGAGCGCCTCGCGCGCCAGCTTCTCCTCGTCGGGCGCGGTGTGGAGGCGTGAGATGCACTCGGTCAAGAGACGAAGGCGCCGTGCCGCGCCCGGCATCGGGGACCCGCCGAGCCGCTCGACCTTCTGGCCGCCGCTGGACGCTTCATCGACCGTCACCACCGTGGATGGAGCCGCGCCGCCGATCCACGCCCGGAACGCGGCGGGCCCGAACACCACGAGGTCGCCGCTGGCGACGGGAGTTGGAGTGTCCCTCTCGAGGCGCACGCCGTTGAGGTACGTGCCCCGGGCGCTACCGAGGTCGGTGAGATACCACTGGCCGTGGCGCGGCACCATGGTGGCGTGCCGGCGCGACACACCCTCGTGCAGCAGGCACACGTCGGACTCGGCCGCCCGTCCGATCATCGCATCGCGTGCCCCGGGAAGCGCGTACTGCGCGCCGGTGGTCGCCTGGAGGGTCAGGCCCGGGGTCGACTGGGGTGTCGGAGAGGACTCTTCCATGCGGTGTGGGACGGCATCCTACATCCGATCCCCCGCGCACGCGGGCCCGATCCTGGACGAATCGCCTCGGCCGCGGCGGCCGGCCTTTGGCCGCGGCCCGATCGGTGTTACCCTGTCCGGCCCGGAGGCGCCGCCCGGGAGTTTCTCGAACTGCGCCGCGGCACGCCCGTGAGTCCCATGGCCGATCCACGCGAAACCCCGGCGATGCAGCAGTACTTCCGCTTCAAGCAGAAGCACCCGGGGTGCGTGCTGCTGTTCCGCATGGGGGACTTCTACGAAACGTTCGACGAGGACGCCGTCACGCTCAGCAAGGCCCTGGGCCTCACCCTGACGCAGCGGACCGCCGGCCTGCCCATGGCGGGCGTGCCGTACCACCAGCTCGAGAACTACCTGCGACGCCTGATTGCCCAGGGATTCCGCGTGGCCGTGGCCGAGCAGGTGCAGGACCCCAAGGAGGCCAAGGGGCTGGTGGCTCGCGCGGTCACGCGCGTGCTCACGCCCGGCACCCTCGTCGACGACGGACTGCTCGACGACGACGCGCCCTGCACGCTGGCCGCGGTTTGCTTCACCGCAGAGGGCGACGAGTCGCCCGCGTCGATCGCGATCGTCGAGCTCTCGACGGGTCGTTTCGTGCTCCGCGACTGCGCCCCGTCCGGTCTGGTCGACGAGCTGGCCCGGGCGGGCGCCACCGAGCTGCTGTACTGCGCGACGGCGGAAAACAAGCCCCCGGCGCGGGTGAAGCGGGTGCTCGACGCCCTGCGCCTGGCGGGAACCTCCCGGCCGCCGTGGCAGTTCCGCGCCGACGAGGCCAAGCGCCAGCTCGGCGAGCATTTCGGCGTCACCACGCTCAAGGGGTTCGGGCTCGGCGATGACGACCCGGCCCTTGCCGCGGCGGGCGCTGCGCTCGCGTACCTGCGGCAGACCCAGACGATCTCGGAGCAGGACGCCGCGGAGCTGCCGCCGACCGCGCGGACACTCCGCGCCGGCCTCTCACACCTGTCTCCGCCGCGGCGCGATGACCCTGCCGGGATCTGCGTGATCGACGCGGTGAGCCTGCGAGCCCTCGAGGTCGAGCGCACGCTTCGCGCGATCGGCGCGGCGCCCGAGGGTGCTCGAGCCGGCGACGGCTCGCTCCTGGGCTTGCTGCTTTCGACGCCCGACTCGTTCCGCACTCCGATGGGTCGCCGCCTGCTGCGAGAGTGGCTGTGCCGCCCGCTCTGCGACCTGGAGAAAATCCGTTCACGCCAGCGGTGCGTGGGCACACTGGTCGAGGATCGGCGCACCGCGGCTGACCTGCGCGGGGCGCTGGAGCCCGTGCAGGACGTCGCCCGCATCGTCGGCCGCCTGGCGCTGGCCCGTGCCACGCCGCGTGACCTGGTAACGCTCGGGCGTTCGCTCTCCAACGCGCCGCGCCTGATCGAGATTACCTTGCCCTGCCCCGCGTTTTCGCGCCACGCCGCCGAGATCCAGGGCGCCTGGGCCGAGGCGCGCGCCCTCGCCGAGTCGATCACGGCCTCGTGCGTCGACACGCCGCCCCCCCACCTCCGCGAGGGCGGGCTCTTCCGCGACGGCGCCGACGCAGCACTCGACGAAGCCCGCACGCTCGAGCGCGATGCGGGAACGTACCTGGCGGCGTACCAGGAGCGCCTGGCCAAGGAGCTCGACCTGCCGGGGCTGAAGGTCGGGTACAACCGCGTCTTTGGCTACTACGTCGAGCTGTCCTCCGCCCAGGCGCGCCAGCTCGCCTCGCGCGCAGGAGGCGCGGCCCTGATCCGCAAGCAGACGCTCAAGAACGCCGAGCGGTACACCACTCCCGAACTGGCCGAGCTTGAATCGAAGATCACCGGCGCCCAGGCGCGGGCCTTGGAGCGGGAGCGTGAACTGTTCGAGGATCTCTGCCGCCGGGCGAGCACCCGGTTCGACGCCGCGGCACGATTCGCGGGCGCGGTGGCCGAGTTGGACGTGCTGCTGGGCCTGGCCGAGCGTGCCCACCGACGCTCGTGGAAGTGCCCCGAGGTCGTGGAAGAGCCGGCCCTCACGATCCACGCCGGGCGCCACCCCGTGCTCGAGCAGCTGCTGGAAACCAGCTTCGTTCCCAACGATCTCGAGCTGGGACCGGCCCCGTCGCGGGCGTCCCTGGCGCTGATCACGGGCCCGAACATGGCGGGCAAAAGCACGTTCATCCGCCAGGTGGCACTGATCGTGCTGCTGGCCCACGTCGGATCGTTCGTCCCGGCCGACCGCGCCACGATCGGCCTCACCGACCGGATCTTCACCCGCATCGGCGCCGATGACGCCCTTCACTCCGGCCAATCGACGTTCATGGTGGAGATGACCGAGACCGCCAACATCCTCAACCACGCCACCGACCGATCGCTGGTGATTCTCGACGAAGTCGGGCGCGGCACCAGCACGCTGGACGGTCTGAGCCTTGCCTGGGCGATCGTGGAGCATCTGACTGCAAAAAGTGACGAAGTGACGGAGAGACGAAGTGACGAAGGGAAGGAACGGGAACGCAAATCATCTGCTACTTCGTCACTCCGTCACTCCGTCACTTCGTCACTTCCCCCAAGGACCCTCTTCGCCACGCACTACCACGAACTGACCGACCTGGAAGAACGGCTGCCGGGACGGGTGGCCAACCTGCACGTCGCGGTGCGTGAATGGCCGGGGGCCGACGGGCATCCGGAGATCATCTTCCTGCACCGGATTCTGCCCGGCCGCACCGACCAGTCGTACGGCATCCACGTCGCCAAGCTCGCGGGCCTGCCGCGGGGCGTAATCGAGCGGGCCCAAGTTCTGCTGGGATCCCTGGCCGTGCAGCACGGCCCCGCGAGCGAAACGCGGCCCAAGCCCCCGGGCGGATCCAGGGCTGAGCCCGGCACGGGGCAGCTCACGCTGTTTACGGAGTTCCTGCCTCACCCCGCGGTCGAAGCCCTGCGCGAGCTGAAGCTCGAGTCGATCACCCCGCTCGAGGCGTTCGAGCGGCTCAAGGGACTTCAGGAATCGGCTCGCGCATCAGCGCGGCCAGCGCCGGAATGACGGTGCCGCGTCGGATCAGCCAGGCCGCCTCCTACGCTCGCGGATGCTGAGCCCTGACGTTTTTCGTGCCAGCTTCGAGGCCGGGCTGGAGTACGCGCCGTACGTGGCCAAGGGCACCGAGTCGCAGCGAGAGAATTGGCGCCGCGCTCACGCGGCGATCGCCCTGACCGACCCGCAGCGAGCGTTGGTGGGCTCGTTCACGCGGCACGTCAACGTGCTGGTGAGTTCGGGGCTCTGGTGCGGGGACTGCGTCCAGCAGTGCCCCATGCTCGACCACATCGCCGCGGCAAACCCCGCTCGGATTCATTTGCGGTTCGTGGACCGGGACGAGCACAAGGTCCTCAGCGAGTCGCTCATGATCTGCGGCGGGCTTCGCGTTCCGACCGTGGTGTTCCTCAACGAGGACTTTGAGTTCGTGTCGATCCTGGGGGACCGAACACTTTCCAGATATCGATCCATTGCCGCGCAGGCATTCGGTGCGTCCTGTCCCCTGCCCGGCGCGCCCTTGCCGCGGGAGGTGAGCACGGACACGTTACAGGACTGGTTGAACGAGTTTGAGCGAGTGCACCTGCTGCTACGCGTGTCCCCCAAGCTGCGAGAACGGCACGGGGACTGAGTTCTCGTACCCAAACAAATATAAAACATTGTCATTTGCAAGGTCTGTAGGGGTTGAATCACAGAAAATTCATTGACAAGCAGCGCCATGTTCGGGCATACTCCACCGTGGATTAGAGTTGGGGGGTTCTGCCGATTGCTGCGCTCCGAGTTGTGGAATGGCCGGTCAGGTCTGAGACTGAACAGGAGTGCGGGGCCGGCTGGAAGAACCTCAAGTCAAGCGTGTTTCCGCCCGGTTCGTGCCGGGGTTTGTGTTCCAGAGTTTCCAAATAGGAGGATCGAAGCAATGAATTCCAAGCTCTTGGGTGCACTCGCACTCGCTGCGTTGGCCGGAACGGCCTCCGCTGACATCGTGACCTCGGCCACTCGGGCATGGGAAGCGCCCCTCAGCGAGGTGGGCAAGGGTACCTTCGGCACGCGCGCCCCGTCGCCAGGCTCGACGTACTCGAACATCGACAACCCCACAGGGTTCTTTGTGTCGCCGGGTGGTACTGCCGCCGGCGCGACCAAGGTGTTGTCTGACCTCCTGGTCATGACTGCGCCGAACCTTCCCACAAAGGTTTCGTTTAGCATGGTGAACAACAACTTGGTCTCGATTGCCTGCCGCCCCCGCATCCGCTTCTGGGCGGCTGACGGCGTCGCCGGCGCCCCCGGCACGCTGATCGGCGGGTTCTCGTTCAACCCGATCACGACGAACGGCCAGACGGCGAACTCGTTCTTCTTTGACGCTTCGGCCCTCGGCGTTCTCCCGACCAACGTGTGGGTCGGCATGCTCTTCGACAACGTGGGCACCACCGCGACGACCGCCCAGTTGAACAACATGGGCATCCTCGCCTACGACCCCCCGGCGGTCGGTTCCAGTGCCGATAGTGACTGGCTCTCCACGGCCGCGGGCTCGAACTTTGTGGCGAACCCCGCCGGCGCTATCCGCGTTTCGCCCTTCGCCGGCGCTCCGGTCGCCAACTACTACTACGAGATCGCCCCGGCCCCCGGTTCGATCGCCATCCTCGGCCTCGGTGGCCTCGTCGCGGCCCGTCGTCGTCGCGCCTGATTGCATGCAATTCATTGCTTCCTTCCGTTCGAGGTGAACGAACGAACTGACCCAAGCAGGCCCCGGCACACGCCGGGGCCTGTTCGTTTTTTGGAGTTCATGCCGTCCGGGCGTGCGACCGGGTGCCCAGGTTTCAACACAAGGGGCGGACGTGGTTTTCGCTGCCATGGCCGCTCCTCCAGCAGAGCGTGCACGCGGGTCGTCCTGGCCGTCGTCCGGAAAGACTGCCCCGGGCGCGCCCTGGGTTGCGTGATTATTTGCACGGTTTTGGTGGTAACTCCCCAGGTTCGGGCGCATCTTCCCCACGGGGTCTGAAAATACCCCTCGCAAGGGCGCCCTTTCAGGGACGCCGACGTGTTACCGGCTCCTGCCGCGTGATCGGACTTGGGGTGTCAGCCCCGGGCGGACGTGGTTGCGCGCCCGGTGGGGTTTGAGGAACTTCCGCGCAGCGGAGGGAGTGACCATGGTGTTCAAACTGTGTGCGACGGGTGTTGCGATGGCGTTGGCGGGGGCGGCCGCGGCGGACATCATTGTCACGCCGGAACTCGTCCAATCGTTCAGCGTGGGGGACGCTTCGTTCGCCGGGAGAGCCAGCCCCAACGCGTTCTATTCCAACGTCGATACCTTCACGGGTTCGGTGAACACCAACGGCGGTGCCTCGAACCTCAGCGGTAACGTGATGACGCGCATGGTCGCGGACGACCTGACGCTCAACGGGGCACACTCGGGCCTGACTCGCCTGACCTTCAGCGTGTCGAGCCTCAACGCCTCAAACGTGAGCGCGCGGGCGCGCATCCGCCTGTACGCCGACGACAACGGGGGGCAGCCCGGCACGCTCATCACCGGTCTTACGACCACCACGATGACCTTCGGGCCAGGCAGCGTTTCGTTGTTCTCCGTCACCATCCCCTCGGTCGCGGTGCCCGAGAAGGTGTGGGCGGGCATCATGTTCGACAACAACGGCGGCAGCACGGGCGCCGGCGTGGCCGAGCTTAACAACCTCGGCCAGGGAGTTTTCAATCCTCCCGCGGTGGGCTCGAGCCAGGACATGTACTTCCGTACGACCAGCGCCGGCTCGTTCCTCTCGAACAACCCGGGCGGGACGATTCAGTCGGGCGGTGCAGGGCCCATCGGCAACTTCGGGTGGGAAGCGGTCCCGACGCCGGGAGTCGGCGCCGTGGTGACGCTCGCGGGCTTGGTTGCCGCGCGTCGTCGTCGCTGAACAGATCTCGCGTCGCCCCCGGCTATCCGGGGGGACGCACACGCTTGGAGAGAGAGCCGGTCTCCGTCTGTGGGCCGGCTTTTTCTCATGGACATCGGGGCCTATCGCAGCGGGCGGAGGCCACGCTCCACGCGCTCGCGGTTCCAACGCTCGAACGCGTGCGGGTGATCCTTGAGCAGCTTCACGAGCTGGCTTGCCGAGCACCCCAGGCGAAGCCCGGCCTTTCCGGGGTCCAGCTTGCAGGCGGTCAGCACGTCGAGCGCCTCGGCGAGCATGGACGGGAAGTCCCGGTGCTCGGGGTTGCACGCGATGCGTCCGCCCTTGCACCGCTCGAGCCAGAGCTCGCTACGGCATTCTCCGGCCGGGACCGGGCACCGAACCTGAACGGCCAGCGCCAGGCGCAGGCGGAAGACCGCGACGTGCTGGTTTTCCACGGCGCTGCGGCGCTCGCCCGCCTGCGCCAACAGGCCGGTGGGCTCGTGCGTCAGCACCACCTTGGTCTCGACCTTGTTGCGGTGCTGCCCGCCGGGACCCGACGAGCGCGTTTTTCCGACGCGGCACTGGGCCAGCAGGGCGTCGTCTTCCAGGCGGGCCGGATGCATCATCGCCCCCCGCCGCTCTTGCCCGGGTTGGCGCGCCGGAGGCACCTCCCGAGCGGCAGCGGCGCTGCGTCGTTCCTTCTGCGCACCGTTGCCGCGGCGATGATCAGCATGACGTCGTCGGCACGGCCTGCAGGTCCAGGCCCGCCCACTCTCCCGCGCCGGCGAACTCGTGGGCCAGGCCCGCGATCATCGCGGCGTTGTCGACACAGTACCGGGCTTCGGGCACGAGCACCGAGAGGGATCGCCGGTGCGCAAGCGCGGCAAGCTCGCGCCGGAGCCGCGAATTGGCGCTTACACCGCCCCCCACCAGCAGCGTTCCGCACGCCGCTCCGTCACGCGCGGCAAGCGCGTCCAGGGCGCGTTCAATCTTGAGCACCGCGGCGCCGACCGCGGCCCGCTGGAAGCTCGCGGCCAGGTCCACGCGCTCCCTCTCGGCAAGCGCGGAATGGTCTCGCACAAAGACACCGCCCGGCGCGGGAACGCCACGCACCGCGTACAGCAGCGCGGTCTTGAGCCCCGAGAACGAGAAATCGAGGGAGCCGGGGGTGAGGCGGCTGAGGGGAAAGCGGTGCGCGGCGTCATCGGCGCCGGGGATTGACGCGAGGCGGTCGAGGTTGGGCCCGCCGGGGAACGGGATGCCCAGGATGGCCGCGCCTTTGTCGAATGCTTCACCCATGGCGTCGTCGATCGTGGCGCCGAGGCGTTCAAGGCTTCGCCACGACGCGAGACGGTAGAGCGAGGTGTGACCGCCGGACACCACCAGGCCGAGGGCCGGGAACACCGGACCAGGGCTCGGCGCGCCGTCGGCCCCGCCCGGCGGACGGAGCACCGGCGCGTACAGGTGCGCGTGGACGTGATCGACGCCGATGAGCGGCACGCCGAGCGACCACGCCAGCGCCTTGGCCGCGGAGACTCCGACCAGCAACGCGCCGATCAGTCCCGGGCGGTGACCGACGGCGACGGCATCGATGTCGGTGAGGGATACTGCCGCGTCACGCACCGCGCGGCGGACGACGGGGAGGATCCTCTCGACGTGGGCGCGGCTGGCTAGCTCGGGCACAACGCCGCCGTACTCGGCGTGGATCTCATCCTGAGACGCGACCACGCCCGAGCGCACGATTCCGCCCCGCTCGACCACAGCGGCGGCGGTCTCGTCGCAGCTGGTCTCGATCCCGAGGATGAGGCGGACGGGGCGTGTCACGCGCGGATCGACGTCACTGCTTGGTGGCGGGCTCGGCCGGGCCTTCCTTCTTGACCTCCGCGTCGATCAGCCACTTCTCGAGCGTGTTGCCCGTGATCTTGAGCGTGGTGACGAGCTTGCCGTCCTTGTCGTAGACCTGGAGCTTGCCGCCGGTGACGTCGACGGTGTCGGGCCAGAGGTCCTCGGGGTTGTCGAGCTTGGCGGCGCCGGCGCCCTCGAGCGCGTCCTCGCGGCGCTCGACGCGGATGAGCTCTCGCGTGAGCCGGTCGTGGGTCTGGCGGAGACGGAGCAGCTCGCCGCCGGAGACCTTGGACACTTCGGCGGCCTGGCCCGTCGGGGTCCATTTGTCCGACTCGGTGCGCAGCTGAAGGGCCTTGACGGCCGCGGCAAGCTGCTTGTCCTTGAGCTGCGAGAGGATCCACTCCGGATCGCTCCAGTGCTGCTCGGCGCTGTCGCCGACGCCGGCCGGTCGCATGACTTCGACCTGGCGGCGGGCCTTGTACATCTCGAGCAGTTCATCGTCGGTGACGGGGACGTAGAACCCGGCGGTGGGCTCGACGCCCCACTCGGGGCTGTCGTCGGTGCGCTGGATGCAGCGGCCCGAGGGGAGGTAGTACTTCTGCTCGGTGATCTTGAGCTCGCCTCCGGCCTGCAGCGACAGCACGTTCTGGACGAGCCCCTTGCCGAAGCTGCGGGTGCCGACCACGACGGCGCGGTTGTTCTCGACGAGCGCGCCCGAGAGAACCTCGCTGGCCGAGGCGCTCTGCCCGTTGAGCAGGACGACCATCGGGAAGTCCGGGAGCGTGCCCTCGGCCTTGGCCTTGGTGACCTCTTCGGGGACGGTGCGGCCCTTGGTCGAGACGATCACGCCGTCCTTGAGGAACAGGTCCGCGATCTTGATCGCCTCGGAGAGCAGGCCTCCCGGGTTGTTCCGCAGGTCAAGAACGAGCCCGGCGAGCTTGCCCTCGCGGGCGCCGGCCGCCTCGAGCGCGGCCTGGAGTTCATCGGCGCACTGCGGGGTGAACTGCGTGAGCCGCACGTACCCGATGCGCCGGGCCGGATCGATCATCACCATCCACTTGTTCGCGTCGCTGTCTTCGCGGTGGAAGCCCTTGACGCTCTTGGTCTTGATGTGCTCGCGCGTGATGACGACGGGGATCTTCTCGCCCTTGCGCTCGATCGTCAGATTCACCTGCGTGCCGGGTGTTCCGCTCAGCAGCTTGACGCAGTCCTCGACCGTGAGCTTGTGGGTGGTCTTGCCGTCGATCTCGACGACCTTGTCGTCGGCCATGAGACCGACCTTGTACGCGGGGGAGTCTTCCAGGGGTGTCACGATGGTGAGCCACCCATCGACGACGTTCACCTGCGCCCCGATGCCGACGTACTCGCCGGTGAGATCCTTGGTGAACTCGGTCTTCTTGGCGGGGGGCACGTAAACGGTGTAGGGGTCGTTCAGCGCCTCGAGCATGCCGTTGATGGCGCCGGCCTGGAGCGTCTCGTCGTTGGGGAGATCGACGTAGCGCTCGTTCAGGATCTGCTTGATGTCGATGAGGGGGTCGAGGAAGCGGTAGTCGTCGCCGCGGCGGGTGAGCGCGGTGGTCGACGCCAGGACGACGGCGCCGATGGTGCCGGTGAGGGCGACGAGGGAGATCAGACGGGAGTTGTTCAAGCATCACCTCCGAGGCGGGGCGGCCCGCGGCTCGATCCTCAAGGACACAAACGATCGCGCTCTGGTCTTTGTTCGGCTGAATGCTAGGGCGGGTGCACGATTTTCGGACGTCAACTTGCCGGCTGCCGTGTGGGCTTCAGCCGTTCAGATGCGCCGGGCGACAGAACGCGTCATGCCATGGGGAATCATCCTGACCGGGACTCGCACAACGCGCCCAGGGCGACCTGAGTGGGGATCCTTACCACCTGTGGAATATGCCGCGTTCTCACGCTCCGGCGTGCCTCAACGCCAGCAAGGAGTACGCCGTCACCAGCACCGGGTCGTTCTCCATCCAGCGGTCCTTGAACGTCTTGAAACTGCCATCGGGCTGCTGGAAGCTGGCGAGCTGGGCGACCAGGTCCGACGCCCAGTCGTGCTCGGTGGCCTTGCCGTCGGCGCTGATGACGTTCAGCTTCGGATCGCCCCACGCGTGCAGAGCCCGCGCGAAGGTGACGTAGTAGTAATACATCCCGTCGAGCCCGACGTTTGGATTCTCAGTCAGCGTGTAGTTCCGGCGGATCCACTCGTACGCCGCGGTGACGCGCGGGTCGTCGCGCTTGAGACCAGCGTACAGGTAGCTCTTGAACCCGGCGTATGACATCGAGCCGTAGGCGCGGAGGCGGCTGATCTTTGTGCCGTCGTCCATCGTTTCTTCGATGGTGCCCGCGTAGCTCTGGCCGGTGCCGATCTTGTCTTTGCCCTCGCTGGTCGAATAGATGAACCCGCCCTGCTTGGAACTCTTTGCGTACGGCATGTCGTTGACCGTACCGAGCATCTGCACGCGCTGGAGGAAGACCATCGCCCGCTGGAACGCCGGGTCGGTCGACTCGACCCCCGAGTCGTGCAGCGCCTCGAGCACGAACGCGGTGTTGGAAAGATCGGGCCGGCCGCTGCCGCCGTAACCGACCCCGCCGTAGAAGGGGTTGTCCTTCGCCATCGGCTTGGCGCTGTCCTTCATTCCCTCGTAGACCACCGCGCCCTCGCCGTACTGCAGCGTCCGCAGGAATTCCTGCGCCGGCTTGATCGCGGCGCGGGCTTCGGGCGTGTTCACTCGCGCCAGGGCCGAAAGGCAGATCGCGGTGTTGTAGCTGGGCAGAACCTTGTCGTAGATTCCTCCATCGGGCTGACGCTTGGAGAGAATGAACCTCACCGCGTCGGCCACAGGCTTGTCGTTGATGGTGTACCCCTCGCCGAGGAGCAGGCCGTTCACGATGAGCCCGGTTATGGCCGGGAACGTCGGGCCCTGCGGGTTCACGGCCCAGCCACCGGTCGCGGCATCCTGCTTCGAGAACAGAAACGTCGCGGCCTTGCGGGCGATCTCGGCGGCTTTGGGGTTCTCGCGTGCCGCGGGCTGAAGTGCGGGGAACGCGCGGGCCAGCGCCGGCGCGCCCGCCGCGGCAACTCCGAGGGCGACGAATTCACGACGGGAGAGCTTGCTCATCTGTTTCCCTCTTCGTTGAGCGCCTCGCTGGGGCGACGGAATTGGTCGAGAACGATAGCCGCGGCGACCACGGCGGCGGTTTCGATGCGCATGGCGTGGGGCCCGAAGGACGCGAGAATCGCGCCCGAGGCCCGGGCCTGACTCCGCTCCTCGTCGGTCCAGCCGCCCTCGGGACCGACCAGCACGCGGACCAGTTCCGGCGCCGGCCCCGGAGCCGACGGTTCGAACGAAGTGCCGGACGCGTCGGCAAAGATCACGACCCCCGCCCGCATCGCGTCTGCGATACTGCCCCCGTCGCCAACCTCCAGCAACCACGGGCGGCCGCACTGCTTGGCCGACTCGACGATGATGCGGTGAAGACGCGTGAGCTTGTGGCCCGTGGGTTCGGCGACCGATCGCGTCGTGTCGAGCGGTGCCCATCCGCAGGCTCCCGCCTGTGAAAGCTGGTCGATCATGTCGTCGAGCCTGCCACCTTTGGGCACGGCCGACCAGACCTCGACGCGGGGGCGGGCGCGGGGGTGCTCGTCGAGACGGTCGATCAAGACGTCGAGTTCCCATTGCTTGGTGCGCGAGTCCTTGCGCACCGCGGCGATCCGGCCGGACGCGGTGCGTCCCCGACCGTCGAGCAGTCCCACCAAGTCATTGATTTCGCACCGCTTTACCCGGGCGGCGTGCTGGGCCTCTTCGCCGGCGATCACCATGCGATCGCCGGGTCGAGCGGATGCGAGCTCGGCGTGTATGCGGTGCTCGGACATTGAGGATCCACAGGGCCCGTCGGCGACTCAGCATCCGCGGAAGTTGGGCCCGGTAACAGATGTTCGCCCTTGAGTCGGGGCGACACCGGACCGATGATGGGACGATACCCATTCATGCCCGACCCGACCGAACCCAACCAGAATAGCGGCAGCCTGGACAGCCGCGTGGGCACCCTGCTTCAGGAGGCCTTGGACGCCGCCGGGCGCGTCGAGGGCGGTCTCGAGCCTCGTGAGGCGACCGAACCCGCGGGGGCTGCCGCGGCACCCGCCACGCCGGCGTCGACTCGACCGAACAAATTCGACACCGAATCACCCGCAGCGCACGCCGTCGACCTGGAGCACTCCGACATCGGCCAGCTCGACGACGATTTGGCAAGGCTCACCGAATCATTGATCTCGAACGAAGCGGTCTCTCCCGGTGGCGCCGCGACGGTGCTCCCGACGGGTGGGATCACGTCTGCTCCTCTTCCGGCCGCCATTGCGGGAAAGACCGTGACCTCGGCTCCTCCCCCCGCCGCGGCTGGCTTGACCAAGACCGACCCGCCCGCGAGTTCACCGGCCGTCCCCGCCGCGACGACGGCGGCCACGGGAAATGTCCAGACCGGAACGGCGACTGCACCGGCTCCTGCGGAGGCCCCTGCGCAGCGTGCGGCATCCGTGCCCACGGCCGCCACGCCTGCATCCTCCCCTCGTTCGACACCATCGCCGCAGGCCGCCGAGCGGGCCATTCACGCGGACCTCCCCACTGTCGCCCCTCAGCGCGCCATGCCTTCATTGATCAAGGTAGCCGCGGGCACTGCACCGATGGCGCTCGCGGGGCTTGCGGCGGTGTCAAAGCCGTTGCTGGCCAAGCCGCGAGTGGTCCGCGACACGGTGGGATGGCTGGCGATCTGGACGCTTTTTCTGGCATCGTGCGTGTGGGTGTACCTGCTGTTTGTGCACAAGCCGGCGCCCCCGGAATCTCGCACCAGCCCCATCGAGCTCGTGACTCAGGAACGGCCTCCGGCCGTGGCATCGGGCGACGAAGCCCCCGCCAGCAGCGAGCACACCGAACCTGCCGCGCACGCCGAGAGCGGCGGCGAGGGCCATCACTGACCATTTCGTGTTGGTTTTTGGGTCCGCGAGCCTCAGCCCTTGGGCGCCGCCAGGGCTCGATCGAGCAGCGTCGTGATCATTCGCACGCGGTAGGTCTCGTCTGAAAAGATCGAAAGCGGCATGGGAGCCGCGTCGGGGTCGCGAGCCGGGGATGGAGGAGCGGCGACCCGCATCGAGTCGCGTGCTGACGTGTTCACGGCCGATCCGGACAAATCGCGCGATCCGTTCGCGGGGACGGCCGCCGACCGGGGCGCGCGAAAGTCAGCCGCGGCGCGGGGCCGGCTCCCCAGGTCGCGCGGGGTTCCGATGTGGAAGATGGTTCCGGCGGGGATCCCGGTGGCCCCGGTGTTCTGCGCCGCCGAGAAGGTCGCGACGATGCCGCCCTGCTGGCGCGCGAGCGAGCCGGTGTCCTTGCCGCCGTTCATGACGCGGTACACGCGGTCGAATGCGCTGGGCGCCCGCAGGTCGGTCGGCGCGGTCCGCCCGGGTCCGGCCATCACGCCGGAACGCGCGGTCCCGGCGTCAACCGGGCGCAGCTCGGTCTGAGCGAGCGCCCAGGGCGTGCAGATCGCCGCGATGACCGCCGCCAGCCCGCGGGCACCAAGTTGGGATCGTTCGCCGGCCATCGCTCACCTCAGCATGATGCGGAACTGTACGGTCAGGCCCGCGTCCTTGGTGCTCGGTAGCGTGCGGAGGGCTTCGCCCTTGGCGGTCCATCGGTAGATCGCGTCTAGGAGTGGTTCATCGACGTCATTCCAACCCGTGTTCTGACCCGCGGCAAAGATCACGCTGCTGACCCTGCCGCTCTTGGCAAAGGTGACGCGCACCACGGGGTTTCGCGGCACGGCAACCAGGCGGGTGGTGTCACTCCAACGGGGCCGCACGGTCTTGATTTCCAAGCCTTGACCGGCCGCGGGACGCCCGGGGACCACTTCGATTGTGTCCTTCAGCGCCGAGGGCGTGGACTGACGGTCCGACTTCTCGCCGGGACGTTCGCCCGGTGGGGCATTGCCCGGCGGTACCGTGGGCTTGGCGGGGCTCGGCGCCGCCTGCTGGGGGGACTTTTCGGCCGCCTCTTTGGGCTCGGTCGCCGTCGGCGTGTCGACGGGCTGGACGGCCGGCTTCTCAGGAGGAGCGGCGGTCGGAGTCGGTGGCAGCGGGTCCGGCGGAGTTGGGGGCGCAGGTTCTGGGGGCCGAGGAGGCACCGCGCCCACAGGCGCTTCGATTTCTGACTGCACTGACGACGGCGCCGGAGCAATCACTTCGTCCGGCTTTAGAGCCGGCTGCTCCTCAGGAGCCTTCACCGGTGGCGGCACCGACTGGGGTTCCGGAGTGGGCTGCGAAGGGGCCACGGGCTCAAGTTGGGGCAGGGCGTCGGACGGTGCCGGACGGGGCTGCACCGGGACGGCGGGGTCGGCCGTCGGGGGCGTGACCGTGGGCGTGGGCGGCGGGGGGACTGCTTCTGCGGCCTGTTCGGAGGGCTTGGGAATGCTTGGGGCACCGGCTGCGTTGCCCCCTGCGCCGGGGGTGGGGTCCATCGCCGCCTGCTCAACTTCGGCACGCCTGGCCTTGTGCTCGGTGGGATCGGCAAACCCGAGCCAGGTTTCGGTCTTGTGGGGCGAGGACTCGATCCCCAGGACCAAGGGTTGTGGCTGCGGCTCGGGGATGACCAGAGCGTCGGGCTCCCTCGTCAGGCCCCCCAAGGACCTTGAAGCGACAAACAACTCATCGCCGAAACGGGCCAGACCGGCCACCCCCGCGATGTGCAGAACCACGCTCGCAAAGAGACCCAGAGTCAATGAGCGGGATGAGCCGATGAACCCTGACATGATGGCTTTGAACTCGCCGGCACGGGCAATCCCTGTCCGTGGTGAAGCGTAGTCTTCGGTGGCAAGGGCTTCCCGGCCGCACCGTGGGAGCCGGGTGGGAAACGGGCATGCGGGCGCTTATTTTGTTCGTACTATTTTCGGTCCTGGCCGGCACGGCCCGCGCCCAGCCACCGCTCATCCTCGGCGAGGGTGAGCCGGCGCCGCCGCTGCACGTCAGCGCGTGGGTGCGGGGCGACGCGGTCAACCGTATCGAGCGCGGGGGGGTGTACGTCGTCGAATTCTGGGCGAGCTGGTGCGCGGCCAGCAAGCGTGCGATCCCGCGCCTCTCGGCGCTGCAGCACGCCCACCCCGACGCGTTGACGGTGCTGGCGATCAGCAGCCGCGACATGCAAGGCGAGTCGCTCGAGCGGGTGACGGCGCTGGTGAGCGAGCAGGGCGGCGCGATGGACTACCGGGTGGCGTTCGACGACCGGCGCCGGACGGCGCGTGAATGGCTCGACACGTTCGAGGTGCGCTCCGTGCCGACGGCGTTTGTCGTGAACCGCGAGGGCGTGATCGCGTGGATCGGCAACCCGCTGTGGCCGCCGGGCGAGCTCGAAGAAGCGGTCGACCGCGTGATCGCCGGACGGTTTTCCGCCGCGGATCGCGAGGAGTTGCACCGACGCCACCTCGAGCGCCGGGAACGGATCGCGCAGGCCGAGCGCGAGTTCGAGGAGACCGACCAGATCGCCCAGCCCGCGCGGGCGTTGCGGATTCTCGAAACGCTGCTCGAACTCAACCCCGACGGGGCCGCCGCGTACGCGCTGCGGAAGTTCGACCTCTTGATCTCCAACCCCCGCTCGCTCGACGACGCGTACCGCTTCGGGCGCGAGATCGCCGACGGGGCGCTCAAGGACGACGCCGACAAGCTCAAGACGATGGCGTGGACGATCTTGGACGATTCGGGACTAGTCCGGCGCGACGTCGACCTTGCGTTCAAGGCCGCCCTGCGTGCCGCGGAGTTGACCCAGCACCGGAACGCCGACGTCCTCGACACGCTGGCGCTGGCGCACTTCCGCCGCGGCGAGGTGGCCAAGGCCATCGAGACCGAGAAGCACGCGCTCGAGCTCACGCCCGAGGAGTACCTCCGCAGCGACTACGAGGAGCGGCTGAAGGAATACGAGCGGGCGGCGCGCGGGGACCGCTGAATCGTCCGGTCACCGCGCTTCGCGCACGTACTCGCGCCCGCCCCAGCGCATCGGCGTGCCGCGCCGAAGATCACGAGCCGCGTCGGAGAGAATCCGGGCGACCAGCCAGCTCCCGGCGATGTGCCCCGGGAACGCCCACACCGGCGCGCGGCTCAGGCGGTACACCCACGCGATGCCCGCCGCCCACACGGCGCCGGACAGAAGCCCGAACACCGCCAGCGGCACCCGCCCCACGTCCGATCGGTCGAGGGTGAGCGCGAGCGCCAGCAGCGCCCACGGGCAGAGCGGGGCGAGCGCGCCCGTCAGGCGCACGCGCCACGCGCTCTCGGCCAGGCGGGCGGGCTTGCAGTTGGCGGCCTCGGTGTAGATGCGCTGCCAGCCGCGCCGAAACGAGGGCCAGTCGGGGTACATGCGGCAGGTCAGCATGCGGTCGGCAAGGAACACTCCGGCGCGGCGGTTGTGGTGCGCGGCCAGGCGGGCCAGCGCGAGGTCCTCGAGCAGCTCGTCGTGCACCGCCTCGTGCCCGCCCATCGCCCGGTACGCGGCGGCGCGGAAGAGCATGTACTGGCCGTTGGCAAAGGCGCGGCGGTCGGCGTCGCGGTTGGCGCTCACGAGCGGGTACTGGCGCATCAGCTCGAAGCCCGCGGCAGGCTGCACGAGGACCTCGTGCCAGCGTGTGGCGGTCAGCGTGCTCACCAGGCTCAGCATGTCGAGGTTGCGGTGTTCGAGCATGGCCACCGTGGCGCGAACGCAGGCAGGGTCAAAGAGCGTGTCGGCGTCGGCAAAGAGCAGAAGGTCGGCGTTCTGCGCCGCCGCGGACTCGGCACCGCGGCGCACCGCGTTCACCTTTCCCGCCCAGTCCACCGGGCATTCTGTGATCTCGATGACATGGAATCGCTCGTCCGATTCGATCGCCTCGCGCGCCGCAACGAGCGTTGCGTCGGTGCACCGGTCCAGGGCGAGCACGACGCGCATGGCCGGATAGTCCTGGGCCCGCAGCGATCGGACCAGGCCGGTGATCACGTCCTCTTCGTTGTGCGCCGGGATGATGACGCACACGCTCAAGGGCGTGCCGGGCCGCGCGGGCAGCAAGAGCCCGGCGCGGGCCGTGGGGATGGTCGACATCGTCCGCGCGATGCGGTACATCGCCACCAGCCAGTACAGCATCGAACCGCCGGACGCGATGACGAGCACGACCACGAGGATGAGGCGAGCGGTCTCCATGCTTCTGGGCAGAGGCGGAGGATAGCGCCCGCACCGTCCCGCCTGCCAGCCGGCCGATCTGAAAGAGCCCGGTGCTGCGGTACACTCAGGGCGATGCCTTCACACTCGGCGACACCCTCCCCTTCGCCCGGTCCCTCCGGCCGAACAGGCCCTCGCCGCGGCGTCTACGTCCTCGACCGCGCGGGCGCCCGGGCCATTGATGCGCTCGCCGTCGAGCGGTACCACATGGCGCCGATCGTGCTGATGGAGAACGCCGCGCGCGAAGTGGCACAGACCGCCCTTGACCTGCTCGACGACGTCGAGCAACCCCGCGTCCTGGTCGTGTGCGGCCCCGGCAACAACGGGGGCGACGGGCTTGCCGCGGCACGTCACCTGCACAACGCCGGAGCCCACGTGTGCATCCTGCTTGCCGCGGACGCGGGTCGGCTCGCGGGAGATGCCGCCGCCAACTTTGCGATCGTTGAGGGGATGCACCTTCCGATGATCGCGGTCGAACCGCCCGGGCTGCCGGCCGACGCGGAGCGTGCGGCCAACGCCGCCGCCGAGCGGCTGGGCGGGACGGATCTCATCATCGACGCGTTGCTGGGCACAGGCCTTGATCGGCCGGTGCGTGAGCCGCTCGCCTCGCTCATCCGCTGGATGAATGCGCACGCCGAGAAGAGAACGCCGGTGCTGGCAGTCGATGTTCCTTCGGGGCTCGACTGCGACACCGGGCGGCCGCTGGGCGTTGCGGTGAAAGCTGACGTGACGGTGTCGTTCTGCGGCCCCAAGCGGGGCTACCTCACGCTCGAGGCCCAGGAGTACGTCGGCGAGCTCGTGGTGGGCGATATCGGCGTGCCGCGGGAGCTTGTGGAAGAGATCGGCGTGATGAACACCACGCGTGCCCCGGGGTCCGACGAGAGCGAAGCCGGAGAACCACCGCCCGCCGCGCCCAAGCGCGGGGATTCGGCGAGTTGAACCGGCCTAGTTTCCCGGCGGCGCGGGCGCCGGCGTCTCGGCGCTCGGCGCGGCTCCCGCGGCCTTGGTCTTGAATGCCTGCCTCCACTGCAGGTCCAGGGCCGCAAAGTCCAAGCCCAACACGCGCGTGGTGGCTTCGTCGAGGGTCGCCCCGTGGGCCATTTCCTTCATCCACGCGTTGCGCGCCGAACGCCCGAAGCGATCGGAGATGTACCCGATCATGTGGTGGCCCTGCTCGTAGACGTAGATCTGGTCCTGGTCCTTGCAGGTGTGGAAGTCGGCCAGGCGCGACCAGTTTGCCAGCGTGTCGGCCGCGGCCCAACCCTCGACCATGCGGGTGTACCCGGAGCCCGCGTACTCCTCGGCGGAGAGCTCGGCGACGCCCTCCAAGATCCACCACGGCATGTCGTTGGCCTTGGGGCCCAGCTCGAATGTGCAGACGTGGCCGTACTCGTGCGCGAGCAAGATGCGAAGCTGGCGGGCCCCGCCGCGCCGGCCGGGCAGAATTTTCACCGCTTCCTTGGGCTCGTTCCAGCCGGAGAGCCCGTCGGTGTAGCTCAGGTAGATCGATTCCTGCAGGTGCTTCATCGACGTGTACAGCTTCACCACCTGCACGCGGTCGATCGTCAGCTCGAAACCCTTGTGAACGTGCGCACGGACCTCGGGCAGCACCTCGGCGACGCGCCCCGCGACCTCCTCGAGCCCCTCGGCGAAGCACACCCGCACGCCGGGGGCTTCGATCACTTTCCACTTTTCTCCCGCGAACCGCCACGCGCCATCACGCTTCACGAACGTCGCCGGGAACGACACCTCGCGTGCACGCTGCCCGTCCTCGGCGATTTTCCATTGGAGCTTCAGCACGCCGGAGGCCACATCGCCCACAACGAGGGGGCCGGGCTCGTCCCACGACATCGAAAACTCGGCGACCTTGTGCCGGTCAAAGTCCGCCGCCCAGTTCACCTGCTCGGCGTGAAAGACCGGCTCGGCATCGTCGACGCACGTGACGTACCCGCCCTTGTCGCCCGCGAGGACGGCGGTGGTCATGCGGTCCATGACCGTGCGCAGGTCGGCCGCGTCGTCGGCACGGGCCCCCGTGAGCGTCAGAACGCACGCCATGAACGTGGCGTATGCGTAAATCCAAGCAGAACGGGCGAGTATGGGCATGGGGAAGACCTTGAGGTTCGAGCGTGCGACCCGTCCGTTCATTCTACTTGTGAATTACCTCGGGGGATCGGTCGCGGGCGGTTTGGCTTGGGATGCCGCGGGCAGCGTGGCCCGCCACGCATCGCTCAGTTCCTCGAATGAAACGCCGAGCACCTCGCGCGTTCCATCATCGAGCGAACGACCCGACGACAGCACCCGCAGCCACTGGTTGCGCTTGGCGCGCCCGAACCGCGCGGACACGTACCCCATCAGGTGGTGTCCCTGCACGTACGCCTGGTGCTTCAGGGGTTGTTCGCATGTGTCGTAGTCGGCGAGCTTCTCCCACGGCGCCACGCCCCGCCCCTGGGCGTACCGGCGCATCTGGCGCTCGTTGAAGTCGGCCTTGCCCGGGTCAAACTCCTCCGCGGCAAGCTCCGCCACGCCCTCTTGCATCCACCACGGCAGGTCGCGGGCCCGCGGCCCCATCTCCCACGTTGCCGCGTGGCCGTACTCGTGCGCGAAGGCGCGCGTCCAGGACGTGCGCCCGGTCGTGTAGTCGCGCATGAACTTGATCGACTCGCCGGGCTCGTTCCAGCCCCCAAGGACGGGATCTGGCATCGAGAGGTACACCGTCGCCTTGAGGTGGTCCATGCTGGCGTAGAGCTTGATGATCTGCGGCGGCGTGCCGGCGATGTCGAAGCCCTCATCCACGTGCCGGCGCGCGACGGGGAACACCTCGCGCACCTCGCGGGCCACCGCCTCATCGCCAGGGAGGTACTTGACGACAAACCCCTCGCCGGGCATCACGAGCCAGTCCTCGCCAGCCCAGAGCCAGCGGCCGTCTTCGCCGCGCGTGAAAATGACCGGTGGGAATGTCGCGCTCCGCACCCAGGCCTTGTCGGGCGCGATGTCGCGCCCGTTCTGATCGAGGGCGATCCGCCAGCTCATCCGCACGCCGCACACGGCCCGGGACTCGTCGAACCTCGCCCCTTCGTCCACGAGTTCGGCGGTGAACTCGAAGGGATAATGCTTGGCGAGGTCGTCGGCCCAGTGGAGCATCTCGGTCGCCAGGCGCGGCTCGGATCGATCGATCCGGGCGAGAAAAGCCTTGTGGTCGCCGGCGAGGACCGCACGCTGCAAATCCGCAAGCGTGGCCTGCACCGCCGCGCGGGCCGGGTTCGCCACGGGTGGCTCGCCGTCGCGCGCACCGATGAGGCCGAGCAGTATGACCGCACACAGCACGTGCACCATGATCGCAGCGTACCGTCGGTGCGAATCCGACGCGAGAGCCGGCGGCGCGTTCCGCCGGGAGATTCCGCACGCTACTCCCCCTCCCACTCCTCTACTGTCTTCGGCCAATCGTTCTTGAGCAGCCTCGAGAGCGACCGGTCCGCGAGCATCTTGCCGCCCGTTTGGCAGCGCGGGCAATAGTTGGTCTCGTTCTCGGCGTGCACGATCCGCTGCACCGCCGTGCCGCACACCGGGCAGGGCATGCGGTAGCGCCCGTGCACGGCAAAGTCGGTCCGGAATGCCGTGATGTCGCCGGGGCCGGGGAAGCGGCCCGGGGCGCCTTTTGCCACGCCGAACTGCTCGCGGAGGCGATTCGTCCACCGTTCCAGGGTGGTGCGGCACGCCTCATGGAGCTTTTCGATTTCATCCGCCGAGAGTGATTGGGTCCGCTTCACCGGGCTGAGGCGCGCGGCGTGAAGAATTTCGTCGGAGTACGCGTTGCCGATCCCCGCGAGCGTGCGAGGATCAGTCAGGGCCCGCTTCAGCGTGCGGTTCTCTCGCGTGAGCGCTGCCGCGAACTCGCTCACGCCGCACGCGAGCACTTCGATGCCGCCGGGGTCGTGGGCGCTCAGGCCTTCCCGCCCGGCCACGACGTGCAGCGACGCCCGCTTCTTCGTGCTTGCCTCCGTCATCACCAGCGTGCCCGCAACGCCGCCGGGGTCCGGTTCGAAGCCGAACGCGGCAAGATCGATCTTGCCGCGGGGGAGTGCCCCTTGGGGCCTCCATAGAAGCCTTCCGGCGATCATGAGGTGGAACACCAGAAAAAGCGGCACGCCGCGGTCATCCTCTTCCAGTTCGAGCACGATGCGCTTGGCGAGCCGCTCCACCCCAACCACCCGCCGCCCCTCCGCGGCTTCGATAGGGGGGTCGACGCTGCGCACCAGGAACGGGCTCTTCACGACGATGCGGGCCAGCCGCGCCCCGATCACGCGGGGGCGCAGGGCCTCGACGTACACCGTGATGTCCGGAAGCTCCGGCACGGGATCATCGTACGAAACGCGGGAGCGTGCGCCTCACAGGAATCGCACGCACGCCATGCCGCCGATGATGAGCAGGACGCCGGCCACCTTGCCCGGCGTGATCGGCACCGTCGCCAGCCCCATCCAGCCGAAGTGGTCGATGATCAGCGACGCGATGAGCTGCCCCGCCACCGCCGCGGCAAGGTAACTCGCGGCCCCCATGCGCGGCGCCAGGAACACCGCCGCCAGCACAAAGAACGCGCCCAGCACGCCCCCCATCCACATCCACCACGGGCCCTGCGCCAATCTTGCCGCGGGCGGAACCTCGGCCCGCGACCCGACCCAGAACACCAGCATCGCCACGAGCCCCACCGCGAAACTGACCACGCCACCGTGCACGCGTTGGCCCGCAACGTCCGCGAACTTCGCGTTGACCCCGGGCTGAAACGCGACACTGACGCCGGCGAGAAACGCGACGGCCAATTGGATCAAGAGCACGACGAAGGGGTGTGTGCCGGGCATCAACTCGGTCCTCCAAAGTCCGGCGGGCTGGCGCGGTGCCGGCCCGTCAGGGTTCGGCCTCTGCCGCGGGGACGCCGGCCCCGCCTGCCGCGGGACCGCGCGTTGACCCCATTCTTGCGTGGAGCGTCCACATCTGTACGGCGGACCAGACGAACGCGACCGCCCCGAGGATCATCGGGGCCGCGAAGCCCCCGGTGAGCTTGTACAGCAGCACTCCCAAGCCCTGAAATATTGTGCCGCGGAGCCCGACCAGCGTGGCGTGGATCGCGACGTAGTGCGGCACCTTCGCGGGAGTCGGCGCGAGCGCCACGGGGCCGAGCGTCCACGCCAGACTCGCGCCGACGTGGGCCACCCCGTAGACCGCGCTCACGATCGTGAGCTCGTGCGCGTTGCCGGCGAGCATGAGGCCGACGGGGTACAGCGCCAGCATGGCAAAGGAGATGCTGGCGGTGCGCACGGCGCCGAGCCGGTCCATCACCCAGCCTGCGGGGACGATCATGGCGACGATCGCGATGTTGTACGACACCTGCGTGCCCGCCGCGATCTGGTCGTACTCAAGGTGCAACTTGTCGGTCACCAGGAACGGCAGGAGCGCCGCGCAGACCATCCACCCGATGCCGTAAGTCATGTACGCGGCTTCGTAGCGCGCAAAGATGGGGTCCTGCTTCAGTACCGTGCCCATGTGCAGGATGGGGTCGAGCGAGCGCTTGATGCGCTGGAGCCCGGCGTGGTCCTCGCGCAGCGTCCGCGATGCGGAGATCCCCGTGACGTGGGCGAGCCAGCCCAGCACCACTATGCCGACGAGCTGCAGCCCCACGGCCAGCGGCAGGCACCAGCGGAAGGCGTCGGGGCTGCGCTTGAGCGACTCTCCCAGCGCGTAGCTGGCCAGCGCGACGCAGATCATCATCGCGCCCCAGAGCAGGCTGAAGATGCGGCCGCGAGTTCGCTCGGGGTACAGCCGGCGCAGGAACTCACCCGCCACGGGGTAGTACCCCGACCCCCCGATGCACGCGATCACCTGCGGGATAATGAGCATCCACGCGCTGGTGGCCAGACCGGCGAACGCCAGCGGCAGGCACGCCACGAGCCAGTACACCGTGAGAAAGCGCGGGATGGAGCGGCGCTCGAAGAAGTCGCCCCAGAAGATCGAGAAGACGAAGAACACCGTCGGCGCCGACGTGATGATCAGCGTCTGGAGTCCGTCGGCCTCGAATCTTTTGCGTGCCAGCACCGCCAGCAACGATTGCACGGCCAGCGCGCTCCCCTGCAGCAGCACCACGCCGATGATGTGGGCGGGCAGCACCCACGCGGGGCGGGCCGTCTGCGTTGTCGAACGATCTGCCACCAACGGTCTCTCGGGTGCGAGCCCGATTGTTCGCCGGGCAGGAGGTCCGGCCCAGCCGAATCCGGCTTGATCTCAGCCGCGGGAGGCCGCCGAATTTTCTTTCCCATGGTGAAACCTCGTCCGGGGGTCCGGCATCGTACTAGACAGACCTGTCTATCCATGTCAGCGTACCCCGGAACGGGCCCGAGCCCCTCACAACTGCCGCGCGGCAGCACACGGAGCCCGGCCGGGGCTCAACCAGGAGCGAATCATGGCCCGCCTGCACACCGTCGACCCCGCGTCCGCCACCGGCCCCGCGTCCCAACTGCTCGCCGGCGTCAAGAAGGCCCTTGGGCTGGTCCCGAACATGACCAGGGTCATGGCGAACGCACCGGCCGTCCTCAAGGGCTACGTCGAGTTCTCGTCGGCCCTCGCCGGCGGCACGCTCCCGGCCAAGACGCGCGAGCAGATCGCCCTGCTCACGGCGGAGCACAACCGCTGCTCGTACTGCCTGTCAGCCCACACCGCGATCGGGAAGATGACCGGTCTCACGCCGGCGGAGATCGCGTCGGCCCGGGACGGCGAGTCGGCCGACGCCCGGGAGGCCTCGGCACTCAAGTTCGCCTCGCGCGTGCTGGCGACCAACGGAGGGGTGGACGACAGGGACCTTGAGGCGGTGAAGCGGGCCGGGTTCGGCGACGGCGAGATCGCGGAGATCATCGCGGCGGTTGCGCTGAACGTCTTCACGAACTACTTCAACCGAGCCGCCGGCGTCGACATCGACTTCCCCATCGTGACGCCGCGGGCGGAGATCGCCGGCATGGTGTCGTGACGATCGCCGGAGTTCCGCGGTCTGCACGGGGCGGATTGCCGGCGCGATGCGCCGGTGATCCGACCTGTGCGCCCGCGCTACCGTCAGCGCCGAGACCCCATGAAGCCCCGCGAACGATCCGCGCGTGAAAAGGTGCTGGCCGCAGCCGCGGAGCTGTTCTACGCACGCGGCATCAACGCGGTGGGCATCGACAAGATCATCGCCAGGGCGGGCGTGGCGAAGATGTCGTTGTACAACAACTTCGCGTCCAAGGACGAACTGGTGTGCGAGTACCTGAAGCTCCAGGCCGCGGAGCTGGGGCGCGTGTTCGCGGAATCCATGGGACGCGGGCGGACGGCGCGTGAGCGGCTGATGGGCGCGTTCGACGCCTTGGAGAGCGTGATCGGAGGAGCAGAATTCCGGGGATGCCCGTTCATCAAGGCCCGAGCGGAGCTCGCGGGCTTGCGGCCCCGGCACCCGGGCGTGCGTGTCTGCGATGAGTACAAGGAACAATTTCGGGCAGGGTTGTCCGCGTTGGCGGCAGAGGCGGGAGCAAGCGATCCGGGGGCTTTGGCAAGCCAGCTCGCGCTGCTCATCGACGGGGCCCTCTGCGGGCACCGCGCCGATGGTGCGGCGGCCGCGCGCAGCGCGGCCGAATCGCTCCTCCGCACGGCGATCCCTCGTCAAGACTGAATCGGACGCCTGCTTCCCGACCGATCTTTACTTCGCAAGCTCGCTGACCAGTGCCGCGGCCGGGATCTCCTGCTTCTTAAGCCCGGGACCGGACCAGAGCACCTTCAGATCAAACCCGCCCGTGTTCTCGAAATACTCCACGCGGATGGGATGGAGCCCGGCCTCGAGCGCCACGACGCCGGACTTCTCGAGGAGGCTGTGCGGCGTGTCGTTGTCGACCACGAGCGTGTCGCCGATCCACAGGGCGCTTCCGTCGTCGGAGCTGGTGGAGAACCGGTAGACGCCCGTCGCGGGGATTCGGACAAACCCAGTGAAGCGGAAGGCAAAGTCGTGCTGGGCACTGCGCTTCGAGATGTCAAAGCCATCGCACCTCCCGCTCGAAACCGGCTTCATCGCGGCCAGTTCCTTTACGGACTTGATGCGCCCTTCGAACGACTCGAACTTCAGCCCCGCGGGGTACTCGGGGACCTTTGCCGCGTGACGCACCGGAACCTTCTTGAATTCCTGCCCCGCGACGGGGCTCACGGCCTTGCCGTCGCGGAAGGCGCGGGCCTTGACGGTCGCCGTCTGCGTGAGCTTTACCGGCCCTGCCGCCAGGGGTGAATCGGGGCGAGGGTCACGCCCGTCGATCGAGTAGCGCAGCTCGGTGCGCTCGCGGTCGGTCTTGATCGCCACGTCCAGCGTGTCGACGAAGATGTCCGTGTCGGCGGAGATGACCGGGGGCGTCGTGACGTCAGGCTTTCCCTTGATGTCCAGGGCGATCACGCTGTCGATCGTGTCGGGGGCCTGGGCAGGGAGCTTGATGACGATCGCGTCGTCGCGACGCGAGGCGTTCAGGACGCCGGTCGAGCGGTCCGCGAGGAGGAAGCCGCCCGCTGGCTCGTTGAGGATTCCGCCCAGCACAAGCTCGCCGCTCTTGGGCCACTCGAACACGTGCAGGTAGAGCCGCGTCTTGCCGCCCTCGATCGACTTCTGCGTGACTCGTCCCCACGCGGGGAGCGCATCGAACGGGCTGGCCTGCGTGCCGTGGATCGCGTCGCCGTTGACCTTCATCCACGCGCCGATCTCGGCCAGGCGCTTGACGCTTTCGGGCGGGATCTCGCCCTCGGCGGTCGGCCCGATGTTCAGAAGAAAATTGCCGCCCTTGCTGGCGATGTCCGCCAGTTTGCGGATCAGGTCCTCGGTGGTCTTGAAGTTGTGGTCTGCCGCGCAGTAGCCCCAGTGGTCGTTCATCGTCATGCAGGTTTCCCAATCGACGTCACGGATGACGTGCTCGGGGATTTCCTGCTCCGGGGTGCCGTAGTCGCCCAGCATCTGGCCGCGGTCGTCGAGACCCCACGGCCCGCCGCCCTTGCCGACGCGGCTGTTGATGATGATGTCAGGCTGCAGGCCCCGGACGAACGTGTCGAGATCGCGCCCGCGGTCGTTGTTCCACGTGCCCTCCCACTGCCCGTCGAACCAGATCAGGCCGATGGGGCCGTAGTTCGTGAGCAGTTCCTTGAGCTGGCCCTTCATGTACGTGACGTAGCGGTCAAAGTCCGCGCCGGTCGTCGGGCGGGTCTCCCACTCGCGCCGCGGCGTGTAGTCGGGGTGATGCCAGTCCATGATGGAGTGGTACCAGCACATCTTCACGCCCTGCTTCTGGCACGCCGCGGCAAGCTCCTTCATGATGTCGCGCTTGAAGGGCGTGGCCATCACGTCGTAGTCGGAGACCTTGGAGTCAAAGAGCGCAAACCCGTCGTGGTGCTTGCTGGTGATCACGATGTAGCCCATGCCCGCGTCCTTGGCGGTTCTGGCGATCGTGTCGGCGCTAAATTTCACCGGGTTGAACTTGTCCTTGAACTTCTCGTATTCCTCGACCGGGATATGCCCGGTGTTCATGATCCACTCGCCGTGGTCGTTCTTGTCCTTCCACACGCCGGCGGGGACGGAGTAGAGGCCCCAGTGGATGAACATGCCAAAGCGGGCATCGCGCCACCACTTCATGCGGGCATCGCGCGCGGCCTTGGTTTCAGGGCCAGGGGCGGGCGCGGAGGGTGCGATGGCGGCGGGCGCATCGACGGAGTTGGAAGTGGATTCGGGGCGCGCGGAGTGCTGCGCAGGGACGTGCTCGCCAAGCGGCGCGGCACCGAGGGTTGCCGCGAGACCGCATGCGGCGACCAAGGCCAACGTGAGCGAGCGGGGCGTGTTCGAGGTGGTGTTCGACATGGGATCCCTCGTTGAGAGAGGTGCGGGTGAGAGCGCAGCATACCCGAGCGGAAGAAGGATGCAGGGCTCGCGCGAGGGGTGAGATTGTGGGAACGGGCAGCTTTCGGGCGCGTCATACTTGGTTCATGGAGTCATTCCGGCGCTTGAAAGCGAGGGTGTTCGGCGCGGTCGCGCGGTGGCGGCTGGGCGCGTGCGCGCTCGCGGTACTGTGCATCGCCACGTTCGCGGTCGGAGCGTGGAGCCGGCATCGGTACGTCCGCGTGGGGTTTGATATCGTGCGGCCGTTCCAGGTTTGCTTTGCTTCCGGGCTGATCGCGGTGGACAACTTCGACCAGTACGCGCCCGGCGTTCAGATCTTGCCCGACCCCGGGGCGCCGGTGATTCTGTGGCCGCCAACTCTCTCGGGGGGCTCGCGCTGGGCGATCTGGGAGCTCGAAACCCGGCTAGACGGCACACCCTACACGCACTGGTACGGGAGGACGCCCGCGTGGATCCCGGCGCTGCTCTTTGGGCTCGGCGCGGCGGCGTGCGATTGGCGGGCGCGCCGGGTGCGGGCGTGGATGACGGGGAATAGATGCCGCGGGTGCGGGTATGAGTTGACGGGGCTCAAGAGCGGGCGGTGTCCGGAGTGTGGGAGGGACGGAGCCGGTGATGAACGAGTGGCAGTGAAATCTGGACGAAGGCGAGTTGGGGCAACGCCGGGGCGTTCCCCCCGGCTGTGAAATCACCGGGCTCCGTCCTGAAACGCCGCGGCTCCAGCGGTGCGGCATTGCTCTTCACGCGCACGCCGTTGCCCCGCACTCCGGCACACTGCGCCCGCCGGGGCCATCCCCTACCTGCCGCTCCACGGCAGCAGGAAGATACCGCAGAGAATCAACATCGCATCAGCAAGCACGCTTGTGATGACTGCCGCACCGAGAGCCCCGCGAAACCGCCGTCGGTCGGCGTGGTGCGTCGCACGAAGGCCGTACACGATCCCGAGAATACACGAGACCAACGCAAGGAGCGGTCCGGCCACAACGTACACCATCACGATCATCATGTCCCACCTCGAACCCGCGCCGAGAAGGGCGATCACGCCGAGCAGCGCCGCGGTAGGCAGGAGCATGATGGCGTACGTGCGAACGAGAAGCCGTCCACGGGTCTGAACGGATGTCGGAAGCAACGGGCTCTTGTCCCCGCACTCAGGACACTGCACCACCGGCAGCTTGAGCCCCGCCATGTCGAAGCCGCACTTCTTGCAATAGGGCCCGCCCTGCATGACTGCAATCTACCGGATGTGTGGTAGGCACGCCCCCCCCGCACTCTGGGATCGCCGCCCCCGCGACACACCGGGCCTCCGCTCAAAACTCCGCCTGCTTCGGCGCCCGCGGGAACGGGATCACATCCCGGATGTTCTGCATCCCCGTCAGGAACATCATCGCCCGCTCGAACCCCAGCCCGAACCCCGCGTGCGGCACGGTGCCGTAGCGGCGCAGGTCGCGGTACCACCAGTATTCCTTCGCCGGCAGCTTCATCTCCGCGATGCGGGCATCGAGCACATCCAGCCGCTCTTCGCGCTGGCTGCCGCCGATGATCTCGCCGATCTTGGGGACCAGCACGTCCATCGCGGCCACCGTGTCGCCCGGGGCGCCGTCGGTGCCCGGCGGGTTGACGCGCATGTAGAACGCCTTGATGCCCTTGGGGTAGTTCATCAGGATCACCGGCTGCTTGAAGTGCTCTTCCGTGAGAAAACGCTCGTGCTCGCTCTGCAGGTCCGTCCCCCACTTCACGGGGTACTCGAACTTCTTGCCGCCCTTGATGGCCTCTTCGAGGATCTTGATCGCCTCGGTGTACGGCAGGCGGCGGAAGGGCGTTTCAGCGACGTGCTTCAGGCGCGCGATCAGGCCCGGCTCTATCCGCTCGTCGAAGAACTTCATGTCGTCGGGGCGCTTCGTCAGGACCGCGTTGATCACGTGCTTGATGAGCGCCTCGGCCAGTTCGCTGTCGCCCTGCAGGTCGCAGAACGCGATCTCGGGCTCGATCATCCAGAACTCGGCCAGGTGCCGCGCCGTGTTGCTGTTCTCGGCGCGGAACGTGGGGCCGAAGGTGTACACACGCGACAGGGCGCAGGCGTACGTCTCAACGTTGAGCTGGCCGCTGACGGTCAGGTGGGCTTCTTTGCCGAAGAAATCCTGTGAGAAATCAACAGGGGCAGTCGGGAGCGGGGAGTGGGCAGTCGAGCTTAGAGGTTTCCCCCCACTGCCCACTGCCGACTCCCCACTGCCCTTCCCGTCCCCCCCCACCCGCGGCAGGTTCACGAAGTCAAGCGTGCTCACCCTGAACATCTGCCCCGCGCCCTCGCAGTCGCTGGCGGTCACGATCGGCGTGTGCACGTAAAAGAAGCCGCGCTGGTCGAAGAACTCGTGCACCGCGACCGACAGTGTGTGGCGCACGCGGGCCACGGCGCCGAAGGTGTTGGTGCGAACGCGCAGGTGGGCGACCTCGCGCAGGTACTCGAAAGTGTGGCGCTTGTTGCTGACGGGGTACGTGTCGGGGTTCTCGACCAGGCCGATGATGCGCACCGCGGTCGCGGCAATCTCGACGGCCTGCCCCTTGCCCTGGCTGGCGACGAGCGTGCCGTCGACTTCGACCGCACAGCTTGTCGTGAGCTTCTGAACCTCAGCGAAGTTTGCCGCGGCACCGTCACCCGTGGCCTTGATCACGGCCTGAATCGGATCAAAGCAGGTGCCGTCGGAGACGCCCAGGAAGCAGATGCCCCCCTCGGCCTTGCTGTCGCGGTTGGTGCGGACCCAACCTTTGATGGTGAGCTGGGTGCCGACCGGAGCCTTCAGAGCTTCGCAGACTTTGAGCCACGCCATCGCAATCCTCCTCGACCGAAAGGTCGTGGGGCGATGGTAGGAGCGGCGCATCTGCTTCCGCGCGGCCGTCGAACTCGGCGTGGTCATGCGGTCCGCGCCATTAGCCGGTGTTGAATACCGGTCCTTCCCGCTCTTCCTGCACGAAGCTTGAGTGTTCACAAGGCCACGATCGCCTTCGCATGAACTGCCCAGTCTTCCCCGATTCGTAGTGTGTGTACGCCTCGCGACAGAATATCGCGTAGTCAACGGCCAGCAACGCCATCGCGCCAAAGGCTCCCACGGTGCTCCCCACAACGGTTACGAACAGGAGTCGCGCCGCCACCGATCCACTCCGACGTCGCTCCGACAATGGAACAACCGGCGACGCTCCGCACTCTGGGCATGTGGTTCCGTGCAGGCCCACCGTTGAATAGCCGCAGGCCGAACATCGCGGCGCGTTCGGATCTTCGCACGGTGGCGTGCGGCCGCGAAGCAGCCTGGAGAAACCGATCACCACAAAGACCGGGCTCTCCAGCGCGAAGCAAACGATGCACCCTGCCATACCGCCGAGAATGAATGTCCACAGGTCAAACCCGGTGTTGGACTCGCCCGCGAAATACCCGGCCATATGGAATGCAACCAAGGCCGCGACCAGCGCGATGGGACACCACCTCAGCATGGTCTGACGGCTGAACACCCCGCCAGTGTACCTCCCAGATCAACGCTTGAACCGCCCGAACGATCAGGGGCGCGCGAGCCGGTGGCACCGTTCTCACACCGGCCTTGAAATCTCGATCATCAGCGTGTCGTCCGCCGGCGGTCCGTACCGATGGGCATCGACCGCCCGCAGCAGCGTGTCGCTCCAGCCCGCCCCCGGCGCGGGCGTGTGGCTGGCGATCAGCCTCGAGAGCCCCTGCACACCCAGCATGCGGCCCTTCACATCGCGGGCCTCGATCGCTCCGTCGGTGTACGCGATCAGGCAGTCCCCGGGCGTCATGCGCAGCTTGGCGGGGTCGGACTGGAAGTCCACATCCGCGCACGCGCCCAGCACGAACGCCGTCGAGGACAGCTCGTGGATCGTCCCGTCCACCGCCCGCAGGAACGCCGGAGGGTGCCCGCCGCTGGCGTACTCCAGCTCGCACGTTTCGCAATCCACCCGCACGCACAACGCCGTGACGTACACCGAGTGCGAGGCCAGCGTCAGGTGCACGTACCGGTTCAGCAGCTTGAGCACCTCGCCGGGCCCCACCTCGGGGTTCTCGGCGAACACGCGCTCAAGCTCCCCGTGCAGCCGGTTCACCGTCAACGCGGCGGGGATCCCGTGCCCGGTCACGTCCATCACCACCACGCTCAGGCGCGCGTGATCGGGCTTGCCCGCCGGCCCCGCCCGGTAGCTCGCGTACAGATAATCGCCGCCGATCTGGCGCATCGGCTCGTACTGGTACGTGAAGTGCACCGGCCCGGTCGTGCGCGGCGCGGGGAAGAGCGCCTCGTGGATCCGCCGCGCATCCACCAGTTCCCGCCGCAGCTCGCCGTACCGCCGCTGCAGGAAGCGGGTCTTGTACTCCTCCATCCGTCGCGAGTGCTTGAGGTACGCGATCAGGAACCCGGGCGCGCCCGCCATGGGGCTCATCGCGATCCACACGAGCTTGGTCAGCCACGCGTCGCGCCCCAGCGCCGTTGCCGCGGCCGACAGGGCGAGCAGCGGGAGGATCGGTCCGACCGCCTGGCGCGGGCTCCACGGCAGGAACACGCAGGCCAGAACGTGCGCGAACGCGACGCCCCACAGCCCGGCGCCGCCGGAGATCCCTAGCGCGTGCATGATGATCCGGAGGCTGCCGTCGATGACGACCAGCCAGTACGTCAGCCGCAGCAGGTCGCTGTCGCCAACCCTGCCGCGCTTCACGGCCAGGAAGCACGCGACGTACGCCACCACCGCGACGATCTCGAAGATTGGATCGCCGAAGACAGTCTGGAGGCGCTGAGGGTCCCACGTCCCCCATCCCAGTCCAGGACCGTCGATCGCCAGGTCGCGGACCAGGCCGTACACGCCCAGCCCCAGCATCACCAGCCACAGCCCGCCCACCAGCGCGTTGAACCACAGAAACCGCTCGCGCAGGAGGTGGCTGGTCTCGGCCTCGAACTCGTGCCGGAAGTCGGACGTGAACGGACCGCTCGGCGTCGCGTGATGTGGGCGAGATCGGTCGCGCATGAGAGTCTTCAGGCCCGTATCGCCGTCCGGATCGGCGTCCAGGATCGGGTCCTTGGCTCGCTTCAGGATAGCCGAAGCAAGGCGCGGCATCGGGACACCCCCTCACGGGGGCCTGCGCCGTCACCCGCCGCGCGTCGCCCCGGGGACCCAGAGCACATCTTGCGCCCCGTCGCGGTTGGCGGCACGGGCGAGCACAAAGAGGAGATCGCTCAGCCGGTTGAGATACCTCACTGCCTCCGCGCTGCTTCCTTGGGGATCCTTCGCGATCAATTGCACCGCCAGCCGCTCTGCCCGCCGGACGATTGTCCGGGCCAGATGCAGTGCCGCGGACGCTTCACTCCCCCCGGGGAGCACGAAGCTCGTCAAAGGTGCCAATCGTTCGTTGAATCCGTCAATGTCGTGCTCGAGCCGCTCGGTCTGTGCGGAGGTCAGGCGCAGGCGGGACCCGGGCTTCTCTGCCGCGACGATCGGGGTTGCCAGGTCGGCCCCTGCGTCGAAAAGCTCGTTCTGTACCCGGGCCAGCACCCGGCCGATCTCTGCCAGCCGCTCGTCGGCGGGCAGGCCGCCCGCCGCGGCCACGCCGCGCAGGCACGCAACGTGCGCCAATCCCACCGCCGCGTTGGCCTCGTCGACCGTCCCGTAGCACTCGACGCGCAGGTCGTCCTTGGACACCCGCGATCCATCCGCGAGCCCGGTGGTGCCGTCGTCGCCCGTGCGGGTGTAGATGCGGTTGAGCTTGACCATGCGGGCCCTCCGAGCCGCGCGGCGTGCGCGGCACGGATGGTACCGGTACCTGCGCCTAAGGGCAGCCCGTCGCGTACACGAACGCCTCGACGAACCCGTCGAAATCGACGCCGTTGACGAACGTGTTTTCGTCGAAATCCGCGGCCGCGTCCCCGGCGATGAACGCCTCGATGAATTCGTCGAAGTCCACGCCGTTCATGAACCCGTCGGCGTTGAAGTCCGCATCGCACAGCGGGGTCAGGCGGTGGATCGAGTTCTGCCCGCTGCTGGCGCCCGACGGCGGCCCGCTCACGAGCACCTGGCCCGAGTCGTTGATGTCGACCGCCGAGTCGTACACATCAACGGGGAGATTCACCACTCGCTTGGAAATGTCGATGGCGACGCCGTCCTTCCAGATCGCCGCGCGAAACTGCTCCAGCCTTCCCACCACGAGCGTGGAAGTGCCGGCGCCCCACCCCAGGTTGTTGATGCGGTTCACCTGGGTGGTCGTCTCCCCCGGCAGCGGCTGGAATTCCCGCACGCTCATCGCGTCGGACGGGTCGAACGTGAACCCCCGCGCCACTCCGTTGAGCGTGCCGTTGCCGGCGACAAGCCCGGCCTCGTTGACATCGACACCCAGCCCGAAAACCCACGGGCCCCCGGCGGGCAGGTACGAATTGAGGTCCGTCATGGGACCGGCCGGCGGGCGCATGAACGCGTGGTTCACACCCGACGCGATCGTGGACTTGCCCACGATCACCCCCGCGCTGTTGATCGCTTCCGCGTAGCTCTGGGTGCCGCCGAGCGTGCCCAGATCAACCGCCCCGCCCGCGGCATCCCACCGGAAGGCGTGCGTGGTCCCGCCGGACGTCGCCGAGTTGCCGACCACCACTCCAGCATCGTTCACCGCGTGCGCGAAACTGCTGGTCCCTCCCAGCGTCGGGATCAGGACCGGCGCCGCGACATCCGACAGGATCGCAGCGCGGCTCTGCCCCGCGACCGGGGACGCATACCCGACCACGATCCCCGAATCGCTGATCGCCAGCGCCGTGCAGGCCAAACCCGGCCCCACCGCCTGCATCTTTCGAAGATCTCCGACCTCCCACGAAAATCCGGCGCTGATGAAGGTAAGCACGGGCGGGTTTGAAACGATCTGCCCGGTCTGGAACCCGACCATGCGGCCCGAGTTGTTCAGCGCATACCCCGTTCGAATCCCGCTCGACAGGAACAACGGTACCTCGTCCCAGCGGTACCTCCCCGCCTGCGCGAATGCCGGTGCAGACGCTGCCACGAAAACCAGAGCAGCCCAGGCATGTGCGGATTTCATCACGCGTCACCTCGCAGAAGCCCTCAGAATACCCGAATTGGCCCATGGATTGAAGCCTTTGGCGGCGACTTCCCGCGAGGCCCGTGGTACGCTGCGACCCATGCACGGAGGCGTCGCCACCACCCCTGAACCCCGCGCGGAAGCGGCCGTTATCGCCCGGGGCTTGGCGCGCATGTGGAAGTGCCGCGCCCCCGTTCACGCGCCCGGCGCCGGGCTCGTCGAACGCATCCTGTCCGCCCGCGGCCTGTCCGACAAGGCGATCGCGAGCGATTTTCTGACGCCGACACTCAACCAGCTCCACGACCCCACGCTTCTGCCCGATATGGACCGCGCCGCGGAGCGCGTGCTCGGCGCGCTGCGGGCCCACGAGCCGCTGGTTATCTACGGGGACTACGACGTCGACGGGATCACCGCCACGTCCATCCTGTGGCACACGTTCCGATTGATCGAGCCGAACGCGCCCGTCACCACCTACATCCCCCACCGCATCGACGAGGGGTACGGGCTTTCCGCCGACGCGATCCAGACGCTGGCCGACGGGGGCGCCCGCGTGATCGTGAGCGTCGACTGCGGCATTACCGCGACCGCGGCCGCGCAGGCCGCCCGTAACCGCGGCATCGACCTGATCATCACGGACCACCACAACCCGCCCGCGAGCAACGACGACCTGCCTCCCGCGTTCGCCGTCGTGCATCCGCGCCGCCCCGGCTCGCGCTACCCGTTCGGCGAGCTCTCCGGCGCCGGGGTCGCCTACAAGCTCGCCTGGCGCATCGCCACGCTGGCCTGCAACGGCGGGCGCGTCACGCGGGAATTGCAGACGCTGCTCATCGATCTGCTCGCGCTCGCCGCCCTGGGCACCATCGCCGACGTGGTCCCGCTCGTGGGCGAGAACCGCGTGCTGGCCCGCTTTGGCCTGGCCCGCATCAAGCACTCGCCCCTGGTCGGGCTCAGGGCCCTGGTCGAAGCGTCCGGACTCTCCGGCGAGAACATCGAGAGCGACGACGTCGGCTTCAAGCTCGCCCCGCGCCTCAACGCCTGCGGCCGCGTGGGCCACGCGCGCGAGGCGGTGGAACTCCTGACCACCGCGGGCGCCCCGCGTGCCACCGAAATCGCCCGCGCCCTCTGCCGCTTCAACGACGAACGCCGCGCCACCGAGCGCCGCATCTTCCTCCATGCCGCCGCAATGGTCGAAGAGCAGGGCATGCACGCCAGCGACCGGCGCGCCATCGTTCTGGCGCACGAGGACTGGCACGCCGGCGTCGTCGGCATCGTCTGCTCGCGTCTCGTCGAGCGATTCGGCCGCCCCACCATCCTCATGTGCACGACCGACGGCGAATGCCACGGCTCCGGCCGCTCCATCGAGGGCTTCGCGCTCGCCGATGCGCTCGCCGAGTGCTCGGCCCTGCTCCGCTCCCACGGCGGGCACGACATGGCCGCGGGCCTCCGACTGGACGCTGCGAACCTCGGCGCCTTCACCGAGTCGTTCACCCGCGTCGCCAACAGCCGCCTCACGCCCGACGACCTTGTCCGCCCGCTGCTCGTCGACACCGACGCACGAGTGGACGAGATCACTGACGATGCCGCGGCACAGCTCGATCGCCTCGCCCCCTTCGGCCAGGGCAACCCGCGCGTCCGCGTCCGCATCACCGGCGCCACGCTCGTCGACAAGCCTGCCCCGCTCGGATCCAGCGGCGAGCACGCCTCGCTCAAGCTGCGTGGCACGAGCGGTCCCCCGCTCCGGGTCGTCGCGTGGAACTGGCTCTCGCGTCTCAACGGCATTGCCCGCGGTCAGACCGTTGAAGCTGTGGTATCACCGAAGATCAGTTCATACTCCGGGCACGTCGAGGCCGAGTTGCACGACCTCCGCACGTGACCGCGAAGGGTCACGCACGCGTCAGCGTGATCTCCACCAATTCCGGCGGCACGCCCAGCCGCATCGGGAAGATCGACATCCCCACGCCCCGCGACACCAGCACACGGCAGTGCGGGCCCTGCACCAGCCCCCCCGCGTACTTGCCGCCGTAGCGGCTGGGGATGAACGCCCCGGGCGTGCCGATCACCGGCAGGTTGAACTGCCCGCCGTGCGTGTGCCCGCTGATCATCAGGTCCAGGCGCGGCGGCGCCCGATGAGCGAATTCCATCTCTTCCGCCGAATCGGGGTTGTGCGCGAGCACCACACGCGCCATGTCCCGCGGCACCGGTCCCAGCGTGCCCCACGGGTCGATCATGTGCTCGCGGAGATCGCCGAACCCCGCGATGCACAACCCGTTGCCACCCTCGGGCGCTTCGTACACGATCGCGCGGTCGGAGGCCCGCAGGTATACACGCGCGTTGTCGATCATGTTCACGCCGACCCGCGAGAGGGCCAGCGACATCGCCGGGCCGTCGCCCCACCAGTCGTGGTTGCCCAGCGTTCCCACCACCGGCAGCGCACGCGCTCCCTGAGCCAGCGGCGCAAACAGCGCCGCCGCGGTGTCCTGGTACTTCACGCCCATGTGGATGTAGTCGCCCGTGAGCGCGACCAGGTCCGGCTTGAGCGACCGCGCCATCTCGACCGCGGCGCGCACGTACGACGCCGGGATCCGCGGCCCGAGGTGCGTGTCGGAGATCTGCACGATGCGGTACCCCTCGAGCCCGCGCGGCAGGTCGTGCAGGGGGATCGTGTACCGCCGCACCACCAGGTCCCAGGGCTCGGTGATCACGCCGCGCACGAGCGCCGCCCCGGCGGCCAGCCCAACGCCCCCGAGCGCCGCATCGAAGAGCACCCGCCGGCGCGAAAGATCGACGGTCGGCGGGACCTGGCCCGGGGTGACGACCTCGCCCGGCACCATGTTCATCGCACGCCCGGACACGATCCGCCGCCGCGTCCGCACGATCCCCTGCACGAGGTACACGACCGTTCCCCAGCCGATCGCGAGCGTGAGCACGCTCCACCACACCGAATCGACGCCCCACTTGTTCCGCAGCACGTTCATCACGGACCACGCCGGCATCGTGATCATGTGCTGGACGTTGGCGAGCACCTTGACCACCGACCGCTCGCCGATCGCCCCCTCGACACCGCGCGAGGGGTCCAGCCACGCCGCCCAGTGGATCGCCGCCCCCACCGCCGTGATCAGCAGCCATGCGAGGACCCAGTGCTGCCACGCGCCGGCGCGGTAATCTCCGGAATGGGGGCGAGTGTCGGACATCTGCGGGAAGTCTTCGAGCGGGCGGTTGGAACAAGCGAGGCCGGCGCTTTCGTTCGGCCCATCCTTGATCGGTACACTGCGGGCCGGCGCGTTACCGGGCGACCGGCTTCGAGCGGAGAAAGTCCGAATCAGTACCCGCCCCGCGCCAGGATTGTTCGTCTGCACCCCGCCCCGCGCGACTCCGGAGAACCCGGGCATGCCGACCGCCCATGCACGACCCGAACCTTGGAAGCCTCCGACACCCCCGCCGTCGCGCCTCGAGACCCAGCGCCTGGTCATCCGCCCGTACGAGGAATCAGACGCACCGGCGCTCTTCAGCGCAATCGACGCAACCCGCTCCGTCCTGCTGCCCTGGATCCCTTGGGCCGCCGATCAACACAAGAACGCCGACGATTCGCTCCAGACCATCCGCCGCTTCGCCGCCGCCCGCGCCGACTGCACCAACCGCGAGCACAACTCGACCGTCGGCTTTGCCCTCGGCGTCTTCGATCGTGCCACCGGCGCCCTGGTCGCCGGCACCGGATTCAACCGCATCGACTTCCCCGCCCACGAGGCCGAGACCGGCTACTGGGTCCACATCGGCCACCAGCGTCGCGGCGTGGCGACCGAAGTCACAGCCGCCATGCTCACGTGGGCCTTCACCCCCCAGGACCAGGGCGGCTGGGGCTTCCGGCGCGTGCGCATCTTCGCCGCGGCGGACAACACCGCCTCGTGCGCCATCCCCGGCAAGCTCGGCCTCCGCGAGGAATGCCGCTTCGTCAAGCACCGCTGGACCGACGGCCTGGGCTGGACCGACACGATCGGTTGGGGCGTGCTCGCGGAAGAATGGCCGACCGTCGCCCGTGCGCCGAAGTAACGCGGCTTCGGCGCACGAAAAAGCCCCGCGCCGGGCGCGGGGCTTTTCAAAGTGTCGCCCGTGATCAGTTCGCGAAGTGGGCGAACGCGCGGTTGGCCTCGGCCATGCGGTGCGTCTGCTCACGCGTCTGCATCGCCTTGCCCTCGCCCTTGGCGGCGTTGTAGAGCTCATCGGCCAGGCGCTGGTGCATCGGCCGGCCCTTCTCGGCGCGGCACGAATCGATGATCCACCGGAACGCCAGCGACTGCTGGCGCGTCTTGTTCACCTGCATCGGGACCTGGTAGTTCGCACCGCCGATGCGCTTGCTCCGCACCTCGACGAACGGCATGACCTTGTCGATCGCCATGCGGAAGATCTCGATCGGGCCCGCCGGCTTGTCCTCGGCGGTCTCCTTCTCGAGCTTGGTCCCGATCACGTCGAGCGCGTCGTAGACCACTCGCTGCGCCACGGCCTTCTTGCCGTCGCTCATGATGCAGTTGATGAACCGCGAAAGGACCTTGTCGCCGTAGCGGGGGTCCGGTCGAAGCTGCTGCTCGGCCTTGGTGATGCGTCCGCCCATCGCGAATCTCCTGGCTCATCTGCCGTCGGTCACTCTGAGGGCAGTGCCGCGCGGCTCTGTTCACCGGCTCGGGCGGGGTCGGCCCGTCGCCGATTACTTGCCGTTGTGGCCCCTTGAACTCACCCCTCGGCGCGGGCCACACCCGCCGACAGGCTCACACGATTCGTTCAGCGATCAGGACGCCGCGGCAGCCGCAGCCTTCGGGGCCGCCGCCTTGCCACGCTTGGCGCCGTACTTCGACCGGCCCTGGCGACGTCCCTCGACGCCGAGGCAGTCCAGTGAGCCGCGCACGATGTGGTACCGCACACCGGGAAGGTCGCGCACACGGCCGCCGCGGACGAGCACGATCGAGTGCTCCTGGAGGTTGTGCCCCTCGCCGCCGATGTAGGCCGTCACTTCCTTGCCGTTCGACAGCCGCACGCGGGCGATCTTTCGCAGAGCCGAGTTGGGCTTCTTCGGGGTCGTCGTACGCACGATGAGGCACACGCCGCGCTTCTGCGGGCACGCGTTCAGGTCCTTCACCTTGGACTTGGCGCGGTTGGTGCGACGGGGGCTGCGGATGAGCTGGTTGATCGTGGGCATGGGGAAGTCGGTCCGTATGCGAAAGGTCGGATCAGGGAGGGAATGTTAGCCGTGGGGAAGGGGGGGGCAAGGGGAGACAAAAAAGCTCATCAATCCCGCTCCCAGGACTCATCGTCTGCCCGAACTCGCACCGCCGGACTCCGGCTTTGAGAGTACGCGGCTCGGATTCCGGTCGGGAGTACAGGCCCCAGCGCTCCCAAGCCTAGCTTTCCGGGGCCCGACCCTCGGGCGGGACCTCCAGTCCGACGCGTACTGTCCCCATCGACCAACTCTTACGGAGGATTCCAATGGGTCAGATCGCCCAGCTCATCATCGCCCCCGCCAAGCTCGCTCGCGGCTACGGCGAGCGTCTGCTCGTCGGCATCAAGCCCGAGCAGTTCGCCCGCAAGGCCGTCGTGAACGGCAAGACCATCGACGCCAACCACCCGGCCTGGGTCTACGGGCATCTGGCGACCTACCCCACCAAGATCGCGGCCATGGTGGGACTTGACCCCGCCAAGTTTGCCGCGCCCGCGAATTTCGAGGAGCTCTTCAAGGACGGCACGGCCTGCCAGGACGACCCATCGGGCAAGATCTACCCCGCGATGGAGTCGATCACGTCGGCGTTCTTCAAGACCCACGATGCGCTGCTCGAAGCGCTCGCCGGGGTCGACGATGCAAAGCTGCTGGCCCCCACCGCCGACGAAAAGGCCCGCCAGCGCTTCCCGATCCTCGGCGGGCGGGTCAGCTTCATGTGCAACAACCACATCGTGATGCACTTCGGCCAGATCAGCACGTGGCGGCGGTGCATGGGGCTGCCGGCGGCGTAGGACGATGTCGGATGTGGGATGTGGGATGTGGGAAAGGCTCCCGCCGTTCTTTACATCCGACATTCGACATCCCACATCCGACATCTCACCAGTCGCCGGTCGCGCCAGCCGCCGGCACGAATGGGTTTCCCGCCATCTCCTCGCCAATGGTGGTCTCCGGTCCGTGCCCAGGCAGCACGCGCGTGCGCGGCGGGAGTTTGTACAACTCTCCGCGGATCGAGCGGACCAGTGCCGCGGGATTGCTCCCGGGGAAATCGGTGCGCCCGACCGACCCCGCAAAGAGCGTGTCCCCCACGATCGCCGTGAGCGCATCGGCGTTGAACAGCGTAATCCCGCCGGGGGAGTGGCCGGGCGTGTGCAGCACCCGCCAGCGCGTTCCTTCGAGCTCCAGTTCCTCGCCGCCGTCGAGCACCCGGTCGGCCTTGGGCGCCGTGACCGGGATCCCGATCAGCGTGCTCAGGTTCAGTTCTGGATCGACGAGCCACTCGCGCTCGGCGCGGTGGACCCAGATCGGCGTCCCCGGGAACGCGGCCAGAACATCACGCACCCCGGCGATGTGGTCCGGGTGCGCGTGCGTCAGAACGATCGCCCGCGGCGTGAGCCCCTGGGCCTTCACGAAGTCGATCAGTTCATCCGGTTCGTACCCCGCATCCACGATCCAGCAACCGCTCGACCCTTCCACGCGGACGATGTAGCAGTTGGTCGCGAACGGCCCCAGCGTGACGCCGTGAATGGCGACCCGCTTTGGCACATCGCCGGAAAGAGGAGCCTTGTGTCCCACAGCACCGGCGTGCGTATCAGGTTTCGAAGACCGGGGAGCTTGTGAGCCGCTCATGAGCGATTATAGAAGCCGCGCGGGCAACGCCCCTGATCCCAACGTGTGAATGGGGCTGCGAACAACCCCGGCACCTCAATAGAATGGAGGAGTCTGTTCGATATCCGAGGAACGCACGGAGGGCTCCTTTCATGCTCATTCGAAACATCAACGACGCCCCGATGAAGCCGGTCGAGATGGCCGGCGTTCAAGGCGCCCAGATGGCGGTCATGGTCGGGCGGACCGACGGGGCGCCCAACTTTGCGCTCCGCCACTTCAAGGTCGAGCCCGGAGGATTTACGCCTCGGCACGCCCACGACTACGAGCACGAGGTCTTCATCGTCGAGGGCGAGGGCACCGTGCTTCTGGAGGGTCAGGAGCGACCCATCAAGGCCGGCGACGTGATCTACGTGCCGGCGAATCAGGAGCACCAGTTCAAGTCTGCCGCGTCCAACAACAGCACGCCCGGCGGCCTGCGGTTCCTGTGCCTGATCCCGATGTCGCGGGACTGCGGCGAGCCGACGCCGGGGAGCGGGTGACCGGATCGAGAGGCGCGGGCGCGCGGGGAATCGCGCCCGCAGGAGACGGTGCGATGGCAACGGATGACACCGATCGTCGGGCCGCGCTCGCCGACCCCGGCAAGGCGTGGATCTGGTGGGCCAGCTTCGTGTTCCCCGCGGCGCTGAGCGTGTGGCTCGTGGTGGACGGGACATCGAAGGAACCCATGACCAGCGTCGCCGCCCTCGGCGTGCTGGGCTTGGTCATCGTGTGGGCGCTCGTCCTTGTCTTCTTCCTCATCCGGCGCGCCATGCTGCACGCCATGACCGACGAGACCTCCGGCCGCATCGAAGAACTCTCCAAATCCATCGAGCGCCTCTCCGGCCAGGCGTCGCTCTCCGACGATGCCCGGCGCGTCATCAACCGTCGGCGCGAGCGTGAGTTGCTCCGCGCCGCCATCGAAGAGGACGTCGCCCGCGGCGACTGGGAAGCGGCGATGGTGCTCGTCAAGGAGCTCGCCGACCGCTTCGGCTACCGGGCCGACGCCGAGGAGTTCCGTCAGAAGATCGAGTCCGCCCGCTCCGAGGGCCAGAACCGCGAGCTGCGCGAGGCCATCGCCGTCCTTGACGGCTACATCATCCAGCGCCGCTGGGACGAGGCGTCGGCGGAAGCGGCCAGGACCATGCGGCTCTTCCCCGACTCGCCGCGCGTCGAGGGCCTGCGCATGCGCGTCGACCAGGCCCGGGCCGCGTACAAGCTCGAGCTCGAGCGGCAGTTCTTCGTCTGCGCCAAGGAAGAGCGCATCGAGGACGCGATGGAGATGCTCAAGGAGCTCGATCAGTACCTGACCGAAGAGGAAGCGGCGCCGCTCCGCGAGACGGCCCGCGGCGTCATCGGCAAGGCCCGCGAGAACCTGGGCGCCCTCTTCAAGCTCGCCGTGCAGGACCACCGCTGGGACGAGGCCTCGCGCCTGGGCGCCGAGATCATCACGCAGTTCCCCAACACGCGCATGGCGGCGGAAGTGCGCGGCATCATCGACGGGATCCGGACCAAGGCCGGCGAGATGGTGGGCTGAGCACCACGGCACCGGCGGGCCGTTCAGGCCACCCAGCCGCCGGAGTCACGCGGCGTTCGGAGAAGGTGAAGGCTCCGTCGAACCGTGAGCCCTGCCACCGCTCTTCCACGTGTGCCACACCAGCAGGATGATCCCCACGATCAGGAACAGGTCCGCCAGGTTCGACACGTACGGCCAGACCTCGCGGGCGCCCGACCGGCTCCCCCACGGGTAACTCCAGCCGAACGGGAGCACCACGTGCGGTAGCGGGTGGATGAAGTCACGCACGCACGCGAACATGAGCCGGTCGTACAGGTTCCCCAGTCCGCCCGAAAGCAGCAGGGCCAGCCCCAGGTGCGCCAGGCGGTCGCGCGGGCCGGTCCATGCGCGAAACATCCACAGCGCGAACACGAACGCGCCGATCGTGAACACGATGAACGTGCCGCGCTGCCCTGCGCCCAGCCCGAAGACCGCGCCGGGGTTCAGCACCAGCGTGAACTCAAGAAGTTTCGGCAGGATCACCACGGGCTCGTGGGGCGGGATCAGCCGGTAGAGCGGCCCGCCCGCCAGGACGTCCGCGCGGTTCACGACCACGGGGGCATCGGCGATCTTTGCGAACGCCCACGACTTGCTCGCCAGGTCGATGGCCAGCAGAACCGCCGTCGCCACCAGCAGCAACACCCACGCCCGGCGGCTGTGCCACGCCGACAGAGCACCCGCCCCGGCGCCCGGATCGGACGACGAAACAGCGGACGACGGTTCGCGGGACTGGACGTGGGTCTGGGCCATGGAATCAGACGCGCGGCCGCGTGACCGTGCCGGTCACACGCGCATGTGACGCCGCTCGAGCTCGCGCGCCGCCTCGATGGAGTGGCGGGCCCACGGCAACTCTTCCAGACGCTCGGGCTTGATGGGCTTCCCGGTCAGCTCGCAGACGCCGTAGGTCCCGTCGTCGATGCGCTTGAGCGCGTCGTCGATCTCCTTGATCAGCTTGCGGTCCGCCGCGGCAAGGTCGAGCGCGAGCGACTGCTCGTACGCCTCCGACCCCTGCTCGGCGATGTGCTGCGGCAGATTCGAGAGCGAGCCGCTCTGATCCTTGAGCGCCTGCGACTCCATGTTGTTCACGTCGCCGACCAGCTCGGCCCGCTTGCGCAGGAGGATCGCACGGAACTTCTCGAGTTCCTTCTTCCCGTACGGAGTCTTGAGCTTGGGCGGCACGGCCGCGACCACTTCCACGTGCTGCATTCCCAGCGGCATGGCGTTGGACGCCTTGGGCCCCGACGGAATAAGCGGCTTGCGTACCATCCCCTTGGCCATCAGGCCGCCCACGCCCGGCGGCACGGGGGTGATGACCGCCTTGGGGCGGGGTCGCTTCATCGGCTTGGGATTGACGATCGTGATGCCCTTGCGCAGCGGTTTCCCCGCTTCGGCCACTGGGGCCGGCTTGGGGGCGGGGACGGGAGCCTTGGTCACGGGCTTGATCCCCTTGGCCGGCTCGGTGCTCGGCTTCTTCGACGACGGCGTCGGCGCCTTGGTCGGCTTGGCCGCCTTGGCGGGCGCCTTTGCGGCCGCCTTGGCGACCGGTTTGGCGGCGGGCTTGCCACTCTTGGGCGTGGGGGAGCCGCGAGAGACCTTCGTCGGTCGCGCGGCGCTCGGTTTGGCGGTAGACGTGCGAGCCACGACCCCTCCGTTCACACCCCGCGGCGTTCAACTTCGGACCACGGTTGCCGGACACCCGTCCAGATACCTTCCGAACCCTCGGTACAAGTAGGGACGATAGGCTTCGCAGGGTTACCGGTCAAAGCACGGGCGGGAAGCCGTCCCGCCCCTACCCGCAGTTCGCCGGCGGGATCCACCCCCCTACGGCTCGGGCGTGGCTTGGGTTCGCATGAGCGCGGTGCAGGAATCAAGACAACGGCGAGGTCGATTCCGCCGGAGCGGTCTCGGTATAGCGGCCGAGCTTCCGGAACCTTTTGTACCGATCGCCAACCAGATCTGAAGCATCGCGCCGCCCCAAGTCCTGAAGGCTGGCGACGACCCAGCGCTGGATCGAATCCGCCGCGGCACGGGCGTCGCGGTGCGCGCCGCCGACGGGCTCTTCGATGATCTCGTCGATGATGCCAAGTTCCAGGTTGTCGCGTGCGGTGAGCTTCAGCGCTCTGGCCGCGGCGGTGTTGGTCTGCTCGTTGGCTTCCTTCCACAGGATCGCCGCGCACCCCTCGGGGCTGATGACCGAGTACCACGAGTTCTGAAGCATCGCAACCCGGTCGGCGACCGCGATGCCCAGCGCGCCGCCGGAGCCGCCCTCGCCGATGACGACCGTCACGATGGGCACGCGCAGACGGCTCATCTCCCGCATGTTCACCGCGATCGCCTCGGCCTGCCCGCGCTGCTCGGCGCCAAGTCCCGGGTACGCGCCCGGCGTGTCGACGAACGTCACGATCGGCTGGCCGAACTTCTCCGCCAGCTGCATCTTCGCCAGCGCCTTGCGGTAGCCCTCGGGGTGGGCGCAGCCGAAGTGGCAGGAGATCTTCTCGCTGGTTTCCTTCCCCTTCTGGTGCCCCACCACCAGGCACTTCACGGGCCCGATTCGGCCGAAACCGGTCACGATCGCCGGGTCGTCGCCGTAACGCCGATCGCCGTGCAGTTCGACAAAGTCGCGGCAGATCATGGCGATGTAATCGCGCGTCTGGGGACGGTCGGGATGGCGCGCGACCCGCACCGTGTTCCACGGGCTCAGGTCGGTGTAAACCTCAACAAGCCGTTTGCGGTGCTCGTCGCGCAGACCCGCTATTTCGCCCTGGATCGACGCGATCGCCGGGTCCACGTCGGCGGATTCCGGGGCGGGGGGCGCCGCGGCCGCGCCGAGCTCCTGCCGGAGTCGCGTCTCGGCGGCCTCGATACGCTGTTCGAGTTCCAGGAGCGGCTTTTCGAAGTCGAGCTGATAGAAGCGTGACATGGGCCGGAATCCTAGGCCGGGGAGCGATCCGGCCTCGCGCCGCGTGGCGCCGGGAGGAACCAGATGAGCATGAAATACCCGCCCCTGGCGATCATCGGCGGCGGCACCATGGGGCAGGCGATCGTGCGCGGCGGGATGAGCAACGCCGGGGTGATCCACCGCACGTTCGTCGTGATCGCCGAGCCCGATGAGGCCAGGCACGCGTCGCTCCGCCAAGCGGGCGTTCACGTCGTAAGGAGCGCCACGGAGGCGATCCAGCAACTCGCCGCCGAAGAGTCGGCGACGACCGGCCCCGGGACCGGGCAGGTGCTGCTGGCGATCAAGCCGCAGATGCTCGCGGGTCTGGCCGACGAGATCCGCCCGTTGCTTGCCGAGCCGTCGCGGGTGGTGATCTCGATCCTGGCGGGCATGACCACGCAGCGCGTGCGCAGCCTCCTGGGCGACACGGTCCGCGTAGTGCGCGCGATGCCGAACCTACCGGCGCGGATCAGGCAAGGCACCACCGCGGTGTGCCGCGGCACGGGAACGCGGGACGGCGACGACGACCTGGCGCTCGAGATCTTCAACGATGTCGGGCCGCTGGTGGTCACCATCGATGAGGCCCTGATGGACGCGTTCACGGCCGTCGCCGGCTCGGGGCCGGCGTACGTGTTCTACCTCGCCGAAGCGATGGTTCGCGCGGCTGTCGAACTCGGCTTCGACGAGACGATGGCCTCGGACATCGTGCGCGAAACCGTGGCAGGCGCGGGGGCGCTCTTGGGCGAAGCGTTTGAGAGTCCGGAGCAGCTGCGCAAGGCCGTGACGAGCAAGGGTGGGACGACCGAGGCGGCTATCCAGACGCTGGATCAATCCGACCTCCAAGGCGCGATCATCCGTGCCGTCGCGGCCGCACGAGAACGCGGTCGCACTCTTGCCGGGTGAGATGTTTGTGGCGCGGTTTGAGGGGTTGGGTGTCGAGGGGTAAGGGGGCCGCAGGTCTTCATGCCGCCCTGACTGATCGGACGGGAGCTTCGGAAGCGTCTCGGATACGACGCTTGTCGCGCCGAGCGATCAGATCCGCGGCCATGCGCCCCGTTCCCGGGAATCTTCATTGACCGGAACAGACCCCTGAAGGTAGTCTTTCAATCAGGAGACATGGGCTGCCATGAACTCGGGTCCGCCCCCGTAGTTCGTGCGATGCCGAGGCCCATGAGAGTCAGACCAGTTTCGCATCGATGCAAGGGATCCAGACCCCAGACACCCGACCGGCTTCCGCCGCGGCTGCACTTCCGCACAACCGCGTGAACCCCAAACTCGTGAACAGAAACTCGTGAACAGGGAGACAGACATGAATCAGCTCCGAAAGTTCCTCGCGTTGCTCGCCCTCCCGCTCCTCGCCAACGCCGCGAACGCGCAGGTGATTTCCATGACGGGCGACCTCGGCACCGCTTCCTTGACCGGGCTGGCCAGCCCCATCTCTTTCACGAGCACCAGCAACACCACGTCGTTCTCCTGGACCGGCACGGGGGGCAGCATCACCGGCGACGTCAACGTGAGCAACAACCCCAGCGGCACCGTCTTCACCCTCGACATCACCAACCTCTTCCTGACCGTCACCGGCCCTAACTCCGCCGGCGCCCCCGTTCTCGACGTGACGCTCACCGTCGACCACCTCTACCAGTCGATCGGCAACGGTACCTACACCGCCAACCACAGCCTGAGCGGCACGTGGACCAACTCGGCCGCGAGCTGGGTCCAGCTCGACAGCACCCAGGATGTCGGCTACGCCAACCAGCCCCTCAGCACGCTCCTCGCCACCGCCACACCCTTCTCCCTCACCGCCGGCGCACCCGTCGTCGTCACATCCGGCTCCGGCAAGTACGGCATCCAGGCGATCCTTCACCTGCACGCCGATGGTCTGGGCACCATCAACCTGCCGGGGAGTGCGCACGTCAACATCTCCTACGTGCCCGCGCCCGGCGCGATGGCGCTCTTTGGAATCGGCGGGCTGCTCGCCGCCCGCCGCCGGCGCCAGCATGGCGGTGAATGACGCCCGGGCGGAGTGACGGGTGCTGCTCGCCAATCGTAAGGAGGCGTGAGCGGGGTCATCGAGCGCGCGCGATCGGATCGCGCCGCACGCGGAGCGGCACCACGCGCCGCCGGGTCGCGCGACCGACGCCGCACGCCTCAGCACCCGCCGACGAACGAGTCCATGAACGTGTCAAAGTCCATCCCGGTGACGAACCCGTCGCCGTCGATATCCGCGGCCGCGTTGCCCCAGAAAAACTCGAGCACGAACGCGTCGAAATCCTCGCCGCTCACGAAGCCGTCGGCGTTGAAATCCGCCGGGCACAGCGCGCCGCCGAACTGGTACGCCCCGTAGCTCCCGTCGTAGGAGTGCCCGTTGACGCCGTCTTCGGCGTGAACGTCGATGAGCTTCTTGAGCGAGGCGAACGCCGGGGTCGGCGCCAGGCCAGAGGCCCCGGTCGTGTCGATGAACGGGTTCTCGGCCAGGTGAAGTGTGACGCCCCCCAGGACCGCGTCGATCACGGTGGACCACTCGGCCGAGGTGTTGAAAGCCCCGTTCTCGCTGTACGTCGTGGCGCCGACGTTCCAGAACGCGGTGTCCTGGAACCAGTGGTAGGCCGAGCCGATCGCCGCGTCACCTGTGCACACGTACCGCGACCCGCCGATCGTGGACCTGAAGCCCCACGCGGACTGGAAATCGAAGATCGTCCCGCCCGCGACCGCGTACCGGTAGACCGAGCACTTCTGCGGCCCGTGCGTCGAGGCGTTGTCGTACCCCGAGCAGTTCACGTTCACGATGCTCGACTTGGCCCCGATGGTGAACATCGCGACAGGGACGGCCGGGTTTCCCAGGTCGGCCGTGAATTCGCAACCGAAGAACCCCGTCGTGCCCACGCAGCCGCGCAGGTCGATCATGCTGCCGGCGCCCGACGCCGCGAGCTGCGGGAAGCGGAGCACGCAGTTCATGTACGCGGCGTTTGAAACCACCGACTGGTTGGGCCACGCCGTGCCGTTGGAGACCGTCGCGAGCGCGGGGTCGGTCTGACGGATGCGCACCGCGTACGTGGCAGGGTCGAAACGGTCTGCCGGCAGCGGCGCATCGGCGACCGAGAACTGCGCGCAAGCGTCCGGGGCGGCCCCGCCCGGGGGCGTGTACTCCTTGACCTGGAAATTTTCGAGCTGGATGTCCGTGATGGGCCCGTGGCAAATGAACGCCCCCACCGCCGATCCCCGGTTGGCGAGCGTGCCGTCGTGCGCGAGGAAGCTGTTGGCGTACACCACATCGCCCACGATGCGGCAGCCCCACGCGGCATTGGGCGCTCCCGCGGTGCTGCCGCTGGCGTTGAACACGCACGCGATCCCGCCGGGTGCCATGCCGATGTGGACGTTGTTGATGCAGGAGTTGTTGGTGCAGCGCGAGCCGAAGGAGTACGAGTGGATCCCGCTGTCCTCGAAAATGCAGCCCGTGATGAGCGTGCCATCGCCGTTGCCGATGACGATGGGTGTGCCGTGCGGCGAGCCCGTTCCAGCGTCGGCCCACAGCACAAAGCGCAGTCCCTGGAACACATTGCCCGCGTTGACGCGGTCGTTGTTGCTGGTTGAGGTCAGGTAGAACGCGTTGCGCCCCCGGACGCTGTACTCGATCCCGTTCGCCACCGCGCTGGCCGGGCTGGCTCCCCCGGGCAGACACACCGTCAGGAACCCGGTGGCGTTGTTGTAGAAGTAAGTTCCAAACGTCCGGTTCGGGCCCGCGGCAAGCACCGCGGACTCGGAGGTCGGCGTCAGGTGGCTCGTGCGCCGGCCGAGCGTCGGGTCCGGCGATCCATCGCCCAGCGGGCTCAGGTTGCCAGCGCTGTCGTAATCAAAGACCACGGTGGCGAGCGTGGCGCCGAGACCGGCGCCGATGTTCTTCGTGAACGCCGCCGTCCCGGTCGGCGCCCATCCGGCCGGCGCGACCTGGTTGCTCCCTCGGATCACGGCCGGGGCCATGCCTGGCCACTGGGCAAACGTGCGCCGGTTGCACGCCAAGGGCGACGAGAACGCGACCGGGATCGAATCGGGGACGGAGAACCGGCCCGAGAGGTATGCCGTGTCGCCGTCTGACATCCTGCTCTGCAGGCCGCCGACTCCCAGCGTGAGCAGAGGGAATTGGGGGTCGGTCCCCGCGTTGGAGTCCGAGGCCGCGATGGTCATCGCCACGTCAGGCCCGGTAATGCCCCCCGCGTCGGCGCCGGAAATCCCGCTGCACACGTACCACGTCGTCTGAGCCGCGGCGGTGCGGACGTTCCAGAACCCCGCCACGACCATCGCAAGGAGAAGGAGGCGTGCGAGCACCAAGGCCACGGACCCGGCAGCCCGGCCAATACCGCGCTGAGTGCCCGCGTCATGCCTGTCTTTGGAATCGGGGTCCGTTCCCATACAGCCGGTCCTCAACCACATCGTCACCGGTCGCGATCCTACCACGGCGTTCCGCGAATCCCGCCATGATTCAACGCGGGGCGGGGGCACGGCGGAGGTGATGCACCAACGAATACGGCCCGCGGCATTGCCGCGGGCCGTTCAGGGTTCATGCTGGCCCTTCGTTCGCACGGGGCGTCTGTCGCGGGGGCATCATCTCGCCGCTCAGTGCACCAGGTTCGTCGCCGCCTCGATCGACTCGACCACCTGCCGGAGCTGGAACGGCTTCTTGAGGAACCCGTCGTAGCCCTGCGAGCGGAGGCCCGAGGCCTGGCCGTCGGTGAGCTTGCCGCTCATGGCGACGATGCGGGTGAACTGGAGACCCTCGTTGCGGCGGATCATGTCGCAGAGCTGGCGCGTGTCGCCGTCAGAGAGGTGCAGGTCGAGCAGGATCACGTGCGGCTTGAACCGCTCGCACTCCATGCCCGCTCCGAACCCGCTCGTCGAGGTGCGGACCTCGTAGTTGGTCTGCTCGGTGAGGATGCGTTCCATCGTGTCCACGATTTCGCGTTCATCGTCCACGATCAGCACCCGGGTCCTCCCGCTCTGGATGCCTTCCAGGGGGATGTTGTGGTGCTTCATGAACTTGATGAGTTCGCCCGCGGGGATGCGCCGGTCGCGCGAGCCGGGGATGCGGTACCCCTTGAGGGTGCCGGAGTCGAACCACTTGGAGACCGTGCGCGGAGCGACGTTGCAGATCTTCGCCACTTCGCCGGTCGTCAGGACTTCTTTCTCAATGGGCATCATCTCACCTCGGGGGTACGCAGGGGTGGCGTGCCGACCGTTCGGCCTTCGCTGGCGTGTCTATCGACAACCATCGGGAGCGCCTTCACGGGCTGGGACGTTTGGCGCGGAAACTCCCGGTTTTGGGACGAGATCGCCCGAGAATCGGCGGTTCCCCTTGCGCCTGGCCATGTCAGGTCTTTGGTTGGTTCAGTTCGAGTACTGTCCCGGCAGCCGAACACTCTGACCAAAGCACGGCATTTCGCGTTCGAATGCGGTCGCGCCGAGAGACCGGCGGTGACCGCTCGCACAAATCGCTGGTGAACCGGCATCGGCGCAAATGTTCTAAAGCGCGGGGCCTCGGGTGCGTCCCTGGGCCTGCACAATTCCGATCGACTCGCTACCATGGACGCCCCGGACCCGGGATCACGTTCCCGGAACCGGGCGTATGGAGGGTGGCCGAACGGGCGCGGCGGGGCGGTATCGCTGCCGCGTGTGCCGGCCATCTCTCGTGGCTCCCCTGTCCTCGGTCTCGTGCAGGAGTGGATCGTGCGCCAACTCGCCGCTGTCGGTCGTCGCGTCCTGTCGCCCCTCGCCCTGGCCCTCGCCTGCGCCCTTGGCACGAGCGTTTCGGCTCAAACCCAGCCTGCCGTGGCGTCGTCGGACGTGCGCCGCGTCGGGGGTTCGGCCCTGAACGACCAGCCCACGCCAACGAGCCTCCTGAAGGACTTCATCCACTTCGTGCGGATCGACCGCGCCGATGTGGCCGCGGGGGTCGCTCGCCAACTCTTTGACCTGAAGCTGACCAACGTCGACTTCGTGAAGCTGGTGGAAGAGTCCGGCGAGCAGCAGCGCTTCATGGACACGGTCGTGCGCGCCGGGCGGATCCCCGCCCTGGAAGAGTCGGCCGCCAAGATGATGGCGATGTACGAGACGGGCAAGCTCGAGCGGGCCCGCGACCCCGAGCAAATCAAGAAGAACATCGACCTCCTGACCGGGCTGGTGCGTCCGCGCCTGTTCGCCCGCGAGCGCCTCAAGGCCGCGTCCGAGTACGCGATGCCGCAGCTGCTCACCGCGTTCCTTGACCGCACCAACCCGGCGCGGCAGGAGCAGGTCCGCAGCGTCATCGTGGAGATGGGACCCAGCGCCGTGATCCCGCTCGCGACAGCCCTCCCCCAGCTCGACCCGGTCCAGCAGGAAGCGGTCGTCAACGTGCTGGCCGAGATTCCCTACAAGACTTCGCTGCCCTTCCTCGCCGACCTTCGCGACACCACCCAGAGCTCCGAGGTGCGTTCGGCCTGTGACCGCGCCATCGCCAAGCACGGCGGCACGGGCGGCGCCGACCCGGCCACACTCTTTTACGCACTTGCGAACCAGTACTACTCCGAGCTCTCGCAGCTCACCAGCTTCCCCGGCGAGGAGAACCAGATTCTCTGGTCGTTCAACCCCGGCATCGGCCTGGTGATGACCGCCATCCGCACGCCCGTGTACCACGAGGCGATGGCGATGCAGTTCTCCGAGCGTTCGATGCGCCTTCGCTCCGCCAACCCGCCGGCGCTGGCGCTGTGGGTTGCTTCGAACTACAAGCGTGAGCTGAACACGCCCGCGGGTTACGTGAACCCCGCGTACGGCGCGGACCGGCGCGAGGCGATGTACTACGGCGTCGCGTCGGGCTCGGACATTCTGCAGATGGTCCTGGGTCGCGCGCTCGACGACGGTGACACTCCATTGACGCGCAAGTCGATCGCGGGCCTGGAGAAGTGCGCGGGCGGGTCGTCGCTGTGGGCGACCAACGGCGGCCTCCGTCGGCCCCTCCCCGAGGCGCTCACGTACCCGAACCGTCGCGTGCAGTACGAGTCGGCTCTGGCCTTGGCCCTCGCCGCGCCGCGCGAGGCGTTCACCGGCTCTGAACGCGTCGTCCCGACGCTGGCGGGCGCGATCCGGGACGCGTCGTCCAAGGTCGCGGTGGTGATCGCCGCGGACAACGAGACCTACAGCGTGGTGCGTTCGATCATTGAGAAGGGCAAGTACTCCGTGCTTCCCTTCGGACGATCGGTCGCGGACCTGGCCGGCCCGATCTCCGAGTCGCCCGCGATCGACCTTGTCGTCATCGCCAACCAGCGCGAGGACGCGATCCCCGACCTGATCCAGAGCGTCCGCGCCACCACCAAGATCGGCGCCACGCCCGTCCTGGTCCTGACCAGCGCCGACGCATACACCTCCCTCCACCGCCGCTACGAGCGCGACGTGTCGATCGCCATCCGCCAGGCCGCCATGGCCGAGAGCCAGGTGCTCCGGTCGGTGGACGACCTCGTGCTCGCCGCCAGCGGCGGGCCGGTCTCCGAGGAAGAAGCCAAGCAGTACGCGGCACGCTCGCTCACGGCCCTCCGCGACCTGGCCGTCTCGGGCAACCGCGTCTTTGACGTCTCCGACGCCGCCCTCCCGCTCATCGCGGCCTTGGGCGACCCCAAGTCGGCCATGAAGATGGACGTCGCGGAGGTGCTCTCACGCATCGGACAGGAGCGCACGCAGACCTCGCTCATGGACGCCGCCCTCGCGGCAACCGGCCCCGAGCGAGTGGCGATGCTCGGCAAGGTCGCCGAGTCTGCCCGCCGATTCGGGAACCTGCTCCCCCGCCGTCAGGTCGACCGGTTGCTCGCTCTGGCCTCCAGCGGCGAGGGAGCCGAAGCGACCGCCGCTGCCGCTCTCATGGGCTCCCTTAACCTCCCGAACTCCGAGCTGGTGCCCCTCATCCTGGGAGACAAAGCCCCGGGCAGCAAGAAGAAGTAACCCGGCCCGCGGCAAGACTGGCACGGGCGTTGCGAAAGCTCCTGGCGTGACCGCCACACTCAACGACGCCAAACCCGTCGGCCCCGCCGTCGGATCCGTCCTCAAGCTCGAAGTGCCGATCATCGTTCGCCTCGGCGAGCGGCTCATGACCGTTGAGGAGGTCATCGGGCTGGCTCCCGGGGCCCTCATCGAACTTCCCAAGAGCGCCGAGGCCGAGCTTGACCTGATGGTGAACAACAAGGTCGTGGGCACCGGCACGGCCGCGAAGGTCGGCGAGAACTTCGGAATCCGGATCAGTTTCATCGGGGACGTCCGGTCGCGCCTGGAAGCCGCGTTGAACTCGGGCCCGACGGCCGGGAACACCGCCGCGGCGTGATCGCGGGCGGGAATGGGCGGAGAACCCCCAAGAACTCACGGAAGAGAGCCTCGCAATGGGCCGATATCTCTGGGCGTCCGTGCGCGAGCGCAGGCATAACCTGCGCCGGCGAGCGCAACGTTGGCACCGCGGAGCCCCGGCCTAGATGCCCCGTGACATCCCCATCGGCAACGGCGACCTGCTGATCACCCTCGACCGGCTCTACCGGGTGCGGGATCTGTACTACCCCCACGTCGGGAGGTTCAACCACACCGAGGGGAACGTCCAGCGGTTCGGCGTGTGGGCCGATGGCGAGTTCGCGTGGATCGAGGACGCGACCTGGAAGCGCGAGCTGCGCTACCGGCCCGACACGCTGGTGACCGACGTCAAGCTGGTCAACGAGCAGCTGGGGCTGGAGCTGCACTGCGCCGACGCCGTGGACTTTCACGAGCCGGTGTACTTCCGGCGGACCGTCGTGCGCGACCTTAAGGGCAAGGACCGCGACGTCCGGCTGTTCTTTCACTGGGACCTCTCGATCGCGGGCACGCCCGTCGGCGACACCGCTAACTACGACCCGGGCACCAGCAGCATCGTCTTCTACAAGGACGACCACTACTTCCTGTTCAACGCGTGCGACGAGTTCAAGTGCGGGGTCGATCACTGGGCGATCGGCAGCAAGCGCGTGGGCGGTGCCGAGGGCACCTGGCGCGACGCCGAGGACGGCGTGCTGGGCCGCAACGCCATCAGCCAGGGCTCGGTCGACGCGACGGTGGGCTTCTCGCTCCAGCTCCCGGCGCGGGGCGAGTCGTACGTCAGCATGTGGCTGATCTGCGGGCGCAGCTACGACGACGTCAAGCGCCTCAACCGCCGCATCAACGAGGCCGGCCCCGACGCGATGATCGCGCGGACCGAGGCCTACTGGCGCCTGTGGGCCCGGAAGGAGCCGATCGACCTCTCGTGCCTGCCCGAGGGCGTGCAGGACCTGTTTTACCGCAGCCAGCTGGTGATGCGCACGCAGATCGACAACGGCGGGGCGATTATCGCCGCCAACGACAGCGACATCACCCAGTTCGCCGGCGACCACTATTCCTACTGCTGGATGCGCGACGGGGCCCTCGTCGCCTACGCCCTGGTGCTCTTGGGCCAGAGCGAGCTCTCCCGCAGCTTCTTCCGCTTCGCCTCCGACACCATCGAGCCCGACGGCTACTTCCTGCACAAGTACACCCCCGAGGGCCAGATGGCCTCGAGTTGGCACCCCTGGATGATCGACGGCATCAAGGTGCTCCCCATCCAGCAGGACGAGACGGCCCTGGTCACCTGGGCCCTGCGCCGCCACTTTGTCACCTTCCGGGACGTTGAGTTCATCAAGCCGCTGTACAACACGCTGGTCGTGCGTCCCGCCGAGTGGATGCTCAAGTACCGCGACGCCCACGGCCTGCCCCAGGCCTCGTGGGACCTCTGGGAAGAACGCCGCGGCGTGCACTTGTTCACGGTCGCGGCAACCATCGGAGCGCTGAACGCGGCCGCGGCGTTCGCCCGCGACTTCGGCGAGCACGACCGCGCCACCGCGTTCCGCGAGGGCGCCGAGCGCATGAAGAACGCCGCGGTCCGGTACATGTGGCACCCCGAGCGCAAGCGGTTCGCCCGCCTGGTCGTGCCCCTGGCCGACGGCACCTACCGCATGGACATGACCAGCGACTCGGCCAACTACTCGCTCTTTGCGTTCGGCGCGTTCGAGCCTTCGGACCCCATGGTCGAGGCCGAGATGGCCGCGCTCCGCGAGCGGCTCTGGATCAAGACCGACGTGGGCGGGTGCGCCCGCTACGAGCGCGACTACTACCACCAGGTCGAGCGTGACCGCATCGCCGAGGTTCCGGGGAACCCGTGGGTGATCTGCACGCTCTGGCAGGCCCAGTACCTGATCGCGCGAGCCAGGAACCTCGATGAACTGAAGACCGCGGCGCCGTACTTGGAATGGTGCGTCAAGCGGGCCGCCGCGTCCGGCGTCCTGGCCGAGCAGTACCACCCGTACACGGGCGAGCCGATCAGCGTCTCCCCCCTGACGTGGAGCCACGCGACCTACGCCATGGTCGTCATGGAGTACGTCCGCAAGTACACGATGCTGGAGCACGTCGCGGCGTTCACGCGCGAGAACGGCGGCTCGGCCTCCCACGACGGGCACCCGGCCGAAGCCCCCACCGCTCCATGAGACCCGCTCGATTGTTCCGCGCGAACCGTTACCAGCGCCGCACGCGCCAACCCGATCCCGACATCACGCTGCCGTCGCTCGACGGCGTGGCACCGTGACGCTCCCGTGCCGAGTGCCGGGCACCGATTGGCCGGCAATACGAGCGATACGATCCGCGACTTCGCTGCCGCGCCCCTCGTGACCACGATGAACGCCACGCACACCCAGCCCAGCGCGACAAGCACGACCTCGGCTCCGCGCCTGATCATCACGCCGGGCCTCCGGGTCACACGCCTTCCCGGCGGTGGGCTGGCGACAACGATGAAATTCATCGAGGGCGTTCGCGAGTACGCCCGCACCTGGCCGGGGCCGATCACGGCCCTGATGCAGCCGATCGACCACGAGTCGGACAACCTGGACGAGGTCAAACTCGACGGGCTGGCACTCGGCTTCGATGTCGGCGTCGTCGACTATCGATCGGGGGATCTGGAGCGGGAACTGCGCGGGGCGGCGGTCTGTCTTGCCGCGGCGTCGCATGGGCAGGAGCACATCGCCGACGTCTGCCGACGCGCCGGCGTGGCGTGCGTGATCACCACCGAGAACACGCTTTCGACCCGCCTCCAGATGGCCCGCGCGAGCGACTTGTCGACCATCCGTCGCTGGCGCCACAACCTGTGGCAGTACAACCTTGAACGCCGGTTGCGCCGCGCCATCAGGCTGGCCGATGCCATCCAGTGCAACGGGACGCCGACCTTCGACGCCTACCGCGCCCTGAACGAGCGAGCCTTGCTCTACTTCGACACCCGCGTCCGCGATTCGATGCTGGCGTCGGAGTCCAACATCGAGTCCCGCGGCACCTCCGGCCCGCTCCGGCTGGTGTTCTCCGGTCGGCTCGTCTCCATCAAGGGCGTGGACCACTTGCCCGAGGTTGCCGCCGAACTCTCGCGCCTCGGCGTCGACTTCACCATGACGATCTGCGGCGACGGCGCGCTGGCACCCTCGATCCGTGAGCGCGTCGCGGCGCTGGGGCTCGGCGACCGCGTGCGTCTGACGGGCGTGCTCGATTTCACGACCGAGCTCGTTCCCTTCGTCCGCGAGAAGTGCGACCTGTTCGTCTGCTGCCACCGCCAGGGCGATCCGTCGTGCACGTACCTTGAGACCATGTCGTGCGGCGTGCCCATCGCGGGCTACGACAACGAGGCCCACGCGGGGCTGGTGCGCGAATCGGGGTGCGGCTGGGCCGTGCCGATGAACAGGCCGCGCGAGCTGGCGACGCTGATCGCAGGCCTTGCGAAGAACCGACAGCAGGTCACCCAGCACGCGCGCCGGGCGCTCGCGTTCGCGCGTGAGCACACGTTCGACAGAACGTTCGCCCGGCGCGTGGAGCAACTCCTGGCCGTGGTGCGGGCCAGAGCGTCGCACACCCTCTGATCACACGCCGCGAGCCTTCACAAGCTCCTCCACCACACGGCGCCGGGCCTCGCCGATCTCGGCCTGGATGCGAGCACCGGACGCGCGGACGTGCCCGCCCCCGCCGAACACCTTGCAGACCTTGTTCACATCCGGCGAATCGGGGGTGTTCTTGCTGCGCAGACTGATCTTCGTCACGGGCCTGCCCTGCGCATCGCGCTCGGTCTCGGTGAGCATCGCGACCACGCGCACGCTCGCGATCGACTGCGCGTAATCGGCAAAGCCCGAAGCGTCCCCCGGCGCGGCGTTGCACTCGTCGAAGTCCTTCTTCGTCAGGACCATGCTCGCGATCGAGTCCTTCGCGTCGAACTTCAGCGTCGCCAGCGCCCGCCCCAGCAGGGCCAGGCGGGCGGGGCGGTCCTGCTGCTCGATCACGCGGAACAGCTCCGAATGGTCCACCCCGGCCTCGAGCAGCTCGGCCGCATCGCGCAGCACGCGCGGCGTCACGTTGCTGTGCTTGAACCAGCCCGTATCGGTCCCGATGCCCAGGTACAACGTTTCAGCGACCTCACGCGGCAGCTCCCCGACCCGCGCCTTGCCGAGAATCAGGCGGCACAGCTCGGCGACCGTCTGGCACGCCGCGGCAGCGCCCGTGTCGATGAACCGCCGTGCCGCCACCTCCGCATCGCCCTGCACGTGATGATCCACCAGCACCACCCGGTCGCGCCGCGGCCGCAGCCACGTCGCACCCGGCTCAAGCTGCGTCCACGACCCCGTGTCCAGGATCGCGATCACGTCGGGCTCGGTGACGGCGTCGGGCGGCGGCACCGTGGAATGTTCCAGCACGCGGCACGGCGTATCACGCGCCAAGTCCTTGAACCAAAGAGGCTGGGGACCGAAGTACCACGCCTCGGCCGCCCCGGGCTTTGCAATGTTCAACGCCCGCGTGAGCGCCAGCGTCGAGCCGATCGCGTCCCCGTCAGGACGGACGTGCGTCATGACGACCACGCGCCTGCCTCGCATCACGCGGGCGATCTCTTCGAGCGTCGTGTTGGTGGACCAGGTTCCGGGCTCGCTCATGAATCCTTCCCCGCTGCTGTGGGCACGGGCCCGGTCATGCGTTGATCCCCGCGCCGGCGCGGACGTGCCCGCTCGCCGCGTGGGCTCGAGCGTCGTTGATCATGGTGCGCACGGCGCGGCAGTCGCGCCCGATCTGGTCCGTCAGCCGCGCGACAGAATCAAACTTCACATCGTCGCGCGCGAACCCGATCACGTCGATCGCCACAGGCCACCCGTATTCGGAAAGCTCGCCCGCCCGCACGTCGAGGAAGTGCGCCTCGAGGCGGCGGCCGTGCCCGTTGAAGGTCGGGCGCGTGCCCACGTTGATCGCGGCCGTAAATTCCCGCCCGTCCTCGAGGCGCGCGATCGCGCCGTACACGCCGGTCGCGGGCAGAAGCTGCTCGGTGTCAAGATTCGCCGTCGGGAATCCGATGGTCCGCCCGCGCTGATCGCCCTTGATCACCTTGCCGCGGATCTGGTAGGGCCGGCCCAGCACGACCGCGGCATCGCGCACACGCCCGTGCGTGATGAGCCACCGGGCGATCGTGCTTGACGCCGTGACAATCTGGTGATCGGTAAGGCCGACCTCGACCGGCGCGACGACGTCGGCGCCGAAGCCCATGGCCGCGGCAAGCTCCGCCAGCACGCGCACGTTCCCCGCCCGCCCCTTCCCGAAATGGAAGTCACTGCCCTCCACGACCCACGCGGGACGGTGCGGCAACAGCAGCGTGCGTACGAACTGCTCGGGGGCCAGACCCAGCAGTTCATCCCGCGGCTCGAGCTTGATGACATCGTCGGCACCTGAGGCCCGCAGCAACTCGGAGCGGTGCTCAAACGTGGTCAGCCGCGTGGGTGAGGCCTCGGGCTTGAGCCGCGTCATCGGGTGTGGGTCAAACGCCATCACCAGCACGCGGGCGTCTATCGGGCGTGCCAGTTCCACCGCGCGCCGGACGAGGGCCGCGTGCCCCACGTGAACGCCGTCGAAGTTGCCGATGGTGATGACGGTGCGAGGATCGGGCATGGAGGACGGTGAGGATAGGTTCAAGGGAATGAGAACGCCCGGGATACTCGCTCGCCACGCGGCCACGAGCCCCGCGTGAACGCGACGGATCCGGATGCTGCGCGGGCCCGCGACGCCGCACCCCTCGACACCCCCGGCCCCCGCACCGCCTTCGCGTTCCCCCGGGTGGCCCGCCGTACACTGGAGGAGATCGACGCCCGCCCATTTTCACCGGAACAACCCATGTTTTTCCGCAAGAAGACCCCCGCCCAGCCCGTCGTCATTCCCTCGTCTTCCTTCTCGGGTTCCGGCGCGGCCCGCCCCGCCGCCGACACCTCCCCGCTGGAGGCCCGCATCTTCGAGTTCGGCTCCGAGATGCTCAGCCGCGCCCGCGCGCACAAAACCGGCGTGCTCTCCGCCAAGTTCTACAGCGACGCCCTAATGGAATGGTCCATGAAGGACCCCAACTTCAAGGTCCAGATGTTCCGCTTCGTCGACTGCTTCCCGATGCTCAAGACGCCCGAGTCGGTCTACGACCACCTCACCGACTACCTCTCGCAGCCGGGCGTGACGGTCCCGGGCGCCATCGCCGCGGCGCTCAAGGCGGGCACCATGGCCAAGGGCCTCGCCGCGGGCACGATCTCCAAGCAGATCACGGGCATGGCCGCCAAGTTCATCGCCGGGCGCGACGCCGCGAGCGCCTTGGGCGGGCTCAAGGACCTCTGGAACGACGGCATCGCCTTCAGCGTCGACCTTCTGGGCGAGACCTGCGTCTCGGACCTCGAGGCCGACGAGTACCAGCGCAAGTACCTCGACCTCATCAGCAACCTCCCTGCGCAGGTCGCGACCTGGAAGAGCCAGCCGCGCCTCGAGACCGACCACCTTGGCGCGATCCCGCGCACCAACGTCTCGGTCAAGATCTCCAGCCTCTCGGCCCGCTGTGATCCCATCGACACCGACGGCTCGATCAACGACCTGATGCGCCGCCTGGAGCCGATCCTCGAGACCGCGCGCGACAAGGGCGTCTTCGTCAACTTCGACATGGAGCACTTCGCGTTCAAGGACCTGACGATCGAGCTCTTCCAGCGCTGCTGCCAGCGTGTGAACTTCCAGGCCGGTCTCGCGATGCAGGCCTACCTCAAGAGCGGGCCGGACGATGCCCGCCGCATGTGCGAGTGGGCCGTCAAGGCCAACCGCGCCGTCACCGTGCGCCTGGTCAAGGGCGCGTACTGGGACGCCGAGACGATCCGCTCGGAGCAGAACGGCTGGCCCTGCCCGGTCTGGAGCGCCAAGTGGCAGACCGACGCGTGCTTTGAGAAGATGGTCGGCATCTACCTCGACTCGTGCCCGCGCACCGCGGGAGCCGGCGGCGTGAAGCTCGCCCTGGGCTCGCACAACGTGCGCTCGATCGCGTCCACTATCGCCCAGATGGAAGCCCGCTCCCTGCCGCGTGAAGCGCTCGAACTCCAGATGCTCCACGGCATGGCCGACCAGCTCAAGTACGCCGCGGCAGAGCTCAACCTCCGCATCCGCGAGTACGTCCCCGTCGGCGAGATGATCCCGGGCATGGCCTACCTCGTCCGCCGCCTGCTCGAGAACACCAGCAACGAGAGCTGGCTCAAGGCCGGCTTCATGGACAACGCCGACCCGGGCGCGCTGCTCCGCGCGCCGGGCGCCCGTCCGGGGGCTGCGCCCGCATCCATCTCCGGCCAGGACCTCGCCCAGGTCGCCCCCGAGCGTCACCAACTCTCTCCTTCGCCAACGCGCGTCGGCAACGGCCGCCCCTTCTTCAACGAGCCCCTGCGCGACTTCTCGCAGAAGCCCCAGCGTGAGGTCTTCGCCGCCGCCGTCTCCCGTGCCACCGTTCCCAAGGTCGCGAGCGACCGCACCCCCGAGCACGCCAAAGAAATGGTCACGCGTGCCGCGGCAGCGTTCGCCGCGTGGCGTGACACCGACCCGCGCGTCCGCGCCGATGTGCTCGTCCGCGCGGCCGCGCTCATGCGCCAGCAGCGCGACGGCTTGGCCGGCGTCATGATCAAGGAATCGGGCAAGACCTGGCGCGAGGCCGACGCCGATGTCTGCGAAGCGATCGACTTCTGCGAGTACTACGCCCGCTGCGCCGTGCCGCTCTTTGAGCGCTCGCGCCTGGGCCGCTTCATCGGCGAGCTCGACGAGACCCTGCACCAGCCGCGCGGCGTGGCGGTCGTGATCAGCCCGTGGAACTTCCCGCTGGCGATCTGCTGCGGCATGACCGTCGCGGCACTGGTCACGGGCAACCCCGCCATCGTGAAGCCCGCCGAGCAGACGCCGGGCATCGCTCGCATCATGCACGACATCCTCATCGAGTCGATGGCGGGCGCCGGCGTTCCTGGGGCGCTCGCCAAGGATGTGCTCCACTTCTGCCCCGCCCCGGGCGAGACCACGGGCGCGGCCCTCGTCCGCGACCCGCGCATCGCGCTCGTCGCCTTCACCGGCTCGCGCGATGTGGGCCTGGACATCCTCACCGCCGCCGCCCCCGGCTCACCCTTCGTCACCCCGTCACTCCGCCACTCCCCTCCCACGCACGTCAAGCACGTCATCTGCGAGATGGGCGGCAAGAACGCCCTGATCATCGACACCAGCGCCGACCTCGACGAGGCCGTGATCGCGGTGCGCCAGTCGGCCTTCGGCTTCCAGGGCCAGAAGTGCTCGGCCTGCTCGCGCGTGATCGTCGTCGACCCCGAGGGCCCCGACGGCCCCGCCATCACGCACTTCACCCACCGCCTCGTCGAGGCCAGCAAGGCGCTCGTCATCGGCGACCCCACGCTCCCCGGCACCGACATCGGCCCGGTGATCGACGCCGAGGCCAAGGCCAAGATCGAGAGCTTCATCGAGACGGCTAAGAAAGAAGGCTGCACCCTCGAACTCTCGCTCCCCCTCCCCTCTTCCACTTCGTCGCTCCGTCACTCCGTCACTGCGTCACTTCCACCGCCCTTCGTCGCTCCCACCATCTTCTCCCACGTGAAGCCCGAGCACACCATCGCCCGCGAAGAGATCTTCGGGCCGGTGCTCGCCGTCATGCACGCCGCCAGTTACGACGAGGCCCTCGCCATCGCCAACTCCCTCACGTACAAGCTCACCGGCGGCGTCTTCACACGCAAGCCCAGCCACCTCGAGCAGGCCAAGCGCGAGTTCCGCGTCGGCAACCTCTACATCAACCGCGGCATCACCGGCGCGCTCGTCGGACGCCAGCCATTCGGCGGCTTCGGCATGTCGGGCGCGGGCTCCAAGGCCGGCGGCGCCGACTACCTCCTGCACTTTGTCGACCCCCGCGCCATCTGCGAGAACACCATGCGCCGCGGCTTTGCGCCCGAGTTATGAGAGAAAATGCCTCAGCCGGGCAACAAGTCAGAATACGGCGAGACGTGTCCGCCCATCGAATGGCGGAACACTCCCGTAGACTCCGCTGACACAGCGTGGCTGCTCATTCAAGCCTGCTTCATGTGGTGTGCCTGTGCCGCGGGACTTTTCGGCGGAGTCGTCGGCGTCTTGCGCGGTGACAAGGTGGCATGGCTCCTGATCGGCGCCACTGTTCTCGTATTCATCCCGATCGTGATCGGCCTGACCCTCTGGTACTGGCCCGACGCGCGACAACGCATCACGATCGATTTCGAAGAACACCGCGTTGTTTTTGAACACATTCGACCGTACTCGCGATTCTTGCCGGAGCGCCCAGCCGCTCGCGTTGTTTGTTCGTTCGACGAAATCCTGACGATTGAGCCGAGATTCATACCAATCCACCATTGGGTAAAACGATCGTTCCTTCGGCGAAACGGCACACCCCTCACGATCCACACGACGCGGGGACGGTTTGTCATCCTCGCACGCACACCGACCGCTGATGATCTTCACGAGGCGCTCGAAAGCATCGCCCAAGGCCGCGTATTGCCGCTGCGACAACGACATTGGATTCCCGTCGTCGTCGGCTCGGCAATCACTTTCGCAGTGCTTGTCGCGCTCTTCTTGTTCGGCGTGCTGCCCTGAGGGACTCCGCCGCTTAAACTCAAACCCGCCACTCGCTCTCTGCTCGCAACCCACCGGACGCCGCTTCCGTATGTTGCGAAGGTGTTACCTCGTGGTCAGCCCCCGCAAGGTAAAGTGATCACCATGAACCGCCGGAAACTGTTCCTTCGAATCACCGCCATCGCCTTCTCCGCCATGCTGGTGAGCACTTACGTCATCTACCGAGGGTCCACCGCTTCGCCAAGCACGGACTGGCCATCCGTCGAAGCCGCGGCCGCGCCCTCCGACACCGTCCTCCCCGGCTCAAAATCCGCAGAGGTCTTCCCTCCACCACCACCGTTCGAGAGGGGCACCGCGAAAAAGACTGAGCCCAAGCCTCGCCCGGTGATGGGCGGCAGCAAGTCCGCCCGGATCGCCGACCCCACGGACCTGCAATTCTCACCTCCGGCCCCGCCCCCACCGCCGCCGGCCAGCCCGAAGTAACGGACCCTGAGCCATGACCGCCCAAGCCATCGTGCTCTCGTGCGGGCTCTCGTTCCTGTTCCTCTGTCTTGTCTTCATCCCCCTGGAACGTGCCTTCCCCGCCAAGGCCGGCCAGAAGCTCTTCCGACCCGCGTGGCTCACCGACCTCTGCTTCTTCCTCGGCCAGTACCTCGTGTGGAACGGCATGGTCCTCTGGCTCCTCGCGCGTCTGGCGGGCTGGCTCGACCTGGCCGTTCCCGCCGGGTTCCGCGCCACCGTCGCGGCGCAGCCGTGGTGGCTCCAGGCGATCGAGGTCGTCTTCCTGAGCGACCTCTGCGTCTACTGGGGCCACCGCCTCCAGCACCGCATCCCCCTTCTCTGGCGCTTCCACTCCGTCCACCACAGCGCCGAGCATCTCGACTGGCTCGCCGCTCACCGCGAACACCCGATCGACACCGTCTACACCATGTCACTCATCAACCTGCCCGCCTTCCTCCTCGGCTTCCCCCTCGAGACGCTCGCCGGCCTCATCGCCTTCCGCGGCATCTGGGCCATCTACATCCACTCCAACGTGCGCCTCCCCATCGGTCCCCTGCGCGTGCTCGTGGGCGCGCCCGAACTTCATCACTGGCACCACGATCGCGACCGCAATGCCGGCAACTACGCCAACATCTCGCCGCTCATGGACATCCTGTTCGGAACCTACCGCTGCCCCGATCACGAGCCGGCGAGCTTCGGCCTGGACCGCCCCACCGCCAGGACGTACCTGGGGCAGTTGATCGAACCGTTCTTGCCCAACAGAAAAGCCGCGGCCTCGCCCGGTGAACAGGCAAGGCCGCGGCATTCGACAATCGAAGTTCCCCCACGAAACGTCCGCGCGACGGCCTACGGCGACTCAGAGGTCGGGATGCCGATCTGATCGGCCTTGTGCGGGGTCGTCCATCCCGTCACCGGCGCTCGCGCGTTGCCCACGCCCCCCACCGCGGCCTTCAGGTCGGCCTCACCCTGCGGGATCACCGCGCCGTCGGGCTTCTGCGGGTTGGTCCATCCCATCACTTTGGTGTGCCCCATGCCGCCCCCCGTGACCTGCTTGAGATCAGCCGCGCCCTGCGGGATCGCGACGGCGTCGGGCTTCTGCGGGTTGGTCCATCCCATCACCTTGGTGTGCCCCATGGCGCCCCCGGCGGCTTCCTTCAGCGGAATATCCGCCACCGGCACCGCCGCGGCATTGGGCTTCACCGGGTTGGTCCACCCGGCCACCTTGGCCTTCGGCAGGTCGGCTCCGGCCACCTTCTTCAGTTCGTCCTTCTTCACTTCAACGGGTTTGGTTTCCATGACGGAACTCCTTTCCCCGAATGCCTTGTGTGGAGCCGTCCGACTCTGGGTGACTCCAACGCCTGATTTTAGGTTGACGCACCCCTGCCGACGCGCCTTGGAATCAGATCAAGCATTCTTCCCCTAAGCACATAAACCAATGCGCACCATGCTCTTACATGATGCACAGGGGGGCCCGCCAGGGGCTCTGTATCGCCGCACGTCGCGAGCACGACGGTTCGGAGGAACGGGACAGCCGTGGCACTCAACAAACGTCCCACGATCCTGCCGTCCTCGGCAGAGTCGTGGAGATTGCTGCAAGACTTTCAACACCGCCCTCCGACGGGGCACGCGTCACGCCACCTCGACGAGCATCTCAACTTCAACCGGCGCCCCCAGCGGCAGGGCGATCGAGCCCACCGCGGCGCGGGCGTGCCGGCCCGCATCGCCGAAGAGTTCGACCATCAGCTCGCTGGCGCCGTTAGCGACCTTGGGCTGGTCGTAGAACCCGTGCTCCGAAGCTACGAAGACGCCGAGCCGGACGATCTTCCTCACCTTGTCCAGGCTCCCCGCCGCGGCACGCACGATCGCCAGCCCGTTCAGCGCGCACTGCCGCGCACACTGGATCCCCTGCTCGAGGCTCACCTCGTTGGGGATGCTTCCCTTGAACATCAACTGCCCGCCGGAAAACGGGATCTGTCCCGCGACATAAATCAGGTTCCCCGTCCGCGTCCACGGCACGTACGCCGCAACGGGCTTGGGAGGGTCGGGGAGAGTCAGGCCGAGGGAGGCGAGCTTGGCTTCTGGGGTCATGGGGGAGGGTAGGGTGGAGGTGAGAAGATGAGACGGTGAGACGGTGAGACGGTGAGACGGGGCCATCATCAGCGGGGTGCCCGGATCAGCCATCGATCGGTGTGCCGGATCATGCCCACCAGGGAACGGATCAGGCGTTCGTACCGTTTGTAGAGTGCCGCGCCTTCGTCGCGGGCGAGGTACCCGCACTTGACGGCGAACTCGATATGCACCTGCGTTTCCGCGGCTTCAGATTCAGCATCCGACAGCTTGCTGACGAACGCGCCCTCGTATCTTCGCTTTCTCCACGCCTCGACGAAGTTCGCCGCGACCGAACGGGAAGACCGCAGCATCTGGCTCGTAAGCGAGTACACCTCTTCGGGTGGGAAGGTGCGTGTGAGCCTGACGATCTGCATGGCGGCGTCCACCGAATCGCGGTACACATCAAGGTCGCGGTGAGAGCGGATTGTGCGAGCGGGAGCCTCCTCCGGCATCGTGCTTCCTTTCCCATCGTGAGCATGTCAGGCCCCCGCGGTCCCCCCACGCCCAGCGCACTCTACCATCACCGGTCTCACCGTCTCACCGTCTCACCGTCTCACCGTCTCACCGTCTCACCGTCTCACCGTCTCACCGTCTCACCGTCTCACCCCAAAGTACGGCATACGTTCAGGGGGTTCGATCCCGATTTCAACACAACCCCGGAACCCGCCTCACTTGACCCCCGAACAGATTCGTGTATTCTGTTCTTGTCCTCGACATCCTGGGTTGGACTCCTTGGCAGGCCGCGGGCGACGCTTCGGCGGTATTCGCGGTGAATGTTCTGATCGCGGCCGGTTTCGGCCGCCTTCTCATGCCCCTCCGATCGGGGCCTCACGCCTGCCGACAATTTGGCGGCTCAACGCGCTGTTTTCCCGGCAAAGACGACCGACCGGGAGGGTGGCGGGCTTGAGTGCGGCGGAATCTTCGGCGGCGGAGCGTCTCGGCACTTGCGCAGCGTTTCTTCGATCACCTCCCGTGGGGTTGGGGTCGACGTTTCGGGCGCCCGGGCATGAGCAACGACTCCCATCTCGTGGGAACAACTGGTCGTCGGGAATTCGAAGCCCATCGCGCCGGTGTCGGCGCGGGGCCTCAGAATCGGAGCAACACATGAAACTGCGTCGTTCAGGCTTTACGCTCATCGAGCTGCTGGTCGTGATCGCGATTATCGCGCTCCTGATCGGCATCCTGCTGCCCGCCCTTGGCAAGGCCCGCGCTGCGGCCCGCCAGATCAAGGACAGCAGCCAGGTCCGCGGCGTTGTCCAGGCCATGACCATCTGGGCCAACAACAACAGCGACAACTACCCCTTGCCCAGCACCCTGGACAAGAACGGCAACACGATCAAGGACGATGCCGACCCGGTCAAGGCCGTCAATCAGGACATCACCCGGCACATCATGTCGCTGATGATCTTCAACGGCTCGGTCCCGACGGATATCCTCGTCAGCCCCGCCGAGGCCAACGGCGCCATCAGCCAGTACTCCAACTACGAGTTCAACTCCCCCAAGAACGCTGATGCCACCGACAAGAGCCTGGCCCTCTGGGACCCGGCCTTCCGCGCCACTCCAGCCGATAAGAAGATCAACTCCGGCCCCGACAAGGGCACCGGCGGCTGCTCGTACGCCCACAGCCCGCCCTACGGAAAGCAGAAGAACAAGTGGTCCAACACCTTCTCCGCGACCGAGGCCATCATGGGCAACCGCGGCCCGGCCTACACCGGTGAAGCCAAGACCGGCTGGCAGCTCAAGGCCCCCAGCTACTGGGCCGGCGACCAGTCCTACACCCTCCTGATTCACGGCGCCCGCACGACCTGGGAAGGCAACGTCGGCTTCAACGATGCCCACGTCGACTTCCAGACCAAGGCCGACCCCGACGGCGTCCAGTTCACCTTCACCGGCCTTCCCGCCGGCTCCAAGACCAAGAACGACAACCTCTTCCAGAACGAGAAGGACGACACCGGCGTCGACGATGCCACCGCCTCCACCTCCGCCACAAAGGATTCGGGTGGCTGGGGCGGCGTCTACAAGGACAACAAGGCCGGCCAGAACAGCACCGCGTACCTCCGCCCCATCGCGGAATACGACGGCACCAACATGACCGCCTTCCTCGACTGATGTCTCACGCACCGAGGCCCGGGCTCGGATGAGACCGACAACCTGAGTTGATCACGAGGCCCGTCGGAGAAGTCCGGCGGGCCTTCTTGTTGGAACATCGTGCCACAATTCAGCCGCCTTGGGCAGAGTCGTGGCGATGCTGTTCAGGTCTTACCGCCGTCAGTCATTCGCACGACCGCCCGGAGAAACCGGACCGTCGTGGCACGTCACTCAAGATCCGTTTTGATCTTGAGGATCAGCGTCCCGTGCTCGGGATGCTTCAGCGTCGCCTGGCGGTTGGTCGCGTCGATCTCGGTGATGGTCCAGCCGCCGTCGATCTCGTCGCCGGCGCGGTGGCCCTTGCCGTTGATGAACGCGATCGTCTGAGCGCCCGACACGATCGACGTGATGGTGAACTCGGGCATCTTGCTGGCCTGGGCCTTGGCCTTGGGGTCCTGCAGCAGCCCCTCGCGGTCGGCCTCACTGCGCGGCACCACGAACGGGGAGTGGTACTCGGGCGTGCGCGAACGCAGAGCCGCGGCAAGGCCGGGCTGCTTGCCGGTGAGCTGCGGCGCCGTCAGCGGGCGGACGGGCTCGATCCGCTCGGCGACCGCGCCCTTGGCCACGGCCGACGAGGGGCCGGCGTGCGGGGCCACGGCCCGCACGAGGATCACTGCCGCGGCAGGGGCTACCGCGACGGCCAGGAGCATCAGGCGGCGGGCGAGGGAGGCGTTGCTCACTTCTGGTGCTCCGGCTTGGAAAGGGCGTCCTTGCCGGGCTCGGTCCCGGCGGTCAGCTTGTAGTGCGAGGTCTCGATGGAGGCGGAGATGGCGGGCGGCGCTCCCGGAGTGACGGGGGCCGGGGAGAGCCGCAGCGACACGACCCGCGTCAGGCCCAGGTCGCGCTCGAGCGCCTTGACGAATCGCGCGATGTCCGCGTACTCGCCCGTGGCCTCGATCACGTAGTGGGTGGACTCGGTGGAGACGGCGAACGCGCCGGGCTTGGCCGGCTGGCGCGACGAGCGCGGCTCGCGGACGCCCGAGCGCACGGGCTCGATGCGGTCCACGCGCACGTTGCACGAGCTGGCGACCACGCCCAGCGCCTCGTACACCTTCGCGGCATCGCCCGAGACGCGGGTCAGGTCGTGCACCCGCCTCTCGCGGTCGGCCAGGTCGAGCATGGCCTTGGCGGGGTCGCCGGCGCTCGGGGGGTAGTCGGTCTCGTGGGCGCTGATCTCGCTCACGCCGCCGGCCAGCTCGGCGCGAGCCTGCGCCAGCGAAACGTGCAGCGAGCGCGCGGCGAGGTACCACACGGCGGCGCACGCCGCGGCAAGGGCCAGGGTCTGCGCCCCGCGGGCGCCGTGGTTGGCGGGCATCATGGCGTGTCCTCCGCGCCGGCGAGGCGCGCGGGCATGGAAACCAGCTTGGCGGTGATCGTGAAGTGCTTCACGGGGGTTCCTTCGTACTCGCCCAGGCGCGTTGAGCCCAGCTCGACACTCTCGATCATCGGGGAGCGCTGGAGGCGCTCGATGTACGCGGCCAGCGGGTCGGGGGCGCCCGAGGTGCGGTCGGGCATGTCGGCCACACCGCTGATCGTCGCGCTGTAGGCCGCGCCGACCGCGTTGGCGCCGACGTCGGTGAGGCGGATGTTCCCGGCCGACAGCACGCCCAATTCGTCCAGCAGCGCGGCCCACTCGGGACGGGCGCCGACGGAGGCACGGGCGGCTTCTTCCTGGGCCTCGACGCGCAGGGCCAGTTCCGCGGCCTGGCGGCGCAGCTCGACATCGCGGCGGACCTCGATGAGCTGAGCCATCTGGCCGTCGGTCAGCCGCTGGACCTGGTACTTCTCGCGCAGGGTGCTTGCCGCGTCGGCGGCGATGAGCACCGCGGCCGCGCCGGCCCCGACGAGCATCATCCGCTTGTACGCCACGCCGTCGCGACGGCGCTGCTCGCTCACGGGCAGGAGCGAGAGGCAGAAAAGCTCGGCGCCCGCGGCCGCGACCAGCGGCGACTGATCGCCCTGGGCGTCGAGGGTCACGGCGATGTCGATCTGGGTGCTGAGCACGGGCGCGAGGCTGGGGATCGAGGCGCCGGGCCCGCTGAGCAGGAGCGAGCCGCGCACGAGGCCGGCCTCGCCGAGCGCAAAGCGAAGCGTCTGCTTGACCTCGACGGCGTAGCGCTGGAGGACGGGCTGCAGGAGGGGGAGAACGTGCTCGGCGCGGACGTCGAGTCCCTCGTCGACGACCTGGTCGCGCCGGGGAACGCCCACACGGAAGAGCGCCTCGCGGGCCCACTGCCGGACCGCGCCGGGGGACAGCGACTTGGCATCGGCGGCGCGGGCGGCCCGGGCCATCGCGTCGATCATGGCGCCGTAGCCGAAATCGAGGGTGCGGACGCAGCGCAGGGAAGCGCCCTCGCCCGAGGCGATCACGGTGCGGTGCTCGCCCACGAGCATGAGCGACGCCTCGGCGCCCGAGGCGCGGGTGCGGAAGCGTTCGGCCAGCCCGAGCACCTCGACGGCCTCCGAGGAGACCAGGGCGCCGGGCACGAAGCCGGCGCGAGCGAGCCACTCGGTGATCGAGTCGAGCGTCGCCTCCGAATCGCCGGCGCACAGCACGTGCGTCCGCACCGGCGTCGCGGCGGTCTCGCTGAACAGCACGTGCGCGCGGGTGGGACGGTCCGAGCGGTCGGCGCCGCCCTGGGCCAGGGACATCTGCGCCGCGGCGACGGCGTCGCGTGCGGGGACCTGGACGGTGAGCACTTCGATGCGGGTGTCGGGGCTCTGGTACACCACGTCGACGCTCGCCCCGCGGCGCACGCCAACGCGCTGGGCGAGCTGCGCCAGGGGCGCATCGAGGGCGCGCAGCTGGCGCGCCCACAGGTCGGCCCAGTCCGCGGGGTCGAGGTCGGTGCGCTCCACCTTGCGAACGTGGCGCCCCGACCGCACGCCGATCTCCAGCGCGGAGGGGGAGAGATACATGATGACGCCCGATCGTGCCATGTCCGATCTCCGGACCGGCGAAATGCCGGCGCATGAACGCTTGCTTATCGGCTGGATCGGGGGCCGGGTTTGGGGACTCTTCCCCGGCGGGGCAGGTCCCGCTCAGTTATCGATGGTGACCTGCACGCGGCGCGCGGCCAGGCCGCTGGCGCCCTGGATCACGACGTCCCCCGCGCCCGACGCCGGGGCGCTGACGATCGACACCGAGGCGTTGGGGAGGGCGATGACGGTGCCCGCGCCGGGAACCGCCGAGCCGCCGGAGAGCGCCTTGAGCACCACGAAGGTCCCGGCGTCGGCGGCGTAGAAAGCCCGGGCCGTCTCGATGCGCATGGCCGCGGCCATGGAGTCGTCGGCGCCGCCGCCGAGGCTGGCGAGCACCGCGATGTTGACGAGCGCGATGAGGATCACGACCGCCACCACGGCGACGCCGCGGCGCGAACGGGCGGGCCGGCGCTTCGCGCTCAAGGCGTGCGGAGAGGTGTGCGGTGCGGCGCGGGGCGTCATGGCTTGATCATCCGGCAGCGGGGGAACGCGGCCCCGGCGAGCGTGACGCCGTCGGCCACAAGCACGATCCTGAAGCAGTGCGTGCCCCCCGGCGCGGCCAGCGTGCTGGTCACGCCGTCGGTGCCGAGGTAGGAAATCGTGAACGCGGTGACGTTGCGGCACAGGGGCGCGGTGCTCGAGCCGGTGCGGAGCAGCAGCACCCCGCCCGAGACCTCGAGGCCGCGGCCATCGGAAAGCAGGACCTGGCTCGAAGACGCCGTGGTGATGCCGACCGTCGATGCGTCGGAGCCCGCCGGCGCCTCGCGGAGGAGACGCACGCAGCGGTCCAGGGCGAAGGCGACGCGCTCGGTCCGCTCGCGGACGCTGACGGCGGCGCTGAAGGCGTTGGTGACGCCGCCCACCACGGGCAGAGTGACGGCCGCGACGACTCCAAGGACGACCACGGAGACAACGACCTCGACGAGCGTGAAGGCGGCGCGCCGCATCTAGAGGTCCCCCACCATGGTCGACATGCTCAGGCTGTGCGCGGCTGAGGCGTGCGACGCGGGAAAGGTGACGGTGACGGTCACGACGCGAAAGGTGTTGAGCGCCGGCGTGCCGTTGACCGCGCCGGTCTGGTCGACGAGCGATCCGATCGTGACGGTGTACGCGAAGCCCGCGGTGGAATAGGACGAGGTGAGCCCCGTGAGACGGGCATAGAGGCCGGTGTTCGCGGTGTTCAGGTAGGTCGCGGAACTTGCCAGCGCGCCGAACCCCAGGCCCGTCGCCGGGCTGGTGACGTCGGCCATGACCTGCTCGAGCACCGCGCTCGCCAGGAAGGAGGCGCGGGTGGCGTTCACCGCGTCCACGCGGTCCTGGCCGGCCCGGTTCATCCACGCGACCGACGGCGGGACGATCAGCGCCAGCGCCACGATCACCACCACCGCCTCGATGAGGGTGAAGGCGCGGCGGTGGATGGAGCGCAGCGTGTTCATCGCTCGATGAGCCCCGAACTCTGGCGCACCGTCACGGTGCGTCCGCCGGTGAGCGTGACGACCGCGTCCTGCGTGAACCCGCCGAGGAGGGTGCCCGAGGAGTTGCGCCGCTGGGGCGCACCGTCGTACCCGAACCAGACCGTGCCCGTGCCCGATTGGCCGTCGCCGCCGACGAACCCGACGATGCTCGTGCCGGGGTACGACGCGGGCAGCGACCACGCGCCGACGGGCTGCCCGAACGCGTCGCGGGCCGCGTCGGGGCTGCCGCCGCCGACGGGGATCTCCATCAGTTCAAACGTGCCCGCCACCGGGTTGACGCGGACGCCGAACGCTCGCCCGGCCGCCATGGCGCTGGTGCGGGCATGAACGAAGCGGCGCTCGGTCTCGCGCCACGCCGCGGCCTGGCGCGCATCGCTCACGCCTCGGAGCGCCGGGATGACCGATACGGCGAGGATGCCCACGAGCGCCACGACCAGCGCCAGCTCGATGAGCGTGAAGGCGCGCGGGGATGGGCGGGGGCGGGTGATCATCAGAGCTGGTTGGCGGTGAGCGCCGAGCCGGAGCTGTTGGCCTGGGTGGTCACGTCGGTGCAGTTGGCGTAGAAGATGGCCTGGGGCGGGCTGGTCGAGTTGTCGACGTAGTAGTTCCAGCCGTACTGCGTGGGGTTGATCACGGCGCGGGCGGCGGCCTGCGCCTGCGTCACGGCGTGGACGCCGCCGACGTTGGTGAACGGGTTGGCCTCCAGCGCCGTCTCGACGACGGTGCCGGGCGTGGTGAGCTGCGCCAGCGTGGGGTACGACGCGGCGCCCGAGATCACCGACGAGGTGCGGTACGAGCTGATCGACGCCCGGACACCCCCGACGATGCTCTGCAGCGCCGAAGTCCGGGCCTCGTCGGTGACGTTGCCGAAGCGCGGGATCACGATCGCGGCGATGATGCCGATCAGGACCACCACGACCATCACCTCGACGAAGGTGAACGCCGAGCGCGGCGAGCGGGGTCGGGCGGGGAGGGCCAGGGTGGGCATGACGGGAGGTCTCCGCGTGCTCAGTGGCTGATCTTGACGATCTGCCACATGGGGAGGAACACCGACAGGGCAACGCCGAGCACGATGACGGCCAGGAGCACCGTGAGCACGGGCTCGATCACGGTGTTGACGTTCTTGGTGAGATGGCCGGCCTCGCGGTCGTAGTGCCGGGCCACGATGCCGCACGAACGCGCCAGCTCGGTCGCGTCGCGCCCGGCGCACAGCATCCGCTTGGCGAAGCTGGGGAGCGAGGGGCTGGAGCGGACCACGTCGGAGAGCTCTTCGCCGCGGCGCAGGCGCTCGGCGAGCGCGTCGCACTCGCGCCCGAAGACGTGGCGCCCCGTGGCGTGCCCGCCGATCTCGACCGACTCGATCACGTCGAGGCCCGAGGACAGCCCGATCGACATCACCCGCGCGAATTGACCTGTGGTCGACGCCGTGACGATCTTGCGGATGTAGGGCACGCGCGCCAGGAACCGCTCGAACGCGTCGCGCCCACCCTCGGTGCGGAGGTACGCCCGCATCCCGAAGAAGACCGCCGCGGCACCGGCCAGCAGCACGGCCCAGTTGGCCTTGGCGAACTCGCCCACGGTCTGGATCATGCGGGTGATCAGGGGCATCTGCACGCCCTGCCCGCTGAACGTGGCGGCGAACTTGGGCACCACGAAGATCACGATGACGCCGACGGCCATGGCCACCACGGCCATGACGATGATGGGGTAGGTGAGGGCTCGCTTGAGCTGCTGGCGGGCCTCGATCTGGCGGTCGAGCATGTCGGCCAGGTGGGCCATGACGACGGGCAGGTTGCCGGACTTCTCGGCGGCGCGGATCGTCTCGATGTAGACCTCGCCGAACTCCTCGCGGTACTGCTCGAGGGCGGCGCTGAGCGCCATGCCCGACTCGATCCGGGTGGCCACGTCGCGGATCATGTCGCGCAGGCCCGGCTTGGGCTCGTGCTCGGCGATCGAGCTCAGGCCCCGTGCCAGCGGGATGCGCGCCTCGACGAGCACCGCGAGCTCGCGGCTGAGGTCCGCGATGTCCGAGGCCTTGGTGCGCTGGAACGAGAACATCGGGCCCGACGCGCCGGCCTTCTCAACGCGCAGCGGGGTGAGGCCCATCGCGGTGAGCTTGCGGAAGGCGTCCTGCCGGTCCGTGCCCTGTACTTCCCCGCGCCGGCGCTGGCCGCCGGCCTCGATCGCGACATAGCGGTACGGTTCGGCGATCATGCGGCGACCCTCAGCGATTCGGCGACGCTCTCGCCGTCAATTGTCGATCTGAGCTGGCGCAGCTCGTGGAGGCTCGTCAAGCCGCGCAGCGCCTTGGAGAGCCCGTCGCGCCAGAGCGGCACGAAACCGTCGATCGTGGCGGCGCCCAGGATCTCGGCCGCCGGTGCGTCCTTCTCGACCAGGCGCTGGATCCGCCGGGTCATGCGCAGCAGCTCGTGCACTCCCAGCCGCCCGCGGTAGCCCGTCCCCGAGCAGCGGGCGCACCCGGCACCGTGACGGAGGCCCGCGGCGCCCGCACGGTCAACGCCCAGTTCCAGGAGCACGTCCTGGTCCAGCGGCGCGGGTCCGGCGCATTCGGCGCACACGCGCCGCACCAGGCGCTGGGCGATGACGCACAGCAGACCCTGGTTGATCGCAAACAGCGGCAGGCCGAAGTCCTTGAGGCGGGGGATCGCGCCGATCGCGTCGTTGGTGTGCAGCGTGGAAAGGACCAGGTGCCCCGTCATCGCGGCCTGAACCGCGATCTTGGCCGTCTCGGGGTCGCGGATCTCGCCCACGAGCACCACGTCGGGGTCCTGGCGCAGGATCGAGCGCAGGGCCGTCGCGAACGTCAGGCCGATCTCGGGGTTGGCCTGGATCTGGCGGATCATCGGGAGCCGGATCTCGACCGGGTCCTCGATGGTCATGATGTTGACGTCGGGAGTGTTCAGCGCGGCAAGCGCGGTGTAGAGCGTGGTCGTCTTGCCCGAGCCGGTCGGGCCGGTCACCAGCACCATGCCGTGCGGGCTCTGGATCGCCTCGCTGTACCAGCGGGCGGTGTCGGGCTCCATGCCCAGGTCGGCGATGGTGCCGATCTTGGTGCCGGCCCGGAGGATGCGCATCACCACGTTCTCGCCGTGGATCGTGGGCATGAGGCTCAGCCGCACGTCCAGCGGCTCACCGCGGTGCACGAAGCGGAACTTGCCGTCCTGCGGCTTGCGGGTCTGCGTGACGTCGAGCCGCGCCATGACCTTGAGACGCTGCACGATGCCAGCGTGCATGGTCTTGGCGGGGCCCTGCTGGGGGTGCAGCACGCCGTCCACGCGGTACCGCAGGTGCAGCGCCGACTCGTCGGGGCTCACGTGGATATCGCTGGCGGCGGCGTCGGCGCCGGTCGCGAGGATCTGGTTCACGGCGGCCACCACCGGCTCGTCGCCGGTCGTGAGGTCGCGCTCGGCCTCCCCGCCCTGGGCCGGGTCGCCGGCGCCGGCCGTGACCATGGTGTACGCGCGGGCGATGAGGGCCGTCAGCTGCGTCGAGTCGCACAGGGCCGGGTCGACCTCGGTCTTGAGGATCTGCCGGACCTGGTCGAGGGCCTGGAGGTTGAACGGATCGAGCATCGCCACCGTCGCGATGTCGTCGAGGCAGAATAGAGGGAACACGCCCAGCCGCTCCGCCACGGCGCGGGGCAGGCGTTCGGCGTTGCGAAGGTCTATGTCGAACGCGTTGAGGTCAACGAACGGGTACTCGCAGATCTTGGCTCGAAGGATCGCCAGGGCTCTGGAGCCCACGATGTTGAGCGAGATCAGCGCGTCGGTCACCGCGCAGCTGTTGGCTTGGGCGTGGTGCGCGGCGCGGTCGACGTCGGCCTTGGTGATGACCCCGTCCGCCAGCAGCGCCTGGATGAGAAAATGGCTCGAGTCCACGGTCGTCTCCGGATCACGAGGCCAGCCCGGTCTCCATCCGATTCAGAAGAGATTCCACCGCCCGCGCGGACTCGGCCGTCAGGCCCTCGAACGCCGTCCCGACCAAATACGCCGGCCGGCGGTCGGTCATCACGATGCGCTGCACCCGGGCACCGATCTCAAGGATGGTCGGCGCGTCCGGCGCTTCGTCCTGACGGATTCGGATCGTGATCAGGCACCGCCGCGGCACGAACACCGGCGTCACCAGCCCGATGCCGCCGCTGCTCACGTCGACCACGCCGGCATCGATCCAGCCGTCGCGGGCACCCGAGCCGGTCGAAAGTCGCACCAGCGGGGCGTGCTCGGGGGCGATGCAGAACCGCGCGGCCATCGCCACGTCGTGCCGCTGCGACCTTCGGATGGCGAAATCTTGCTCTCCCACGGGGCACTCCGGTGCCACCCTTCCGTGGGTGGCGTGTTCTCGGATCGTGATGTCGGCCGTTTCTTGGTCCGAGTTCACGCGCACTCTTTGGTATCCCCACCGTGGGACCAAACCCCCTCCGAACCGCGATCCGAGTTGGCAGGCGCGCACCATCGACCGCGGCTGGCCCCCCCGGCCCGAAGGGTCCACCGGCAAACCCCGGGGAACGCCGCGGCACTTGACAACGCGCCGAGGTCTTGCTCCACGCGGCGGCGAACCTATACTTTCTGACTCGCGCGGTCGATCGGCGGCGTGGGGGCGGCGTCTGTGGGCGTTCACGGGCCGGCCGGGTGGAGTTTGTTCATCCTCACCCTTTGTTCGAAAGACCCCGGGGGGCGTGTGCCGTCCGGACGTTGAAGCGCCCTTTGGCGGGCGCGTCGAGCGCGGCTCTCCGCGCTCGGCACCGATCGGCCCCGCCGGTGTCGCTGCCAGGAAGAACTCCCATGTCAAACACGCTCGTCCAGGACTTGATCGAGGCCGGAATCCACTTCGGCCAGCGTTCCAGCGGCTGGAGCCCGAAGATGCAGCCGTTCATCTACGGCAAGCGCAACGGGATCCACATCATCGACATCAAGGAGACCATCAAGGGTCTCCTGCTCGCCAAGAAGTTCATCGCCAAGGCGGTGGCCGACGGCAAGGACGTGTGCTTCGTCGGCACCAAGCGTCAGGCCAAGAGCGTGCTCGAGACACGCGTCACCGATGTGAAGATGCACTGGGTCACCGAGCGGTGGCTCGGCGGCACCCTGACGAACTTCCGCACGATCCGCCAGCGTCTCAAGCGCCTGATCGAGCTCGAAGAGATCGAGAAGAACGACAACTTCGCCAGCTACTCCAAGAAGATGGAGAGCCAGCTTCGGCGCGAGATGAAGAAGATCAAGCGCAACCTCGACGGCATCCGCAACATGGAGAAGCTGCCGGGCGCCATGGTCGTGATCGACGTGAAGCACGAGATCACCGCCCTCAAGGAGGCCCGCAAGCTGGGCATCCCGACGATCTGCCTCATCGACACCGACGGCGACCCCGATCTTGCCGACATCCCGATCCCGGGCAACGACGACTCGATGCGCTCGATCGACGTGGTGATCCGCGAGCTGTGCCTGGCGATCGCCGAGGGCCGCCAGCAGCGTCAGGGCACGCAGCCCGGCGTCGAGACGGCCCCGGGCGCGCCCGCCGCTGAGCAGCCCCGCCGCAGCCGCCGCGCCCAGTTCCGCGCCGACGACAGCTCCGTGGCCGAGCCCACGGGCGACGATCGCGCCAAGGACCCGGTCGCCGCGCCCCAGAACTGAACGCGAGCACCCCGCGTCGTCCCGGCGCCGTGCCGCGGGCGAACAGAGCCACGACCCGACCGACCCCGCACGCGCGCCGCGACGTGCCGGTGACAGCAGCAACGCACGGTGCGCCACGGGGCGCACGTCCAACCGCCGGAGACAGCGATGGCCGAGATCAATGCCAAGGACGTGATGAACCTCCGCAACCGCACCGGCCTGCCGATGATGGACTGCAAGTCCGCGCTGGCCGAGGCCGCGGGGGACGTCGAGAAGGCCGAAGAGATCCTTCGCAAGAAGATGAAGGGCAAGATGGACCTCAAGACCAACCGCGCCGCCGGCGACGGTCGGATCGCCATCTCCAAGAGCCGCGAGGCCGCCACCATCGTCGAGATCCGCGCCGAGACCGACTTCACCGCCAAGAACGAGAAGTTTGTGGCGGCGACGCAGAAGGTCGCCGACCTGGCGATCGATTCGCACGCCGGCGACGTCGCCACGACGCCCGCCATCCAGGCCGTCATCGATGAGCTGCGCATCACCACCGGCGAAAACGTCAGCTACGCCCGCGGCCACAAGCTAAACCAGGACCCGGGCACCGGCTCGTTCGGCTCCTACGTGCACCACGACGGAAAGACCGGCGTGCTCGTGCAGGCCGAGGGCTCGATCTCCGACGAAACCCTCCGCGAAATCTGCATGCACATCACCGCCGCGCACCCGCGCCCGGTCGCCATCACCGCCAAGGACATCCCCGCCAACGTGGTCGATAAGGAGCGGCGTTTCCGCATCGACCAAGCGATGGAGTCGGGCAAGCCCAAGGAAATCGCTGAGAAGATGGTCGAGGGTGGCATGCGGAAGTTCTTCGAGGAGATCGCCCTGCTCGAGCAGCCTTGGATCAAGGACCAGACCAAGAAGATCAAGGACCTGATCGGGCCCAAGGCCCAGGTCATCGCGTTCTTCCGGTGGCAGGTCGGCGAGCAGGCCTGATTCGACCGATCGGCGGGCACAAATTGCGCAGCGAAGGGTGACCGGGTGACTCGCAAGAGTTGGCCGGTCACTTTTTTTTGAATTTCCGTGCCTACCGGACCATCGAATCCGCATATAGGTTTGGAGCCTGTGACTCGCATCGGCGAACGCACGACGAACGAACCTTTTCTTGGCCGCGAGCGTACTTCTTGATGACCGCACGGATTCTTTGCTCTTTCATAACCAGTTGTTTTTCAGAGACTTCGGACTCGCAATCGGTGCATTCGAAGAATCTTTCCCAGAATGGTGGCACGGGCGGGAAAGTCGTGGCATCTTTCCACTGTCTTGTCTCTCCTCCTATGACTCGGCCGCGGGCGGAAACACGCAGCCGGGTTTACAGAACGGGCCGGTGAGAACCGACCTACTGACCAGAGTCTTGTCTCTCCTCCTATGACTCGGCTGCGGGCGGAAACACGTAGCCGGGTTTACAGAACGGGCCGGTGAAAACCGACCCCCTGACCAGAGTCTTGTCTCTCCTCCTATGACTCGCCCGCGGGCGGAAACACGCGAGCGAGTTTTTTCTTTTTTGCCCGGTCGAACGGACGGACCCGAGCAAGCCGCGCCAGCCCCGCAACTCCTGGGTGCCCAATACGAACCCGGTCGTTCGTGGCGGCGCCCGCCGCGCGCATCGCAAGCCATTACACTGCTGCCCCGACAGGAGCAGCTCCATGATCAGCCCGTCACGCCTCGCGGCCGTCGCCGTCTCGTGCGCCGGACTCTCCGCCCTCGCCCAGAACGCGCCGGACCGCTACGTACGGGTCCACTGCGGCAGCCTGCTGCCCGTCCCCGGGAAGGACGTTCAGAAGAACGTCACGGTCGTCGTCAAGAACGGGCTGGTGGACCGCGTCGTCCCCGGGCTGGAAGGTCCGGACCTTGCCGACGCCGTCAAGGCCGGCGCGACCGTAAGCGATGTGGATCTCAAGGACCGGTTCGTCGTCCCCGGCCTTATCGACTGCCACATCCACCTCTCGATGGAGTTCTCGCCCGACGTGCGGATCCGGGCCGTCACCGACGCGCCGACCGATGTCGCGATGCGCTCGGTGCTCTACGCCAGAAAGACGCTCGATGCGGGCTTCACCACCGTCCGCGACTTGGGGTCCAACGACCACGTGTCGATCTCGCTCCGCGACGGCATCGCCCGCGGCGACGTCGCCGGTCCGCGGATCGTTGCCGCGGGCAAGGCCATCACCGTTACGGGAGGTCACGCCGATCCGTCCAACGGGTACCGCCAGGACCTGTGGGGCATGGTCGGCGAGGAACGCGGCGTGGCGGACGGTGTCGAGGAATGCCGCAAGGCCGTCCGCTTCCAGGTCAAGGAAGGCGCCGACTGCATCAAGCTGACCGCGACCGGGGGCGTGCTCTCGGCCAGCAGCGCGGGCCTGGCCCAGCACTTCTTCGACGACGAACTGAAGGCGATCGTGGACACGGCCCACAGCATGGGGCGGAAAGCCGCCGCTCACGCCCACGGGACCGACGGCATCAACGCGGCCATCCGCGCCGGCGTCGATTCGGTCGAGCACGGCACCTACATGGACGACGAATCGATCCGTCTCATGAAGGAGAAGGGCACCTACTACGTCCCGACGATGCTCGCCGCGGCAACCGTCAGCAGGAACGCCGAGATCCCCGGCTATTACCTCGCGGTGGTGGCGGCCAAGGCCCGCCAGGTCGGACCGAAGATCATGGAGACCGTGCGCAAGGCCCACGACGCGGGCGTCAAGATCGCCTTCGGCACAGATACCGGGGTGTCGCCGCACGGACAGAACGCCCAGGAGTTTGCCCTCATGGTCAAAGCCGGGTTCACACCCATGGAGACCATCACCGCGGCCACGGTGAGCGCGGCAGATCTCCTCGGGCTTTCCGCGAAGGTCGGCACGATCGAGCCCGGCAAGTGCGCCGACATGGTGGGCGTCGCCGGCGATCCGCTCAAGGACGTGACAGAATTCGAGCGAGTGAGGTTCGTGATGCGCGACGGCGTGACCTACCGCAACGATCGCTGATCGCTCGCGAACAACGCAGGATGGCTCGCTGGAATTACCGGCGCCGACGGCGCGATCCGAGCAACCCGGCCGCGCCCGCCAGGGCGATCGCTCCGGACCCGGGCACGATCGTGAGCTGGTCCTGTGCGTCGATCCGGTCAAGGCTGAACAGGTTCAGGACGCGGACTCCGCCGATGCCCTTGCCTTCCCAGACGCCTCCCGGCCCGACCGCAGCATTGGCCTGAGCCACGAACGCGTTGTTGACGCCCAGGGACTCGCCTTCGATAAACCAGATGGCGTCCTGCAGTGCGCCGGAGGACGCGGTCCGCCCGGCCCCGTAGTCGAACCCGGGTAGCACGCCGTTGCGGAAGTACGTGTACAGGTACGCCGTGCGATCGTCGAGCGGGTCGAACCCGCCGCTGGACGGCACGCCGGTGTTGATCTCGAAGCGATAGATCGACCCGGGCGCGATCAGCTCGTCGCTCTGCATGCAGAACGATTCCAGCGAATCGAGCGAAAGGTCCGCGGTCAGGCCCGTGGCGCCCGCGTTGGCGCCGCCCAAGGGCGTGAGTTTGAACTCACCGCCGATCCCGGAGTGATAGGGCGAATACTCGAACAGCAGCGTGTCCGCGCCCTGCGCTCCCCCCGCAAGGGCGCAGATGCCGACAACAAGCGCGCACTGACAGCGCATGGTTCTCTTCCTGAGAAAGCATTTGGAAACGAAAGGCGGGTGCCTTCCTGTCCTGAACATACTTCCAAGCCCCGGAAATGCCACAAATCGGGGCTCGCCAAGGCTGTTTTTCTCGGCGGTCGGGCGCCGGGCCGGGCGCCCGACCGCGGCGTGGGATGTACGTCCGGGACTTTCCGCGGTAGCATCCGTACCGCTCGACCTCATCCCGCTCAGGAGAACGTCATGCTCCTTCGTACTCTCGCCGCTCTGTCCGTCGCCCTCCCCGCGTGCGCGGCACTGGGTTCCCAGCCGCCCGCCACCCCCAAGAAGCCCGTGGTCGACACGCTCCACGGCGTGCAGGTCACCGACGACTACCGCTGGCTCGAGGACTGGAGCGACGCGGGCGTGAAGGCTTGGAGCGAGTCGCAGAACAAGTACGCCCGGGAGGTTCTGGACAAGCTCCCCGCGGCACCGGCGATCCGCGCACGCATGACCCAGCTCGAGGGCGGCGCCTCGGTCGACTACTCCGCGCTGGCGTGGAAGGGCGGCAAGCTCTTTGCGATCAAGCACCAGCCGCCCAAGCAGCAGCCGTTCCTTGTGACGCTCGCATCGGCAGACGACACGAAGTCAGAGAAAACGCTCGTCGATCCTAACGTGATCGATGCCAAGGGCCTCACCGCGATCGACTGGTTCGTCCCTTCGCCCGACGGAAAGCTTGTCGCGGTGTCCCTGTCCGAGGGCGGGAGCGAGTCGGGCACCGTCCACGTCTTCGACGTCGCCACCGGCAAGGAAGCCGGCGACATCATCCCCCGCGCCCACGGCGGCACCGCCGGCGGCAGTCTGGCTTGGGCGCCCGACAACAGCGGCTTCTACTACACCCGCTACCCCCGCGCCACGGACACGCCGCCCCGCAGCGCCGAGGACATGGACTTCTTCCAGCAGGTCTACTTCCACAAGCTAGGCACCAAGACCGAGGCGGACACCTACGAGATCGGCAAGGACTTCCCCAAGATCGCCGAGATCATCCTCGAGTCGTCCAAGGACGGGCGCGTGCTCGCCAGCGTCCAGAAGGGCGACGGCGGCGAGTTCATTCACTGCGTTAAGCAGGACGGCAAGTGGACGCAGCTGACACAGTGGGATGACAAGTGCGTGTGCGCGACCCTCGGCGAGGGCGGTTCGATCATTCTCGTCAGCAACAAGAACGCCCCGCGCGGCAGGGTGCTGGTGACGACGCTCAAGGACGGGCTCGCGGGAGCGAAGGTGCTCGTCCCCGAAGCCGCGGACGGCGCCGTCGTCGCCACCGACTTCGCGGGCGGGACCGGCCTGCTCGCGACCGGGGACACCCTCTACGTGTGGTACCAGACCGGCGGGCCCAACCAAGTCCGGACCTTTGGTACTCAGTTGAGCAAGTCCGGGTCGGGCAAGATCGACTCGCCGCCGATTTCCAGCATCGGCCAGGTCGTCGACCTCGACAACGGCAAGGTGCTCTACGCCAGCGAGACGTTCCTCACGCCCTCCGCGTGGTACGAGCACTCGCCCTCGGGCGCCTCGCGCCGCACCGCTCTCTTCCAGACCTCTCCGGCTGACTACTCCGACTGCGAGGTCGTGCGCGAGTTCGCCACCAGCAAGGACGGCACCAAGGTCCCCCTCAACATCATCCGCAAGAAGGGCCTGAAGCTCCCCGCTCCCACCATCGTCTGGGGCTACGGTGGCTACGGCATCAACGAGGCCCCGACGTTCTCGCCGCGCCGGCGCGTGTTCGTCGAGCAGGGCGGCATCTTCGTCGTCGCCAACATCCGCGGCGGCGGCGAGTACGGCGAGGAATGGCACCGCGCGGGCAACCTGACCAACAAGCAGAACGTCTTCGACGACTTCTACGCCGCGGCAAAGTACATGATCGACAAGGGCTACACCACCAAGGACAAGCTCGCCATCATGGGAGGCTCCAACGGCGGCCTGCTGATGGGCGCCACCTTCACGCAGCACCCCGACCTGTGCGCCGCGGTGCTCTCCAGCGTCGGCATCTACGACATGCTCCGCGTCGAGCTCTCCTCAAACGGCGCCTTCAACGTGACCGAGTTCGGCACCGTCAAGGACCCGGCCCAGTTCAAGGCCCTGCTCGACTACTCGCCGTACCACCACGTCAAGGACGGGACCACGTACCCCGCGATCCTGATGCTCACCGGCGCCAACGACCCGCGCGTCGACCCCATGCAGAGCCGCAAGATGATCGCCCGCCTGCAGGCCGCCGACACCGGAGGCACGTTCCTGCTTCGCACCAGCGCCAACGCCGGTCACGGCATCGGCAGCTCGCTCAGCGAGCGGATCGAGCAGTCGGTCGACACCTACGCGTTCCTCTTTGACAAGCTCGGCGTGAAATACGTGCCGGTGAAGTGAACCCAGGTCACGAACCGAGAGTGGCCCCCGGGGCGGGGCTTTTCAGGCCCCGCTTGCGCTTCCCGCCCACTTGAGCAAGACCCCGACCGCCACGTGATTCACGTTCGTCCCCGTCGGTCCGGTCCGCACCAGCACTGACAGCCGGTCGAGCAGCGTGTGGCTGTCGTGCGCGGCAAGCGAACCCTCCGGATCAAGGCTCGCCGCGCGGGCCCGACCGATATCGCTCGCCAAGACCGCGGCGCCCGCCGCGTCGGTCGGCCCGTCGATTCCGTCGCTTGAGAAGGTAACCACGCCCGCACGCTCACCAAGCCCCGATCGCTCGAATTCGATAGCGCACGCGAGGGCAAGCTCCTGGCTCGGCCCACCCCTGCCTCGCGAAGCGCCGACCCGCACGGTCGTTTCGCCGCCGAAAACGAGGCACGCGGGCCGTGTGCCCGAGTACAAAGCGAGAGTTCGGGCCAACCGCCTCCCTGTGTCCGCTGCGTCTCCCTCAACCCCGTGCTCGACACAAATCACCGTGACGCCCGCCGCGCCCAGCGCAGCTCGCACCGCCTCCGCGCCCGCACGGTTGTTCGTGATGATCGTGCCGCGGACGCGCGAGAACACCGCATCGCCCGGCTTGGGAGTCTCGGCCCGCTCTCCCCGCGCGCCACGCTCCAGGAATACGTCGACCGCCGCAGATACCCCTCGGCAGGACCACCGGTCCAGAACGGCTATCGCATCCGCGAACGTGGTCGGGTCCGGAGACAACGGGCCCGAAGCAATGACATCCAACGGATCGCCAATCACGTCAGACACGATGAACGCCTCGACGCGGGCCGGGAGTACCGCCGCGGCAAGCCGTCCGCCCTTGAGTTGCTCCGTGTGCTTCCGAACGGCGTTCAGATCGCGGATCGGTGCGCCGGTCCGTTGGAGCGATCTGCTCACCGTGCGCAGATCGTCGAGCGAGAGACCCTCCGCGGGAAGCGTGAGGTGCGCGGAACCGCCGCCGGATATCAACGCCACCACGGTGCCCTCGGGGTTCTCGTCCGCAAAGCGCCTCAAGCTTGACAGCAGGGCACGCGACGCGTCCACGTTGCGTGCCGAGGGCAGGGGGTGATCCGCGGGAAGCACCCTGATCGTGGCCGGCAGCCGCGCGTCCGCGAGACGCTCGGGCACGGCGATCACCACCCCATCGACCAAGCGGTCACCGAGACGACTCGCCGCCACGCTCGCCATGCCGACCGAAGCCTTGCCGATCGCTGCAAGAAACACCGGACCCGGCGGAGGATCGACCCACGCTCGCGAGAGCGCAGCACCCGGGTCGGCGGCGCGCAGCATCGCCTCGATGGTGATGCGTGCGAAGTCGGCAAGAGAATCGGGCGGCGTCATGACAAGTGAATTGTTAGCTGGCGGCGCGGCCACCACCTCCGCGCCAGCGTGGGACCGATTCACCGCGCCGGGCGCAGCTTTGCAAGCCGCCTCGCGGCCTCGTCGAGCGTCTCCTGCTTCTTGCAGAATGCAAATCGCGCCAGCGTTCGGCCCAGGGCCGGGTCATCGCAAAACACGCTCGGCGGGATCGCGGCAACCCCGACGTGCTCGGTGAGATAGCGGCAGAACGCCACGTCGTCGGGCTGCCCCGCCGATCGATGATCCACCATCAGGAAGTACGTCCCCTCCGGCATGAACACCCGGAACCCCAGCGCCGCCAGCGTGCTCGCCAGAAAGTCGCGTTTCCCGGCGTACTCCGCGACCAGGCCGCGGACGTACTCTCCGCCCCGCTCGACCGCCGCCGCGGCTCCGATTTGCAGCGGGGTCGCCGTCGCGAAGGTCAGAAACTGGTGCGCCGCACGCACCGCCCGCGAGAGCTCGGGTGACGCGATCGCCCACCCGATCTTCCACCCCGTCAGGCTGAACGATTTCCCGAGGCTCGACAGCGTAACCGTCCGGTCCTCCATGCCCGGCAGCGTGGCCATGCGCACGTGCGGCCGCGCCGCGTCGAACGTCAGGAACTCGTACACCTCGTCGGTGATGGCGATGACCCCGTGCTTCTGGCACAAGGCCGCGATGACGGAAAGTTCCTCGCGCGAGAACACCTTGCCCGTGGGGTTGTGCGGCGTGTTGATCAATATCGCCTTCGGCCTCTGCTCGAAGGCCCGTTCCAGTTCACGCTCATCGAACGTGAACGGACGAGAATCGATGCCGTCTGAGCCATCGTGCGCCGGAGGCCGGAGCGTCACGAAGATCGGCTGCCCCCCGGCCATCGCCACGCAAGCGCGGTACGAGTCGTAGTACGGCTGAAAAAGGACCACCCCGTCGCCCGGGTTCACAAGGCCCAGCAGGGTCGCCGCAATCGCCTCGGTGCAGCCGCTGGTGACCGTCACGTGCGTGTCGGGGCTGATGTCGCGCCCCGTGAACCGCTTCCACTGCGCCGCCAGCGCGCTGTTGAGGATCGGATCCCCGAACATCCGCGCATACTGCCCCCGCCCGGCGCTGACCGCATCGATCGCGGCCTGCTTGACGAAATCCGGCCCGTCGAAGTCGGGAAAGCCCTGCGCGAGATTGACCGCCTTGTGCTTCTGCGCCAAGAGCGTCATCTCAGTGAAAATGGTCGTGCCGAACGGGGCCAGGCGGTCGGCGATCACAGGGTGAGGAGCGGGCATGTGGTGAGGGTACCTCAATAGGTCCAACAAGGTTGGTCCGCCGACACAGACATCCCACATCCCACATCCGACATCCGACATCCGACATCCGACATCCGACAGACATCCGCAATGGTCCGGCCCCCCGTCCCCCCCAACACTCTGCCATGCTCACCACCGGCACCATCGCCCCGGACTTTGACGTGACGATGCCGGACGGCGGCAGAAACTCCCTCGCCGGGCTCCTTCAACTCGGGCACATCGTCCTCTACTTCTACCCCGCCGACTTCACCCCCATCTGCACCGCCGAAGCGTGCATGTACCGGGACTTTGAAGAAGAGCTCGCAACCCGCGGCGTGCGCATCGTCGGCGTCAGCCCCCAGGACGAGGCCTCCCACGCCCGGTTCCGCGGCCAGTTCCGCCTGGCCTTTCCGCTCGTGGCCGACCCGGAGCGGAAAGTCATTCGCGCGTACGGAGCCACCTGGCCGCTGGGCATCGGCGTCCGGCGCGTGAGCTACCTGATAGCCCCGGACCAGCGCATCATCGACAGCGTCGTCGCAGACTTCGGCGTGACGGCGCACACCGAGTTCGTCGAGCGCGTCCTCAGGACCCTCGGAAAGACAGGCGTGGCGCCGACCGACGTGCCGTGACCGGCCGCGGAACACGTACCGCCGCGCGGGCGACGCCATTCATACCTCGATAACCCTGTCGTCCGCGATGGCGAACACCCGATCACCGACCGCCCGCGCCAGCGGTCCGCCCGCGGTGAACGGACTGAAGGCCGGCAGCACCCCGCGTCGCGTCCCAAGGTGAAAGCACGGCAGCTTGAGGCTGTCGCCCCCGGCCCGCAGCCGCACCGCCGGGTGCAGGTGACCGCACCAGAGGTACTCCCCGCTCGCCGCCTCCCGCGCCGGCTCGTGCCGGAACGTGAACGGCCCGTCGTGCCACTCCCACCCGGTCACCGTCAGCTCCCACTCCGCGGAAACCCGTTCCAGCTTGCGGTCGTGATTGCCGGGGACCACGACAATCTCGGCCCGGACGCCGCGACGCCACGACGCCACGGCCTCGACCAGCGGGGCGGTCATGCCGGCGGGGGCGTGCAGCAGGTCCCCCACGATCACGAGCCGCGCGGCGTCCGTCGCGTCGATGGCCTGCCGAAGCCGCTGAAGCTGATGTTCAAGGATCCCCGCCGGGATCGGGATCCCGGCGACGCCCATCGTCTCGCTCTTGCCCAGGTGCAGATCGGCCACCAGGAGCGTGCGCGTTTCGACCCAGAACGCCGTGCGCTCCGGCATCAAGCAGAGGCGCTGGCCCGCGAGGGCGACTTCCGCCGCGCCCCCGGCTTTCCGGCTCGCTCGAGTTTCGACAGGTCCTGCTCCCATTGTCTTTTTATCTCTTCCACGCGCTCGGCCACGCCCTGGCTCGAAAGCCGCCCGCCCACGCGCTCGATCACGAGCGGCATGGAGAGCGGCGTCGGACGCTTCACGCGGACGATACGCAGCGGTGAACGCCCCAGCCGCGCCAGCGCCCGGGCCAGCCGCCCGTGCTCGAACTGCCGATCGAGCACCTCCCGGTCGGCCTGGGCCAGCAGCAGGTTCCCCGGGTCAAAGTCCCGGAAGACGTCGTAGATCAGCGAGCTGCTGGCGTGCACCTGGCGCGCCGATTTGGCTGCGCCCGGGTACGTCTGGAACACCAGGCCCGCGACTCGCGCCACCTCGCGGAACTGGCGCCGCGAAAGCTCGCCCATGTTGACGCTCGCGACGGCGTCCGCAGCCAGGTTGGTTGCGTCGAACAGGTCCGGCGCCAGGTGCGGCGCAAAGTCAAAGTCCCGGGCCCCCAGCAGCTCAAAGCCATAGTCGTTCGCGGCGATCGAGAACGTGGCCGGTACGCGGCGGGCCAGCCGCAGCGCGATCAGCGCGGCAATCCCGCCGTGCACCAGCCTCCCGTCGAAGGGAAACACGAACAGGTGCGAGCCCTCGCGCGTCGTGCACAGCTCCGCGAGCACCTCGTGCGCGCCGGGCACGTGCGACAGCCGCGCCTGGGCCGCGATGATCGGCGCCGCGGCACGGCTCTCCGGGCAGTTCGAGGGCCCTCGCGCTGCCGCGTCCAGCGCCTCGCGGATCGCCAGCCCCAGCGACTCCGAGATCGGCAGCTTCGTCCCGTCCCAGATCGGCGTGTAGGTCGTGCGTCCCCGCGCCGGCCGCACGTACGCGACCATCTCGTGCAGGCGAGCGAACTCCACCGTCTTGCCCGCAAAGACGAATTTCTCCCCTGGGTTCAGCGCCGTGATGAAGTCCTCTTCGATGTTCCCGAGCGAGCGACCGCGCAGGTAGCGGATCGGGATCGTCGATGAGCTCGTGATCGTTCCGACGTTGAGCCGGTGGAGCTGGGCGAGCCGCTTGTCGGGCACGTGGTAGCGCCCGGCTTCCAGTTTCACCCGGTGGTAGTGCGCGTAGGCACGCAGCGTCGTGCCGCCCTCGCGTACCAGCGACAGCGTCCACTCAAACTCCTCGCGCGTGAGTTCCCGGTACGAGTGCGCCGAACGCACCTCCTCGAACAGCTCGTCCTCGGTGAACCCGCCCCCCAGCCCGCAGCTCACCAGGTGCTGGGCCAGTACATCCAGAGGCTTGGAGAGCGCAAGCCGCGGCTCGATAGATCCACGGGCCACCGCCTCACGCACCGCCGCGATTTCGACCAGTTCCATCGCGTGCGTCGGCACGCACACGATCCGGCACGTCTCGCCCGGCCGGTGCCCCGACCGCCCGGCCCGTTGCAGCAGGCGCGCGATGCCCTTGGGCGACCCGATCTGAAACACCCGCTCGACCGGCGCGAAGTCGACGCCAAGGTCCAGCGAACTGGTCGCGACAACCAGGCGCACCGAGCCGTCCTTCAGCCCGCCCTCGACCCGCGCCCTCTCCGCGCGATCGATCGAACCGTGGTGGAGTGCGGCGATGCCCTCCCACTGCGGCCGCGTCACGAGGATCGCTTGGTACCACCGCTCTGCCTGCGATCTCGTGTTGGTAAAGACGATCGTGGAACGCGCGGGGTCGATCGCCTCCACCACCTCCGGCAGGATGCTCAGCCCCATGTGCCCGGCCCACGGGAACGTCTCGATACGATTGGGCAGCACGCTCTCGATCACGACCGGACGGCTCACGGGTGCGCTGATGATCTCCGCGCCCACCCCCACGCCTGCCCCCGTACCCACCGCAGCGCTCGCCGCCTCCTCCAGATTGTCCAGCGTCGCCGACAACGCCCACGTGCGCACGCGCGGTGAAAACGTCCTGAGTCGCGCCAGCGCCAATTCCGTCTGCGTGCCGCGTTTGCTCGTGAGCAGCTCGTGCCACTCATCCACCACCACGCCGATCACCCCCGCGAACCGCTCGCGGCAGTCAGTCCACGTCATCATCAGCGACAGCGATTCCGGCGTCGTCACCAGCACATTCGGCAACGATTCCTTCTGCTTGGCCCGTCGCGACGATGTCGTGTCCCCGGTCCGGCTCTGGACTGTCAGCGGCACTCCCAGTTCTCGCACGGGCTGCAGCAGCGCCGCCTCGATGTCCCGGGAGACCGCCCGCAGCGGCGTCACGTACAGCACCCGCAAGCCGCGTACGCGCCCTTGGGCTCTCCATTCATCCACCATCGCGGCTAGGGGCCCGCCGAACGCCGCGTGCGTCTTTCCCGCTCCAGTGGCGACGTGAATCAGCCCCGACCGTCCGGCTCCAAACGACTCCCACGCCCGTTCCTGGAACTCGTGCGGCGTCCACCCCCGCCCGGAAAACCAGCCCCGCAGCATCGCCAGCCCCTCCGAGGGCCGGGCGTCGCGCACAAAGCCTTTGGTCTCCACCACTTCCAGCACGGCCATCCTCCGTGTGCCGACCCAGCGTAGCACACTACTCTGTGCAGCGCGACTCCGGACCGCCCCGGCGTGCGAACTGGTCCGGCCCGCCCGCCCTGGCGCGGGCCTCTTGGAGGGATGATGCGCTCGCTCATGTGGTTCCGAAGCGACCTGCGGACGCGCGATAACACCGCGCTCACGGAAGCCTGCCGCGGCCGCGGCGGATGCGTCGGCGTCTTCGTGATATCGCCCGGCGAGTGGCGCGCCCACGACGTGGCCCCCGTCCGAGTTGACCTCATCTTGCGGACGCTCAAAGAGCTCGGCGCGGCGTTGGCAAAGCTCAACATTCCCCTGGTCGTCCGCTCCGCTGAAACTCCCCGCGAAATCCCCGCCGCTCTGCTGAATCTCGCCCGGGACTGCCGCTGTGAGCGGCTTCACTTCAACCGCGAGTACGAAGTGAACGAATCGCGCCGCGACGAGGCCGTCCGCCTCGCGTTCGAGCGTGAAGGCCTGACCGTGACCGCACACGACGACCAGACCATCATCGCCCCCGGGCGCGTGCGCACGCAAGAAGGTCGGCCCTTCACCGTCTTCACCCCATTCAAAAAGCGATGGCTCGCCGTGCTCGACGAAGATGGCGGCCCCCCGCCCCTCGGTCTCCCCGGGCGCCAGCCGGAGATCGAAGTCAAGCCTTCAACCATTCCAACGCACATCGAAGGATTCACGAGTTCCGTTTCCCCAAGCCTCTGGCCCGCCGGCGAGGCCGCCGCGGCAGCCCGGCTCCGCCGCTTCTGCGACTCCACGATCTCGTCGTACAAGGCCAAGCGCGATCTGCCGGCGCTCGATTCCACCAGCGCCCTCTCGCCGCACCTGGCCGTCGGCTCCATCTCGCCGCGCCAATGCCTCGCCGCCGCCTTGGAGGCCAACGACGGCAAGGCCGACGGCGGCAAGCAAGGACCCGCCACCTGGATCAGCGAGCTCGTGTGGCGCGAGTTCTACGTACACGTCATGGCCGCGTTCCCCCGCGTGTGCATGCACCGCGCCTTCAAGCCCGAGACCGACCGAATCCGCTGGTCGGACAACGAGGCGCTTTTCACCGCCTGGTGCCAGGGCCGGACCGGATTCCCCATCGTCGACGCCGCGATGCGCCAGCTCGCGCAGACCGGCTGGATGCACAACCGCCTCCGCATGATCACCGCCATGTTCCTCACCAAGGACCTCTTCATCGACTGGCGCCGCGGCGAGAAGTTCTTCATGCAAAGCCTGGTCGACGGTTTCCTCGCCAGCAACAACGGCGGCTGGCAATGGTCGGCCTCCACCGGTACCGACGCCGCCCCCTACTTCCGCATCTTCAACCCCTTCAGCCAGAGCCGCACCTGCGACCCGCGCGGCGAGTTCATCCGGCGCTTCTGCCCCGAGCTCGCGCACCTGGACGACGACCAGATCCACGAACCGCATTCCGACAAATCCGGCGTCGCACCCCTCGCCCGCGCCACGCTCGATTACCCCGAACCGATCGTCGACCACGCCAAGGCCCGCGAGCGCGTGCTCAAGGCGTTCGCGGCGCTGCGGGCGCCGTGACGTCGGCCGCTTCGCCTTTCAGCATCCCGACCGCCTCCCACGCCGCCGCCGTCCACGGTCCCAGAGTCGTGATCTCCACCAGCCTCTTCCGCCGCGCATCGTCCTTCAACGACGGCCATTCCTTCTTCAGCTTCTCGAGCGCCGCGCCGGCCTTGGCCTCCTCCGCGCTCCGCATCGTCCGGTACGGCTCGTCCACCCACGACATCGCCTCGGTGAACCCCGCAGCGCCCGGCATCTCGTGCCCCATCCCCTGGTGCACGTACACCCGCGCCGCCAGACCGTCCCGCGTGAACACCTTCATCGCTGCGTGGATCGGCTCGTAGTTGAAGTCCTTGTTCCCCGTGATCACTCCCGCCCGCCGCGTGCGCAGCAGCGCCCACACCTTCTGCTCCGGCTTGTCGAAGTTCCCCGGCCAGAACTGCCCGTTGCCGATCGGCATGTTCTCGTAGCACGCCAGCCCCACGATCGGCACCGCGCCCGCGAACACATCCGGGAAGCACGCCCACAGCATCGAGCTGATCTTCCCCCCGCCTGAGATCCCCGTGGCGTACATCCGCCGCGGCTCGATATGAAACCGCTCGCACGCCGTCGCGACCGCGTCGAAGATCAACTGGCACCGGTTGCCCAGATCCCGATCGTTCCCCGCCCCCGCCGGCCCGACGCACACCAGCCCGAACTCATCGCACGCCGCGCTCAGCGTCTCCGGAGGCTGGCCCAGGTACCCCGCGCTGATCCACACCAGCAGCCCGGCGGGCCGCCTGGGGTCGTAGCCTCGCGGCAGGCGAACCCATATCGCGTTCTCGCCCAGCGGCCGCGTCGCACCGTCGATCGAAGTCTGCCTGCCCCGGAGAAACCGGCGCGACAGTTCGTCCTTGTCGAACCGCACCCACCCCGCCGTGTACGGCCTCGAAAGCTCAACCACCGCGCCGGGCTCAATCTCCTTGCCACTCTCCCGCGGCTGCGAATCTAGCGCGCCGCGGAACACGCTCCACGCGGGGCTCATCGCCAACATTTTCTCTTCGTCCAGGCCCGTCAGCATCCCGCTCGGCGCCGCCAATTCGGCGCCCGCACCCTCGGCGAGTTCCCGTGCCGCGAGCGAACCGGCCTGACTCCGCATGATCTCCACCGACTTGGCGCTCGCGCCCGCAAACAGCTGGACGATGCACACGCGCTGCGCACCCTCGCCAAACTCGCTCGCCGGCACCGGCGCCCCCACCGCTCCGCGAAGCTGGCGCATGCCCGCCCCGTCAAGCTCCGCGAGCACGCCCGCCAAACGGCGCGTCATCGCCGACTGCGGGCCGTTCAGAATGGGGATCTCCGGCGCCAGCGTCACGTACGCCTTCTCCGCCGGCTTCTTGTTGATGTCGAAGATGCTGTCGCCCGCGCGGGCCGCAAGCACGAATGTCATCAGGAGAAGGCACGCGGGCATCCATCGCATGGGTTCCATCCTACCTGTGGCGGCCGCGGGGCGCACGCCCGCTCGACCGGTGTCAACGTAAGACGCACGAGCCCTCCCCTACGATCGCCGCAGAACCACGAATCCATCCCCGCACGCCGCACGAACACGCACACGTCACCCACGCACCCGGTTCCCTGCCCAGGACCCACACCCGATGCCCTCATCCCCCACCACCCCCACCACCCTCGGCGAACTCCGCCGCTCCGGCTGGCAGTCGCGCACCGTCAAGGAAGAACTCCGCGCCAACCTCATCCGCGCCCTCAAGGAAAAGCAGGACCTCTTCCCCGGCATCGTCGGCTACGACGACACCGTCATCCCCGAGATCATCAACGGCATCCTTGCCGGTCACGACATGCTGTTCCTCGGCGAAAAGGGCCAGGGCAAGAGCCGCCTCATGCGCATGCTCGTCCGCTTCCTCGATCCCCTTCTCCCCTACCTCGAAGTCCCCGGCGCCGCCCACACCGTCCACGAAGACCCGTACAACCCCATCACCCGCGCCGGCCGCGAGCACCTCAAGCAACTCGGCGACGATGCCCGCATCGCCTGGTGGAAGCGTGAGGACCGCTACGCCGAGCGTCTCGCCCCCGGCACCAAGTTCGCCGACATCATCGGCGAGATCGACCCCGCCAAGCTCATGTCCGGCGTCAGCCTCTCCGCCGAAGACGCCCTCTCCTTCGGCCTCATCCCCCGCATGCACCGCGGCATATTCGCCATGAACGAACTCCCCGACCTCGACGACCTTGTGCAGGTCGGCCTCTTCAACATCTTGGAAGAGCGCGATGTCCAGGTCCGCGGCTACCCCGTCAAGTTCGACATCGATGTCCTTGTCCTCTTCTCCGCCAACCCCTCCACCTACAACCGCTCCGGCAAAGTCATCCCCCAGCTCAAGGACCGAATCGGCTCGACGGTGCAGACCCACTACCCGCGCGAGCGCGACGCCGGCATCCGCATCATGGAGCAGGAGTCCGGCCTCGATTTGGGCGGCGAGTTCCCCGTGCTCGTTCCTCCCTTCATGAAGGAAATCGTTGAGGAAATGAGCCGCGTGGCGCGAGCGAGCAAGCACGTCGACCACCAGTCCGGCGTCAGCGCCCGCTTCAGTATCGCCAACTACCGCACGATGATCGCCAACGCCCGCCGCCGCTCGATCCAGCTCGGCGAAACTCCCGCCGTGCCGCGCATCAGCGACCTCGCCCACTTCTCCGCCTCCGCCATCGGCAAGCTCGAGCTCGACCTCATGGGCTCGCACCAGATGAGCGAGAAGCAAGTCCTCGACCTGATCATGGCCCAGGCGGTGAAGATCGTCTTCGACGAGTACGTCAGCGACCACGGCCTCGGCGAGATCGCCGATGTCTTCGCCAAGGGCGTCAAGATCGAGGTCGGCGACATGCTCCCAAGCAGCCACTACGCCGAGATCATGAAGCGCGTGCCCAAGGCGTGGGACAAGGCGTTCGAGGTGAACCCATCGGAAAGCGCCCCGGTGCGGGCGTCGTGCGTCGAGTTCGTGCTGGCGGGGTTGCACGCGGCGGACAAGATTTCACGAGCGACGAAACATGGGCGGGTGACGTACGAAGTGAGGTAACGCCAATCGCGAGTTCGAGTTATTCAGGTCGGCAAGGGGAGAGTCATGACTTCCAAGAACTGGAAACTGGAACTGAAGTACGGCCGCCTGAAAACGCCGTACCAACACTTTGTCGTCATCGCCGACGGCGTCGCGGGCGCTCTGACCGATGGCTTCGAGTGTCGTAAGGGACCTGCGTTCATGAGCATGAAGGCATGGGCGACCGACGCTGACGAAGCGACGGAAATGGCCAGTTCAATTGGAGGCCGCATCGGTTTTGAAGTGCAAGGGCGTGTGTATGTCTACGACTCGGACCCTGTCAATCCGCCTCGCGACACGCCATTCGCGTACGACATCAGTTTCAAGCCGTACGACGAGTGAATGGTGAGGGGGCGGCTGGGGTTCACGGATCCAAGCGACGGGTTGCCCCGGGTCCCCAACCTTGGGTGCAGAATTGACGGGCGGGTGGACCGGGATTCCAACTCGGGTGCCACTGGTCGCCGCGTCTACTCCTTCTCCTGCCCTCCCCTTTCTACGCGCGGCGCACCAGTGCTACTTCTCCTACCCGCTCTCGTGAACCCCGGGTACCCAACTCAGGAGTGAGAGCGAGTATGGCGCGTAGCACGAGTGCGCCGTGAAGCGAGCTGAAGAACCAGAAGGCCGGGTAGACCGGCGACTCGTGGCACCCCGCGACGAAACATGGGCGGGTGACTTACGAAGTTCGGTGAAGCGGCGGGTGGCCCGGATTCCCAAGTCGGGTGCCACTGGTCGCCGCGTCAACTCCTTCTCCTGCCCTCCCCGTTCTACGCGCGGCGCACCAGTGCTACTTCTCCTACCCACTCTCGCGAACCGCGCGTGTCCAACTCCGGAACGAGAGCGAGGAGGGCGCGTAGCACGAGTGCGCCGTGAAGCGAGCAGAAGAACCAGAAGGGCGGGTAGACCGGCGACTCGTGGCACCCGGCGACGAAGCATGGGCGGGTGACTTACGAAGTTCGGTGAAGCGCCTCCGCCGATCTCTCAGAAACCGCCAATGCGTCCCGCGCCCGTCACAAAGAACCACCACACCGCGCACAACAAGGCGCCAAGTCCGACGACCAGAAGCAGGATGAGCGACGTCATCCTCGTACCCAGTCCCGGACGGGTCACGCCTGTGTTCGTCTGCGAAGAGCCCTGTGAACGCGCGCTTCCCAGTGCGGCGCGATCCCGAATCATTTCGGGATGGCGTCGAAGGGCTGATTGAAGCTTGAGCCGCTTGTCGAGCGGCTCCGGCAAGACAGGGAGCTCCGGAGGAGCCGCAGGCTCGCCGTGCCGCGGAAGGCGACCGGCAAGATCCGCGAGAAAACCACGGAGCTCGCGGTATGTTTCTGAGGCTTCGTCGGGACGATCGGAGTGCCGCCACAGACTGTCCGCATCGGACCAGTCGTGAGGCACGGCAGATGCACCATCACCACTGACCAGGCCGATGTACGGCGTAGCGCCCAGGGCTTTCAGGCCGTCGATCCCGAACACGGCGTAGCCGCTCCCCGGCGTGTACTGCCATGCAACCACAACTTGTCTGCCGTCCTTGGTAAGAAGCCGGACCGGCTGAAAGAAGGACCACCCACCCGCGCCGGAGTCACCGCCATCCGCAATCCACGCAATCAAGATTCTGCCGGCGTGGTCGGTGCGCTCGATTGATTCGGTGATGACTGCAAGAAAGTCCGGGTGACTCACGTGTCCAGCGTATCACGGCGGTCGCCACGACTTGAACAAAGGGCCGGTCGGGAGAGTTCGGCCCGAGACATCGGAACTCGGGGCCGGAGGAATGGCCCATTCGTTCCCCAAACCACTACAACTCAGCCCACACCCCGAGTAAAGCCCGCAAACCGCCTTCCATTGGCTCTCCTTCCCGATTCTGGTAGACTCCCGCCGGAGTCCCCATGCCGCGCCGCCCCTGCGCATTCACGCTCATCGAACTCCTGGTGGTCATCGCCGTCATCGCGATCCTGGTCGCGATCCTTCTCCCCGCGCTCCGCACCGCGCGTGAATCCGGCCGAACGACCAAGTGCCTCGCCAACCAGCGCTCGCTCTCGCAGTGCGTGGTCACCTACGGCAACGATTTCAAGGACGCCATCGTCAGCTCCTGGACCGACACGTCCTACATCGCGTGGAGCTGGGTCGACTGGCCCAAGTCACCCAAGGGGGTACCCCTCAACGCCGCCCAGCTTGCCGCGCAGGTCAATGTCGATGCGCACATCCGCGGCGTCCGCGACGGCAAGCTCTTCCCCTACGCCCAGGACCCGATCATCTACCACTGCCCGTCCGACAAGCGAAACATCTATCGCACCAATAAGGGCGCGAACCTCGCCTGGGTCACCTACTCGATGCCCAACTTCATGGCCGGCGACGACACGTGGGAGAACGACATTGGCGGCGAGCGCCGCTCGGCCAAGCGCCTGGGCGACCTGTGGCGCCCTTCCGACAACTTCATCTTCCTCGAAGAATCCGACCCGCGCGGGTTCAACATCAACTCCTGGGTATTGTGGCTGAACAAGGCGGGCTGGATCGACCCGCTCACGGTCTGGCACGGCGACTTGGGCAACCTCGGCTTTGCCGACGGCCACGCCTCGGTCCACAAGTGGGAAGACCGCCGCACCATCAACATGAGCTCCAGCCAGGTCTTCGACACGCCCGCCGACGGCAACCGCGATTACTTCTGGCTCCGCGATCGCTGGCGGAAGCGGTAAGAGCTGCGGCATCCGCGTGGTCAAGCAGAACCTTGAACACGCCGCCCCCTTCGCTATTCCAGCACCATCATCACCCGCTCCCCCGTCCGAAACCTCTCCGTCCCCTCCACGAACTCATACCCGCTGACCCTGAACCCGTTCCGCTCCAGCACCCGGATCGACGCCGCGTTGTCGCGCGCCGCGCGGGCCGACAGCGGGCGGATCGAAACCTCCTTGAGCAACAAGCCAAGGGCGCGGCTGGCGATCCCCTTGCCCCAGCACGCCCGATCGATCCAGAACCCCACCGCATCGCGCCCGTCCTGCTTGTGCAGCCCGATCGAACCGACCACCGTGTCGCCGAAGAGAATCGCCCGCTGCACTGCCGCGGGATCGGCGATCACCCGGGCCCACACGGCGTTGAACGTGTCGACATCTCGGGGGTACGTCGCGGCAAGGGCGTTGCCCTCGGGGTCCTGTTGAATCCGGTACAGCACCGGGACATCCGACGTGACGACAGGCCGAATGCGGACAGGAGGCGTGGGAGCGGTCATGCCGAAATTGTTGGCCGCGGCAGGATGGCACGCCTCAAGCCACCGCGCTCAGCCCCGCGCCAAACCCGCAAACCCCGACGGGAGTCGATCACCGCGGGTGACCCCCTTTAGCCGTCTGAGCGTGGGATCCGCGGCCCAGCCCTTTGACCACGAATCCGGCGCCAATCCGCGGGAATCCTCGCGTACACGCATCGGCCAGGCCTTTGCCGGCGAAAGATACGGTGATGGCCTCGCCGGAGCCCGATCACGCACGCCAAGACCCCGCCCCCTCACCGGCGGCGCCCGCTCGATCCCCCGGCGGCATCGTCCACACCTACCTCGGCTACGAGCCCCGGAACTTCCCCTCCCCCACCGCCCCGCCCCCCGACCTTGCCGGCGCGGCCATGGAGCACATGCTCGCGTACGGCTCTCTTCGCCACCTCACCGACGAAGAGCTCGCCAAGGCCGTCCACATCGATCCCAGCCAGATCGCCGGCCTGGGCCCGAGCCTCGAGGCGCTCCTGGCCATGCTCGAAGAGCGCAAGCGCAAGATCCTCGAAACGTACGAGACCGAGCACGCTCAGCGCAGCGCCCTCGACCAGTTCCGCGACGCCGCACGAAAGGCCGATCCCCCGGCGCCCGCCCGGGACACCTTCAACAAGCTCGTCAAGAACGAGCAGCTCCGCGACCTCGAACGCCTCTGGTACCGCCTCGGCGACGACACCTCCCCGTTCGCGCAGCGCCTGATGAAGACGATCGAGTCGCTCGCCTCCAAGTACCAGGTTGAGCAGCTCGCGGCCAAGTACACCTTTACCGGGCGCGAGCCCCTGACCGTCGAGAGGGCGCTCGAGATCAAGGACGAGCTCGAGACGATCGACAAGCTGATCGAGCAGATCAAGGAGGCGATGAAGACGGCCCAGCTCGCCGTCATCGACCTCGACGCGCTCTCCGAGTTCGCCCAGCCCCAGGACATCGAGAACCTCGGCGAACTCTCAAAGAAGCTCGGCGAGTTCCTGCGCGAGCAGGCCGCCATGCAGGGCCTCGAGCACACCGCCGGCGGATTTCAGCTCACGCCCAAGGCCATGGGCCTCTTTCAGGCGCGGCTGCTCTCTGAGATCTTCAGCGACCTCGAGGCCTCGCGCAGCGGCCGTCACCAGGGACCCTTCACCGGCGACGGCGTCGTCGAACTGCAGCGGACGAGGCCGTACGAGTTCGGCGACGCGGCATCGTCGATGGACATCACCGGCAGCCTCGTGAACGCAATGGTGCGGGGAAGCGACGAAGCGACGGAGGCACGAAGCGACGTAGCGGAATCGTCCGCAGAAGAGCTTCCGGGGCGGAGCCATGCCGGCACGTCCTCGCCGCACTTCGTCGCTCCGTCGCTTCGTCGCTCCGTCGCTTTCTCCCCCTCCGACCTCCTCATCCACGACACCCGCAACAACCCCAGGTGCGCCACCACCGTCCTCATGGACATGTCCGGCTCCATGCGGTACGAGGGCCAGTACATCAACGTCAAGCGCATGGCGCTGGGCCTCGACGCCCTCATCAAGCGGGAGTACCCCGGCGACTACCTGAAGTTCATCGAGATCTACAGCCTCGCCAAGCTTCGCTCGGTATCCGAGATCGCCGCGCTGCTGCCCCGGCCGGTGTCGATTCACCAACCCGTGGTCCGCCTCCGGGCCGACATGTCGCGCCCCGACGCCAGCGAGTCGGCGATCCCGCAGCACTTCACCAACATCCAGCGCGGCCTGCAGCTCTCGCGCCAGCTCCTCGGCGCCCAGGACACGCCCAACCGCCAGGTCATCCTCATCACCGACGGCCTCCCCACCGCACACTTCGAGGCCGAGCACCTTTACCTGCTCTACCCGCCCGACCCCCTCACCGAACGCGCGACGATGCGCGAGGCCATGCAGTGCCGGCGCGAGAACATCACCATCAACATCTTCCTATTGCCAAGCTGGTCGCAGTCGTCCGACGACGTCGCCTTCGCGCACCGCATGGCCGAGTCGACCCGCGGCAGGGTCTTCTTCACCGGCGGGCGCGACCTCGACCGATTCGTCCTCTGGGACTACGTCAAGCAGCGCCGTCGCATCATCGCCTGAGCACCGGACCAACAGCCCGCCTCAGCACCCGGCCTCGAACGCGCTCACGAACGCATCAAAGTCGACTCCGTTCACGAACCCGTTGTGGTCGAAGTCGGCGAACAGGTCGCCGATATCGAACGCCGCGGTGAACTGGTCAAAGTCGACCCCGTTCACGAAGCCGTCCGCGTTCACATCCGACGGGCACGGCGGGTTCCCCGAATACCCGGAGATGATGAACGGCAGGTCCTGGGCGACATCCGCCGCCGAGAGCGGCTTGCCCGCATCGACCAGGCCCGTCCATGCACCGCCCGGCTTGAGCTGGACCGCGTTGGACCCCGCCTTGGCGCGCAGGCCGGCCACCGTCACGGCCGGCGAGAACACCTCGATCCCCGCCGGGCTGGTCTTGAGCTGCCAATCGAGCCAGTACGTCCCCGGCTGCAGAACCGCGCCGAGCAGGCTCAAGTTCACGTTCCAGATCACGCGCCCCGTGTCCGGCGCCGGCGGCACCGGCGCCGCGACCGAGTTGAACACGCGGTAGATGTTCGTTGATGTCGCGGCCAGCAGCCGGTCTGTCGAAGTGTCGCCCCACACCACCGTGCTGCCCGCATCGCCGGGACGCCCGCTCCAGATCCGCACGTTCGCCGATGTGATCGAAGGCTGCTGCACGCCGGTCTGGTACGCATACACCGACACGTTGGTCAGGGTCCACGAGTCGCCGGCGACCACGAAGTCATCAGCGAACCGGTACGCGCCCGCGACGCCGGTTTCGTGCCCGGAGAACCCTGCCGCGGCGTTGGTCGCGCCAGTCGCGTCGGTCTGGAGTTCGCTCCACATCGCGCCCGGCGGAGCCGCGAGCCCGCTCGCCGTGTTCATGCCCGTCGCCAGCCCCGAGTTCGTCACCGCCCCGCCTGAGTTGCTGTACAGCGCCTGCTGCGCGAGCGCAGGAGTCGCCGCGATCGCGCCGAGCACCGCCGCGGCTACAAAGAGCGTCCTTTGAAAGGACAGGAGTCCGCGCGAGGCAACCATGAATCGCTCCTTCATGCCCCCGCTCATGACACCACGCCCTTGAACGAGGGTGTGTACCCCGGGAAGATCGCCGCAAGGTCCGTGGTCCCCAGCCGCTTGGAGCAGATCTCCGCCAGCACGTCGCGGTAGTCGGTGGTGACCTGCAGGTCCAGGTTCTGGTAGAGCTGCCCGGCGCCCAGCCCCGGCCACTGCGTCAGCACGCGCCCGCCCACGGCGCCCGGGCCCATCACCATCATCACGTTGCCGTGCCCGTGATCGCTGCCGAGACTGCCGTTCTCCCCGACGCGCCGGCCGAACTCCGACATGGCGACCACGATGGTGCTCGGCCCGCTGCCCGCCGACATGTCCTTGTAGAACGCGCCCATCGAATCGCCCAGCGACTGCATGATGCCCGCCATCGTTCCGGTCAGCACGCCCTGATTCGCGTGCGTGTCCCAGCCCCCCACGTCGATGGCCACCGCCTCGACGCCGACCTGGGCTTTGACCAGCGCGGCGACCGACTTCATGGCGACCCCCAGCGAGCCGGTCGGATAGGCCGCACCACCCGCGGGCACGTACCCCGCGAAGTTGATCGTGTTGAGCAGGTTGATGGTCGCGACGGTGTTGAGCCCCGCGGCCTTGAGCGGATCGGCGACGCCGCCGTACATCGAATTCAGCGCCGACATCCGCGCCGTAGTCGTCGAGCCCGACCCGGTCAGCCCGAAGTTGTCGAGGTCGGGCACGGGCAGCGTCAGCGGCCCCCCGACGAGCGTCCGCGGCAAGCCCGTCGAAATCCCCACGGCCCGGAGCAGCGCGTTGGGATCGCTCGGCGCGGTTGTCAACAGGTGCCGCCCGAGCCACCCGGTGCTGAGCGTCGGGTCGTTGGGCTTGCCCACCTCCATGAAACGCTGGGCGTCAAAGTGCGAGCGCGACGAGTCGGTCGAGCCGCACGCGTGCACGAACAGCAATTGTCCCGCCGCGTAGGCCTCGCGCAGCCCGCCCAGCGCCGGCGCCAGCCCGAAATAGCCGTCGAGGTCGTACGCCTTGAGCGCCTGCCCGCTGTCCGGCGGCGGCACCGCGATGTTCGGGCGGTTGGCGTAATACCCCGCGTCCCCGTACGGGGGCACCAGCGACAGCCCATCGGCGGCGCCGCGCAGGTAGATCGAAACGATGACGTCCTTCTGCCCCGAGCGGTAGTCCTTCGCCATCGCCACCCGCGGCAGCCACGCGGGCGCGGCGGCGAGCATGGCGGCGCCCCCGCCGGCGATCGCAAGGAAGCCGCGCCGCGACAGTTCGCGATACTCCGCGCAGCCCTGGCATGCTTCGTTCTCGTGCGGACTCATTTTCGATGCTCCAGGCCCGGATCGATCCGTGCCGCGTGAATCTGCGTCAGTACCACTGGAAGCTCGGCGCCCCGATCGCCAGCCCCATGGCGTCCTTCTTCCGCTGCGTCGAGGGCGGGTCGGGGAGCAGGTAGGTCCTGATCCGGTCCTGCTCGGCCGCGGGCATCTCTCCCGCGAACATAGCCTGATTGATCCGCTGGGCCATCTGGGACGCCGTCGTCAGGCCGCTGAAGAACGTCGCGTTGTCGACCGTTACTCCGCTCACGTTGCCGTTGGTCATCGACGCGCCGAAATTCCACCGCGGGATGATGAACCCCACCCAGTAGTCGAGCTTGTCGGGGTACCCGTCGGGCGTCTGCCAGTAGAAGGGCCGGTGCCCCGCGCTCTGCAGGAGCGAGCGCAGCGTCGAGGTCGAGGTGATGTTCGCCGACTGCGCCCGCATCCCCGACACGAACAGGTGGAACGGCCGCTTGTACCGCGGCGTCGCGTCGGCGAGAACGTTGGGTTGCAGGATCGTGCGCAGCATGGACTTGATGTCGCCGCCGGTGGCCGTGTACGCCGCGGCCGCCGCGTTGATCACGGCCTGCGAAACGTCCTCGCCGATGAACCACCTCGCGAGCTTGCGCGCGATGAACGACGCGGTGCTCGGGTGCGTCGCCAGAATCTGAAGCATCGTCTCGCCGTCACTCTGCCCGCCGCCGGCGGGGATCGTGTGCCCCAGCACCGTCTTCTGGCCGGTGTCGTGCTTGGTCGCGTCGAACTTGAACGTCCCCGACTGGGGGTCCGTCAGGACGCGGGCGTACAGCGTCCAGCCCGTCAGGCACCTCGCCAGCTCCGCGACGTCCGTCTGGGTGTAGCCGCCGGACACGTCCAGCGAGTGCAGCTCCAATAGCTCTCGCGGGTAGTTCTCGTTGGGCTTGCCCTTGCTTGAGAGCTGGTTGTCCAGGTACGTGAGCATCGCCGGGCTGTGCGCGCTCGCCGTAAGCAGCGCCGGAAAGGTGCCCAGCGCGTTGGCCCGGATGACATCACGGTCGTCGACCGGCTTGAGGTAGGTGTCGATCTCCTTGGTGATGTCGATGTTGAAGTGGTCGGTCCAGAACTCGACCATGCGCTCAAAGAGCTGGCGTTTGCTGTACACCGCCCGGAGGATCGTCGCCTCGGTCAGCTCGTTCACCACCTGCCCGCTTGTCAGCGCGTAGAGCTGGTACGGCTGCATGCCCAGCGTCGTCAGCGGTGCCAGCCGCGCATCGCACGCCGAATCGTCGATCGAAAGGTGATCAAGCTGATACTCGAGGTACCCGTGGTACCCCAGCGAATTGGCCAGGGCCAGCTCGCTCTCGGTGATCCCCATCGTGATCCGGCGGACCAGCTTGGGAATGAGGCTCGAGGGATCGATGTCGCCCGACACCTGCCGGACGGGCTGAACTCCCGGCTGGGCCCGGGCCTTGGCGCCCCAGAAAAGGCCAGCCGCGGCGCCCGCGCGAGCGGCGCTCCCGAGCCCCCAGCGCAAGACGTCTCGTCGAGAATGGTCGCCGCGCGCTTGACTGGAATCCGCGTCCGGCCCGTCGGCTCGACCTTCCGTGCGTGCCATCGCGGCAAACTCCCCGCCCCTCACGCCCAAGCGCCCTACGAACCCCTCTAGAGTTCGAGGCTCAGCCTAACCGACCGCCCTCTAAAATGCTACACGAGTTTCAGAGAACTCCGATTGCTGCGCGTCGATCGGTGCGCCGCCGCCGTCGCACCGCCGCCAAGCCAGCCGTGATGCCCGCAAGGGTGAACACCCCGGGTGAAGGCGCGAACTCCACGCGCAGAACGGGGCGGAACGACTCCGTGGGGTTCTCACGCGAATCGAACCGCTTGGCGGTCTGAATCGCCGACTCATCGCCGAGAACGATCCAGCCGAAATTCCCTCCCGGCGCGTCCAACCAGCCCTGCACATCGGACGCCGTGCCCGCCGACGCCCAGGTGTAGAAGCCGTCGCCGGTGACGCCGATCGCGGCGCTCACCTCCGCGCCAAAGTCACCGCCGGACGTGACCCACTTCGAGCCGGGGTAGAACGTGTGGATCCACGTGGCATCGCCGGCCTGCGAGGGCGCGCCGTTGCCCTCTTCGCCCGCACCGTCGGAACTTCCCTCGCCCCAGTCCGAAAGCACCCGATGGAGCGCTACCTCCTCGGTCGCCGACGTCGTCCTCGACATGTGCAGCGTCAGCGAAGCCGAGAGAATCTTCGCCCCCGAAGGAACGGCGCCGGCGACGTCGAACCGCAGCAGCGCGCGCCGGCGTGTGTCCTGGGCTGTAACCCCCGAGAACAGGTACGCCCCGGACCCGTTGCTGATCGATCCGTCGTCGATCTCGTAGAGCGTGTTGTCGCGGTCGGCGCCGATCAGCACCACGCCGGCACGTGACACCGCGGCCGACACACAAAGAGCCGCCGCGGCCGCGAACTGATGACGCATCGACTTGCTCCCGGCACGCCACCGCGGGCCCATCCCAAGTATGCGGACAGATCGGTGCGCAGCAACCAATCCGCACGGGCAAAGTTCGGTAGACTGATCCCGGCGAGCCCCCGAACCGGTGCCCCGGAGGTTGTCGATGCCCAGTGTGCCACGAAAGCCGCTCAAGAGCGCCCCGGCGCGTCGCCCCAAGCCAGCCTCACGTGCCGCACCAGGCATCCCAGCCCCGGCCGGCTACTCGGGCACGCCCCTCCCCAAGAAACTCGGCATCAAGCCCGGCGCCAGGGTGACGCTGCTGGGCGCCCCCGACGCTTTCGCGGAGATATTGCGGCCACTTCCGGACGGCGTGTGCTTCTCCGATTCGCTTCGAACCCAGGCGGACCTGATCCTCTGGTTCGTCACCTCCGCGCCCGAATACACGCGGAGGCTCGCGAGCGTGCGCCGCGCCATCGGGCGCGATGGGCTCTGGGTGATCTGGCCGAAGAAGTCCTCGGGCGTGGTGACCGACATGAACGAGAGTGTCGTGCGCGACGCCGCGCTCGCCACGGGGATCGTGGACTACAAGGTGTGCGCCGTCGATCAAACGTGGTCCGGACTGAAGTTCGCGGTTCGGAAGAAAGCCTGAGCCCGGCGCGGCCCCCCTACCATGCCGCCCACCGCATGACTATCCGGCGCCAGCCCGCGGACTTCATCGTCGAGGAGCGAGTCTCCGAGGCGTTCATCGCCTCGCTCCGCGAGCGCGGCGAGCCCCGGTTCCCGCACGCGGTGTACACGCTCTCCAAAACATCGCTCACTACGCCCGACGCCGTGCAGCATCTGGCCAGAGCGTTGCGCACCCGGCCGAACGCCACGAGCTACGCCGGTCTCAAGGACAAGCACGCGCAGACCACGCAGCTCGTCTCTGTTCACGCCTCGGGAGCCCTGCCGGCGAGCGTCGAGGGCCCGGGCTGGACGGCGTCGCTCCGCGGCTGGTGCGAGCGGGCGATCGACTCCGAGGCAATCGAGGGTAACCGGTTCACGATCGTCGTGCGGGACCTTTCGCGCGACGCGTGCACCGAGATGGACCGCCGCGCCGCGACGCTGCTCGACTGCGCGCCTGCCTCAAATACGGGCGCGGCCAGAGCCCTGCTCGTCGTCAATTACTTCGGCGACCAGCGCTTCGGGTCCGCACGCCACGGCGGCGGCTTCATCGCACGCCGGTTGATCGAGGGTGATTTTGAGGGCGCTCTTCGGCTGGCCATCGGCACGCCCGCGCGCAAGGACAGCGGCGCCAAGCGCCGGTTCACACGCCTCTGCGCCTCCATGTGGGGACGCTGGCCCGAGTTGCTGGCCCAGCTTCCGCGCTCCCCCGACCGCGCCGCCGTCGAATGCCTCGCCGCGGGAGGGACCTTCCGCGACGCGTTCGCGGCGCTGCCGACGTTCTTCCAGCTCATGTGCGTCGAGGCCTTCCAATCCCACCTCTGGAACGCCACCGCCCGCACCCTCGCCACGCGAATCGCCACGGAGGCGGGAAGCACGCCGCTCAAGACCCCCGACGACTTCGGCGAGCTGGTCTTCCCCGCGGCAGGTGCGGTCGGCGCCGAATGGCGCGACCTTGTCGTGCCGCTGCTGGCGCCCAAATCCCAGCTTGTCGAGCCGTGGGCCGGCGCCGCCGGCGCGGCCCTCGCGTCCGAGGGCATCGACCTACCGCAGCTTCGCATCCCCGGTCTGCGCCGCCCGTTCTTCGGCGAGGCTCCTCGGCCGCTCCTGGTCCGCGCCGAGAGGTTCGAGATGTCCAACGCCGCGCGGGACGACCTCACCGCCTCGGGCAAGCGCCTGAAGCGAATCGCGTCGTTCGAACTGCCGCGCGGGGCCTACGCGACGGTCGTGCTGCGCGCCCTCGGGCAGTGATCGGCGCCGCGGGGCGGCCCCTCAGCACCCCGCGATGAACGCGTCCATGAACCCGTCGAAGTCGTCGCCGTTTACGAACGAGTTGTCGTCGACATCAGCGCTCGAATCGCCCGCCACGAAGGCCGCGACGAACTCATCGAAGTCGACGCCCGTCGCCCACCCGTCGTGGTCGTAATCGGCCAGGCAGTGGTCGTGATCGTGGAACGTGACCGTGCCCTCGGACCACGCCCCGGTGACGCTGCCGCCGTCGGTCACGGCGCAGTACACCCAGTACGTCCCGGGCGCCACGTACGCGGAGTTCACGAAGTGAAACCCAAGGTCGCCCGGCGTGTTAACGGACGTGGGGATCAGGGTCTCGGTTCCGTCAATCGCGTGATTCGGGCACAGGTACACGGTGACCCACGTCGGGTCGCCGTCGGTATCTGCCGCGAACCACTCAACCTTCAGCGTGTCGACGCCGTGCGTCAGGTGCACATCGCCCGCCGGCGGCGACACCACCACGATTTCGGGCGGGTCGCTCGTGGCGGGCTTGATCGTGAGCGTGTAGTCGATCTGCGTAGCGCCCAGGTACCCGTAGACATGCAGGTTGTACCAGCCGCGCGGCCGCCCCAGCAGCCCGACCTTCTCCATGCCCGTGTGGCCGGTGCTCTGGGCGAGAACCGATCCGGTGTCCGAAAGCAGCCGAAAATCAAGGTCGCCCTTGGCCTGGTCAAAGTCGATCCGGGCCCACGCGTCGTTTGTGCCGGTGCCCGGGGAATAAAACCTGAAGTAATCAGAGTTGGTGGACTTGTGCATCGAAAGGTGCGGGATCACGCCCACGGGCCCGACGGGCCCGAGGTTCGGGCTGTTCGCGCCTCCCACGGGGCGCACCTTGACGCTCGCGATCGACTCGTTGGGCTCGTACCGATCGAGCGTGATGGTCGACCCTCCGCTCAGCACGATGGGGATACGTGACACGTTGTTGAGTTCGTCCTGCTCGAGCACGCCGTTGTTCGGGTCGACTTCCGACTCGATCCAGTACTCCCCGTCCGGGACGCCCGTGATGTCGATCGTCTGCCCCTCGAGGCTGCGCGAGTACACGTCCATCCAGCCCACCGACAACCCCTGCGTCTGCGAGTCACAAACGTGAAACTCCCCGGACGGCTTGTACCCTGGGAGCGTGACGTCGTAAGGCTGAAGATCGAGGATGCAGAAGCTGGTCTTCACACCCTCGGCAACCACGGGCCCGACCTGGTCACCGTCGATCCGCGTGCGAAGGCGGTACACCGCCCAATCATCGAAGTGGATGTGGGAGTGCGCCGCGTGGTAGGCGAACTTTCCCGCCAGACGCTCCCACGACGATCCGTCATCGCGGAACACGCGCTGCCAGACGTCCTGCGAGCCGTCGGCGTAGCGGTCTCCCCCCCGAAGGTGCAGCTTGCCCGCCCCGATGTTCGGCGTCCCGTTGCTGAGGCGGATGTAGGTGCGGCCGTTCTGAACGGCCACCACGTTGTCGTACAGGGTGTTGGTATCGACGATGATGTCAGGGAGCAGGTCGGCGGGCTGGGCCAGGGCCGCGCAGGGGATCACCGCCATCGCGGCAAGGCCCGCGACGCGACATCCGACCGACGGCAAGCCCGGCACTCTCATGCAGTTCCCCGTACTCTCCGCGGCTGGCGCGGCACCCGGCGAGTATCCCAGCATCCCTCCCCGAACGCAACGGTGAAGTCGCGAACGCCTGTGACCGAAAATCTCGCCGGCCGACTTCCCACGGCGTCCTCCGAATGCGCCAATAGGGTCGGGCGGCGGCGCAGAATATGATCGTCCGGCTCAAAACAGGGGGTTGACGATGTCAGAGAATCCAGCGCCGCCCCCAGGGCACGGGTCGCAACCACCCGGGGATGACCACGCAACCGGAGCCCTGCCCCCCGAGCACTCCTCGGGCACTCGGCGCTTCCTCGAACTCCGCGACATCCCCGCCCGGATCGGCCCGTACCGGGTCGTCCGCGAGCTCGGCCACGGCGGCATGGGCTCGGTGATCCTGGCCCTCCGCGAGGGCGAGGAGATGCAGCGCCACGTCGCCATCAAGCTCGTGAAGCGCGGCATGGATACCCGCGAGATCCTGAAACGCTTCGAGGTCGAGCGAAAAGTCATCGGCTCGCTCAGCCACCCCAACATCGCGCGCGTCCTGGACGCCGGCGCCACCGAGGACGGCCGGCCGTACTTCGTGATGGAGTATGTCCAGGGCCAGCCCATCGACGAGTACTGCGACAGCCAGCAGCTCACCGCCCGCGAACGCCTGGTGCTCTTCATCAAGGTCTGCGCGGCGGTGCAGTACGCGCACCAGAACCTCATCGTCCACCGCGACCTCAAGCCCGGCAACATCCTCGTCTCGCCCGACGGCGAGCCCAAGCTGGTCGACTTCGGCATCGCCAAGATGCTCAACCCGGACCTGGCCGGCTTCACGCTCGACACGCTCCCCGAGGCGCGGGTGATGACGCCCGAGTACGCCAGCCCCGAACAGGTCAAGGGCGAGCCGATCTCGACCGCCAGCGACATCTACTCGATGGGCGTGCTGCTGTACGAGCTGATGACGGGTCGCCGTCCCTACCAGATCCGCAGCCGGGTGCAGGCCGAGATCGAGCGCATCGTGTGCGAGGAGGAGCCCGACCGCCCCAGCACCGCCGTCACGCGCCCCGCGGAAGTCACTACCAGCGACGGCCAGACGCGGACCATCACGGCCGAAGAGATCGGGCGGCGGCGCGAGATGGCCCCCACCAAGCTCCGCCGCGCCCTCTCCGGGGACATCGACAACATCATCCTGATGGCCATGCGCAAGAGTCCGCGACGCCGCTACACGTCGGCCGAGCAGTTCGCGCACGACATCGAGAACCACCTCCACGACCGGCCGGTGATCGCGGCGCCTGAGACGTGGCACTACCACTTCGGCAAGTTTGTGGTCCGGAACCGGGTCCCCGTGGCGGCGGTCGCGGCGGTGATCGTGGCCCTGGGCGCCGGGCTCACGGGCACGTTCTGGCAGATGCAGCAGGCCCGCGCCGCGCGCAACGTCGCTGTACGCAACGCGGAACTCGCGGCCGCGGCAGAGAAAAAGACCCAGGCCAAGTACGAGCAGCTGCGCGACTTCGCCGGCGATTTCATGACGGGCACCGAGACCATCATCCAGCGCACCGAGGGCGGGACGGCGATCCGCAAGGTCACCGTCGACACCGCCCGCGCCGTGCTCGAGAAGCTCCAGGCCGAGGGCGTCGACGATCCGAAACTCGTCAGGATGCTCGCCGACTCGCTCGACCGCCTGGGCATGGTGGTCGGCGGCGGCCGCAGCGCCAACGAGGGCCAGCCGCAGGACGCGATCGCGTTCTTCCGCAAGTCCGTGCAGCTGCGCCGCTCCATCGTCGCGCAGTCACCGGAAGACCCTACCGCCGCGATCGACCTCGCCGACGGGCTCGAGCACCTGGCGTTCGTGCTCAACCGCGCCAACGCGGCAAAGGAGGCCGACACCCTTCTGGCCGAAAGCCGCGAGCTGACCACGAAAGCCGCGGCGACCGACGGCCCGCACCGTCCCGCGGCGCAGCGCCAGCTAAGCCGCGTCCTCACCGCCCAGGGCGACCGGCGTCTCGAATCCGCCAAGGCCGACGAGGCCGAGCCGCTGTACCGCGAGGCGCTGTCGATCGTGCAGGCGCTGGCCGACGGCGCACCCGAGGGCTCGTTTGCTCGGGCCGATCTGCAGCGCGAGGTCGGCGTCGCGCACAACAAGCTCGGGCGCCTGCACGAGCACCGCCACAACACGGAGGCGGCCCTGGAGGAGTACCGCAAGTCGCTGGCGATCCGCGAGGCCCTGTTCGCCGCCGCGCCCACCAACGCCACCAACCGGCGCGACGTGGTGGTCATGAGCGACAAGGTTGCCCGTCTGCTCCTCGGACTCAACCGCGACGTCGACGCGGAAGCCGTGCTCCAGAAGGCGCTCACCGCGGCGGGCGACTATCCCACGCAGGACCCCGACGACAAACGCTTCGCCGGCACCGCCGCGCGTCTGATCGAGCTGGCGGGCGACATCGCCGTAAAGCGTCAGAACTACGAGGACGCGGTCACGAGGTTCAACCAGTATGTGTCCCGCATGCGCGAGATCTACGGGCCAACCCCCGACGACAGCCAGGTCCGCTACTACCTTAGCCGCGGCGTCCTGAAACTGGGCCAGGCTCAGGTCGACGCCGGGCGCGGACCCGAGGGCATCGAGAACATGCGCCGCGCGGTTGCCGCGTACGCCGACATCGCCGACCGCACCCCCGACAACGCGATCATGCGCCTGGAGCACGCGCGGGCCGCACGCCGCCTCGGTGACGCGACCCTCAAGGTCGGACGTGCCGAAGAGGCTGTGGATCCGCTGACGGCCTCGGTCGCGTCGTACCAGATCGCGGCCGACGAGAAGAACGGCGCCAAGGGCCTCTCGTCCCAGGACCGCGAGGACCTGGCCGAAGCGCTCGCCGCGCTCAGCGGGATCGCCCAGAGCCAGAACGCTCCGCAGCGGGCGCTCGACTACGCCCGGCGTGCGCGCGACACCGCGCCGGCCGACCCCAGTGATCGCGTCCAGAAGGCCATCGATCTGGCCCAGAAAGCACCGGACCGTTCCAAGTAATCGTCCGAGCATGGTGCGCCATGTTCCGACGGCGCACCGAGTCGCCGGGTCGATCCGCTTGCCTCACCGAACGAATTCGCGACCGATCACCGGCTCGGGACGTCGTCGTCGAACATCTCCGAATCGGGCACGTCCGAGTGCACCGCCGGCGCCAGCCGGAAGCGCTCGATGAACCTGGCGCACGCGTTCCAGCGCAGCGCCGCGTCGTCGTTGCCCGGCGGGGCGATCGCCTCCGACCGGTCGAAGTACGCCATCGCGATCCGCAGCGCGTCGTACACCACCGGCGTGGGGTACCCGGCCTCCAGCAGCGCCTTCCCCCACCGCTCCTCGACCACGCCCGCGTAGTACTCCCGCTCGTACTCGCGCGCCAGGCGCGCCGCCAGCGGGCGCACCTCGTCGGCCTTGTGCTGCATCCCGTGGAACGTGTCCGTCAGCGAGAGGACCAGGCACACCAGCGCGTCCTGGTTCTCCCCGTCCACGGCCAGCACGTCGCGGCAGATGCTCTCGGCCTCGCGGGGCTCGTTGAGCAGCCGGTACCGCTCCGCCTTCGCGAGCGCCCGAGGGATCGACTCCTTGGCGATGGGCTTGAGCTGGAACATGGCCTGGCTCCGCTGGGAGTCCCCAAGACTCCGGGGTTCACGCCCGCGACGCGGGCTCACGGTGCGGCTTGAACATCTTGAATAGCCGCGTGATCGGATCGTAGAACTCGTCCGCCACCCGCTCCTTGAGCGGGATGATCGCGTTGTCCGTGATCGTGATGTGCTCGGGGCAAACCTTGGTGCAGCATTTGGTGATGTTGCAGTACCCGATCCCGCCCTCGTCCTTCATCTGGCCCAGCCGGTTCTCGGTGTCCAGGGGGTGCATGTCGAGCGCCGCCGTGTAGACAAAGTGCCGCGGCCCCGCGAACTCGTCGTGCTTGTGGTGATCGCGCAGCACGTGGCACACGTCCTGGCACAGGAAGCACTCGATGCACTTCCTGAACTCCTGCACCCGGTCCACGTCCGACTGCTGCATCCGCCACGTGCCGTCGGGCGCGTCGGGCCTGCGCGGCCTGAACTTCTTGATCGCCTTCTTGACGCGGAAGTTCCACGACACGTCGGTCACCAGGTCGCGCACGTGCGGGAACGACTTCATCGGCTCGATGATCACCGGGACCGTCAGGTCCAGCGTTTCCAGGCGCGTCATGCACATCAGGCGCGGCTTCCCGTTGATCTCCGCCGAGCACGACCCGCACTTGCCCGCCTTGCAGTTCCAGCGGCAGGCCAGATCGGGAGCGCTCTCGGCCTGCACCTGGTGCACAGCGTCCAGCACGACCATGCCCTCGGTCACGTCGGTCGTGTAGTCCTTGAACGAGGATTGATCGCCCTGGCCGCGCCAGATGCGGAATGTCGCCTGGGGCATCGCTACTCCTTCACCGTCGGTGGTTCGTCCGTCGGCTGGCCGAACCACAGCCAGTAGTCGTCGGGGTCGCGGACCTCGAACTCCTTCATGCCGTACACCGTGACACGCAGCTCGCTCACCGCCACGCCCCGCCCCTTGAACTCGGCGTGCAGCGCCGCGACGTCGGTCGTGTTGACGTAGAAGACCTGGTAGTCCTTGCTCTTCCGCGGCACGTCGCGCCGCACCGCGTCGGCCGGCGGAGCGTTGAACATGATCGATTGGCCGTCGCGGTCAAGGTCGCACCACACCGGCGGGTTGCCGAAGAGCGAGTTGCAGTTGAACCCCAGCTTCTCGACGTAGAACCGCACGGTGCGCGCGAGGTCGGTCACCGCCAGCATCGGGCGGATGCTGCTCAGCCGCGGCGCGTTGGGCGGGGCCGGGGGCATGCGCTACTTGTTCTCCTCGATCACCTGCTTCAGCTCGTCGCGCACCGGCACGATCGGCTCGCGCCTCGTGCGCATCGAACCATCGCTGCCGCGCCAGGTGACGATGTTGAACGTGCCGCACTCGGCGGACTTGTCCGGGAAATCCTCGCGGAACTGGGCCCCGCGGCTCTCCTTGCGCTCCAGCGCCGACCGCGTGATCGCCTCCGACACGATCATCAGGTTGTGCAGGTCGATGCACGTGTGCCAGCCGGGGTTGTACTCGCGGTGGCCCTCAACGCCCACCTTCGCGGCACGCCCCTTGAGGCCCGACAGCCCGTCCAGCGCCCTTGCCATCTCGGCCTCGGTCCGCACGATCCCAACCAGTTCCTGCATCATGCCCTGCAGGTCGTGCTGCACCTTGTAGGGGTTCTCCGCGTCCCCGCCGCGGTCGAACGGCTCGAGCGCGCGGCGCTGGGCCTCCTCGACCTGGGCGGGGTTGATCGTCGTCGCGCCGTTGGCCGCAGCGAACCTTGCCGCGTGCTCCCCCGCGAGCTTTCCGAATACGAGTAGGTCCGACAGCGAGTTGCCGCCGAGGCGGTTGGCCCCGTGGAGCCCCGCCGCGGCTTCGCCCGCCGCGAACAGGCCGGGCACGTTCGACATCTGGGTGTCGCCGTTCACGCGGATCCCGCCCATCACGTAATGCGTGGTCGGACCTACCTCCATCGGCGTCGTGGTGATGTCGACGCCCGCCAGCTCCTTGAACTGGTGGTACATGCTCGGCAGTTTCTTCTTGATGTGGTCCGGGGCGTTCTTGATCTTTTCCTTGATCCACGCGATATCGAGGAACACGCCGCCGTGGGGCGAGCCGCGCCCGGCCTTCACCTCGCGGTTGATGCACCGCGCGACGTGGTCGCGTGTGAGCAGCTCGGGCGGACGCATGGCGTTCTTGTCGCCCGTGACGTAGCGCCAGCCCTCCTCGACGTCCTTGGCCGTCTGGTTCTTGTAGTTGTCGGGGATGTCGTTGAACATGAAGCGCTCGCCCTTGCTGTTGAGCAAGCGCCCGCCCTCGCCGCGCACCCCCTCGGTGACCAGGATGCCGCGCACGCTGGGCGGCCACACCATCCCCGTCGGGTGGAACTGCACGAACTCCATGTCCATGAGCTCAGCCCCGGCCCGGTACGCCAGCGCCTGCCCGTCGCCCGTGTACTCCCAGGAGTTGCTCGTGATGCGGTACGCGCGCCCGATCCCGCCCGTGGCCATCACCACGGCCTTGGCCTTCCACACCTTGAACCGTCCGCGCTCGCGGTCGTAGCCGATGGCGCCGGCGATCCGCCCGCCCTCGACCAGCAGCTCCACGACCGTCATCTCCATGTAGACCTCGATGCCCTGGTGGATGCCGTGGTCCTGGAGCGTGCGGATCATCTCAAGGCCGGTGCGATCGCCCACGTGCGCCAGGCGCGGGTAGCGGTGCCCGCCGAAGTTCCGCTGCAGGATCCGCCCGTCCTTGGTGCGATCGAACACCGCGCCCCACGCCTCCAGCTCGCGCACGCGGTCGGGGGCCTGCTGGGCGTGAAGCTCGGCCATGCGCGGGTTGTTCAGGTACTGCCCGCCGCGCATCGTGTCGGCAAAGTGCACCTTCCAGCCGTCGCGGTCGTCGACGTTGGCCAGCGCCGCCGCCACGCCGCCCTCGGCCATTACGGTGTGCGCCTTTCCCAGGAGCGACTTGCAGACCAGTCCCACCGAGACCTTGGCCGCGGAAGCCTCGATCGCGGCGCGAAGCCCGGCGCCGCCGGCGCCGATCACCAATACGTCGTGCTCGTACGTCTGGAATTCGGGCATCGTCGTCATTTGCTCCATCACCATCGAGCCAGCTCGTCGCTCCGATCAGAAGAGCCGGAAGTCCGTCCAAACCCCCTTGCACAGCAGCCGCACGTAGATATCCGAGAACCCCACCCACACCAGGCTCACCCACGCCCATCCCATGTGCCGCTTGTTCAGCCAGCTCACGCACGCGTACCCCTGTTTGCGCCAGAACACCAGCTCGGACATCCGGTTGCGGCAGCCGCCGATCTGGTGACGGGCGCAGTGGCAGCCGAACGTGTAGCACCCCAAAAGCGTCGCGTTCAGCAGCAGCACCAGCGAGCCCACCCCGATCCCGAAGTGCTTCACGCCGTCCGCACCCGTGAACCACATCGCGTGCCACGCGTCGTAAAACAGGATCATCACGAACGCCGCGGCGGGGTAGAACACGTACCGGTGGATGTTCTGCAAGATCAGCGGGAACTTCTGCTCGCCGCGGTAGTTCGTGCCGCGGAACCCAGGCTCGCCGACGGCGCAGCTCACCGGGTCGGCCCAGAAGCCCTTGTAATACGCCCCGCGGTAGTAGTAACACGTGAACCGCATCGCCGCCGGACCGGCGAGGATCAGGAACGCCGGCGAGAACGGCATCCACGACGGCCACCAGCCGGGCTGCGTCGCGTCGATCCACCGCGGCTCGCCCGGATGCCCGTAGATCAGCGGCGAGTAGAACGGCGACAGGTAGTGCGCGCCGTGCCCGTCGTAGAAATAGTTCTGCCCCTGGAACGCCGCCCACGTCGTGTAGACGAGGAACGCGCCAAGGCCCAGGACGACCACCAGCGGCTGGAGCCACCACGTGTCGGTCCGCGAAGTCTCGCCAAGCCCGCGAACCTGCGGCAGGTGAAGGTCAGATCCGCTCATCGCGCGCCTCCGTGAGCCCCCGAAGGGGTCCGGGAGAATACCGGATTTGCTCCCGGAGCGTGCGAACCAAAGCGACCCGACCAACCCCTACTTCGACGGCTCGGCCGCCTGCGGCTTCACGACCACGACGATCGAATTGTCCTTGGAGTAGTACTTGGCGAACGCGTCCTTGACCTGCTGCGCCGTCATGGCCTGGTACGCCGCGGGCGCCGCCACCACGTCGTCGAGCTTGGCGCCCCGGAACGTCATCTCCGACATCACGCCGGCCCAGAACTGCGGGGTCCGCATCTGCTCCTCGTAGTCGTTGGCACGCTGCTTCTTGGCGACCTGCATCTCCTCCTCGGTCGGACCGCCCTTGGCGAAAACCTCGTACATCGCCGGGATCTTCGCGGCAAGCGCCGCGGCCTTCTCGGGCGCCGTCGTGGACGTCGCGAAGAACACCCCGAACCCGGGGAACGTGGTGCCGGGGCGCGACGAGGCTCCCATGCTGTACACCAGCTGGTCCTCCTCGCGGATCTCCTTGGTCATCCGGGTGGACATGATCCGCGCCGCCATGCTCAGGGCCCGGGCGTCGGCGAGATTCGACTCGTCGGCGCCGTAGAAGCCCGAAAAAACGCTCGCCTTCGGGGTCTCCGTGGCCACGGTCTGCTCGAACACGCGCGGGCCCTTGGGTCGCTGCATCGTCCGCAGCGAGCGGTACGTGTCGGGGCCGACGCGGTCGCGCGACGGCAGCGCGCACAGGTACTTGGCCGCAAGGTCCAGGGCCTGGTCCTTGGGGATGTCCCCGACAATGGTCACCTCGATCGGCGACTCGGCGATCAGTTTCTCCAGCCAGGCCTGCGACTCGGGCAGGGTCACCCGCGCGATCTGCTCTGCCGTGAGCATCGCCATCCGGGCCTCGCCGTCGGGGTACGGCGCCGCCGACACCAGCCGCGCCGCCACACCCTCGGAGGTCTTCATCGACTCTTCCAGGCGCCGCTGCGCCATGGTCTTGAATCGCTCGAACGCCGGGGCCTCGATCTTCGGCTCGGTCAGCAGCAGGTACGCCAGCTGGAAGCCCGTCTCAAACTCGGCCGGGCTGCCGGAAATCGAAAGCGAGATCGAGTCGCCTCCTCCCCCGCCCCCACCGCCGCCACCGCGACCGCCGCGACCGCCGCCACCACCGAACCCGCCGCCGACGTTCACTTTCTTGCCGACCATGATCTCGCGCACGTCCGCCGAGGAGAGCTTCTTGGTGGCCTGGTTCGACCACGCCAGCTGCGCCGCCGAGGTCACGCCGCGGTTGGCACCCGTTTCGAGCAACTCCCCGCCGATCAGCGAGACGCGGACCGACGCCTCGTTCTTCCGCTCGTCCATGAACTTGTAGTGCACCCGCACGTTGTTGCTCAGCCAGCCGGACCACACGTGCGTCGCGGCGTGCTCGCTCATCTCCTTCACCGCGCCGGGCTTGGGCAGCTCGGTCAAAAGCGTCGTCGCCCGCGCCGTCTCCGCCACCTGCGTCGGCTTCACTGCCAGGGCCTTGACGCCAAGGTCCACCAGCTCGGCCTCGCTCGGCACGCTCGCGCTCGACGGCAGCACCGCGATGTACGCCGCGGCCTTGAAGTCAAACTCCTTGGCAAAGCGCGCGTCGATCTCTTCCTTCGTGATCGTCGGGAGCAACTGCTTCACCAGGTCCAGCCGCTGCTTGGGGGACACGCTGGGCTCGCCGTCGCCCACGTCGGAGTTCAGGCGCGCGATCAGGCCGCGTGCCTCCATGGTCCCTTCGGTCTCGACCGCGCGCTCGGCGCCCGAGACGATCTGTCGCTTGGCGTCGTCGATCTCGCGCGCCGTGAAGCCGAACGCGCGGGCCCGCTGCAGTTCCATCGCCATCTCGTCGAGCCCGGCCTTCCACTTGTCGGCGGCAACGGTTGCCGAAATCTCCGCGCTGTAGATCGCGTTGGACTCGTTCCCCGACGACACGCTGGCGCTCTCAAAGCTCGTGCCGCCCGCGTCCACGCGGTCGCGCATCCGCCGGTTGAACGCCCCGCGCGCCAGGATCATCACCAGGTCGCTCCGGTACTGGGGCACCGTGGTGGTCGGCGGGCGCGCGGGCTCCAACGTCGAGATCCGCACGCTCCCCGTGCGCAGCTCCGGGTCGCTCGTCACGATCGCAAAGTTCTTGTCGTACGCACTGACCTTCAGGTCCTGCGGCGTCGGGCGCGGCTTCTTCGGGAGCGGGCCGAACTTGTCCTTGATCACCTTCACTACCTCGGCGGGGTCCGCGTCCGCGACCACGATCACGGTCGCGTTCGAGGGGCAATACCACGTCCCGTAGTAGGCCTTGAAGTCGTCCTGGTTCACGCCGTTGATCGTCTCCTCGGTGCCGATGGTGTTGCGCATGCCGAAGATCGAGCCGGGCGTGGAGTGCTCGAGCACGTAGTTGGCGGTGCGCTGACGCCCCGAAAGGCCGCGCCGCCGCTCCTCCTGGATGATCTGCCGTTCGGCGTCGATCTCCTTGGGCGACAGCAGAAGCTTCGACACCACGTCAGAGAAGAACAGCATGCCACGCCCAAGAGTCTCCGGCTTGGCATCCGGCAGCGAGAGCTGGTACACGGTCTCCTGCATGTTCGTGTACGCGTTCTGATCGCGGCCGAACGTCATGCCCAGCGACTGGAAGAACGGCACCACCGAGCCGGGCGCGAAGTTCTCCGACCCGTTGAAAGCCATGTGCTCGAGGTAGTGCGCGATGCCCCGCTGACGGTCCGTCTCGTTCAGCGACCCGCTGCCCATGTGGATCCACACCGTCGCACGCCCCGGCGGCACCGCGTGCTGACGCACGATGTAGCGCAGCCCGTTGTCCAGTTCCCCCGTGACGAGCGACGGGTCGGTCGGAAGCGGCTGGGCAAGGGCCATCGCGGGCGCAAGAACGCTGGTCGCAACGGCAACGATCGCGGCGCGGATGAAATGGGACACGGGCTGCTCCGGGTGCGGCCGCCCATGGGAATTCAAGGGCTGCCACGCGCAGAGTACCAGCGCCCGCACATCGCCACAACGCCCCGCCCGCTTCGCCGCGCCAGAGCCGGCCGCCCCGGAACCGCTCTCCTACTTCCCGGCAGCCGCGCCCCCCGAGGTCGCCTGCATGAATCGTTCTTTCATCTTGGGCCCAAGCTCCGCGAAGATCGGTGCCCGCTCGCGGAGAATGCGCTCGGCCTCCTGCGTCTCGCCGGACGGGACGTCGAGATGTCCCTCACGCCCCGCCAGCACCGTCGCGATCGCCCAGTACACCTCCAGCCGGACCGCGGCAGGGTCCGACGGGATCAGCATGCGCTGGGCCGCGGCCCGCGTGATCGTCAGCACCGTCCGCGCCGAGGCGAGCTCCTCCTCTTCCAGCCGCCACACCCCCAGGGCTCCGGCCACGAACAGGTCGCCGACGTTGTCGATCCTTCCCTTCTCGATGCAGCCCGCCACCGCCGCGGCGGCCAGCTCGATCCGCTTCTTCTTTGACTCCGCCGCGAGCACCGGCTCGGCGACTTCCTTGTCGGAGGCGTACCGCTCCATGATCACCAGCGGTGCCAGCCACCGGATGCTCTCGTTGTTGGCTTTCGCCCCCTGCACCAGCGTGTTCAGGCTCGAAGCCACCAGGCGCGCCATGTCCATGCGCGACGCCTGCGCCACCGCGGCCTCACGCTGGGCCGTCACGGCGCTCAGCGCGCTGCGGTTGGCCTCCATCGCCATCTGCGCCTCCGCCAGCGCCGAACGGTTCGACACGTACAGCGCCGTGAAGAGCGAGAAGAGCCCGACGAGCGCCGCGACCATCGTCCCGGCCGCCAGCGCATAGGCCACCTTCGCCCGCCGCACCGCCAGGCCCGCGCGGTGCCGCCACGTCCCCGGCGACCACGCCAGCGGCTCAAACCGCGTGCCGCGCCGCAGGTCCTCCGCAAACGCGTCGATCGTGGGATACCTGGCCGTGACGTCGGCGCTCAGCGCCCGCGCCAGGATCGCCCGCAGGTCCCGCGTCTGGCCGTCCAGCAGCGCCACGCTCACGCGACGCTCGCCGCCGATTGTGGCCTCCGCGTCCTCCACCGTCGCCCCGTTGGGCGGCTCGCCCGTGAGCATCCAGAACAGCAGCCCAGCGACCGCGTACGCGTCCGCGCCCTGCCCCGAGATCGGCGAGCCCGAGCGGAACAGCTCCGGCGCCGCAAAGCCCAGCGCCCCGATCGGGCGCGGGCTGGCACTGAACCGCGCCGCGTCCGAACGCGACGCCCCGAAATCGATGAGCCGCGGCACGCCGTCGCGCGACACGATCACGTTTCCGGGGTGCATATCCCCGTGGCAGAACCCCGCCCGGTGCACCGCCGAGACGCCCTCGGCGATCGCCAGCACCAGCGCCACCGCCTCGGTCGGCGCCGGCCGCGCCCCGCGCCGCGTCATCCACTGCTCAAGCGTCGCGCCCTCGCAGTACTCAAAGACCAGGTACTCCCCCGCCCGCACATCCTCGCCAGCGTCCAGCACCCGCGCCACCGACGCATGCTCGACGCGCCGCGCCCGCTGGGCCTCGAGCTTGAAAAGGTTGGGCAGACGGAACCCCGGATCGCGAAGGCACTTCACCGCCACGATCGACACGCCCTCGGGCGTGCTCACCGCACGATCGATGGCGCGGTACACGATCCCCGAAGCGCCCTCGGCCAGGCGCGTCCGCAGCTCGTAACGACGGTGCCCGCCCGGCAGCGCCGGCCCGATCTCAAACGGCAGGTCCGGCCCGTGCTCGTCGTCGATCGGTCCCGACCCGATCGCCCCGGTCCCAAGCGTCTGATCGAGAAAGTCCGCGGCAAGGATCGGCGTCCTCAGGGCCGGGTGGTCCCGGATCATCGCCTCGATCGCCTCGTCGCGCAACACCCCGTGCGCCACCGCCAGCTCGAGCGTGGCCACGATCGCGCTGTCGAGCACCGCCGGACGGCCCTCGATCCCCGGGATCGCGTCGAGGTACCGCGCCAGCCCGGCCGTGCGCCCGAGCCCGACCAGCCGCCGCGCATCGGCGCGGATGCGGTCGCACAGCTCGTCGTCGCCCGTGACCAGCGTCGATGCGCCCTCCTCGGCGCCGAACATCGGCAGCCCGTCGTTCTTGGGCACGTCTCTCACGGCAAGGCTCCCTGCTGCTCACGCGACCCGCCCAGCGCCGCGGCGAGCGTGGCGCGCACGCGGTGCCAGCGCTGCCGCACCGCGTTGGGGGTCATGTCCAGCTGCGCCGCGATCTGCACGTGCGAACATCCTCCCAGCCACAGGGCCAGCACGCGCCGATCCGTCTCGGAGTCCACCGCCTTCATCGCGATGTCCAGCGTGTCGTCGAACGGGTCCGTCGAATCCTGCCGCGGCATGTCCGCCCGCGCCAGGAACGCCCGCGCCCAACCCGAGTCGGGGTCCTCCACGCGCCGAAGACGCGCCAGCACCCGCGCCTTGTCCGCGATCGCCGCCCGCGCGATGTGGTTCACCAGCGCCCACAGCTGGTGCTCGTTCTCCACGTCCACGGCTCCGGAGGCCACCAGCTGGTCCAGCCGTCGCCCCACCGTGGACACAAGGTCCGCCGAGTCCATGAGGCGCCGCAGCGGCGGGCTCAGGCGCGCCCTGAAGCGTTGGCGGATCACCGGCGCGTAGCGAAGCACGAACCGCGCCGCCGCGTTGCGGTCCCCCGAGGCGATCTGGCGCAGCAGGTCATCGATCCCCGTCCCGCGGTCCATCTCGTCCATTCTCGTGTCCCCCAGGAAATCTGCGCAACCGCGTCACACTCGCGCCCCCCCGAGCGATCAGTCCTCTGTCAGCACGCCGCGTTCAGGCCAGAGACCTGCACAAGAAAGAGGCCGATCATGCAAAGCGATCGCCGGGGGATTATCGCGCGCCGACATCGCGTTACGCAAGTCCTGGGCCCCGCCTTGGCGGCCCTGGCTCTCGGCACGGCGGCCGTGCCGCACGCCGCGGCCCACTCCCGTTCCGTTGCCGTTCGGGCCGACGGCCCCACCCCGGCGCCCGACCCCTCCGAGGACGAGTGGAACTGCCTGCTGGACCTGATCCGGTTCATCTGCGAAGTGCTCGATTGCTCCGCGGCAGGCACGGCGTTCCCGGACGTTCCCACCGCCAGCCTCGCACGCGACCTGGTCCTGTCGGCCATCCAAACGCAGATCAGTGCCTACGCCGCCAAGGGCATTCTCCCCAACCTCACCCCCGACCAAAGGGCCGCCGGAACCGCCGACACCCAGACCGTGATCGCCTTCCTGAAGTTCCAGCCCGAATTCCTCCCCAAGTCCGTCAACGGCCCTTACACCTCGACCTTGGAGTCGATCCTTCATGATCTCCAGCAGTGACATCGCCGGTGGGGCCTCCTGGGGCGACGAGCCCGTCGTCATGGAAGTGGCGATGAGGCTTTACGCACACCTCTGCTCGAGCGAAATCGTCCGATCCCTCGAGGAAGACGGCTGGGAGCCCGGCGAACTCCACCGCATACTCGCCCTGCGCGCCATCGCCGCGGCAGGCACCTTCGCCGACGCCATGGAGGAGCTCCGCGTTTCCCGAAAGGAGAAGCGCCGGAGGGCCGCCTCCTGACCGTGCACCCGTCGTGGCGAGGACGCTACCCCCGCTCCCCTGGGAACGGCGTCCTTCGCCCGGGCATCGCGACCGCTCCCCGGGCCTGTCCCCGCCGGGCAGCCCGGGGAGCGGCGCGGCCCACCAAAGCCGCGTTTTCGGGCCAGAAATTGACTGGGGCGCGAGCCGATCCTACTGATACCCCCGAGCATGCCTTCCCGCGCCACATCATCCAACGCCGCCTCGGCCCGCAGCACCCGCGGGGCGGTCGTCGTGCGCACGCTCGTCTCCAGCAAAAAAAGCATGAAAGCGGCCTCCGCGCCAGGCCCCGCCGTAGCCGTCTTCGATTGATGTGAAAGTCAATCGGTCTGAACGGGCTCGTCGGGATCTGGTCCCGGCGGGCCCGCTGTCGTTTTGGTTCCCGTTGTCCGCACACTTTCGCAAAGGAACGAACCCATGAGCCCCGCGACCGCCACCACCCACAACACCGAGTGCCCCGAGTGCGCCGCGACGGTGCAAATCGCCCGCAGGCCCCTCTCCGGCGAGGTCATCCGCTGCACCGACTGCCGCGCCGAACTCGAGGTCACCAGCATCAGCCCGCTCCGTGTCGAGCTGGCCCCCGAGGTCAAGGAAGACTGGGGCGAGTAATTCGCGCACCGCGTGCACGCTGCCGTCCCACGTCGTCCCACACCCCACCTCGACCCTCCCGGATCACCCATGAACATCGCGCTGCTTTACTCCCGCATTCGTGTCGAAGAGCGCCTGCTCGCCGACGAGCTCGCCGCACGCAACATCCCGCACGAACTCATCGACGTGCGCTCCGTTGTCTTCGACATCCACGACCCCGGCCCGTGGGCCCGCTTCGACGCCGTGCTCGACCGCTGCATCAGCCAGACGCAGGCTCTCGCTTCCGTCCGCGTCCTCGAGGGCTACGGCATCCCGTGCGTCAACCCGGCCTCGGTGATCGAGTCGTGCGGAGACAAGCTCGCGACTTCGGTGCTGCTCGCCCGCCACCGCGTCCCGACTCCCCGCACCCGCATCGCGCTCGAGCCCGAGTCGGCCCTCGCCGCCATCGAGCAGATCGGCTACCCCGCCGTGCTCAAGCCCGCCACCGGCTCCTGGGGCCGGCTCCTCGCCCGGGTCAACGACCGCGACGCCGCCGAGGCAATCGTCGAGCACAAGGCCACGCTCGGCTCCGTGCAGCACTCGGTCTTCTACGTGCAGGAGTACGTCGACAAGCCCGAGCGCGACCTCCGCGTCTTCGTCGTCGGCGACGAGGCCATCTGCGGCATCGTCCGCCACAGCGCGCACTGGATCACCAACACCGCCCGCGGCGGCAAGGCCTCGGTGCTCACGATCACGCCCGAGATCCGCGACCTGTGCCTCCGCGCCGCCCGCGCCGTCGGCGGCGGCGTCCTTGCCGTCGACCTCCTCGAATCGCCGCGCGACGGGCTGCTCGTCAGCGAGATCAACCACACGATGGAGTTCCGCAACAGCATCGAGCCCACCGGCGTCAACATCCCCGGCCGAATCATCGACTTCGTGCTCGAAACCGCCCGCAACGCCTCCCCGCGCCACCCGCAGGGCGCCGAACCGCGTGAAGCCGATTGTGGAGCCGCCGACGGCAGTCGGCGGGTTCCTGCAAACAACGCCTGACCTCCACCCTTCACACCCACCCCTCGGCGCACAATGAACCAACCTCCCCCATCTCGCCTCACCGCCTCGATCATCGGCGGCTCCGGCTACAGCGGCGGCGAACTCCTTCGCCTCCTCCTCGACCACCCCAACGTCGAGATCGCGCAGGTCAGCTCGCGCCGCAACGCGACCACGCCCCTGCCGATGATCCACCCCCACCTCCGCTCACGCACCTCGCTCGAATTCTGCCGCCCCGAGGAAGTCAAGCCCTGCGATGTCCTCTTCCTCTGCATGCCCCACGGCGAAGCCGCGGGCCAGATTGAGAAGTGGTCCGCCCTCGCGCCCCGCATCATCGACCTCTCCGCCGACTTCCGCATCAAGGACACCACCGCGTACGAGCGCTGGTACGAGAAGCCCCACCCCAGCCCGCGCTGGCTCGACCGCTTTGTCTACGGCCTCCCCGAGACGCAGCGCGAGCGCCTCTGCTCCGCCCGGCTCGTCAGCGGCGTGGGGTGCAACGCCACGGCCGTCACCCTCGCCCTTCTCCCGCTCGCCCGCGCAGGCCTCATCAAGACCGCCATCGCCGATCTCAAGGTCGGATCCTCCGAAGCCGGGGCCGAGCCCAGCGCCTCCTCTCACCACCCCGAACGCACCGGACGCGTCCGGGCCTTCGCCCCCTCGCGCCATCGCCACCAGGCCGAGGTGCTCCAGGAACTCGGGAATTTCGAGCTGCACATGACCGTCACCAGCGTCGAGCTCGTCCGCGGCGTGCAGTGCACCGCCCACGTATTCCCCTCCTCACCCGTCGCCGAGAAGGACCTGTGGAAGCTCTACCGCACCGCCTACCAGAACGAGCCCTTCGTCCGCCTCGTGAAGTCCAGGTCCGGCCAGCACCGCTTCCCCGAGCCGCGCCTGCTCTCGGGCACGAACTACTGCGATGTCGGCTTCGAGGTCGACGAGGCCACCGGCCGCATCGTCGTGATCAGCGCCATCGACAACCTGATGAAGGGCGCCGCCGGCACCGCCGTTCAGTGCCTCAACCTCATGCTGGGCATCGAAGAAACCACCGCCCTCCGCTTCGGTGGTCTCCACCCCCTCTAAAGCAAGGAAGATCCCCATGATCGTCATCAAGATCGGCGGCGGAGAGGGCATCGGCTTCGACACCCTCGCCGACGACGTCACCGAACTCGTGCGGGCCGGCCAGCGCCTCGTCATCGTCCACGGCGCCTCCCACGCCACCAACACCCTCGCCGATCAGCTCGGCCACCCGGCGCAGTTCATCACCTCCCCCTCCGGCCACACCAGCCGCCGCACCGACCGCCGCACCCTCGAGATCTTCCAGATGGCCTGCCGCGGCATCGTCAACCAGGCGGCCGTCGTCGCCCTCCTCAAGCGCGGCGTCGACGCGGTCGGCATCTCCGGCATCGACGCCGGCCTTTGGCGCGGCTCGCGCAAGACCGCCGTCCGAGCCGTCGAAGACGGCCGCGTGCGCATCATCCGCGACGACTACACCGGCGCCGTCGACCGCGTGAACACCCGCCCCCTCACCACGCTTCTCGACGCCGGGTTCACGCCCGTCATCTCCCCGCCCGCGCTCAGCGAAGACTTCGAACCCATCAACATCGACGCGGATCGCGCCGCGGCTCAGACCGCTGTGGCCCTCGGCGCCGCCACCCTGATCCTGCTCACCAACGTCCCCGGCCTGCTCCGTGAATTCCCCGACGAGAGCACCCTGCTCGGCTCGGTCTCGCGCGCCGAGCTGCCGCGCGCCGAAGAACTCGCCAAGGGCCGCATGAAGAAGAAAGTCCTCGCCGCCAGCGAGGCCCTCGACGGAGGCGTGCAACGCGTCGTCATCAGCGATGCACGGCGCACACGCCCCATCTCCGGCGCTCTGGCGGGCCAGGGAACGGTGTTCGCATGATCCCGCAGTCGCACACATCTACCGGCCCGACGCGCCGGGAGCGCATCGGCGACGCCGCCGCCATCGACCTCTTGCACAGGATGGTCCAGATCCGCAGCCACTCGGGCGAAGAGAGCGAACTCGCGCGGTTCCTCGCCATGCGCACGGGCGAACTCGGCATGCAGTCCCGCATCGACGACGCCGGGAACGCCGTGGCCAGCGTGGGACGCGCCGACGCCGCACGCGTGATCGTTCTGCTCGGGCACATGGACACCGTCCCCGGCGCCATCCCGGTCCGCTTCGAGGACGACCTGCTCCACGGGCGCGGCACCGTCGACGCCAAGGGCCCCCTCGCCACGTTCATCATCGCCGCCGCCAACGCCGACCTCCCCCCCGGCGTTCGCATCGACGTCATCGGCGCCGTGGAAGAGGAGTGCGCCACCTCGCGCGGCGCCCGCCACGTCGCGCGCTCCCCCGCGCCGGCCGCGTGCATCATCGGCGAACCCAGCGCCTGGAACGGGGTGACGCTCGGCTACAAAGGCCGGCTGGTGCTCGAGGGCGTCGTCCGCCAACCCTCCGCGCACTCCGCCGGCCCGCACGCGACCGCAGCCGACCGCGCCGTCGCGTGGTGGGCGCGAGTCACGCATTGGGTCGAGTGCCGCAACGCCGGCGTCCATCGCGTCTTCGACCGCGTGCAGGCCGGTATCCGCTCGATGCGCTCCGACAGCGACGGCCTCGAAGACTTCGCTCAGCTCACCGCCGGGTTCCGCCTGCCCCCCACGGTCGCGCCCGACGAGCTCGAAGCCGCCTGCCGCGCATTCGCCGAAGGCATCGACGTCACCGCCCGCGGCCACGAGTTCGCCCACGTCGCCGATCGCTCGAACCCCGTCGTGCGTGCCCTCTCGGGCTCGATCCGCGCCGCGGGCTCCCGCCCCACGCTCCAGGTAAAGACGGGCACCTCCGACATGAACGTGGTCGGACCGGTGTGGCGCTGCCCCATCGCGGCCTACGGGCCGGGCGACAGCGCCCTTGATCACACGCCCCGCGAGCACATCCGCATTTCCGAATACCTGACCGCCTGCCGCGTTCTCCGCGATGCGCTCGAGCGCCTGAGCGCCGAACTCGTCGGCCCCTGACTGCCCGCCTCGCTCCACCCGCGGTCCGCAGACGGCCCGCTCGAACGCCTCGCCGCGCCGGCCCGCGCGCCCTTCTATCGTCATCTTCACAAGGAGGGCACCCCGTGCACCCGAGGCTCCACTCACTTCTCGTCGTCGCGATCGCTCTGTCCGCCCCGTTGATCATCCCCGCCGCCCTTTCGCAACCGCCCCAGCCCCCGCCGGCGCCGGCCGCTCAGCCCGTCACCACGCCCCCGCAGCGCTGGAAGGGCATCATCGAAATCAGGGGTCTCAAGCTCGACTTTGGCGTAACCCTGAACCCAGGCACCGCGGACCATCCCGCCGTCGGCACGCTCGACATCCCCCTCCAGGGTCTGAAGGCCGTGACGCTGTCCGACGTCTCGGTGTCCGCCGAAGACCTCAAGTTCACGCTCGCACTCCCCGGCACTCCGCCCGGGTCCCAGGCCGTCTTCGCGCTGAAGATCGCCCCCGACGGCAAGTCCGCCAAGGGCGAACTCCGCCAGTCCGGAGTCACCGCCCCCGTCAGCGCCGAGCTCGTGCCCGAAGGCACGGAAATGACGTTCGGGCCGGCCCGCCCGCAGGAGCCCAAGCCCCCCTTCCCGTACACCGCCCGCGACGTCACGTACACCAACGCCAAGGACGGCACCACGCTCGCCGGCACCATCACGCTCCCCGCCGGCCCCGGCCCGCACCCCGCCGTGGTCATGATCACCGGATCGGGCGCCCAGGACCGCGACGAGTCGCTCCTGGGCCACAAGCCGTTTCTGGTCATCGCCGATCACCTGAGCCGCCACGGCATCGCCGTGCTCCGCGCCGACGATCGCGGCGTGGGCGGCTCGACCGGAAACGTCTCGGACGCAACCGCGCAGGACTCGGTCGGCGATGTTCTCGCCGCCGTCGCGCTCCTGAAGACTCTGCCCGAGATCGATCACGCCCGCATCGGCGTCATCGGCCACAGCGAGGGCGGCATCATCGGGCCCATGGCCGCCGCCGCGTCGCACGACGTGGCCTTCGTCGTGACGCTCGCCGGCACCGGCGTGAAGGGCCGCGACATCCTCACCATGCAGTCCGAAGCGATCATGCGCGCCGCCGGTCTCAAGGAAGACATGGTGGCCAAGGTGACCGCGCAGCACAGGCATCTCATGGACATGATCGAGAAGAACGCGCCCCCCGCCGAGATCGAGGCCGCGACGCGCGAACTCGTCAAGGTCCAGGTCGAGGCCAACGCCTCCGTCTCCGGCGGCGCGCGCCCCTCCGACGCCGAACTCGACCAAGCCGTGAAGCAGCAGATGGCGGCGCTCGATTCCAAGTGGTTCCGCAGCTTTCTCTTCTACGACCCGCGCGACGCCCTGCGCCACGTCACCGTCCCCGTCCTCGCGCTCAACGGGTCGCTCGACGTTCAGGTCCCCCCCAAGGCCAATCTCCCCGAGATCGAGAAGGCCCTGAAAGAAGCCGGCAATACCGACATCACCGTCCGCGAATTGCCCGGCCTCAACCACCTCTTCCAGACCGCTCGCACCGGCGGGCCCTCCGAATACGCCGAGATCGCCGAGACCTTCTCGCCCGCCGCGCTCGAAATCATCACGCAGTGGATCCTGGCGCACTCGGCGGCCACGAAGTAACAACGCCCGCGGGGCATTGACCCCGCCGCACGCCACTCAAGATTCTCATCAAGGGAATCACTGGGACGCGCCGCGACACCGCGTTGCCCGCGCCTAGAGTGCAACCTCAAATGAAGACCCGCCACTCCGAAGTATCACGATGAGAATCGCAATACCCAAAGAGGTTCATCCGGGCGAACGACGCGTCGCGGCAACCCCGCAGACCGTCCTTCGCCTCAAGAAACTAGGCGTCGAAGTGCACGTGCAGACCGGTGCCGGCGCCGCCGCCGACTTCACCGACGGCGCGTACGCCGAAGCGGGCGCCGTCATTGTCGACGACGTCCGCCAGCTCTGGTCCGGCGCCGACGTGGTCTTCAAGGTCCGTCCGCCGGAGCAGCACAACGCCTTGGGCGTGCACGAGGCCGACCTGCTCCCCGAGGGCGGCACGCTGATCGGCTTCATCTGGCCCGCCCAGAACCGCGACCTGCTCCAACGCCTCTCGGCCCGCAAGGCCACCGTGCTGGGCATGGACTGCGTCCCCCGCGTCACCCGCGCCCAGAAGATGGACGCGCTCAGCGCGATGGCCAACATCGCCGGCTACCGCTCGATGATCGAGGCCGCGAACCACTTCCCACGCTTCTTCACCGGCCAGATGACCGCCGCCGGCCGCATCGACCCCGCCAAGGTGCTCATCATCGGCGCCGGTGTCGCCGGCCTCGCCGCCATCGGCGCCGCCAAGGGGCTGGGCGCCATCGTTCGAGCCTTTGACCCCCGCGCCGCCACACGCGACCAGGTCCGCAGCCTCGGCGCCGAATTCCTCGAGGTCAGCGTCCACGAAGAGGGCGAGGGCAAGGGCGGCTACGCCAAGGAGATGACCGACGCCTTCATCCAGGCGGAGATGGCCCTCTTTGCCGCCCAGGCGATGGAAGTCGACATCATCGTCACCACCGCCCTCATCCCCGGCAAGAAGGCCCCTCGCCTCATCACCGCGGGCATGGTCGAGAGCATGAAGCCCGGCTCGGTGATCGTCGACCTCGCGGCAGAGCAGGGCGGCAACTGCGCCCTCACCACGCCCGGAGAAGTCGTTGTCCACAAGGGCGTGAGCATCGTCGGCCTCACCGACCTTCCCAGCCGGATGCCCAGCCAGTCGAGCCAGCTCTACGGCGCCACCGTCGTTGCGCTCCTCGAAGAAATCACCAAGGACGGCAAGGTCACGATCAACACCGAGGACCCCGTGGTCCGCGGCGCGCTCGTGCTCAACAAGGGCGAGATCACCTGGCCCCCGCCGCCCCCGCCCACGCCCC
>JBGALI010000005.1:0-218442 GCA_044223975.1 Phycisphaerales bacterium | reverse complement strand
CCTCTGGGAGGGGGGAGGCGCGAGTGCTCGCGTCGCACTTCACATCGCACATGGGCTGTTGATCAGCGCGTCCTACGACTCCGCCTTTCACTTCTTCCCCGCGTCCTTGGCATCGACCGCCGCGGGCTTGGGCGCCGCGGCCTTCACGTCGGTCGGCTTGGCCGCGTCGTTGAGGGTGCCGAAGTACTTCTTGACGGCGGGCTGGAGGGGCAGGGGCACCTGGTAGCTCTCGATCGCTTCTGCCGCGGCCTTCTGCCCGGCCTCGACCGCGGCGCTGAACTCCGCGACCGACTCGCCGCGCACCTGCTCGCCGTAGACCATCTTGCTGCCGATGATCGGCCCGGCCGTGGTCTTGATGTTGGCCTTCTCTTTCTTGCTCTGGAAGTCCGCGGGGTTGTCCTCGCGCTGGCCGCCGTAGTTGCCAAGGCCGCCCTTGCCGCCCGACCCGTTGCCGCGGCTGTTGCTGCTGCCCTGCTGCCACTCGCTCAGGCCCGGGGGCCCGTTGTTCTCACCCTCGCCGAGGCAGTTGCCCAGCGCCGCCAGCTGGCTGCGGCACTCGGCCATGGCCGCGTCCATCGCCTGCATTTCCTGCTGGCTCATCTCCATCTCGCCAAGCTGCCCTGAGAGCTGCGACATCCCCTCCATCGCTTCGGCGTCCATCCCTTCTTTGCTCATGCCCTGGGCCATCTTCGACATGCTCTCGCCCATCTTGTCGCACTGCCCGCCGGCCTTGCACTGCGACGCCGCCTGCTCCATGAGCTGCTTCTTCTGCTCGTCGCTCATGCCCTTCATGGCCTCCATCGCGGCCTTCATCGCCTCCTTGGCGGCGCCGGGGTTCTCGGCCATCTTCTTCATCAGGTCCTGCGCGGCCTTGGGATCGAGCCCCGCGGCTTCGAGCTTCTGCTGGAGCTCCTGCTTGTCCTGGGCCAGCTTCTTGAGCTGGTCGGAGAGGTTCTCGAGCTGCGCCTTGGCCTGGGCCTTCTGCTCCTCGGTCAGATTGCCGCCCTCGAGCTTCTGCTTGAGGTCCTTCAAGGCCTCTTCGGCCTTCTCGAAGTTGCCGCGGGCCATGGCGCGCGACAGCTCGTTCATCGGCCCATCACCGGGCTGCTTGAGCTGGGCCATCTTGTCGCGGATCGCCTTGTCCTCGTCGCTCTTCTCGCCGTTCTTCATCTCGGCGAGGCGCTCGGAGGCGTCGGTGAGCTTCTTGACGGCCGCGCGCTGCAATTCCTCGGGCGTCATGGGCTCGTTGGCCTTCTGCGCATCGAGCTTGGTCGCCTCGTCGGACTTGAGGTCGAGCTTGGCCTTGGCCATCAGCTCTTCGAGCTTCTTCTGCTTGTCCTCGAGGTCGCGCTTGACCTCCTTCACCGCCGCGACCTGCTGCTGCTGCTGCGTCTTGCGCTGGAGGATCTTCAGCACATCAAACGCCGGCACCGTGAACCACAGCACCGCCAGCAGCGCGCCGCACCCCAGCGGCACGGGCCACTGGCGCGGGGCCTCGAGCGGGATGGCCTGCTTCACGTTGGTGCTCACGGCCTTGGCCCGGGCCGTCTCGATCACCGCGTTGCACCACGGGTCGTTCTGCTGAGTCTGGGCGTACAGCGCCGTCGAGAGCGACTCGCGAAGGCCGGCGCGTTCGTCGAGCTCGCGGGCAACTGCCGGCACCCGGCGCTGGGTGAACGCCACCCAGATCCCCGCACCAATGGCGGCAACCCCCGTCGCCCAGACAACCACATTGGCGAGCGCGCTCCAAGAACTGATCGCGCCGACATCCGTCTGCGGACGCGGAAATGGACCGATCCACGGATACGTGAGCCCGAACGTCTTCTCAACGATGAGTGCGATCACCGCAATTCCCAATGCGATCGTCAGCGTCCACACCAGCGCCCTGATGAAATCAATCACCAAGAGCCGCCGCGCCGCTGCGCCGATCACGCGATAGACCTCGTTCATCACCCGCTCCTTGCCGCACATCCATCATCGAACATCGAGCCCGCCCTCAGATCCGCCCCGCTCGTGAAGCCACTCGTGGAGCCGTTCGTGGAGCCGCCGACGGAAGTCGGCGGGCCGTTCTACTCCCTCAACCCTTCTCCCACCGCCCCCCAGCATCGGTCTTCCTTCCCCCCAACGCAAGGGATCCCACCGGACACCCCCGAACGATATACGCCCGAGCACTCCCGCCGGATCATCGGTTCCAGCCCCCGTGACACCCCCGTGACACACACCACCCCACTCCCATCGAGTACCGCGATCCTTCTTCTTAAGATGCACCCGCCGCTTCCGGCCTCCTCCGATTTGCCTCCGCCGCCCGTTCGTCCGATCATGGTGCCGGATGCAAGGTACCCAAACCCCTCCCGACCACACAGGCCCGGGCCGCTCAGGCGCCGGAGGTCGGGGCGGATTTCCTGCCGCGGCGGCCCGCTGGCTCGGCGGCGCCACCGTCGACCGCCCCGCGATCGACCGCTCCTTTGACGACCTCGAAGTGCACCAACCCGCATCCCGCCGCGCGTACCTCCTCTGCGCGATGGTCTGGTGCTTCTTCTCGCTGTGGCCCACTACGTACGTGGAATGGGCCGGCATCCCCTTGATCATCGGGTTTGTCGTGCAGCTCATCCGCACGCCGCGCTTCTTCCGGCCGTTGCTGGTGCAACCCCTCTTCATCCTCGCGGCTGCCTACTGGGCGTGGCAGGGCGCTTCGCTCCTGTGGACACCCGACCTCAAGCTCGGCCTCAAGCAGGTCGGGTGCGCCCGCTGGATGTGGGCCATCCCCGCGCTCTGGCCCGTCATGAACCGTCGGCGCTGGCTCATCGCCGCGCTCGTCTCTGGCTACCTCGCGGGCAATCTGTCCCAACTCCTGCACACCGTCGGCGTTCGACTCGACCTTCACGCGCTGACGTGGCCGCGCCAGCCCGACCGCAACTCCGGATGGTGGGACCCCGTCGTCGGCGGCACGCTGCTCATGGGTGCCTTGGGCCTGCACCTGCCTGCCGCGGCTTTCGGTGCGGGGAGATGGCGCTGGATCGGCGCCGCGGGCGTCGCGATCACGATCACGGCCATCTTCGTGACCGGCACGCGTGGCGCGTGGCTCGCCGCTGCCGCACTGGTCGCGATCGCCGCCGTTGCCGCAGTCCTGAAATCTCCCTCGCGCCCGCGCGACCTCTCCATCGGCGCCGTCGCCGTCACGCTGATGGTCGCGGGCGTCTGGATCACCGCCGGCGAATCGATCTCACGCCGATTCACCACCGCGCGCGACGAGGTCGCCGCTTATTTCGACCGCGGCCAGATCACGACCGACACCGGCACGCGCCTGGCCCTGGCCCGCTGGGCGATCGACGCTGTAGTCGCACACCCGCTGGGCGGCCTGGGGTGCGGCGGCTTCCGCGCCTGGGCGCGCGAGCGATGGGCCAACACTCCGTTCCAGCCGCCCGAGGGCACCGGCCACGCCCACGCCCACAACGCCCTCCTCCACGCCGCGGCAACCAGCGGGGCACCGGGCGCCCTTCTCGCCGTCGCAGTCGTGCTCGTCGCGCTCCGCAACGCCCGCCGCGCCCGCCACGAGAACTCGTTCAACCCCTACGACTCCGGCCCGTTCTGGGCCCTGCTGGGCCTCGCGCTCGTCAGCGCCTTCGATTCCATCCAAGTGAACTCGCAGACCTCGGCGCTTTTCACGACGCTCCTGGCGCTCAGCCCGTCGGTCCTGCCGCGGGCGCGGGGGTGGGCCGTCGGTGCTCCCGAGGTGCGCGCGTGAACATCCTCATCGTCACCGAGTACGTGCGGCGCTTCCCGTGGTCGGCCGCGCGGTGGAGCGCCGACCTTGGCGCGGCACTGCGCCACCGCGGCAACCAGGTCCGCGTCGCCTGCGACGGGCTCGAGGACCCCTCGTTTTTCGGCGATTCACCCGTGATCGTCCGCCGTCCCCGGCGCACGTGGCGCGGCTCTGATCCGCTGGGCTTCCAGTCGTGGGCTCTGGATCTTGCGCGCACGGGTGGCTTTGACGCCACGATCTCGCTCACGCCGTTCGTTCCCGGCGATCTCTGGGCGCCCGTCACGCACGGTGCCGCGGCGCTCGTCGGTCACCTGGTGCGCACGCACTCGCCCGTCTCAGCGGCGATGGAGCTTGCGGCGCGCCCGTGGCTGCCCTTTGGCGTGCTCGCCGAGGCCCGGGCCCGCGCCACATCGATGTCGAGCGACGGGCGCCGCGCGATCATCGCTCGCCTGGGGAGGCTCTCGACGCACGGCAGCGCGGTACCGCTGGGCTTTGCCAGCCGCCTGACGCCGATGAGCGACGATGCGAAGCGCTCCGCACGGGCTGCGCTGCGCGAACTCCTGGGCCTCTCGCACGAGCGGCCCGCGATCCTGCTCTCGGCCGTGCATCCGAACCGCCCCGGACTTGGCGCGTTCCTCAAGGGATTCGCTCTCGCACGGGCCGAACTCCGCGACCACGGCCCCGTGCTGATGGTCATGGGCCGCCGCACGCTGCCAGTCCACGACGCCGCGCTCGGCGCCGGGTGCGCCAGGTTCGTGCGCTTCCTCGGCGGCACCGCGCGGCCCGAGCTCGCGTTCGCCGCGGCAGACCTTGCCGTCTCGCCGTGGTCGGGCGCCGGCGAGATCAACACGGGGCGCTTCATCGCCGACTCGCTGCGCCTGTCGGTGCCGATCCTGGCGCACCCGCGCTCGCCCGGCGCCGATCTGGTTCGCCCCGAGCACTTCGGCACGCCCGAGCTGGGCACGATCGTCGCGGACCCGACCCCCGAGGGCTGGTGCCGCGCCATGGTCGAGTACCTGTCGCTTGAGCGCTGGGCCTACGCCACGCGCGCGGCGCGCGACGCGGGGGCCGTGCTTTCGATGGACGGGATGGCCGGGCGCGTCGAGCAGACGCTGCGGCGCGCCGCCGGGATGTGATGCGCTCGCGCCCAACTCAAAGAGCCCGGCGAGCGCGGACACGCTGGCCCGATCACCCCGTCGTCCTCAATCCGCCGAGATGCTCTTGGGCCCTTCCTTGCCGGCCACGCGCTCCATGTAGCCCTTGCCCTTGCGCTCGTACTTCGTGAAGCCCATGCGCTCGAGGTTGGAGTTCGACAGGGCGCTCTTGCCCTTCATGTCCGACCACTTGCCCGCGATGGCCGGCGCCTGCGGCACGCGGCGCACGGGCGCTCCGGTCTCGGGGTGCTTGGCCAGCGCGTCGTCCTTGATGGACTGGACGATCTCAAAGTACTTCCCGGAGCCCTTGCCGGACTTGTCGAGGATCTCGTAGACGTACGTCGGCATGGGTGATTCTTGGCGCGCCAACACCCCGGGCGGCGGGCAATCGGCGCAGCCAGGACGGAAGGGTCAGTTCGCCGGGATCGGCGGCGGATCATCGTCAACGCCCGTGCCGCTGAAGAACGCGTTGGTCGCGGTCTGCTGGCCGTTGGTCGAATCCTGCACGGCCTCGCCCTTGTACACGTAGCCCATGTCCTCGGGGAGCACGGTTTTGCCGTGGTTGTCCGTGAACAGGAAGTTGGCACGCTTGGCGTGGCGCGCGTGCGGCCCGGACCGCAGCGGGGCCGAGCACCGGTCGCTGACGGCGGTGAGGCGCGGCGGGTCGAGGTTGAAACCCTCGTTGCAGTACGCGTTCACGTCGTCGCCGTTGTTGGTGTACGCGTGGCGATCGGCCTCCGCAAACGAGGCCGCGGTGCCGAGGCCGTCGCCGCACATCACGGTGCCCGACGCCGTGGTCACGCGGCTGCGCCGCACGGGGTAGTTGTACGACTTGCCCGAGGGCGTCTGGCGCGAGTTGCCCAGGAACAGGTAGTTGTACCCGTAACAGTGGTTGCGCTCGTCGTTCCAGTCGGCCACCACCGGGCACTGGTAGAGCCGGTTCACGTAATCCTGGCGCCCGTCGGTCTGGCTCGGCTCGCCGAAACCATAAATGCCCACGTACTGCCCGAGGCGCGCCAGCCACGAGGGACGGGTCTTGATTCCGTTCCCGATCTCGTACAGGTTTGCCGCGCCCGAAAGCTTGGGCGCCCGCCCCGGCACCATCACGTCCTTGTTCGCGTCGGCGTACATGTCCCACCCCGCGCCCAGCTGGCGGAGTTGCGACAGGCAGACCGTCGTCCGCGCCGCCTCCTTGGACTTGCTCAGGGAGGGCAGGAGCATGGCGACCAGGATCGCGATGATCGCGATGACCACCAGCAACTCGATGAGTGTGAACGCCCGACGCGGCATGGAATGGCCCACCCTATAACGCGGGATTGCGCCCGCTCACGGCGAGCCTATCCGAACGACCGACCCGACTCAAGATCAACCATCTTCCATTGCAGGGCCTTGCACAGCTTGGAAAGCACCGGCCACGCGATGTCCTCTTCCACGATGGTCACCAGCGCCTGGTTGATCTCGTCCTGGCTCGCCGGCACATCCACCACCATGCCCGGCCCGTAGAGCCGGTGCGTTCCCATCTGCCCGCTGGGCGCGCCGTCGGGCGCGGTATTGAAGTTGGCCAGCTGCTCCTTGACGCGCCGGAACGAGCCCAGGGACGGCGCAGCGCCCCCCTTGCTCGGCGTGGCGGACATCAGGGCAAGCTGGCGGCGTTTGGCCATGGGGCAGACCCGGGGTGCGTCGCGACAGCATACCGCGCCGCGCGACCGGCACGCCTCACGCCGCCTCGTCACCTTCGTCATCCAGCAGGTCGACCGCCGCATCCAGGAGCTTGCCCAGCGGCACAGGCTTGAGCATGTACCCGTCCACCCCCAGCGACTCGGCGTACGCCTGGTGGCGCTTCCCCTCGTTGGCCGTCACCATGATCACCATCGGGCTGTCCTCGCGCCCCTTGATCTTCTCCAGCACCAAAAACCCCGAGCGTCGCGGCAGCATCATGTCCAAAATCACCAGGTCCGGCGGGTCCTCGAGGCACACCTTCACCGCCTCGTTGCCGTCCTGCACCACCTGCGTCAACGCCCCCTCGCTCTGGAAAGCCGCCTCGATCGACTCGAGCACGTCGCGATCGTCGTCCACGATCAGCACGCGCACATCCTCCAGCCGCCCCTCGGTTTCGGGCCCGTCGTCGGTGGTCGTGGGTTGCTCGGCGTTCATGGATGGTTCCTTGGTTGCAGGAGCAGGCTGGAGGTGATGGAGGTGATGGAGGTGATGGAGGTGATGGAGGTGGACGAATTACCCGCTTTGACGGATCGCCTTGTCACCTTCATCACCTCCATCACCCACTCACCTCCATCATCTGCTTCTTGTCCGCCGCCTCGCGATTGCTCCGCTCGATGATCGCTTCCGCCTCGTCCGCGCTCAGCCACGGCAAGGAACGGATCTTCTCCGCCAGGGCCCGGGGAACCGGCTTTCCGTCCCGTTCGTGCCGCGGCCTGCTCTTCCAGATGCGATGCATCCAGAGGTATTGTTCCGGCGCCGTGCGAACCATCTTCTGCAGGGCCCACCGATAACGCGCCGTCAGGTAAAAGAGCGGGTCGGGCTGGTCCTTCCAATCCCGTGGCTCGATGACGTCGGCCACGTACACGTGGTGCCGGATGCCCCCCGACCGGTAGCCCCCCTCCGGGCCGGGAACCCGGAGCCCCATCCCGACCACCAGCGGCGCGTCGTACCGCATCGCCAGAAGCCCGATCGATTTGTACGTCGAGGCCAGGCGCCCGAAATATGGCACGAAAAGCCCGCGGTCCCCCGCGTTCTGGTCGGCCACGAACGCCACGGTCGACTTGCGCTCCATCAGGCCCGGCAGCTTGTGGATCGCCCCGAACTTGTCCAGCAGCATCAGCCCCGCCCGCTCGCGCTGCCCGCGCACCCAGCGGTCCAGCGCCTTGTTGTCCAGCGGCCGGTACAGCGCGTGCATCGAAAAGCCCAGCACCGCCAGCGCGTAGCCCAGCACTTCCCAGTTGCCGCAGTGCCCGGTGATCATGATGCACGGCCGGCCCTGCAGCAGCACCTCCAGCCCGGGCCCGACGTGCCCCAGCGGCGAGGCGTTGCGGATGGTCGGCAGGCGCGCCTCGGCGATCGCGCGGCGCGCATCCTCGGAGTACTTGCCCGCCGCGACCCCGCCGATCTCGAGGTGGTGGTTCCAGTTGTCCTCGGTGAACAGGCGCGGCGTGTACACCAGCTCGACCGCCAGCCGGAAGAGGTGCCCGTACGACGACTCTGCGCACTCGACGATCTTTCGCTCGTCCCACTCCGGGAACGCGATCCGCAGGTGCTCGAGCGCCCGCCCGAAGCGCTTTCGGTTGAACGACAGCCCCCCGAACCAGCGGCCGAATCCCTCCGCGAACGTCACCGCCGCCCACGAGCCCGCCACGATCGGCGCCGACATCGCCACGCGCAGGGCCACGGCCGCCGCGGTCGCGATCGGTTGCGGGAGCTTTCGCTTCCGTTTGGCCATGGCTCGGGCGCCGCGGTCAACGATTACCGTTGACGACGCTCGCGATCACCGCCCCGCCGTCCGCAGGCGCCCGCGCCCCAGCAGCGTGTACAGGCGGTTCTCGTTCAGGAGCGGCAGGCCCGTCGAGATCGACTGCTTGTACAGCGTCTCGTACCGGTCGATGGCGCGGCTGAGGCGGATGTACTCCTGCAGGATCTCGACCGGCGCATCGGCGCTCGGACGCGGCGGCAGGGCCGGGCGCTCGCCCAGCACCAGGAAATCGACGTTCCCGCCCAGCTCGTCCGTCACGCGCCCGCCCCAGCTCTCGATGATCGCCTGCAGGTCGGCCTTCTCGCCGGGTGTCGCCACGCCGTCGCCGTTGGCGTCGAAGTTGCCGTAGAGCAGGAACGTGTACACCTTCTTGGGGTCAAACAGCGGGTTCACGATCACGTCGCCGTTCACGACGGGGTTGCCCTTGGTCTCGTTCTTGATGCGGCAGGTCGAGCTGGTGTCGCCGACGTTGATCACCTCGAGCATCGCCTTGCCGGGCGGGTAGTCCCCGTTCTTGTCGGGCTTCACGCTCGCGGCATCGGTGTAGACCGCGAACGTCATCCCCAGCTGCACCTTCTGGCGGGCGCCCACGCTGATCACCGCGTTGTTGCCGCCGGACATGCCCACCACCGTGCCGTCGACCAGGGCGTACTCATCGGTCGGCTTGAGGATGTTCCCCGTCGCCTTGCCGCGCAGCTCCTGGATGATCGCCGTCATGACGAGCACGTCCTCCTGCAGCTTGGCGATCTTGGCGAGCAGCTCGTCCTCGCGGGTCTGGAAATCGCCGCTGCGCTTGGCCAGGTCCGTGTCCATCTTGGCCCGGGCCGAGTCGGTCCCCTGGCGGTACTGCTCGACCTCGTCCTTGTACTTGCCGATCTCCGCGTTGAGTGCCGCGATCGTCTTGGTGTGCTCGTCCTCGATGCTCTTGACGCGGGCGGTCTCGTTCAGGAGATCCGCCAGCGCCGTCTTGCGGCCGGACTCGGCCGCGCTGAGCTGCTTGTTCAATCCCTCGATCTTCGAATCGCGATCGGCGATGACATCCAGCAGCGGAGGGGCGCTCCCCACCTGGTCGGCGGGCATGCCCAGGCGCGTGGCGATCTTGGTGCGCAGGCCTTCGAGCGTCTCGCCCGAGCCGCCCGTGACGGCCTGCATCACCGCGCGGTAGTTGTCCGAGAGATACCCGACCACCGACCGGTTGCCGGACTTCTGCGCCAGCTGCACCACGGCGCGAACGCCGTCGTTCTGCCGCTCGGCGGACTTGATGTACTGGTCATTCTCGGTCTGGTACGACGTCAGCTCGCCGCGGGCCTTGTTGTACTTGCCGTAGAACACCGCCGCGAGAACGAACAGGGCGAGCGAGAGCACACCCAGGATCGTGATCGTGACGCCCACCCCGACGCTCGTTCCGCTTCGACCGGCCATTGATGAAACTCCGTGGGCCCGATTCTCGCGGGCGCCGATGCACCGACTCGACCACCGTGGAGCGGGGCGCCGCTCGTCGCTGGCCGCGACCACCCGTCGCGACCCGGCCCCTACCCAAGGCCTTACGCCGAGAGCCCTCCCGGGGTTGCACACCCCGGGCGGGGAGTGTCCCCGAACCGCCCGCTCCCGTCAACCGGCGGGGCAAAGGATAGGGGGCCATGGCGCCGCGGGCAGGCGTCAAACCCGGGGCTTTCCCGCTCCATACCAGCCCTATTTCGCGCTCACCATCCCCAGCACCCGCCCCGCGATGTCCGCCGCGGCGCCCGGGTGCCCGAGGGCTCTGGCGCTCGCGCGCAGCCGCTCGATCCGGCCCCCATCGGCCAACAACCCTCCCAGCTTGTACGCCAGGCTCGCGAGGCTGTTGATCTTGATTGCCGCGCCGTGCTCGAGCAGATAGTCGCTGTTGCGGCTCTCCTGCCCCGGGATCGGGTTTACGATCGCCATGGCCGCGCCGCACGCCAGCACTTCTGACGTCGTCAGCCCACCGGGCTTGGTCACCACGAGGTCCGCCGCCCGCATGAACTCGTCGATCTCCGTCGTGAACCCCACCGCGTGGACACGGTGCTGCTTCGGCACCACCGCCTTGGCCAAGCGCGACCGCAGCGCCTCGTTCTTCCCCGCGATCGCCACCACCGAAAGCGGCCGCTCCACCCGCAGGATCTCCTCGAGCATCCGCTCGATCGGACCCACCCCGAACCCGCCGGCCAGGAGCAGCACGACCGGCCGGTCCGTCGCGATCCCGTGCTTGCCGCGGCAGGCCTCTCGTGTCATGGCCTCGTTGAACACAGGATGAATCGGGATCCCCGTAACCTCGACATCCCCCCGCGCCACGCCCCAGTGGCTCAGCGACAGCGCCGCCTCCTCCGTCGCGACAAAGTACCGCTCGCACGGCTGGTTCACCCAGAACCCGTGCGCATCAAAGTCCGTCACCACCGTCACCTGGCGCGGCGCCGGCTTGCGCCTGCGGTGCAGCGTCGCGATGATGTCCGCGGGCAGGAAGTGGGTGTTCACCACCATGTCCCACGGCTCGCTCCCCAAGAGTTCGATGACCTTGCTCAGGTTCACCCGCTGCCCCAGCGCGTGCAGCCGGTCGCGGTGCTTGCCCGTCTTGCGCGCCGCGTCCGTCAGGTCGTAGATGTACCCGAGCAAGTGCGGGGCCCGGTTCACCAGGTCCAGGTACGCCTTGGCGTACACGCGCCGGAAGACCGCGCCGGTGAGCGTCAGCACATCGACGTTCCGAATAGTCGCGCCCGGCGACGCGGCCTTGAGAGCGAGCTCCATCGCCTGCGCCGCACAGATATGACCGGCGCCCACGGACGCGGAAAGAACCAGTATTCGTTGCGGCATGCCTGGCTCCCTCGGCCAAATCCTTCGTCACCGCTCGGTGGCGATCATCCGCCGCAGCCCGTCGACGTTCAGCTCCGCCAGCGCGCCCGCGACGTGGGCCGCCCCTGCCTTGCGCAGCTCGGGCTCCGCGTGCGTCGTGGCCACGCCCACCGGCACCATCCCCGCCGCCGCGGCAGCCTGGATCCCCACCGGCGCATCCTCGATCACGATGCACGCTTCCGGCCGCACGAGTGCCCCGTGCGCCGCCAGCAGGAACACATCCGGCGCCGGCTTGCCCCGCGTCACCATCGAGCCGTCCACGATCGACGCGAAGAACCCGCGGATCCCCGCCGCGTCCACGATCAGGTCGAGGTTTTCGCGCGGCGCCGAGCTTCCGATCGAAAGCACGAACCCCGCCTCCGCCAAGCCCACCAGCAGCTCACGCGCCCCCGGCGCCAGCGGAACCCCGCCGCGCACCTGCTCCCGGAACGCCTGTTCCTTGCGTTCGGCGATCGCCGCGCCACGCTCCGGCGTGACCGCCGCGCCGCCGTCTTCCTTCAGCCCCCAGATCATCCGGATCGTGTCGGGATTCGTGCGCCCGAACGTGTGGGTGAAGAACTCGTACGTCAGCTCGATATTGTCCGCCGCGGCAGTCTCGCGCCACGCGCGGAAATGATGCTCGGCGCTCAGGATCAGAACGCCGTCCATGTCGAAGATCACGCCGCGCATAGGTGCTCCACGAACCCGAAGCGTAAGCGCCGGGCCGCGCCCGAACACGACAACCGCTCAATCCACAGAACCGACGCCTTCCCTCGACGCCTTCCATCCGCCGCCCCGATGCGCTCCCGCGGCAGTCCGCTCACCGGCGCGTTAAACTCTGCATCCGAAATCAGGGAGGCCTCGCCATGGCTGTCGTTTCCGAGATCGCCCCCGGCGTGCACCGCATCAGCATCCTCTTCCGCGAGATCAACCTTCAGTTCAACCACTTCCTCGTGCTCGACGACGAGCCGCTGCTGTACCACACCGGCATGCGCCGCATGTTCCCCGAGGTCCTCGAGGCCGTGCGCCGCGTCATGGACCCCGCCAAGCTCCGCTGGATCGGCTACAGCCACTTCGAGGTCGACGAGTGCGGCTCGCTCAACCAGTGGCTCGCCGCGGCACCCCGCGCCCAGGCCGTGGCCGGCGTCATCGGGGCGATCGTGAACCTCAACGACTTCGCCGACCGGCCCCCGCGCGCGCTCGCCGCCAACGAAACGTTCTCGACGGGGAAGAATCGCTTCCGCTACGTGCCCACGCCCCACCTTCCCCACGGCTGGGACGCGGGCGTGCTCTTCGAAGAGACCCAGGGCACGCTCCTGTGCTCCGACCTGTTCCACCACGACGGCGATGTCGAGCCCCTCATCGAGTCCGACATCGTCGGCCGCACGCGCCAGGCCATGAAGAACCTGGAGCTCGGGCCCCTGATGGACTACATGCCTTACTCGGCCAAGACGCGCCCCCTGCTCGAGACGCTTGCCGCGCTGCGCCCAAGAACCCTCGCGACCATGCACGGCAGTTCGTACCGCGGCGACGGCGCCAAGGCCCTGCTCGAACTCGACGGCGTGATGAAGGAAATTCTGGGCTCGCCCGCGCGGCCGCGCCAGTGATGCGTGAACCGAGCGAACGCACCGGATCGCTCGATGCATCAACGGTGCGCACTGCTTCTCACGCAAACGCGCCGAGATCTTCGCGTCGGGCGCTCACGCACGAGCCGCGATCGCACTGAGCCGTCCGGGGAATTGGAAGCGGGCGCCCACGCGTACCGGCGCTTCGTTCCGGGCTCGTCGCGAACACGCTGCGTAGCGCCAGATTCTGGGAGCATTCGCCTCACACCCGCGGCGCCGAATCCCCGAGCCTGGCGATCGCCTCCCCGTACTGCTCGCGCAGCGGCTCGACCACTTCCTTGATGAACCGCTCGGTCTGCTCCACGCTGCGCCCGATGTACTTCATCGGGTCCATCAGGTGGTCCCAGTCGAGCTCGGCCTGCAGCGGCCCGCCCCGCGCGGCAGAGTGGAAGGCCTTGTCGTTGTTGAGACGCTCGAGCAGGTCATTGTCGAGGCCCTCGTGCTTCACCCGCCACCCCGCGGCCTGGGCGTGCACGCGGATCTTCTCGTGGTACTCCTGCCGGTCGCCGCCAAGCTTGACGCACTCCATCAGGATGTTCTCGGTGGCCAGGAAGGGCAGCTCGGCCATCAGGTTCTTCTTCACCATCGCCTCGTGGACGATGAGGCCCGACGCCACGTTGTGCATGAGGTCGAGCGCACTGTCGAGCGCCAGGAACGCCTCGGGCAGGGACATGCGGCGGTTGGACGAATCGTCGAGCGTGCGCTCCAGCCACTGCGTCGCGGCCGTGTCGTAGGCGTTGCCGACCAAGTTCATCACGAAGCGAGAAAGGCCGCAGATCCGCTCGCAGCGCATCGGGTTGCGCTTGTAGGGCATGGCCGAGGAGCCGATCTGCTTGGATTCGAAGGGCTCGTCGAGTTCCTTGCGGTTGCAGAGGAGGCGGATGTCGGTGGCGATTTTGTGGAGGACGGAGGCGGTGGCGGCGAGGTCGGAGAGGATGAAGGTGTCGATGACGCGGGGATAGGTCTGGCCCGTGAGATACGCAATGCTCCACGCGCGGCCACGATCGCGTTCGTGAATGGCGATTTGCAGATCCGACCCGTTAGAAACGGGCCACTTCCAGAGTCGACCCATGAGCATTCCACTCAAACGATCGACCTTGTCTCTGCTCCCTTCAAAGAGAGCCATGTATGACGCTTGCGTCCCGGTGGCGCCACGAAGACCTCGCATCGCGCCGTACATTGGACGACTATCAGGCCTGGTTGAATCGTCAAAGTGATTGGTGTGCTGTGCGACGCGCTCAAGAGTCAACATGAGGTCGCTTGCCCAACCAGCAAAGCGACGACCCACGGTTACGGGCTGCGCAGCTTGGTAATGAGTGAATCCAAGGGTCGGAATGGAAGCACAGCGCGAGGCCTGATTGGCAAGAGAGTTGATAGCAGCGAACAGCTTTGCGACGACCAGATCAACCGATTCATCAGCGATCATCAAGTCCGCATTGCACACCACATCCTGGCTCGTCATCCCCAGATGAATGATCGGCCGCGCCTTCGGGCACGAGTCCCCCAGCGCGTGCACGTGGGCCATCACATCGTGGCGCAGCTCGCGTTCGTGCTTCTCGGCGTTCTGGATCTCTGCGTCGGTGATTCCGACTGTGCCGTCGGCGTTTTTTCGCTCGACAACCGACCGCAATTCCTCGACCTGCTCCTTGGTCACGGGCAAACCCAGCTCGTGCTGCGCCTCGGCCACCGCCAGCCAGATCCGCCGCCAGGTGTTGAACTTGTGGCGTGCCGACCACAGGCGCAGCATCTCGGGCGAGGCGTTGCGCTCGGCGAGGGGGCTGGTATAGGTGTCGTACTTGGAAGGCATGCCTGACAATAGCGAACCCGTAGCGTCAGCGCCGGGCTGCGGTTGTGCCCGCATGGAAGAGCGGTATTTGCATGCTCCAGACGATGGGTGGACCGTTCCTGGCACGCCACGCAACCGCGGCCCGTCGCTCACGCTCCGGGTTCGCGTTCTGGAAGCGCCGGTCCTTGCTGATTCAGCACGTAGTCAATCGCCTTGGCCAGTCCCTCTCCGTGCAGCCAGCGCGTGCTGCCGTGCGTGGCCCACACACGCGACCCCTTCTCGACGACGCCCCGCTCCACCATCCGCCTTGTACACCACGCCTTGAAATCATTTATCACCCGCTCGGGCTCGTGCTCGGCTCGCACCACCGTGTGAACATGCGTGGTCCGCACGTTGATTGCCAGCAGAGTCCAGCCGCGGTGCGCGCACACTTCTTCGATCGTCCGGCGCACAACCCAACGCCGTTCGTCGTTCAACATCACCGGTTCATGCTTGAGTAGCGAGTGTGCGTAATCGTGCCGCATCGGATTCGGTGGAAGAAACTCCTCACCGGGCTTGTTGTGGCCGTCGTCTACACAACCCTCCTGCGATCCGTGCAGCCACGTGCCGTAGCTACGGAAGCTGATGAAGTAGGTGGGCATGGCGAACCCGTAGCGTAAGCACCGGGTCGCGATTGTGTCGGAAGCGCGTTGCGGGTCCATCCCGGCACCGGCCTCCAACCGCCGCGGCAGGGCAGCGGGCTCGGTTCCAACCGTCGTTGATGGTTGTGCCCAACCGCGGCCCGGCGCTTACGCTACGGGTTCGCCAACTGGGCCGGCCTGCGCCCGCGGGGCATTTACACCCTGAATATCGACCCCAGCTTCTTCCCGAGCAGCCCCGACGCCCCCACCAGCGTCACCGCCAACAGCGCCATCCCCCACACCCCCAGCGCACTGGCGATGTACTGCCCGTCCCCCAGCCGCTCGGTGAACGCCAGGATCGCCTTGGTAATCGGGTAGTCCTTGCTCTGCTGCGCCAGAATGATCGAGTCGCTCACCTCCAGCATCGAGAAGCTGAACACGAGCAACCCGCCCGCGATGAGGTTCGCGGCAATCAGCGGCACGATCACCCGCCGCACCGCCGTGAACCGCGAGGCGCCCAGATTCACCGCCGCCTCCTCGAGCTCTCCCGACGTCTGCTCCAGCCCCGCCACCGTCGAACGCACGATGTACGGCAGCCTTCTCACCGAATACGCCGCGACCAGCAGCGGCATCGGGTTGGGGTCCGCGCCGATCACCGACGCCCACCCCTCCAGCACGCTCCCCTTCGAGAACGGCCAGTTCATGCTCATCGCGACAAACCCGAACGCCATCACCAGCCCCGGCACGGCCAGCGGCAGCATGCACAGAGCGTCCAGCAACCCCCGCCCGCGCACCGTCGTCCGCACCAGCACGTACCCGATCAACACGCCCAGCACCACGTCGAGCAGCATCGCGATGCTCGCCAGGCGCAGGCTGTTCACGATCGCCCCGAACGAGTCCGCGGCGGTCATCGCTTCCTTGTAGTGCGCCCCCGTGAACGAGGTGGGCAGCACCGTCTGATACCACTGCCCCGGCGCCGTCACGCTGAACAGGATCACGCCCACGTGCGGCAGGACGGCCACGAGCGAAACCAGCGCGAACGCCGCCGTCGCCACTTTCCCCTTCCATCCGAGCAGGTCCTTCTCGCCCCCGGCCCGCGAGGCCTTGGAGTACATCGCGTACGCCTTGCCGCCGAAGACCAGCCGCCCCAGCACGTACGTCCCGATCGCGCTCGTGAGCATCACGATCGTGAGCGCGTATGGCGTCGCCGACGCCTCGACCTCCTTGAGCCCGTAGAAGATCTGCACCGGCGTCACGCGGTAGTAGTCGAGCATCAGGGGCGTGCCCAGCTCGGTGAAGCTCCAGATGAACACGATCGTCGCGCCCGCGAAGATCCCCGGCCGCACCAGCGGCAAGGTGATCCGCGTGAATCGCCTCCACCACCCCGCACCCAGGTTCTCCGCCACCTCGTCGAGCGCCGGGTCCAGGTTCGCCAGTGCGGCCGTCGCGTTCAGAAAAATAATCGGGTAGAGCGAGAGCGATTGCAGCCCGACCACCCCCCAGAACTTTGCCGTGCCCAGGACGTCCGTGTGCGTGCCCAGGAGCGCGTTGAGCGCCCCCATTTTTCCCAGGATCGCCCGCACCCCGATCGCCCCCACGAACGGCGGCAGGATCATCGGCACCAGCACCAGGGCGTTGAACGCGCCCTTCCCCGGGAACCGGTACCCCGCCGCGAGCACCGCCAGAGGCAGGGCGATCAGGATCGTCCCCGTCGTCGTGCACGCCGCGAGTTTCAGTGAGTTCCACAGCCCCTCGCGCAGCACCGGGTCCTTGAACACCCGCGCCAGGTGATCGGTCGTCCACCCCGTGCCGCGCACGATGTCCGACGCCACCCCGCCGCGCACCGTCAGCAGGATCGGGTACAGCAGGAACACCGCCAGCAGCGCGATGAGCACCGCGAGCATGGCGTAATGCCACGCATACCGGGTCAACTTGGCGACGGTCGCTCCGCGCATGGGCGGGAGTGTATGGGAGGAGGGCAGTGGGCAATGGGCAATGGGCAATGATCGCCCGTGATCAGTTACCAGTCTCCTCTTCCCCACTCCCCACTGCCCATTCCCCACTCCCCTCCTACTTCGGCCCCTCCGGCTTGGGCTTGGGCTTCAGCAGGTCGCCGATCCCCTTCTTGATCAGGTCCTCGGGCTTGACGCTCTTGAGCGATTCCTTGACGAACAGCTCCATGTCGGGCTCGGTCTTCACCTTTCCGAACGAGCCGCGTGAGCGGAAGGGAACCATCAGGTTCTCATCCAGCCCCGTCCCGCCCAGCGCCTGCTTGAGCTTGGCCTGCGCCTTGAACAGCCCGGCGACGTCCTCCGTCAGCGCCCCCAGCGGCACGTAGGTGATCACGTCCAGCGTCTCGTTCACCAGGTCCACGGTGCCCTGCGTGTTGAGCTTGTTCTGGCCGATCGGCACCGTCCACTTGTCGTACGTCGCCACGCCCTGCTTGATGTGCACGCTCAGCGGGTCGATCCGCTGCCCGATGTTGGCCTCGGTCTTCTGGTTGATCGCCTTCAGGATCTTCCCGAACGTCTCTCCCGACGTGAACCGCGCCACGCCCGGGTCGATCAGTACCTCGCCGTCGAGCTTCCTGAGGTCGTTGTCCATCGGCACCCGCATCGAGCTCGCGGTGATCATCGCCGGCTCGTCGGTGGGCTTCTTCTCGACCGTACCCACCAGCGGCATGCCCTTGATGAACCGCTTGGCCAGGGCCGCCGTGATTTCCGTCAGTGAAGCCTTGATCGGCTCGCTGGTCACGAACACGCCCTCGCCCACCGAGCCGCGCACGCTGGCGCTCGCCCGGTCGCTCTTGGCCACCAGGTCGAGCGTGCCGCCCGAGGCGCCGAAGTGGTCCGCGCGGATCTGCGCCGAGGTCATCGGCCCCAGCGCATCCACCAGCAGCCCGTTCTGGCGCGCCAGCATGTCGATCAGCGCCGTCGGGATCGCCGGCAGGTCGCCGTTGGCCGACACGGTCGCGGTCTTCGACGACACGTTGCCCGTCGCGTCCGAGAGCCCCGCGACGGTCCCCGTGAGCGACACGCTCTTGGCCGGCGGCGGGTTGCCGCTGGGCTGCGTCACCGCGATCTCGTCCACCTTCAGGTCGAACGCCAGCCCCGCGCTCTGCGCGCCCGCCTTGTCCCCCGCCCCTCCCGCAATCGCCCCGCCCGGCGCCGACTGCACGTTCACCTTCGTGCCCGCGAGCTTGATCGTCGACCCGTCGGGCATCGCAAGTTCGGTGGCGCTCAGCGCCGTCGCCGCGCCCAGCTCAAAGATCGATGCCACCAGCGGCCCGCGTCCCTCGCCCGACGAGATCGCAAACTTCGAGATGTTCACCGTCACGTTCACCGGGCCCTTGAGCTTCGGCCTTCCTTCCTTGGTCTCGGCCTGCCCCGGCGCCGGCGCGAACAGCACCTGATCCGCCCACGCCGGCTCGACCTGCCACGCGATCTGCACCGGCCGGTCGCTCCGCACGCGGTCGGGCAGCTTCGACACCCGCAGCGGCTCGGTCATCTTCACGCGCGGGGCCTGCAACGCGAGCTCAAGGTCCGTCGTCGTCCCCGTTCCTCCGGTCGCCGGCCGCACCTTCGCGTCCAGGTTCACCGCCGCCGAATCGCCGATCGCCCCCGACACCAGCCCCGGCTTGCCCGCCAGCCGGTCGATCGACGCCACGCGCACATCCGTCACCTTGAAGCTCGCGTCCGCCGTCCGCACCGCGCCCGACGCCACTTCGCCCGACGCCGTCCCCGCGATCTTCAGCATCGCCGAGCCCGGCCCGTCGAGCGCCCGGCCCGACAGCGTCACATCAAACCGCTGCGCTCCCGCGCTCTTGGGGTCCGCCAGCGCCAGCGGCACCTTGGCCACAAGGTCCAGACCTTCAACTCCGAGCTGGCCCAGGTCCGTCGTCGTGCCGTCCGCGTTCTTCAGCACCATCTTCTGCAGCAGCGTCTGCTGCGGCAGGGAAACCTTGACCGTTGCGATCCCCGCCCGCCCCAGGTCCAAACGCGAGGCGCCGTCCTTGTCGCGACCGACCGGGATGCTCACCGGCTCAACGCCCACCGTCAGCTTCGAAGTCCCCGCCAGTTGCGGCCGCGGCGTGAGATTCGGCGCGTACGTCGCCAGCACCGTGTCCAGCGCGCTCGGCGCCACCGTCGCATCAACCCCGACGCGCTTGATGTCCACCGCCTTGTCCGACAGGCCCGTCTGCACCTCGGCCACCAGCCGCTCGGCCTTGACCGACAGCCCAAGGTCCACACCCTCGGCGCCCTTGGCCGCGCCCGACACCAGCTTCACATCCACCGTCGGCCCGATCGCATCGCTCAGGAATCGCCCCATGTCGAGCGAAGGACCGCTCGGGGTCTCCGGCGTGGGCGCGGGCGGCTTGGCCGGTGAAGCAGGAGTCGCGGCAGGCGACTGCGCCGGCGGCGGCGGCAACCGCTTCTCGGCCTGCTCAGAGCGCAACGTCTCCGCAGCAAACGGGCCGGAAGCTCGGCGTGCTTCCCATCCAACTACCTGAGCTAGTGGGGCAGGTGTCCCACCTGCCTCTACCCCATCTACTTCTTCTATTCCGTACGCCACCACTACCGAGCCATCCTCCATTCGTTCACTCACGCGCGCGTTCTCAAGCATCGCGAACCGCCCCGCTCCCTCGCCCTCCGCCATCGCAAACAAACTCGCCACACCCGTCGGCACGTTCTTCAGTTCGATCGTGCCGTTGGGCCGCGCTCCGACCGGCGTGACCATCGGCGTACCGTCGGCCTTGAACGAGTACAGCCCCGGCACTTCCATCGCGCCCGCCAGCGTGAACGGCTTGCTCGCGTACGCCATCGCGCCGTTCAGGTCGATCTTGGGCGCCGCCCCGGGCGCCGCGACGATCCCCAGCGCGAACGTGGACACTTCCAGATTGCCTGCCGCGCCGGCGCGGGACGGAGTGACCGACATCCCCTGAACGCCCAGCTGCGCCTTCATCCCCGCCTTGTCGAGCTGCGCTTTGCCCAGGTCGCCGTCCTTGAACGGCACGTTCACATCCGACACCGCCACCGTCAGCTTGCCCCCCGGCGCCACGGTGTACCCGGCCTTGGGATCGATGAACCGCGCCACCAGCCCGCCCACCGAGTCCGCGCTGAGCGTGAACGGCCCGCCCGCGCTCCGGAGCGCCGAGTCCTTCAGTTCAAACCCGCCCTTGGCGTTCAGCTTCGCGCTTGCGATCAACAGGTCCGCCGTCACCGGCGGCACGCTCCCGGCCCCGACGCCGCTCGATGCCGTTGCGATCTTCACCTCCGCATCAAGCGTCGGCCCGATGTCGCGCGCCAGGTCCAGCCCCGCCGCGGCAACAAACGGCTGCGCGATCGGCGTCGCCACGCCCTTGAGCTTCACCGTCCCCTGCACCGACGGCGTCCCGCCCCCCCCGCCCTTGCCCAGCAGATTGCTCGCCGCCACGTCCGCGCTCAGCGTTCCCGCCGGCTGACCGCCGATCGTCGCGTTCCCCGAAGCCGCGAGCTTCACCGCGCCCGCCAGGTCCTCGGTCGCCAGCGTCGCCTCGATCGGCGACACCTTGAACTCGCTCGGTGCGCCCGACTCCTGCAGCTTGATCGTCCCGCCCATCTCCGTCGTCTTCAGCGAAACGCTCGCGGCAGTCCCCGCCAGGTCGAACTTCGCGCCCGATGCCGGCAGCTTCACCCGCACCTTGTCCACCGTGACCGTCACGTCCGGCGCCTTGATCAGCTTCGTCGACCCCGACTTGGCCAGCGACGCGTCGATATCCGACAGGCCCTTCACCGCCGCGCCAGTGACCTTGGCCACGATCGGCGCGCTCGTCGTCAGCACCGAGTCGGCCATCGCCAGCTCGCCGTCCACCGTTGCGCCGTCGCTCACCACCTTGATCGTCGCCTGCGCGCTCTTCATCGTGCCCTTGGCCCCGATGTTCACACCCAGCGTCGGCCCCAGCCCCGCCACCAGCTTCCCGCCCATCCCCGCCAAGGAGTCCACGAGCTGCGTCGGCAGCTGCCCGACGTCGATCGTCGCGTCCAGCTTGGCCTTCTCCGGGCGCACTACACCGTCGCCATCGGCGATCTGCTCGGCCTTGATGTCGACCTTGATCGTCCCTTCGGCCCCTGCCGCGCCGCCCGAGGCCTTACCCGCCAGCTTTACCCGCGCCGAAGTCCCCGCGCCGTCGGGCCCGATCGTCGCCTCGCCCTTGAGCCCCTTGATCGCCGCGCCCGACTGCGGCGAGGTCTCGTCGGTGTACGACACATCAATCGCGTCGATCAGCACCGACGCCTTCGTGCCCCGCGCCAGGCGCGCCGGCTCCTTCGATCCTCCGCCCCCGGCGGGCTTGTCCTTGGGCGCCGGGTGCACCGGCTCGAGCGCGCGGTCCAGGTTCGTCGTCCCGTCGGAATAGCGCACGATCTTGGCGCTCCCCGACACCTTGATCTCGCCCACATCGGGCGCGCTGCCCATCGCCGACGCCAGGCCCATCAGCCCGCGATCGATCTCGATGCTGACCGTCGCGACCACGTTGCTCCCGGCCGGCTTGGTCGGGTCCAGGATCGTGATCGGTCCGATCTTCTGCATCCCCGTCCACGAGAAGCTCGCGTTCGAGACGTTGACCGGCCCCTTGATCTGCTCCGAGGCCGCCGAAGAAATAATCCCCGGCGCCATCGACCCCGCGATGCTCGGCGCCGCGGCCACCAGCACCACCACGATCAGCAGCAGCCCGCCGCCCCCGAACAGCACCACCTTCTTCCATCGCTTCATGGGCGGCTTCGCGGGCGCCTTGGGCTTGTTTGCCCCCTGCCAAAACTCCGGCGACTTGGCCGCCGCCGACTCCTTGGCTCCGTCACCCCAACCCGCCGAACCCTGATTTGTTTCGTTTCCGCGTGCCATGCGCGATGGTAGGAACCGCTCCCCGGCGATCGGTTCCCGCCCAACCCGCGCCACGCCCTCAGAACCGCGGTGAAACCACCATCATTCCCGCGGCGGCACCGGGTCGTACCCGCCCCGCACGAACGGGTGACACCGCAGGATCCGCCGCGCCGCCATCCACGAGCCGCGCACCGGCCCCCACTCCCGCAGCGCCTCGATCGCGTAGTGCGAGCACGTCGGCTCGTACCGGCACTGCCGCCCCAGCCACGGCGACAGCGTCACCTGGTACACCCGTACCAGCAGGATCAACGGCCACGCCAGCACGCGCCACGCCAACGAAAGTTGCGACCCCCGCGCACCGCTCTTCGGTCCATGCTCCCCCCTCCCAGACGGAGGGGGGTCAGGGGGGTGGGTTGGTCTTCTACTCTCTGTCACCTACCTCATCTCGCCTTTCAAAGAGAGGGGTCCGGCGGGGCAGGCTGACGAACCCACACGCCGCCCGCGAATTCGCGCCCTTCACTCGCCCGTGCAACACTCCGTCCGCCGCGCCGATCCCCCGCAAGGTCCGGACAAAGAGTGATCATCATGATTCCTTGCTCTTCTCTCCGCGCACCAGTCTTGGCACCAGCATCGCCACAAGCTCGCCCAGCAGCCGCTGATACTCCCGCTGCTCGAGCGGCTCGTGCGGGTGCACCGTCACCACCAGGTCGACGCTTGTCTCCCCCACCATCGGAAACTCGTGCTGGATCATCCGGAACGACTCGCGGATCAGCCGCTTGAACCGGTTCCGCACCACTGCCCCGCCCACCCGCCGCCCCACCGCCAGCCCCAGGCGCGGGTGCGCCAGTTCATTCTTTGCCGCGAACACCACCAGCGGCCCCCGCGCCGCGCGGCAGCGGCGCGCGTACACCGCCGCGAACTGCCGCGCGTGCGCGAGACGATGACGCGGACGAAAAGTCAGAGGCACGCCAAAGAGTAAGGGGGTGCCGCACCGAACCTCGAATCAGGCCCCGGCAGCTCCGTCGACTCCGCAAAGCATGTCAAGCCTGATCATGCCCTCTCCTTTGTCGTCGCAAAAAATGTGCAAGACCCGCGCCCAACGCGAGGCTGGTAGGCACCGAAGGCACTACGCCGGCGATGCGGAATCCATAGTAACCGCCAATTGTTCCTGGGATTTCTCCGTCTGTCGACTGAACGTGATCAAAGCCAATCGAGAGTTCACCCGCGAACGCCCCGTCCGCACGCCGGTACTGAAATCTCCCGTTCCTTGCCCCCGCTGGCTCCTCCAACCATTCCCTCGATCCACCGGACAAATCCCACAGCCCGTACGCCGAGGTCTGGCTCGCATAAGCTCCCAACGGCACGAGCAGTTCTGCAGAGTTCGGTGGGTCCCAGCCCGCAGTGGTCTGCCCCTCGCCGGGCGCGCCCGGCACCGGCGGCAATTCGGAGCGGTACGGGTAGCTCCACCACCCCCCTTGCCCCGGCCCGTTGCGACTTGGGTCGTAATGCGCCGCCTTCAGCCATTCGTCCATCGTCGGAATCCAGAACCTGGCCCCGGCGGAATGGGTCACCTGGTCCGTGTACGTTCCGTCGGCGAGCGTACCGAACGTTGAGGCGTCGTAGGCCCCCGACAGCGCGTTGGCCCAGCCCTCGGCCTTGCCGTTGTTCAGCCAGTTGCAGTAGTACGCCCCCGCCCGCCAGTTCAGCCCGATCACGGGGCGCATGGGGTCGCTCACCACGTACTGTCCCCCCGACTGGCTCGCGCCCCAGAACGCCGGGCGGAGTTGCTGGATGTTCAGGTCCACGCCCGAGCGCAGCGCCATATTCAGGAAATCCGCCCACTGCCCGGTGGTGACCTCAAGTTTGGATATCCGGTAGGAATAGGAAACCGAGCCACGTCCAGCGTTACCGTTGAAGGGCGGACCGCCCGGATACGCGGGGTTATTCACGTCCCCAATGTTCGCCCACTGAAAGTCGTAGTCGGGCGGGATGTCGGCGCGGCAGGCCGCGCCGGGCACTCCAAGCGCAAGGAACGCGGCAGAAACAAATAAAAGCCCGACCGTGATTCGTGTAGATCGCATGATTCCTCCCCGCATCCACCAGCGGTACCGATAAGCATGGCACAGAGTTGCCGGGATCGCCATCGAACGTGGAAAGAGATTCCGCGGCTGGCCCGCCGAAGTGCCAGACTCTCTCCATCGGCGCCGACTCGCGGGCAGCAGCACTATCGAACGAGCGACTTCAAGCGACCACACAGCGCAGCCAAGCCGACGCAGGCCGCGGCGGTTCCGGCCGCACCGTTCACACCCGTTCGCCCGCCCCGAGCGGCCTGCGGTGCCGCCGCGTTGCCGCGGCATGGCGCGGCGAGCCCTCATCGCGCCCGGCCTGCGCGTGACGTCCCGGCACCCGCGCCGTCACTTCGATGGCGTCGAGCAACCCCTCGCCGTGCGCTGCGGCAGCGCCATCTCGCGCCTCTTCAGATTCCTCCGCCGGCTGCTCCGCGATCGCCCGGTGATCCATGAACCAGGCCGCCAGCGTCGCCACCGGCAGGAGGAACAGCCCCAGCACGACCATCATCTCGACGGTCGCCACGCGGGCGATCACGCCAGGACGCACCAAGATCCAGATCATCAGCAGCCCGAACCCGGTCGAAGCGAACGCGACGAAGAACATCGCGGCCCGGCGGGCCGTGCGAACAACACCTTCCATGAACCCCCCCGCCGACCGACGGTCGCGCGCGACGGATGCTCAAACACAAGCGCCGCGGCATCCTGCCTCGGCGGGGCACACGGTAGGGAGGTCGCCCTAGGGGTGCAAGCCCCGCGAGTTGTCCACAGTTCGTCCCGATCCCTGCCGCGCCCCGCCCGCCGTCCGCCCGTGCCCAATCACAAAACGAGCACGCGCCGCGGTTTGTGATCCCCGCCCGGGACGGGTATCGTCCCCACCCTGTGAGCAGTCGGTCCTTTCAATGGTGGAGTGTGCTCGGCGCCGTGTGTGCGGCCTGCCTCGGCGGGGCGGCGCTGGCGCAGCCCGTGAAGCCCGGCGAAGCGCCGATCCCCCAGCCCCCCGCGGCGGCCCAGGACAAAGACAAGGCACCCCAGACCGCACCGCCCGATGAACTGCAGGCCTTCGAAGGGCGCCCCATCCGCAAGATCGTTCTGCAGCGCCCCGTCCCCCGCAAGGACAAGGCCGACCCCCAGACGTACGAGCCGGTCGACGAAGCCACCAGCGGCCTGGTCATGAACCAGCTCCGCGCCATTGCCGGCACGCCCTACCGCCAGCAGACCGTCACCGAGGATGTCTGGCGCCTCACGCGCATCAGCCGCTTCCGCCAGGTCGACAACCGCGTGCAGCTCCTCGACGACGGCTCGGTGATCCTTATCTACACGCTGGTCACCCAGCCCATCGTCCGCGACGTCCAGTCGGTCGGCAACCGCAAGCTCACCGACCAGGACATCGCCAAGGAAGTCGACATCCTCAAGGGCACCAGCATCGACCGCTACCAGCTCGACCGCGCCTGCCGCCGCATCGAGAACCTCTACCGCGAGAAGGGCTACTACCTCGCCCAGGTGACGGTCGACGAGAAGCCCCTCGAGGACTCGGGCATCGTCCTCTTCCAGGTTCGCGAGGGCGAGCGCCTCAAGGTCACCGACATCCGCTTCGAGGGCAACCACAGCTTCTCGGCCCGCGAGCTGCGCACGCAGCTCAAGACCAAGGAAGCGAGCCTGCTCGACAAGGGCGCCCTCGACGACGATGTCCTTGACCTCGACGTCTCGACGCTCATCGATTTCTACAAGGACCGCGGCTACCTCGACGTCCGAGTGGGCCGCACCTACCGCCCCTCCCTCAACGGCAAGGAAGCGATCGTCACCTTCCAGGTCGAGGAAGGACGCCTCTACACCCTCCGCAGCGTCACGCTCTACTACCCGCAGAACACCCGCGGCATTTACAAGACGATGGACGAGGCCCGCGCCAACTCCAAGCCGGGCGACTCCATCCTGACCCGCGGCCTCGACGAGTACGTTCCCTACGCCATGGGCATCTACTCGACCGAGCAGATCGTCGGCCTCATGAAGATCAAGCCCGGCGACGTGTACAGCCAGAACCTGGTCCGCAAGAGCCTCGACTCGGTCCGCTCCGCCTACGGGCAGATGGGCTACATCGACGCCCGCGTCATCCCCGCCGAGCTCCGCGACACCCAGGAGCCCCGCGTCGACCTCCTCGTCGAGATCCGCGAGGGCGCGCAGTTCAAGACCGGCGAGGTCATCATCCACGGCAACCAGATCACCCGCGACCGCGTGCCCCGCCGCGTCATTCAGGCCAAGCCCGAACGCCCCGCCAACTCCGCGGACCTCGAAGAGTCGCGCAAGCGCCTCGCGGCAACCCGCCTCTTCGAGCCCGGCAGCACCCGCTTCACCTACCAGGACCCCGACCTGGTCGACCGCGAGTACCGCGACCTCCTCGTCGACCTCAAGGAAACCAACACCGGCCGCTTCCAGATCGGCGCCGCCGTCAGTTCCGACCTGGGCGTCACGGGCCGGCTCTCCCTCGAGCAGGACAACTTCGACGTCACCGACACGCCCGACTCGGTCGACGAGTTCTTCAGCGGCCGCGCCTTCCGCGGCGCCGGCCAGAAGTTCAAGATCGAGCTGATCCCCGGCAACGAGGTCCAGAACTACTCGATCTCCCTCGGCGAGCCCTCGCTCTTTGAGACCGACTACAGCGGCAACGTCTCGCTGTTCTACCGCTCCGCCGTCTACGACGATTTCGACGAGAACCGCGTCGGAACCCGGTTCGGGTTCGGGCGCGCCTTCGGCTCGCGCTGGAACCTCTTCGTCCCCTTCCGCGTCGAGAACATCGACGAGGTCAACGTGGCCACCGACGCGCCCGTGGACGTCTACGACTTCATCGGCACGAATCTGCTCACCAGCGTCGGCGTCACCCTCAGCCGCTCCACGCTCAACGACACCTTCCGCCCCACCAGCGGACGCCACATCGAGATCGCCGCCCAGCAGGTCGGCGCCTTGGGCGGCGACTTCCACTTCACCATCCTCTCCGCCGAACACCGCATCTTCGTCCCCGTCCACGAGGACTTCCTCGGACGCAAGACCGTCGTGAGCTGGAAGACCAAGGTCGGCTACATACCGCAGAACAAGGACGACGTCCCCGTCTACGAACGCTTCTACCTCGGCGGCCAGTCGTTCCGCGGCTTCCAGTACCGCGCCGTCTCTCCCATCGGCATCCAGGAGAACACCGGACAGCCCGGCGACACCCCCGTCGGCGGCACCTGGATGTTCTTCACCGGCGCCGAGATCAGCCAGCCCATCTTCGAAGACACGCTCTCGCTGGTGGGCTTCGTCGACACCGGCACCGTGACCTACACGCCCGGCTTCGAGGAGTACCGCGTCAGCGTCGGCTTCGGCCTCCGCCTCTACTTCCCCGGCTTCAGCCCCGCCCCGCTGGCCTTTGACTTCGGCTTCCCCATCCTCCGCCAGCCGACCGATGCCGAACGCGTCTTTACCTTCTCGGTCGACCTGCCGTTCAATTGATGGCGCGACTTATGGTGCGAGCCGCGCCCGGCGCCGCGCCGGCTACGGGCACGATCGGAACTTCCACACGCCCCGGCGCTCGCACGCCCGCCAGGCGCGAGAGCCGGTCCTTGGCCTGGTTCACGGCCGCACTCATCGCACGACCCGGCAGGTCGCGCACACGCGACACCGCCGCGCGCACCCCGCTCGCCGCCTGCGCGGGCGCGGCACGCACACCCTCCACCACCCGCCGCGGCAGCCCCACCGCCGCAGCGACCGACCCGCCAACCGCCCGTCGCGCCCGCGCCAGCGGCGACGCCGCCCGTGCCGCGGCCTGCTTTGTCCCCGCCCGCCGGATCGCCAGCACGCTCACCACCCAGATCGCCATCGCCGCCCACGCAAACCCCATCCACGCCCCGGGCTCGCTCACCCAGTGCGCCCGGTTCGCCGCCGCCGCTGCGTACGCCGCGGGCGCCCACAGCAGCGTCGAAGACACGAACCCACGCTTCAGCAGCCGCTCGCGGGCACTGGCGGGCAGCATTTCGACTTCTTCGATCCGAGTACCGTCACCCGGCTTTCCATCAGCACCGGCGCCAAGCCCGACCCCAACCCCGGGGCGGGGCCTTTCAGGCCCCGCGGGCGCATCAAACGCCCACGCCAGGGCTCGATAGCCCTTGAAGAGCGCGCGGACGGGGAATGTGGCAAGGGACCAGGCGACGGCAAAGTTCTGGAGCATGGGCGGACTCCCAGCCTGCAATGGGGCTTCGCTCCGTTGTTGGGAGGACCGCGACGCCGGTTCCAAGCCCGAAAACCCGGCTTACACACCCCGCGCCCACGACGATCGCCTCTGAACACGAAAAAGCCGCGGCAGCCATGTTCGGCCGTCGCGGCTATCGCTTTCACTCCGTGCCTTCGTGCCTCTGTGCCTTCTTCCTCAACACCCGGCCTCAAAGTGCTCGACGAAGTAGTCAAAGTCATCACCACTGACGAAAGTGTCGTGATTGATGTCCGCGCTCGGCAGGCCGAGCACGAAGGCATCGACGAATTGGTCGAAGTCGTCGCCGTTGACAAAGGTGTTGCAGTCGTAGTCGGCGACGCAGACCGTGAGCGTCGCGGCATCGCTGGTGACGCTGCCGCAGGCGTTGGATATGACACAGCGAAGCTGAGCCACGTGGGACGAAGGAAGAAACGCGTTGGTCTGAAGCGTTGAAGTCAGGGCGCCGGACGCGGAGAACTGCCATCCAGACGGCGAGTTGATGCCATCGATGATGTTCAGCCATGTGCCGGGGGCGCCCGCATCCTCAATTTGCCACTGGTAGGTGAAGGGACCCGTGCCCGTTACCGTCACGCCAGTGTTCACGGCCATCGCAGGACACGTGAGGAACGACACGGGCTGTGATCTCACGATCGGTGCGCACGACCAGAAGTCGAGTTGGGAAGCGACACTTCCGTCCTCGGATACGCCGCGCATTGCGATCCTGTGAACGCGAACGCGGTCCAACAAGCTCCCGGCGTGAACCGCGTAGGCTCCGTACAGGTCCGGCACATGCGTCGGCGGCGTGTCATTGGCATTGTGCCCGGTCCCCAGATACATGGTCTTTGGATTGGGACCGAGTCCGATGAAATCGGAGAATACAATCGAGCCCGTCGTGGCCAGGTGAGACACTTGAACGCCGTTCACAAAGAGCCGGATCGTCCCCGGCTCGAAGCTCGCCGCCAGATGACTCCAGGTGCCGGCGACGATTGCATTTGCCGACGGAGCGATAGCGGTCACGAAGAGGCCGGTTCCGTTCCCCCACGAGCAAGCCACGCGCCCATCGGGGCTGATCGATAGGGCATACCCGCGTCCGTTGTTCGCGGCGCCTCGGGGGTAGTAGGTCAGAAGCAACTGGCCCGAGCCTCCCAGGGTTGCGGGCTTGAACCATGCCTCCATCGTCACGGTGCTGGACTCGAGCTTTGTATTGGCCCCGGGGCTGACATAGGAGTACGTCGGAAAGTCTGTGAACACGAGTGACCTGCCACCGAATACAAGACCAAGGCCGCTCACCGGCGTCTCTACTGAACGGCTCAGCCCCCCCACGCTCGCCATGTCCAGCGGGCTGCCTACAACGCCGGTGTCCAGAAGCGTGGAGCCTGTTCCTTCAAAGTCCCATTCAGCCGCAGGCTCTGGAGGCCCGAACGCCAGAGTGGGTTGCGCAATACCCGCGCCGAGCATGGATGCGAGCAACGCGCCGGTGCCCACGCGGCGTGTTCGCCTCGATGAATCCGCCGCACGCCCCGATCGTTGCGCTGCTGGAACATTGTGCCGCATGAAATACGCTCCCTTCTGAATTGACCCTTAAGGCAACTCCACCTTCATACGGGGAAAATGTCTCTCGCCGCTTGTTGCGTGGACCGCCCAATACCGCCAACGCCCTCGCCTCCCGGCACGATGTGCGCTCGCGTGCCTCGATCCCAGCCGTACATGTCCGCCGTCCCCGCTTCCGCCCAGCGCCTCACGGAGTTCAACGCCTCGCGCATTGCCCACACTCCAGCAGGAGGGCCAGCGGGGCCGCGGTTGAGTGACAAACAACGGACCTCGGGCGCACCATCACTCGCTCCCTTCGTGGACGCGCCAAGACTTTGAGCGCGGTGGAGCGCGTCCATCAGAGAAGCGGAATCCGCTTGTAAATGCGCCGCGGGTCGGGAGGAAATCCTGCGGGCGCCGCGGCCTCGCACCAACCCAACCTTCCGTCATCGCCGAGTGCTGCTGTCCAGCAGCTCCCGGGCCACCGGCACCAGCCTGAGGTTGTCCCACGCCGGAGGCGGGGGCAGCGTGCCGTCGAGCGCCGAACGCCGCCGGGGGCGGGCCCCCGCCGCGGCCGGGGTCGAGTCGATTGCACGCACGTTGTACCCCTGCACCACCGCAAGAACCGCCATGTGCCGGTGCCACGCCTCTCCGCACAGGAGCAGCCGCAGCGAGCGGCAGCGCTCGGACGCCGACCGCGTGCGCCACCAGTCCAGCAGCGCCGCGGCAAAGTGGCGAAAGTACTTCGGCGAAGGATTCATGGTGAACGCCTCGGAGATCACCTGGAGCGAGTCGAGATACCTCCCGCGCTCGCGCAGGTGGTTCGCATACGCCAGCCGCGCCGCGGGCACGCGCCGGCTCTGGCGAAGCACCTCAAAGTCGCGCACGGCATCCGCATCGTGCCCAAGCGACGAGCTGAGCATGGCGCGCACTCGTCGAAGCGAGTCGCTGCCGTCGAGGTTCTCCATCCCCGAAGCCCGCTCGAGGAGAACACTTGCCTGGTTGAGCAGCCCCAGCCGCACCGCGGCGTCCGCGGCACTCACCACAATCCACCCCTGGTCCGGGAAGCCGCGAGAAGCGCTGACCAGGTGCGGGTACGCGAGGGCGGGCTGCTCGCTGGTCAGGTAAAGCTCCCCCAGCGACGCCTCCACCAGGGGATCTGGCGCCAGCGGGTCCAGGCGCGACCACGCCTCGACCGAAGCCTGGAAATCACGGCAAACCATGGCGATCAGCCCCAGCGCCCGAAGCTCCAGGGCATCGGCCTTCGCGAGTTCTGCCTCGGTGAACACCGGCGGGCCCGATCGCCATCGAGCGACGTACTCCGTGGCCAGCTTCAGGCCAACGGACGTCTCAATCTCGGGCCCCGCAGCGCTCTCTCCCAGGGCCAGCGCCAGCCTGAGGGTCTGCTCCTCCAGGATGATCGTGGGATCCCGTCCGCCCAGCGCGCGCGCCCTCTGGTAGTGCCGCAGCGCCTGCGCCACCGCCCCCGTGTTCACCTGCACCGAATCCGTGCGTCCCCCTCCCTTGGGCACCGACCAGGTCGAGTACTCCGGCCCGACCAGCGCGAGCCGCGCCCGCTCCACTTCTCGATCGCTCAACGGGGGCAGCACGAACAGCCAGACCGCCAGCAGGATCGCCGCGCCCGCGCCCGCCGTTCCCCCCACCACCACACCGAGCAGCGCGACGCGGTTCCGCCGCACCCGCAGCACCCCCCGGCGCAGCAACCCCGCGCGCCGCGCCCGGATCGGCCGCAGGCTCAGCACGCGCTCAAGGTCCTCGGCGAGTTCATCCGCCGTCTCGTACCGGCGCGACGGCTCCGGCTCCATCGCCTTCCCGACGATGGTTTCAAGGTCACGCGGCAGCCGCGCATCGACCGCGCGCAGCGGCGCCAGCCTCCCCGACTCGATCTGCCTCAGGATGGCCCCGGTGGTCGAGCCGTCGAACGGCACGCGCAGCGCCAGGGCGTGGTACAGCGTGGCCCCCAGCGAGTAGACGTCGCTCCGCGGATCGACAGCTTCTCCCTCGCCCCGCAACTGCTCCGGCGGCGCGTACGCCGGCGTTCCCAGGAACTGCCCCGCCTGGGTCACCAGCGTCGCGTCCTGATCTCGCGCCAGGCCGAAATCCGTGAGCAGCGGCACCCCGTCGCGCCGGATCAGGATGTTCGACGGCTTCACGTCCCGGTGCAGCAGCCCGGCGCGGTGCACGGCCTCCAGCGCCCGCGCGATCGCCACGCCCACGCGGCACACGAACACCGTGTACGTCTCCGCGGCCAGCGCCCCCTCAGGCCCACGCGCGTGCTCCTGATCCGGTTGGCCCGCGACAAACCCGCGCACGACGTCCATCGGATTCGCGCCGGCCCCGACGGACGAGCCGTGCTGACCGCTACGCGCACGCTCGATCACCGCCGCGAGCGAGCGACCCTCCACCCACTCCATCGCGTACGCCGGTGGTCCGGACGCGGGCGCCACGTCGTGAACCGCGACGATGTGGGCGTGCCGGAGGCGCGCGACCGCCTCGCTCTCCTGCTTGAATCTCCGCCGCGCGGCAGGCGAGAGCGACGACGAGCCCGATAGGACCTTGAGCGCCACCGCCCGTCCACCCAACCGCTCCTGACGGGCCAGGTACACGACGCCCATACCGCCCCGGCCCGCCTCGGCGACGATCGTGTACCCGTCGATCGACGGCACATCGGCCCGGGGACGTGGCGTGGCGCACTCGGCCAGCCGGACCTGGTCGCGCACACGCTCCACCAGGTGCGGCCGCTCCGCCCCGATGGCCTCGGCATCCACGCCCACGCCGCGCTGAATCATCGCCACCGCGCGATCCAGCACATCGTCCAGAAAACTCTCGTCGGCGTCGTTCGACACGCCAGCACGCCCCTCGTCAGCACCGGACCGCGCCGGCACGCCCCGGCCGCCCACCACTTCAGAACGCACCGCACGCGGGTGAAGCGTCAGACCTGAACAGGAGCGGAATCCGCGCCCGGAGCGCGGCTGGAAAAGAACCGTTCCAATGCTTTTCTGTACACCTCGACGCCCCGCCGGAAGCGGTGACGAACCGCCGACTCGCCAAGGTCGAGCCGCGCGGCGATTTCGCCGGACTGAAGCTCATCGAACAGGCGCAGCCGCACCACCTCGCGGCAATCCTCGGGCACCTGGGCCAGCGCCGCGTTCATCACCGACGCCTGCTCGCGGTACATCGCCAGACGGCTGGGCGTCGTCGTCACCACGCCCTCGACCGCGGTGTGCGCGCCGGCGCCGTCGGGCACGCCGCCCGTCGGCACGCCGATCCCCGCGCCGCCGCGCTTGCGCGCCGCGAAGTAGTCCGCCGCATCGGCCAGTCGCCGGTCGATCAGGGTGAGCAACCACGACCGGAACGCCTGCACGCCCCGCCATTCGAACGTCGTGCGTGACGACCACGCCTCCATCAGCACGTCCTGGAGCACATCGTCAGGCGATGTCCTGCCCCGCAGCCCGGCGCCCATTCGCGACTCGATGACGATGAGCAACGACGCCGGCCCGACCGACTCGATGAGCCGGTTCCAGCCGCGCGCGGACCCGTCCGCCAGCGGGTTTTCGCTCGGTGGCGCGGCGTCCGTAGACATGATCCCAGTCTACCACCCCGGTCGGGTGGCGCCTACGGCCGATCCTCACGCCACCTGCAGCAGCTCCATCGCCTTCTTCACGATGTCCTTGGCCGCGATGCCGCACATGCTCAGGAGCTCTTCGGGCGTCTTGGCGCTCTTGGGGATCCGCTTCACGTGCACCTGCGTGCACTTGAACGCGTCCCCGCTCTCGGTCAGCGCGTCCGACACCGCCGAGCCGATGCCGCCGCCGTAGTTGTCCTCGAGCGTCATCACGTAGCCGTTGTTGGCCCCGATGATGTCGAGCAGCGCCGGCGCATCAAACGGCAGCGAGTACAGGTCGACCAGCGTCGCCGAGATCCCCGCCTTGTCGAGCAGCTCCATCGCCTTGTTGGCCTCGTGCACCATGTACCCCGCGGCACAGAGCACCAGGTCGCGACCTTCCTGCAGCACCTCGAACCCGCCCAGGTTGAACACCACGTCGTCGGAGTAGATGAACTCCGTCTCGGGGCGCAGCGTCCGCATGTAGCAGGCGCCCTCGTACTCGGCCATCACGTTGGTCAGCGCGTACGCCGCGTACGCGTCCGCCGGCTGGAGCACGTAGCACCCCGGGTTGCCGCGGTGGTCCTTGATCGTCGTGAACGAGCGGAACCACGCCACGTCCGGCAGGCCCATCTGGCTGGGCCCGTCGCTGGCCAGCGTGATCCCCGCGTGGCTCCCCACGATCTTGATGTTCGCGCCCGAGTTGATCGCCATCTCGATCTGGTCGTACGCACGCGTCACGAACTTGGCGAACGTCGAGACAAACGGCACCTTTCCGGCCGCGGCCATGCCGGCGGCGACCGAGACCATGTTCTGCTCGCCGATCTTGCACTCAAAGAATCGCGACGCCAGGGCCGGGTCCTTGCGGAACGTCTCGGCGAACGTCGAGTTGGACACGTCGGCATCGAGCACCACCACGCGGTCGTTGGCGTGCCCGAGCGCCCGCAGCGCGATCCCGTACGCCCGGCGCGTCGCCAGGTTGCCCGCGTGCAGCAGCGACTGCATGTCCCACTTCTTCATCACCACGCTCAGGCTCTCGAGCTCCACGTTCCGGGGCTCGGGCCGGTCGCTCTCGGCCGGGGGCTGAATCGTGAACTGGTCGCTGCTCGCCAGCGCGCTGGTCAGCTCGATCCGCTTCTCGTCGAGCTCCGCCAGAGCCTTCTTGAGGGCATCGCCCGTCGGCGGCTTGCCGTGCCACCCGTTGCCCTGGATCGACGGCGCGCCCCACCCCTTCACCGTCTTGGCCACAACCGCCATCGGCTTGCCGCCCTTGGCCGCGTTGGTCCCGAACATGTCGACCGCGTTCTTGATCTGGTTCGGCGCGTGGCCGTCGACCACCTTCACGTCGTACCCGAACGCCGTCAGCTTCGCCGTCAGCGCATCCGCCGACTGCTGCGCGCTCACCCGGTCCGCCTGCCCGTACTCGTTGCAGTTGAAGATCGGGAGCACGTTCGTCAGCTTCTGGTCGACGATGTAGTCGAGCGCCTCCCAGATCTGGCCCTCGCGCGATTCCCCGTCACCGATGATGCAGTAGATCCGACGCTCCGTCTCGTCCAGGCGGGCCGCGTTCCCCAGGCCCGCGGCAACCGACAACCCCTGCCCCAGCGCGCCCGTCGCCGCGTCAAAGAACGGGAACCCCTCCATCGGGTTCGGATGCCCGTCCAGCACGCTCGACGCGTCACGCAGCTTCTTCAGATCGTCCGTCGTCAGACGCTTGCGGTTGTCGGGGTCCTTGCCGACCATCACGCCAAGCTTCGCGCACGCCGCGTACACGATCGGAACCGCGTGACCCTCCGACAGCACCAGCCGGTCGCTCGTCGGGTACCCCGGGTGATCCGGGCTCCAGCGCATCGAGTGGAACATCAGCACCGTCACGATGTGCCCGAGGCTCAAGGCCGTCGTCGGGTGTCCACTCCCCGCCGCGGCGGTCATCTCCAGTGAAAGTCGGTCAAGCTCGATCGCCTGGGCGTGGACGGCGGCTTCAAATGACATGCGGGAGTCCCTTTCCGGCGGCACGGGCACGACCCCGCGCCACCATCTTCAATGAGCCCCGCCGCGGCAGGAAGCAGATGCATTCCCTGGGCGCTCGCGAGGCATCCTTCTGACTGAATACCAAACAGACGCGGCACCGATTCGGTTGACGTGCGCAGGCACACCATCCGGCCCGGTCCCGGGCTCGCTCAGTGAGGAGCGTGGGTAGCGTAGCAACTCCGGGCCGTCTTGTGGCAAGATCTGGGGCAAGAACCATGCCAGAGATTCAGGCCCCAATCCCCCCTCCGCCCACTGACTCAACCTCGACTGTCGAAAACCAGCCCCCTGCTTCCGACTTTCGAAATCCCCGCCGCCCGCTGACCACTCCCCTGCACCGCTCCCCGCCCTTCCCGCCGCGCCGTCCCGCCCGCGATACACTCTCCTCCCGGCACGGCCCCCCTTGTTTCCCAAGACCGCTCCCAGGACCGCTCCATGAAAGTCATCTGCGATCGCTCCGCCCTTCTCGACGCCATCAACACCGTGTCGGGCGCCGTGGCCGCCCGCAGCCCGCGGGTCCAGCTCACCTGCGTGAAGCTCACCGCCACCAAGACCGCCGGCGTCGGCGAGCTCACCCTCTGCGCCACCGATGCCGAGATCGCGCTCAAGCTCAAGCTCTCCCAGGTGGACGTGCAGGAGCCCGGCGACGCCCTCATACCCGCCGACAAGCTCCGCCAGATCGTCTCCGCCGAGGACAACGAGCCCACGCTCACCATCGAGATGACGCAGGACACCTGCCACATCCGCGGCGCGGATGCTCACTTCAAGGTCTTTGGCTTCCCCGCCGCCGACTTCCCGCCCATCCCCGACTTCCAGGCCGTGGTCCAGGGCGGCACCGGCGCCCCCAAGGCCCGCGCCGTCTTCACCCAGCAGGCCGGCGTCCTCGATGCCATCGTCGCCCGCACCCTCTTCGCCACCGCCCGCGAAAACTCCCGCTACGCCATCAACGGCGTCCTCATGAAGCGCGACGGCAAGAAGCTCGAGATGGTCGCGACCGACGGCCGCCGCCTGGCCCTCTGCCGCTGCGCCGTTTCCGGCACGGCAGACAAAGACGCCAAGCCCATGTCCTGCATCATCCCGACCAAGGCGCTCTCGCAATTCCAGAAGCTCGTCCGCGATGCCGAAGAGCCCGTGCACGTCGCCGTCACCGACAACCAGGTGCTCTTCTCGTTCGGCTCCGACAAAGACCCCAACCGAGCCGTGCTGGTCAGCAACCTCGTCGAGGGCACCTTCCCCCCCTACGAAGACGTCATCCCCCGCGACCAGGACAAGAAGATCACCTTCGACCGCGATGTGCTTCTCTCGGCCGTCCGCCGCGCCAGCGTGCTGACCAACGAAGAGTCCCGCGGCGTGAAGATGAAGTTCACCGCCAAGACCAAGAAGCTCGAGCTCACCAGCCGCGCCCCGGAGATGGGCGAGTCGGACGTGAAGGTCGACATCTCCAGCTACGAGGGCGAGGACGTCGAGATCGGCTTCAACCCCGCGTACATCACCGACGCGCTCAAGGTGCTGCCCAACCCCGAGGTGATCATGGAGCTCAAGGCCTCCAACAAGCCCGGCCTGATCAAGAGCGGAGACACCCATGAAACCCGCACCCGCGCAGGTCCTCGTCGTCGTCGCGCTCGCGAGCGCGCTCCTGTTCACCGCCTGTGACTCAAAGAAGGACCCGATCGCGCAGGCCGAAAAGCAAGACAAGAAGCAGGGCGTCGCCGCCCCCGGCATCGAAGAGACCAAGGCCATCGCCCAGGAAGCGTTCATCTACGGCCTGCCCATCGTGATGAACTACGCCGTCATGAACGAGTTCTGCGTGGACAAGACCTCTTCGCAGTACAAGGGCCCGTTCAACCAGATCGTCAACGAGGCCCGCGTCTTCACCGACAAGGACACCGCCGTCGTCACCCCCAACAGCGACACGCCCTACTCCTTGCTTTGGCTGGACCTCCGCGCCGAGCCGATGGTCATCTCCGTGCCCGCCGTGCCCAAGGATCGCTACTACGCGGTCATGCTCTGCGACGGCAACGCGTACAACTACGGCTACATCGGCAGCCGCGCTACGGGCATCGAAGCCGGCGACTACCTCGTGACCGGCCCCGACTTCAAGGGCCAACCTCCCGCATCCATCAAGAAGACCTTCCAGTCCACGACGCCCTTCGCGCTCACGATCTTCCGCACCCAGCTCTTCAACGCCGACGACATGCCCAACGTCGTGAAGGTGCAGGCCGGATACAAGGCCCAGCCGCTCTCGGCCTACCTGAAGCAGCCCGCGCCCCCCGCCGCGCCCGCCATCAATTTCCTCCCGGCCACCACCGCGGGCATCAAGGCCAACTTCTACGAGTACCTGGACGCCGCGCTGGAGTTCGTGCCTGCCACGCCCGACACCGCCGCGCTCCGCGCCCGCATGGCATCGATCGGCATCGGCCCGGGCAAGACCTTCAAGTTCAAGGACCTCTCGCTCGAGCACAAGGCCGCCGTCCTGCTGGCGATGAAGGAAGGCGACGACCAGGTCGACAAGTACCTGGCCACCGGCATGAAGGACATCAACGGCTGGAAGCTCGGTTCTCTCTTCGGCGATCGCGAGTTCTACAAAGGTGACTGGCTGAAGCGCGCCGCGGCCGCCAAGGGCGGCATCTACGGCAACAACGCCGTCGAGGCCATGTACCCCATGAGCCGCGTCGACTCGACCGGCGAGACGCTTGACGGCAGCAAGCACAAGTACACGCTCACCTTCCCCGCCGGCGGCCTCCCCCCCGTCAACGCCTTCTGGTCCGTCACCATGTACGACGGCAAGAGCCAGTTCCTCATCAAGAACCCCATCAACCGCTTCCTCATCAACTCGCCCATGCTCCCGGGCATGAAGAAGAACTCCGACGGCTCGCTCACCATCTACATCCAGAAAGATTCCCCTGGCCCCGACAAGGAAAGCAACTGGCTCCCCGCCCCCAACGACACGATCTATCTCGTGATGCGCCTCTACTGGCCCAGGGCCGAAGCGCCGTCCATCCTCCCGCCCGGCGAGGGAACATGGAAGCCGCCGGCCGTCACCCGCGCGGATTGATCGGTGCCGTTCACCGGCCGCCGGCACGGAGTTCGTGCACGTCGTGATGCCGGTGAACCTGCAGTAACGCAGCGGCCTCGACCGCTCAGAGCCCCCCACCGTTCAGAACCCAGGGACAGCAGTCCCTGGGTTTTTTTCTGCGCGCAGAGCGTCGCCGCGCGGGCGAATGCTCACCGGCGTGGCGTGCTCGGTTCATGGTGTGTGTGCTACTCGCGGGGGAGGGCGAACTCAAGGACAGGCGGCGCGCGGGCGGGCTGCGGAAGTGGTGATGCGCGCGGGGAGAGATTGGGCGCTTCGTCCGCGGCGCCCGGAGCGAGAGAAGAAGCCGGAAGGAGAACGCTGGCGGCGCGGTGCGTGCGCGCTGCAGGTGAGGACCCTGACGTGGCTGGCGGAGCGGAAGGCGCAGGGGACTCGGACGGGCCTCCCCCGGCCTCGGTCCTTGCGGACGGCGTCACGACTCGGCCACCCCCTCCGCAGGCGCGGAGGGGGATTGTGGGAGCGGGAGATGTGTCCGGCGCGGGGGATGGGATGGGCGCGGGCGACGATTCGGAGAAGGAGTTGGAGGGGGAGCAGGACGCGAAGCCCTCGCCGCCGAGAACGGCGACTTTCCCGGAGGACCGGGAGAGTGAGGAGTCGGCGCTGCTTGCGGAGTTGATGAGTGCGCACGGAGCATCACTCTGGCGGGAGGAACCGGCCAGAGTGATGGCACGGGGGGAAAGAAGCGCGGAGAGCGCGGCGTCGGGAAGATGGTCGACTGCGGTGTGTGCGGGCGCGGCGGGTTCTTGAGCGATGGAGGAGGGGGAGGACGCGAAGCCCTCACCGCCGCAGAGCCGGCGACTCTCCCTGTGGGAGAGTGAGGGAGAGGTCGGCGCGTAGTAGCGGGCGATGCGGAGGAGGAGGGCGGCGGCGCGACGGGCGTTCTGGCGCTGGGTTTCGCGGAGGGCGCTTGCCTGCATGTTGTCGGGGTAGGCGTCGTTGCACTCGGAGCTGGCGTAGGCCTCCATCATGGTGACCAGGGCGCTGACGGCCTGGGGCAGGTGTGCCGCGGCAACGAAGCGGGCCCGCGCGGCGGTGGTCGTGGTGTTGGTCGCAAGCCGCTCCTGTATGTCGGGGCGCGCGAGCCAGACGAGAAGGGCTTCGACGGCGATGTCGTAGTTGTTGGCGATGTCTTCGAGGGAGCGGTGCGCGGAGGCGATGTCGCTCAGGACACTGGTGGTGTCGGCGGGGGAGGGGTTGAAGTGGATGGAGACGGGGGGCATGGGGGAATGTGGGATGTCGGATGTGGGATGTGGGATGTGATGGATGTGATGGAGGTGATGGAGGTGGGGAGGTGGGGAGGTGGGGAGGTGGGGAGGTGGGGAGGTGAAAGGAGTGTGGGGGTCTATAGAGGGGGCGGGGTGCTGCGGGTTGGCGCAGGAATGTGGACATAGGGAGAGGGGAAAGGAGCTTGGAAATGGTGCAAGTGTCGGTAGGGGCTGGGGTAGAGAAAATTGTGAAAAATGGTGGGCGGGGAGGTACGGCAAGGGATTCGAAGTGCGCCCTCGGGCACCGTGAGCAGAGGTGGGGATCCGCGGCGGGGTGGAGGACCGCCGGGATCACTCTTTCTCTAGCGATCGCGCAGTAGTCTGGCGGGATGTCAAGCGAAGCCAACGAACCGGTCGGGGACGCGGATTCCGAACGCACGCGGTCCATGGCGCCGATCTCGGATACTCCTGCGCCTCGTTCGTCAGGGCCATCCCCAGCCCGCATCGGCCGCTACACGATTGTCCGAGTGCTGGGCGAGGGCGGGATGGGCACGGTCTATGAGGCCGAGCAGGACCAGCCCAGGCGTGCGGTGGCGCTGAAGGTCATTCGGGCGGGGTTCCTGACGCCGCAGTTGTTCAAGCGGTTCGAGTATGAGTCGCAGGTGCTCGCACGGCTGCAGCACCAGGGCATCGCGCAGGTGTACGAGGCGGGCGTGGTTGTGGAGCCGCCCACGGCAGTGGGCGGGTTGATCGATCCGAACGTACAACATCACCCGCCGACTTCCGTCGGCGGCTCCATGGGCTCCACGCTCATCCCCTTCTTTGCGATGGAGTTCATTCGGGGGGTGCCCCTGACGGAGTATGCCGCGAGGAGAAACCTGACGACGCGCGAGCGGCTGGACCTGATCGCGCGCGTGTGTGATGCGGTCTACCACGCGCACCAGAAGGGCGTGATCCACCGGGACCTCAAGCCTGGCAACATCCTCGTGGACGAGACGGGGCAGCCCAAGGTGCTGGATTTCGGCGTGGCCCGCGCGATCGACTCGGACGTGCAGCAGACGACCCTCCGGACCGACATCGGCCAGCTCGTCGGCACCGTGCCGTACATGAGCCCCGAGCAGGTCTCGGGCGACCCGGACGATCTCGACACGCGCTCGGACGTGTACGCGCTGGGGGTCATCGCGTACGAGCTGCTCGCCGGACGCCTGCCGTTTGACCTGTCGAAGCGGATGATCCACGAGGCGGCGCGGATCATCAGGGAAGAGGAGCCGACGCGTCTTTCGTCGATCAACCGCACGCTCCGGGGCGATGTCGAGACCATCGTCGCGCACGCGCTGGAGAAGGACAAGGCCCGGCGTTACCAGTCGGCGGAATCGTTCGCCGGCGACATCCGGCACTTTCTGAGGGATGAACCGATCGAGGCGCGGCCGGCGAGCTCGTGGTACCAGACCGTCAAGTTTACGCGGCGTCACCGGGGGCTGGTCACGGGGGTGGCTGTCGCGTTCGTGCTGCTCGTTGGGGGCCTGATCGCGACGAGCATCAGCCGGCAGCAGGCGGTGAATGCTCGTGAGGCGGAAGCCGCGGCGCGGACCAAGGCCGACGAGCTCAACGCAAAGCTGCAGGGGCAGCGGGACGAGCTTCAGACGATCATGCAAACGGTCGGCGCCGAGCTGGGTGAAGCGGCGATGATGGACCTGCGGTTGCCCGATGCGGATTCCGGCGACGATGAGAGCGGCTCTGATCCCCGCATCAAGGCAATCGGCGAATTCACGCTTGTGTCGCTGCGGAGGGTGAGATCGGTCAACGAATCGCTGCGATCGGCGCTGGAGACACTGAGCAGCGAGCTCGAGGGAGCGTCCAGCATCGAGCTCAACCTCCCCGACGCGCCGGCCGACAGCGATCCCGGCGACGGCACGCCGAGCGAGGACCTCCGTATTTCCGCCCTGGGTGATTTCTCTCTGCGTGCCGTTCGGAGAATCAAGAATGTCAACGATGAACTGCAGGAGGTGCTGGAGACCGTCAGCACCGAGCTGGGGGAAGCGGCGGGCCAGGAATTGAACCTGCCGGAGGAATCCGGCGGCGAGGAGGACGGCGATCCGCGCATCAAGGCGCTCGGCGACTTTGCGCTCGCCTCGATCCGGAAGATCCGGTCGGTCAACGAAACGATGCAGTCGCAGTTTGAGACGCTCGGCACGGAGCTCGAGGGCACCACGGGGTTTGAGCTGCACATCCCCGAAGAGGGGACCGACGGCGAACAGGGCGAGGGTGAGCGCATCGAAGATGCGCGCGTCAAGGCGCTCGGGGAGTTTACGCTCAAGGCCGTGCGCACGATCAAAGCGTCCAACGAGACACTCCGCTCCACGCTGGAGACGCTCGGGACCGAACTCGAGGGCGTCACAGGGCTTGAACTGAACATCCCCGACGAGTCGCCGGAGGGGGAGTGGGGAGAAGGGGAGCTCGAGGAAGACCCGCGCATCAAAGCGCTCGGCGAGTTCACGCGTGATGCCATCCGGAAGATCAGGTCCGTGAACGATGCGCTCCAGCAGACGATGACGCTCGTGGACGAGGAGTTGCACGACGCGTCCGAATCGGAACTGGACCTTCCGGCCGAACTCGCGGGCGAAGAGCCCGACGACGAGGCGAGGATCGACGCGCTGGGCCGGTTGACGGCGGACGCGGTGAAGCGGATCCGGGCGTCGAGCGCGGCGTTGCGGGAACTGCTCGAGTCCATCGCGTCGGAATTGGAGGGCGTATCCGGGCTTGAACTGGCCGGCGAGATGGGGAGCGATGAGCCGGCGCAGATCGATGAAGTGAAGATCCGGGCCATCGGCGACCTGACGGTCGAATCGATCAAGAGAATCAGGAAGTCCGACGAGACGCTTCGGCGTGCGCTCGACGCGGTCACGGCGGAGGTGGAGGGAGTCGAGGGTCTGGAGTGGAGCGTTCCGGAGGGTGAGGGTGATTCCGAGGAGGACGAGCCGCGCGTAAAGGCCCTGGGTGACTTTGCGGTGGAAGCCGTCAGGACGATCAAGGCCCTTCGTGAATCGGCCGCTCCTTCGAGCACCCCCACCCCGTAGTGGACCTCCGCGGTCGCGGCTGCTCGACGTACCTCTTCCCCTCCCCAACTCCTCACCTGTTCACCTCCCCACCTCCCCACCTCAACATCCCCCTCTTCCCCTCCCCGTCCCCAGCCCCCCGTCATCGCGGCTATCGTTTCCCTCCACGGGGCTCGCGGGCCTATCTGAGGGGGGCGGCACGGAACGATGGCGACGACGACGATCTCGAAAACCCTGCGCCTCGAGCCCATCGCCGGGCCTGCCGCCGAGCCGTTCACGGTCAACACCGACAAGCCGTACGTCGTCGGCCGCCAGTCGACCTGCGAGATAGTCCTCGCCGACACGGCGGTCTCGCGCCGGCATGCGCAGTTTGTCTGCAAGGGCGGGTCGTGGCTGCTCTCTGACCTTGAATCGCGCCACGGCACGTACCTCAACGGGATCCGCCTGACGCCCTCGGACGCCTCGCCGCTCTTTGATGGCGACCAGGTGCGCATCGGGCCGTTCACGTTCCGCGTGGGCGGGCCCACGGGCGGAGCTCGCCTGCTCACCACGCACGACGATGCCGCGAGCACGATCAACCGCGTGCACCGGATCCCGGCCCACGAGCTTTCGCTGCGGGCCCAGCACCGGCTCGATCTGCTCATCGACTGTGCCGCGTCGATCACCGCGGCCGTCAGCGAGCAGCAGCTGGCCGAGGCCGTGCTCGACGCGCTGGTGGCGGGCACGGGCTTCTCGCGGGCGTTCTTCATCCGCCAGCACGGGCTGGCGGGGGGCGGGTCGATCGGGCAGATCGAGGTGATCGCGGCCCGCGATCCCTTGGCGAGCGTGAAGCCGGGGATCCAGCAGCTGACGCGCAGCCGCGACCCGGCGGTGACGCCGCCTCGGATGGGCGAACTGCCCACGTTCAGCCGCTCCTTGATCCAGGCGGCGATGGAAGGTCAGCTGGCGCGCCTGGATGGTCAGGACAACGCGCCGCAGGACTACGGCCAGAGCATCGTGCAGCTTGGAATCCAGGCCGCGATCTGCGCGCCGGTGATGCTCGACGCGATGCCCGCGGCGTACCTGTACCTCGACGCGCGGCGGCCCGACCCTGGGCAGGGGCGGCCGATGCACCCGCAGAGCCAGGTGCAGCCCGACGCGGCAGGCTTCTGCCAGGCGGTCGCGCGTATCTGCGGGCTGGCGCTCTCGAACCTCAAGCGGCTGGAGCTGGCGACGCGTCAGCGGAGGCTGGAGGGGGACCTCGAGGCGGCGCGCGAGGCGCAGATCAACATCATGCCGCGCACCACGGGCGCGTTCGACAAGGTGAACTACGTTTTCCGCTCGCGCCCCGGCCGCTACGTCGCCGGCGATCTCTTTGACATCTTCCAGACGCACGACGGCAAGGTGGCGATGTTCCTGGGGGACGTCGAGGGCAAGGGGATGGGCGCGGCGGTGCTGATGGCGACGGCGCAGGCGCACCTCAACGCGTCGCTGCGGCGCGAGAGCGATCCTGCCGCGGCGGTGAACGACCTGAACCAGCACATCGCCTCGCGCGCGACCGAGACGCGGTTCATCTCGCTGTGGGTGGGCGTGATCGACCCGGTGACGATGCGGCTGCGGTTCGTGGACGCGGGGCACGGGTACTGGATGATCAAGCACCCGGGCTGCCCGCCCTGCCGCGTGGAGACGCCGGGGGGATTGCTCGTGGGCGTCGATGCCGAGGGGCAGTACCAGACGGAAGAGATCCCGATCGAGCGCGGCTCGCGGGTGATCGTGTACAGCGACGGGCTGGTCGAGCAGCCCTCGCCGCAGGGTGAACAGTTCGGCGGCCAGCGGATCATCGACGCGATGGCGAGTTCCGAGACGCCCACGAGCGATGTCGATGCGCTGATCAACGCGCTGCTGCTGTTTGCCAGCCCGATGCCGACCACCGGCGGCTCGCACCCCAAGCCCGAGCAGGTGTCGCTGTCGGACGATGTAACGGTGGCGTCGGTCGAGTTCACGGGCTGAGACGCGCGAAAAAAAGCCCGCACCATCGTGGTGCGGGCGATTGCGAGCGGGGGCTCTGATTCTGCGGAATCGCCGGCGGGTCAGGCCTGATCGGCCTTGGCGATCTGCCACTCTTCGAGTTCGATGGGCGCCTGGCGGCCGAAGATGGTGACCAGCACGCGGACGAGGCCCTTGTCGGGGAGGAGCTCGTCGACGGTGCCCTCGTAGCCCTGGAAGGGGCCTTCCTTGATCGTGACGTGCTCGCCCTTCTCGTAGACCATGCGGACGTTGGGCTGGTCCTCGGGCTTGCGGCTGTCGACGAGCATCTTCTCGATCTCGTGGCTCTTGAGGGCCGTGGGGCGCCCGGCGGTGCCGACGAAGTCGCCGACGCCGGTGGTCTCTTTGATGAGGAAGAAGACGTCCTGGGGGATGCGGCCGTCGTCCTCGAGCTTCATCTCGACGAATACGTAACCGGGGTAGAGCTTGGTCTCGGTGATGCGCTGCTTGCCGCCCTTGACGGTCTTGGTCTTCTCGGTCGGGACGAGGATGCGTCCGACGAGGTGGGTCATCTTCTCGATCTGGACCTTGCGGAGGAGGGTTTCGCGGACGCTCGACTCCTTGTTGGAGGCGACGCGGAGGACGAACCAGTTCATGCCTTCCTGGGTGATGACCTCGTCGGGGGCGACCAGGTCCACGCGCACGTTGGGGCGCCCGTCCATCGGGGAGTGCTTCTCAGAGTGCGGGGCGTTGCTCATGGTCGGGTCCTCGCGAAAATCGATCCGTGTCCGAGCGGCGTTCCCGGCGCGCCCCGCGTCCATGGGGTGGCGTGCCGCGCAGGGCTCGCGAACGCAACAAACACTCCGCCGCTTACTGGTTCAGGCGGAGCAGGTCGACGGCGATGAAGAGGTGGGAGAAGCCGTAGTCGATCAGGAACAGGGACAGGGCGACCAGGAAGCCGGCGCCGATCACGACGTAGGTCGATCCCATGATCTCGCGCCGCGTGGTCCAGTTGACCTTGCGCATCTCAGAGTCGGTGGCGATGAGGAACTCGACGCTGGTGCGGTTGCGGCCGACGAACCAGTACCCGCACCACACGCCCACCGCGAGGATGAACGCCGCGGCACCGATCTGGACGTACTCGAGGTCAAAGGAAGGGATGGCGCGGACGCTGGAGACCAGCACCGAGGCGTCGCCGATCTTGATGGTCTGGTTCTCGACGTCGAGGACGGACTGGGCGCCCGCGAGCGACGGGGCCGAGATCTGCACCACGGTTTCGCCGCCGAGGTTGGAGACCTGCTCGACCTTGGCGGTGCCGATCTGGACCGGGTCGGCGGTGGTGCTGCCCTTGGTGGTCAGCAGCGTGACGGGCTGGCCGACAGCCGCGGCGCCGCCGGCGCCCTTGAGGCCGAGGCTCCAGGCCTTGGCGGGGATGCTGGGGGAGAGGGCGTCGAGGCTCTTGTAGGCCCAGCCGGCGGAGGTGAGGGCGATGAGGGCGATCATCGCCAGGGTCATCACCCGGATCCAGTAGCCTTCACCGGGCTTGTAAATGAAGCTGTGGTGATGGCCGTGGGGCGCGCCGGCGCCGTCGGAATCACGCCGGGAGGGACTTGAACCCGCAACCTGCGGATTTGGAATCCGCTGCTCTACCAATTGAGCTACCGGCGTTCGTTCGCTCATACCGTTCTGTGCCGAGGTCTCTGCCACGTCGGCTCACTTCCTCTTCAGTTTGTGGAGGGTGTGCTTGCGGAGGCGGGGCGAGTACTTCTTGAGCCCCTCCTTCAGACCCTCGGGGGTGCCACCCTTCACGTTGATCTCGGAGCGATAGTTCAGGTCACCGCACTCGGTGCACTGGAGCCAGACGTACTCCCGTGCCGCGCCCTTCTTCTTGGCCATGACTCCACCCTGCTTTCGACGTTCTTGGGTTCGTCCCGGCCCCCACCGGCCGGATGAGACGAGATCCCGTGAGACCCGTTGTGACAGCCGTCCGAGCGCCCTGGCCCCTCATCGGGGACAGAACGCCCGGACGGCAGAAAATCCTAGGCACGCGCGGCACGAACTCGAAACCCTGACCTGACTGCCGCACGTTATGTTCCGAACAGATACCGACTCGAACCGCTTACTGGATGATGTCCGTGACGGCGCCGGAGCCGATGGTCTTGCCACCTTCGCGGACGGCGAAGCGGACACCCTTCTCCATGGCCACCGACTTGTCGAGGAGGTCGATCTCCATTTCGATGTTGTCGCCGGGCATGCACATCTCGGCGCCGCCGAGGAGCTTGCACGAGCCGGTGACGTCGGTGGTGCGGAAGTAGAACTGGGGGCGGTAGCCGCTGAAGAACGGGGTGTGGCGGCCGCCTTCTTCCTTGGTCAGGATATAGACCTGGCCCTTGAACTTGGTGTGGGGCTTGATCGAGCCGGGCTTGCAGAGCACCTGGCCGCGCTCGATGTCGTCCTTCTCGACGCCGCGGAGGAGGGCGCCGACGTTGTCGCCGGCCATGCCGCTGTCGAGGGTCTTGTTGAACATTTCGACGCCGGTGACGACGGTGTTCTTGCTCTCGGCGCGGAGGCCGACGATCTCGACCGTCTCGCCGACCTTGATCATGCCGCGCTCGATACGGCCGGTGGCGACCGTGCCGCGCCCCTTGATCGAGAAGACGTCCTCGATGCTCATGAGGAACGGCTTGTCCATCTCGCGGGTGGGCTCGGGGATGTAGCTGTCGATGGCGTCGAAGAGGTCGTCGATCGGCTTACAGATCTTGTCGTCCTTGGGGTTCTCGACGGCGGCCTTGGACTGGCCCCGGATGATGGGGGTCTTGTCGCCGGGGAAGCCGTACTTGTTGAGAAGCTCGCGGACTTCGAGCTCGACGAGCTCGAGGAGCTCGGGGTCGTCGACGAGGTCGACCTTGTTGAGGAAGACGACGATGTAGGGGACGCCGACCTGGCGGGCCAGGAGGACGTGCTCACGCGTCTGGGGCATGGGGCCGTCGGCGGCCGACACGACCAGGATGGCGCCGTCCATCTGGGCGGCGCCGGTGATCATGTTCTTGACGAAGTCGGCGTGGCCCGGGCAGTCAACGTGGGCGTAGTGCCGCTTGGACGTCTCGTACTCGGTGTGCGACGAGTGGATCGTCACGGTCTTGTTGGCGTCGCGGACCGTACCACCCTTGGTGATATCGGCGTACGACTTGATGATGCCGCCGAAGCGGGCCGCCGAGCGGGCCGACATCGCGGCGGTGAGGGTGCTCTTTCCGTGGTCGATGTGACCGATCGTTCCCACGTTGACGTGCGGCTTTGTCCGCTCGAATACGCCCTTGGCCATGACGGTCAACCTCCGACTGTGCTGTCTTAGCGTCCAAAGGCTCGGACCCGCCGCCGAGGCAGGGCCGTCCTCGAACTGTGACTACCGATTCCCACGGCGGACCGACCCGGGGACGGGCAACCGCGCGGGGGGTAAACCTTACCCCGCTCCGGACCCCCGCACCACTCCCACACCACCCAAACCGGCCGCCCCACCAGAACACCTGTCCGAACTCCCGAAACCCGATCCCACCACCTGCATAGCGACGAACCGCTCGAACGCTGATCCTTCCAGCGCCCGCCTCGGCCCCATCGCCGATCAGCCGCTGAAGGGATTTGAACCCTTGACCTCACCCTTACCAAGGGTGCGCTCTACCACTGAGCTACAGCGGCACAAAGCCACGTCCCCGCCGTCTCGAAGTCCGGCGGGCGCGGCAGGATGATACACCGGGGGGGTGAAGGGTCAATCGGGTCGAGGAGCAAGTGACGATCCGATCGGATCGTCGCGCGGTCCCGGGGGTTTTATGAGACGGCAGGCGTAACGCCGGGGGTGCGGGGAGCGACGGGTTAGAGCGGTCGGACCCTTGATCACCCGGCGTCCTGCCTGAAGGGCGGGCGCCGGGGTTTGCTGGCAGGCATTGGAACTTGAGGTAAACTTGGGGGACGGCCTTCCAGCCGTGCAAGTTGGGGGTTCGCACATGCCCGTTTGGACGCCGAGGTGCATGAGAATTGCCGTAATCGGCATCGCGGCGGGGGCGGTTGTGGGGCCCGTCAGGGCCGACATCCCGCCCTACGACTTCAACTGGGCCTACATCCACGACGAGGGGAACGCGGCGTACCCGGGACCCGGCGGCAACGCCGGGCGCGGCTCGGTCAGCTATGCCTACCGCATCTCCAAGTTGGAACTCACCAGCGGCCAGTGGGCCGATTTCCTTAGCATGGCCCAGCGCCAAGGTGTGAATCTCAATCAGTACTCGCTCGTGCCGAACTTCTGGGGCGGCACCAGCGCGCCCATGCGCCCGGTGATCGGTCTGAACTGGCGGGCCGGAGCGTATTATTGCAACTGGCTAACCAACGGGAAACAGGAGAGTTGGGCCAGTTGCCAGTCCGGCGCGTACGACGCCTCCACGTTCAGCGGCGTGCCTGGTCAGGTGTACACCGATCAACTCACGCACTCACCGGGCGCCAAGTTCTGGATTCCGGCGCTCGATGAATACCTCAAGGCTTCGCACTACGACCCCAACAAGAACGGTGCGGGTCTGGGGGGCTGGTGGGACTATCCGTACAAATCGAACGCGCCCCCGATCCCGGGGGCGCCCGGAGTCGGCCAGACCAGCGGGGGCTGGGAGCCGGGCGATTTCTCCGAACTCTCGGTAAACCTTGGCGCCTACACAAACTACACGTCCGCCTATGGGCTGTGGGACTTGTCGGGTGGGTCGCGCGAATGGGTTGAAGAGCCAGTTGCCTACGACTCCGCGACAGGTCGGTACAAGAAACGCGAAACGTTCGGGTCATATGCCGGGGATAGAACCTACCTGGATGCTGACCATGTGCAGGGTGGGTTTGGAGACTATCCCTCCGAAGGTGGGTTCTACGGATTTCGGATCGCTGGCCAGATTCCGGCGCCGTCCGGCGCGGCGGTGATGCTTGCGGCGCTCGGCGCGTGCGCGGGGCGGCGGAGGCGCGGGCCATGAGGGCTCTTCGCGGCGCGTGGGGGATGCCGGTGGTGCTGGCCGCGGCGGCGGGGCCGGGGTTGGTGAGCCGCGCCGATGTTCCTCCGCCTGATTACGACTTTCAGTGGGCGAACATCAGCGACCGGAACAATGCGGCGTACCCGGGGCCGGGGGGCAACGCGGGTCGCGGGTCGGTGTCGTATGCGTACCGCATGTCCAAGCTGGAGATCACCTCGAAGCAGTGGGCCGACTTTCTGGGCATGGTGCAGCGCCAGGGCGTTGATCCCAGCGCGCACGATCTGACCCCGATATTCTGGGGCGGGACTCAGAACCCGATGCGCCCGGTGATGGGCCTGGGCTGGCGTGCGGGGGCGTACTACTGCAACTGGCTCAATAACGGCAAGCAGGAGAGCTGGGCGAGTTGTCTCGATGGCGCGTACATGACCGCGACCTTCGGCGGCGCCGTGGGGAGCCCGTACACCGAGCAGTTGTATCACTCGCCGAACGCGAAGTTCTGGATTCCCACGCTCGATGAATACCTGAAGGCGGCGCACTACGACCCGAAGAAGGGCGGGGCGGGTCAGGGCGGGTGGTGGGCGTACCCGTACCAGTCGGACGTGCCGCCGGTTCCCGGCGCGCCGGGTGTGGGCCAGACCACCGGCGGATGGGAGCCCGGCGGCTTCGGGGAACTCGCGGTAAACCTCGGCGCGTACAGCGGATCGGTGTCCGCGTACGGGCTGTGGGATTTGTCGGGCGGGGCGAAAGAATGGGTCGAAGAGCCAGCGACGTTTGACGCTGCGAGCGGGCACTACAAGCGTCGCAGAGAGTTCGGCTCTTATGCAGGTGATCGAGGCTACTTGGACTCAGACCATGTTCAAGGAGTTGATGGAGACTACCCCGGCATCATCGGCGGGTTCTCCGGCTTTCGCATTGCAGGCCAAGTTCCGTCGCCGTCCGGCGCGGCGGTGATGCTTGCGGCGCTCGGCGCGTGCGCGGGGCGGCGGAGGCGCGGGGCATGATCGCTCTTCGCGGCGCGTGGGCGATGCCGGTGGTGCTGGCCGCGGTGGCGGGGCCGGGGTTGGTGAGCCGCGCCGATGTTCCTCCGCCGGATTACGACTTTCAGTGGGCGAACATCAGCGACCGGAACAACGCGGCGTACCCCGGGATACTCGGGAGCCTGGCCACGGGCCGCGGGTCGGTGTCGTACGCGTACCGAATCTCCAAGCTCGAGACCTCCACGCAGCAGTGGGCCGACTTTTTGAACATGGCGCTCCGGCAGGGGGTCGATCTGGACAACCCCTGGCTCCGCCCCGCGTTCTGGGGGGCTTCTCAGTCCGGCGGTTCGTACGTGGTCAACGCGCCGATGCGGCCTGTCATCGGGCTCGAGTGGCGGGCCGCGGCGTACTACTGCAACTGGCTCAACAACGGCAAGCAGGAGAGCTGGGCGAGCTGCCAAAGCGGGGCGTACGACACCTCGACGTTCGGGGACTTGGGCGATGGGACGTTCACCGATCAGTCCGCGCACTCTCCCAGCGCCAAGTTTTGGATTCCCACGCTGGATGAGTGGCTCAAGGCCGCGCACTACGACCCCAACCGCAACGGAGCGGGGCAGAGCGGTTGGTGGAACTACCCCTATCGCTCCGATTCCCCGCCCGTTCCCGGAGCGCCTGGCGTGGGCCAGACTTCGGCGGGATGGAAGCCCGGCGCGTTTGGCGAGTTCCTTGTTCCCCTTGGCGCCTACACGACCTCGACGTCCACGTACGGGCTGTGGGACCTTTCTGGAGGCGCAGCCGAGTGGCTTGAAGAGGCGGTCGATCAAGGAGGCGGACGATTCACCCTCCGGCTGTATGATGGGTCCTATGCGGGTGGCAACATTGGCTTTGATCACGTGGGAGTGCTCGACGGCGACATCCCGGGCACCATCGGAGGGTTTTACGGGTTTCGCATCGCTAGTCAGATTCCGGCGCCGTCCGGCGCTGCGGTGATGCTTGCGGCGCTCGGCGCGTGCGCGGGGCGGCGGAGGCGCGGGCCATGAGCGCTCTTCGCGGCGCGTGGGCGATGCCGGTGGTGCTGGCCGCGGCGGCGGGGCCGGCGTTGGTGAGCCGCGCCGATGTTCCTCCGCCTGATTACGACTTTCAGTGGGCGAACATCAGCGACCGGAACAATGCACCGTACGCAGGACCGGGCAACACCACGGGACGGGGTTCGGTTTCCTACGCGTACCGGATGTCCAAACTCGAAATCACCACCGCTCAGTGGGCCGACTTCCTGAACATGGCTCTTCGTGATCACGTGGACCTGAACAACCCCAGACTCCGCCCCGCGTTCTGGGGCGCGAGCCAGGTTGGCGGCTTCTACGTGGCGAACGAACCGATGCGGCCCGTCATCGGGCTCAACTGGCGTGCGGGCGCGTACTACGCCAACTGGCTGAACAACGGCAAGCAGGAAAGCTGGGCGAGTTGCCAGTCGGGCGCGTACGACGCGGCGATGTTCGGGGGCGGGAACAACATCACTCCGTATACCGATCAACTCACCCACTCGCCCGGCGCCAAGTTCTGGATTCCCACTCTTGATGAATGGCTGAAGGCGGCGCACTACGACCCCAACAAAAACGGCACCGGCCAGGGCGGCTGGTGGACATTCTGCTACGGTTCGGACTCCGCGCCTGTCCCCGGTGCTCCCGGTGTGGGCGAGACAAGCGCGGGCTATCACCCCGGCGGGTTCGGTGAACTCTTTATCCCACTGGGCGCCTACACAAGCTCGAAATCGCCCTACGGCCTCTGGGATCTCTCGGGCGGAGCGAGCGAGTGGCTTGAGGAGCCGCTGCTGTTTCAGAACGGGGGCTGGAACTATCGCTGGGCTGACGGGTCGCATGCCGGCGACTCCGCTGGCGCGGCATTTGACCACATCAGCACTCGCGACGGTGCTGCTCCGATCACCGAAGGGTTCTTTGGCTTCAGAATCGCGAGCCAGATTCCGGCGCCGTCCGTGGTGACGGTCGCCTTTGTGGGAAGCGCTGGGTTCCTGCGCCGCAGGAGAAGGTAAGGCCAGTCCGTTTGGAACCGTGCCGCGAAGGTAATCAACGCCTTTGACCGGCTCGTCGCGGGCCAGAGGTGGTGACTTCGCTCGAAACTCCTCGCGCTGAAAGGCGCGGCGGGGTAGGTGATGGAAGAGAAACGACAAACCCACCCCCCCGGCCCCCCTCCCTCTGGGAGGGGGGAGGCGTGATTTGATGATGGTGGGGATTGAGTCGCCGCGCGCGGTGGGCCTCGAGGAGCGCACGGAGCTTCGAGGGCGGCGCGGTTGTGAATTTTGTTGGTGACCGCGCGGGCCCGCGCTCGCGGTCGGGTGTGGAGTTCTTCATTGCCGCGGGCCGGTGTTTTACCCGGCGTGCGGGCGTTTGGGGCCGGGGGAAGGTCCTAATAGGGAGGCATCCGAAAGGGGATTCGGGCGTATCTCTTGGGCCGGTTTGGATCTCAGGTTATGTTGTAGACGCGATCCCTTTCCCCCCGGGCGTTATCGGCCCGCTCCCTCTGGCAAGGAACTTCCATGTCCCTGAAGCGCCACTGTCGGCTCGTGCTTTCTCCCTTCATTCTTGCGGCGTTCGTGGGCGTGCCGGCGGGGCTGGCGCAGGAGAATCAGCGGCCGCTGCTGCAGCGGATGGCGCCGGGGAAGGTGCCGTGCTGCAAGGCGACGGCGGCGTGGAACATGATCGAGGCGGGGCTGAACCCTGACGGGTCGCCGATGCTGCCGCCGCCGGGGGGCGGGTCGCGCGAGGCGTCGACGGCGACGGACCTGTTGACGTGCTTCCTGGACATCGAGCTGGTGCCGTCGAGCGGGACGCAGAACATCATCGGCACCAACACCATGACGGTGAAAAGCCTGGTGAACGGGCTGACGCAGTTCACGTTCCGTCTGCGGTCGCAGTACAACATCACGACTCTGACGGTGAACGGGGTTGCCGCGACGTGGGCGGCGAGCGGGACGTACGGGCGGACGGTGACGCTGCCCACGCCCAAGAACGCGGGCGACGTGTTCACGGTGGTGGTCGGGTACAACGGGCTTGCGGTGTCGCGCGGGTTCGGGTCGATCGAGTTCACGACGCTGAGCGGGAACACGGCGGTGTTCAGCCTGAGCGAGGCGTACTTTGCGGGGACGTGGTGGCCGGTGAAGGACGGTGACTTCGGCGCCCCGGGGGACAACTCCGACAAGTTCCTGCCGACGGTGTGGATCACGGCGCCGAGCACGCTGACGAGCGTGAGCAACGGCGTGCTGCAGGGCGTGGACACGCTGAGCGGCAGCCGCAAGCGGTACCGGTGGTCGAGCAACTACCCGATCGCGCCGTACCTGGTGTCGATCGGCTCGACGGTGTACGGGCAGACGAACTACACGTACAACTACACGGGCGGGTCGATGCCCGTGAACCTGTACATCACGCCGGCGAACAACACGGCCCCGAACAAGGCGGTGTGGGCCAAGTGCGTGGACATGATGGCGGCGTACGAGCCCTACTTCGGGCTCTACCCGTTCGTCAACGAAAAGTACGGCATCTACGAGTTCACGTTCGGCGGCGGCATGGAGCACCAGACCATGACCGGCCAGGGGGGCGGGTTCAGCGAGAGCGTGACGGCGCACGAGCTGGGCCACCAGTGGTGGGGCGACAACGTCACGTGCAAAACGTGGAACAACATCTGGCTCAACGAGGGCTTTGCGACGTACGCCGCCAACCTGTGGGAGCAGTACAAGACCGGCACGGCGAACTGGCCGGCGTATTACAGCGCGATGGCCGGGAGCAGGCCGGGCACGCCGGGCGCCACGGTGTACGTGAGCGACGCGGGCGTGGCGGACATGAACACGATCTTCAGCAGCAACAACTCCTACGACAAGGGGAGCTGGGTCCTGCACATGCTGCGCGGCGTGATGGGTGACACGCTGTTCTTCCAGGGCCTGAAGGACTACCGGGCGGCGTTCCAGGGATCGGGCGCGACGACCGACGACTTTGCCGCGTCGATGTCGAGCACGTTCGGGCAGGACCTGACGCCGTTCTTCAACGAGTGGGTGTACGGCGGGGGCAACCCGGCGTACCAGCACGCGTGGCAGACGTTCACGGTGAACGGGCAGTCGTACCTGCGGCTCTTGATCAAGCAGACGCAGGGGAGCCCGCTGTTCACGATGCCGGTGAAGGTGCGCGTGAACACGACGGCGGGGAACCAGCTGGTGACGGTGCCCAACGATGCGCTGGCGAACCAGTGGTTCGTGGTGCCGATCGCGGCGCCGGCGACGTCGATCGTGTTCGATGAGAACGACTGGATCCTGGACTCGAGCACGACCGCGACGACGTACGTGCAGGGCCCGCCGAAGGTGGTGCAGGCGACGCCGGCGCTGGGCGCCGCGATCGCGCCGCAGGCGGCGCCGTCGGCGATCACGGTCACGTTCAGCGACAACGTCACGACCACCGCGGCCGACTACGTGGTGACGCGGGACGGGAACCCCGAGCCGTTCACGTTCTCGTACAGCGCCGGGAACTTCACGACGACGCTGAACTACGGCGGGTCGATGCCCCCCGGCGTGTACATCGTGACGGTGAAAGACACGGCCAAGTCGGCGGTGGGCGCGATCGCGCTCGACGGGGAGATCGCCAACGCGTCGAGCCCGGCGTCCTTGCCCAGCGGCAACGGCGTGTCGAGCGGCCAGGCGGTGTACACGTTCACCATCAACTACTGCCCGGCCGACGTGAACCACGACGGCTTCGTGAACGGTGACGACTTCGACGCGTTCGTCGCGGCCTTTGAGTTCGGCGATCCCTTCGCCGACTACAACGGCGACACGTTCGTCTCGGGCGAGGACTTCGACGCGTTCACCAACGATTTCTACTTCGGCTGCTGAGCCTTTCACTTCCGAAAGCAAGAGAGGGCGTCGCCGGGACGGAACCCTGCACGCCCTCTCTTTATTTTTGTCCGTGTTGACGGCGCGGGCGGAACGCTAGCGGAGCTGGTTCTCGACCTCGCGGGTGACGGACACCGGCTCGATCGAGATGACCCGCCACTGGCCCGAGGGCTCGCGCCGCCAGCCGAGGCGCCACCAGGAGATATTGGGGAAGCCCGCGGCCTCGGGCGTGGCGCGGACTTTCACTTGCGTGCGGCCGGTGTCGCCCGACACCGACGCTTCACACTCCAGCACGGCCCACTCGCGGAGGCACCAGGCGCCGCCGAGGTCTCGCTGCACGCGCGCGAGGATGTCGTCGCGGTCGAGCGCGGCACCGCCGCCGGGAGGGAACAGGGTCGCGTCGGCCGCCAGGAGCGCGCCCGTGTCGGTGACGCTGGCGCGTGCCGCGGCGCTGATCAGTTGGAAGGTCTGGTGCCGCATCTGCTCGCGGGCGGTCTCGACGAGGGACGCCAGCACCAGCACGCCGGCGGCGGCGAGGGCCGGGCCCGCGACTGCCGCGGCCGTGCGGCGCGTGGTCGCACGGTGCCGCATGGTGACAAAGGCGACGATGGCGCCGGCGGCGAGGATGATCGCGAGCGGCCAGGGGTTCTCCAGGAGCAGGTGCTCCCAGATCGGCGCCGGCGGCAGGGGCGGCGGTGCGGGGGGCTCGATCATGCTCAGGCCGCCCTGGCGCGCGGCTGCCGCGGCAGTCGCGGCGAGCGAACCGAGGATGGCGAGGGCGGTTCCGACCGGGCGCGGGATTGCCGTGCGGTCCATGCGAGAGTGTTCGCACGGCGGCGGCTCGGGGCCGCGGCCTTCTTTCCAGAGATTCGGAGCTTCGGACCGATCAGAACCCGAAGCGTCCCGGCGCGCGGACACCGCGCGTTCGGATGCTCCATGGAGCGGAGCGTCCATGACCATGCGGGTCCCCACGCCGGAGGCGTCAGTGCTGGAGCGGAACCTGCGCGCGCTCGGCGCCGGGTCGGCCCGTGCCGCGAGCGCGATCCGGGCGGCTCCGCCGCGTCACGACCTGGTGCTTGCGGTTGCTGACGATGGCGGGCTCACGGGTATCGCCGACGGGCGGCGCTTGGCGAGCGCTCATCGACCGATCGAGGAAGGCCGCCGACACGCGGATTCGGTGCCGCTGGAGCAGGCGGCGGGGGTCGCGGTGCTGGGGTTTGGCCTCGGGCACCACCTGGGCCCGCTGGCGTCGAGACTGAAGCGGACGGGCGTGATCTTCATCTTTGAGCCCGACGTGGCGCTGCTGCGTGCGGTGCTGGAGCGTGTGGACTGCACGTCGTGGATCACGCAGAGCAACGTGTGCGTGCTCACCGATCCCGATGATGCCGCGGCGATCGCCGGGGCGGTGTCGGGCGTTGAGGGGCTGCTGGCGCTGGGCGTGAAGTTTCTGTCGCACCCGCCGAGCCGCGCAAGGCTGGGGGGGGACGCGGACCGGTTCAGCGCGCGGTTCGCGGAGGTGATGCGGGCGGTCCGGACGACGATCCTGACGACGCTGGTGCAGGTGGACGCGACGTTCCGCAATGAACTTGGGAATCTCGAGCCGTACGCGCGGGCGCTGGGCGTGGCGGAGCTTGAGAATCTGCACAAGGGGAAGCCGGCGGTGGTGGTTGCCGCGGGGCCGAGCCTGCACCGGAACATCGATGAGTTGTCGCGGCCGGGGGTGCGCGAGCGGGTGGTCGTGGTGGCGGTGCAGACGGTGCTCAAGACGCTGCTGGCGCGGGGCATACGCCCGGACTATGTGACCAGCCTGGACTATGCGGAGGTGAGCGCTCGGTTTTACGAAGGGCTGAGCGCCTCGGACGTGGAAGGTATTGAGCTGGTGGTCGAGCCCAAGGCGCACCCCAAGGTGCTGCGCGCGTTCCCGGGCGTGGTCCGGTGTCCTTCGTCGCGCGTGCTCGACGGGGTGCTGGGGCCCAAGATCGCGCATCCCAAGGGCTCGTTGCGCCCGGGCGCGACGGTGGCGCACCTGGCGTATTACCTGGCGCGGCACGTGGGGTGCGATCCGGTGATCCTGATCGGGCAGGACCTTGGGTTCACGGACGGGCAGTACTACTACGCGGGCGCCGCGATCCACCAGGTGTGGTCGGGGGAGCTCAACGACTTCAACACGCTGGAGATGCTCGAGTGGCAGCGGATCGTGCGTTCGCGCTCGATGCTGCACAGGCGGACGGACGTCCTGGGTCGGCCGGTGTACACCGACGAGCAGATGACGACGTACCTGGCGCAGTTCGAGCGGGACTTTCTGTCCGACTCGGGCGCGGGGCTGACCGTCATTGATGCGACCGAGGGCGGGGTGGCCAAGCGGCACACGCGGGTGATGACGCTGCGCGAAGCGCTCGAGCCGTTGAGTGGTGGTCCGTCGGGTTCGCGCGCCGGCGTGCCCGGGCCTGCCGCGCAGGAGCGGCGGCTGCAGGGGACCGCGACCGGCGGCGCGGGCGATGACCCGCTGCGCTCGCGCATCCGCGAGCGGGCGGGCGAGGTGCGGCGCGAGGTGTGGCAGGTCGCGGCGCTGAGCCGGCAGACGGCGGACCTGCTGCGGCAGATGCAGGGCGCCGTGGGCGACAACGGGCGCGTGAACGCGTTGATTCAGAAGGTCTACGGGCTGCGTGATCGCGTTGAAGCGCTCGGGGTCGGGTACGACCTGGTGCAGTTCCTGAACCAGACCGGGACGCTCAACCGTCTGCGGACCGACCGGGCCTTGGAGCTTGACGACTCGCTCCCTGAGCTTGAGCGTCAGCGGCGGCAGATCGAGCGGGACATCACCAACGTGGAATGGCTGGCCGACGCGGCCGATGCGCTGGGCTCCATGCTCGACGATGCGGGGCAATCGCTCGATGGGCGCGTGGCGCCCGCACGCGCGGCGCGAGCGGCGGCGCCCGCGGGCTCGGAGGCGCGGGCCGCTTCACCGGCCCGGGCGCGCGTGTGGGCCGTGGTTCACGCCGACGCGGTGCGTTCGGGGCTGGGGTCCGAGCGGGACCTGGGCGCGCCCGTGGCGGGCGGGCGGACGGCGCTGGAACTCACGCTTTCTCGCCTGCGGCTGTGCCGCGAGATCGACGCCGTGCTGGTGATCGGCGACGACGAGAGCTCCCTTCGCGCGATGGCCGGCGCGCAGGGGCGGCAGGGCGCCCCGGGCGTGCGCGTCGAGTTTGCCGGCGCGGACATGACGGCCGCGCGCGAGCGTGCCCGGAGCATCGCGGGGGCGCGGCTGGTGGCGCGTCACGCGTGGCGCGGCGGGCCGGGGAACATGTCGGTGTTCGATGAGGCGTGCTGCCCCTCGCTGGTAGCGCCGTTGCTGGAGCGATTCGGCATCGACGCGGCGGCGGTGGTCGGGGCCGACTGGTGCCTGATCGATCCCGTTCTCGTGGACGCGACCGTCTCTCGCTACCGCGAGAACCCCGCGGTGAACCAGCTGACGTTCAGCCAGGCGCCCCCGGGCGTGGGCACGTGCGTGGTAGAGGAGAAGGCGCTGCGCGAGCTGGGGGAGGCGCAGGGACGGGCGGGCGCGTTCGGGACCCTCGGGGCGTTGCTCGGGTACATCCCGATCGCGCCACAGGCGGACCCGATCGGCAAGCCGGTGTGCGTGAGCATTGCGCCGTCGCTTCGCGATGTTGGGATCCGTTGCATCCCCGATGCGCCGTTCGAGCGTGCGGCGCTGGCGCCGCTGCTGGACCGGATCGCGGGCGATCCGGGCTCGGTACGTGCTGAGAACATTGGCGCGGAGCTCGCGGGCGCTTGCGAGCATGAACGGGCCGAGATCGTGCGGCTGGAGCTGTGCACGCAGAGGCCCGGCGGCGGGCAGCGGGCGCTGTGGCTGGCGCACGACACGGGGCGCGGATCGATGATCCCGCTCGAGCAGGCGCTGGACGCGGTGACACGGTTCGCCGATGCGTCCACGGTGCTCAGCCTCGAGGGTCGGGGCGATCCGCTGCTGCACCCGGAGTGGCGCGCGGTGCTGGGCGCGGCCTGCCGCGCGGGGTATGGGGCGGTGCACGTCCGCACCGACCTGGCCGGTCCGGCCGACGACGTTCGCGCCCTGGCGGAGATCGGGCCCGCGCTGGTCAGCGTCGACCTGTTGGCGCACTCGGCGGCGACGTACGCGGCGATCACGGGGTGCGACGCGTACGACCGGGTTCGCGCGAACGTTGAGTTGCTGCTGTCGCTGAGGTCTGAGCGTGGCGGACTGCCGGCCCAGTGGGTCGTGCCGCGTCTGACGCGATGCGACGCGGTGTACCTTGAGCTTGAGGGCTTCTACGACCACTGGCTGATGCAGGCGGGAGCGGCGGTGATCGACCCGCTGCCGGTGCCGATGCCGGGACAGCGGATCGCGCCGTTGCCGCCGCCGGCGTGCGTGCGGCGCCGCGACCGGGCCCGCACGGTGACCATCCGGTGCACGCGCGGCTCCGAGGAACTGGCGGAGGCCGAGAAGGAGAGCGTCGCGTGAGCGTGCCCGCACCCGTGAATACGGAGGACAAGGCTGTCGCGGTCGTGCTGGCTCGCGCGGGCAGCAAGGGTGTGCCGGGGAAGAACCGCGCGGCGGTCGGGGGACGGCCGTGCGCGCTGTGGACGCTCGATGCGGCGCGAGCGGCGGCGAGTGTCGGAACGGTCGCGCTATCGACCGATGACGATGAGCTGAAGGCGCTGGCGCGCACGATGGGCGTGCGCGTGATCGACCGGCCGGCGGCGCTGGCGGCTGATACCACCACCGTTGACGATGCCGTGCGCCACGCGGTTGAGGCGCTCGAGTGCGTGGGCGTGGCCTGCGGGCGCATCGTGCTTCTGTACGCCAACGTGCCCGTGCGGCCGGACGGGCTGATCGACGAAGCGGTCGCACTGCTTGGGAGCAGCGGGTGCGACTCGGTCCAGAGCTACTGCCCGGTCGGAAAACATCATCCGTGGTGGACGGTTCGCGTGGACAGCGCGGGTTCGGCGTCGCCGGGGGCGGTGCGGCCGTGGGAGGGCGACACGCTGTACCACAACGTGTTCCGACGGCAGGACCTGCCCGCCGCGTTCGTGCCCGACGGCGGGGTGTGCGCGGTGACGCGTCGGGCGCTCTTCCGCGAGATCCCGGGTGTGGCGCCCGGGCCGCACGCGTTCCTGGGGCGCGATCGGCGCGCGGTGATCACGGCGGAGGGCGCGGTGGTGGACATCGACTCGAAGATTGACCTCCTGGTGGCGGACGCGATCCTGCGCGAGCATGGCGGCGCGGCACGACAGGAGAGCAAGGAGCACCGCCCGCTCCGAACCGCGGCCGTGGGCGCGGGGCGTGGTGCGTCATGAACATCCGCGACCGCACCATCGCCCCGGGGTGTGACCCCTACATCATCGCCGAGCTGGGCGTGAACCACGACGGCTCGGTCGATCGGGCGCTGGCGCTGGTGGATGGCGCGGCGGAGGCCGGGGCTGATGCGATCAAGCTCCAGTGTTTCCGGGCCGAGCTGCTGATGAGCCGCGCCTCGGTGCTGGCGGCGTACCAGAAGAGCGCCGGCGAGCAGGACCCGGTCGCGATGCTGCGGAGACTCGAGCTTCCGCTCGACGCGATGGCCCGCGTCGTGGACCGCGCCCGCGGCAGGGGCGTGCACGCGATCGTCACCATTTTCAGCGTTGAGCTTGTCGCTCCCACCGACACGCTGGGCTGGGACGCGTACAAGACCGCGAGCCCCGACGTCATCAACCGGCCGCTGCTGGATGCGCTCCTGGGGACGGGGCGTCCGATGATTCTCAGCACCGGCGCGGCAACGGCGGCGGAGGTTTCGCGTGCGATGACGTGGCTCGGCGCGGCGCGGGCGCGGATGGCCGTGCTCCAGTGCGTGAGCAGCTATCCCGCGGCACCGGAGCACGCGGCGCTGGGGGGGATCGCGGCGCTGCGCGGGCTGTGTCCGGTGCCGATCGGGTACAGCGACCACACGCCGCTGATCGAGACAGGGGCGCTGGCGGTTGCCGCGGGCGCCTGCGTGCTTGAGAAGCACCTGACCTACGACCGAGGCGCGGCGGGGCCGGACCACGGTGCTTCGCTCGATCCAAAGCAGTTCGCTGACTATGTCCGTCTTGCGCGCCTGGCGCACCGTGCGATGGGCCCCGCGGAGAAACGCGTGCTGCCGGTTGAACAGAACGTGCGCGAGGTGTCGCGCCAGTCGCTGGTGACTGTTCGCGCCCTGCCCGCGGGCCACGCCATCACGCGCGGCGACCTTACGGTGAAGCGGCCGGGCACGGGGATCGAGCCGTGGCTCATCGGAGAGGTCGTGGGTCGGACGACGAGGCGCGCGGTCGAGGCGGACACGCCGGTTCGCGCGGCGGACTTTGAGTAGGTTGCAGCATCCGCTGATCCCCCTCCGGGCTTCCGGAGGGGGATCATGGGAGATCATCGTTGATCGGTGACGGCTGGGATGGTGATCCTGCGGTGCGGCCGGGGCCTGAGGTTGAGCCCAGGGACTCTACGCGCCGGCGCATCCTGGTCGTCACGGGGACGCGGGCGGAGTTTGGACTTTTGCGCCCGGTCATGCACGCGGTGAGCGCGCGGGCGGATGCGGAGTTGGTAGTAGTTGCCGCGGGGTCGCACCTGGTTTCGCCGGCGCTCACGCTGCGGGACGTGCAGGCGGAGTTTCCGATCTTTGATTCGGTGCCCATGCAGGTCGCGGGGCGTGTCGGGCGGTTCGAAGATGCGGAGAGTCTTGCCCGGGGTGTCGGGCGCTTTGCGCGGGTGTTCCGGCGGGCCGAGCCGGATTGGATCGTCGTGCTGGGGGATCGCATCGAGGCGTTCGCGGCCGGCGCGGCGGCGTCGGTCGGGGGGTGGGCGCTGGCGCACATCCACGGCGGGGACCGCGCCGAGGGGATCGCCGACGAGTCGATGCGGCACGCCATCAGCAAGCTGGCGCACCTGCACTTGGCGGCAACCGAGAAATCGCGCGAGCGGCTGGTGCGTATGGGCGAGGAGCCCTCGCGCGTGCACACCGTGGGGTCGCCGGCGATCGACGGGCTGGCCGGTGTTCCGGAGCTTTCGGAGGCGCGGTTCGCGGAGCTGGGCGCTCCCGCGGTCGTTCTGCTGACGCACCCGGTCGGCCGGAGCGATGAGCACGAGGAAGCGGCGGCGACCGAGCTTGTCTCCGCTTCGCTCAAAGCCGCGGGCGGTGCGAGCGTGCTGTGGCTGTTCCCGAACCTTGATCCGGGGCGTCACGGCATCGCGCGAGCGATGGCGCTGGCCGCGGGGCGCGAGAAGAGAATCAAGACCGCCGAGCACCTGGGGCGTGCCGAGTTCGTCGGGTTGTTGAAACGATTGGCGCGCACGGGCGGGGTTCTGGTGGGGAACTCTTCGGCGGGCCTGATCGAGGCGGCGGCGCTGAAGGTGCCCGTGGTCGATGTGGGGCCGCGGCAGCGCGGGCGGGAGCGGCCGGGCCATGCGGTGCACGTCGATGTGGAGCGGGCTGACGAGATCGCGCGGGCGATCGCGGCGGCGCGGGCGCTCGACCTGGGCTCACTCCCCCACCCCTACGGGGACGGGCGCGCGGGCGAGCGGATCGCCGAGCTGCTTTCTCGGACCAGCCCGCGGGTTCCGGGATTCCTCCGCAAAATCTGCGCGTACTAGAACAAGATTCACCACAGAGACACAGAGGCCCAGAGAAGAGGAATAGCCGCGGGGATGGCCGGAGAAGCGGTGGGACGTGGGGTTTCCGTGAACCCGCCGTTCGGGCTCATTGCCTTGATCTGGCTGTCGTCGTTTCTTCTCTGTGCTTCTGTGTCTCTGTGGTGAATTCCTGTTCCTCGCGTTTCGTCCCAAAGTGCGCGTCCGAGTACGCCGATGATGCTGCGGATTGACCCCCATAGAGGAGCCCGCGGCATGAGCTCGGCCACCGAACAGCGCGAACAGATTGTCGCTTCCGCGATCCGTGAGATCTCTCACATCGCGACTCTGCCCGAGATCACGCTCAAGATCGTTGAGCTGGTCGAGGACCCCAAGAGCACGGCGCAGGACCTCAACAAGGTCATCGCCAACGACCCGGCGCTGTGCAGCCGCATCCTGAAGGTCGTGAACTCGTCTTTCTACGGCCTGCCGGGGCAGATCGCGTCGATCAACCGGGCCATCGTCATGCTCGGATTGAACGCGGTGAAGAACATCGCGATCGCCGCCAGCCTCGCCAAGCTGTTCCGCGGCGGGGAGCTGACGCCGAACTTCTCGGCGCGCGACCTGTGGAATCACTCGACGGGCGTTGCCGCGACGTGCAAGCTGATCGCGGATTCGTTGAAGATGGGGCTCTCCGACGAGGCGTTCCTCGCGGGGCTCATGCACGACATCGGCGTGATGGTCGAGATGCAGTTTGATCGTTCGAAGCTGATCGAGGTCGTGGATAAGGTCGGCGCCAACTCCGAGGGCGTGCCGGCCAACTCGATGCTCGACGCCGAGCAGGCCGTTTTCGGCGCGACGCATCAGGACTTCGGGGCCGGGCTGTGCGAGAAGTGGAAGTTCCCCCAGAGCTTCAAGCTCGTGACGGGGTACCACCACCGGCCGCTGGAACTGGCCCAGGACAGCCGCACGCTGTGCTGTGTGGTCTATGTCGCCGACCGCCTGGCGGCCGAGGCCGTCAAGGGCTTCCGGATGGACCTGCTGACGACCGAAATCGATTCCAACGTGCTGGAGCAGTTGAAGTTGTCGACGGGCACGTTGGAGGAGTTGCGGAAGAAGCTCCCCGAACACCTTAAGAACGCCGGTCAAGTCCTGGCTCAATAAAAGTACGAAAAAATGCTGGTCCATCGCGGCCCGGGTCGATGGACAACTCATCGCAGGACCAATTGACAGAGTCTGAGGAAAAGACCTGCTTCGTTCTACGGAATCTTGACAGAACATCGGTCCGATAAAAAGACTATGTGAGTTAGGTTTGCTTCTCTGAAATTCCGACGCCCCGGGGCGTCTCGCCAAACTCTCTCTTTCTCCCTCCGGGCGGCCGCGTGGAAACGCGTGGCCGCCTTTTTTCTTGCGCGTCGGGCGCGATTGAACGTGGTGCGCGGGCACCCCGGCGCGGCGTCGACGCGGCTGGCTGAGCGCGTCGGCGTGGTGCCGCGGGGCACGCCGTACACTGGGCCACGACCGCCGCACGTGAACCGGAGCCGCTCATGTCCATCGCGAAATCGATTCTTGACGCCGTTGGCAACACGCCCCTGGTGCGTTTGAACAAGGTGGTTCCCAAGGGTGCCGCGGACGTGCTCGTCAAGTGCGAGTACATGAACCCGACGGGCTCGATCAAGGACCGCATGGCGGTGCACATCCTCAACGAGAGCGAGAAGCGCGGGCTGTTCAAGGCCGGCGCGACGATCGTGGAGAACACCAGCGGCAACACGGGGCAGGGTGTGGCGATGTGGGCGGCGGTGAAGGGGTACCGCTGCGTGTTCACGATGCCCGACAAGATGAGCCTCGAGAAGGTGAACATGCTCAAGGCGTTCGGCGCCGAGGTGGTGATCACGCCGACCGATGTGCCCGGCGACTCGCCGCAGCACTACGTCGAGACCGCCAAAAGGATCGCGCGCGAGACGCCGGGGGCGTTCTACGTGAACCAGTACCACAACCCGCTGAACATCGATGCGCACGAGCTGTCGACGGGGCCGGAGATCTGGCGCGACACCGGGGGCAAGGTCGACGCGGTGGTGCTGGGCGCGGGCACGGGCGGCACGCTCTCGGGGGTCGGCCGCTACTTCAAGAAGAACCACAAGCACGTGCGGATCGTCGGCGTCGACCCGATCGGCAGCGTCCACTACCACTACTTCTACACCAAGACCATGCCCACGCCGCACGTGTACAAGGTCGAGGGGATCGGCGAGGACATCCTGTGCGAGGCGATGGACTATTCCGTCGTCGACGAGTTTCACCAGACCAACGACAAGGAAGCGTTCACGATGGCGCGCCGGCTGGTGCGCGAGGAGGGGCTCTTCTGCGGCGGCAGTTCGGGGTGCAACGTGCACATCGCCATCAAGATCGCCCAGCAGCTGGGCGCGGGCAAGACGGTCGTCACCGTCCTTCCCGACTCGGCGACGCGGTACACGACCAAGTTCCTGAACGATGCGTGGATGAAGGACTACGGGTTCCTGGGGAGCGACCGCGACCTGGGGAACGTCGAGGATGTGCTCAAGGGCATGCCCAAGCGCGACATCCACACCGCGACACCCACGACCACCATCGCGCAGATCATCGACACCTTCAAGAGCAAGGGCGTCTCGCAGGTCCCGATCGTGGACGAGCAGCACAACCCGGTGGGGATGGTGCACGAAGTGGACGTGCTCCGCGGCCTGCAGAGCGGCGACGTCTCGGCGTCGTCGCCGGCCAAGGCGATCTCGCACCCGATCGGCGGGCTGATCTACCCCAAGGCGCGGATCGAGGAGTTGTTCAGGATCTTCGAGACCGACCAGGTGGGCGTGGTGGTGGACAACAACAAGATCGTCGGGATCGTGAGCAAGATCGACGTGCTGGATTTCATGAGCCGGCGGAAGTGACGAGCGAGGACGGCCTGCTTTCGGGTCTGCCGCTTCCTCGTTTGCCCTTGCTCCGCGTGCACAGCCTCAAGCCCGCCACGCCGCGGCCTCGTTGCCCTTGGCCTCGTACTGCCGCACGAATCGCTCGAGGGCGTCGGCAATGCGGACCCTTCCCGGAGGCGGGATGGCCGCATCGCATCCTTTCAATCCCTTGGAGCCGTCGGGCAGCAGAGGCTCGGCTCTGGCGAGAGTGTTCCGGCCCCAAGGCTCCCCGCCATTCACAGGCTCACTTCTTCCCGGCGGGCGGTGCGCTCTGTGACGGCACGCTCATCGCGTCCAACTTTGCGTTCCACTCGGCGGCGGCGCTGCGCGCGGTCAAGGCCGCGTGAGCTGAGTCCGCGGGGATGTCCGCGGTCCCGCTCGATCGCGACGGCTGCACCACATGCCCGGGGTGCGGCGCGGCGTCTGCAACCCGCCCGGTCAGATTGAGCCGAATACTCAAGCGATCACCGCTTACGTCTTTCCATCCCCCTTTCCCTGCTCCGCCGGCGCCGCCTTGCAATTTGGTCAGCGTCTGGCGGTAGCCTTAAGGTACCGATGCTCCGGGGGCAGGGACTTCTCGGCCATGCTACACACCCGCGAGAGCCGCCCACTGGCGCGTGTCGGTGTACTGCTGGAAGCGGACGATCTTTCCGTTCCGCAGCGTCCAGAGGTGCGCGAACTGGGCGTTGAGGGGCTTGCCGCTGGCGGCCCAGGCGCCGGTGTACCGGCCTTCGACGACGATCGTCTCGCCGCCGTCGATGAAGTTCGCCGGCACCGCAGCGAAACTGTTCACCAGCGTCACGCAGCGCTGGAAGACGCCGGCGGCCACGGCCGCGGGGCCGATGTAGGGGTTGCCGTCGGCGAGCAGGAAGCCGTCGGCCTCCCGCCAGGCGATGTCGGGGGCAAACGCGGCGAGCACCGCGCCGACGTCGCCCTTGGCGAAGCTCGCGTAGATCCCCTTTACGATGTCGAGGTTCGTGGACATTCCTGCGCTCTCCTTCGGTTCGTGGGCGCGATCTCGGCGAACACGCCGCGGCACACCTGCGGGTCACTTGGCGCCCGGCACCGCGCCCTTCATCTCGCCCAGTTTCTTCTTCCACGCCTCTGCCTTGGCGCCGTACCCCTTGCCCGGCTCGGCCTTGTCCCACGACTCGTAGAGCCCGGCGAGATATTCGACGCTCAGCGTGCGCCGCGTGGACGAGACGCCCTTGGCCGTGCCCAGCACGCGCTCGGCCTCGATCAGCTCGGACTCCGCATCCGCGTACCGCTTGGACATCACAAGCACGCGCCCCAGCTCAAGGCGCGCGCCGCCCGTTCGCGCGTGGTTCTTTCCGGCCGCGCGCTCGAGACCAACCGCGGCCTCGCGGCACAACGGCTCGGCCTCGGCCAGCTTGCCCTGGTCCGCCAGCGCGGTGCCCAGCCCGCCCGCGGCCAGCAGCGTGTTCGTGCGCTCGCTGCCGATGGTCTTCCGGAAGATCTCGAGAGACTCACGCCACAAAGGCTCGGCATCGGCCGGCCGGTGCTGGTCCTCGCGCACGCGCGCCATGCTGCTGATCACGATGGCGGTCTCAGAGTCGTTGACCCCCGAGACGCGCCGGCGCGCTTCCATGGCGCGTCCGATGATCATCTCGGCCTCGTCCGTACGGCCCTGCGTCAGGAGCAGGCCGCCAAGATTGTTGAGCGTGACGAGCGTGTCGGGGTGCTCTTCGCCCTTGGTCCGTCGGCACGACTCGAGCACCTCGTGGTACAGCGCCTCGGCCTCGTCCCACTTTCGTTCCTCGGTAAGGAGTGACGCCAGCGCGCCGCACGCGATCAGGGTTGTGGGATGGTCGTTCCCCAGCCCCCTCCGGAGCCGCACCAGCGCCTCGCGCATGCAGACCTCGGCCTCGTCGAGCTTTCCCTGCGACCGCAGCGCGGTGCCCAGGCGCTTCAGGCCCAGGAGCGTGTCGGGGTGGTCGGGCCCCAACGTCCTGGTGTTCACGGCCACGAACTGCCGCAACAGCTGTTCGGACTCGGCGGATCGTCCCTGCTTCTCGAGGTTGAACGCGAGGCTGCCCAGGCAGTTCATGGTGGCGGGGTGGTCCTCGCCGCGCACGCGCCGCGTCGCTTCGAGCGCGGCCCGGAAAATCGGCTCGGCGTCCTTGTCGCGACCGAGCTGGCCCAGCAGCCCGCCCATGTTGTGGGCCCAGATCAGCACGTCGCGGTCGTCAGGGCCGAGCACGCGCAGACCGGTCTCGTACGCCTCACGCCAGTACGGCTCGGCGTCCTTGGCCTTTCCTTGCTCGATGAGCAGGTAGCCGTAAGTGTTCATCGCCACCAGCGTGTCGCGGTGCTCCGGCCCGAGCACGCGCCGCTCGCCGTCCAAGGCCTCGCGGAGCAGCGGCTCGGCCTCGGCGAGCTTTCCCTGGCCGCGCAGGAAGTTGCCCAGGTTGCCCGTGGTACGGAGTGTCTCGGGGTCGTCCGCGCCGCGGACGCGCCGGTTTTTCTCGACCGCCTCGCGGTAGAACCCTTCCGCCTTGGCGATGTCGCCCTTGTATTCGAGGATGCTGCCCAAGTTGTTGACCGAGAGCAGGGTGTCGGGATGCTCGTCCCCCAGCAACCGCCGCCGGGTCTCCAGGGCCCGTTCCGCGAGGGCCACCGATTCGTCGTAGCGGCCGAGCATCGCGTAGATCTCGGCCAGCGTGTGGCGCAGCGCCGCGTCCACGATCGGCTGGTCCTTGAACTGGGTGCCCACGACGCCGATGGCGGGCTTGAGGATCGCGCGGTCGATGAGCTCCACGGCGGTGTCGGTGGCGTTCACCTCCCCCAGCTCCCGGGCGAGGGTCTGCGCCCGCGTCGCGCGCTGGTCTTCGGGGACGCCGCTCTTTTTGAGGGCCGCGTCGAACCTGGCGCGGATGTCTTTCATCAGCGCTTCGCCCGCGTCGGTCGGGTCGATCCCGCTGAGCATCTTGGACTGGAACTCCGAGACCTTCTTGAGTTCCTCGGCCCGCTTCCTGGTCTCGGCCTCGGCGGCCAGGGCCCGGTCGCGCTGCGCGTCCGCCGCGGCACGCTGCTCGGCCTCGGCTTGTCGGGCCATGATGGCCAGGTCGCGCTGCCCCCGCGCCACGCTGGCCTGCCAGGCGAAGCCGACGACGCCGATCAGGAGCGCCGCGGCGACGGCCGCGCCCGCCGTCACCACGCCGCGATGACGCCGCACGAACTTCCTGAACCGGTACGCCGCGCCGGGGGGCGCCGCGGCGACCGCCTCACCGCCGAGGTAGCGGCGGATGTCGACGGCAAGGCCGTTGGCCGTCTCGTACCGCCGCATGCGGTCCTTGTCCATCGCCTTCATGACGATCCAGTCGAGCTCGCCGCGCACAGTGGTGCCCAGGCGCTTGGGCCCGCTGCGGCGGACGGCGGCGACGGACGCGATGGTGCCGGTGTTCTGAGACAGGCGCGTCGAAGGCGTGGGCGGGTCGACCTCGCGGATGATGCGACGGATCTCGTCGTAGGCGGCGGAGCGCAGCTCGGTGCCCGAGAACGGCGTGCTCCCCGTGAGCAGCTCATACAGCAGAACGCCCAGCGAGTACACGTCGGTCCGCGTGTCGATGTCGAGCGAGCCCTGAGCCTGCTCGGGGCTCATGTACTCGGGCGTCCCGATGATCTGCGCGTGCTGGGTGAAGAGCGTCTTCTCGGTGAGCTTGCTGGCGGTGGCCTTGGCGATGCCGAAGTCGATCACCTTGGCGAACGGCTTGCCGTCCTGCATGCTCACGAGCACGTTGCTGGGCTTGATGTCGCGGTGGATGATGCCCTTGGTGTGCGCGTGCTGCACGGCGGTGCAGACCTGCGCGAACAGCTCCAGGCGCTCCTGGATGGAAAGCTTGCCCTGGTCGCAGAATGTCGTGATGGGATGGCCCTTGACCAGTTCCATCACAAAGAACGGCCGTCCCGTCTCGGTCGCCCCGGCGTCGAGCACCTTGGCGATGTTGGGATGGTCCATCATCGCCAGGGCCTGTCGCTCGGCCTCGAAGCGTGCGATCACCTGGCGCGTGTCCATGCCCAGCTTGATGATCTTGAGCGCCACGCGTCGCTGGACCGGCTTTTCCTGCTCGGCCATGAACACCGAGCCGAACCCGCCCTCGCCGATCTGTTCCAGCAGCTTGTAGGGGCCGATCATCGTGCCCGCGCGCTCGCGCATCGCGGCCTCTTCGCCGGGACGCTCGGGCACGGTGCGCGGCAGCCCGCGTCCCGCCGACGAGGCGCTGTGGGCCAACGAGCCCGGGTCGTGATCTGCGGTGATCGCCGCGTCGAACGCGGTCGGAGCCGCGAGGAACGCGCCCCCGGTGGCGAGCACGGCCAGCAATGCCTCGACATCGGCGCGCAGTTCGGCGTCGTTCCCGCACGCTTTGGCGACGAACGCGGCACGCTCGGCCTCGGGCAGCTCGATGGCATCGCCGAAGATCCGCTTGACTTCTTTGGGGTCTGAACGACTCACGGAGTGCTCTCCAAAACGCCCGACGGTCGCCGCGACACGGCCCGCTCGTGCGCCGCCATGATCATCGATCGCAAGCGTACTGTGCCGCGCCGCCGCCCGCCCCCTTTGCAGGGGGCGGGCGGGTGCAGCGCAGCGGACCCGGCGGCGCCGGTCCCCCCCTTCGGGGCTGGCCGCCGCACGAGGTCTTAGCGGGTGATCTCGCGGTAGGTGCCGTTGGAGACAACCGTGCGGTACTTGGCCGCGGAGGCGATCCAGTCGAGGGCCCAGGGTTCGCTGCTGATCGCGTCCATCAGGGCGGCGCGCTGCTCGATCGAAGGGCAGTTCAGCGAGACCATGTGCGTGTAGTCGGTGCGGCCGGCGGTCACGCGGTAGCAGTTGATCTTGACGTCCTTAAGGTCATGCGCATCCAGCAGGGCGCGGAGGCCGTCGAGCGCCTTGAGGTACCCGGCCTCGTCGGTGACCGTCATCCGCGTGTTGGAGTTCACGGAGGTGGGGTTGCGGCCGTCCCAGCGCACGGCCTTCAGCAGCGTCTGCGGGCCGAGCTTGCGGATCTCGCTCATGCCCGCGCGGACCTTCATCAGGGACATTTCCTTCTCGAAGGCCTGCGAGTTTGCCGCGAGCTTGACGAACGACTCGGCCGACGCCACCGCGAACACCTTTCCCGACTCCGGCCCCGCGGCTTCGCCGACGAAGACCTTGATGTAGTTGTCAAAGCCGAACTTGGCCTTGATCTCCTTGTCCGATTCGGCGATCCACAGGGCATACGTCTGGGCCGAGTCGGTCTCGACCTCCTGGATGCTGATCGCGGGCAGCACGCCCTTAGCCGCGGGGGCCGGGGGCTGAAGGCTTGCCGCGGCAAAGAGACCGCCGGTGATGACAATGGCCAAGGACGCGAGAATTCTGCTCTTCAAGACTGGACTCCCCAAGAAAAATGGAACTCCCAAAGCAACCGCGCCACCGGGGCGCGCACAATCGCCTCCGCAAGGGCCGGCCGGTGCGACGGGGTCCTCGCGGCGGTGGCGGGCGGGCCCGCAATCGTCGCTACCCGTTGCGGTCCTCGGCGCCCCGCAATTCCTTGATCAGGAACGCCCGGGCGAACGCCCATTCGCGATCCACCTGGCGTGCCGAGACCCCGAGCACCTGCGCGGCCTGTTCACCGCTCAACCCCGCGTAGAACCGCAGCCGAACCACTGCCGCGGCATCGGGGTCTTCCTTCTCGAGGCGTAAAACGGCTTCGTCGAGCGCCAACAAATCTTCGGGATTGGCGCCGGAGGCCAGGTCGGCCACCCCTGCCACGGCTTCGAGTCGCTGCCAGCTCCCGCCGCGTTTGTCCGCACCGCGGGCCCGGGCGTGGTCGATCAGGATGCGGCGCATGGCGCCCGCGGCGGCGTGGTAAAACGCGGCACGGTTCCCCGCGGCGATGCTGCCGAGCTTCAGGTAAGCCTCGTTCACGAGGGCCGTCGCCGTCAGCGTGTGGCCGCGGCGCTCGCCCTGCATCTGGCGCTGGGCGATGGCCCGGAGCTGGGCGTAGACCGCCGCGGAAAGCTCGCTCTCGGGGTTTGGCGCGTTGGCGGGGGGCACGCGGGCAGTTTACTCGCCGCGCCGGCCCGCCACCGCGGGTCACCAAAGACTCATCTGGCGTGCGAACATAATCAGGTGATACCCCCCGTAGATTCCGTAGAGCGCGATCGCCACCAGGCGGACGGCTCGCCACGAAGGTTCGCGTGAGCGCAGCGCGATGACCACGAGCACCAGGCCGGTGATCGCAAGCAACGTGCATGTCATGGACCAGACCGGATCGATCCACTCGCTGGCGGGGAGGGCCCAGAGCGCATCCCACGAGAACTCCATGGAACCCGGCGAGTAGATCATGGTGTTGCCGCGCACCTGGATGCGACCGCCGAGGATGCCCGGTGTCCCGTACAGCGGGGAGGTGATGGCCTGCTGGTAGAGCCCGACGCCGTTGCGGATGCTGTTGAGCAGCCCGGCCGTGAGCCCCCAGCCGAACGCGATGAACGCGAACAACGCTGGCGCCGACCACGCGCGCCGGCCCGCGACCTCGAGCACGATCTTGAGCCCGCACTCGGGGCAGGCGTCGCCGGTCGTGCCGCGCAGGTTGTATCCGCACTTGGGGCAGGGCGTGTCGCGCCCGGCCAGGTACGCGCGGCGGACCTCGTCGTCGGGGGACTCGGGCATGCGCGCCATGCTACCGCGCCGCGGCACACCGTCCACGACGATCTGCGGCCCCGCCGACTACTTCGCGTTTGCCGCGATCGCGATGATCACGCCGATCACCGCCAGCCCGGCGATCACCGCGAGCGAAACCTTCCACGCGCTCCACGGCCGCTCGCCGGAGATCTCGCCCGTCCGGCCGTTCACCAGGAACCGGTAGACCTTGTCGCGGTAGCGGTACGCGCTCACCCAGATCGGCATCAGGATGTGCTTGAACGTGATCCCGTCGTAGCGCGGCGACATGCTCTCGATCCGCTGGTGGTCGCCGCCGATGTCGGCGCAGATCGTTGACTCGATCGTGGGGCGCATGATCCCCTTGGCGGCCTCGAAGCCCTGCGGCAGGTCGATCGTGTAGCTCTCGGCGCGGAAGCCGCTCAGGAACTCGTCGGTGTACGGGGTCAGGTTCTTGAGATCCCAGCGGCCCAGGCCGTCGACACGCTCCCGGTCGAGCGAGGTGCTGGCCGCGACCAACACGTCGTCGAAGGTGTTCCGCACCGTTCCCGCGGCGGGGGACCATCGCGTGCGGCGCTCCTGGCGCATCTGCGTCTGCGGCTTGCCGTTGACCATTACCGTCACCGGCACGGTCACGAAATAATCATCGCCGCGCTGGCCGGTGTACGGCGTCGTCGCGCGGCAGTCGTAAGTCCAGTACGGCATGTACACGCCGCCGAGCTTGCCCTCGATGCCCGCGGAGCGCTTCAATTCCGTCGGCGCAAACCACAGGCTCTTCAGCCACGCCCGGAACTTCTCGCGGGCGGTGTTCTCGGGCACCGCGAAGGGCAGGAGCGCGTGGGGCTTGATCAGCCTTTGCGATACCGCCTGGGCCACGATCGGCGTGTTGCAGAACGGACACGACTGGCTCGTGACGTTCGGCGCCATCTCGACGGTGGCGCCGCACGAATCGCAGTGCACCGTGAGCCGCTCGACCGCGTCGCGCGACTGGCTGAGTTTCTCGAGTGTGCTGGTGTAGTCGATCTCTTCGACAACTGCCGCGGCATCCTGGGCGATCTCGTTTTCAAAGCCGCAGTACGCGCACTTCAGGTGGCGCGTGCCGGGGGCGAACGTGAGCTTGGCCCCGCACTTTCCGCAGGGAAACTCGCGGTCCTTGCCGCCGACGGCGGGAGCGGTGGTTGTGGTGGCGTCGGGCTCGGGCACGGTCTTCTGTCTTTCTACCCGATCACGTGGGGCAGGTGTCCCGCCTGCCGCCTACCCGGGCTTCGAGCACTCTCTGATCCCGATTGCACTGGCAGCCGCAAGTTGAAATGGAGCCTTGGTAGTGGACAGGTGGGACACCTGCCGCACTAGAAAAGGTAGAAGGAAGGATGAGGATTACCCCGGCAGCGGCGGTGGCACGCTCCCGAACAGGGCCGACAATTCGGCCTGTTCTCCTGCCGCGGCCCAGCCGGCCATGCCCTGCTTCCACACCAGCGTGGCCCGCGTCACGCGCCCGCTCTTGATCTGCTCGCCGAGCGTCTGGGCATCGAACGGTCCGGCCTGCTGGCCGTTCACCGCCACGAAGAACGCCGCGGCACCGGGGATCGGCGGCGGCCCGCCTCCCCCACCGCTCTGCATCCCGGCGCCCATCATCTGGCCCATATTGCCGCCCATCACCACGCCCATGCCCATGCCCATGCCGCCGCCGGCCGGGTTCTTTGCCGCGGCTTCCATGGCGTTGGCGGCCTGGAACTGCATGTACTGATTCAGGTTGCCCACAATGCCCATGCTGCTGCGCTTGTCGAGGGCCTCCTCCACCGCCGGGGGCAGGGAGATGTTCTCGATGAGCAGCTTCATCAGCTCGAGGCCGTAGCCGGTGAACTCCGGACGGATCACGTTGGCGACGAACTCGCCGAGCTCGTTGAGATTCCCCGCCATGTCGAGCATGGGGATCTTGCTCTCGCCGAGCGTGTCGGTGAAGCGCGAGACGATCACGTTGCGCAACTGGTCGGTGATGCCCTCGGCGGTGAACGTCGCGTTGGTGCCGCTGACCTGCTTCACCAGCGCGCCGGGATCGCTCACGCGCATCGCGTACGTGCCGAAGGCGCGGAGCCGGATGGGCCCGAACTCGGGGTCGCGGCGCATGATGGGGTTCTGCGTCCCCCACTTGAGGTCGGTGAACTGGCGCGTGACGACGAAGTAGACCTCGGCCTTGAAGGGGCTGTTGAAGCCGTACTTCCAGCCCTTGAGCGTCGCCAGGATCGGCATGTTCTCGGTGGTCAGCGTGTAGGTGCCGGGCGTGAAGACGTCGGCGAGCTGGCCCTCGTTGACGAACACCGCCGCCTGGCCCTCGCGGACCACCAGCTTGGCGCCGTTCTTGATCTCGTTCTGGTAGCGCTCGAAGCGGTGGACGATCACGCCGGGCGTGTCCTCCATCCACTCGATGATGTCGATCAGTTCGTGCTTGAGTTTGTCCCAGATTCCCATCGTTCTCTCCCCGGGAGGGCGGCGTCGCCAAGACCTTGCCTGACCACGCTGCGCCCTGCGGCGTGCGCCTAACCACATCACTCGGAGTCTATCACGCCCGGTTTCAGTTCAAGCGGCTTGGTGGGCGGCGGGCACGGGGCCTTGCGGTGGCCGGCTTCCCGCACTTCCTACGATGCGACTCACACCTTTCCCCCGGGGTTCACATGTCCTTGACCAAAGACTCCATCCACCGCGCCCTGTCTGCCGCGCCCGCTCCCGGGGGCGGAGACCTTGCCGCGGCTCTGAAATGGTCCACCGTCTGCGACACCTACGCGAGCATCCGACTGGCGCTCCCGGCGTCGACGTCGCGCGAGAACCTCGATCGCGCCGCGGCGGTGGCGCACCGCGCCGTCGGGGTCGAGGCCGGCGCCGCGCTCGATTCGTTCATCGTCGAGTTCGTCGACGATGCGGGCACCGTGGTGCACACCAAGCGCTTCGGGCAGATGAAGGTCGAGCCGGGGACTTCTTCGCCTTCCGCGGGGCCTTCCGCGGCGCCTTCCACGGGGCCGTCCGCGGGGCCTCCGGCTTCGCGTGCCCCGACGCCCCAGCCTGCCGCGCGGCCGCTGCCGGGCGTGCGCCACATCATCGCCGTGGGCGCGGGCAAGGGTGGCGTGGGCAAGTCGACGGTGGCGGTGAACCTTGCCGTGGGCCTGGCGCGGCGCGGGCACGCGGTCGGACTCATGGACGGCGACATCTACGGCCCCTCGCTCCCCACCATGCTCGGCCTGGCCGCGCTCGAGACGGCCGTGCTGGCGGGCAGGCTCCAGCCGTTCCTGGTGCACGGCGTGAAGGCCATGACGATCGGCAAGCTCGTCGAGCCCGACAAGCCGCTGATCTGGCGCGGCCCGATGGCGCACGGGGCGTTCAAGCAGCTCACGGAGCAGACCCAGTGGGGCGAGCTTGATTACCTGGTGATCGACCTGCCCCCGGGCACGGGCGACGTCGCGCTGACCATGGCCCAGATGCTCCAGCTCACGGGCGCGGTGATCGTGTGCACGCCGCAGAAAGTCGCGCAGGACGATGCCGTGCGGGCCACGCGGATGTTCCAGCAGCTTGGCATCCCCATCCTGGGCGTGGTCGAGAACATGAGCCACTTCATCGGGGACGACGGCAAGCTGTACGACCTCTTCGGCAAGGGCGGCGCCGAGCAGATGGCCCAGCGGCTGAACCTGCCGTTCCTGGGCGCCGTGCCGGTCACGATGGCCCTGCGCCAGAACTCCGACAGCGGCAACCCCACGGCCAACTTCACCGGCGGCGGCCCGCTTGCCGCGGCACTCGAAGGGCTGGTGACCAGTTTGGAATCGCAGGTGGCGCTGGCGTCGATGGCGCAGGGGAGTGCGAGACCGACGTTGACGATAAGCTAGGAAGGCACCGAGATCGCAGGGCCGATCTCGGTGGCACGGCAGGAGAGTTCAGTGCATCTTGGTGCCACCCGCCGCACAATTCTGAACGTTACCGCACTTCCAACCATCGCGGGCGACCGGAGCGGGGAGGGCTTCCTCCGAACTAACATTGCCGGCTGTCCAATGGGATGGGACGCACTACATGGGCGCGCTCACAGAACCGGCTGCGGAGATCTTGGGATAGCCTCTACCAGTGGACCGCGGACATGGTTTATGAGCAACTACTGCGACACCATCACCGCCGCTTCATACCATTCCGGCTTCTCCCCCTCTGGAAGCAATATCGGATCAAATCCGATAGTAAATGCCCATCTACCAGCCTTACCTTCGCTTGCATACGTACGCACACATGGTAAAATTACAAGTATTGTATTTGGATTGTTGATCGAACCCCTTCTCCACACACTTGGGTCAGGGTTCAATCGGACCCCACCTTGGCATAGGCTGCCAGTTAACAACTGCACCGACAGCCCAGACCGCAGCGCCTCATCGACTATTTGCTTGACATTAAGTTTTCTTTCTGTGTCACTGCTACCTGCGTTGTTCAGCTGGACGCACAGAGGACCAGCCTCGGCCTGAAACGTCTCAAAATCCTTATCATATTGGCTCTTTTGCTGGCAACCTAATACACACAATATCATCACTGACACAAGCACGAACCCCATGCGCGCCAACGCGGCTTGGGCCAATGGCCACTTTGTGTTGATTTTCAATGCCATTTGAATACCATACGCCATTTGCAGATTCATTTGGGCCTGCCTTTTTTAGGCAATGGAATCTCGACCCACAGCGGAGGTGTGGGACCAAAGGGAGTCAACCATATGAGGCGGGTGGCACCAAGATGAACTGATCTCCTCAGCCGTGCCACCGAGATCGGCCCTGCGATCTCGGTGCTCCGGCGGATCGACGGTCCGTCGCGTTGCTCGGGTGAATCCGGCCATCACCTGTACCCCTTCCAGTTCGCCCACATCCTCGGGTCGCCCGGGGGCGGGTCGCACTCCACCGTTCCACTCCGTTCACCCATCCACCAACGCGCGCTCGACCATTTCCAGTCCTGGGGTGCCGCGGCGAGGCCGCGTTCGACGGGGTTGTGGTGAACGTACCGCACCTCGCGGCAGAACTCGCTGAGGTTGCGCACGTTGCGGTCGAACCCGCCGCCTTTCTGCCAGAAGCGCGAGGTGCCGGCGCTCGTGAGAATCTCCGCGAGGATCGGCGCTTGCAGTTGCCGCCAGCGGGCGACGACCTGCTTGGCGACGGATGTCTTCAGGCCACGGAGGACTTCCGTCAGAGCGCCCTCGCGCGGCCGCAGCAGGATGTGGACGTGCTCGGGCATGACGACCCAGGCGAAGAGTTCGAAGCGGTAGGTCTGCCGCGTGGCGGAGAGTTCGGCCGCGAGGAGATCGCGGATGGCGGGATGGCCGAGCAGAGGAAGGCGGCGGTGGCAGGAGAACGTCACGAACCGCACAACGCCGGGGATTTCGCGTCTTTGCAGACGCTTTCGAAGGGGCTGTGTGGAGGTCGGTTCCACAGGGGCAGTTTACTGTGCGGGGATCGGAGGGGGTAGAGAGAGGGAGCACCAAGATCGCAGGGCCGATCTTGGTGGCACGGTGGGAGAGGGTGGGAGTAAGAGCACCGAGATTGCAGAGCCAATCTCGGTGGCACGTGGCACGTCACTAGTACACTCCCCGCGTGCCTCCGCTTGATCCCATCGCGACGCTGTTCATTCTCTTGGTCGGCGTTCTGCTGCCGCTGGTGTGTTTCCGGTCGCACCGGGCGCTGGTGCGGGGGATGGCGCTTCCGCCGCGGGGCAGGACGCACCGGTCGACGCTGATCTCGCTGGGGGTGCTCACGGCGCTTGCGCTCTGGGTGGCGTGGCGGGTGGGGATGACGCTGTTCCCTGTGCCGCGGCTTGATGTGGGGCTTGCGGGCGTCGCGGCGGCGGGGGTTGCGGTGTTGGCGGCCGCGGGCGTGGCGCGGTGGAAGATGCGTTCGGCGCGGGCGCGGGCGTGGCTGGTGGCGATCCTGCCGCGGACGCCGCGGGATTACCTGATGTGGGTAGCCCTGGGCGTGGCGGCGGGGGTTGGGGAAGAGATCGTGTACCGGGGCGTTCTGTTCGGGACGCTGGAGTACTGGACGGGGTCGTGGGGCGTGGCGGCGGTGCTTGCCGCGGCGGCGTTCGGGCTGGCGCACCTGGTCCAGGGGTGGGCGGCGGCGGGGATCACGTTTGTCATGGCGCTCCTGGCGCAGTGGCTGGTGCTGCGGGCGGGCGATCTGTATCTTGCGATGGCGGCACACTTTACGTACGACGTAGTGGTGGGATTCCTGTACGCGAAGATGGCCCGGCGGGACGGGCTGTTTGCGGAGGAGGCGGCGGGCGGGGGCGTGGGAGCGGCGGGGGAATCCTCGACCCCGCGTGCAGAACCGCCGGCTTTGTGATACATCTTGTGTGCACGGCGCGACGGGGTTCCGGTGCCGCGGCAGATGGTCGTTTCAGAAGCGAAGAGGTAGAGCGTGTAGAGGCAGGCGGGACACCTGCCCCACGAGACCTGGCAGGTGTTCTGAAGCGATCTCCAAGGAGAAATGGTGATGGCCAAGAAAAAGAAGAAGGGCGGCGCCAAGAAGAAGGCCACCCGCAAGGTTGGCGCGAAGGCTGGCCGCAAGGTTGCCCGCAAGGCCTCGCGGCCGGCGAAGAAGACGGCCAAGAAGGCCGCGCCCAAGGCCCGCAAGGTCAAGCTCGCGGCGCCCAAGATGCGCAAGAAGGCGATCAAGCTCACACCGGCGATGCCGCCGCCTCCCCCACCACCACCGCCGCCGCCGCCGGCCCCGATGCCCAGCAACATCCCACCGCCGCCGATGGGAATTTGAGCGGGGCTTCGAACGATCAGTGTTGAATTTCAGACACGCCGGCTTGCGCCGGCGTGTTTGTTTTTGAGCGCGGGGTCGTGGGAGTACGTTGAATCGATGAACGATGCCACGGGCGGTGCGTTGCGCTTCGAGAAACCAAGTCAAACCCACCCCCCCGGCCCCCCTCCCTCTGGGAGGGGGGAGTTGAGCGCGTATTCGTGTTACGCGCGGCGGCGGGTGCGACGGCGGGCACGTTCGGCTTTGACCATCTCGACGGCGCGTGCGATCGCCTCGTCGAGGTTCTCGTTCACGAGGAACTCGTTGTAGACGCCGCAGGTCTTGGCGCACTCGATCTCGCGCTTGGCCTCGGAGAAGCGGCGCTGGATGGCGCTCTCGTCCTCGCGCTTGCGCGAGCGCAGGCGGCCCAGCAGCACGTCCTCGCTGGGCGGCATCACAAAGAGGCCGAACGCGTCGGGGATTTTGGACTTGACCTGCTTGGCGCCCTCAACGTCGATCTCGAGGATCACGAGGCGCCCGCGCCGGAGCTGCTCCTCGACCCACTCGCGGGGCGTGCCGTAGCGCTTGCCGTAGATCTCGGCGGTCTCGAGGAACTCGCCGCGGGCCTTCATCTCGAGGAACTGGGCGTCGGTGACGAAGTGGTAGTCGACGCCCTCGACATCAACGCCGGTGCTGGGGCGGGTGGTGGCGGAGACGGAGAAGACCGCGTCGGGGATGGTGCGCTCGACGCCGCGGGTGATGGTGGTTTTCCCGACGCCCGAGGGGCCGCTGATGATCAGCAGCATGCCGTCGTCGGTGTCGGTGGCGAGTCGGTGGACGGGCGGATTCATGGGCACACGGTACCCGGCTCAGGGGCGAACGCCAACCGCGGCGCGGGGCGGTCGGGCAGATCGCGGCTGTGCTTATTTCTTGGGCTCGGCCGGGGCCGATTCGCCGCCGCGCTTGATGAGGATTTCCAGCAGGGCCTTCTCGGCGTCGCGGTAGTGGGTAAAGGCGCGGTCGAGCTCGTCGTGCAGGCGCTCGAGCGACTCGTGGTCGGAGGCCTGAGCGGCGCCGGGCGCGCCGCCGGGGGTGGAGTTTGCCGCGGCGGCGGCCTCAAGGGATTCGCTGGCGGCGCGGAGGTCGCTGACGGCCTGGGCGTAGCTGCGGGCGGCGTCGTAAAGGACCGAGGTCTCGGTCTCCTTGGGCGTGGGCGTGTAGAGCAGGCGCCAAGGCTGGGAGCGGATCTCGATGGCGGCGAACTTGAGCTGGTCAGACGCGAGGCGGGCGTTGGCGAGCAGGCGGCGGATGTTTGGCGATTCCTCGCGCATCAGCCCGGTGAACTGGTTGGCGGCACTGGCGAACACATCGAGCGACTTCTGGGCGTCGTCGAGGGCGCGGTTGAACTTGTCGACCGACTCGCGGTTGACCTTGTCCATCGCGCTCTGGGCGTCGGACAGGATCGTCGAGATCTTGGGGGCGCCGTCGTCGACAATGTTCCCGGCCTTGCGGAGCAGGTCGCGGCCTTCCTTCACTCCCAAGGCAACGTCGTCGGCGATCGGGCTGATCTTCTTGGCGCCAGCGAGGGTCTCGTCGACATCCGCGGACCACACCGGGACGCGCTCGCGGACGTGATGCACGGTGCTGTCGGCATCCTCGACGATGCGGTCGATCTTGGACTCGTAGCGCTCGATCATGCCGCTGACGCGGGCGGCGCTGCGGTTGGCCGAGGCGATGAGCTCCTGCACCTGCATGACCTGCTCCTCGCCGACGCCGGCCTGGGCGAGGAAGCTGGGCGGCGCGAGCCCGCCGCGGATCGAGCTTCCGGGGGAAAGCTCGGTGGAGCCGTTCACGCCGGGTCGGCCGAGGTCGACGATGTTGATGGTGGAGAGCGAGCCCAGCAGGGGGCGCTCGAGAAAGAACTTGGCGTTGGTGAAGAAGGTGAACTCGGCCCGGGTGGCGATCTCGACGGCGATGTCGAGCTTGGGGGGCTGGGCCGTGGCGGGGTCGCCGTTGGTCGAGCCTGCCTTGGTCGGGAGCGAAGCGGGGCCGGGCTGAAACTTGACGCTGCGGACCTTGCCGATCTCCTGCCCGCCCAGGAGGACCGAGGATCCCTTCTTGATGCCCGTCGCTCCTTCGGCGATGGAGAACAGAACGGTGTAGGTCCGCGAGCTCTGGAGGGCATCGGAGGCGCCCGAGAGGACCACGCTGACCGCGACCGCTAGCGCCACCCCCGAAAGGAGGAAGACGCCGGCGAGGATGTTGTTGCGAGCCGCGGAGGAGCGAGAGGCCATGGGGTGAAGCTTATCGCGCCGAGGGAGGCGGGGTGAGGGCGGGGGGCCCGAAGGTGGAGCCCTTGGGAGATTCAGCGCGGCAGCGCGGGCTTGCCCGGGGTGGTCCGCAGGCGTGCGATGCACCACACCGCCATCGCCGCGTGCGCCACAACCGCGGGCCAGAGGGCGATCCCGGCGATCCCGTCGCCCAGGCGTGCGTAAGCCAGTGCCGCGGCGGTCGCGATGTTGTACAGGAGCATGGCGGCGATGATGCCGCGTGCGGCGGGACCGGGGGAGTCGGCGCGGGCGAGCCAGCATCCGATCCCGAGCGAGAGAATGGCGGCGCCGGCGACGCGGGCGACGGCCAGCGCGGCGGGCGAATCGAGCGGGACGCCCAGCAGCAGCGAAGAAAGCAGAGAGGGGGCCGCGATCAGCGCCAGGCCGGTGGGGGCTTCGAGCAGGGCGGATGTGGTGTGCAGCGCCTTCATGATCGCATCCCGGCTGGTGGGTTGTATCGCCGCTCGGCGCTGCAGCGTGCCGCTACTTCGGCAAGGGCTCGAGAGCCTTGCGCATGGGCTCGCTGGAGATCCTGATCAGGCCGTCGAAGGGGTGATCGAGCTCGAGGATGAGCAGGACGGCGCCCGAGACCGAGAGCGAGGAGATCAGGAGCGCCGCCACAACGGTCGAGTTCGAGGGCGCAAACAGCCCGAAGCTGAAGAAGATCACCGCCAGCCACGCGACGACGACGATCAGCAGGGGCGGGGAGATGGCGCTGGTGGACTGCTCGTAGAGGAGCCAGCGCATCTGGCCCAGCTCGATGGCGGCCGCGAGCGACTGGGCCTTGATCGCGCGTTGCGCCTCGGTCTGGGGCGCGAGGGCCTCGATCGCCGCGTACACGGCCTCGCCGCCGGTGGCCTTGGGGTCGGGGCGGAGCGGGGTGGCGACCTCGACCAGCCAGAGCTGGCCGATCATGCGGGCGCTGGCGGCGCGAAGGGTTTCGCGCGTGTCCGTCGCCTCGGGCCCGTAGTGCGCCAGGAGCACATCGAGAAAGGCGATCTTGGCGCCCATCCGGGTCGTCTCGTCGCGCTGCGTGTCGTACGAACCCTTGGCCGATGCGACGAGCAGGCCGAGGATCAGGGCCGTCATCGTCGCCACCAGCCCCATCGCGAGCTTGACGGTGTCCTTGGTGTCGCTGCTGAGGTGGTGCGCAGGCAGCACTAGCCGCGCCAGCATGCCCAGCATCGCGGCACCGAAGACGCAGCCAAAGATGATCAACGCGATGACGGAAGCACTCATACGGCGCGGCTCCTCCTGGATTCCGGCGGGCACTCGGCACGCCAGGGGAAAAGCATAACCGCGCCGGGCGGGGGTCAGGCGGAGGGGCGGTCCACTCGTGGTTGGGGAGGGAGCGCGCGGAGCTGGCGGTCGTGCGGCCGCGCCAGCGTGACCAGCGCGGCAACGGCGCCGACGAGGCAGAACGCCATGTCCTTCTGCGTGTCCCAGACGTCGCCCTGGGTGCCCAGGAACGCGTTGGAGGCCGTGCCGCCGACAATGACGGCCACGCCCCACTCGACGAGTTCGTAGAGGGCGCTGGTGGTCATGCAGATGCACACCACCAAGAACGGCAGCCACCTGCCGCGGGTGACGGGGGAGCAGCGGATCAGGACCTCGCGCGCGGCGATCGCGGGAACAAAGCCCTGCATGAAGTGTCCGAGACGGTCGTAGTGGTTGCGCTCAAGGTGGAAGTGATCGCGGAGCCAGTTGCCGAGGGGCACCTCGGCGTAGGTGTACTTGCCGCCGACGATCAGGACGAGAGCGTGGAGAAAGATGAGGATATAGAGAAGAGGAGTGAGCGGGAAGCGGCGGCGGGTACAGAAGAGCAGGACGATTGCCGCGATGGCGGGGAAGACCTCAAGCAGCCACGTCATCCGCTCCAAGGGGTGGTACCCAGACCAGGCCAAGGCAACGAGCGTGAGAACCAAGAGTGTGAGGGGGAGGCGCGAGGATGGAGGGGAGGTGGCTGGGATGGGAGCGATTCCGTGCCGCGGCATGCGGGGAGGTGCGGGGCGCGAAGTGTACGGAAGATCAGAGGAGATCCCGTCGGGTCTAGGCTTGGTAATCGGTGGAGCCCGACGATTGAGACCTCGGGACGCCCCCACCACGCCCGGAGCTCGCGATGAACCAGCCCGAGGGCGCCAAGTTGGGGTGGAAGGCCCGGCTGCTCCAGGAGTTCCGCGGCTACTGGCTGATCGTCGCGTACCTCACGCTGGTCTTTGCCGCGTTCACCCAGTACCGCCGGCTCACGCTCGCGGCGTACGACATCGAGTACCAGGAGTACTGGATCGCCGTGATCAAGGCGATGGTGCTGGCCAAGGTGATCATGGTGGGCGATGCGCTGCGCCTGGCCCGCGGCATGGACCGCCGGCCCCTGATCTACCCCACGCTGTACCGCACGATCATCTTCAGCCTGTTCATCATCGGGTTCACCGTCGCCGAGCACGCGGTGAAGGGGATGTGGAAGGGCGAGGGTGCCGCGGCAGGCGTGCGCGAGTTCCTGGGCAAGGGCTGGCACGAGCTCTTGGGTAGCACGCTGGTGATCGTGGTGGGGCTGATCCCGTTCTTTGCGTTCAGGGAGTTGGGGAGGGTGATGGGGAGGGGGATATTGATCAGGATGTTTTTCAGGGAGGGTGGGGGCGGGTGAGGGGCGACGGGAGTACGAGCACGCCGTCGACCGTGCAGCACTGCTGCGCCACGGGAGACGGAGGAGTGAAAATAGAAGAAGTAGGCGCGGCGAGCAGTGGCACCCGCGGTTGGGGACCCGGGCCACCCGCCATCCGCGGTGGGGCAATTCGAGTCACCCGCCCATGGACTAGAACACCGAGCGCGGGTCCGGAGAAAGACTGCACAGCTTAAGCATCAGTACGCTGCAACACGTGTGGCGATCACGTGATCCACCGCGTTTGCGAGCGCTTTCAGAAACACAACGCTTGTATTCAGATCCGCTCGGCTCCCACTGGCGGTCGCGGTATGAGCAACCTGGTGCCGACGCGATACGATGGCGTCAAGTGTGTCCTCGACAAATGTTTGTGCAATGTGCGTGCCAGTTTGTCGCTCATATTCCACTTTGATTTGCGCCAAGGGATCGGGAATATCGAGTTGCTTGAGTAGGGCGGCAAGGCAACCCGAATCGGGGTTGCCGCCGGTGTTCGCTAGTGCGGATGCATCGATTCGATCCTGAACCGCTATTCCCCGTTTCGGGTGCCACTGCTCGGCGCGCCTTCCCCAACTCCGCTTCCTCTTTGCCTCCCGCGGCGCAGCAGTGCTACCAGACCTACCGGTCCTCGTCTCCTTGGTGCCGCAGAGCCCGCGTAGCACGAGTGCGCCGTAATGAAGACCAGGGAGATGGAGTAGAACGGGCAGGCACGGCGACTCGTGGCACCCGGCACCCCTGCGGGTGGCATCGAAGTCCCGAAGCGGAACTTCGATGGCACGAAATCAAGACATCGATGCCACCTGCCGATGCCACCGAGGGGGGCCGCCCTTCCTCGTCACCTCACCCGCCAGAGCCCAAAGCCAACTTTTGTGGTAGACTGAGTCCAATGGCCCTGCGCGATCCTTGGAATCCCGACCAACAAGCGGTTCTCATCGTGCCCGCCGGACGCGGCGCACGTAAGCAGGCGTGGTACTGCCGGGCGTATCACTGCCAGAACCGCCGCCCTCTGCGGCCGTGCCGGTGGATCGCCTTCTACAGCGATCGTGAGATCGACACTCTGGCCGAGGTCGATGGCCCGCCCGAAGACGACGTGGTCATGACAACGCGGCCGGAATACGCCGAACTAGCCGCACTCACCCGCTCCAACGGAAACCCAGACGAGCCGCACACGCTCATCCGCCTGCATAAGCCGGAGAAAATCGGTCCGGTGAAGAACGCGCGTGGCGAATCGTTCCAGAACTACCGCTATACAACGCTCCAGGCTCTCCGCTCGGCCCGTTTCACGCACGAACTGTAACTCGTCTTCCGCTCTGTCTTCCCGCGCGCCGGGTGCCGTGGTCAACTTCGCGCTCCTTCAAACCACTGACACCCGATCGGGTGGCGTGGTCAGCCCTCCCTGCTGACCACGCTACTCGTTCTACCCGTCCTCTGCCTTGGTCGTCGCTCGCCGCACCCGCGTGGTCAATCAGAGCCTTGACCACGCCACGCGCCGTGGTGCACGCCGCGGCACTTTACGGCACGTGCTTGATCTCGGCCTCGCCGTTCTGGGCCTTGCTGATCTTGCCCAGCGCGCCCGGCAACTCGATGCCGGCCTGGTGCGCCAGTTCGTGGATGGGCGGCAGGGCGCCGACGAGGCCGCTGAGGAAGTCTGCCGTGGCGCCGCGGGGCATGCTGCCGTTCTTGGGTTCGCCGTGGCGGCCGCTGTCCCACACCGTGATCTTGTCGATCTTGAGGTTCTGCACGGCCTTGACCTGCTGGGCGACCAACTCGGGGAGCTTCTCGATGAGCAGGAGCGTGGGCGCGACCTCGGGGTGGCCGGCGCAGGCTTCGACGAGCTTGCGGTAGCCGTCGGCCTTGGCCTCGAGGACCTTGCGGATGCCCTCGGCCTCGGCGTTGTAGCGGGCGAGGATGGCGTCGGCGGTGCCGCCGGCTTCGCGGCGCTGCTTCTCGGCCTCGGCATCGGCGGCGATCTCGATGCGCTTCTTCTCGATCTCCTGGGGCGCGAGCTGGTCCTTGGCGAGGCGGGCGAGTTCGCGCTCGCGCTCGGCGGTGAGGATGGCTTCCTGCGACTTTGCCGCGGCAACCTCGGCGCGACGCTTGGCCTCGGCCTGGATCTCCATGAGCTTGGCGTTGGACTCGGCCATCAGCGCGCGGCTGGTGTTCTCGCCGGTCACGGCGGTGGCCTCGGCCTGCGCGACGCGGATGCGCTGCTCCTGCTCGGCGGACTTCTTGGCTGCCGCGGCCTCGGCCTCGCGCTGTGCGGTCGCGATCTCGCGGTCGCGCTTGGCCTGCATTTCGCCGGCGACGGCCTGGGCTTCCATGGCGGCCACCGCTATGCGCTGGGCCTGCTCGGCCTCCTTCTGGCCCTGAACGCCCGCGGCCATTTCGCGGCTGACCGAGACGGTGCGTTCGCGGACGGCCAGGGCCTCGCCGGTGGCGCCGTCGCGCTCCTGCTGGGAGACCTCGACCTTGGCGCGGTTGATGGCCTCGGCGGCGGCGCGCTTGCCGATGGCGGCGATATAGCCCGACTCGTCGGTGATGTCGCGGACGTTGACGTTGATGAGCTCAAGGCCGAGCTTGTTGATCTCGTTGGCGACGTTCTCGTTGATGAGTTTCATGAACTTCTCGCGGTCCTTGTTGATCTCTTCGATCGTCAGGGTCGCGATGACCAGGCGCAGCTGGCCGAGGATGATGTCCTGGGCCTGCTCGCGGACGGTCTCGACGCGCATGTTGAGCAGGCGCTCGGCGGCGTTGTTCATGAGGACGGGGTCGGTCGAGATGCCGACGGTGAACGTCGCGGGCGCGTTGACGCGGATGTTGTTGAGCGAGAGTGCGCCCTCGAGGGGGATGTCGATGACGAGCGGTTCGAGGGCGAGGTAGGCGTAGTCCTGGATGAGGGGGACGACGAAGGTGCCGCCGCCGTGCATGCACTTGGCGGCCTTGTTGCCGCCGACGCGGCCGTAGACCACGAGGATGCGGTTGGACGGGCAGCGCTTGTACTGCTTGATGACAAAGACGACGAAGAAGATCAGGAGGAGGATGAAGGCGCCGATGAGGCCGGTGTACATGGCGGGCTGGAGGCCGGAGGATTGAGCGAGAATGGTCATGGACGGTTCCCCGGAGAGGAGGCGGTGTTTACGCGCGGATGACGGTGATGGTGTTGTCGTTGTTCACGCCGACGACTTTGACGCGGGTGCCGGTGGGCAGGGGCTCGGCATGGGTGGAGGCGTTGTAGATGCGTTGGCGGTCGCCGATGGTGACGCGGACTTGGCCGCGGCCGGCAGCGTTGCCGGGGACGTTGGCGTAGACCTCGCCCTCGGAGCCGATGGAATCCGTCGGCAGAACGTTGCCGCTGGACTGCAGGTCGTGCAAGCCCTTCAGGAGGAGCGCGAGGACCCACACCATCGCAACGCCCGATGCCGCGGCAATGAGGAGCGTGGGCGTCCACGAGAGTCCGCTGCCCTTGAGGGCGCCCAGGCCGCCCCAGCCGAAGCCCATCGCGAACGCGGCGATGGACTGGAGGGAGAGTGCCTTGAACGCCGTGCCGGGGTCGGTGTGCGAGTCGTGAGGTCCGCCGTCGATGCCGGTGTCGATGTCGCCGACGTGGTGACCGGCAAAGAGCAGCAGGAGCCGGAGCACAAAGACGCTCGTGCCCGCCGCGGCCAGCACTGTGAACCACCCCGCCCCGCCTGAGAAAAACAGGTCGAGCATGTGTTTCCCCTTGGCTGATTATTCGGAGGCTGATGTGGGGATTTCGCCCCGGGGCGCGCAATATCTTGCGATTAGCGCGGGGTTTACGCACAACCTAATGGAGGTCGGACGCCGGTGGTAACTCCCGTTCGGGATAACCACAAGCAGTTGCGGTTTTGGTTTTCGGCCGTTCGGGAGGCGGTGGAAGGGGGGACGGGCGGCCACGACGTGAGCGCGGCAATCGCGCACGAGAAGACCCGTTCAGCCGATGACGAGCAGTTGAACCAGGCGCGGGGGCCCAAGCCCTCGCAACCATTCGAAGGAGCGACGGTGATGAACACTCGGCGTGTGTGGACGTTGGGCGCGGCGGCGAGCGCGTGCGCGTTGATGACCCTTGCGGGGTCGGTGCTCGCGCAGAGCGAGCCGCCGAAGGACAACGTGCTGGGCGGGCCGAAGGTCAAGGACAACAGCGTGCCGGGGGCCAAGAGCCGCTTCTCGACGGGAAAGGGAGACAAGAAGGATCGGGCGCTCGACCGCGGCATCCCGCCGGGCGTGTACATCAAGGCGCTCGAGGCGCTGCGGGGCGACGGAGTGTCGGATGGTGTGCGTCTGACGAAAGAGCAGGACGACAAGATCCACGCCATCCAGCGCGAATTCATCGAGTCGGAGCGGGCGTACATCCAGAGCCATCGCGCCGAGCTTGAGGCGCTGCGGGCGGATATGCCTCCGGAGATGCGGGCCCGCGTGGACGAGCGGCTGCGGTCGGCGAAGGCGTTCGACAAGGGCCTGCCCAAGGACAACGTCAAGAAGGGGAAGAAGGCCGGCGCGCCGGAGCAGGATGAGATGGATGCGCCGATGAAGGACAAGGACGTGCCGAGTGACCCTGCCGCGGCGGCCAAGGCGCGCGAGCGGATGGGACAGATCTTTGATGAAGCGCCCAAGCCCAAAGATGCGCAGTCGAAGGTGTGGGCGCTGCTGACCGATGCGCAGCGGCCGGTGCTGCAGGCCGAGATCGAGCGGCTGCAGAAGGAAGGCGGCAAGGGCGCGGGCAAGGGCAACGGCCCCGGCGGTCCGGACGCGGGCCCGCCCGGGGAGCTGCGCGAGAAGCTCAAGAACATGACCCCGGAAGAGCGGCAGAAGTACCTCGAGGAGATGCGCGCGAAGCGCGGCGCCAAGAAGCTCCCCGACGGTCAGCCCAAGCCGCAGCCGCGGCCGGGCGACGTGAACGTGCCAAAGCCCGAGGAGCCGAAGTGAGCCCTCGGATGTAGGCTGTTCGGGGGACAGGCTTTACAGATCGCGGTGGATACCGGGCGTTATCAGGACGTCGGCGCGCATTCTTTGGGGTGATCGTGAACCCAGGAACCGATAAGCCGGTATCTTCTTTTGTCTCTCTCTCCTCCAGCGGGGTGCTGTCTACGGATGGCACCCTGCTTGTTTTGGTGGAGCCTTCATGGTGAAGGGTGTGCGATCGGGGGAGGGTGATCGGGGACGCGGGGGCTCCAACGATCGAAGCGTCTGCTTGCCGTTCGTGTTGCGCCGGCCTTCGCTAGTTCATTCATGACCACCACAATTCTTGTTACGGGTGCCGCGGGGTTCATCGGGTCGCACGTGTGCGCGGCACTCGCGGCGCGGGGCGTGCGCGCGGTGGGGATGGACAACTTCGACCCGTTCTATGACGTGGCGCGGAAGCGCGCGAACGTGCGCGAGGTGATGGCGCACGCGGCGGGCGCGTTCGAGCTGATCGAAGGCGACATCTGCGATGCGGGCACAGTGCGGGCCGTGTTTGAACGAACCAGGCCGGACGGTGTGATCCACCTGGCGGCTAAGGCGGGGGTACGGCCGTCGATCGCCGACCCGGTCGGGTACGCGCACACGAACGTGACGGGCACGGCGGTCATGCTCGAGGAAGCGCGCCGAGCGAAATGCTCGCGGATCGTGGTCGCATCATCGAGCAGTGTGTACGGCAACGGCGCCAAGGTACCGTTCAGCGAGGACTTCGAGGTGGGCGAACCCATCAGCCCGTACGCCGCGACCAAGCGCGCGTGCGAGTTGATCTGCTACACGCACTGGCACCTGACGAAGATGCCCACGGCGTGCCTGCGGTTCTTCACGGTCTTCGGGCCCCGGCAGCGGCCGGACCTCGCGATCCAGTCGTTCATGACGAAGATCTCCCGAGGCGAAGAGATCACAGTGTTCGGCGACGGCAGCATGTCGCGGGACTTCACGTTCATCGACGACATCGTGCGCGGCGTGCTGGCGGCGTACGACAGGGTTTCGGAGTTCGGCTACCGCGTGTGGAACCTGGGCGGGAACAAGCCCAAGCGCGTGGACGAGATGGTGTCGGCCATCGAGGCGGTGGTCGGGAAGAAGGCGAACGTGAAGCGAGCGCCGGTGCAGCCTGGGGATGTAGAGCGGACGTGGGCGGACCTGACCCGGGCATCACGCGAGCTTGGGTTCGGGGCGCGGGTCTCGTTTGAAGATGGGCTGAAGAGGCAGTGGGAGTGGAATCGGACCCGCGGCGATTAATGTGCCGGTCACATGCTCCCGCCATTGTGTGGGGCTGTAGACTGGGCACATGTCCGAGGATGACGCGATCACCCGCAGTACACCGCCGGTGGTCGGGGCGCGTGCCGCGGCTTCCGCGGGCGAGCGCCCCGGTGAAACGATCGGTCCGTACCGGCTGCTTGAGATGCTCGGTGAGGGCGGGTTCGGCACGGTGTGGCTGGCCGAGCGGCGCGAGCCGTTCGTGCAGCGCGTCGCGCTCAAGATCATCAAGGCGGGGATGGACACCAAGGCGGTGATCGCGCGCTTCGAGCAGGAGCGGCAGGCGCTGGCGGTGATGAACCACCCGAACGTCGCGCGTGTGCTCGACGGCGGGGTGACGCCGGCGGCGATGGGGTCGCGTCCGTACTTCGTGATGGAGCACGTGAAGGGCGAGCCGATCACGGAGTACTGCGACCGCCAGCGGCTGACGATGCGCCAGCGCCTGGAGCTGTTCATCCCCGTGTGCGAGGCGGTGCAGCACGCGCACACCAAGGGGATCATCCACCGCGATCTCAAGCCGGGGAACGTGCTGGTGGCCTCGGGCGACGGGAGCGGCGCGCCCGTGCCCAAGGTGATCGACTTCGGCGTGGCCAAGGCGGTGAGCGGGAGCCTGACGGACAAGACGGTGTACACCGAGTCGGGCCAGATCATCGGCACACCGGAGTACATGAGCCCCGAGCAGGCGGAGATGGGCGCGACCGACATCGACACGCGCACGGACGTGTACGCGCTGGGCGTGCTGTTGTACGAGCTGGTGACCGGGTCGCTGCCCTTCGAGCCGGCGATGCTGCGGAGCAAGGGGTACGCGGAGATCCAGCGCTTGATCCGCGAGGTCGACCCGCCGCGCCCGAGCACGAAGCTTACGAGCCTGGGCGCTGGCGCGAGCGCCGTGGCCGTTCAGCACCGCACGGACGCGGGGTCGATGGTGCGCGAACTAAAGCGCGAGCTGGAGTGGGTGCCGCTCAAGGCCATGCGCAAGGACCGCAACGAGCGCTACCGCACGCCGGGCGACCTGGCGGACGACGTGCGGAACTACCTCGCGGGGCGGGCCCTGGCGGCGGGGCCGGAGAGCGCCGCGTACCGGCTGCGCAAGATCGTGCGACGCCACCGCGGCGCGTTCATCGGCGCGGGCACCGTCGCCGGCGCGCTGCTCCTGGGGGCGGGCGGCTTTGCGTGGCAGGCGGCGCAGGCGCGGGGGGAGAGGGACCGGGCCCTTGCGGCGGAACAGGCGGCGCGGGACGAGCGCGATCGTGCCGCGTTCATCAAGGACTACCTGGTCCGCACGCTGCAATACTCGGATCCGACGCTCACCGGGCGATCGGACATCCTGCTCACCGAAGCGATGGAGCGAGGCGTTGAGGGTTTCGACGAACGGGTGGAGCGAGAGCACCCGGAGGCCGCGGCGGAGATACTCGGGACCACCGCGGCGGTCCTCCACAGCAACGGAGCGGCCGACCGCGCCCTGCCGCTCGCGGAGCGGAGCCTGTCGATCCTGCGGCGTATCCACCCCGGCGACGATCCCGGAGTTGCGCGGGCGATGATCCGGGCTGGGGTGCTGAGGTACGAGGCCGGCCGGCTCCCCAGCGCCATCGCGCTGTGCGAGGAGGGTGTGGCGATGTGCGACCGTCTCTACGCAAGCGACCACGCCGACGCGGCCGAAGCTCTGAGCGCGCTGGCGTTCATGCGCGAAGCCGCGGGTCGGTCTGAGGATGCCGAACGGCTCGGTCGCCGGGCGATCGCCATGTACGGCCGCCTGCCGCGGGGCAACGACAGCGCGCGCGAGGACGCCATGACCCACGTGGCGTACTCCCTGGAATCGCAGGGCCGACTTGAAGAGGCCGAGCGGCTGTGCGCGGAGGTGCTCGAGGCGCGCCAGCGCACGCTGCCCCAGGACCACCCGACGATCGCCGACGCGTACTTCAACCTCGGCCGCATGCGCCTGGGGCTGGGGCGCGCCAAGGAGGCCGAGGAGGCGTTGGTCAAGTCCATCGAGATCCAGCGCCGGGTGTACAGGGGCGAGCACCGCTCGATTCTGGTGGCGATGTACAACCTCGCCGGCGCGCTGACCATGCAGGAGCGGTACGCGGAGGCGATCCGGTACGCCGACGACGCGGTGGCGATGGGGCGAAGGCTCCTTGAGCCGGGACATCCGGCGATCTCTCGGGCGCTGTGGCGGGCCGGCAGTGCGCGGCTTGCCGCGGGCGATGCGCGGGGAGCCCTGCCGCTCCTGGAGGAGTGCGTGGGCACGGCAGAGGCGCATGAATCAGAAAACATCCCGCGCCTGAAGGAATACCGCGAGACTCTGGCGCGCTGCCGCGACGCGATCAAACCGTGAGCGGCGAGCCGCGGCACCGCACCCTGAAGCGCGGCGTTCTTTCCGACATCGTTGACGCGAATCGCGCCCTCGGCGGGTGAGGCCGCTGACGCGTAGTGAGGAAAGCACGACTTTGACGGTGACCGCCAAAGTCGCGGCGCGGGGCCTTTGCTCATGGCCGCGTGTGGAGCGCTCGTTCTTCACCGCGCCGATGAGCGGGCCCCGCGAATCGCACGTTCAGAAATTGATCACGAGGCGGATGCCGCCGAAGCACCATGGCGTGTACGTCTGCACGACGGGCACGGGAGCGCACACGGGGACCGGGGCGCAGACGGGCGCGGGTCGGCAGACCGGTGCCGGCCGGCACGCCGGTGCGGGGATGCAAACGGGTGCAGGAGCGCAGACGGGAACGGGGCGACAGACGGGCGCGGGGAAGTGGACGACTCGGGGCGCCTCGCGGTGGCGGTCGTAGCCGCGGCCGTGATCGCGGTAACCGGATCGCTCGCTCCTGCCGCGGTCACCGTCGCGGTCGGCCAGGGCCGGCGACGCGGCAAAGAGGCCCAGGATCGACACGCACATCATGGTGCAGTTTCGGACAGCCTTGCGGTTCATCGGTTCAACTCCCGGGCCTGAGCGCGGGCCCGATATGGAGTATGCGCCACGACGCGGCTGGTTCCGCGGGTGTGGGGAGAGGGAGATTCACCGCAGAGACACAGAGGCACAGAGAAGAACAGAGAATCGGAAGAGATCGGGCGAACCAGGCCGGGAGCGCGGTATCGCCTTCGTTGCGTAGCTTGTCTTCTCACGCCTGCGCGGGTGGGCCGCGGCTGGCTGCGTAGAGTTGTTCATGCGAGTTTCACGCCTGATTGTGCTGTTCGTTACGGTGCTGGCGGTCGATGCGAGCGCAGCACCCGCCGTGGCGAGCGAACCGCCGACGGGACAGGTGGCGGGCGCCAGCGAGTGGCACGATCCCACCTCGCTCGACGAGGTCGCATCGATGGTGCGGCACCGGCTCAAGGACATCCGCACGTGCCTGGACGCCTCGGCGGTCGCGGCGGTGCACACCGACGCGTGGGATGTGGCGCGCCTGGCGCGGGCGGCGCCGGCGCTGGCGGAAAAGGAAGCGGCTTCGCTGCCGGTGGGCGGTGTCGCGGCGGTGAGCAAGAGCGCAGAGGAACTGGCGCGGAGCGCGGACCGGCTGCACACGCTGGCGGATGCGGAGAACGTGAGGGAAGCGGTGGCGCGGTTCGATGACGTGGCGCGCCGGTTCGAGGCGTTCGCGGCACTGGTCCCGGGGAGGTTCTACTGCCCGATGCGCTGCGAGGGCGAGAAGATCTACCACGCCCCGGGCGAGTGCCCGGCGTGCGGGATGAAGCTCAAGAAGGTGACGAGCGACGAGTACAGCGTGAAGGTCGTGGCACGCGGCGAACTCCAGGCGGGGAAGCCGGCGACGCTGGTGTTCACGATCCGCGACCCGTCGGGCGCGCCGGTGACGAAGCTTGAAACCGTGCACGAAAAGATCCTGCACCTGCTCATGGTGTCGGAGGACCTGTCGTGGTTCGCGCACGAGCACCCGGAACTCAAGAGCGACGGCACGTTCGAGTTGGTGTTCACGTTCCCGCACCCGGGGAACTTCACGCTCTTCCACGACTTCACGCCCGCCAAGGTGGGGATGCAGGTTGTGCCGGTGGTGTTTGCGGTGCCCGGCTCAGCGCCCGCGGCAGTCGCGCTCGAAGCCGAGAGCGTGCGGACCAAGTCGGTGGACGGGTACGACGTGACACTCACGATCCCCGAGCCGATCACCACGGGCGTGGCGACCAAGCTGCGGTTCCTGGTGATGCAGGGCAACACGCCGGTGAAGGACCTCGAGCCGTTCTTGGGCGCAATGGGGCACCTGATCGTCATCAAGGATGACCGCTCGCAGTTCGTGCACAGCCACCCCAAGGAACGCGGCGGGCATCACGCGGTGAAACTCGGCGGGCCGACGGTGCTCTTTGAGGCGTACTTCAAGGTGCCGGGGCGGTACAGGGCGTGGGGCCAGTTCCAGCGCGCGGGGAAGGTGATCACCGTGCCGTTCACGTTCGATGTGAAGGCGGGAAAGGTGCACGCGGAGGAGGAGAAGGGGGAGGAGTGAGGGCGTGGCGTGGTTTGCTGTGTCGCGGCAAACCGTGCCCTCGGGTACTCTGCTCCCTTCGGCACGGTTTGCGGAGGAACCGCAAACCGTGGCACTTCAGACGCCGATCTCGTCCGCCACCGCTTCAAGCGTGTCGGGCTCTGAGCCCTTGCCCGCGAGGATGTCGACGGTGGGCGCGGTGGCGAGGGGCTTGCCGCGTTCGTCGGTAAGGGGCTTGCCGTCCATCGTTCTGATGATGGGGACGGGGTTGGCCTTCTCGTGGGCGGCGAGCTGCTTTTCGAGGGCGAGGCGCTGGGGTTCAGTGAGGTCCTGCCACTTGCCCCTGCCGCGGCACTTGGGGAAGCGCGAGCAGCCGAGCCACGGGCCTTTGAGCCCGTTGCGCAGGTTGAGCGGCGACTGGCACGTCGGGCAGGGCAGCTCGGTGACGAGCGGCGGCGGCGAGGGGGCCGTGACCTTGCCCTTCTTGTCGATGTTGAGGAGGCCCGAGCAGGGCGTCTCCTTGTTGCCGTAGCGCGAGCAGCCCAGGAAGGGGCCGAACCTTCCGACGCGCCGGGTCATGCCGCTGCCGCACTTGGGGCAGGCGACGTTGACGGTCTCGGCGGCGGGGCGCGGCACGCCCTCGCGGTCGACGGGGCTGGCGTAGTCGCAGTCGGGATAGCGGGAACAGGAGAGGAAGCGCCCGTTCTTGCCGAAGCGGTAGACGGTCGGCGCGCCGCACTTGGCGCACTTGTATTCCTCGGGGGCGGGGACGGTCTCGGCCTTGGCGTGGGTCAGCGACTCCATCGCCAGGTCGAGGTCTTTCTTGAACGGGCCGTAGAACCGCTGGAGCATCTCGATCCAGTCGAGGTGGTCCTCCTCGACCTTGTCGAGTTCGGTCTCCATCTCGCGGGTGTAGCCGACGTTGAGGATGTCGGGGAAGGCCTCGATGAGCTTGTCGGTGACGACCTCGCCGAGGTCGGTGGCGTAGAAGCGGCGCTCCTGCTGCTCGACGTACTTGCGGTCCTGGATGACGCCGATGATCGACGCGTACGTGGAGGGGCGGCCGATGCCCTCGCTCTCGAGCATCTTGATGAGCGAGGCCTCGCTGTAGCGGGCGGGGGGTGAGCTGAACTTCTGGTTGACGTGCATCCCGAAGGGGTTCACGGGCGTCTGCTCGGCCAGGGGCGGGAGCGTCTGCTCGTCGGCCGAAAGGGGCACGCCGGCGACCTTGTAGAAGCCGTCGAAGACCAGCACGCGCCCGGTGGCGCGGAAGGTGACGGGCGCCTTGGGGTTCTTGCCGCCGACGATGGTGATGGCGGTCGCGTCCCACTGGGCCGGAGTCATCTGGCAGGCGACGAAGCGGTCCCAGACGAGCTGGTAAAGCCGGAACTGGTCGGGCTGGAGCACGTTGCGGAGACGGCTGGGCGGGAAGTTCAGGCTGGTCGGGCGGATGGCCTCGTGGGCTTCCTGCGCATCTTTGTTCGAGCTGCTGAAGAAGTTGGGCTTCTCGGGCAGGTACCTGTCGCCGAAGTTGGACTTGATATAGGTACGCGCCATCTCGAGCGCATCGGCGGAGAGGTGCGTCGAGTCGGTACGCATGTAGGTGATCAGGCCGGTCGGGCCCTCGCCGGGGATGTCGACACCTTCGTAGAGCTGCTGCGCGGCACGCATGGTCCGCTGGGCGCCAAAGCCCAGGCGCGAGCTGGCGGCCTGCTGCAGCGAGCTGGTGATGAAGGGCGGCGCGGGGCGCGAGCTGGTGCGCTTGGTCTCGACGCTCGTGACCTTGTACGGGGTCGCGGGGTCGACGATGCCGGTAACGGTGCGGACCCAGTGGGCCGGGCCGCGGCCGCGCGGGTCCTGGGTGATCGCGCCCTTGACCTGCGTGAGGCCTGCGAGATCGGCGACCTTGCAGACGCGCGGCACCAGATCAGAGGTCATGGGGTCGGCGAAGCGCGACGGGTCGCCGACGCCGGTCTCGGAGATGTCGAACTTCTCGCCGCCGACCTCGACCAGTTCGGCGCGGAAGCCCTTGTGCTCGGCGAGCCAGGCGTTCTGTGCCTTGAGGGAGGGCGGGTTCTTCTTGTCGTCCAGCGTCGCGAGGTACGCGGCAAGCTTGGGCTGGAGCGTGCGGGCGAGGGACTCACTGGTGGTGAAGTCGGCGAGGATCTGCCAGGTTTCGTCGGGGATGAAGGCGCGGATCTCGCGTTCGCGCTCGACGACGAGGCGGACGGCGACGGACTGGACCCGGCCTGCCGAGAGGCCGCGGGCGACTTTTTTCCAGAGCAGCGGCGACGCCTGGTACCCGACGATGCGGTCGAGGATGCGGCGGGCCTGCTGGGCGTTGACGCGGTCTTCGTCGATGGGGTGCGGGTTGGCGAAGGCGCGGGTGATCTCGGCCTTGGTAATGGCGGCGAACATGACGCGCTTGGCCTGCTTGGGGGAGATGCCAAGCTCCTGCGCCAGGTGCCACGCGATGGCCTCGCCCTCGCGGTCCAAGTCGGTTGCGAACCAGACCTCGCCGCCGCTGGAGAGGACGTCCTTGGCGGCGCGCTTGAGGTCGGAGATGACGCGCTCTTTGCCGGGGAGGATCTCGTATGTGGGCTTGAACTTTTTCTGAAGGTCGACGCCGGGGACGGGTGACTTCACGCCCTTGGGGTTGCGGCTGGGGAGGTCGCGGACGTGGCCGATCGAGGCCATGACGATGTAGTCTTTGCCCAGGTACTTATTGATGGTCTTGGCTTTGGAGGGCGACTCGACGATGACGAGGTGCTTGCCCTTGCCGCTGCCGGCGGTGTAGGCCTTGAAGTTCTTGCCCAGCGAGCGTCCCGCGCGCTTGCCGAACCCGCCCTTGGCGGGCGCGGCGACAGCGGCTGCCGCGCCGGAATCGGAGGCTTCGGCGCCGGCAGGCTTGCCCGAACGGGGCGATTTGGAAGGCTTTTTGGCCATCAGGGGTGGTACGACGAGCGGGACAGGAAAGGATCGGGAGATTGGGGAGTCAAGCTGTACGGATTTTGATAGGAAATGTTCGGTGCGGGTTGACGCCCAGACCGGCGTCTATCGGTCCTTCGTTCAGAAGTCTTTGCGTTTGTGCCTTTGGAACGCGGGCCGTTGGTGATTTTTGCGCTCCCCGGAAGCGCTGGGCCCGCATCTTTCCGGGAAAGAACGCCGGTCAGGTTCGATTGCAGCGCGGCTCTGCGCTCACACTTGTGGTTCGCGACCCAACACGATCGGTGCCCACCGGTCGGGCGTGATGACTGACGCATCGATCCACACCGACCCCGGCGTGGGGCGCAGGCGCTTGAGCCACGTCCTCTGGTTCTTTCCGAAGCGGCGCGTTTCAACCTTGATCTTCTCTATCGCCTCGTCGAGCGAGCAACGCCCCTCGAAGTGGGCGATGAGTTGCTTGTACCCCAGCGCCTCGCGGGCCTGGGGGCCGAGGCGCTTCGATTCGTGCAGGGCGCAGGCTTCGTCGACCAAGCCGCGGTCGAGCATCTCCTTCACTCTCGCGTTGATGCGCGGGTTGATGAGTTCGGCGGGCCACTCGAGGCCGACGAGCACGCAGTCTTCGCGGCTGTGATTCTCACGGTCCCACTGCTGCTGGAGATCGCTGATGGGCGTGCCGGTCTGGTGGAAGACTTCGAGCGCACGGGCGGTGCGGCGGGCATCGGCGGGGTGGATGCGCTGTGCCGCGGCAGGATCGGCGCGTTCGAGTTCAGCGCGGAGTTCGGCGAGGGGTTGAGCGCGGAGCCTTTCGCGCAGCGCGGCATCGACGGGCGGGCCTTCGAACATGCCGTCAAGGAACGCTTTGATATAGAGGTGCGTCCCCCCCACCACGATGGGGAGATTGCCGCGGGCGCGAACGTCGGCGATGGTGCGCTCGGCGTATCGGAGCCAGTCGTGGACGGTGAAGGAGTCGGAAGGCTCGACGAGGTCGATCAGGTGGTGCGCGATGCCGCGGCGCTCTTCGAGGGTCGGCTTGGCGGTGCCGATGTCCATGCCTTTGTAAACCTGGAAGGCATCGGCAGTGACGATCTCGGCGCGGCCGTTCAGCGCGATCGCGACCTCTACGGCAAGGGAACTCTTGCCTCCTGCGGTGGGGCCGACGATGACGGGGAACCGGTCGTGCACACGGGATTGAAGGCGTCGAGAGCGGTCAGAACGGAACCAGGGGCATAATGCGGGGGTGGCGGCTCAGAAGCACCCCATTTTCCAGTGAAAAACGGGCGGGCGCGCCGGTGCCCGTTCCGCTCTCCCTACGATAGTGCGTGCCTATTCCTCTTGTCGCCATCGTCGGCCGACCCAACGTCGGCAAAAGCTCCCTTATGAACATGCTCGCGCGGGCGAAGGTGTCGATCGTCGACCCTGCGCCCGGCGTGACCCGTGATCGCGTGTCGGCGATCGTGCAGCTCGAGCCGCCCGACGGCAAGGGTGCGATGCGCTCGGTGGAGTTTGTCGACACCGGCGGCTTCGGGGCCTACCACGCCGAGGGTGAGCGGTACGACGACGTGGGCAACGACCTCAAGACGCTGACGGCGGACATCGAGGCGCAGATCGCGGCGGCGATCGCGGACGCCGACCTGGTGCTGTTCGCGGTCGATGCGCAGGCCGGCGTGACGGCGCAGGACCAGGAGATCGCGCGCCTGCTGCGCGAGGGCAAGCTCGCGGCGGGCGGGCGCGGCGAGGAAGCAAAGAAACGCAAGGACGACGCCGCGAAGAACATCGCGCCCGCCAAGCGGCCGCCGATCCGCGTGGTGGCGACCAAGGTGGACGGGCCCAAGTGGGAGTCGCACGCGATGGAACTGGCGGGCCTGGGCTTCGGCGAGCCGATGCTGTGCTCGGCCAAGAACAGCTACTTCCGGCGCGAACTGCAGGACGAGCTGTACAAGATCGTGCCCGAGCCGGAGAAGACGCCGGAGCACCCGGGGTCGCCCGACGGCGGGCCGGAGCTGAAGCTGGCGATCGTGGGCAAGCGCAACGCGGGCAAGAGCACGCTGGTGAACATGCTGGCGGGCGGGCCGCGCGTGATCGTGTCGGAGATCCCCGGAACCACGCGCGACGCCGTGGACGTGCGCTTCGAGCTTGACGGCAAGTCGCTGATCGCGATCGACACGGCGGGGCTGCGGAAGAAGAAGGCGTTCGCGGGGCCCGTCGAGTGGTACGCGTACGACCGGCTGAAACTCTCGATCGACCGCGCCGACGTCGTAATGATGCTGATCGACGCGACGACCAAGATCAGCCAGGTCGACGAGCAGGTGGCCATGCTGGCGCAGAAGGCCTTCAAGCCCGTCGTGATCGTGGTGAACAAGTGGGACATCGCCGAGGGGCAGATCGGGCCGCGCGGCAAGCCCGTTGGCACGTCGGACTACGAGGACTACATCCGCAAGGAGCTCAAGGGCCTGTTCTTTGCGCCCATCAGCTTCATGTCGGGGCAGACGGGGCTGAACGTCGCGGCAACGATCGACCTGGCCCGCGAACTGCACAACCAGTCCAACACGCGCGTCACGACCGGGCAGCTCAACCGCATCATCCGGCCCGTGGTCGAGCGCCAGGGCCCGCCGAGCAAGCTGGGGTACCGCGCCAAGGTGCTCTTCGTTGCCCAGACCAGCACGTGCCCGCCGACGATCATCATGATCGTGAACAAGCCGGACCTGTTCACGCCCAACTATCAGCGCTTCCTGGTGAACCGGCTGCGCGAGTCGCTGCCGTTCGGCGAGGTGCCGATCCGCCTGGTGGTGCGCGAACGCCGCCGCGAAGAGATCACCAAGGGACGCGTGCCGACCGTGCTGGGCGAGGAGGCGACGGCAGAGGAGCTGTTCGCCGAGGACGGCGAGGAGATCGCGATCGATCCGCCGACCAAGGAAGAACTGGCCCGCGCTGCGGAGCTGGAAGTGGGAGAGCTCACGGACCACGAGGACAGCGTGTACACGCAGCAGGATGAGGAATAGCGCTTAGCCGCCACCGCGACGGAGTATGTCGGCCTTTGAGTACGGCGAGCCGCATTCCGGGCAGATTCCGATGGAGGCCAGTCCCCGGAGGGTGTAATTGCACGCCGGGCACGCAAGGTCCGAGGTGTTGAGAAATTCCTCCGGAATATCGGCCGGTTCGTCGTCGTAGCACGGCGCGAGAATATCGGGGCCATGGCGGGCCACGAGTATCTCAACGATGTCGATCTCGCGCGCACAGCTCGGGCATGCGCGGATGCTCTCGTCGAGTTGAAGGTCGTGACCGCACCATGTGCACTGGGCCTTGGTCTCTGGTGGGAGCCGAGCAAGATCGGGGCGCAGCCGGCTTTCCCAGTCGGAGTCCGGACGGTCCGTTCCCTCGAACTCGCGGAGGAGTTCACGGGCGGTGCGGGCTCGTTCATCATCGACGGTTACGACTGCAAAAACGCCTTGTCCGTTGAACGGGTCGTGCTCCGGAACAACGCGCGCGATGATGGCGCGAGAGAGCAGAAAGTCCGCGGCTTGGCGGGCGTGCATGAGCGAGAGATACGTGTGGACAGTGGGCACCGGGCTTCAGCGTACCAGTCCTACCCGGCGGCGCCTCGGCCGCGTCGGCGCGCATGAACAACGCCTCGCCCTTGGTCAGCGGCTGGCCGGGCTTGAGGGAATGCGGCCCTGCAAAGGCCGCGAGTTCTGCGAGCGGAACACCCGAGGCCGGGGCGCAGTTCCAGGTCTTCCAGAGCTGCGCGGTTTTTTCGGGCATCGCCGGGGCGAACAGGAGCGAGGCGATGCGGACGGTCTCGGCGCAGTGGTAAAGGATTGCCGCGAGCTGGTCGCGGGCCTTGCCGGTCGTGTCGGCCTCGACGGTCTTGGCGAGCTTGAAGGGCGCGGTGACGTTGATATAACCGTCGACCGTGCGCACGAGCTCGGTGGCGGCGCCGAGCGCGCCCGCGAGGTCGAGTGTGGAGAGGGCGCGGCAGGAACGCTCCACCAGGCGCGCGGTGATCGCCGGCCAATCACTGCCGGCGTTGGTGGTCTGTCCCTTGGGGTCGGGGACCTTGCCATCGAAGTACTTGTCGATCATGTTGCCCACGCGGCTGGCGCAGTTGCCAATGCCGTTGGCCAGGTCGGCGTTGTAGACCTCCACGAACTTGGCGTGCGAGAAGTCGGCGTCCGCGCCGGACATCGGCCCCTGGGTCGCCAGGTACCAGCGCAGCGCATCGAGCGAGTAGCGGCCGGCGTAGGCCTTGAGCCTCTCGAGGTCGATGAAGTTGCCGAGCGTCTTGCTCATCTTCTGGCCCTCGCTGATCCACCAGCCGTGGCCGAAGACGGTGCGGGGCAGCTCGACCCACGCGTGGTCGGGGCCGCTCTCGCGGAGGGCGATCAGGAGCGCGGGCCAGATCACGGCGTGGAACCACAGGATGTCCTTGCCGATCAGGTGCACGCTCGCGGGCCAGAAGCGGCGGCGCTCGGGCGTGTCGACGACGGTCAGGTAATTGAAGAGCGCATCGATCCACACGTACACGCGGTGCGCCGGATCGCCGGGGATGCGGATCCCCCACTGCGTCGCGGGGTCGTTCGTGACCGGGCGCGAGATGGGGACGTCGTTGAGCACCGCGGGCGGCCGGAGGCGGCCGAGCACCTCGTTGCGCCGGGAGTCGGGCTGGACGAACTCGGGGTGCGCACCCAGCAGATCGATCAGTCGCTGCTGGTACTGGCCGAGCTTGAAGAAGTAGCACGGCTCGGTGCGCTTCACGAGCGGCTTGCGCGAGATCGCGCCCTTGAAGTCGTTCTCCTTGGCCGCGGTCTCGGTGACGTACTCCTCCTGGCTCTCGTCGTACCAGCCGGTGTACTCGCCCTTGTAGATCGCGCCGGATTTCTGGAGCGCGGCAACGTACTGCGCCACCTTGTCGCGGTGGCGCGCTTCGGTCGTGCGGATGAAGTCGTCGTGGGTCGAGCCCATGAACGCGAAGGCCTTCTTGAACTCCTCGGCGTTGCGGTCGGCCCATTCCTGCGGCGTGGTGTTGTTGGCCGCGGCACTGGTCACGACCTTGTCGGCGTGCTCGTCGGTTCCGGTGAGGAGGAAGACGTCCTTGCCCGAGCCGCGGCGGAGACGCTCGAACCGGGCGGCGACGTCGGCCAGGAGCGTGGTGTAGCAGTGGCCGATGTGGGGGCGGTCGTTGACGTAGTAGATCGGTGTGGTGATGTAGTACGGGGGTGTCGTGGGCATGGGGACGATGCTAGCGCGGTGCGTTGAAAATCCCGTCGGCGCGTGGGCGACGGTGGCACCACGGACCTATTGTTTAGTTTTTGTTTGGGTCTTGGGTTAACCTCTGATCTGGGTTCGGTCCTTTTTGCCAAGCGCGCCGCAAGCAGAGCCGATGAGGGCTTGTGATCGAACTCTTTTCTTGATATTCGTATTTTGTTCTGTGGTTTGAATCGAACTGCTGGGGTGGGGGCTGTCGAACAGATATAATAGTTGTGCGTCCAATGGGTTGGGACCCGGATGGCGGGAGAGGTGAATGGCCGGAAGCTCGGACAATTCGGGCCATCGGAGCGGGCGGTGCCGCGCCTTGGGGCGTGCCGCGGCAGCTCGAGCCCTCGCGGCCGGCCTTGCGGTCGGGCTTTCGATGCTGATCGCACCCGCGGCCCAGGCCCAGTTCATGGCAAGCCAGGGCGGGAACGCGCTCTCGGCCAACCTCGCGCGGAACAACCCGTACGCCGGCGCGGGCCGCGACTTTGCGGCCGAAGCAAAGTATCGCAACTCGGTCGTGTTCAGCCAGGCGCCCGGGGGGTTTGCGTTCCGGGGCCGCCTGGGGTATTCCGATCCCGCGGAGTTCGTGGGGGCCTTGGGCACGAGCTCCCTGAACAGCTTCAAGCGGAATTCTGAACTCTCAACGATCGCCAGCCAAGGGCTCAAGCGCGAGCAGACGTTCGGCGCCCAGAACGCCCTTTCGATCGGCGGGCCGGCGAGCCGCGCGTATCTGCCGGGGCAGGGCGTGGTGAACTACAACTCGTTCAATGTACCGCGGACGGGCTACGGCCAGCCGGGCATCACACAGGGCGCGGGCGGTGTGCTGCCGTCGCTCGCCAACTCCGCGGCTTCGCGAATGCTCGAGGACCGCGCCCTCCAGCGGGATGGTTTGCTCGATCGCAACTACGCGGCACAGAACCGGCTGGCCAGAGGCCTGAACACGGGAGCCGCGCTGGGCGGGCCCTCGGCACGCTTGTCAGGTTTGGGCACGTCGTCGGCGTACTCGGACTCGTCGCGCGGAGGCGACATATCAGACCGGCTGGGGATGGCGACGCGGAGCACCGCGATCTCCTCCCTGGACTTTGGACGCAACGAAATCGGCGCCGGAAGGTTGGACGCAGACCGCACGCTGGCCAGCGCGGCGCGGCAGCGCGGCATGACCGAGCGTTCGGCAGGTGAGGCCGAGCGCAGCCGCACCCGGGTCGACGCGCTGCGGCCGGGCACCTCGGCCGGCGGCCGCATCGAAACCAGCGCCAAGGCCAAGCCGGGCGCCGACGTGCTCAAGGGCCCGCAGGAGGGTGCGACCGTCCTGGGTCAGAACACGTCGTTCGATGACCTGCGACAGAAGCTCGACAAGTACGACATGAACAGCACGACGCCGGACCTTCCCGGCACAAAGAAGGACGACAAGGGCGGGCGCGAATCCGGCGGTCCGACATCGGACGGGAAGATGCCCGATTGGCAGCGCCGTCTCGACGACCTGCGCTCGCACCTGCAGAAGCAGGATGAAAAGTCGCGGGACCGGATGTCCCTCCTGGACCAGAGCAAGGTGCCGGCGCGACCGGGCGAGAAGAAGCCCGACTCGACCGGCACGGGCCTGTCTGATCGTGCTCCGCGCGACGGGGCGGACACGACGGGGGATCGGCCGCTCCGCTCGCGGATCGATCCGGACACCCTGAAGATGATCCGGGACGTGGCGGGTCCGGTGGACAGCTTCGTGCCGTCCGATTCGGGCCGCCGCGACTTCTACACCGATCACATGAAGACCGGCCAGAAGCTGCTCGCCGATCGGATGTACTTCGACGCCGAGGAGCGGTTCACGCGTGCGCTGTCCTCCCGGCCGGGCGACGTCTCGGCGCGGACGGGGCAGATCCACGCCCAGGTCGGCGCCGGCCTGTTCCTGTCCGCGGGCCAGCACCTGCGGCAGCTCCTTGCGGAGCACCCCGAGACCACCGGTCAGCGGTACGCCCAGTCTCTTCGCCCCGACGTCGAGCGGACGATGCGCGTGATCGAGCAGCTCCGCGAGAACATCGCGGGCACCGGGAAGCTGCGGCGCGAGTCGGCGCTGCTCATCGCGTACCTGGGATTCCAGGCGGGCGACATGACGACGGCCCGCGAGGGGCTGGACGCGATGGCGCAGGTCGCGACCGAGGATCCGGACGCCAAGTCCGACGAGCGGCTCGTCGAGCTGCTCCGCGGCGTGTGGCTCGACCCCAACCTCTACGTCCCCGCGCCCGGCGCGGCCCCCGTCGCGCCGGCCACTCCCGCCCCGCGCGAAGCACCGGCAAAATAAGAACGATGGCGAGCCCCACGCCCACCCCCACCACCGCCGCCGAGACCGGGCGGGCCGCGGGCGCCGATCACGGTGCCGAGCGGTCAATCACGGACTTTCTCACCGACGGGTCGCTGCTGCGCTTGTGCGCGGAGCTTTCGGCGCTGACCGGCGTTCACGCCGAGGTCCGCGACCCGGAGGGGCGGGCGATCGTGTTCTCGCACGGGGCGCGCCCGTACGAGATCATGGGCCCGTCAGGCGTGGACGGCACGAGCTTCCCGCTGATCGTGGGCGGCGAGGCCGTGGGATCGATCTTCCTCGACGCGGGCGAGCCGCGATTGTCGGGCGCGGGGCGGGAGTCGCTGGAGCGGGCCCTGTCGCTGCTCACGGCGACGGCGGCGGAGCTGTGCAACGACGAGATGGAGATGCGCCACCGCGTGAAGGAGCTGGGCGCGCTCTACCGGCTCAACGCGCTCCTGGTGCGGGCGGGCGGCCTCGAGCGCGTGCTCGAGGTGGCGCTCGAATCGGCCCTCGACGTGCTTGGCCTGGACGCCGGGTCGATCGTGCTGCTGCGCGAGGACGCCGACGGCATGACCAGCACGAGCGAGGAGGACCTGACGCTGATGGCGTCGCGGAACCTCAGCCGCCGGTGGCTGGAGGAGCCGCAGGCCCTGAGCAAGCGCCGCCTGTTCGACGAGATGGCGCTCCGCGGCGAGGTGGTGACGGTCGAGAACCTCCGGGCCGACGACCGGGTGCAGATCCCCGAGCTGGTCGAGGCCGAGGGCGTCTCCGGGTTCATCAACGCGGGACTGGTGTTCGCGGGCCGGCCGATCGGGGTGATCCGCCTGTACTCGCGCCGGCCGCGCACGTTCACGGAGTGGGACAAGCGCCTGCTCCGCTCGGTCTCGCAGCAGGCGGCGGTCGCGGTTCAGCAGACGCGCCTGCTCCGGCAGCGCGAGGAAGAGAAGCGGATCCAGCGCCAGGTGCAGCTGGCGGTCGACGTGCAGCGGCGGATGCTCCCGACGGGCGTGCCCAACGTGCCCCGCTTCGACATCGCGGCCAGGTACGAGCCCAGCTTCGAGCTGGGGGGCGACTTCTACGACCTGCTCGACCTGTCGGGAAGCTTCGGCCTGGTGGTGGGCGACGTCGTGGGCAAGGGCGTGGCGGCGGCGCTGCTCATGAGCGCGGTGCGGTCGAGCCTGCGGGCCCACACCGAGTCGCTGTACGACCTGGACGAGGTGGTGGGGCGCGTGAACCGGGCGCTGTGCCGCGACACGCGCGACGGGGAGTTCGCGACGCTGTGGTACGGGGTGATGGACCCCGTGCACATGCGCCTGACGTACTGCTCCGCGGGGCACGAGCCGACGCTGGTGGTGCGCATGCCCCACCACGGCGCCCCGGGCGAGGCCGACGTGCACGAGCTGGCGGTCGGCGGCATGGTCGTTGGCGTCGACCCGGCGCAGAGCTACCACCGGGCTCTCTTTGATCTGCGGCCTCGGGACGTGATCGTCGCGTACACCGACGGCGTCACCGACGCGGCCAACTACGAGGGCGAAAAGTTCCGGCGGGCCCGCCTCCGGCAGGTCCTGCTGAAGATCCTGAACGCCGAGCCCGCGGCAACGGCCGCGCGGATCCTCGAGCTGGTGTTCTGGGAGCTGCGCCAGTTCGCCGGGCTGGCCAAGCGGACCGACGACCAGACCATGGTCGTGGTGCGGGTGCGCGAGTAGCGGCCCGAGAACGGACGATCACGCCGGCGGCTTCTGCTCCGAACGGGACTGGGGCGGCTTTCCCCCGACCGTGAGCGTGGTGCGCTTGCCGCCCTTGTGGCGGCGGAGACGCTGGGGGAGCATGCCCGGCGGCAGGACCATCCGCGCGACGACGAAGACCGCCCCCGCGGCGAACGCGGTGACCACCCAGAACTGCCAGTCATCGACGGGGAGTGCGGCGAGGATCATCCGGGGAACGGTACGGCTCTCGCGGACCGGACGCGCTCACTTCGCGGGGTGCGCCGGCTTGAGCACGAAGGTATCGGCCGCTGGCTTCTCCCCGGCCTTGGCCTCGGTGTACACCAGCTCCAGCCCGCCCGTCATGTCGTTGCCGATCGCGATCTTGAACGGCAGGACCATTCCCGCCTGCGTGCGGTAGTCGGAGTACGTGAACGTGACCGGGATCGCGCCCACGCCCTCGACGGTGGTCGTGGTCTCCTCGCGCACCGGGAGGCCGTTTTCGGGGTTGAGCAGGGCGCGGGTGCGCGCCTTCCCGTCCTGCTTCGAGGCGTTCACCACGATCACCCTCGCGCCGTCCACCGTGTCCTCGCCGGTCACCTCGACGGTGTCGTAGAGTGTGCGAAGATCGGCCCAGAACGTGCCCGGACCCTGGCGGATCATCTCATCGCGCTTGGCTCCCTTGATCTCGTGGAACTCTTCCCCGATCGACTCGGCCATCACGGTCGTGCCGTCGCACGAGGCGTGGATGAAGCCAAAGGGCGGGAAGTCGACGAGGTTCAGGAAGCGGTCGGTCCCGGACATGACCGTGGTCACGGTGCCGGTGACTCCCTGCGCGGGCATCTCCACCGTGCCCGTCATGCGCACGACGCCCGCGGCGGCGAAGCCAGCGCCCGCGGCCTTGCGCTTCTCCATCAGTGAATCCAGCGTGGGAAGGGCGGCCTGCGCCGCGGCGCCGCCCTTGCGCGGCAGGTGGAAATCCATGGTGCCCTGGTGCGCGTTCATCGCGACGATCGATCCGTCGGGGCCCTTCTCAAACTCGGTGGTGAGGGCCTTGAGCTCCTGGAAGACCCAGGTGCCCTTGGCGTCGGGCCACATGAGCGTGAAGGTGAACTGCTTGGGCACGGTCACGGCCAGGCGGCCGTCGCGCACGAAGACCTTCCAGTCCTCCGAGCGGCCGAGGTACTCGAAGTGGTACTCGCCGGTGTACCGCTTCAGCTCGGCTTCGGTGTAGGGGGCGGGCGGGAGCTTGGCCCCCTTGCGCGGCAGGTCCATCTCCAGGCCCCCCTGGTACATCGTCATGGACGTGATCTGGCCCTTGTCGTTGCGCACGAACCCGACGGCGATGGTGTTGGTCAGCGCGAAAAACCACTTGCCGCTGGCGTCGGGCCACTTGAGCTCGTACACGGTCTGGCCGGGCACGTCGACGCACAGCTTGCCGTCCTTGACCAGGGCCTTGATCGTCACGCCCAGTGCCGCGAACGGGTACTCACCGACATACTCGGCGAGCTTGTCGGCGGGGATCGCCCCGGCTTCCGCGGGCGTGTCGGACGGGAGCAGCGCGTCCCACACCATCCCCTGCGATTCGGCCTGCAGGGGGGAGGCCGAGACGTTGAGCAGCAGGACGAACCCGACGTTCTGATCGGGGAGCATGCCGACCTCGGCGGCAAAGCCGTCGATGTTCCCGCCGTGCTCGACGACCCTCTTGCCGTTCCAGTCGTGGAGCATCCAGCCCATGCCGTAGCCGATGCCCGGGGCCAGGTCGATCTGCTTGGACCAGGTGGCCTCGAGCGCGTCCTTGGAGATCAGCTTCTTGCCCTCGAACGTGCCACGCCCGAGTTGGAGGCGGACCCAGCGGGCCATGTCAACGACGTTGGAGTTGATCGCCCCGGCGGGCGCGGCAAGGGTGAGGTTGCGCATGGGACGGAACGTGAACTTCTTGTCGTTCTCGTCCCACGTGTAGCCCTTGGCCGCGTCGGGCGCCGCCAGGGTCGCGGGGACCGACGTGTTGGTGTCGGCCATGCCCAAGGGCGTAAAGAGTCGGGTCTTGACGAGCGTGTTCCAGTCGGTGCCGGCGGCCTTTGCCGCGGCAAAGCCGGCCGCGGAGTACGTGTTGTTGTTGTAGTTGAAGGCCTGGCGGAACTTGTCCTTGAGCCTGGCGCGGCCGAGCGCCGAGTAGACCTGGTCGATCGTGGCCGTGCCGCCGTACCAGAGCAGATCGGTGCGCGCAACGCCGGTGCGGTGGGAGAGCACATCGCGGATGGTGGCGTCCTTGGCGGCGGGGTCGTTGAGCGTGAAGATCGGGAGGAGCGTGCTGACGGGCTCGTCCCAGGTCATCTTGCCCTCGTCGACCATCATGGCGCACAGGGCCGACGTGAAGGCCTTGGTCGAGCTGCCGATGGCAAAGAGCGTCTTCTCGTCGGCAGGGATGTTCTTCTCGACATCGCGCACGCCAAAGCCGCGGGCGAGCACGACCTTGTCGTCCTTGACGACGGCGATCGCCATGCCGGGGATGTGAAGCTCCTCGCGCTTCTTGTCGAGCTTGGCGCACATCGCGTCGAGGCGTTGCGTGAGCGCCGCATCCTGCGCGAGGGCCGCGGCGCTGGTGGTGAAGACGACGAACGCGGCGGACACACGGGCGGCGCGGACAAAGTCGCTATGCATCTTGGGTTTCCACGATGAATCCGCACAACCGTGCGGACATTGTCGGATCAGGGTATCTCGCTCTTCACGCGTACCGGCGCCTGGCCAGCGCGAAACACGCCCCGTATAGCAGGGCCATGACGGGCCACAGCAGAGAAACGTCGGCAGCCTCCACAAACCCCGCCTTCTGGAGCTGGCCCCAGACAAAGCTCCCGATCGCGGTCAGGATCACTGTGCCGGCCAGCGCCTCGGCCTGGACCCGCGACCACATCTCATCGAGATGCCGCGCGGCGCGGACCATCATCAAGAGCACGAACACGAACGGCACCACCGGCGTGAGGGCCGTGAGCAGCTTGACCACCACGGGCATCTCGCACGTGCGGATAAGCACGCTCGAGGCGATCATCGTCGCCGCGACCACCAACGACCACGCGATCATGGACGCGTCGTACCGCCGCATCACGGCGCCGCACGGCCCGCCCTTGGTCTCAGCCTCCGCCGTTACCACATCCGAAGATCTCATGGCACACTTTCCTTCCGATTCTCACTCTGGCCGTTTTTCACGCCATTGCTCGGGCACCCCGCCGGGTCAAGAAAGGCGTCTTCAATGCGGCAGCCGAAAGCCCGCGCCACACGGAACGCCAAGGGAAGGCTGGGGTCGTACTTGCCGGTCTCGATCGAGTTTATGGTCTGACGAGAAACCCCCAACCGCAGGGCCAGGTCGCCCTGGGTCCAGTCCCGTTCTGTTCGCATGACCCGGATTCTGTTTTCCATGACAGCCAGAATGTAAAGTCTTGTTGTCTAAATGTCAAGTCTATTTGACAAAAAGTCGCGTGTACTTAACATTCTTACGTACCAAGGCGTGATCAGTGGTTCAGAAACAGGACGAGCCGGTACGCCCCGAAGGCGGCGATGTAGGCCAGACCGCTCATCCACACCAGTTGCAGCAGGGCCCAGCGGATGCCCCCGGCTTCGCGTGCCGTGACGGCGAGGGTGGGCAGGCACTGCATCGCCAGAACGTAAAAGACAAGCAAGGACCACGCGGTGGCGGTGGTGAAGACCGGGGTCACTCCGTCGGCGCGCTTGGCATCACGGATCGCGTCGACGACGCCGGGGTCGTCCTTGTCCTCGGTGCCGGCCACGATGATGGCCATGGTCGAGACGAAGACCTCGCGTGCCGCGAAGCTCGTCACCACGCCGACGGTGAGCTGCCAATCAAACCCGAGCGGTGCAAAGACGGGCTGCACGAAGCGGCCCAGGCGACCGGCGTAGGACTCGGCCTTGGCATGAGAGCGCTCAAGGCGGTCGGCCTCATCGGACCACTCCTTCACGCGCGCGAGGCGGTCCTCCTCGGGGAGAAGCGCCGCCTCGTAGGTCTCTCCCGCCAGACGTGAGGCGTGCGCCTGCGGAGATTCCTTGCCCGGGGTCGACGCCGTTTCCGATGCGTAGCGTGACTTCGCTTCAGCCAGAAGCTGCGTCAACTGCTCGCGGCTCAGCGGCTCGCCGTCGCGGGCGCCGGGGGGCATGATGGGAAGCGCGGCGGTGGTTGCCTGCTCGCGCAGCTCCACGGCCCGCGCCGGCGGGTTCACGTGCGGGAAGGCGCCCAGCCACCACAGCACGATGCAGATCGCCAGGATGTTGGTGCCAGCGTTCTTCAGGAACATCGTCGCGCGGTCGTAGGTCGTGAGCAGCGCGGTGCGGATGCTGGGGACCTTGTAGGTCGGCAGTTCCATCACCATGGGGCGGCCCTTGCCGCGGAGGATGGTGCGGCGGATGACCAGGGCGCTGAACAGGCTCGCGGCCGAGCCCAGGGCGTAGCAACCGACGAACGCCAGGCCGGCCATGAACGGCCGCTCGCGGAAAAGCACGCTGATCGCCAGCACGTACACGGGGATGCGGGCCGAGCAGGTCATGAAGGGCGTGACCAGGATCGTGGCGAGGCGCTCGCGCCGGTCTGGGATCGCGCGTGTCGCCATGATTCCCGGCAGGGCGCACGCGTGCGATGAGAGCAACGGCACGAAGGCGTGCCCGGGCAATCCAAAGGGGCGCAACAGGCGGTCCATCAGGAACGCGGCACGCGCCAGGTACCCCGTGTCCTCGAGCAGCGAGATCAGGAAGAACAGCAGGCAGATCTGCGGCAGGAAGATCACCGTCGCGCCCACGCCCCCCACCACGCCCTGGGAGATCAGGTCGCGCAGGATGCCCGCGGGCATGACGCTCTCGATGAGGCCGCTCAGGAACCCAAAGACGTGGTCCACCAGCTCCATCGGGATGCTGGCGATCTTGAAGAGCACGAAGAACAGGCACGCCATCACCGAGGCGAAGACCAGCGGACCCAGCACCGGGTGGGTGAACAAGTGGTCGAGCCGGTCGGTGAGCGCCGAGGGCCGGAACCGTCCGTCGCTCCCCGGGGTCGTGTGGCGCGTGCACCGCGACGCGAGCGCGTCGGCCCACTGCTCGAGTGCCGCGCGGTCGCCAGGGGGAGTGCGGTTGGGGACGCGGGCGCGGGCCACGGCGTCGAGGAGCGCCTCGATGCCCTCGCCGGAGCGGGCGCTGCACGCGATCACGGGGCAGCCCAGCGCCTCCTCGAGCGCGGCGCGGTCGGGGCTGGTGCCGGCGCGGCGGGCCAGGTCGATCATGTTGAGCACTACCACCATCGGCAGGCGCTGGCCGAGCATCTCGCCGACGAACGTCAGGTTCCGCGGCAGGTTGGCGGCGTCGACGACGATGCACATCGCGTCGGGCGTCGCGCGAACTTCGCCCGCGAGCGCGATCTCTCCCGCCAGCACGCCGCGGCAGACCTCGGCCTCGTTCTGCGCCAGCGCGATCGAGTAGATGCCGGGGAGATCGATGATGTGCAGCTCGCGCGGCCGCGCGGCCCCGTTGCCGTTCCGACCGGCCGGCGCGGCCGCCTCGAACTTCACCGTGCCCAGGCGGGCTTCCTGGGTCGTGCCTGGGAAGTTGCTCGTCTTGTGGCGCAGGCCGCAGAGCCGGTTGAAGAGCGTGGTCTTCCCGGTGTTGGGGTTGCCCAGGAACGCGACGCGGAGCGTGCCCGGACCGGCGGGCGCGATGGGCGGATCGCTCGGAGCTTCGCAGCGTGGACAGGATTCTGTTTCCACCGTGCGAGTCTCCGGTCAGGCGGCGCACACATCGGCGAGCAACACCAGGCGGGCCAGCGGCAGCGAGAGACCGATGCGGCAGGCACAGCCCGATCCGGCGATCACCTCGACGATGCACGGCTCGCCCACGCGGCAGACCCGCACGCGAGCCTGCGGACGCAGGCCCATCGCCCGAAGAATTGCCGCGTCCTCCTCTTCAAGGTGGGTGTGGCAGACGTGCCCGATCTGGCCGGGACGGGCATCGGCGATCGTTACCGCCGCAGCGCAGCAGGCGGCCTTGTCGAGAGAGGTTGCCGCGACAAGTGTCGGCAGATGGATCGGCACGAGGGCACTGTAGGAAGGATTGAGACTGAGTCTCAATGCCACTCCTCAGTTTGAGGGGTTCCCCTATCGGGCAACCGGTGCCGCTGGCACCCCCACCACGGTGACACCGTCGGGCACGTCCTGGATCACGACCGCGCCGGCGCCAACTGTGGCGTTGGCCCCGATGCGGATGCCGGGGAGGATGCGCGAACCGATCCCGACGAGCGTGCCGCGCCCGACTTTTACATTCCCCGCCAGCGCGGCGCCGGGCGCGATATGGGCGTTCTCGCCGATCTCGCACTCGTGCTCGACGATCGCGGCGGAGTTGATGACGGCGTGCGAATGGACGGTGGCGAGCGTGTGGACCACGGCGCGGGGGCCGATGAAGACTCCCGAGCCGATGAGCGAGCTGGGGGCGACCGAAGCGTGCGGGTGAATCACACTCCAGGCGCTCGGGACGTGGCGCTCGCCCAGGTCCGCAAGGAACGCGGCACGTAAACGCAGATCGCCCAAGGCCACGATGAACGCCGGCTCGGGCGCGGCGGTGTCGTAGAACGCGATCAGCGGGCCGAGGTGAGCGACACCGAGCTTGGTCGCGCACAGAGCACGCGGATTGTCGTCGTAGAACCCCGTGAGGTGGCACCCCAGCAGCTTGGCCGCCTCGGCGACGACCAGCGCGTGACCGCCGCCGCCGATCAGGATGAGGTTGGGGGACGCGGGAGGGGGCATCGCGGGTGGGGTAGGGTAGAAGGGTCCTGGGTCCTGGGATGTCGGATGTGGGATGTGGGATGTCGGAGTCCATCGTCGGCAGGGGGCGGTTCACGTCTGAATTCGCCGGCTTGCCTCCGGTGTCGGTACAGTTGTTCATGGACCCGATCCGTATCGGATGCGTGAGTTACCTGAACACCGTGCCGCTGATCGAGGGGCTGGAGCGGTGCGAAGGGCTGGAGTTGGTGCGTGCGGCGCCGGCGATGCTGGCGGGGATGCTGGAGCGCGGCGAGGTGGACCTCGCGCTGGCGTCGTTGATCGACGCGGCACGGTCGAGCGTTCCGCTGGCGGTATTGCCGGTCGGGATGATCGGGTGCGATGGGCCGACGATGACGGTGCGGCTGTTCTCGCGCGTGCCCTTTGAGCGCGTGACGCGGGTGCACGCGGACACGGAGAGCCACACGTCGGTGGTGCTGTGCCGCGTGGTGCTTGAGAAGATGTTCGGGGTCAGGCCGGAGGTCGTCGACTTTGATGCGCGCGAGGGCGTGGAGGTTGGAGGGGGCAGGGGGGCCTCGCCCGAAACGCTGCTGCTCATCGGCGACAAGGTGGTGACGTGTGCGCCGGAGCGCGGTGAGTACCCGCACGAGCTCGACCTTGGCGAGGCGTGGAAGAAGCTGATCGGCCTGCCGTTCGTGTACGCCGCGTGGATGTGCCGCGCGGCGGACGCGGGCAAGGAACGGATTCGGCTTGCCGCGGCGCTGCTCGATCGGGCGCGGCGGCGGAACACGGGGCGTCTGGACTGGATCGTCGAGCAGCGGGCCCCAGAGCATCGGTGGCCGGTGGAGCTGGCGCGGAGCTACCTGCGCGGGCACCTGCGGTACGAGCTCGGGGAGCGCGAGCGGATGGCGGCGGAGCGGTTCTTGAGCGACGCGGCGGGGATGGGGTTGATCAAGCGGACGAAGATCATGTGGGGGGAGATGAGTGTCGCGGGCGCGGTTTCAGCTATGCACGAGGTCACATCCTGAACTTTCTGTTCGCGCGGGGTGACCGCGCATCGATCGCTCTTCGCCCGGAAGGCGCCCGGTCATTGCCAGGGGCGCTGACGCGAAGCGTCGAGCCCCTGGGGAGACCTATGTACTTTGTCTTCGCCCGGGAGGGCGATCGAGCCGCGCGGACCCGGCGCGGGCAGTTGTGCAACTTCTCGTCCGCCCTGCCGGGCGGCGGAATTCATGGTGCTCGTTTCCAGGGGCTTGCGAAGCGCTGCGCCCCTGGCAACGGCCATGCGCCCTCCGGGCGAGGGCAGAGCGCCGTTTGGGGACATTCTGCTGCAGCTACGCCGCGGGCGCATCCTTGAGGATCTCGACGTTGCTGTTCTGGTCGAGGTTGCACACAACCATCTCGCCGTCGTCCTTCTGAAGCTCGAGGCGGTCGAGCCAGAGCTTCTTGTCCTTGCTGTGGGCGAACCACGAGCCGGTCTTGCCCTGGTAGGCGCGGGTGATGACGCCCTCGAAGCTGGTGGCCATGGTGCCGCCGCCGGGTCGATCGGCGCGGACAACCTGCTGGGTGACGCGGACGCGCTGGCCGGGGCGGTACTCGGGCTGGGTGAGGGTCATGCGGGGGACTATATGGGGGGAACCGCGGCGACGACGGTTCCGCCGCGTCAGCACCCGGCATCGAACGCGGCGACGAACAGATCAAAGTCCGCGCCGTTCACAAACCCGTTCTGGTCAACATCCGCAAGCAGGTTGCCTGCCTGAAACGCTTCCATGAAACGATCAAAATCAACGCCGTTTACAAATCCGTCGTGGTTTGTGTCGGCCGGGCATTGGTATTCGTAGCAGCCAACGTCTATGGGGTAGTACGAGTAGGGGCGAATAGCGACGACCCTGGGCAGGTCGAGCAGGTCGTACTTCAACTCGTAGTCGCTGTGGGCTCCGGCGTCGATACACGGCGAATCCAGCGACAATCGGTAGTCCCCCGCGCCCGGATCAACAAATCGCGGATCCTCATCCAAGTACGATCCCCAGAAAAGCGAACTCATGAATCCGTAGATCGCATCGGCGCCGCCCTGAATGAGGCTGTTCACGACGAACGCGTCCGCGTCGGGGTTGCCCATCGCGATGGCATCGCCCGCTCGGTGACCAGTGTTCCCCCACATGATGGTGTTGTACATTCGGAGGTCTGCCATCGAGTACATCGCGCCGCCGTAGGTTGCCGCGTTGCCCGAGAATGTGCAGCTGTCGACCCGGATGAAAGGCCAGAAGTCCCCTCTGACGTCGATCGCGCCGCCGGTGCTACCCGCCTCATTGCCAACGAAAAGGCAACCCAGAACTCTGTTCTGGTATCCTTCCAACCTCAGGCCGCCGCCCCAGAACAGGGATGTGTTTCTTGAGATCACGCTGCTGTTGAGCTCGATCTCGAAGGCCGAGCTGTAGACCGCCCCAAAGTGAATGCCCCGGTTGTTCGCCACCCGGCACCCGCTCACGCTGAAAAACCCGTGTTCAGGACGATGTTCAAGAGCCCCCGTAAGTCCAGAGTTGCCTGAGACCTCCGATTCCTGCAGCACAAGCACATCTGCGTCGCTGTAGATGGCGCCCGGGCCTGCCTCGGAGTGGTTGTCGATGAACCGGCAGTCTTCGAAGCGAAGTTCGGATATGTCGACAGACAAGCCGTTCTCGAAAGAAACCGGCGCCCTTCCTGCTCCGGAATAACCGTTGAACTGCCCGCCTGTGATTAAAAGCCCGCGAAAACGAAACCTCCCCCCGATGGTTGTGGCGCGGAGAATGCAATCCGAATTGTCATCCCGGTTCGCTTGGTCGGGCAGATCGTCACCGCCAAGATCTCCGCTCAGGATCGTCGGATGCTGGACCGGGTCATACTCGTCCGGGTCTGGACCTTGAAGCCCGGCGCAGGAGCCGATGATGTTCCAATACAGAACCTGAGTCGCATCGAGGGTGAGGTCGAAAGCGGTGTTCCGGTCGCCAGTTCCGCGATCGGGTCTGTAGATCCCTCGTGCAATACGGATCGTCACGTCATCTTCACCATCGCGCGTTTTTGCCACGTCGAATGCCTTCTGCAGGTCATTGAACGCCGTTTGCCACGTGAGGCCATCACCATTGGGTGGGGCGGCCCGATCAACGTAGAGCCGGATTTCGCCCTGGAAAGCTAGGGCGACGGGGAGTATGAAGATCTGCGTAAGGCACGCCACGACGCGGTTGACGGAGTTAGGCACTGCAATGAACTCCATCCATGCGGACAGTTATTCCCGAACCGACGGGAATTCATCGACCAGCGCCGCCCGAGATCGTCAGGATTGCTACGCCCGAAACCTCTTCACCACCAGCGTGTCGTTCTGCCCGCCGAACCCGAAGCTGTTCGAGAGGCACACCTCGACGCCGCCCTGGGCGTTCAGGTCGCGGGCCTTGTTAGGAACGTAATCGAGGTCGCAGTCGGGGTCCGGGGTGGTCAGGTTCATCGTGGGCGGGACCATGCCGGTCTCGATCGCCTTCACGCACGTGATCAACTCGACCGCGCCCGCGGCCTGGATCAGGTGGCCCATCATGCTCTTGATCGAGCTGAACGGGATCTTGGCGGCGAGGGGGCCGAAGACGGCCTTGACGCCGATGGTCTCGATCTTGTCGTTTTCCTTGGTCCCCGTGCCGTGGGCGGAGATGTAGTGGATGAGCGGGCGGCCGTCGTCGCCGGTCTCGCGCGGGCTGATGCCGGCCTGGCGCAGGGCCTGGTGCATGGAGGCCACGCCGCCCTTGCCGTCGGGCTGGATGTCGGTGATGCGGAAGGCGTCGGCGGACGAGCCGTAGCCGACGACCTCGGCCAGAGGCGTGGCGCCGCGGGCCTTGGCGTGCTCGAGCTCTTCCAGCACCAGCATGCCCGCGCCCTCGCCCATCACGAAGCCGTCGCGGGTCTGGTCGAAGGGGCGGGCGGCGGTCTGGGGCGAATCCGTGCGCCTCGACATGGCCGTGAGCCGGATGAACCCGGTCATGCCCAGCGGGTGGATCATGGTGTGGCAGCCGCCGGCGAGCATGGCGTCGGCGTCGGCGCGCCGGATGATCTCGAAGGCCTCGCCGATGGCCTGGGTGCTGGCGGCGCAGGCGGTCATGCAGTTGAACGCCGGGCCGCGGCAGCCGAACTGCTCGGCCAGGTGCGCCAGGGCCATGTTGGGCTCTTGCTCGAGCTCGGTGAGCGCATCGAGCCGCTCGAAGGCGGTCGCGGCCCAGACGCGCGGGTCGACCGAGCGCTCGGCGTCGCGCCACCCCGCGAGGTTGGTGGCCATGAAGTTGTCGTAGTCGGGCGTGCCCTCGCCCGCGCCCAGGTACATGCCCACGCGCTGCGGGCGGGCGGGGCGCACGCGGTCGAGGCCGGCCTGGCGCCACGCGCGCGATGCCGCGGCAAGGGCGAACTTGGTCGAGAGCCCGGCGCCGACGTGCGCGGCGGGGTCGACGCCGAAGTCTTCAAGGCGGAAGTCCTTCACCTCGGAGGCGAAGTTGGTGGCCATGGTCGAGGCGTCGAAGCGCGTGACGGGGCCGATGCCCGTGTCGCCGCGGAGCAGGCTCGCCCATGCCGCGTCAAGGTCGTGCCCCAGAGGCGTGACCCAGCCCATGCCCGTGATGACGACGCGACGGTTGCTCATGCGAAGTCTCGGAGGGGTTCACCACAGAGACACAGAGAGAGTCACAGAGAAGAAAGAACCAGAAGACGGGAAGGGCTGGACCGCCGGCCGACGGTGCCGACCCCGGCCGCGAGCTGCCCGAATTCGTTCTGTGATTTTCCCGGCTTGTCCGCGGGATCCTCCGTGCTTCCTTCTTCTTTGTGCCTCTGTGTCTCTGTGGTGCGTCCTCTTACGAAAAACTGACCGTGTCTCCGCCGTCGTGCTCGTCCTCGTACCCCTCATCGCCACGCTCGGCGTTGAGCTTGTCGATGTTGAGCACGCGGACGAGGCCGTCCTTCAGACGGCGCTCGCCGAAGTTGATGATCAGGCCGAGTTCCAGGTCCGCGGCCTTGAGCTGCGAGCGAAGCTGGGCCCGCTCGTACCCGCCGATCTCGCCGGGGCGGTTGAGGAGCGTGGCGAGGAACTTTCTCTCAACGAAGAGGTCGGCGGTGGTGGTGCCGACCTTGGCGCCCTTGTAGCTCACGTCGATCGGGGCGTTGTACTCGGCGGTGACGCCCAGGGCGGTCATTTCGGCCTTGAGCGCGCTGAGGTAGATCTCGGTCGGAAAGCCTGGGCCCAGGGCGCGGTGCACCTCGATGGCGGCGCCGATGAGCTTGCGGCTGCAGTCGGTGAGGGCCGGGTCCAGGTCCGAGAGCGGCACGCCGCGGCGCGGGCCTCCGTGACCGCCCCCACCATGTCCGCCCCCATGTCCACCCCCATGCCCGCCGCCGTAGCCTCCTTGTTGTCCACCTCTGGGAGAGCGCTGCTCGTAGCCTCGGTTGTACTGGTCGCGTTCGTCGTTCATGGAAGGTCTCCAGAGAAGAAAACAAGGAGCGTGTAGGCGCTCAGCCTGCGGCCCTCAACACGAGTGCCGCGTTCTGTCCGCCCAGGGCGGAGGTGCAAACCAGGACATGCCGGAGCTTGGCATCGCGCGCGGTCGCGGCACCGGCCTGAAGATCGGGGGGGCAACGGCCGGCGTGGATGCGGGCCGGCAGCTTCTGGGTGTGCAGGCACATCGCGGCGACCGCCGCGGCAAGGGCGCTGGCCCCGGCCATGCAGTCGCCGATTGACGGGACCAGTGTCACCAGGGGCACCCGCGCCAGGTGCGCTCCGAAGACCGCCCGCAGCGCGTCGGCCTCGCCGGCGTCCATCGACTTGATCCCCGCGCCGTGCGGCACGATCGCGTCGATTTCCGAAGCGGCGATGTCCGCATCCTCGAGCGCCCGCTCGATAGCAAAGCGCAGGCCCTCGTCAGCGCCGGTGCCGTCGGGCGTGACGCCGCTGTGGATGCTCTTGCGTCCGCCCTGCGCCGCGCCGAAGCCGGCGACCTCGGCGTAGACCTTGGCTCCGCGCTTCTTGGCGCATTCCTTCTCTTCGACCACCAGGATCCCGCCGCCCTCGCCCAGGATCTGCCCGGGGGCGTCGGGGTCGTAGGGACGGACGATGGTCGAGCCGTCGGTGGCGTCGCCGGTCTTGGCCAGGCGGCCGATGGCGCCCAGACGGTGGAAGCCCATGTACGTGAGGCGCGACTCGGCCCCGCCGGAGAAGCAAAGGTCAGCCGCGTCGCGCTCGATCACCCGCACGCTCTCGCCCAGGGAGAGCAGCCCGCTGGCCTCGGCGCAGGTGATGGTGTTGCTCGGGCCCTCGGCCCCGTGCAGAATCGTGACGTGGCAGGCGAGCATGTTGGGCAGGTACTTGAGCAGCCACAGCGGCTGGAGGTTGTTCATGCCCCCCTTGCCGCCAGCCTCGGTCCCCCAGGCGCGGGCATCAAAGCCACCGGCGCGGGCGAAGGCGGGGTCGGGGTTGCGGGCGGTGGAGAGTGCCGCGGCAAGCTCGTCGGTCTCGGTCGCGATCAGGCCGGCCCCGATCTGGCAGCCCATGCGCGGCGGGGGGTAGGTCAGGCCGATGTCGGGGCCCTCGGGGGCGACCCCCGTTTTCTCCGAAAGCGTGGCGCGGGTGATGAGGCCGGCGTCAAGCACCGCGGCCTTGGCGCATCCCACGGCCAGCTCGATGTCGCGGGCCATGACCTTGACGGCCTTGCGGTAGTACTTGGGGACGTGGTCCTTGGCGGCAAAGTCCTTGGCCTCGGCGGCCAGGCGCGTGGGGAAGCCCGACGCGTCGAAGCGCGTGAGCGGCTTGAGGGTCGAGTGCCCGGAAAGCAGGCCCTCCCAGAGCGCCCCGATCCCGAACCCAAACCCCGAAACCGTGCCCAACCCGGTGATGACGACCCTGCGGGACATTGCGGGGGAGTGTATTCAGGCCGGGGTATCGGGGACGCGCGGCACGGGACGCCGCGGCGTGCGATGCCCAATAACGCCCCCGGGGCGCACTCGGCGCGGGACTTTTTCGACGCCCGCCGCGCCGATTCCCGATACTCGACACGTGGCGTTGTCGTCCGCCAACCCTGCCCGGCGCGAGCCCCTTGACCCGGGGTGGCTGTTCATCGTCGCCGGGCTGATGACGATCGGGGCGACGGTCCTGATCCCCGCGGCCGACGACCTGAGCGAGGCCCAGTTCCTGCGCGAGCGGGCCAAGCTGGTGCAGGGCCACCGCGACGAGCGGCTGGAGCGGTACGAGAACTACCTCGGAGCCCTGGAACGGCACGAGCCGCCGCTGGTGCTTTCGCTGGCCGCGAGCCAGCTGAACCAGATCCCTGCGGACCGTTCGCCGTTCTTGTTGTCCAATTCGACCGCTACCACGAGCGCCTCGGTGTACCCGGCGCTCGAGCCGGCCCCGCTCCGCCTGAGCGAGCGGCACAAGATCGGGTCGACGCTCGAGCGCTGGACGACCGATTCGAGCACGCGCCTGTGGCTCATCGCCGGCGGGGCGGTGTGCGTGCTGGTGGGGTTGCTGCCCAAGGCGCGGCGGTAGATCCTCACTCTCCCTATGGGAGAGTCGGCGCTTCGCCGGTGAGGGCTTCTCGTCCTTACCTCTTCTACCGATTCTCGCACTGCCGTGCGGTCTATTGAGTGACGGGTAGATCGAAAGGCGAAGAACAGGTAGAACGCGAAGCCCTCACCGCCGCAAAGCCGGCGACTCTCCCAATGGGAGAGTGAGCAGCGGCCTACTTGGTGCTCCCGCCGACCTCTTCCCTCACGCCCGCTCTAACCACCACCGGCCCGATCAGTCCCGACTCAGGCAACGGCGAGTCCTTCGACCAGTGCTTCCATGTCGTGAACGTGAGGCGCTCCTTGACGGGGCGGTCCTTCAGCGTCGCGTTGAAGCTCGCCGCCTGCGGCGCGAACCACGCGGGCCACGCCTTCAGGGGCGTCGAGGGGTTGCGGAGCCACTGGGTATCTTCGGGGTACTGCTCATCGCCGATCAGGCGGTTGATCCAGAGGTTGGTCACCTTCACGACGACCTTGTTCTTGCCGGCACGGGCCACACCGGTGATGTCGAGCGCGAAAGGCGCCTTCCACAGGGCGCCCAGGTCCTTGCCGTTGAGCGTGACTTCGGCGATCTCGCGGACATTTCCCAGGTCGAGCGTGAGGGCAACCTGCGGGCGCGTGCCGGGGCCGAGGAGCTCGGCGGGGATCATGAACTCCTGCTCGTAGGTCGCGGTGCCGGAGAAGTACTTGATGCCCTTGTCGGTGGAGTCGGTCCACGACGCGAGCGTGTCGTACTTGGCGGATTCGGGCGCGCCGCGGCCGGGCTGGAACTTCACGGTCCACGGGCCGCTGAGCGCCACGGGCGCGGGGACGGTCTTGATGTCGAACTTCTGTTCCTTGCCGCCGGACGTGCGGACCTCGTACAGGCCGGGCTGGAAGGCGCGGAGCTCAACACCCGTGGCGGTCGTGGCGAGCGTGTAGGACGCAGGGACATCGGGCGCGGCAGGGACGAGCGCGAGCACGGCGTTCTCGGCCGCGTCGCGCGTCATGGGCTTGCCGTCGACCGTGAACTCGACGTGGAGGCGCTTGACGTGGTTGTACGCCGGGTCGCCGAAGGCGCCGTTGCTGGCGGGGATGTTGGTCTCGCCGCCCTCGACCATCGCGGCGACCTTGGCCGTGACATCGGCGCCGCCGGCGCCGTCGGTCGCTTCGTAGCGGGCCTTGGTGATCACAACCTTGGGGGCGCGGCTCTTCTCGGTGACTGCCGCGGGTGGCTTGATGCTGACGATGTGGTCTGCCGCGGCGGGCTTGGAGCCGGCGCCGGCGGGGCGGAAGACGACAAAGACCGAGCCGTGGGGATCGAAGCGATTGGTCACGATGGTTCTGCCGCTCTCTTCGCGCCACACGAGGGCCGGTTCGATCACGCCGGTGTCGGCGTGCCAGAGCTCGGGGAGCTTGCCGGTGATGCGGAACGAGCAGTCGATCTCTTCGCTGCGCGGCTTCTGGTTGCTGACGAAGTAGAGGTCGGTGTCGCCGACGATGCGGTGGATCCAGGCGGCGTTGGGCTTGGAGCCGGAGGGCGAGGTGAATGTGGCGTCGGGGGCGATCCTCTGGTCTGCAAGAACTGTTTCAATCGGTTGTGCGAGAAGCAGGGGCCGCGAAGGATCGTCGCCCGCCTTCACTGCCGCGATGCCCAAGAGCTTCACTTCTTGGTCGGCCTGAACATGTTTGTTCAAGGTGGGGGAGTGGGAAGGCGATGGACCGACAATCACCGCACCTGGCCCTCCCATCACAGACACCATTTGTGCGGTTTCAGCCGTCATGAACTGCGTGTCAGGCAATACAAGCAGCCTGTAGCTCATTCCGCTGGGTAGAACGATCTTTCCGTCGTGCACCCGCGCGCCCTTCAGTGCATCCAGCCCGCACGTGTCATAGTCATACCCCTTGGCCTTGAGCCCGATCTCGTGCGGCGCGCCGTTGGGTGAACTCTCCCCCGCGAAGTACAGCACATCCGCGGCAAACTTCCCCTGCTGGAGCAGGAACTGGCAGCGCGCCAGGTACTTGATCCAGTCCGGCCCGCCGTGCTCCCACCACGTGGTGGTGCGCTCAAAGTGTGTCCCCCACTGCCCCATGGTCATGCCGGGCACGATGTCCTTCCACGGCTGGTGGGCGTAGCGGTGGATGATGTAGCGGTTGATGCCCTCGGTGTACATCAGGTCACCGACGGCCTTGACGCTGCCGGGGTGATTCAGCCAGCGGCCGACGCTGGGCTCGGCGGTGAAGGCCTCGGCGCCGACGATGGTCTTGCCCCACACGTGCGCCACGCTCGAGGCGAGCTTGCACGAGTAGCTCATGCCGCTGGTGACCCAGAACTCGCCCATGGGGATGTCGGCGTTGCGCGCGACCTGCGAGCATTCAAACGGTCCGTCGTAGGGCTCGGTCGAGAAGAGCAGGCCGTTCTGCTTGCAGAGTTCGCCGAAGTGGTCGTAGTAGTTCTCGGCGAAGAGGTCGCCGACGGTGCGGCGGAAGTCCCACAGGAAGCGCTCGGAGACTTCGCCCGAGTCGATCACGCGCCCCGTGAGCGCGGGGAGGTACATCAGCGGGTCGTAGCCGCGGCGCTTCTGGAACTCCTCGCGGAATTTCGGAGTCCAGTTCTGGGCGCCCATCTCGTAGCTGTCGACCAGCACGTTGTTGAGCACCTTGCCCGCCAGCGGCCCCAGCTCCTTGATCAGGGGCGCCATGCCGCCGGCCCAGAAGCGGTCGAGGGCCTCGCGGCTCATCTTGTCGACTTCCAAGCCGCGCCCGGAGGCGGGGGCGGGGGCGCACTGGGCGCCGGTCGGGGTGTAGCCGATCCGCATGATGGTCCAGTCGCCCGCGGGCAGGTCGCACTCGAGCTTGCCGTCCTTGAGCTTGTCGGTGAGGTCGATGACCGCGTCGCGCTTGATTGATGCATCGGCTGGGAGGGCTTCGAGCGAGGGCTGGATGCCGTACTTGTACTCGCCGCTGAGGGCCTTGGCCTTGATGTCGGCGATGCGGAACTTGTCGTCCTTGGGCGTGGGGAAGGCCAGCACCGCGATGTCGCGGTAGAAGTCGAAGGTCTGGTTCTTGGGCGGCTGCGGCAACGCCGCGGCAAAGTGGAACGGGCCCGTGGCCTTGGTCTCGCTGGTCACCACCGTCTGCATCGCGTCCTCGGGCTTCACCCACGGCCCGCCGCTGCTCGACCAGCCGGCGCAGTTGTGGATGCAAAGCTCAAGCCCGAGCCGCTGGGCCTCGGTCGCGGCAAACTTCACGAGCTGGCGCCACTCGTCGGAGTTGTACTTGATCGGCCCCTCGGGGATCTGCTCGGAGACGTTGAAGATCTGGGCCCCGCCCAGGCCGATCTTCTTCATCGCCTCAAGGTCGGCGGTGATCCCCTCGCGCGTGATGTTGCCGTTCATCCAGTGCCACCAGGTGTGGGGCTTGGCGACGTCGGGAGGGTTCTGGAAGCCGGCGGCGAGGTCATCCACAGCCGCGGCAGCCGCGCCGAGGCTGAAAGCGAGCGCGGCGCCAAGCCAAAGACGCGGGTTCTTGAGTTTCATCGGGCGGCTCCTGCGGGGTGAGGCTCGCAGGATACCGCGCGGCAAGCCGCTTCACCGTCTCCGGCGTGCACCCAGCACCAGGGACACAGCAATGGGGGCCGGCGCCGGCACGGTCTCAATGCGAACCGCGTAGTTCCGGCTGGTGTCGCTTGAGAGTTGCCACTGCGAGGGCGGGGTCGAGGGTTGGCCGCCGATGATTTCGTTCGAGGTGGATCCGGGCGCTGGGCTGCTCGTGCTCTGGCGCACCCACACGTCGTTGTAGAATGCAAGGTTCTGGCCCTGGGCGAAGTACCACGTCGTCCAGATGTTCGCCGAGGGCGCGACCACGCTTGGGATGTCGAACGACACTACCTGATCCGTGCCGCGGTCGATGAGCACGGGAAGGGTGGCCTCGTGCAGGAGCGTGCCCGGATGGTTGTTGGCGCCCGCGGTGTACAGGCGGAGCGTCAACGTGCCGTCAAACTGCGCGAACGATGCGCCGCTTCTCAGGCGAGCCAGGAGTGAGACCTTGCTGATCACCAGACCGGCGCCGGGGTCAAGGGTGGTGTCGTCGCCCTGCACCGGCGCCGCGGTGAAAATCTGAAACTGCGTTGCCGAGTAGTTCGTGATGGTGTCGTACGCGACGATGCCCGCCGCGGCGTGTGAAACGGCCAAGAACAGCACCGGCGTCGCGCACCAAACAACATGTGAACGCATGAGATTGCTCCCGGCGACCGTTCGATGAACCGCTCGTTCGATCCGGCCGCCATGGTGCTACCGGGGCGCCGTGGGGCGAGTTGCAGAGAAAAACCAGCCAAGATCAGGCGGGCCGTACCGCCGCGTGCTCGGGCTTTTCGCCGCTCAGCACGCGCCACACATCCTTCACCACCCAGCCCATGTTCTGCTGCGCCGCCTCGGTGCACGCGGCGATGTGGGGGGAGAGGTGGACGTTGGGGATCTCAAGGAGCGGGCATGTCGCCTCGATCGGCTCGGGGTCGTGCACATCCAGCATGGCGCAGGCCTGCGGGTGGGCCACCATGAAGTCGGCGACGCCGTAGGAATCGACGATGTGGCCGCGGCTGGTGTTGATGAGCACAGCGTCGGGGCGAACGAGTTTCATGGCCGCGGCATTGACGAGGTGGCGGTTCTCGGCGCGCCCGTCGACGTGAACGGTCAGGATGTCGCTGGTCGAGAGCAGTTCTTCGGACGAGACGGGGACGGCGCCGCATCGCTGGTCTTCGGGGATCTCAATGAGGTCGTTGTAGATGACCTTGGCGAACCCAAGGCCGCGGGCGGCGCGGGCGACGCGCTTGCCGATTCGGCCCAGGCCGTAGATGCCCAGGGTCATCTCCGAGAGCTGGCGGCGGGCGGTGAGGTCGCGCCGTGCGCGGCACCAGATCTCCTTGGAGAGGGCCTTGTCCACGAAGGCGCGGGGGCGGACGGCGTCGAAGATCAGGGCAAAGACGTACTCAGTGACGGCGGTGGTGTTGGCATCGGGCGTGTGCACGACCGTGATGCCGCGCCCGGCGCAGGCGTCGAGGTCGATGTTGTCGAGCCCGACGCCGGCCCGTCCGACGACCTTGAGCTGGGGGGCCTCGTTGAGCAGGGCCTCGTCGACCTTGGTGTATGTCCGGACGACCAGGCCGCTGGCCCCGTGGATCATCTCGCAGAGCCTGCCGCGGTCGGGCGTGCAGGCGACCAGGTCGCAGCGTTCGGCGAGCCACTTGGCCGGCTCGGGGTTCAGGTCTTCGCTCTGGATGACCAGGGGCTTGTTCACGCGTTGTCCATGCGCCCGCCGCACGTTCGTTCGAACTCAGCTCCCGGCGGTCGGGCGAGCGCGCCGGGGCGCGACGGTATGCCTGCCGCGCCGTTCTGTGAAATCGGCGTGGCGGGCGGGCCCGTTCAGTCCGGCCCGGTATCTTCCTCGCCGAACGCCGGCTCGATGAGGGCCGACATGGACCCGGCGCAGTGCGCGATGGCGCGGTCGGCGCCGAATCCGGTGATCTGTTCGCACTTCAGCTCGGCCAGCTCCTTGTGCGTCGTGAAGCAGACCGCGCGGCCTTCGGTGTCGACCCGGGTGGCGATGCGGTAGGCGTGCTCCTCGGTGTGGCCGAACAGGCGGCGGAGCATGGCGACGACGTAGTTGTACCCGTGGTCGTCGTCGTCCAGAAGGACCACGTTCCACGCGGGGGCGTGCTTGGGCTTGGCGGGCGCGCCCTCGGGCTTGGTGGCAACCGCTGACCTGGGTGGAAGCAACGTCGCGCCGGTCTCGGACATGGAGCCTCTCTCTATCGGTTGCGTGGTCGAGGGAAGATCATAGACCCCCATGGGGCAAGGGGTTGCGGGGGGAAGCTCGGGCGAAGTGGCAAGATTTTGCGACTCGGGCGCGGGGGCGGTCGATAGCACTGCCGCCGGATCGGACGCGGGGTTCAGGGAGCCCGCGTCGTCCGGGGGTGGGCCGGTGTGGGACCGGTCCGAGAATCAGTGCCTCTCGGTCCGGAACGGAGCCTTCGGCGCATGAACAAGGGTGATCTGGTGGACGCGGTGGCGACGCACCTGGGGTTGAGCAAGGCCGTCGCCAATCGTGCCGTGGACGCGGTGATCACGTCCATCACGACCGGGCTGCGTGCCGACCGCAAAGTGACCATTTCCGGATTCGGCACGTTCACGAAGAAGGACTTGGGCGCCCGTCCGGGCGTCAACCCCTCGACGGGGGAACGCATGACGCTGCCGCCGACCATTACGTGCGGCTTCAAGCCGTCGGTGATGTTGCGTGAAGCGATCTGAAGAACGGCCCGCACGAGATGTGTGAACGGGCGCGGCGATGATCTCCCGATGGTTCGGGTACATTCCGGCGGATGTCGTCCTTTGACCGATGGCTCAGGCGCGTCGTGCCAGCGGTGCCGCGGCTGTCGCGGGTCGGCTGGCTCATGTGGCCGCTCGACACCATCGACCGCGCGCTGTGCTATCCATGGCGCGAGCTTCGCGGCCTGCCGCCCAACCGCATGCGGATCCGCGTCGGGGTCGGGAACCGGATCCTTTTCAACGGCGCGCACTTCGTCCGGTTTCCCGTGAACTTCTGGCTCGAGGCCCTCGCGGCGGGCGTGGTGCGGCCGGATTCCCGCATCGTGGACCTGGGCAGCGGGTGCGGGCGATTCGCCGCCGTGTGGCGGGACTTCATGTACCACGGGCGTGGGTTCACGGGCGTCTACACGGGCGTGGACATCGACGAGGAAATGCTCACGTGGTGCCGCGGGCACTTTCCATCGGGGCGCTTCGCGTGGATCAACGCGGGGATGGCCAGCAGCGTGTACAACCCGGGCGGCGCCAAGGGCCCGGTCCGGCTGGCCATTGAAGATGCGACGCAGGACTTTGTGCTCAGCAACTCCCTGTTCACGCACCTCGTCGAGGACGACTTTGCCACGTACATCCGCGAGGCGGCCCGCATCCTGAAGGCAGGCGGGTTCTTTCAGATCTCGGTGCTGGTGATCGAAGATGTGCGCGAGCGCGAGCGTGCTACGGGCCGTGCCGGGAGGTGGGCGTTTGAGCACCGCCTCGGGCGGGCGTGGGTGGAGAGCGTGGAGTACCCCGAGGCCGCGGTGGCGTACGAATGGGCGTTCATCGAGGAAACCTGCCGCGGGGCGGGATTCGGGGATGTGGAGCGTTTGCCGATGGACGGCCACACGGTGGTGCGGTGGAGAAAAGCAGCCGGGGCCTGAGGCGCGTGCCCCTACGATCTTGCGTGAACTCGAGCGTTCCTTCATCCGATGCCGGACCGGCGGTGGTGCTGGTGTCCGGCGGCTTGGACAGCGCGGTGGCGCTTGCCGCGGCACGAGAAGCCGGGCACGCGTGCCACGCGCTGTCGTTTGACTATGGGCAGCGGCATCGCGTCGAACTCGAAGCCGCGGGCAAGGTGGCCCGGAGCCTGGGCGCGGCATCGCACCGGGTGGTTTCGATCGACCTGCGTGCCGTCGGCGGTTCGGCGCTCACGGACTCGATTGATGTGCCCAAGGCGCGGCCGGGCGAAGCGCCGTCAGCCGGAGTGCCGGTCACGTATGTCCCCGCGCGTAACATGGTTTTTCTGAGCGTCGCGGCGGGGCTGGCCGAAGTGGTCGGCGCGCGCGACATCTACATCGGTGTGAACGCGGTGGACTACTCGGGGTACCCCGACTGCCGCCGACCGTTCATCGACGCCTTCGAGCACGCCGCGGCACTGGGAACCAAGGCCGGCACGGAGGGCCGCGGCGTTCATGTCCGTACGCCGCTGGTCACGATGACCAAGGCGGAGATCATCCGCGAAGGTGCGCGGCTGGGTGTTGATTTCTCGCTGACGACCAGTTGCTACGACCCCGACGAGCGCGGACTGGCGTGCGGGTCGTGCGACAGTTGCCGGATTCGGGCCCGGGGCTTCGCCGAGGCGGCCGTGCCGGACCCGACGAGATACCAGGACGGAGTTCACCACAGAGACGCAGAGGCACAGAGAAGAGAGAGAATGTGATGCGAAGTCGGGAAGAAACCCAGTCGTCAACCGAAGCCCCGTCCGCCGAGCGGGTCACGGGTCTCATCGCCACATCTCGATCGCGGTTTCTGTCGGCGCGCACTCTCCGGTCCTTTCCTCTCTGTGTCTCTGTGTCTCTGTGGTGAGTTTTCTTGCCGATCTCCCCCACCACCATCCCCATCGCCGAAACCTTCCTGAGCATACAGGGCGAGGGGAAGCTCGCGGGCGTGCCGTCGTTCTTCATCCGCTCCAGCGGCTGCAACCTCCGGTGCACGTGGTGCGACACGCCGTACGCGAGTTGGGCGCCCGAGGGCGGCGCGCGGGCGATCGCAGACCTGGTGCGCGAGTGCGCTGAATCGCCGGCGCGGCACGTGGTGGTCACCGGCGGGGAGCCGATGATGTTCGCGCAGGTCGAGCAATTGTGCCAGGCCCTGCGCGACGCCGGCCTGCACATCACGATCGAGACCGCGGGCACCGTGTTCCGCCCCGTCGCCTGCGACCTCATGAGCATCAGCCCCAAGCTCGCCAACTCGACCCCCGCGACAGGCGATCCGAGGGACCCGGGCGGCGCGTGGCGGCTCCGGCACGAGGAGCGGCGGATCAACCTCGGGGCGCTGCAGGCGCTCATCGATGCCCACCCGCAGCGCCAGCTCAAGTTCGTGGTACGGGAGCCGGGCGACCTTCGCGAGATCGAGTCGCTGCTGGCGTCGCTTCGGGGATTGGGGAACGATGACGTGCTGCTCATGCCCGAGGGGGTCAGCACCGAGGCCCTGGCGTCGCGCGGCTGGATCGTCGGCGCGTGCATCGCTCGCGGTTGGCGCTTCTGCCCGCGCCTGCACGTGGAGCTGTTCGGGAACCGGCGCGGGACGTAGCGCCCTGCGGGGGCGGCCGGACCGCTCTAGTATTGGCGATTCGCCGGGCTATCCGGCGCTTTCTGGAGTCACGCATGAGCACGAGGCGTTCGGGTCTTTTCGTGATCGTCGGCTCGGTCGTCGCTGGTCTGGCGGGCCTGGGGCTGTATCGGGCCGGCGTGCCCGCGGCGCCGCCCACGTCGGTCGCGGTGGTCAACATCGAGAAGCTGATGAACGCCTCCGCGGAGGCCAAGAGCCGCGCCGACGCGTTCAACAAGTACGTCGAGCCGATGGAGAAGGAAATGGCGGCAATGGGCACCGACTTCGAGAACAAGCGCAAAGAGCTGGACCTGCTCCCCAAGGGATCCAAGGACGCTCGCGCCAAGTACGTCGAGGCCAAGAAAGTCGAGGCACAGATCGAGGTCAACAAGAAGCTGTACAAGGGCCTGGCGGACCTGCAGAAGGGTGAGATGTTCCGCGCGTTGTACGAGAGCGCGACCGCCGCGGTGCAGCGCGTGGCCAAGCTCGACGGGTACCAGCTGGTTCTGCTGGACGACCGCGAGATCAAGTTCGAGCCCGACCTGAGCCCTGCGCAGGTGGGCACGGTGATCCAGAACAAGCGGATCCTTTTCGCCGAGGACGCGATCGACATCACCGAGCGCGTGCTGACGGACATGAACAACGCCTTCAACGCGCCCGCGCCCAAGTCGGGCGCCGCCAAGTAAGCCCGCGCCAGCCATGTCCACGACACCGCACACCACCGGATCGATCGCGGCGTACCTGGCGTCGCGCCTGGGCTCGCACGGGGGCGCCGAGCTTGTGGGACGGGCCGACCTGCCGCTCACCCGCCTCGAGCGGATCGAGCAGGCCGGCCCGGGTTCGATGACGTTCATCCGTTCCGAGAGCTTTGCGCTTCGGTGGGCCAGGAGCCGCGCCACCTGCGCGCTGGTGTCGCGCGGCATCGAAGCATCGGGGCACGACCCCAAGGACCGCGCCCTGATCTTTGTTTCCGACGCGGACCTGGCGCTCAACGAGGTGCTCGACCTGTTCGCCCCGCCGCCGGTGCGCCCCACGCCCGGGGTGCACGCCACCGCCGTGGTGGACCCCGGCGCAAAGCTTGGCGCGGGCGTGAGCATCGCGGCCCACTGCGTCGTCGGCGCGGGCGCCCGCGTGGGTGATGGGTCGTCGCTGGGCGCCGGCGTGTTCCTCGGGCGCGACGTGACCATCGGGCGGGGGTGCACGCTCCACCCACGCGTCTGCGTGCTGGATCGCTGCGTCGTCGGCGACGGGTGCGTGCTCCACGCGGGCGTGGTCATCGGGGCCGACGGGTTCGGCTACCGGCCCGCGCCCGACGGGCGGGGCGTCGTCAAGATCCCGCACATCGGCAACGTCGAGATCGGCGCGGGCGTCGAGATCGGCGCCAACTCGTGCATCGACCGAGCCAAGTTCGGCTCGACCGTCATCGGCGAGGGTTCGAAGATCGACAACCTCGTCCAGATCGGGCACGGCTGCATCATCGGACGCGTCTGCCTCATCGCCGCGCAGGCCGGGCTCTCGGGCTCGGTGACCGTCGGTGACGGGGTGCAGATCGGCGGCCAGACGGGCGCGGCCGACAACGTCACGATCGCCGCGGGCACACGCCTGGCCGGCCAGTCGGGCGTCATCGGCGATATCGAAAAAGGCACGTACCTCGGAACCCCGCCGGTGCCGGTGCGCGAGTACTTCCAGATGCACGCGACCCTGCGGCGGCTGGCACGGGCCAAGCAGCGCGGCCAGGGCGACAAGAGCCCGCCCCGCCGCAAGGGCGGCGCCTCGTGACCGGCGGGATGCCCGGGAAAAGCCGCGTAACCCTGCGCGGCCCGGCCACGGTCCGGGGGCGCGGCTTGTTCACGGGCGTTTCTTCCGAGCTTGTCATCCAGCCGCGCGAGTCGGGCGGCATCGTGTTCTGGCGCTCCGACCTGGCACCGTCGGAGCAGATCCCGGCGCTGGTTCAGCACGTGGGCTACGACCCGCGCCTGCCGGGGCGCAACACGATCCTTGCCCTGGATCCCTCGCGCCCGCCGGCGATTGATAACCCCGGCGCCGTGACCGTTGAGCATGTGATGTCCGCGCTGGCCGGGCTTGGGGTGACCGATGCGCGCGTGGTGCTCACCGGCCCTGAAGCGCCGATCGGCGATGGGTCTGCCGCGTTCCTCGCGGGCGCCATCGCAAGCGCGGGCACGCGCGAGCTTGGCGCAGCCGTGGAGCCGATCGTGGTGCGCGAGCGGCTGGTGGTCAAAGACCCGCGCGGCACGGGCGAGATCGTGGCCGAGCCGATCGACGGCGACCGCCTCGAACTTGCGTACACGCTCGACTACGGCGCCGCGGGCGGGCTTGCGCCGCAGACGTTCTCGTGGACGTGGGACTCGCGCACTTACGCGCACGAGGTTGCGCCGGCCCGGACGTTCTGCCTCCGGCGCGAGGCCGAGGCCATGCGTGCCGCGGGGCTTTTTTCGTGGGTCACCACCAACGAGATGCTCGTGCTGGGCGATGACGGTCGCCCGATCGACAACGAGTTTCGATTCCCGGACGAGCCCGCACGGCACAAGCTGCTGGACCTGCTCGGCGACCTTTACCTCGCGGGGGCACCGATCATCGGTCGTATTACGGCCGTGCGCAGCGGGCACGCGCTCAACGCGATCATGGCCCGGACGCTCAGGGCTCACGCGGGCCTGTAAGCCACGGTCCGGACCACCGAATGTGCCCCGACCGGACGGGGTTTCGCGTCGGCGGCAGGAATCCGGAAGGCTCGGATTCGCGAAGTCTGCTGGGTTGCGGGCGGCCCGGGCGATAAGCTGTATTCAGCTCGCGCCGAAGCCGCGGGACCGCCGAGGGGGATACCCGTGACCCGTCCGAAGCCGATCCTCGCCAGTCCCGCCCGGCGCATCGGGTTCACGCTGATCGAGCTCCTGGTGGTCATCTCGGTGATCGCGGTGCTGATCAGCATCCTGCTGCCCGCGCTGAAATCCAGCCGCGACACCGCCCGCCGCCTGCAGTGCCTGGCGAACCTCAAGGGCATCGGGATGGGGCTGAACGTGTACATGAACGAGCGGTCCAAGGGCATCCTGCCCAAGGTCCGACCGCTGCACGACTCGAGCGCACCCAAGGACGATCCGTCCCTGCTGGACCTGCTCGGCCAGTTCGTCGATGCCCCGACACCGCGCGACCGCGGCGATGGCACCTACGACGTCGTGGCGCCCTACCTGTGCCCCAACGACAAGTGGAGCAGCGACAAGGACGGGAAGGCCGTGCCTCCGACGTACGAGTCCACGGGCACGAGCTACGAGTACGAGCCCGGCAACTTCATGCTCGCGGCGGAGGTCATCGGCGGCGTGCGTCCCGAGATCGTTTCGTTCGCCGTCACCAAGGCGTACGAGAAGTGGCACGACATGGGGCGGGACTGGTCGATCCTGTCGGACTTCGGGGACTGGCACCCGCAGCGCAAGGGCGGCCCGCCGCGCAACGGCCTGTACATGAGCGACTGGCGTTCGGACTGGAAGGCGGTCCAGAACCCCGAGGACCTGCAGCAGTTCTTCGCCGATGTGCTGCGGTTCGGGGGCGTGAACCGGTAAGGAAGCGGCATGACCCAGCAACCCCTCCCCAGCCTGCTCGATTCGATCGCCCTGCCGCCCGAGCTCAAGCGCGAGCCCGCGCTGGCGCGGATGAAGGCTCGCCTGGTGTCGCGCTGGTCGGCGATTCGCGCCGACCCTGCCCGCTGGGCGCGCTTCCGCAAGATCGCGATCGCAAGCGCCGCGGTGGTGCTGGTGGGCGGGGGGATCGGCCTGTATTTCTGGCTGCGCCCCGTGCCGCGCCCGGACTACCTGAACGATGACCTCGACGGCGTTCTGAACTACACGCTCCTGACCGACGAGTTCAACCGCCTGCCCGTGGACGAGCGCCTCAAGCTGATCGGCGAATTGGTCGCTCGCTTCAAGACCATGAACGCCAACGACTCGGTGCTGATGGCCGCGTTCGCCGCGGGAATCGCGGGCGCGGCACGCGAGCAGCTCATGGAGAACGGGTCGCGACTCGCCGTCGACGTGTGGGACAAGTACGCCGTCGACTACGCCAAAGTCCCGGAGAAGGACCGCGAGGCGTACCTCGAGAACTCGTTCGTCGAGTTCACCAAGATGATGGAGGGCCTGGGCGGCAAGCCGCGGGACATCCCCGACGAGCAGCGCCTCGAGGAAGGCCGCCGCCAGGCCAAGCGGGACCTTGAGTTCCTGCACTCCAGCGAGCGCGGGCCCAAAAACGAGGACCTTGGCCGCATGTTCACGTTCATGAACCAGGACGTGGGGAAGCACGCGTCCAGCCAGCAGCGGGTCCGCGGCCAGCAGATGATGCGCGACATGACCCGCCAGCTCCGCGGGCAGGACATCACCACGGGCAAGCCCAAGGGCGGCGGGTGAATCCGCCTCGCGTCACTGCTTGGCTTCGGTGCGGCAGGTGATCTCGACGCGTCCCTCGTGAACCGCCAGCTGCACGATGCGCACCTGGCGGCCGTCGCCGAGCGTGAAGACGGGGACCTTGGACGCCGGCGTGTTGCCCGCCAGCACTCGCAGTGTCGAGGCAAAGCCGGGATCTTCGCGCAGCTCGCGCGGCAACCAGTCGGGGCCCTTGCCGCGGGCGATCCACGATGTCGGCAGGGGCAGGCGCCCGGCGTACAGGCGGGAGGGCCCCACCCAGAGCGCCCCGTCGTCGGACAGGTACGCGCGGGACACCGCGGAGAGGACCCGGACTTCGTCGCCCACGGCCAGCCCGACGCCGATGCGCAGCTGGCCCTCGCCGAACGCGACCTCGATCTGCCGGACCTGATCGGGAAGTGCCGCGTGGCGATTGGCGAGCCACTTGCCGAAGCGCGTGCTCAGCCACGCGGTAGCTTCGTCGTCGCGGATCACGACGGTCCACTCGTCGCTGCGCCAAGGCCGGGGCGGCTGGCCCGGCGCGGACGCTTCTCCCGCACGCACGCGGCTCATCTCGCCGGCGATGGTGTTCTCAAGGTCGGCGCCTAGCGCGACGACTTGCGGATCGGAACCGTCGATGGTGCGCCACCACGCCGGCGCCTTGTCGACAAGGCCCAGGGCCAGCGCCGCAACGAGGAACGTCAACGAGACAATGGTCAGGGCAAGACCCACGACGATCCGGCGCGCCGTGATGCGGCGGCGGTGCGATCGCGCGGCCTCGCCCGCTGGCGCGTCGACCACGCCACGCTTGTCGGTCGGTCCTGCGCGCATGCACGCCTCGCGCCGAACGGCTCGGAATCCGGGCCCCTTGCGAAGTCCGCGGACGCGGCTTAACGCTTGGAGAACTGGAAGCGACGACGGGCGCCGGCCTGGCCGTACTTCTTACGCTCGACCTCGCGGGCGTCGCGGGTCAGCATGCCCGCGTCACGCAGCGGCTCGTCGAAAGCCGGGTCGTAGGACTGCAGGGCGCGGGCGATCGCAAGACGCGCCGCCTGGGCCTGGCCCATCAGGCCGCCGCCGTGGAGCTTGATGAGGATGTCGAAGCGACCCTCGGTGCCCGTGAGCTTGAGGGGCGCGACCACGTCGCCGCGGTCACGCTCTTCGGGGAAGTATTCCTCGACCGTGCGTGTGTCCTTCTTGCTGTGACGCTCGAAGATCACCTTGCCGGCGCCGGCCTTGGCCGGGCGCAGGCGGCAGCGGGCCACCGCGGTCTTGCGACGACCCGTGCCCCACCACCAGCCGTGCTTGTCGGCGGGCTTGGCCACCCGGACGGGCTTGGCGGGCTGGGCGCTGGTCGGGGCGCCGGGGACGAGAGTGCTGCCGCTGGTGGGGATCGTGGTCATTGCGGGTCTCTGGGAGGAAAGCAAAGGGCGTGAGACGTTCGGATCAGACGGTCAGGGCGGTGGGGTTCTTGGCCGCGTACGGGTGCTCGGCGCCCGGGAAGACCTCGAGGTTCTTCAGCATGACGCGGGCGAGGCGGTTCTTGGGGAGCATGCGCCGCACCGCGTCCTGGACGAGCACCTCGGGCCGCCGCTCGCGCAGGCTGCCGTAGGACTCGGTCTTCTGGCCGCTGGGGTACTCGGTGTACCACTTGCGGTGCTTCTGCTCGGCCTTGCGGCCGGTGAGGCCGATCTTGCTGGCGTTGGTGACGATCACCTTGTCGCCGGAAATGACGTGGGGCGTGTACTCGGGCTTGTGCTTGCCCATGAGCACGATCGCGACCTCGGCGGCAAGCCGGCCGAGGGACACGTCCGTGGCGTCGATGAGGCGCCAGGCGGGCTGGATGGATCCGGGCTTGGCGATGAACGTCTGACGACGCATGGGGCACCTCGGGCGATCGGCACGGCTGGCTTTTCGCCACGTCCGGGACGATGCGTTCAGTCCCGCGCGGATCGGCTCCGTGCGAGATCAACTCGCCGCCTACCGGGCGGGGCGGGCCGGCCATGCAGTCCTTTGGCCGGCAGAGATTCGAAGAACGAGCCAGGATTCCATCCCGGCGAGCAGGAAGGGTAGACGCGGGCCGCGGCGGGTCAAGAGGCGGGTGCCGGGGCCGACAGACGGAAACCTGCGGGCATTCTTGGCGGAATCCGTCGATGAAGCCTCTCAGAGTCTGTGCCCGGCGAAGAATCGGAGGCGAGACCCCTGATGATCGAACCGAACGAGACGCCCGAACCCATCCCGACCGACCCTGCCGCGCCGGCGCTAAATGGCGCACCGTCGACCGGGGGGCGTCGGCCCGACCCGGGAACGCGCTCGGCGGCCCGGCTTGCCGCGATTCTCAGCTTCATCCTGATCCCTGCGGTGGTGTTCCTTCAGCAGTGCGAGCCGCGCGAGGCTCCGGCCCCCGCCGCGCCGGCCCAACCCGCGACGCTGGCGGGCACCCCGGAGTCCGACCAGTTCTCCATGGTCGCGCGGATGATGGTGAAGGTGTACCACGCTTTCAAGAGCGGGGGCACTCAGAACGACGCCCAGATGCTGGCGCGGACGATCGGCAAGCAACTCGACGAATCGGCGGACCCGGGACACTCCGCGTTTGCGATCTCGCGCCCGGACCCGGAGGTCGTTCGGCTGAACAAGCTGCGCGCCGCCATCGCGGCCGGCGAGTTTGAGGGCGACGAGGAAGCGCTCAAGCGGATCAACACGCTGGCGAACCCGCCCGCGCCCGAAGCGGACGCGGCGGGCAAGGCCGAGAAGGCCGCCGCGGAGAAGACTCCCGCGGAGGCGGCCGCGAACCCCGACGCAGAGGCGGAAGGTTCCCTCGACATCGCACCCGACCTTGAGCCGCTGCGGCTGATCTACTCCGGGCACGCGTCAGAGTTGACCGACGACCAGCGTGCCGCGCTGGTGCAGCGCCAGGGGTGGTGGGGCAAGCTGGCACTGTCGCGCGGCTTGCCCGACACCGATCCGGGGCGTGCGGCGATCGTCGGTGGCGGAGGGGCGATCATCGCCGCCGTGATGCTCATCGGCGCGGTCATGTTGCTGGGCGCCGTCGGCGCGATCGGCGCGTTCATCTTCATGCTCGTGAAGCTCGGCAGCGGCACCCTGCGCCGGCGGTTCGTGCCCCCGGCGCCCGGCGGCAGCGTCTACCTCGAGTCGCTCGCGCTGTTCGCGGCGGCGTTCATCGCGCTCAAGGTGGGCGGCGGGCTTGCGGTCAAGTTCCTCCACGCGCCCGAGGCCGCGATCATCGTGGCGCAGTGGTCGCTGATGATCATCCCGTTCTGGCCCCTGCTCCGCGGCGTGTCGTTCGCGGAGCACCGGCGCCTGATCGGCTGGAACGCCGGGCGCGGCGTGTTCCGCGAGATCGGCTGCGGCGTGCTCGGCTACCTCGCGGGGCTCGTGCCGTTCTTCTTCGCGACGCTGATCTCGCTGTTCTTCCTGCTCGCCAAGTTTGCGATCGAGAGCAGCGCGGGCAAGAAGATCGCCGCGCCCCGGAACCCGGTCGTCGAGGAACTGCTCCACGGCAGCGTGTGGGAGGTCGTCCTTCTTGGCGCCCTGGCCACGATCTGGGCGCCGATCGTCGAGGAGGCGATCTTCCGCGGCTCGCTTTTCAGGCATCTGCGGGCGCGTCTGCCGCTGCTCGGCGCCGCGCTGATCTCCGCGATCGTCTTCGGCGTGATGCACCCCTACCCGGTGTTCCTGCTGCTGCCGGTGATCACGCTCGGCTTCATCTTTGCGCTGGTGCGCGAGTGGCGCGGCTCACTGATCGCGCCCATGACCGCGCACGCGCTGCACAACGGCACGCTGGTCGCCATGCTCGTGCTGTTCCTCTCCGCGATGAAGGACTGAGCCTCACACCTCCGGCCGCATCATCGGGAAGAGCATCACGTCGCGGATCGACTTCTGGTTCGTGAGCAGCATCACCAGCCGGTCGATACCAAGGCCCATCCCGCCCGCGGGGGGCATGCCGACCTTGAGCGCCCGCACAAAGTCCTCGTCGAACGTGCGGAACGTCGACTCCTCATCGTCCAGGCCCTTGAGCTGCTCGCGGAACTTGGCCTCCTGGATGTCGGGGTCGTTCAGCTCCGTGTAGTGCGGCGCAATCTCCATGTGCGCGATGAACAGGTCCGAGCGTTCGGCCACCGCCGGGTTGTCGGCCTTTGGCCGCGTCAGCGGGGAGAGCGCCGCGGGGTACTCGGTGATGAACGTCGGGCGCGACGCGTCGACCGCGCGCTCGGCGATCTCCTCGAAGAGCTCGTTGATGACCAGCACGTCGTCGAGCTTCTTCACCTCGGCCTCGGGGAGTATGTGCCGGTCGATCGCGGCCTGCCTGGCCTTCCTCGAGTCCGACATCAGGAACCCCAGGCCCTTCTCGAAGAGCTCGGCGTAGGTCACGCGGTCGAAGGGGCGAGAGTAGTCGATCGAGAGATCGCCGAAGGGGAGCACCGCCGGCGAGCCCGGGCCGTTCAGCTTCTCGGCGACGAACGCCGCGGCATCGCGGACGATGCTCTCGGTCAGCTCCATCACCGTCGAGACGTCCCCGAAGGCGTGGTAGGCCTCGATCATCGTGAACTCGGGGTTGTGCTGCTTGTCGAGGCCCTCGTTGCGGAAGTTGCGGTTGATCTCAAAGACCCGGGGCATGCCGCCGACCAGCAGCCGCTTGAGGTACAGCTCGGGCGCGATGCGCAGGTACAGGTCGATGTCCAGGGCTCGCATGTGCGTGACGAACGGGCGTGCCGCGGCACCGCCCGCGAGCGTCTGCAGCATCGGCGTTTCCACCTCGATGTACTGTCGCCCCTCCATGAACCGCCGCACGCGCGAGACGATCGCCGAGCGCAGCTCGAGCGTCTTCATCGTCTCGGGATTGGCCCACAGGTCGACGTAGCGCTGGCGGTACCTGATCTCAACGTCCTGCAGTCCCGCGTGCTTCTCCGGCGGGGGCAGGATGCTCTTGCTGGCGGGCTGGATGTCGCTGGCCCACACCGTGATCTCGCCGGTCCTGGTCTTGGTCACCCGGCCCGACACCACGAGCACATCGCCCAGGTCGGTGAGCTTGGCGAGCTGGAACCCGCCGGGCGAGCAGTCGCGCTGGCTGACGGCGATCTGCACATCACCCGAGCGGTCGCGCAGGCTCATCCACACCAGCTTGCCGTTGTCGCGGTGTAGCACCACGCGCCCGGCCACGAGGACTTGCGGGCGCGGGTCGGCATGGCCCGGGGGCGGCTCCTTGCCTGCCGCGGCGTGCGCGGCATCGGCCTGATCGCTCTGGAGCGCCCGCGCCGCGGCGATCTCCAGGATTCCCTCCGTGCGCTTGCCGTAGGGGTTCAGCCCGAGCTTGGCCACCGCGTCGCGGTTCTGGCGACGCTGCGCCTCGAGCCTGTGGGGCTCGGCGTCGGGAGGGGTCGGGGGGGTGGGAGAGGCGGGAGGTGTAGACATAGGGGGAAAGTCTATGTCCACGCGCCCGCCGCACCCCTTGGCCGCGGAGTCGCGGCTGGAAATGGTGTTCGATATTCTGTGGGGCGTGTTCGCCGAGCCCCCCACTCCACCCGTCGCCCCCCCGCACCCTGTGATCACCGAGGTGCTGTACGCCGTGCCAACCGAGAAGGCCGCGGGCGGGGACCTCACGCGGTGCGACGCAAACAAGGACGGATCGCGCGACGCGACTGGCGACGAGTTTGTCGAACTCTTCAACCCCCACAACGCGCCCATCGAACTCAAGGGCTACACGCTCCGCGATTCCGCGGCGGTCGAATCGGACGCCAAGAAACCCGAGAACGGCAAGAAGCCGCCCCCCAACGTGAACTTCAAGTTCCCCGCGCTCACGCTCCAGCCCGGCGAGGTGGTCGTGGTGTTCAACGGCAACAAGCAGAAATGGACGGGGCCGGTCGGGGACTCGTCCAAAGCCCCTGCCGCGAAGAACGACCGCTTCGACAACGCCTGGGTTTTCACGATGCGGGCGACCAGCAGCCGCGCGGGGTTTTCCAACGGCGGCGACTTTGTCCTGCTCTCGGCGCCGGATGGCACGCCGGTCGATCGCGTGCGCTGGGGCGCCGACCCGGGCAAGCCCGTGCCCAAGGACGCGGCTGTCATCGAGGACGCCCCGGCGACCACCTCCGGGAGCGTGCAGCGCGACGGTCTGACGATGCGCTTCCTGCCGCACGCCGAGGTCGACGGTCTACCATTCAGCCCGGGTCGTTTTCGGCCCGAGGGCGCGGCACCGAAGGACGAGAAACCCAAGGAGCCCGCGTCGTCCAAGTGAGTTTTCCACGCCCCCGCCGCCGCGGGGCGCGAGCGAGGCACCGCATGGCCTGGATCACCAAGAACTCCGGCGCGGCCAAGGTCGAGCGTCGGGCCGAGCCGTACCTGACACCCGCGATGCAGACCACGCTGCGAGAGCAGGTCCTGCCCCGGTACGAGGACAAGATGGGCGCGCTGCTGCCGTGCCTGCACGCCGTGCAACACGCCCACGGCTGGATCCCGCCGCAGGCCATGCTCGAGATCGCCGAGTTCCTCAAGATCGAGCCGTCGAAGGTGCTCGACACGGCGAGTTTCTACGAGGAATACTGGCTCAAGCCCAAGGGCAAGCGCCTGGTCGCGGTCTGCCGCTCGATCGCCTGCGAGTTCAAGGGCCAGCCGAAGATCTCCGACGCGATCAAGAACCACCTGGGCATCGACATCGGCGAGACCACCGACGATGGCGAGTACACGCTGATCGAGGTCGAATGCCTCGGTTCGTGCGACACGGCGCCGGTGGCGCTGATCGATGAGACGCTGCACGAGAACCTGACCGAGCAGGGGATCGTTAAGGCGATCGACGCGGCCAAGCACGCGGGTGGCCATCACTAACGCTGTCGCGCCGCCGCGGATCGTGCTATACCGGTGGAATGCAGCGGCTCTCTCTTGCCGTGGTCGCGGGCGCGTTGGTCGCCGGCTGCGCGACCGAGTCACCAACGCGCACGCCCCCGCTCACCGGGGTGGTCCCCGCCCCCGAATGGAACGCGGTCTTTGAGCGCACCGAAGGCTGGATCGGAGGCGACGGCGCCGCGACCGCGTACCTGTTCAATGACAGCGTGCTCTGGCTCTTCGGCGATTCGGGCGTGGGGCGCGTCGAAGGCGGCAAGTACGCACAAGGCTCGACGCTCGTAAACAACGCGGTAGCGATTCACAAGAGGGCGTACGGAGACAAGAGGGGCACGCCCCCCGAGCCGGACGAGATTCACTTCGCATGGGGCAGGCCGGACGCAGACGGAAAGCCCACGGCCCTGTTCATTCCTCCCCGCCCCGGCGAGTGGTACTGGCCAACCGGCGGCGGGTGGGAGTTCTACGAAGACGGTCCCAACCTCGTGCTGTTCATGTCGCGCCTGTTCCGGCCGCGCGAGCGTGACGACGGCGTCTGGAACTTCGAAGGCCGCGGCTCCGACCTCGTGATCATCAGCAAGCCCAGCCGCGACCCAGGCCAATGGCGATCGCGCACCGTTCCGACCCCGGGCGCGGTCGGCCCCGATCTCAAGCCGGCAGCACGCCGGATTACCTGGGGAACGAGCGTGTGCACGAGCGGCTCCTCGTGCAGCGGCAGGGTCTTCATCTATGGCGTCGACACCACCGAACCGCTGAACAAGCGGGTACTTCTTGCTTCGGTGAGCCGGGCCGAGGAGATTGCAGAGCCCGCGAAGTGGCTCTACTGGAACGGAGCAAAGGGCGACCCTTGGACGCCGCGGCTGGAAGACGCCGTCCCCATCGCCGACCACGCCATGGACGAGTTCTCCGTGTCTTCTCTTCCACCGCCCGGAGGAGGACTCCCGCCGCCGGGCATGGACACCAACTGGTTCGTGCTGGTCCACAGCCAGGAACTGCTGGGAAGGAAGATCCTCGCCCGAACCGCTCGCTCGCCCGCGGGACCGTGGAGCGAGACCAAGGTGCTCTACGAGTGCCCAGAGCCCCTCGCCGATAAACGCCTGATGGCGTACTCCGCCAAGGCCCACCCCGAACTCTCATGCGAAGGCGAACTGCTCGTCAGCTACTGCGTCAACTCCGCCGACTTCTGGCACATGCTCTCGGACGCCTCGATCTACAGGCCGCGGTTCATCCGCGTGCCGCTCTCGGTGCTGCCCGATCCGCCGGCGCGGTGACGCGGCATCTCGCCGCCGGCGCTCTACGATTCCGCGGTGAGCACGCCCGAACCAGCCCGCGACCCAGCACACGAACCATCCGGCGTTCCGGCGGCCGCGCCAACACCGGCCCCCGCCAAGCCGCTCATGCGATCGCTGGGCGAGTTCTTCGGGCACGTGTGGAACGGCATCACGGCCGACACGCACCCGGACCGCAAGACGAACCGTTCGCAGGTCGTCCGGCGCGAAGTGCAGGAAACCAGGATCCAGACGCCCGCCGGGCCCGTGACCCTTCGGCGCACGACCGTCGACGAGATCGAGCCGCCCCGGGCGTGAGCGGTCTCAGCACCCGGCCGCGAACGCCAGCACGAACCCGTCAAAGTCGTCGCCGTTCACGAACGCGTTGGCATCAAAGTCCGCGGCAGGGGTTCCCTGTTCGAACGCGTCCACGAACGCGTCGAAGTCGTCGCCGGTGACGAAGCCGTCGCTGTTGAAGTCGCTGGGGCACCGCAGAATCGCCTCGGCGCTGGTCGCGGTGGCGCAGCCGTTGGTCGCGATCACGCTGTAGAAGCCCTTGTCGGCGGTGTGGACGCCGGTCAGGGTCAGCGCGGCGGTGTTGGCGCCGGTAACCACCGTCCCCGCCGCGTTGGTCACGTCGGTCAGTTTGACGCCGTCGCGGTACCACCGGTAGGTCACGTTGGCGCCCCCGCCGACCGCCAACGCTGTGGCGGAGAAGTTCGCGGTCTGGCCGACCCAGAGTGTCGCGGGAACCGGGTTGGCGGTGATGCTGACGGTCGGGTGGCCGCCGCAGTTGGGCGCCGAGCCGTCGAGGTAGTTGCGGATCGCCTCCGAGGGGCGCGGGCCCAGCGTCATGTTGATGTTCTTCATGCCCTGCGGGCAGGTATGGCAGTAGCTCATGATCGTGCCCGACCAGGCCTGCGAGCAGTCTTGCGGCGAGCTGCCGCAGCCGTCGATGATGGGGTTGAACGAGCCGGGGTCGTGCGTGTGGCCGGAGCCCAGGTTGTGCCCGATCTCGTGTGCCGTGACCATGAGGTCCCAGTTCTGGTTGCGGTGGTTGGCGACGGGGTAGGGGAACGTGCCGGCCATGTTGCCCGACACCGCGTACCCGTAGGAGTTGTTGCACGCGACCTGCACCCACGCCACGCCGCCGCCGAGGTTGCGGGCCGAGAGCAGGTGGGCGATCGAGCGGCTGACGCCGTTCATCGATGAGTTCCAGTACGCGCGGAACTCGTCGAGCTGCTCGCCCGACGAAGCCTTGGTGTACGGGTCCTCGGCGACCCAGCAGCGGAGGTAGGCGAGGTTGAGCGACAGGTTGGCGTCGGCGGTATAGATCCCCGAGACAGCGCCGATCAGCAGCGTCGCGTACGCGGTCGCGTTCTCCACGTTCCCGCCGAACGTCGAGTTGGTGAACTCGTTGTCGCAGTCGACCGCGAGGCGGATCGAGCGGCACGACCACGAGCGTGCGCCGCGGGACGCCGCCGGGCCCGGGTCGACCCACACCGGCTCGACGCCGGGCACGTTGAGCGCTCCGGCGCACACCGGCGACGCCATCGCGTCGCCCGGAGCGCCCTGTGCCGCGGTGTCGTACACGACCGTGGGCATCGCGCCGCCGACACCGCTGGAGACGATGTACGTGCGCCCGAGCGAACGGATGTGGCCCATGCTGCCGTGGGGCGTGAGCGCCAGGTACGCGTACGACCCCGGCTCGCCGGCCACCTCGCCGCGCCAGAGTTGCACATCGGGCCGCGGCTGGGCGACCTCGCCCCGTTCGGTGACAGCGACGATCACCGCGTCTTCGGCGAAGACCTCGAAGCGATCGAGGTCAAGGTCCAGCACGGCGCCGGGGGCCACGGGCAGCCCCGTCAGCCGCACGGACCGGAGCCCGCCGAACTGTGCGTACAGCGCACGGTCAAGCGCCAGCGTCACCACCCCGTCGGGCGAGGCGTCCATAGCGACCAGGGGTGAAGTGACCGGCTCGCGCGCACCGGACGCCACTTCGTCGCTGAGTTCGGTGGTGCCGCTGGCGCCGATCCCTGGTCCGGTCTGTTCCTGAGCCAGGACCGACACCCACCCCGGAGTCATCGCCGCCGCGAGCACGATCGCTAGACCACGCGTGATACGCATCGCATACTCCTGAACACTTCACTGCCGCGGGGGTTATCCGACGTATGCACTCGCCGACCCTCCGGCGGTGTTGCCCGGAATGGCGCTCCGCCTCGGCATCTCCCGGAAATCCGTTCTTTTCTGCTCGTTTCCGCGCGTCGACGTCCCCACAGAGTACCCCGCGCGGGCCGCTTCACAGAGCATTTCGAGCCCTGACGGGCCGCGGCTCCGCTTGAATGCCGAGCTCGGCAAAGAAAAGGAGCCGGGGTAGACCCCGGCTCCTGTTTGCGGTAATCATGCGGGCCTCGTCGGCCGGCCCGTCCGTCTCAGCACCCGGCCTCGAACGCCACCACGTACGCGTCGAAGTCGTCGCCGTTCACGAACAGGTTGTTGTCAAAGTCCGCCGACGGGTCCCCGGCCTCGAACGCCACCACGTACGCGTCGAAGTCGTCGCCGTTCACGAACCCGTTCTGGTCAAAGTCCGACGGGCAGTACACCGTGTACAGCGCCGCGGTGCTCGTCGCGCTCCCGCACACGTTGGTCACCACGCAGTCGATCGTCGTTCCGTCGTCCGCGCGGTCCGCCGGGTTGAACGTCAGCGTCGGCGTCGTCGCCCCGCTCACCGCGCCCCCGTCCACCAGGTCGACCCCGTTGCGCCGCCACTGGTACGTCGGCGACGGCGTCCCCGTCGCCCCCACGCTGAACGTCGCCGAGAAGTACACCGCACGCACTGCCACGTCAGACGGGTTGGAGGTCACCTGCGCCACCGTGTTCACCGCGATCACCGCCGCGTTGCTCACCGCCGGCCCGCACGCGTTGGTCGCCACGCAGTCGTAGCTCCCCGCGTCGGAGGCCTGGACCGGGTTCAGCGTCAGCGTCGTCCCCGTCTGGCCCAGGATGTCCACCGTGTTCTTGCGCCACTGCAGCGTCGGCGCCGGGGTCCCCGTCGCCGCCACGCTCAGCACCACGTTGGCGCCCTCGCAGAACGTCCCGCCCGAGGGGTTCAGCGTGAAGCTCGGGCACACCGAGGCGCTGTTGATCGTGAGCAGGTTGTTCCCCGTCGCCGACTGACCGTCGGGGTTGGTGATCGTGACGTTGCGCAGGCCCGTTGCCGCGCCCCCCGAGACGCTGATGTTCACCGTCGCCGACAGCGGCGTCGCCGGGCTCCACGACACCGAGTTCACCGTGATCCCCGAGCCGCTGAACGATGCCGCGATGTGGTTCGGGAAGCTCGCGTCGGGGTCGAAGAACTCGCTCCCGCTCACGCTCGTCCCCGTCACCACCACGTTCACGTTGCTCGCTCCCTGCGCCACGCTCGGAGGGCTGCACGAGCTCGGAGTCGCCGGCGGAGGGGCCTTGAGCTGAATGGCCCGGACGGCCCACGAGTTGGCCGCGTCGCAGTACTCGGCGAAGGCCCACACCGTCTGGTCGTCGGTGGGATCGACCGAGGTCATGGCATAGTCGCCCCAGCGCTGCGTGCCGCTGCCTTGGATGTTGTAGTTCGCCACGGGCCCCTGCGCCGTCGTGGGGGCCTGGGTGGTGCCGAGGGTATCGGTGCGCAGGCGCCCGGACACGGGGATAAAGGTCTGACTGGCCGAGCTGGCGCCGGTCGAGGCGATGGCCAAATGGCCCTGTCCTGTCATCGCGGCCGAGCCCATCCAGTAGCCGATGACCGTGGCGTTGGGATCAAAGAGCGTGCCCGACTGGACGAGGTTTACGGTGCCGGTCACGTTGCCGATCTGGTACCAGCGGATCGCGTTACGGCTGCCGGAGGAGCTGCCGACGCCCGCGTTGGTGACCTTGATGTTGTGGGCCGCGACGATCCGCGTCTGTCCGCTGAAGCGGTCCTTATGGGCCTGAGCGTACGCGATGCGGTCGTCGATCGGGTCCAGGCCGCCGGTAGTGCCCGCGGCTGGCTGGGACTGCGGGAGCGCCGTGACCGGAACGGTCAGGTTCTGTGTGGACGCGATCGTCGGGGTGCCCCCCGGGTTGGCGATGCGCTTGAAGACGATCTGGCTGAACGACGAGGTCGACGTGCCCATCACGTAGCTCTCGGTGGCGGTCGCGTCGTCGTTGTCCACCCCGTTGGGGGTTTCGATCCCCTGGTTCCGGAAGCTGGTGAAGATCAGTGAGCCGGCGAGGAGCTGGGCCTTGTTGACCACCCAGATCGAGCCGCCTGAGGCGCCTGTGAACATGTTGCAGCCCATGACGACCGCGTTGGCATCTACGCCGGTCTTCTCGTGGTCGGCGAAGGCGCCGACCTGCTTGCCGTCGGCGTCCTGCGAGAAGCCAAAGAACGTGAAGCTGGACGTGTTGGAGATCGTCGGACCGCTGCTGACCGCGATGAGAATGCGGTTAGGGGTCGAGGTGGTGATGATCGTGACGAACCAGCGGTTGGAGATCCGGTCGAACTTCACCTGAGGATCCGAGGTGGTCTGCCCGGCGCGCACCGACGTAAAGAACGTGTCGGTGGTCGCGTTCAAGCCGCCGAGCACGCCAGTCTTGCTGTACACGCGGATACGCCCGTTGGCGCACACCAGGACCTGCGTCGGCCCCACGGCGCCGGTCGAGTCCGGCGGCACGTAGCCGGGAGTCTGGCCGAACGTCACACCGTTGAAGCCGGTGCCGACCGTCTGCGGCAGGTACAGCCCGCCACCGCCCTTGCCGCCGGGGATTTTGTCGAACGGGCTCGAGATGGGCGAGACGCCGGGGTTGATCGGCCACATCGCCGTCGCCGGCGCGTCGGGGTTCTGAGCCAGTCCCGTGCGGTCATTGTGGAATTCGCGGATCAGCTTGATGCCGTCCGCCGGGTCCCACGGCTTGTCGTCCCGGGCGGCGCGGGCCATGATCTCTTCCACGGTCTCGGTAATGCCCGGTGCCCCCACCACCGTGGTGCCGTGCTCTTCCTGGGCCCGAACGACGCCAGGCCAGCAGAAACTCGTGATCGCTGCCGCGGCCAGAATCAATGAGCCGATCTTCATCTGCATCGAAAACTCCTCACCAAAAAGGAGCGAGCGAACCCTTGGCCGCGTACGCGCCTGAACAGAACCAACGCTTTTTTTCAGCACGGGTACGGCCTGAGCGGGCCGACCTCCACAAACATCTATGCAATCCCAAATTGGACCCTGAGCCCGGTTCCAGACTAATCGCACACGCCGATTCGCCCAATAGATATCGGTCAAACGTCCGCAGAATCGCGCCCGAACCACAGCCCGGAGAGTCGTCCCTCAATGAAAAGGGCCGGGGTAATCCCGGCCCTCGAAGGCGGCAATCAGGATTTTGGTCGGTTGTGGTCCCGACCCGGTGTCGGGTCTCAGCATCCGGCGATGAACGCGTCCATAAACGCGTCGAAGTCTTCACCCGAGACGAACGTGTCGCTGTTGAAGTCGGCCGAGGGGTCGCCGAAGTAGAACGCGTCGACGAACGTGTCAAAGTCGTCGCCCGAGACGAAGCCGTCCTGGTTGAAGTCCGACGGGCAATACACGGTGTAGGTCGCGCCCGTGCTCGTGGCCGAGCCGATCGCGTTGGAGACCACACAGTCGATCGTCGTGCCATTGTCGGCGATGTGGGCAGGGTTGAACGTGAGCGTCGTGCTCGTGGCACCGCTGATGGCGCCGCCGTTGGTCAGGTTCACGCCGTTGCGGCGCCACTGATAGGTGATTGGTCCAACGCCGGTCGCCCCGACGGTGAAGCTCGCGGACTGGTACACGGCCCGAACCGCCTGGTTGGACGGGTTGGGCGAGATGGCCGGGGCGCCGACGGCGTCGGACGCGAAGCCGTTGGCGGTGACCACGAGCGTGTACGACCCGGCGGGCATGCCGGCGGGGAGCTTGTACTCGGTGGTCGTCGGGGTAGCGCCGGTCGCGATGCTCGTCGAGCTCCAGTTGTAGGTGCGGGCGTAGTACTTGTTGCCGTTGCTGTGGTTGATGCGGATGACCGGGTAGTTGGTGTTCATCTGCCAGTCGTCACCGTACGACGCGCCCTCGGAGATGCCGTTGAGCAGCGTGCCGGTGAGGTGGAACGAGCCGTCGCCGTTGGCGGTGATCGAGGTCACCGCGGGCTTTCCGGCGGCGATCTGCGAGCCCGTGGGCGTGTAGGCGTAGACCGTGTTGCTCATGTGCGAGTACAGGATCTGGCCGTTGGGAAGGCAGAGCATGTTGGCCTGGTAGCACGAGATGTTGTCGGACGCGCCGGTGGGCCCGGTGATCGACGCGAACGAGTTGGTGACGTAGTCGTACTCGTAGAACGTCGTGGGGGTCGGGAAGTGGTTGGCGCTGGTGGGCAGGGGGCTGACGGCGCAGAGCACCTTGCCGTCGATCATCGGGGCCAGGGGCGCGTCGGGCGTGCCCTTGGAGCTGGGGATCACCGGCCCGGCCACCCATGAGCCCGGGCTGGTCGTGCCGGTGGGGGTGTAGATCGCCGTGTTGCCGGTGGCACCGAGGAAGATCGCCTTGCCGTTGGGGAGGTACACGCCGCCGCCCATCTCGAAGCCGAAGGCGTCGTACAGGTTGACCGGGGAGATGCCGTCGTTGATCCACGTGTTGGTCACGGGGTTGTACCGCTCGGACGGGCTGTTCCCGTAGGAATTGCTCCCGAACGGATCGAGCGTGAGGATCGTGTTGTCGGGCAGTTTGACCCAGGTCGCCTCGTCCTGGTAGGTGCCGCGGAAGAGCTGCCCGCCGCTGGACCAGACGTTGGTCGCGGGGTTCCACTTGATCGCGCGCCCCGACGTGTGGGGGAACACGGGCATGAGGAGAACGCTGCCGTCGGGCAGGATCTCGCTGTTGCAGTCGTAGAAATTGTCGGTGGCGGGGTTCCAGAGCGAGGCGGGGATCGTCAGCGCGGTCCAGACGTTGGTGGTGGGGTCGTACACGGACGCCTTGGGTCCGCCCGTGCCGTACTCGCCGCCGGAGCAGTACACGCGACCGTCCTTGAGGACCTGGGTCTGAATGTACAGGCGCGTGTCGAGCATCGGCGCCAGGGTCGTCCATGTGCCGTTGACGTAGCTGCCGGCCGCGTTTGGCGTCAGCTTGTACCAGGCGTTGCTGGTCCCGGGGTTGCTGCACATGACCGTGCCGTCCGAGAGCAGGAGCATCAGGCCGACGCTGCCCGGCGGGTTGTTCACGACCTTGGTCCATGTGCCGGCCGAAGCACTCTGGGCGGCCACGCACATGCCGGCCGCGACAGCGACCGCGCCAGGGAGGCCGCGGAACCGAGACACCACGGACTTCAACATGCTCATTTCTTCGTTCCTGTTCTTGTCAAAGGACTGAGAAAGCACCCTGGCACAGACCCCACACAATGAACCCCAGCCGGCCAAACATGGCTGATGACCCAAACAAGTACCAAAATATACGGCGAATGGCCCTCGCGCGATGAAGCAGCCTAACTAGGAGCCTGCCGCCCCTCAAGAGAATACGCGACCAATCCGCTTGGTTGTCCTGCAAGGACCGCTTCGCACGGCATTCTTGGCTCATTCATCAATGGCACCCGCGCTCAACGAGGACCGTCGCGGAATACACGATTGGCGTGCGGTCAGCAGCCCCGCTCAAACGCCCATGTAAAGGAGTCAAAGTCGACGCCAGTCACAAAGCCGTCGTGGTCAAAGTCCGACAATGGATCCCCCGCCACGAACGCCGCGACAAAGGTGTCGAAATCGTCGCCGTTCACGAACAGGTTTCCGTCGATGTCCGCGCCGCACCGAACCGTCGCCACAGCGCTGGTCTCGCTGCCGCAGGAGTTCCAGACGACGCAGTCGTAGCCCCCGACGTCGTCCGGCACGGCGTCAGTAATGGTCAGCGTCGGTGTCGCGGACCCGCTGATCCGGCCGCCGTCGGACAGGTCTAGACGCGAATCGTCGGGCATTACCCGCCGCCACTGGAACGAGAGGCCTGCATATCCCGCTGCCGCGGCAACAGACACAGACACGGCCTCGCCTGGAGAAAGAGCGGCGGTCGCCGGCTGCGCGGCAATCCACGGAGCTCCGGTGTCCGTCCACCGCGCCCAGAAGACCGACGCGGGGCCGCCGGCCCCGGTGATGTCAACGCCCGCCGTGGTCAGGTCGCCGCCGGCAATGAGCTCTCCGTGGTGTTCGAACAGCGCGTACGCGTTGCTGTTGGCCCCCACGCCGAGCGATTGCCACGTTGTTCCGTTCCAGCGCGCCAGGTAATTCGCGTTTTCGGCGCCGGCGATCGTGAATGCTCCGGCGACGATGAGGTCGCCGTGGTACACCTGCAACGCGTAGACCGGCCCATCAACGCCCAGGCCCAGCGGCTGCCACGAGGCGCCGTTCCAGCGCGCAACAAAGCTCGCCGCGCCGCCGCCCGCGGCTGTGAACTCGCCGCCGGCGATCAGCTCTCCCTTGTACACCGCCAGGGCGAGCACCGGGCCGTCGGTGCCGGTCCACAGCGGTTGCCAGAACGAGCCGTTCCACCGGGCGACGTGGTTTCCTGGCGCTCCTTCGGCCTCGATGAAATGCCCGCCCGCGATGAGCTCACCGGCGTACACCGCCAGCGCGGATACGCGGCTTGAGAACCCCGACCCGATCGCCCCCCACGTCGATCCGTTCCACCGCGCGATGCGCCGGGCTTGTGCACCGCCCGCGTTCTCGAAGCTCCCGCCGGCGATGAGATCGCCGTCAAACTCCGTCAGGGCGTAGATGTTGTTGTCCATCCCCCCGCCCAAGGGGTGCCACGCGGCCCCGTCCCATGCGGCGATGTTGTTGGCCGGCTGCCCGTCGGCGGCCGTGAAGTCGCCCGCGGCAACCAGTTCGCCATCGTGCGCGGCAAGGGCCGCCACCGAGGGGAACGTCGACCCCGACATCCCTTCGCCGAGAGCCTGCCACGACACACCGTCCCACGCCGCGATCAGGTTCGCCGGTCCGCCGCCGATGACCGCGAAGAAGCCGCCGGCGATGAGCCGGCCGCCGTACTCGGCAAACGCGGAGATCGGTCCGCCGTCGGCCCCGGTGCCCATCGGGCTCCACGACGAGCCGTCCCACCGGGCGATCGAATCAGCCGAGCCTTCGCCCGCGCCGATGAACACTCCGCCGCCCACGAGGTCACCGCCGTACGTCGCAAGGGCGTACACCGAATCGGTCACGCCGTCCGCGAGCGGCTGCCACGCAGCGCCGTTCCATTCCGCGACGGAGGCGGCGGCAACTCCGCCCGCGGTCGTGAAGAAGCCGCCGGCGAAGAGCGTGCCGTCGCGCTCGACGAGCGCGCTCACGGGGCCGTTCATCCCCGTTCCGAACGGCTGCCATGTGGCGCCGTTCCAGCGGGCGATCCGTCGCGCCGACGCCCCGCCCACCGTGGTGAACCCGCCCCCGGCGATCAAGCTGCCGTCGTGCACGGCCAGCGCGTAGACCGAGCCGTTCCCGCCTGACCCCAGCGCCTGCCACGACAGCCCGTTCAGTCGGACGATGGAGGCGCCAGCCGCGACGACCAGGTCGCCTCCGTACTCGGCCAACGCGAAGACGGTGGTGCTCAGGCCGGGGCCGACCTGCTGCCAAGAGGCGCCGTTCCAGCGGGCGATGTGCGCGGCGGGGACTCCGCCCGCGGAGATGAAGCTGCCGCCCACGATCAGTTCGCCCTGGTGCACGGCCAGCGCTTCGACGGAAGGGAAGAGCGTCCCGCTGACGCCAATTCCAAGCGCGTGCCACGCCGCGCCGTCCCACCGCGCGATGCGGCCCGCCGATTCTCCACCGGCGGAGGTGAAGCCGCCGCCCGCCACAAGCTCTCCGTTGAACACCGCCAGCGCGCTGACCGGCCCGTCCATCCCGATCCCCAGCGGGTGCCACGACGACCCGTCCCACGCGGCGATGTTCCGCGCCACCACGGACCCGGCGATGGTGAACTCCCCGCCCGCGATGAGCAGCGGCGCGGCAGGGCCGTCGCCGTCGGGATCCCACACCGCTTCGCACAGGACGAGCCCGTCGAGGCCGAGCATTCCCTCGCCCGGAAGCCACCCTTCGCACTGCGCGGCCGCGGGCCGGGCCGCGAGCACCTGAACCGCGGCGGCCGCAAACAGGAGCGTGCGCGCCATCGTGCTCCGGGTGTTCACACGTCTGGATGTCAACGCGCGGTTCGTCAACGCCTTGCCCCTCTTGGGATCAGCACCCCGCCTCGAACGCCAGCACGAACAGGTCAAAGTCCAGGCCGGAAACGAACCCGTCACGGTCGATGTCCGCGCTCGCGCTCCCGGCCTCGAAGGCCGAAACGAAACGGTCGAAATCCACGCCGTTCACGAACCCGTTGCTGTCAACGTCAGACGGGCAGTGGACGGGCGCGGCGTCGCGGTCGCTGAGCGTCTTGAGGAACGCCACGATCGCGGCCTCCTCGTCGGGCGTCAGGTGCAGGTTCCCCATCTCCGCGATGTTCATGTTCTGCGGAACTTCCGGCGGCGGCCACGCCTCGACGTCGCGCGTGTTGTAGAAGTGGACGATCTCTTCGAGGCTCTTGAAGAACCCGTTGTGCCCGTACGATCGCACGAACGCGCCGTCGGGCCTCCGGTCGACGTTGCGGAGCGTCGCCACCTTGTGCTTGCCCATGGCGGGCCCGTACACGCTCTGCGGGAAGCCTGCCTGCTGAAGGAAGCCGCCCAGCCCGGGGTCGATGTATTCCACGCCGTCGGCGTTGATCTCCGGCGGCATCGTGTAGAACGGGTTTTCCGGGTTCCTGGGGATCCCGACGTTGTCGTACGTGAAGTCCGTGAAGAGCGGTGGTTCGCCGTTGGGGCCCGGGGCGCTGGGGTGGCACGCGGCACAGCCGGCGATCCCGTTGAACAGCTTCAGCCCCAGCGCTTCCTGCGGCGACAGCACGGCACGGCCCGCGAGGTAGTCGTCGTACTTCGAGTTGAACGGGTTCTCGGCGCGCGATCGTCCGTACGCGGCGATGGACCGCGCGATCCGCTCGTACGCCAGGGCCGCGTCCCCGCCGCCGTCGGGCGGGAGTGAGTCCTCGCCCCAGACGTCGCGGAACAGCGCCGCATAGTTGGACGACGCGACCTTCGCCACCACCGACGCGCTGTCGGGGTTGTTCTGCTCGACGGGGTTGAGGAACGGCTGCATCGCCTGCTCGGCCAGCGGGTCGCCCAGCGTCCAGCCCGTGGCTCGCCCGTCGAAGAACAGGCCTCCCACCCAGGTCCCGTTCTCGAAGTGCAGGGGCGGGCTCGCCCCGGCGTACGCCGCGGTCGGGGGCTTGCGGTTCCCGAAGAGCGACGCGACCGCGCCGGAGTGCACGGACCCGTGGACGTTGTCGATCGAACGCGGGTTCGTGAAGCCCGCGGCCGCCGAGTGGCACGAGAAGCACGCCTGGCCGCCGGGCGAAGACAGGTTCGAGTCGGACATCAGCGACTTGCCGAGCTGCTCGATCGCGCTCAGGTCCTGCCCGGTTCCCAGGAACGCGACCCACGCCTCCTCGTGCCCGTCGTGGTCGCCCAGGCCGACGATCGTGAGGCCGTCGGCGCTGACCGCGTTGGCCGCGATGAGCGTCCATCCCGTGAGGTCGATGCCGCGAGCCTGCAGGTGCGTGTTCAGATTGGTGGGGCCCAGGTCGGCGGTCCACAGGAAGGCCGCCTCGCCGCTGGGGGAATCGCTGCGCCCGACGATGACCCGTCCGTCACCGCTGATGGAGTCTGCGATCGTGATGGTGGCCCCGGGGAGCGAGCCCAGGTTCTCCATGCCGGTGGCGTCGGTCCAGCGGAACGCGCCGTAGCCGTGCGGGATGAAGCCGTACCCCACGACCGTCGAGCCGTCGACGCTGACCGCGTTCGCGGACGAGAATCCGCCGCCGGGAAACGCGCCGAGATTCACCATGCCCGCGCCGTCGGTCCGCCGCATGGCGCGGAGGCCGAACGAGTCGCCACCGTCCGCGGCGCCGATCATCACCGAGCCGTCTCCGCTCACGCCTGTCACGAACGAGCTCCGGCCTTCCGGCAGCGTGCCCAGGTCCTCCATCCCGCCCTGGACCGTCCATCGGAACGCGTGGAACGCCACGCCCCCGGACCCTACGGGCACATCGCAGTAGCCGACCGCCACCGCGCCGTCGGCGGTGAGGCCCGTCACCACCGACGACGATCCGCCCGGCAGCGCTCCGATATCGCTCATCCCCGACCCGCTGGTCCAGCGGAACGCGCGGTAACCGGCCCCGGACTTGCTGAACCCCACAACGACCTTGCCGTCGGCGCTCACGGCCACGGCGCGCGAGTCTGTGTCCCCGGGAAGTGTCCCAAGACTCTGAAGACCGAGCACGCGACTCCATCGGAAGGCGCGGTCCCCGAACGGGGTCGTGCTGTACCCGACCACGAAGGAGCCGCCGGGAGTCACCGCCAGCGCCGAGGAACTCGATCCGCCAGGAAGAACCCCCAGCGCCGTGAACGTCGGGGGCGTCGCGGCGCTCGCCGCCGCGCCGGCGCTCAACGCCGCCAGAGCCGCGATGACGAAGGTCCGCGCCCGCGCAGACCAGCGTCCCAACCGGCATCTCATGGCGGCGAGCATCGTTCGTCTCCGTCGATCCGTTCCGGCTCCGCGGGCGCCTCCCGCCGCGGGACGGGACGGTCAACCCACGAAAATCCCGCAGGGAAGATTACATCAGTCGACGGCACAGAACCACGAAACCGATGCCGCGGCGTCCGAGAAGCCGGTCGCGTCGTAGAGTCCGCTGCGGGAACGGCTCTGGTTCCCGCGGCGGCATGCAAAGGTGCGTGGCCCCGGAGTCCCGACGTTGCTCGCGATAGGAACTTGATCGGTAACTCTGTGGGCCCGCGGCGTCGGTTTCTGTCGTTGCGACCGGATCAGGCGCGGCACCCCGCCCGGCGCGAAACTCGGCGGGGTTCGCGCATCGGTCGAATCGGTGTAACGCGTGACGGTGCTGTCGCCCGTGCTCGCGGTCGTGCTGCACACGTAGCGATGCCCGCTGGTCGTGTAGTCGGGTGCGAGGCAGGCCCTCGGCGCCTCTCCATTCTCGGCCGCACGGCAAACGCTGGCGGAAAGATCCAAGAACGGCAAGGGTGCGAACCGTTCCGTCGACACGGTGACGACGCGCACGGCCCGCTCGAGCACCAGCACCCGGTCCGGGTCGCCGGGCATGCCGGCGATGTCAACGAGCGCGTCGAGGCCGGAGGCCACGGGGCGCACCGTCGCGGGCGGCGCACGCCGCTGGCACGAACACCGCGCCGCACGCCGTGATGACCACGAGCCGGGTTCGCACGCCTTCACGGTGCGGCGGGGCGGTCAGCACCCTTCCACGAACGCGGCCGTGAACGCGTCAAAGTCTTCGCCCGACACGAACGTGTCGTGGTTGAAGTCCGCGGCGATATCGCCGTAGAAGAACGCTTCCACGAAGTAATCAAAGTCGTCGCCGGTGACAAACCCGTCGCCGTTGACGTCCGCCGGGCAGGGCGCGGTGAACACGGCGACAAAGGTCAAGCCGCCCTCGGGGGCCACAAAGTCGCGCCCGATGACGCCCGGTCCGTCGAGCCAGTTGGCGAAGCGGTACTCCACGCCGTCCACAACCGCAGACGCCGGTGCCACCAGGTCGTGCTCAAAGCCAACCACGCTCTGGTACGGGTGCGGCGTCTGAACCGGGTTCCCGTTGAGGAGCAGCGGGATCCCCGGCGGCACGGTGTCCAGGGACAGCACCGATATGACCGGGCGAATGTCGCGCGCCACCGTCGTGGACAGACCGTCGGCGTTGGTCACGGTGAGCGTGATTCGGTAGTACGTGTCCTCGGGCGGGTGACCGGTCGTGGGGATCTGGAGGTAGCCGTTCTGGAACCCCTGCGTCGGCCCCAGGAACGGGTGGGTGTGATTCTCGTGAACGACGCTGACGGACCAGCTCATCGCATCGCCGGTCAGTTGCCCCTGCAAAGGATCAAACGCGTCTCCGGAGTAGAACACGTAGTCGCCGGCGCGGTAGACCGTGCCTTCGGGAGGATCCACGATCGTCACCACCGGGGGCGCTCCCACCGTGATCGTCGTGTCTTCGGTGTCGAGCAGGACGCCGTCGCTGACCGTCAAGGTCACGTGGTACACGCCCGGCGCGGTGTACACGTGCGACGCCTCAGCCGCCGATGATGTGTCGCCGTCGCCAAAGTCCCACGAGAAGTGGAGCCCGAAGACGGGTCCGTCGGGGTCGCGCGACTGCCATCCGGAGAAGTCGACCAATAGGGGGGCGTCCGTGCCGTGGGTGGGGTTGGCTTCTATCACCGCGACCGGCGCGCGATCGTTCCCCCCGATGTACGCGATCCGGTACACCTTGTGGCCGACGTCGGTAGGTTGGTAGACGCACGTGTAGTACAGGGCCCCGTCCGGCCCGACCTTCATGTCCACGATGGTGTAGAGGTGCTCGCCGGTGGCGAACACTTCGTCGTGATCGACCTGGCCGTTGGCGTTGAAGACCAGCCTGCGGATCCAGCCCTGCAGCAGGTCGGCCGCGAAGAGGCTGCCGTGGTAGTCGCTCGGGAACTGAGAGCCGCGGTACACAGGACCGAGGATGACCGCCGCCTCGCAGTCGGGCGCGTACACCGGGTCGCAGTGCGAGTAGGTCCACAGCGGCGTCAGAAACGTGGAACAGTCCGAGACGTAACAGAGGTCCCCCTCCATGCTCGGCCAGCCGCCGTTGTCCCCGCGGCTCACGCGGTCCACCTCTTCCTGGGTGTAGAAGCCCACGTCGCCGGCGTAGAGCGCCCCGCCGACCGGGTCGATTGAAAAGCGGAACGGGTTGCGGAACCCGAGCGCGAAGATGAGCGGGTCGGCGCCGGGCTCGTTTACGAACGGGTTATCAGGCGGCACGCCGCCGTCGCGGTCGATCCGGAGGACCTTGCCCCGCTGGCTCGACATATCCTGGGCCCAGCGGGGATCGACCTCTTCGCCGGCCGCGATGTAGAGCTTGCCGTCGGCACCGAAGGCGATGTTGCCTCCGTGGTGCGAGTCGCCCGACGCCGGTTGGGGGTTCTGCCAGATGACCGTTTCAGAGTCGATGTTCGCGATGCCGTTGAACACATCGAAGCGGCTGACGCGAGCCTGCAGCGCGTGGTTGATGTAGTACACGTACACGCGGGGCAGACTCGCGTACTCGGGTTCCAGGGCCATACCCAGCAGCCCTCTCTCGCCGTCGGTCGCCACGTCGCCGAGCGCCAGGAACGTCCGCCGCTGACCCTGGTCGTAGGCCACAACCGTTCCGCCCAGCTGCGCCACCAACATCTGCCCGTCGGGAAGGAACTCGATGACCGCCGGCGTGTTCAGATCGCTGGCCACCACGCTGCGCTGAAAGCCCGGGGGCAAGTCGGCGCAGCATGAAAAGCCGATCGCCAATGCGATTGCAAAGCTCACGGGGAATCTCCTCAACTCAACCCCTGCAGGAGCTTCCGGCACCCGCTGGCAATACGTAAATCGATAACATGAGCGAATGTGCGCGCTGAGCATCCCGCGCCGACAGAACAGCGCCGCACCCTCTGAAATGCCGAACAAGGCCCTTCTGTCGGGGCGATGAAGGGGACCTAGTAAGTTTTGTCACGCCGGTGCGCCCCGAAAGCCCCGGATCCGCGGCCCGGTCAGCAGCCGCGCACGAAGGCCTCGATGAACTGGTCGAAGTCTTCGCCGTTCACGAACGTGTTGTGGTCAAAGTCGGCCGCGGCATCCCCCGCGACAAACAGGGCCACGAACTCGTCGTAGTCTTCGCCGTTCACGAACGTGTCCCCGTTGAAGTCGGCGGGGCACGTGTTCACGCACGACATGCCAAAGGCGCTCCCGAACATGCCCCCGGTCGCGCCGACCGCCGTTGCCGCTCCGGTCGACTTGTTGACCTTCAGCAACTGGCCGGTCGCGGCGTTGATCGTGTAGAGCGCATCCACATCTTCCTTGTACGCCAGGCCGTTGCAGTCGGTGAACCCGGCCCCGAGCGTTCCCACGACCGTCTGCGCTCCGGTCGCCGTGTTGATGGTCACGAGCTTCGACCCGCCCGCGTCGTTGATGCCGTACAGCGTGCCGCCGAGGGTGTCCCACTCGAGCGCTCCGACCGTGCCGCCGCCGGGGGCGCCCACGGCGCTGGCAGCGCGGGTTGCCGTGTTGATGGTGAAGAGCTGCCCGGTCGCCTGCGCGATCGCGTACAGAACGCCGCCGACCGGGTCGTACCCGAGCCCGTTGAGCACCGCCGTCGTGCCCGTCACCGCGCCCAGCAGGGTGAACGCGCCGGTGCCGGGGTCGACGCTGTACAGATTTCGATTGATGTCGACCGCGTAGAACGCGCCGATGGTCCGGTTGTACGCCAGCCCCTGGACCGCGATCGGCGCGACCGAGACGCGCCCGAAGACGCCCGAGGTGGCGTTGGTCGTGCCGAAGTTGTTGGCCTGATCTCCGCCGACAAAGATCGGTCCGCTCACCGCGCCCTTGCCGCTCTTGCAAATCCCAAGCGGGTTGGCGAGCGCGGCCTGCAGGCCAGGGAGCTGCACGGCCGTTCCGTTGTTGTACGAGCCAGCGCTCGTGGAACATCCCGCGTGCGTGTGGATACCGATCGCGGTCTGCGTGTTCTCGTTGAAGACCGGCGAGCCGCTGTTGCCGCCCGTGGTGTCGACCGAGTAGCGGACATTGGTTCCCAGCAGCCCGGCGTAGGGGCCGGTGTGGGTCTTGCCAACCTGCTGCCACGTCAGGGACACCGGCGAAGAGACCGTGCCGTAGCCCGAGATGCGGATCGTCGGGGTGCCGCCCGCCGGGGCGTTGCCGAGAGTGAAGCGCACGCCGTAGGACTGGTACGGCGTCTTGCCCGTGCCGCTGTTGGCGAACACACCGAAGTAGCACCAGTCGTTGCCCACGCCGCCGTTGACGAACTGCGTGCTGGTCGGGTCCACGACGAACTGGTCCGAGGCCGGGGGGTTGACCAGCCCGCCCGCGGCGGTCGACAGCGGCACGTTGAACATCATCACGTCGCCGGCGACCGCCCCGCAGTGCCCCGCCGTCAGGAACATCGTGTTGAAGTCGTTGATCAGCCAGCTGGTGCAGCCGATCGAGTGCCGGCCGAGGCGGTTGTCGTTCAGCAGCGTCCGGTCGTCGGTCGCGCCGCAGATCGAGCGCGAGTCAAACCCCAGCTCGCCCACCGTCACGCGGCTCATGGCCACGCGGCAGGCGCCCGTGTTCGGGTACGCGATGATCTCGACAAGCACGTTCTCGCCGTTGAAATACGCCGAAGACTTCGCCCACTGGGCCACGTGCTCGGCGTTCAGCGTCTGCGTGCTCCCGTCGAGCAGCGACGTGATCCGCAGGTACGCCCCGTCGGCCGCCGGGTCGCCGGAAAGCGCCACCGCGTCGAACCGCAGGCGCAGCCACAGGGCGCCGGGGACGCGCACCAGGTCGCTGAAGACCACCATCGGGCCGTCGACCGAGCCGTCGTGCCCTACGAAGCCTGAATTAAACGCCAAGGCGTCGTCGTGGCTGGGCCACGTGGCCGGGAGGGGCCGCGTCCCGGGGATGTCCTCGGGCGGGTCGATCGCGGGGGCCTGCGCGGCGGCAACGCTCGCCAGACCTGCGCAGGAGATCAGTGCCAGCACGGACGCGACGCGAGTTGAATGCATGGGAAGAGAGTTCCGGTAAAAGGGTCGGCGGGAATGCGGAGTGTTTGCCCGGCCCACGAGCGGGCAAGTCTACCGGACCTGCCGCGCGAGGCCAAAGCAAATAACGCAGGGAAGGTGGCGCCCAACGCCCGCAGGCCTGGGACGGGGCGGTATTACTCGGACGTGCCCGGCGCTTTGTGTGTGACCTGGCCCGGGTCGGGGAGTAGCGGCAACCCTGCCGCGGCACGCTCGGCGTTCTGCTGGAGCAGCATCGCGGGGAACGCCGCGGCGGATGCCGACATGGTCGTGCCGTTCATCAGACCCACCGTCACCTCCGCCGGCGAGCCGTGGTTCACGTCGGGGTCCGGCCACACGATGAACGCCCACAGGCTCTGGTGCCGCGGATCGTCGGCGTCCAGCCCGTGGTACGTGAATACGACATCGCCCACGCGGTGGGCCACAACCTTCGGGGGCAGTGCTGCGCTCGCCGCGCTCGCGGCAGCATCCTTCTGGTCCTGCTCGAGCGCGAGGAACTCATCGAGCGAGAGCGTCCCGATCCGCACGCTGGTGCCGCTGCTCTGGCTCTGCGTCGCGATCAGTTCGCTGACGGCCAGTTCTCCCGACGCGACCAGTTCTGCCGCGTGCGTGTTCTGAACGTTCGTGAACGCCGAGCCGTGCCCGAGCAGAACCGTGGCGACGTGCCCCGGCCCGGTCGTGGTCGGCACCGTCCCGGCCGAGGACACCGCGCGGCCGAAGGCGTTGAGGCCCATCAGGATCAGCGCCACCAGGCCGATGGTCGTGAGCACCGGCAGCACACCGGCCGCCAGCGCCGTCTTCCACCCCCGGGCCCCGTACCCCGCGCTGAGCGCCACTGCCGCGCCGATCATCCACCACAGGTGCCCGATCCAGGCCACGTACGGCCCCACGCACGGGATCATCACGACCACGCTCGGCCCGCAGCAATAGCAGAGAATCTCGAACGTCCGCCCCAGCGTGGCGTGCGAAACCCCGAAGATCCGCAGCGCGACGTGCACCGTCAAACCCCACGCGATGAGCCAGGCAATCTGCGCGCCCGCCCCGAACAGCATCACGCCGACGATGTTCGGCAACAGCCGCGAGCCGGACATCCCGCCGCCCATCATCATCAGGGCGCCGAAGGGCACCGAGGCGACGAGCACGCTGAGCATCAGGGTCAGTGCCGCGAACCACCACGCCTGCCCCTTGGGGCTCGTCGGCGGCAGGGCCAGCGCGAGCTTGCCCGGGGCGCCCATGCCCGCGAACACGGTCTTGATCCAACCTCGAAAAAACCCGATCTTCCGCCGCACCAGCCACGCCACCGGGTCGCGGCGGTGCGTCTGATCATCCTCCACGCCCTCGGCGGGGAGCAGCAGCATCGAGTCCATCTCGATCGCGCGCCCGCACGACACGCAATCAAACGCCCGCGGCTCCAGGTGCCCGCGCTCGTCGGTTCCGTAGTAGCTCTGCGCGCAGTGCGGGCACTTGAACTGCACCGCGCCGACCTTGAACTCGTACGTGCTGGGCAGGAACGGCGTGCCGCACTCGGGGCACTGTCGCGAGGGCAGGTTCCAGAGCGGGTAATCGCAGGTGCGGCAGCGCATGGGTGGGAAGCCTATTCACTTCCGCCGATCGGGTGGTCCGCGCCGACACGCACATAGCTCGCCAAGCGCCACGGGCTTCGCCTCGGCCAGGGCCTACTTCTTCTCCGGCTCTGCCTTCCACCCGTACGCGACGTACTCGTGGTCAAACGTGCCGTCGTCGTAGAGGTCGATCAGCCCGTACCCCTCGTCGCACTCCTGGTGCCGTCCCTTCCACCAGTTCGCGCACACCGCGCCATCGCACAGGTACGTCACGCCCTGAAAATCAACGCGGTCGTTGAGATGAATGTGCCCCGAGAGGCACAGCTTCACGTTGCGGTGCTTGAGGAACAGGGCCACGAGGTCTGCCGCGTCCTCGTGCATCCACGAGCCCGGAACCTTCCACTCGCCGCCCTTGAACTGCTTGCCGAAGAAGTACACGCACGCGGCAACGATCGGGATGTGCGAGAGCACCAGCACCGGCGTCGTCGCGGGGACCTTCGCCAGATCGCCCTTGAGCCACTCCATCTGCTCGTCGTCCAGGCGCGCGGTGTAGCCGTCGCCCGCGGGGAAGATGCTGTCAAGCACGACAATGTGCCACCCCGCTTTGTCGAAGCTGCGGAAGCGGTTGGAGAGGTGCAGCATCTCCTCAGCCATCTTCTTGCCCCACAGGGGCTCGGTGCCGGTCGTCTTGCTGTTCTTCTTGTTCCAGCCGAACGCGTCGTGGTTGCCGATCGCCGATTCCACGGGTATCGAGTTCTCGCCCTTGAAGACCTTGTGCCACAGGTCCCACTGAAGCTTCGTGCGGTCCAGCGTGGCGTCCATGCTGTCCATCACCGAGTCGCCCCCGGTCAGGATCAACTCGGGACGGTCCTTCTGCGACTGCACGTGGTGCAGGCACGCCGTCAGCCCCTCGCCCGCCCGTCGCTCCGGTTCGACATGAATGTCGGTCATGTGCGCGAGCCGGATCGAACGCTTCCGTTGCGGCGCCGGGGCCGCGAGCGCCCGGTGCGGCAGCACCAGCCCCGCGGCCGCGAGCCCGGAGGCGGCGAGCATGTCACGACGGGTGAGTGGCGTCTTCATGACCGGGAGCATACAGCGCGGCAGCACGATTCACCGCGCCCGCGGGCCGGGTCACGCCGCCGCCGCGACCGGGTGCGCGGCTCGGGTGTGCGGCTTTGCCGGCGTCGCGTGCGACGTCACTCCTGGGCCGCTCATCCACAGCAGCCTCAGGCTGTTGAACACCACCAGCAGCGTTCCGCCCTCGTGCGCCAGAACGCCGATCGACAGCGGCACCGGGTGTCCCATGCGCGAGCCCACCAGCGTCGTGATCCCCATGCCGACGATCACCGAGAGCGCGAACACCAGGTTTACCTTCACCGTGGTGCGGGCCCGGCGCGCCAGGCGGATCGCCCACGGCACGACGCCCAGGTCGTCCGACAGAAGCACGATGTCCGCCGACTCGAGCGCCGCCTCGGACCCGATCGAGCCGATCGCGATCGACGCGTCCGCCGCGGCAAGCGCCGGCGCGTCGTTCACGCCGTCGCCGATCACCCCCACGCCGCGCCCTCCGCTCCCGGCGGCCTTCATCGACCGCACCGCCGCGACCTTATCCTCGGGGAGCAGCTCGGCATCGAAGAGATCCAGGCCCAGGCTGGTCGCCACGCGCTCGGCGGTCAGGCGGTTGTCGCCGGTGAGCATGCGCACCGGCCGGATGTCCAGCGCGTGCAGGCGCTCGACCAGCTCGCGGGCGCCGGGCCGGACGGCGTCGGCCATGATGATCGCCGCGGCCTCGCCGCCGCCGGCTTTCTCCGGGCACGCGTGGGCCACCACCACGCCCATGTGCCCGCGCTCCTGGATCTTCTCGAGCACCTCGCGCACACGGTTGCGGAAGCAGACGGGGATCAGCTCCTCGGTGAAGCGGTACGAGCCCAGGCGCACCGGGCAGCCGTGAAACCTGGCCTCGACCCCGCGCCCCGCGACGTGGTCGTAGTCGGTGACGGTCTCGGGCACCACGCCGCGCTCTGCCGCGGTCTCTCGGATCGCGTTGGCGATCGGGTGCGACGACTGGGCCTCGATCCCCGCCGCGATCGCCAGGAGCTTGTTCCCGTCCGACCACGCCACCGGGTGCACCTCGTACACCTTCGGCCGCCCAAAGGTCAGCGTCCCGGTCTTGTCGAAGCAGACGGCGCCGATGTTCGCCAGGCGCTCGATCGACTGGCCGCCCTTGAACAGCACGCCGGCGCGGGCGCCGCGGGCGATGGCCGAGAGCGTTGCCGTCGGGGTCGCGATGATCAGGGCGCACGGCGACGCCACGATCAAGAGCGTGATGGCGGTGTAGAGCGCTCCACGCTCCTCGCCCTCGCCGGTCAGGGGCACGCCGAACCCAAGCCACCACACCAGGCACACCGCAGCGCTCAGGATCATCACGCCGACGGCGTACGGCTGGCTCAGCCGGTCGATCATGCGCTGCACGGGCTCGCGCTGCTCGCGCGCCTGCGTGACCAGATCGAGGATGCGCTGCAGGCTCGACTCGCTCACCGGCCGCAGCACCTCGGCCTCGACCGGGTCGTCGGTGTTGATCGTGCCGGCGTACAGCTCGTCGCCGACCTCGACCTCGCGCGGCATGCTCTCGCCGGTGATCGCCGACTGGTCGAACGACGAACTCCCCGACACCACCCGCGCGTCGGTCGGCACGCGGTCGCCCGGCCGAATCCTCACACGCTCGCCCGCCTTCAGCGATTCGGGCGCCACCACCGACCATGCCCCGTCGCGCTGCACGATCGCCTCCGAGGGCATGAGCTTGTGCAGCGCCTCAACCTCGCGCTTGGTGCGCGCCATCGCCCGGTCCTCGAGCGCGCCCGAGAGCACGAACAGGAACAGCAGCAGCGCCCCCTCGTACGGCGGGCGGCTGATCCACGCCGCCACGCCCGCCCCGACCACCATGAGCACGTCGATGTCGAACCGCCCCTCGCGGAGCGACTCGAGCGCCGCGCGCCCGCCATAGAGCAGACCGATGAACAGGCTGGTCCAGATCAGCCACGACCCCGCGGGGGCGTGCAGCACACGGTCGAGCAGAAAACCCGCCAAGAGCAGCACGCCGGCGGTGACGGCCCCGGTCAGCTCCGACTGCGCCGAGAACAGCCCCCGGGCCGCCGTTGCCGCGCTCCACGTGAAGGGCACTCGCTCGGCCTGAGTTCCGGGCGGGCGTTCCATACCCGAAGCCTACGCGCGCAGGCGGGCGTGGCCGACGCAACGATCCGAGCCCCGGGACATGTACGGGTAACAATGCCGCATGCCCGAGCTTCCCGAGGTCGAGCACGTGCGCCGGTCGCTCCGTGAACCGGTCATCGGCGCGCACGTACAGCGCGTGATCATCCGCCGCGCCGATGTGGCGTGGAGCGAGCACGCCGCGCGGCCGGCGTCCACCGTCGAGCTTCTCGAGGGCGCCCGCGTTTCGGTCATTCACCGCCACGGCAAGCAACTGGCCATCGTGGCCGAGGACGGCCGCGCCATGTGCGTCCAGCTCGGCATGACCGGCGGGATGCTGGTGCGGCCGAACGCCGCGGCCGTCGCGGCGCTGGACCACGCGCACGTGGTCTGGCAACTCGGCGCCCACGCGCGGCAGCGCCCCGGTCGTTTCCTGGTCTTCCGTGACCCACGCCGATTCGGCGGCATCACGTGCTACCCGTCGTTCGATGCGCTCCGCCGCGAACGCTGGGGCCGGCTGGGCCCGGACGCCCTGTCGATCGATGCTGCCGCGCTGGCCGCGGCCCTCGCCGGTTCCAGCCGCGCCGTCAAGTGCGTGCTTCTCGACCAGAACGCGATCGCGGGCGTCGGGAACATCTACGCCGACGAAGCCCTCTTTCGCGCACGAGTCTCGCCGCGTCTCCGGGCGTCGCTGCTGCGCCCGCCGGACATCGAACTCCTGTCCGCGGCCATCCGGGCTGTTCTCGTTGAGGCCGTGAACGCCGGAGGGTCGACCATCCGCGACTATCGCGACGCGTCGGGCCAGAGCGGCACGTTCCAGTCACGCCACCTGGTGTACGGGCGGGCCGGGCAAGCATGCTCCGCGTGCGGATCGACCCTGCGAAAGCTCGTGGTCGCTCAGCGGACCACGGTTATGTGCCCCCGTTGTCAGGCGACCCCGAAGCGTCGAAAGCCTCGAAGCGACGGGAACTTATCCACATCTCATCCCACCTAAGAAAGTCGACTCTTGTAACGGTCCCTCACAGGCGAACGACGTGCAGCGTCTTAAGAACGAGTAAGAAAGGACTTATCCGTCGTCGTCGTAGGAAGCACGGTCAATCTGTGGACATCTCAGGAAAAAGAACGCAAAACACTAAATGGCAAGGATTTACATCAATTGTCCGGCGTGCACAGTTTGTCAATTCGCTGTCAGCGACGGCGCGAAGCGGCGCGATTGGTTCGTTGCTCTTCACGTTGGGGTCCGGTTCACGCCTGTAGTTTTGCGCTCCAGTTGCCCGCAGGCGACGGCGTGTCCACACCCAGTCCACAGGCAAATTGACGGAAAAAACAGGCGCGGAGATCGTGGAAATACGGGGCGCGTTCGGGTACCGGGCCAATGCCGCGGCTAGCCGGCCCGCGCGGGCCGAACCCGGTCTTCCATGGACTTGACGGCGCTGGCAAAGTCCTGGTCTCCCTGAAGCCGCCCTTCCACCTTCTTTACGGCGTGCATCACGGTCGTGTGGTCGCGCCCGCCGAAGTAGCCGCCGATTTCCTGGAGCGAGTGGCGCGTGAGCCGGCGCGCAAAGTACATGCACACCTGGCGCGGGTGGGCCACCGAGCGGGGCCGGCGCTTGGACTGCAGGTCGGTGATCTTCACGTGGTAGTAGTCCGCCACCACGTTGATGATCGTCTGGATCGTCGGCTCGCTCGAGACCGCCGAATCTCCCAGGGCGGCCTTGGCCAGGTCCAGGTCGATCGGCCGCTTCTCGACGTTCGACTGCATCTGGATCCGCGTGACCGCGCCCTCGAGCTCGCGGATGTTCGTGTCGATCCGGGCCGCGATGTAGCACGCCACGTCGTCGGGGAACTCGATGCCCCGCACCTTGGCCTTGGTCTTGAGGATCGCCACGCGCGTCTCGTAGCACGGCGGCTGCACCTGCACGACCAGGCCCCACTTGAACCGGCTGACGAGCCGGTCCTCGAGGTCGGGGATGTCCTGGGGCGGCGCATCGCTGGAGATGACGATCTGCTTGCCGGCCTGGTACAGGCTGTTGAACGTGTGGAAAAACTCTTCCTGCGTGCGGTCGCGCTTGGTCAGGAAGTGGATGTCGTCGATCACCAGCACGTCCACGTCGCGGAACCGGTGCCGGAAGTCGCCCATCTCGCCGTCGCGCACCGCGTCGATGAACTGCGTGACGAAGCTCTCGCACGAGATGTAGTACATCATCGCGCCGGGGTTGCTCTCCAGGATCTTCAGGCACACCGCCTGGAGCAGGTGCGTCTTGCCCAGGCCGACCCCGCCGTGGATGAACAGCGGGTTGTACGCGCGCCCGGGCTCGTTCCCCACTGCCACTGCCGCGGCGTGCGCCATGCGGTTGCCCGGTCCCACCACGAAGTTCTCAAAGTTGTAGTCGGGGTTGATGACCAGCGACTCGTCGCGGCGCACCCGGTCCGGCAGGGCCGTCGCGGCAGCCGCGGGCGCATCGGCCCCGGGCGGGTCGGCCGGCGCCGGCGCGTCCGCGACCCCGTTCACGGAGCCGTTCGCGATGCCATGGGCCGCCCCGTTCAGGTGCACCACCTCCGCACCGTCCGCGTTCACGGGCCCCGGGCGAACTCCGGGCGCCGCGCGGCGCGCCGTGCCCGAGCCGGTCTGCCCGGTCGGAAGGTCGTCATCGGGCCCGAGGAAATTCACCGAGAGCAGCCGCCCCGAGACGGTGCGGACACTGTCGTTGAAGGCGTCTGCACAGCTGCGCCTGAGGTAGTCCCGGTGCACGTCGGTGCGGGCGCGCAGGTGGAGCCGGCCCCCGGACACCCCGAGCGGATCGAGCTCTCCGAACCACTGCCGCGTGAGAGCCGCGTGATTTGCACGGAGATGCGAAAGCATCCCCTCCCAGATCTGTCGATCGGGGTCGCTCATCGAAGAACCCCCGTTTGGTCAGGCAAGAAAGATCGCGCGCCGGCAGCGCCGGCGCGTCACAGAAAACTCGATCACCGGAATCTCAGAACGTCCACCCGAGGCGCGGCCTTCGAGCCGATCCGCGCGTCGGTCGGTCGTGTGCGTGCTCATGTTTCAACCCACTCCCTCCTCCGGTTCCCACGCCGGAGGATCAGGGGATGAACGTACTGCCGAATCCACAGAGTGTCAACCGACCGGACGCCGATGCGCGCGAGATGATTCGGATTCTCTGCGCGGCGTGATCTCGCGCGCCGGGTCCGATCCCATCCCTTGTGGGTGTCGATTGAAACACACAAGCCGGCGCAGGGGCATCGCGCAGGAAGAATCCTCAGCGCGCCGCGCGTCCATCAGCCGGCGCGTTCCTGCTCCGCCGGTGCGCCGCTCGATCGCGCGGCGCCCGCCTCGCGGGCCTCGGCCTCGGCGAGCTGGGCCTCGAACCTGGCCCGCGACGCGCGGTGGTCCATGAGCAGGTGGATCATCGAGCCCTTCTCTTCCCCGACAAGCTGCAGCAGGCGCTTGCGCGCATAGCCCAGGTCGGTCCGGCGCGAGATGTGGATCAGGACCAGCGCCTGACACTCCAGCACCCGCAGCCACTCGGCGACATCATCCACGTGCATGTGCATGCCGACCTTGGCCCGGTCCTTGTGGTCGGGCTCAAAGAAAGTGCACTCGCAGATCACGATCTGGGCCTTGCGGACGTCCGAACGCACCAGGTGCGGCCCCGGCTGCGTGTCTCCCAGGTAGGCGACGATCGGGATCTCCAGCGTCCGGGTGATCTCCGTGCCGCGTTCCTTGAGTTCCCGCAGCTTTTCCTGCGGCAGGTCGACGAACTCGGGCTTGAGCTTGCTCCGCTTCTCGTACACCGCGTACCCGAAGCTGGGGCAGGTGTGTTCGGTGGGGAAACCCCGCAGGAAGATCCCGTTCTTGATCTGGACCTCGCCCTCGGGCTGCAGTGGGATCACGTCGTAGGGCGTCTTCTGGCGCTCGAGGTCGACGAACCCGGCCATCATGCGGTGAATATCCGGAGCAATCCGGGCGTCGCAGATGATCTTGCCGTTGCCCATCCCCTGGAACCGGCGCTGCGAGCAGAAGTACGCCAGCCCCCCCGAGTGGTCCATGTGTCCGTGCGAGAGCGCCAGGAACTTGCTCGACAGCATCGCGCGTGGGCACGAGCCGATGTCAAAGCCAAGGTCCAGTTCGGGGATCTGAAGGCACGTGATCTCGCCGGCGACCGAGATGCCCTGCACTCGGTAGGGCGGCAGGTACCAGAATGCGAGTTGTCCCTCGCGCGGCGGTGGCTTGGGGAGCATCGACAATTCTCCGGGCCCGCGCTTTCGCTCGGGCGGAATTCCACGAGACGGGCGGATGGTAGGGCGTTCATCACGACGCGGCGCTATCCTCCCAGCCCGTGTCCATCGCCCCGACCAATCCACCGCCCGCTCCGCCCGAACGCTCGGGGGGCGGCGCGATGGCAGAAGCCATGACCTACCTGCGTCGGCTCGGCCCCGCCGCGTTCCTTGCGGTCGGATCTGCCGTGCTCCCACTGCTCGGCTCCTTCGTTCTTTTCTATTACATCAACCAGCTTGGCGATTTCCTCAAAGACGAGGGGATGACGGGCAAGGTGTACTACGTCGTGGGCTTTGCGCTGCTCTCGGGCGCGGCCGTGCTCCCCACGTACGCGTCGGCGGTTCTTGGGGGATGGGCCTTCGGGTTCGCCTACGGCCTTCCATGCGCACTGCTCGGCTTTGTCGGCGGATCGCTGATCGGCTACGTGGTGGCGAGCTGGGCGTCCAAGGACCGCGTCAAGTCCATCATCGACGAGCACCCCAAGTGGCAGGCCGTCCGTGACGCCCTGATCGGGCAGGGGTTCTGGCGGGCTCTGCTCATCGTGTTTCTGGTGCGCCTGCCTAGCTCGCCCTTTGCCATCACCAACCTTGTGCTGGCGTCGCTGAAGGTAAGACTTGTCCCGTTCCTGATCGGGACGGCCTTGGGAATGACGCCGCGGACGACCGTGACGGTGTTCCTGGCCTCCCAGATCCAGGGCGCCCTGGACAAGGATGTGGCCGAAAAAGCCATGCCGTGGTGGATGCTGGGCGCGAGCGTCGCCTTGAGCGTGTGCGTGATCGCCCTCTTTGGCATCATCGGAAACCGGGCCCTGGCCCACGTGACGTCCAACGGCGGTCAGAACAGCTCTCGCGGCACCGCCAAGCCCGGCGCATGACCCGGGCCCGCCGCCTTCTATAGTTCGACCCGACCCCGGGCCGCCTCGGCCCGCGCCTCGTTGACGGAGGATCCCTGTGCCCTACACCCTGAAGCCCGACGAAGGCCTGGGCGTCGACATCGAGAACACCGACTACCTCAAGAAGCACGTCGACACCGGCGACCGCTGGGTGCTCAACTTCGGCCCCCAGCACCCGGCAATGCACACGACCTTGCGCATGGTCCTCGAGCTCGACGGCGAACGCATCGCCCGGTGCACGCCGCACATCGGCTACCTCCACTCGGGCTTTGAGAAGCTCGCCGAGGCCCTCGACTACAACCAGTACGTCACCATCGCCAGCCGGATGGACTACCTCTCCCCAATCGCCAACGACATCTGCTGGCATCACTGCGTCGAGAAACTCTTCGGCATCGACATCACGCCGCGGTGCAAGGTGCTCCGCACCATCATGGCCGAGATCGCTCGCATCCAGAACCACCTCCTGTGCGTCGGCGCGGCGGGGCTCGACCTCAACGCCTTCACGGCCTTCATCTACTGCTTCAACGTCCGCGAGAAGATCTACGACATCTGCGACTACATCAGCGGCCAGCGCTTCCACCCCGACTGGACCCGCGTCGGCGGCCTCATGCAGGACCTGCCCGACGAAGAGACCTTCAAGAAGCTCGTCAAGCAGTTCAACCGCGACGAGATGCCGCGCGTGCTCGACGACTTCGAGGGCCTGCTCAACCGCAACCGCCTCTTCATGGACCGCACCCGCGGCGTCGGTGTGCTCTCCAAGGACGAGGCCATCGGCTGGTCGCTCACCGGTCCCATGGCCCGCGCCAGCGGAGTTCGGCGCGATGTCCGCAAGGACGACCCGTACCTCTGCTACGCCGACAACTGGGACGGCCAGGGCGCCCAGGCCGTGAAGTTCCAGGTCCCCATCGCCACCGAGGGCGACTGCTACGCCCGCTTCCGCGTCCGCGTCGAAGAGATCAAGCAGAGCATGGCGATCATCGACCAGCTCATCGACAACATCCCCGGCGGACCCGTCGACGCCTTCGCCGATTCCAAGGTCGTCAAACCCAACAAGAAGGACGTGTACGGCTCGATCGAAGGGCTCATTCAGCACTTTGAGCTGATCATGTCCAACCGCGGCTGGAAGCCGCCGGTCGCCGAGTGCTATGGCTGCCAGGAGACCGGCGGCGGCGAGCTTGGGTACTACATCGTCTCCGACGGCGGACCCCGCGCCTGGCGGGTCAAAGTCCGCCCGCCGTGCTTCATCAATTACCAGGTCGCGGCAAAGCTCGCCGAGGGACACCTCATCAGCGACATCGTCGCGATCGTCGGCTCGATCAACGTGGTGGCGGCAGAGCTCGATCGCTAGCCACGCACCCCGGGTCTCGCGCCCGCGGCAGAGACGCCCGAGCGCGGATCGCCGCCGAAGAGATCTACCGTCGGGGGAGGGTTGAAGATGATGTGCCGCGACTACACGCTCGGAGACCGGCTGCCGCGCATGGCCGCTCTCGCGCTGACGGCGCTGGTGGTGATCTCCTGCGAGGAAGCGCCGCCCCCTCCGCCGCCGCGCCCTGCCGCGGACATCACGGTTCCGCCGGGCCTGAGCCTCGTGGCCGACACGCCCGACGCGGTGCTGTTTTCGGGAGCCGCGGTCAGCGGAGAATCGGCGACGCCGCTCTTCCGCGGCCGCCTTACTTCCCGCGGCAGCCAGGGCCTTGCCGCGCCCGGAGCGCCCGCGGGCGCAACCGTCCGACTCCGGTTCGTTGCCGCGCCGGTCGTCGAACGCGGCGAGGAAATGAACTGGATCAAGAGCGACGGCCCGCTCACCGAACTCCCCAAGACCGGCGGCACGGCCGAGTACGTCTATCCCGGCGGCACGGTGTTCGTGCACCTCGCGCGCGACGAGGCGGGGAAGCTGTCGGTTGTGGAAGAGAAGGCGGCCCCGGGCAAGCGGTGACGATCAACGTGTGGTCCCAAAGTCAACCTCGCGGGCGTGGACTCAGCACCCCGCGATGAAGTCGTTCACGAACAGATCGAAGTCGTCCCCGCTGACAAACGTGTCATGGTTGTAATCCGCGCGGGGATCACCGAAGACGAACCAGTAGATCCACGTGTCAAAGTCGTCGCCGTTGACGAAGCCGTTGTCGTCGATGTCGCTGGGGCAGCACTCATCAGGGCGGCCGTCGCCGTTGGCGTCAATGCTGATTCCAAGCGCGATGTCGCACGCGTCGGCGCGGCCGTTTTTGTTGCAGTCGTGCGCGATGGTGCGCGGCACGATCTTGAAGATCTCTCCGCCCTGGTCGCAGATGTAGATCTCGCCCAGACCGTCTTCGCCGAACGAGGTGATGGTGTTGATCGCCACGCCGCCGCCGGGCGCCAGTTCGGCGGTGCGGTCGGTGAACTCGGTCTTGCCATTGACGAGGTCGTAGCGGAACGACCAGACCTTGGCCGAGCAGAAGTCGCCGAAGAAGTATGTCCCCGCCAGATCCGGCACGGCGCAGCCGCGGTAGACGTAGCCGCCCGTCAGCGAGCACTCGGGCCCGTGCCCGTACTCGTGGATCGGGAGCGTGAGGGCGGGGTCGTTGCACGTGCAACCGGTCCAGCCGGTGCAGTGGAAACCCTCCATGCAGCGCCAGCCGTAGTTGCGGCCGCCGGCGGCGCCCGCGGGCTGGAAGTCGATCTCCTCCCACGAGCCCTGCCCCACATCTCCGATCCACAGGTCACCCGTCACGCGGTCGAAGCTGTTGCGCCACGGGTTGCGCAGGCCGAAGGCCCAGATCTCATCGTTGCCCGCGATGCCGACGAACGGGTTGCTCGCGGGGATCCGGTAGTTGCGGGCGGTGTCGGCGGGAAAGTCGTCGCCGTTGACATCAACGCGGAGCATCTTGCCGAGGTTGGAGGAGAGGTCCTGCGCGTTACCGATCGTCCCATGCTGATCTCCGCCGCCGCCGCCGTCGCCGGTGGCGATGTACAGGAACCCGTCGGGGCCAAAGCCGATCCAGCCGCCGTTGTGATTTTCCTCGGGCTGGTCGATCGTCAGGATCGTGCGCACGGGCGTGGCGATTGCGGTGTTCGAGCCCGGCGGGGTGGCGCGGTACTCGGCGACGACCGTGTGGCCCGCGGCGCCGCCACCCGCGGCCGTGTAATCGACGTAGAACAGGCCGTTGTTCTGATAGTCAGGGTGGAACGCAAGGCCAAGGAGGCCCTGCTCGCCACCGGTCGTGACGTTGGGCACCGAGAGGAACGGTGTCGCAAGGAGCGCGCCCGAGTTGAGGTCGAGCACGCGGATGCGCCCGGTGGTGCCGCTGCGCTGCTCGACGATGAAGGCGCGCCCGGATTCTCCGGGCGCGTGCGTGACCAGGAGCGGCAGCGACAGCCCGTCGGCGACCCGCACCGTGGTCAGCGTCTGAGCTGCCGCGCGGCTCGCAGCCAGCGAGAGAACAGCGAGGCACGACACGACGCTGAAGCGAACACCGGACGCGCGCATGGGAGTCCTTTCTGGCGACGAAACCCGGATGAACGGGTCGTGCGCCTGGCCCCCTGATTTCACGGCGATCACGCGATTCTGAAATGAACGGAGAGCAAATGCGGCGAAACACCGCGCGCCATCCGACGCGACCCTGTCCCGACACGTCTTGCAACAGGCGCGCCGCGAAATCCGCGGGCGCGGCTCGCCGCGGGTTGGCGCGTCCTGCTCAGCAGCCCGCGATGAAGTCGTTCACGAACGAATCAAAGTCATCACCACTTACAAAAGTGTCGTGGTTGTAATCCGCGCGCGGATCGCCGATGACAAACCAGTAGATCCACGTGTCGAAGTCGTCGCCGTTCACGAACCCGTTGTCATCGATGTCGCTGGGGCAGCACTCGTCGGGGCGGCCGTCGCCGTTGGCGTCGATGCTGGTTCCCAGCGCGATGTCGCACGCGTCGGCGCGTCCGTTCTGGTTGCAGTCGTGCGCGATGGTGCGTGGCACGATCTTGAAGATCTCCCCCGCCGCCGTCGCCGAGCCGCCCTCGTCGCAGATGTAGATCTCGCCGAGCGCATCCTCGCCGAAGCCGGTGATGGTCCCGATGCTCAGCCCGCCGCCGGGCGCGAGCTCGGCGGTGCGATTGGTGAACTCGGTGATGCCGCCGACGGTGCTGTAGCGGAAGGAGGAGATCTGGTTGGAGCAGTAGTCGGCGAAGAAGTAGGTGCCGGCCAGGTCAGGGATGGCGCAGCCGCGGTAGACGTAGCCGCCCGTGATCGAGCACGCCCCGCCCGCGTGGGTGTACGTCGAGATCGGCAGCGTGAGCGCCGCGTCGTTGCAGGTGCAGCCCGACAGTCCGGTGCAGGTCAGGCCTTCCATGCACCGCCAGCCGTAGTTGCGTCCGCCCGCCGCGCCCGCGGGCTGAAAGTCGATCTCTTCAACCGCGTTCTGCCCGACGTCGGCGATCCACAGGTCGCCGGTCACGCGGTCGAAGCTGTCGCGCCACGGGTTGCGCAGGCCGTACGCCCAGATCTCCGGGTTGGCGGTGGTTGATCCGAAGAACGGGTTGGTCGGGGGGATGGCGTAGTTCTTGAGCGTGTCGGCGGGGAAGTCGTCGCCGTTGACATCAAGGCGGAGCAGCTTGCCGAGGTTGGTGGTCAGGAGCTGGCCGTTACCGTTGCTGCCGTGCTGATCGTTCGAGCCGCCGCCGTCGCCGGCGGCGATGTAGAGGTAACCGTCGGGCCCGAAGCCGATCCATCCGCCGTTGTGGTTGCTCTCGGGCTGGTTGTACTGGATGATCGTTCGCACCGCGGTGCCGTTGGCGATGTTGGAGCTGGGAGGGCTGGCCTGGTATTCGGCGATGACGGTCTTGCCCGCGGCGCCACCGCCGGTGGTCGTGTAGTTCACGTAGAACAGGCCGTTGTTCTGGTAGTCAGGATGGAACGCCAGGCCCAGGAGCCCCTGCTCGTTGCCGGTCGTGACGCCGGTGACGGAGAGGAAGGGCGAGGCCAGCAGCGTGCCGCTGGTGAGGTCCAGGACGCGGATGCGCCCCGTGCTCCCGGACCGCTGCTCCACGATGAACACGCGGTTGGGATCGCCCGGCGCGTGCGTCACGAAGTGCGGTTTGGCGAGGCCGCTGGCGACGCGGACGGTGGTAAGCGTCTGGGAGAAGGCGGGGACAGCGCACAGGAGTGCCGCGAGGGCACCGACGGCGGGGAGGATTTTCATACCCAAGATGTACCACGAACTTTGGCGGGCGGCGTCACAAAATCAGGATCAGACCCCGCAATTTGCGCGATGTTCGGGCGCAAGCAGGGCCCCGAGGTCCGGCGCGGGGAGATCGAGCATGGGCCTACGCCGCGCTGCCGACCAAGGCCGCGTTGGTGGGAAATCGCTTGAGGGCGTTGAGGAGCTGTTCGACCTGAACCGGCGGCGGCATGGCGAGCAGGCGCCGGCGCAAGGCCGTCATGGTCTTAAGCTCGGCCTCGTCCATGAGCAGGTGCTCTTTGCGCGTGCCGCTGGCGGCGAGGTTGATGGCCGGGAACAGGCGCTGCTCGCTGATTTTGCGGTCGAGGATCAGCTCCATGTTGCCGGTGCCCTTGAACTCCTCGAAGATGATCTGGTCGGCCTGGCTGCCGGTGTCCACGAGGCAGCTGGCGATGATGGTCAGCGAGCCGGCCTCCTCGGTGTTGCGGGCCGAGCCGAAGAGCTGCTTGGGCACCTCCAGGGCGCGCGAGTCCAGGCCGCCGGTCATGGTCCTGCCGCTGGAGGCGTGCTTGCGGCTCTGGTTGAACGCGCGCCCGACGCGCGTGAGCGAGTCGAGCACGACGACGATGTGGCGCCCGGCCTCGACCATCATCTTGCAGCGTTCGATCGTCTGGATCGCGACGGCGATGTGACGCTCGACGCCGTGGTCGTTGCTGCTGGCCACCACGCGGCAGCGCTCGGCCTTCCACAGCGTTCCGCCACCGGCCGCGCCGCCGGCCGCGAAGGTGCGCTTGAAATCCGTCACTTCCTCCGGGCGCTCGTCGACGAGCAGCACGACCACGTCGAGCTCGGCGTGGTTGCGCAGGATTCCGGTGGCGATGTCCTTGAGGAGCGTCGTCTTGCCCGCCTTTGGGGGCGAGACGATCAGGCCGCGCTGGCCGCGCCCGATGGGGCAGAACAGGTCGATCAGGCGGCAGGAGGGCGGGCAGCCGGGGTACTCGAGCGTGAGGCGCGGCTGGGGATCGATGCTCGTCAGTTCTTCGAACGGCTTGAGGCGCGTGCCCGGCGCGGGCTCGAAGCCCTCAAGGCCGGGGACCGTCGACGACGGCGCGTTCGGGGAGCCGTTGAAAGAACCACCCGGCCCCGGGCCTCCTGGCCCGAAGCGTTGTGGTTGGCCGCCTTGCCCCTGCCCCTGCCCGTGCCAGCGGCGGCGGCGCCGTGCCCTGCCTTGTACACCCACAGCTCGCTCCAGCACCCGGACCTAAAGCATGGACGAACGCCCGGCGATCCCCGCCGCGGCGCCACGCTTGTTTCCGGATTGATCCGCCGCGTTCGTCCCGCGTATTGCGGAGCGGGCGAACGCACCAACTCTGAATGACGGTGTCCGGCAAGAGCCAGAACCGCGAAAGCTCGTGAATCGTGGAATGGCGCAGACCCCCCCGGCGGCCGGTGCGCGGGTGTCGTACTTCCTTGCTCGACCCCAGTCTGAACGATCGTGGCTTCGGAGCGCCCTGCGGGCTGAAAACCGCCCGCCCAAGGCTCCCCGCACCCAAGATATGAGCCGAACCGGGGCACAAAGTCAAGCAGGATTCGGCACCACCCGATTCTCACGGCTGGAGCGCCGTGGCGTGCGTAAGGCCTTGCACACGCCCGAGAACGCGCCCGTGCGGTTTTTCTGGCGTGCGTTTCACCCATGGTTTAGACTTGCACAAGAGGATCACGACCACACGATGATTCCCGTGAAGTACCGGCGATTGTGCTGTGCGCTGGCCGCGGCGGTCTCGTGCGCTCCCGCGGCCGCCGGGGACGGGGTGGCCCGCCGGTTTCTCTTCGACGGCCGTCGCGTCGTTGATCCGGGTCTGACGTTCACGTTCTCCCGCGCCAGCGCCACGACCGATGCGCAGGGCAACCCCGTCGCGCCCGACACCGCGCGGTTCGGCGAGCCGGCGCTCCTGTGCGGCGCGCCCCTGGTGCAGGTCATGCCCGGCACGGCGGGGTACGGCAACGTGAGCCTGCTGGGCGCGGGCGTGTCGAGCGACAACACCACGCCCATGTTCGTGGTGATGAACTACACCCTCGGTCGCGTGCGCGTCGTGCTCGGCGACCTGCCGCCCTTTGAGTGCGACGCAACGCCCAACGCCGCCAAGGGCGGGCAGCCCGACTTCCTCCGCGAGTCGGTCGACAACTCGCCGGACGAGGCGTGGACGGTCCGCGCGGCGGTGGTCTGCCACGGCGTCGCGGTGGCGATGTGCAACGTGGCGGTCCGGGACGATCAGGGGCGGTTCTTCACCAACCGCATCGGCTTCGCCAGCTGCCGCGCCTCGGACCTCTCGGGCCCGCGCCAGTTCTGGTGGCGCCGCGTCGCGTACTCCGACGTGCTCACCCAGTGTTCTGTTTCGCCGCGCATCGGCAACACGTGGTCCATGCAGACGTGGTTCGCGCCCGGGCAGGAGGGCCAGGTGCCGACTCGCGCGTGGCTCGCGGCGGCCGACTACCGCGCCGAGCCGTGCAAGGACGGCGGGCTGTACTGCGTGATCCCCCTCACTCGCTCGGGCACCACGACGGAAGACTGGTCGGTCGGCGCGCCGGTCGAGCTCCCCGGCCGCTTCTGGCAGACCAATTCCGGCACCCACGCGCACGCCGCGGCCCTGACGCGCTTCGGCGCCCACGGGCTGGTCGCGATCGGCGCGCGCGGCGACAGCCTGTTCAACAACACAGATTACACGTGGACGCTGGCCGACGAGGCCGACTACCGCGCCGGCGCCACAGTCCCGCCGGGCGCCCTCAACTACTACACGGCGCCGACCTCGTGGAGCGCACCCGTGCAGGCCCACGGCACGATCGTCGAGCCCAACGCCCCGATCGGGCAGCGAGCCATGGGCAACCAGTGGGTGTCTGCCGCGCCCGGTCCGGTGCCCGGCACGTTCATCACCGGCGCCGACGAGGTGAACCAGTCGATGTGGGTCACGTCGTCGCTCGCGGACGACCCCTCGCACGTGCGGTACACCCCCGTCTACGCGCCGGTGCCGACCAACTGGATCCAGCCGCCGGGCTACCTGGCGGGGACGGTGGGACGGTACCTTGCGTTCCATATCGCACCCTCCGAACCGCGCTGGCAGGGCAACGGGTACGTCTCGCAGCTTGGCCCGGGCAATGCTTCGGGGGAGCACTCGCTGAACGCCCGCGTTCTCTACAGTCCCGACGGGGTGAACTGGGGCCAGTTCTGGGCCCACCGCGAGAACGAACAGTCCAACGTGGCGCTCGTCGACGGGCGCGCGTACACCGGTTCGATCGGCTTGGGAACCTTGCTGGGAGTGCGCAGCACGCCGTTGCCCGCGTGGCGGCTGCAGCGCCCGCTCCGCCTGGCGCCCGGCGCGATGAACTACGTGCGCACGGACGCACTCGTCCCTGTGAGCCTTTCACCCGGCGTGACCGTGTCGCCGGGTACCGATCCAGCACCGTGCGCAGGCCCGGTCATCCGCGTGGTGACCGGCGTTCCCGCGGGCGCCCCCGCGGCACAACTTGGAACGTTCACGCTTGCCGACGGCCTGCCTCCGGACGCCGGGGTCGTGCGCCTCCGCCTGTGGGTGCGCGTCGACACGCCGGCCGAGGGGGGGAGTTCGGGATCGCTCGGCGTGCAGTTTGCGCTGCGCCGATCCAACCCGTTGCTCGGCCCCTTGAGTGAGATCACCTCGTCGTTCAGCTCCTCGGTCTTCCTTCCCGGCACGGGCGTGTGGACGCCGGTGATCTTCAGTTGCGATCTGGCGCCTTGGCTTCAGGACCTGGATCCCTCGCGCCTCGACCTCGTCGTCGCGCCGGCGAACGGGCAATGGGTCCCGGGCTCCTTCCAACTCGCGGCAGAGTCTCTTGCGATCGGCGGCTCGGTGCCGGTGCCGGCCGCGCCGCAGACCGCCGGCGACGATGAGCGCGCCGTGGTGACCCTCCCCGCCCCCACCGCCGATTGGACCGTGCTTCTGGCCGGCGCCGTGCCGCCCGACTCGTGGGATTCCATGTTCGTTTCGGGCTGGTATCCCTTGTCGGCCCTCGCGGTGCTCTCCGACGCCTCGGGAGATAACCGCGTGGAAGTGCTCGCCGACGTGACGAGCAACGCGATGTACATCCGTGTGTGGCACGGCGACGCGTACCTGAACAGGCAGGTCGTCATCCCTTCCATCTATTACTCCACCGGATCGCCCCTGCTGCTGGGCATCTCCTGTGATGCGGCCATGCAGCGGCTGACCGTGCGGGCCTCGCTGGGGGGGTCAGAGATCGCGGGCGGATCGATCGACAACGTGGGGCCGATCACCCTTTCCAGTGTCGGGCTCTGCGCCCAGCCAGAGGGCGTCGCCATGCCCGCCATGGATTGGTTCGGCGGGCTCATCGACGAAACCCACCAGACCGACGCCACGATCGATAACTCCCTTCGCTCGCTCGACTTCCTGATGCCAACCCCGTGCCCGGCAGACTTCAACCATGATGGCTTTGTGAACGGGATCGATTTCGACAGCTTCACCGACGCGTTCGTCTATGGTTTGGTGGACGCCGACTTCGATGCGAACGGGTTTGTCAACGGCGACGACTTCGACGCCTTTGCGATCGCCTTCGAAAACGGTTGCTGACTCCCGGCCTATGGGTTCTATTGGAGGGGGAGCGCTGCGCCGCAAAGGTCGCACAGTCCATGGATTGCGCGGAACACGCGGCACGCGGCGGCGGTATGGGTGGTCACGGCACGAAACAGAGCCCCGCAATGACGCGAGGGAAGGTGGAGAGAGGCATGCGAATGCGCAGGACATCGTGGGCGCCCGTGGGGCTCCTTCTGGCGATCGCGAGCCCGGTTCTTGCCGCGCCGCCCGACGGCCCGCTGCGTTCTATCACGGCCCAGTCCGAGAACGCCTTCTCCAAGGCCTACCCCGAAGCGTCGTTCTACCGCACCGGGTCGCGGATCACGTCGGTCTACGGCAGCGCGTTCTCGACCGGTCCCACCGCCCGCGCCAGCGTCGAGTCCTTCCGCGCCACATACTCCGGCCTCTTCGGCGTCACGGCCGCGGAGCTGGTTGAGGGCACGCTCGCGACCGACGGGGTGACCGAGCGCCCCATGATGCCCGACCTCGAGACGGGCCGGATGAAGTTCACCCTGCTCTCGTACCTCCAGCTGCGCGACGGCGTGCCCGTGTTCCGCGGCGAGTTGCGACTGCTGGTGCGCAACGATCCCGGCTTCCCGCTGGTGCTCGCACGGGCCGAGGTCCGCGACCTGGGCGCGTTCCGGGTCAGCCGCGCCGCGGCGGAGAACCCCAACATCGCCGGCGCGCTGACCGACGCGATGCTCCGCTTCCCGGGGATCGGCGGCTTCACCGCGCCGCGCATCGTGATCTGGGCGGGCGTTGACTCCACGGCCGCGACGCCACGCCTGGCGGTCGAGTTCACGGGCACCGTGGGCAACCCCGCGCTCCCCGGATACGACCGCCTGCTCATTCTCGCCGACGCGTCGACGGGCAAGGTGCTCTGGAGCGAGAGCCTCATCTGCCACGCCGACATCTCAGGCTCGGTGAAGGGCATGGCCACGCCGCCCACCAAGGCCGACATCTGCACGAACGAAGTGCTCACGCCCATGCCGTACGCCCAGATCAACGGCCCCGCCGGCCCGATCTACGCCGACTCGGCCGGCGGCTTTGTCTACCCCTCGTCGGTGCTGTCGACGCTCACCAGTGGCGTGCGCGGCAAGTGGTTCCGCGTTTCCGATGTCGCGGCAGGCGCTCTCGATCCCGAGCTGCTCTCGGGCGATTTCGCGCCCCCCGGCCCGGCCGCGTTCGTGCACAACCAGTCAAACACCGTGCCCGCGGCACTGTCGGGCGTCAACGCGTACATCAACGCCAACGTCGCCCGCGACTTTGCCCTCAAGTACAGCCCCAACTTCCCCACCATCACCACCCAGACAGACTTCAAGATCAACATCAACGTCGGCGGGCTGTGCAACGCCTTCTACGACGGCGTGTCGATCAACTTCTTCCCCGCCGGCGGCGCCTGCCCCTCGTCGGCGTACAGCGCCATCGTCCAGCACGAGTACACCCACCACCTCGTCGCCTCGGCCGGCTCGGGCCAGGGCGCGTACGGCGAGGGCGCGGCCGACATGATGGCCATGCTCATCTCCGACGAGTCGGGGTTCGGCTTTGGGTTCTACGGCAACTGCGCCTCGCCCATGCGCGAGGGCGCCAACACCTGCCAGTACTCGGCCGCGAACTGCTCGAGTTGCGGCAGCGAGATCCACACCTGCGGCCAGCTTCTGACCGGCGCCGTTTGGAGCACGCGCAACGCCATCGCCGCCATCAACCCCTCCACGTACCGCGAGATCCTCTCCGCCATCGCCGTGAACTCGATCAAGCTCCACACCGGCGAGCTCATCACGCCCCAGGTCACCATCGACTTCCTCACGCTCGACGACGACGACTCGAGCATCGGCAACGGCACGCCGCACTACGCCCAGATCAACCAGGGCTTCTCGGCGCACGGCATGCCCGCGCCGGTCCTCAACACGCTCTCGTTCGTGTTCCCCCAGGGCCGTCCCACCCGGATCTCCCCGGCCGGCGGCCTCGCGTTCACGGTGCAGGTCATCGGCTCCGGCAACACCACGCCGATCCAGACCACCGGGCAGTTCTTCCTCGACAACGACGACAACGGCACGTACACCCAGTCCGACATGATCCAGATCTCACCCAATTACTACAAGGTCATCTTCCCGGCGACGCCCTGCGGCACCAAGCTCCGGTATTACTTCTCGACCGGCACCACCACCGGCATCAACTACAACCCCACGGGCGCCCCGACCTCCGCGTACTACACCGCCATCTCCGGCGCCTCCATCAAGACCGCCTTCTGCGACGACTTCGAGTCCGACAAGGGGTGGACCACGTCCAAGACCGCCGGCGTCACCACCGGCGACTGGCAGCGCGCGATCCCCGTCAACAACAACCGCGGCGACCCCACCGCCGACTACGACGGCTCAGGGAAGTGCTTCGTCACCGACAACCGCGCCGGGGACTTTGACATCGACGGCGGCAGCGTCTCGCTCACCTCCCCCGCCTTCGATGCCACCGGCGCCGATGACGCCTACTTCTGCTACGCCCGCTGGTTCAGCAACAACTTCGGCAACAACCCCAACTCCGACACCATGGCCGTGCTCGCGTCCAACGACAACGGCAACACGTGGGTCAACGTCGAGACCGTCGGCCCCACCACCGACGCCGCCGGAGGCTGGAAGTACCGCCAGATGCGCCTGGGCTCGCTCCTGCCCCTGACCTCGACCATGAAGGTCCGCTTCACCGCCAACGACACCGGCAACGCCTCCACCGTCGAGGCCGGGATCGACGACGTGAAAGTCCTGCTCGTCAACTGCACCAAGTGCTACGCCGACTTCAACTTGGACGGCTTCGTGAACGGCGTCGACTTCGACGACTTCGTCGCCGCCTTCGAGTTCGGCGAATGCACCGCCGACGTCGACAACAGCGGCTTCGTCAACGGGGATGACTTTGACAGCTTCTCCGCCGCGTTCGAGGCGGGGTGCTGAGCGGCTGATGAACACATAGGCAGGCCGCACGGCAGAGACGCTGCGCGCACGGCTTGATGCTCCACCATACTATTTGGCGAGGAGCAACGGTATGCCTGAGCACATGGACCGACTTCGCCACACCGCGAGGTACGCAAGCGTTGTTCTTTACATTGGCGCCATTGCGATTCTTCTTTTCATTTCCTACATACAGGTGTTTACTGCTTCGAGTTGGATGATCGCGGCGATGAACGGGCTTATGGCGGGCATGGCCGTGTGCGGCTGGCAACTCGGGCGAGCCGCGCGATCAACCCCCGAGCGGATCGAGCGGGCATGCACGATCCCACAGAGCAAGAGGGCGTGAGGGCGATATCCTCCGCGCGTGCCGAACACAGCAGAAACTGACGCGCTGCACTCCGTTACCGCTTCCCTCGGCGTTCCGCGGCGCCTTGCCCCCTTCCTCCCCGACCTCTTCCGCGGATTCACATCCCTGGGCAGCCGCCCACAGCGCCTCGTCACCGCTTTCGCCCGCGCGGGCATCGGACCGCGCTCGCGCGTGCTGGACCTGGCCTGCGGCAAGGGCGCGCTGGCCGTGGCGCTTGCCGCTCGCACCGGCTGCCGCGTCGTCGGCGTGGATGCATACGCGCCGTTTCTTGAGCAGGCACGCACGCTGTCCCGCCGCCACGCCACGGCGCGCCGGTGCGCGTTCATCGTGGGCGATGTTCGCAGCCCGCCCCTGGCGCCCGATGCACTCTTCGATGGCGCCATCATGGTCGGCCTCCTCGGCGCCGGGCGTGCCGCGAGCCTGCTCCGCCGTTGGACTCGACCGGGGGGCGTGTACCTCCTCGATGATGCGGTTCGCGCTCCCGGCGTCCGTGCTGCCGCGTTCCGCGCCGTTCCCGCGCTCGAAGAAGCCCGCCGCGTGATCGAGCGCCGCGGCGACGCTGTCGTGCGCGAGATTGCGCTGGCGCAGTCCTTCACTCCGGCCCATAAGCGGCGCACGCGCCGGGCCCTGGTCGCCAACGCACGCCGCGTCGCCCGCGCCCACCCGCACATGGCCACGCTCCTCGAGGAGTTCCTCGACCAGCAGCACGCCGCCGAGCACGCCCTGACCCGCTCGCTCTGCCCCATGGCGTGGGTCGTCCGACGCGGGGCCAACTGAGCGCACCCTACGCCGCCCCCGCCGTACACTCCGCCCGGCGCCATCCGGCGCCGTGGAGGGTTTCCGCCCGCATGCCCCGCAGCATCCTGATCATCGGCGCGACTTCGTCGATGGCCCGCGCCATCGCCGAGCGCTTCGGGCGCGCCGGCGACCGGCTCGCCCTTGCCGCACGCGACCCGGATGAACTGCTCGCGCTCGCCGCCGATGTCCGCCTCCGCACCGGCGCCATCGTCGAGGCCCTGCCGCTGGACGTCACTGACTTTGGTGCGCACGCCGCGTTCGTCGACCACGCTATCGCCGCCCTGGGAGGCACGATCGACGGCGTGATCCTCTGCCAGGGGTTCATGGCCGAGCAGGCCGATGCCGAGAAGGATCCTGGGCTCGTGCGTCAGATGTCCGACGTGAACTACGCCTCTGCCGCGGCACTGGCGAGCCTCATCGGCGACCGCGTCACGCGCCCCGGCGGGTTTGTGTGCGCCGTCTCGTCCGTCGCGGGCGACCGCGGCCGCCAGAGCAACTACTTCTACGGTTCGACCAAGGCCGCGCTGAACACGGCGATGGACGGTCTGCGCGTGAAGCTCTCCAAGGTCGGCGTTTCGGTCACCACGATCAAGCCCGGCTTTGTCGACACGTCGATGACGTGGGGCCTCAAGGGCATGTTCCTGGTCGCTTCGCCCGAGCGCATCGCGCGTGATGTCGAGCGGGCGATCGCCAGGCGCAAGCCCGTCGTCTACACCCCATGGTTCTGGCGCTGGATCATGCTCATCATCCGCTCGATCCCGTCGTTCATCTTCAATCGCATGAAGCTCTGATGCGTTCCCCGCCCGCGCCGGCCCCGCGTATGCTGGTGCCCGGCCCCCACGGGGCGGCGGAGCCGACGGCATGAACATCGCGCCGGCCCGGGGACGATCCCCGGCGTGGACCATCACCCTCGCGCTCTTTCCGCTCGCGCTGTGGCTCGCGGCCACCATGTACTTCGGCGGCGATGTCGGGCGCTGGGCCGACGATTACCAGATGCTCCGCCGCAACCCCGAGACGGGCGCGCTCGCGCTCCCCGCGACGCAGCTCCCCGAGCGCCCGTACTTCATGCGCCCGGTGTACTTCTTTGTCTGCCACAACCTCATCACCATCGCGTATGGGCACGAGTGGGTGATGCACGCGCTCATGGCGGGTTTGCACGGGCTGGTGGCGCTCCTGCTCTACCGCGTGCTCCGGCGCGGCGGTGCGGGTGCGCTGGCGGCGACGGCCGGCGCCGTTCTCTTCGTGGTCGCTCCCCAATGCCACGAGTCGGTCTTCTGGATGGCGGCGCTCGGCAACGACGCATCGCTCGCGGCGTACCTCGCCCTTGCGCTGGCGATGCTTCGCGCGGCCGGGCGGCCCGGCCCGCTCAAGCTGGCGGCCCTCGCGTGGCTGTTCGTGCTCGCGTTCAATGTGCCGTGCTGGAATGAGCAGGCCGCGGCAGCGATCCCAGCCCTGCCGCTGCTGTGCCTTGCCGCGCGGCGCGATGGCGATCTATTCTGGCAAACGGCTCGCGGCGCGATGCTCGCCACGGCCGTGTGCTTCACCGCTTTCGCGGCCTACACCGCGCTGGTGATCGTCACCACGCCTTCGAGCCAGCGCGGCAGTTCTGCCTCGCTCATCTCCGCCGCCGAAATCGTCCCGCGCACACAGGAAATCGCTGCCGCGGCATGGTCTTGGATCGGCGGACCGCGCGGCCGCGACATCATCATCGGCGGACTGATCCGCGCCTCGCAGGAACTTCACTCGACGCGCGGCATGATCATGCTCTCGCTGCTGGCGATCACCGCTGTCGCGTTCGTCGCGCGCTGGTTCGCGCGGCCGGACGATGAAGCAGCGGGCGAGGTCGAGCACCAACCGCGAAGGATGATCTGGCTGACGCTCTTCGGACTGTGCGTGATCGGGTGCTCCCTGGCGCCGATCGTCGCGGTGCGCATCCAGATCATCGAGAGCCGCCTGTGCACGGTCCCGGCCGCGGGCCTGGGCGTCCTGCTTGCGTGCGCGATCGATGCGCTGCGGCGCGCCGTCGCTCCGGGCGCTCGACGATGGACACTCGGCGTTGCCGGCGCCGTCGTCGCCGCGGGCGCGGCAACACTCGCCGTCTCCATGATCGGCCTCCAGGGCCTTTACCGCGATTCCACCCGCCTGGACCGCAGTGTCGTCGAGCAGCTTCAGGCGTTGATGCCCGATCCCGAGGGCGGCACCGTCTTCGTGCCGCTCGACGCCCGCGCATGGGCCGGTCGCACCGGCCGCCCCGCCTTTGACCGCGCCCTGCTCCCGGCGTGGAGCATGTTCTGGGCGATCGGCCCGCTCACGCGCGAGATCTACGCACGCTCGGATCTGGGCGCCACGTTCTTCAACCCCTGGGCCGGCCTCGAACTCGGCCCGTTCACCGCCGACGAATTCCGCGTGCCGGGTGTGGTCCCGTTCGAGGGCGCGATTTTCACGCCCGAAGGCTCGACGCGCGTGCCGTGGAGGCAGGCGGTCCCGTTCGTCATCGACGAGCGCGGCTCGGTCACCCCGGTCCGTTCCGTATGGGTGGAGCGGCCCGGCGGCGACGACCTGTTCATTGTGCCGGACCGAGTGCCGCGCGATATGCCCGCGCTCTCGTCCTTCGTCATCGTCCCGCGCGAAGCGGGCGGTGCGGTGCCGCTGACCGGGTGGCGACTCGGCCCGTGGGCCCCCGCCAGCGAACTTGCCCCCGTTGGGCGCCGGCGCGCGCTCGGCGCCGATCGTCCCGCGATGGAGTTCAAGCTGGGCGACGCGCCCCAGCGCGTGTCGGTGGGGTTGCCCGCCCTGCCCGTCGCTTCACGACTGGTCTTCCGAGTTGCCGCGGCCGAACCGATCGCCGATGGTGCCGTACGGGTCCGGTGCTTCTGGGAATCCGAACCCGGCACCACGCTCTCTGAGGTGGAGCTTCCCGCCTCCGAGCCCGGCGGCCGGGGCCGGTGGATGCCCCTTGTGGTAGAACTTGGACCCCTCCCAGCCGAGCGGCCGATCTGCTTGGAGGTTTCGCGCCATCCCGGCGCTGCCGCGAGCGTGTTCATCACGCCGGGCCTCCGCCTCGCCGATACTCAGGATCACCACGGCCGATGATCTTCGACCTCATCAAACTCGCCCGCCCCAAGCAATGGCTCAAGGGCGTGTTCGTGCTCATCGGCCCCGCGTACGGCGCGGCAACCGGCGTCGCGGTCGACTGGCGCGGCGTGGCGTTCGCCTTTCTGGCCTTCGGCTTGGCGTCCAGCGCCTGCTACGTCATCAACGACATCCGCGATGCCGAGCTTGACCGTGCCCACCCGCGGAAGAAGCTCCGGCCCATCGCTTCAGGGCGCATCACGCCCGGGACGGCGTGGATCTTCGGCGGCATGCTCCTGGCCACAGCTTCCGTTGTCCTGGCGGCCCGTCCGGTCTTTCTTGATCACGGGCACCCCTCGCAGAGCTGGCTCTGGCTGGCGGTGTTCGTCGCCCTGTATGTGCTGAACGTGAACCTCTACAGCAGCGGCGTTAAGCGCATGGTCGTGCTCGACGTCGTCAGCCTTGCCGCGGGGTTCGTGCTCCGCGTGCTGGGCGGGTGTGCCGCGGCGGGCGTCGAGCCAAGCACCTGGCTCCTCAACTGCACCCTGTTCATTTCGATGTTTCTGGCGTTCGGGAAACGATTGGGAGAACGGCGCACCATGGGAAGTGCCGGCGCCGCGGCCGTCGTGCGGTCCGTTCACACGGCGTACACTGACGATTCGCTCCGCATGTTCCTGGTGGTCACCGGCGTCGCCTGCCTGGTGACCTACGCAGGGTACGTGCAGGCCCAGGCCGGTCTCTACACCCCGGTCCACCCGGCCCAGACCAACCCCGGCGAATGGGGATTCAACCTGCTTTGGCTGACGATGCTCCCGGCGACGTACGGCCTGCTCCGGTGCGTCGTACAGGTGGAGAATGGGGCGTACGACGATCCGACCGAGCTGGCGACCCGGGATCGGCCATTCCAGGCCGCGGTGCTGCTCTTTGGTGTGCTCACCGCGGTAGCGATCGTGCTCGGCCAGCCCGGCGTTAAGTGACCGATTCGCAACTCGTTCCGTTAAGAATCAGTTGATAGGATGTGCAGGGAGGGGCGTACGGGCGCGTCTCTTTGGGGGACAATTTGGATTGTTCACGAACCGGCGCCGGGGCGCCGTGCTGTCGTGCATCGTTGCCTTCACACGGCCCCGGCGAGTATCTGACAAGGAGTCTTCGCATGGGTGGCGCAACACGGAGCGGCTTGGTCCTCACCGCCGCGGGGGTCCTGGCGGCGATCGCGGGAACGGTGGGGTACGCCCAGAGCGGGCCGCAGGCCGGCACGCCCCCCACGGGCGGGCCGATCGGCAATAACGGCCAGGTTGGCGGCGCTCCGGCGCCGCACCCCGAAGGCAATGCCGCGCAGCCGAGCATGGAAGAGATCAGGGCCATGATGATGGCCGGCAAGCCCGGCGGCGGCGCCGGCGCCGACGCCGACCTCAAGCCCTTCGCCGACGTGGCCAAGGACTACGAGAAGGTTGTTTCCACCGCCGACGGCCAGTCCAGCTTCTACACCGTCTGGACGCGTCAGAAGGACCAGGGCATGCTCGCCGAGCTGCCCCGCGGCTACGAGAGCCAGAAGCACTTCATCGCCCTCACGGTCGCCAGCGGCTACGCCTACGCGGGCCTGCAGTCGGGCGACATGTACGTCTACTGGAAGCGCATCGGCAACCGGCTCGTGCTCATGGAGCCCAACGTCGACACCCGCTCGACCGGCGACAACGAGTCCAAGAGCTCCGTGAAGCGCATCTTCACCGACCGCGTCATCCTCGACGTCCCGATCGTGGCCATCGGGCCCAGCGGCCAGCCCGTGATCGACCTCAAGGACCTGCTCGTCAACAAGGCCTCCGTGTTCTTCGGCGGCCAGGTGCGCGGCGCCAACGGGTCGCTCGCCACCATCAAGACGGCCAAGGCCTTCCCCGAGAACATCGAGCTGGCGTACGAGATGCCCATGGCCGGCGGCGTGCTCCAGAACCTGCACTACTCCTTCAGTCTCATCAAGGGCACGCCCGGCTTCCAGCCCCGCGCCGCCGACGAGCGCATCGGCTTCTTCACGACCACCTACCGCGACCTGGGCAAGTTCAAGGACGATGAGAAGTGGGTGCGCTACGTGAACCGCTGGCACCTTGAGAAGAAGGACCCCAAGCTCAAGATCAGCCCCCCGAAAGAGCCCATCGTCTTCTACATCGAGAGCACGACCCCGGTCCGCTACCGGCCCTTTGTCAAGCAGGGCCTGCTTTACTGGAACAAGGCCTTCGAGAAGATCGGCTTCCGCGACGCCATCGAGGTCTACTACCAGGACGCCGAGACCGGCGCCCACATGGAGAAGGACCCCGAGGACGTTCGGTACAACTTCATCCGCTGGCTCAGCAACGACATGGGCACCGCCATCGGGCCCAGCCGCGTGAACCCGATGACCGGCGAGATTCTCGACGCCGACATCATCCTGACCGACGGCTGGATCCGGCACTTCTGGGGCCAGTACAACGAGCAGCTCCCCGAGATGGCGATGGAAGGCTTCAGCCCCGAGACCCTTTCGTGGCTCGAAGACCACCCCAACTGGGACCCGCGCATCCGGATGGCCCCGCCCGAGAAGCGCAACGAGCTCATCGCCCAGCGCATGCAGCAGGGCGTCCTGAAGTACGGCGGGCACGCCATCGGGGCCGCGCTCGACAAGAACTCGCGCATGTACGGCAACCAGGAGCTCGACGGCCTGCTCAACCGCACCAGCCAGGTCAACGGACTCTGTCTTGCCGCGCGGGGCAAGGCGTTCGACATGGCCGTGGGCATGATGGACCTTGAGGTCTCCGGCCTGCTCGACGACCCGCAGGCCGCGTCGGTCGCGATCGGCGCCGAGCCGCCGGCGACCGAGGCCGACAAGAAGGACGAGAAGAAGGACGACAAGGAAGCCAAGAAGAAGGCCGAGCCGAAGTTCGACACGCTCGACGGCATCCCCGACTGGTTCGTCGGCCCGATGATCGCCGACCTTGTCGCGCACGAGTCCGGCCACACCCTGGGCCTGCGCCACAACTTCAAGGCCTCCAGCATCTACACCATGGCCGAGATCAACAGCCCCGAGCTCAAGGGCAAGAAGCCCCAGACCGCCTCGGTCATGGACTACAACCCCGTCAACATCAACATGCAGGACGGCGTCCTCCAGGGCGACTTCTGCATGATCGACATCGGGCCCTACGACTTCTGGGCCATCGAGTACGGCTACACCCTCGAGGATCCCAAGAAGGTCCTCGGGCGCGTCGCCGAGAAGGACCTCCCCTACGGCACCGACGAGGACACCGCCGGCCCCGACCCGCTCACCCGCCGCTACGACTTCGCCGGCGATCCCATCAACTACGCCAAGAGCTCGGTCAAGCTCGCCAAGTACCACCGCGACCGCATCCTCGACAAGTTCGTCAAGGACGGCGACTCGTGGGCCAAGGCCCGGCGCGGCTACGGCATCACGCTGGGCATGCAGACCCGCTCCATCAACATGATGGCCGCGTGGGTCGGCGGCGCCTACGTCAACCGCGACCACAAGGGCGACCCCAACGGGCGCGCCCCGCTCGCGGTCGTCCCCGCGGCACAGCAGCGCGAGGCGATCAAGTTCATCATCGACAACGCCTTCAGGGACGACGCCTTCGGCCTCACCCCCCAGCTCCTCGAGCGCATGACCGTCGAGAAGTGGATGGACGCCGGCGGCGGCAGCGAGGCCTTCGGCGAAGCCACCTACCCCATCCACGACCGCATCATGGGCATCCAGGCCGCGGCGCTCACGATGCTCATGAACCCCTCCACCCTCCGGCGGGTATTCGACAACGAGTACCGCGTCCCCAGCGACCAGGACGCCCTGACGCTGCCCGAGCTGATGGACACCATCTCCGCGGCCATCTGGCTCGAGCTCGACAGCACGCCCGGCCAGAAGTTCACCTCGCGCCAGCCGATGATCTCGAGCCTCCGCCGCAACCTGCAGCGCGAGTACGTCGAGCGGCTCATCGACCTCAGCCTCCCGGGCGGCGCCTCGGGCGGCGCCGGCAAGGCCGTCGCCAACCTGTCGGTCGCCAAGCTCCGCCAGCTCAAGGACAAGCTCGGCAAGTTTGTCGACGACAAGAACGGCACCGGCAGCAACCTCGACCCCTACACCTCCGCCCACCTCGTCGAGGCCAAGATCCGCATCGACAAGGCCCTCGACGCCCAGTACGTCTACAACGCCAACGCCATGGGCGGCGGCGGGTACCCCTACTACCTGTTCGGGCAGGGCGTGAACAAGAACGAGGAATCGACCGGCAAGTGAGCGAACCCGGAGCGTAAGCGACGGGCCGCGACGGTTTCTTGAACATCACGAAAGGGCCGGTTCCACGAGGAACCGGCCCTTTTTCGTTGGAACGGCGCGCCCGGATTCCGTCCTTGATCTGCCGCGCGATGTGTGGCAAACTTGAAGCACGCGGAAGCCGCCGCGACGCCCCGTATCGGACGAAGGGAGGCCGCTGTGATTCGCTTCAACTCGGCCGCGGTTTTCGCGGGAAGCACAGCGATGCTGTGGGCGAGCGCTGTGATGGCCCAGACGATTGAGGATCTGGGTCCGGTCGCGGCGCCCACATTGAGAACGCTGGCTTCGATCAGCCAGGACGGCTCAGCATTCAGCGGCTATCTGCTGCTCACGAATCCGTCGTTTCCCCCCAAGGCGTTCCAGTGGACGAGCGGTATCGGGTACCAGGACCTCATCCTCCCGGCAGGGATGACGGGCTCCCGGGCGTACGGCATGAGCGCCGACGGATCGGTCATTGTCGGCGCCGTGGGCATCGGCTCGAACATCTCCAAGATCGTCCGCTGGACGGATTCCGGCGCAGTGGAGGTTCTGCAATTCGCCGAGCCGGCGTATTCCTCCGCGATTGGTGTCAGTCCGAACGGCCAGATCACGGTGGGCAGACTGGGGATCACGGTCAACATCACTAACCACAGGGCACACCTCTACAAGTGGCCGGCCGGGCAGGCCGCGCCCACCGATCTTGGCGCGCTGGCCGGCACCGACCTGACCAATTGGTACAACGAAGGCGTGGCGGTGACGAACGATGGGAATGTCATTGTCGGAAACGCCCGTTACTCACCGACCGCCGACTATGTCCGCGCATTTCGGTGGACCCCACAGTCTGGCATCGTGGCCATCAAGCCGGACTACCCGGCGTACGTGACTGGGATGAGCGCCGACGGATCCGTTGTGGTCGGGAACGAGGTCGGGCAGCAAAGCCCGCTGGGTTTCCGGTGGACCCTTGCAGAGGGCGTTGTAAATCTGATCTCTCCTGGTGGCGGGAGGGGGATCGCCAACAGCGTGAGCGCCGACGGAACGATTGTGGTTGGAGGTGGAGGCGGGAGCGGGGCGACCATGTGGTCAAGCCATTTGGGAGCGGTTGACCTCAACGCGTACCTACCCACGCGCGGGGTGGACCTTTCGGGGTGGTATCTCAGCAGTACGGCGCTGGCCAGCCGCGATGGCCTGGTCCTTGTCGGCACGGGCACCAAGGCCGGAGTGTCGGGTTTGCGCGGCTGGAGAGTGACGCTCCCCTGCTACATTGGTGCACAGATCACTTCGAACCCGGAAAATACCCCGACCTGCCCCTCCGGCAGCGCGAGCTTCACCGTCGCCGCGACCGGCGGCACCCTCAGTTACCAGTGGCGGAAGGGCGACGTTCCGATCTCCGACGGCGCCGCGGGCGGCAGCGCCGGCGGTGTCTACTCGGGCGCCACGACCGCCACGCTCACGATCGCCCCGGCCCCCGGCGGATTCCTGAACAGCGCCGACGCGGGACAGTTCGACTGCATCGTCTCCAACCCCTGCGGCAGCGCGACCAGCAGCGCCGCCGCGCTGGCGGTGTGCCTCGCCGACTTTGACTGCAACGGCTTCATCAACGGCGTTGACTTCGACTCGTTCGTAGATCTGTTCGTGCTCGGTGATCCCGGAGCCGACATCGATCACGACGGCTTTGTGAGCGGGGTGGATTTCGATTCGTTCACCGCCGCGTTCGAGGCGGGCTGCTGAGCGCGCCGACGAAAGCAACCGGACACAGACAAGCCCGACATGATCGGGCGGTCGCGCTCGCCCTGCACGCCCGACTCGAAGACTCGCTGGGCGTGCCACACCCCTCTACCGTTCTCTGCCGCACCGATGTCGACCGCCACTTCACCCCATCTCGCCCCCGGCCCGCTCGCCACGCTCCGCGCCGTCGGCGCCGACATCAAGCTTGCGCACTCGGTCTTTGCCCTGCCCTTTGCGGTGCTGGGCGCGTTCCTCGCGCGGCAGACCGATGCCCCGTGGCCCCGCTTCGGCGGGCAGCTCGCACTCGTCGTCATGTGCATGGTCATCGCCCGCACTTGGGCCATGGTCGTCAACCGCCTCGCCGACCGCGACATCGACGCCCGCAACCCGCGCACCGCCCGCCGCGCGTTCGCCTCGGGTCGCCTCACGCGCTCTCGCGGCATTGCCGTGCTGGTCGGGTGCAACCTCCTGTTCGTCGGCGCGTGCTCGGCCTTCTGGTTCGCCTTCAGGAACCCGTGGCCGCTGATCCTTGCCGAGCCCGTGCTGGCGTGGATCGCGTTTTACTCGTTCACCAAGCGATTCACGTGGCTGTGCCATGTTTTCCTCGGGGGCGCGCTCGCCGCCTCGCCGGTTGCCGCGGCAATCGCCATCGATCCCGGCGCGCTCGCGCACACTCCGGCGCTGTGGCTCCTGGCCCTCATGGTTCTACTCTGGGTCGCGGGGTTTGACGTGATCTACGCGCTGCAGGATGTCGACGTGGATCGCGCGGAGAAACTCTGGAGCATTCCTTCTCGCTTGGGCGTGAACGCTGCCATCTGGATCAGCCGCGGGCTGCACGCCGCGGCGTTCGGAGCGCTTGTTCTGGCGTGGCGCGTCGAACCGCGTTTTGGCCCTGTTTTCGCTGCCGCGGCGGGGCTCGTCGGAGTTCTGTTGATCACCGAGCACGCCATCCTCGCCCGGCGCGGCAAGGCGGGGCTGGAGATGGCGTTTTTCACCGTGAACGGCGTGGTGAGCTGCGTGCTCGGCGCGGCTGGGTGCGTGGACGTGATTCTCTGACGTGCCAGGGTTTGCGGTTCCTCCGCAAACCGTGTTTTGATGTCCACGCGGCGAACCGCACGGTTTGCAGAGGCACTGCAAACCGTGGCACGCAGGCGCTGCCGTCACACCGCCGCGCTGACATCCTCAAAGTTCCATGCCGCGCCGTCGCCGGGCGTCCAGTACAGCCGGTCCATGTGCAGGTCTTCGCCGGTGAAGAAGATCTGCAGCAGGCCGTCTGGCGTGGGCGTCGCGGCCACGGGCGCCGATCGGGCGGTGATGCTGGAAGCACCACCCGCGACCGCGATGGGCTCAACCCGCCACTCGTTGGTCGCGGGCGTCCACCAGTACACGGTGATCGCGCGCGTCGTTGCGTCCAGCCCGACCACGTTGAGCGATCCCCACGGCGTGACGAACGAGGTGAGCGAACCTGCACCGAGCTTTGCCGCGCCGTCGCCAACGTAGCGCTCGTACTTCCACACCGACCCGAACTGCGGCACCCACCACAACGCGACCAGGTTGCCGTCGGCATCGGTGCCCGCGACGTTGAGCCCGTTCCACGCCGTGACGTACGAGGTGAGCGACCCGTGCAGCGGCGCGGCACCGGCGATCTGGCTGAGGTTGTCGGTAGTCCAGTACGTCAGACCCGGCGCCCACCAGACGACCTGCACGTCGCCCGCGCTGTCGAGGTAGGCGATGTGCATCGCGCCCCACGGGGAGACGAACGCGGTGAGGCCCGATGCGACTGGAGCGAAGGTCTTGCCGTTCGCTTCGAGGTGGTCGGCAGTGAGATTGGCGAAGCGCCAGGTCGCCGTATGTGCCGGCGTATCGGGATCGCGCTCGTAGAAAAGCACGAGATCGCCGTCGGCGTCGGTGCCGGCGAGCTGCACCCGGTGATCCGTCGAGACAAAGAGCGTCGTATGGTCGACCGGGTACGTCCACCCGGTGTTAAGGAAGAGCGCGGTTACGTACGCGGCATCGCCCCGCGTGGTAGGAACACGATCTCGAAGCACCCTCGTGGAGGTGATGACAAAAACCTGCGCAGCACCGTCCACCGGATCGAGGTAGGCCAGCACACTCTTGATGTCCGTTTGCGGGCTGGCCGGCGGGTGAAGGGGGTCTTCGCCGACGACGCGATGTCCGTCCCATTGCGACCCCGAGCGCGTGAACACGACCGCGTCGCCAAACTTGTTGATACCACCAAAAACGGTGAGACCTTCAGACGCCCCGGCCGTCAGCGGCGTGCCGTCGCGAGCGAGCCACGGCTCCGCATCGCCGATGGGCGCGAGCACCCCGTTTGACATCGTGATGGTGTTGTCGTTGCTGAGCCGAACGGCATCGGTGTGAAAGGCGGGGCTGAAGAATCCGGTCCCCCAGCTGATGTCCGTGAGGTAGTGGACGCCCGCCGCGGGGTCGTAGAGGAAGTAGGACGGGGGGCCATCACCGTACTTCGAACCGATTCGGACCCGGCCCAGGAAGCGTCCCTCGGTGTTCAGGCCCATGGCCTCCCGAAACACCGTGACGCCCATGATGTAGGGGTCGGGATCCCAGAAGCGCACATAATCGATCGTTCCGTTCTTCCAGGTCTTCATCCCGATCCCGGTCGCGTTGCTGTCGAGCCACGCCAGCGTGTTGTCGTCGCTCAGCACGATTCCCAGGCCAAACACGGCGTAGTTGCCCAGACCCGGGATCGGAACCTGTGTGCCGTCGGCAAGGAAGAGCACGCGAGGAATCTCGTCCTGTGTCCCGGCGTCCTGCGGGAGCACGGTGCCCAGATCGTTGATCGTGCCCGAGAACTTTCCAAGAAACGTCGCCGTGCCGTCCTTAAGGCGCCACGTCCATGTGCGCTGATCGGGTGTCGAGCGGTAGTCCTGAATGAGCAGGGACCAGCCGTTGTCGGCGATCTCATCAACCGCCATCTTGGACGGATCGCCGGCAACGCCCACCCAGCTGGTAATCGAGTCCGCCAGGGTCGTTCGAACCCCGTTGATCACGAAGAACCACTCCGTACCGCCCGAGCCGGGCGTGAACCCGGCAAGGCGCCCCGAGTTGTCCGCGGCGGAAAGCAACGAGCTGTGACCGAACCCCGGGAGGTCGGCGACGCGATGCCACTGCCCATCGATCTGCACCTGTTGCGTCGAGATTCCGCCGGAGCTAGGGCTGCGGGGCGATGTGAAAAAGATGGTGTGATTCCCGTTGGCCCCCGTGATGTCCGCCGGCGCATCGGAGATCGGTACACCCACAAAGGCCGCCAACAGCGTGCGGGATTCCAGGCTTTCGAACATCGAGGGGCGTTCATGCCTGCGCGGGGAGGGAGACATGCGTACACCCCTTTCGATCCTTACGGATCAACAGAACTGTACGCTTCGGCGCCCCGGCGCGGATGCGGGAAAGAACAGGAGGCTTCTCGCGGAGGCGCGGAGGGCGCAGGGAAGACGAGAGGCTGATTCTTCCTGTCTGATCCCCCGCTGCGTTCTCCGCGCCTCCGCGAGAACCTCCCCGCCCTCTCAGAACTGATTCACAATCCGCGTTACCCCGTCCTTGAGAACATCAACTCCAAAGTTGATGAGCAGGCCGACCCGCAAGTCCATGAGCCGCAGATACGTCAGAAGCACCTTCTTGTGAACGGGCGCCACCGCTTCGATGCTCTTGATCTCGACGACCACCGCCCGATCGGCAACGAGGTCGGCTCGAAAGCCGATCTCCAGCCGCACTCCGTCACGCTGGACGGGGATGGGCACCTGCGTGTCGACGTGCACGCCGCGCTTGCGGAGTTCGTGGGCGAGCACGGCTTCGTACACCGATTCGAGCAAACCGGGGCCGAGCTCGCGATGGATCTGGATCGCGGCATCGAGCACGATCCCGGTGATCCGGTTCAGCGCCTCTCGCGGAGGCGCAGGGGGCGCAGAGCCGGAATAGGCGCTCGGATCTGTGCTCATAGACCCCCCACCGCGTTCTCCGCGCCTCGGCGAGAAACCCCTTCTTCAGTTCCCCTTGATGTTCTTGTCCAGGAACCGCACCATCCGCTCCGCGAAGATCAGCCGGTTCCGCAGCTTCTGGAAGCCGTGCCCTTCGTCGGGCGCGAAGAACAGCTCGGGGTCGTAGCCGCGTTCCTGCAGGCCGACCGCCAGCTGCATCGCCTCGCCCACCGGCACGCGCGGGTCGTTCAGGCCGTGGGCGATGAACATCGGCACCTTGATCTTGTCGATCTTCTCGAGCGACGACACGCTCTTCAGGAACTCGGGGTCGGTGAGCGGGCCGTACTCGACCTCGCGGAGCTTGCGGCGGTAGCCCGAAGTCTGCTCCAGGAACGTCTTCATGTTCACGATGCCGACGACGTCGATCCCGGCGCCGAAGACGGGCTTGTCGCTCGAGCCGTCCTCGACGAGGCACGCCACCGACATGAAGCCGCCGTAGCTGCCGCCGTACGTCGCGATCTTGCCCGGCGCGGCATAGCCCTCCTTGATGAGCCACCGCGCCCCTTCGACACCGTCCTTGACGCTATCCCAGCGCTTCTTGTAGTCGTCCATCATGAGGAAGTCGCGCCCGTACCCCGTCGAGCCACGCACGTTGGGCTGCAGCACGCCGTAGCCGCGCGTCGTGAGGTATTCCGTCGTGCGATCAAAGCTCGGGCGGAACTGCCCCTCGGGCCCGCCGTGGTAGTTCACCACGAACGGGATCGTCTTTCCCGACGCCTTCGAGTAGCCCGGCGGCAGCCACAGGAATGACGGGATCTCGACGCCGTCGAAGCTCTTGTACTTCACGAGCATCGGCAGGGGCAGCTTGTCCAGCTCCAAGCCCTGCGTGTCCGCAAACGTCACCTGGTGCGCCTGCTTGGGCTTCTGCAGCAGCATCGTCGCGCTCACGGCGTCCTTGGCGCCCTTGGGGTCGGGCACGGTGTACGAGTAGCACACCCCCGGCGTCCGCGCGTTGCTCAGCGAGTACACGATCGTCCGGCCCTGCAGGTCCGAGACCGACACGACGCCCTTCTCGATCGGCGCCAGGGCCGCCTCCTCGAACGTCGGCAGCTGGTACGCGTGCAGCACGCCGTACCCGTCCTCGTTGGTGACTACCACCAGGAGGTCCTTCTCGTGGTTGATCGAGGCAGAATCCACCTCGTTTTTGTCGAGATTCGGCAGCGGCTTGGAGAGCGTGCCGGTGGCCAGGTCGCGCACGAACAGGCGCGTGATCCCATTCTCCACATCGCTCTTGAGCAGCACGCTCTTCTCGCCGGGCAGGTACCCGATGATCTCGGTCGAAGCGAGCTCGCCCTTGTCGTTGCGGACCGAGATGTCCTTCAGCGCCGGGGCGCCGCCGGCCGACGGCGTCAGCTCGTAGCACTCGCTCTGGCTCGCCGAGATGTAGCGGGCCACCAGGAAGCGCGACGCGTCGTTCGTGACGCCGTGCGACGACCAGCTTCCTTCGCGCCCCAGGATCTTCGTTGCCGCGCCCTTTCCGCCGTTGGCCGCAAAGTCCCAGCGGTAGATGTAGAAGTCGTTGGGGCTTTCATCGTTGCCCGTGAACAGGAAGCCCGAGCCGTCGCGCAGCCAGCCGTTCACCGCGTACTGCACCTTAGGGTTGGCGAGCAGCGGCGTGATCGCGCCCTTGCCCCCGTTGGCCGCGGGGTCCAGCAGCGAGATCTGGTAGTTCTCGTTGCCTCCGGAGGCAAACTGCAGCAGCACCTTGGTGCCGTCTTCAGAGAGCGAGTAGCCCGCGAGCCCGTCCTTGTAGTCCGTCAGGCGCACCGCCGACTTGGGCAGCGCCTCGCCCGGAACGCCGACCGCTTCCTTGGGGATGCGATACAGCTGGTTGATCCCGTCGGGCCAGTCGCGCACGTACAGCGAACCGTCGGGCGCCAGCGTCACCATGCCCGGGGCGCGGATCTTGAAGAACCGTTCGAGCGAGGCCCGGGCGCTGCCCTGCGGCTGCGCGGCAGCCGGAACCTCGCCCGCGTGGAGCAGGCAGGCCGGCGACCCGGCGAGCGTGAGCAGAGAAACGACGGAAAGGCAGGCGAGTGTGGTGCGCATGGTGACCCTCGGGTTGGTGGTCACCATTCTATGAATCGCGGGTCGGCCGCGTTGTGCCCGCTGCTCCCGACCTCACGATGCCCGGTCGACCTCCGCCAGCGCCGAATTGGACCCGCGAAGCTCCGAGTACAGCCGTTCAAACACCTTCCGCGCCGGCGCGTACCGCTCCGCGTTGCCGGAAGGCGCCACCACCAGCGTCTCGGTGATCGTTGCCGCGCAGGCGCGCTCCACACTCGGCCACACCCCGGCGCCCACCCCGGCCAGAAGCGCCGCCCCCAGCGCCGGTCCTTCCTCCGTGTTGGTCAGTGCCACGGGCGCGCCGTACACATCGGCCTGCATCTGGCGCCACAGCTCCGACTTTGCCCCGCCCCCGCCCAGCCGCACGCGCTGGACCGGCACGCCCGCGCCGCGCACCAGATCCAGAATCTGTCCCATCGCAAACGTCACGCCCTCGAGCACGGCGCGCACCAGGTGCCCGCGTGTGTGACGCGAGGTCAGCCCGATCCACCCGCCGCGGGCATCGGGGTCCGGGTGCGGGCAGCGCTCGCCCGTCAGATACGGCAGGAAAACCAGCCCGGCACAACCCGGGGAGATGCGCGATGCCTCATCGATGAGTGTCTCGAACGACTCGCCCGGGAACAGCGTGTCCCGCGCCCACTGCAGGCTCCCCGCCGCGCTGAGCATGCACCCCGTCACCGACCACGACCCGGCACGCTTGGCATCGCCGTCGGCGGCGCACATCGTGTGCAGCCTGCCGCACAGTTCGTCGGGCGCTCCGGGCGGGAGATCGCGCCACGCCCGCTCCGCGTGCGCGTAGATGACGCCGCTCGTCCCGAGCGTCGCCAGCACCATGCCCGGCTTCACCACCCCCGCGCCGATCGCGCCCGCCTGGTTGTCCCCCGAGCCCGCGACCACCGGCGTGCCGGCGCGGAGCCCGGTCTGCGATGCCGCCAAAGTCGTAAGCCCGCCGCACACCACCGCCGATTCGACGGCGCCCGGAAAGAGCGAAGGGCTGATCGAAAAAAGTTCGAGCGCGCGAGCGCTGTACCGGCGCGCATCGACATCGAACAGGAGCGTCCCCGCCCCGTCGCCCACGTCGGTGGCCAGTTCGCCCGTCAGCTTCAGCCGAACGAAGTCCTTGGGAAGCACCGCGTGCGCGGCACGCTTCAGGGTCTCCGGCTCGTGCTCGCGCAGCCACAGGATCTTGGGCAGGGTGAACCCCGGCAGCGCCGCGTTCCCCACCATCTCCACCAGCTTCCGCCGCCCGCCCGCCGCCCGCTCAATCGCGGCGCACTGGGCGCCGGTGCGCTGATCGTTCCACAGCATCGCCGGCCGCAGCGCTGCGCAGTCCGAAGCCTGCCGCTCCCGCGCCCGCCCGTCCAGAAGGACCAGCCCGTGCATCTGCCCGCTGAGCCCGATCCCCGCCACGCGAGCGGGATCGACGCCGCCGTTTACCAGTTCGACCAGCGCCGCCGCTGATGCCTCCCACCAATCCTTGGGATCCTGCTCCGACCACCCCGGGCGCGGCCGGCTCAAGGGGTACGAGCGTGAGGCGCTCGCGACCACCCGCCCGGCGACGTCGATGGTGATCGCCTTGACGGACGAGGTGCCCAGATCGAGCCCGACAAGCAGCGGTTGCATGCGGTCAGGTTATGCGAATCGCGGCGGTCCCAGCAGCCTGCGCGGCGCCCCGTTGTCCTCGCTCAACAAAAAACGCGGCGCCCGGGGAAGGGCGCCGCGCTGGTGTGGCAAACATCGAGAAGCCCCGCTCACTTCGGAGCAGTGGGCTGCGGCGTGGCCGGCTTGTCGGTGTCCTTGACCGGGTCTTTCTTGCCGGCCGCGGGGGCCTGCCCGGAGCGCTTCAGTCCGCCGCCCGCCGCGGTGCCCAGGCGGTGGTAGTTGATCTCCATCGTCTTGTATTCCTTGCCGTCGGGGCCGGGCCGGAACATCTCCATCTTCCACGAGTCGGCACCCGCGACCGTGGTCACGCTCCGCTCCTTGACTTTCTTGCCGGTGTCGAAGTCGTCGGCCTCGCCGGTGAACGTGAACACCTTCCCGGTGCTGTCGCACTGGCCGGTCGAGTACATGATGCCCGTGCCCATGTTGTCGATCCAAGTGCTCTCGTACTCTTTGCGGAGGTTGTTGTAGCCCCACACCGAGGTGCCGTTGAAGGGCAAGCCCATGAACACGCCCTCGTGGGTGGCGCGGAGGTAGCGCCCGCCCAGTTCCATCTTGATCGTGGCTTTGGTCGTGGAAGTCTGCTCGGGCGCACCGGGGGCCATCCACATGGTGACCTCTCCGTCCCACTGCCCGACCAGTGCCTCCATGCGTTTCTGTGGCTCGCCCGGCGTTGAGTACTCGACCCACTTCTTCATGGCGGGGTCGTTCTCGATCGCCTTCCGGGTAGCTTCCTGCGCCTTCTTAGCTTCTTCATTCGCCTTTAGCTGATCCTGGAGCTTGAACGACTTGGGGGTCACACCGGACTTCTGCTCGTTCTGGGCCAGCGCGCCCACAGAGAGGCACGCGGCGGCAACAACGGTCAACGCGATAGACGCCTTCATTTGAAACACTCCTTGGAAAGCCGTTTGGCTTGTGACATGTTCAGCGATCACGCGGTTGGACGGCCCCTACCAACCGCGGTTCCACAACAATACCAATCACGGCCCAAACATCCCATCTATTTACCGCCCACCGACAGCGTATCCGCACATGGATTCCCACCACGTATCGGTCCGTCAGCCGGTCGCCAGCGGCACACGCTCCACGATCTCGAGGCCGAACGCCTCCAACCCCGGCATCGCCGTGGTGCTGTTGGTGAGCAGGCGCATTTTCGAGACGCCGAGGTCTCGAAGAATCTGCCCGCCGATGCCAAAGTCCCGATGGGGCATCGGGATCGAAGTTCCTCCGGGACCCTGCGGGTGGGTGAGGTCTGGGGAGTCGTCGCCCGAGCCGAAGCTGCCGCGCCGGATCGCCAGCAGCCGCTGGTCGAGCGCATCGCCGACCCCCTCGGGACGGAGGTACACGATCGCCCCGCGTCCTTCCTTCTGGATTGCCTTCATCGCCGCGTGCAGCAGGTCGGAGGTCGCCCCGTCGCGCGAGGAGTCAAGGTCCCCGAACACATCGCCCAGCAGGCCGCGCCGGTGCATGCGCACCAGCGTCGGCCGTTCCGCGCCGATGGTCGTGGAACTCGCGGCGGCCGAAACACGCCCGACATCCCCCACCGTCAGCGCCAGGTGCGGCAGCGGGTCCACCAGGCTTTCGTACGCGATCAGGTTGAATGTGCCGTGGCGCGTCCGCAGCGGCTGCCCCTCCGCGGGCGCCATCCTCCGCACCAGCGACTCGCGCGCCAGCCGGTGCTGGATGATCTGCGCCACCGAGCAGATCTTGAGCCCGTGCGCCATGCACAGCTTCTTGAGGTCCGGCAGGCGGGCCATCTCGCCGTCGTCGCGCATGATCTCGATGATGCACGCGCCGGGGTACAGGCCCGCCAGGCGGCACAGGTCCAGCGACCCTTCGGTCTGGCCCGTGCGCACCAGCGTGCCCCCGTCGCGCGAGCGCAGCGGGTTGATGTGCCCGGGCCGCACGAAGTCCGCGGGCGTGGACCGCGGGTCGATGAGCATCTGGATGCACTTGGCCCGCTCGCGCGCCGAGACACCGGTCGTGAACCCGTGGCGCGGGTGCCCGTCGATCGAGACCGTGAACGCCGTGCCGCGCTGCGTGGTGTTGACCGCGCTCTGCGGGTGCAGGTCGAGCCGGTCGCAGTCCTGGCTGGTGAGCGAGAGGCACAGGTACCCGCGCGCCACCGAGAGCATGAACGTGATCGCCTCGGGTGTGACGAACTGCGCGGGCAGGACGAGGTCGCCCTCGTTCTCGCGGTTCTCATCGTCGGTCAGGACGACCATGCGCCCGGCGCGGAGGTCGGCGAGGATGTCTTCGATGGGGCTGAACATGGGCGGGCGATTATTGGCCGGGCATCGGGCGGGTCGTTCGGCCGTAGAGTATTGCGTTCGAGCGCAGAGGCGCGGCGGAAGGAACCCCTATGCAATGGTCCGCACTCGCCCTTGCCGCGTCGTTGTCGATCTTCCTGGCGAGCCTCTTTTTCGGGATCAGCTACACCGCGCCGAGCGGGGCCTTCCACTTCGAGGTCTGGGAAGGCGGTGTCGGATTTGTGACCTACCCGCAGGACCAACAGGCCGCCCGCCAACGGTACATGGGCTCTGGTTGGACGCCCATCCTTGCGCCCGGCGGGATTCGATGGCTTCCGCGCTCAGGAGCCGGCCTCTGGCTGCCGTTGTGGATGCCCGTCGTGCTAGTGGCGATGTTCACCGGTTGGAGGTACGCACGAAGACGAGCAAAGAGACGGACGCGCCCACCAGTCATATGATTCTTCGAATGGATTGGCGCCAGCACATCTCTACCGACCCCTCCATCTGCCACGGCAAGGCGTGCATCAAGGGAACGCGGGTCATGGTTTCCGTGATCCTCGACAATCTCGCCGCGAGCGTGCCCGAGGCCGAGATCCTCAAGAGCTACCCCTCCCTGAACACAACGCACATCCGGGCCGCCATCGCGTACGCGGCCGAATTGGCGCGCGAACGGATCATCCCACACACTCCCCACGCGGCTTGATGAAATTCAAGATCGACGAGAATCTCCCGGTCGAACTGCGCGGCCTGCTTCGAGCGCACGGCCACGATGCCGCGACAGTCCTGGATCAATCGCACGGCGGGCGACCGGACCAATTCATCTTCGAGGTCTGCAAGCGCGAGGACCGGGCGATCATGACGCTCGACACCGATTTCGGCGATATTCGCTCCTACCCGCCGGGGAGTCACGCCGGGATCGTCCTCGTGCGGGTGGCGTGTCAGGACAAGGCGGGCGTCCTCCGCGCGGTGGAAGGTGCTCTCCCCCTGCTTCGAACCGAACCCCTGGCCGGCAGGCTCTGGGTGGTCGAGGAGACCACCGTTCGGATTCGTGATTCCAAGTGACTCTCGCCGCCTCCGTGGCATCAAACTCAACGAATGATCAATGGAGGCAACATGCACACCCCCGCTCACGGCGGCCGAATCTTGCTCGTCGCGGTGCTGGCCTTCGGGCTTGCAGCCTGCGAATCCCGCCCCGAGGGCCGGACGGTCACCACATCCACGCCTACTCCTGCCGCTTCCCCGGGTCGGCCCGCCGCAACCACGCCTCAAACTCCTGTGAATCCCCCCGCATCGCCCACGGAGACGCAAACCATGGCCACCGCCACCTTCGGCGCCGGCTGCTTCTGGCAGGTCGAGGAAGTCTTCCGCAAGACCCCCGGCGTTATCGACACCGCCGTGGGCTACGAGGGCGGCACGCTCCGCGATCCCACCTACCACGACGTCTGCACCGACCAGACCGGGCACGTCGAGGTCGTCCAGGTTTCCTACGACCCCGCCAAGGTCAGCTACGACCAGCTCCTCGACGTGTACTTCAAGTGCCACAACCCCACCACGCTCAACCGTCAGGGGCCCGACTACGGCACGCAGTACCGCTCCGTCGTCTTCTATCACACCCCCGAGCAGAAGGCGGCGGCAGAGAAATCCAAGCAGGCCCTCGACGCCAGCCGCCGCTGGAAGCGCCCGGTCGTCACCGCCATCGAGCCCGCCGCGACCTTCTACAAGGCCGAGGACTACCACCAGAAGTACCTGATGAAGCGCGGCCTCGACGCGTGCCACATCGTCGAGCTCGACGGCGAGTGATGCGTGCGGTTCGCGCCGCTCACCAGATGAAGCGCAACCGCCCGAAGTCCGGCATCCACAGCCCCTTCACGGGCACCGGTGCCGGGAAGTACACGAAGAACGCGCGCCCCACCAGCAGGTCGCGGTTCACCACGCCGATCGTCGGGTCGACCTGGGCCTTGATCCACGGGTCCACGCGGTCCCACAGGCGTGCATCCAGGCTCGCGGGGCTGTTGTCGCCGCACACGAAGAACTGGTCCGGCGTCAGCTCCGGCATCCGCTCGGGCGTCGCGCCGAAGGCGATCTGGAACGGGCTGCCGCCGCTGGGCTGATAGAACAGGTCGCGGGCCACCGACACGCGGGCCACGTCAAAGCTCCCGCCGTCAAAGTCAATCCGAAGCGCCGGCGGCTGGTACGCCGCGGGGGTGGCCACGGGCGCCTGCTCGGGCTTTCCACTCACGGCCTCGCTCACGCCAAAGCCAAGCGTCGACTCGAGCCGGTGCGCGGGAGTCCAGTTGTACTCGGCGTACGCCACGCGCTCGCCGCGCACGTACAGGCTCAGAGTCTGGTCCGCGTGCCAGAACTCAATGTCGGTGAACTCGCCCGCGGGGATCTCGTGCGCCAGGGTCTTCTCATCCACGGTGGTCCACGCCCCGTCGGCCTCTCCGGTGGGCGGGGCCGGGCGCATCATGAGGACCGCGCGGGTGCCGGAGATTTCGGCCCTGAACTCCTGGCGCCGCGCCCGCAGGTCGAACGCCACCGACTGCCCCGCCGCGCCCGGCTTGATCGCCAGCCCCACGCGAACGTCCGACACCGGGAAGAATGCGCGCTGGCGGTTCCTCGGCGACGTCTCGTTGTACGGGCAGAAATCGTTGATGGCCCATGCCGGGTCCCACGCCAGGCTCGTCCGCCCCGACCCCGTGAACGCGTAGATCTGCTTCCCGTCGATCTCCCATCCCTTGCCGCCCTGCCACGGCGAGTGAAACGAGGAACTCCCGCCGCCCAGAGACGTCAGCGGCGTGTAGCGGCTGTCGAACACCGGCTGCCACACCGAGTGCTGCACGCGCTCGGGCTTGCGCGCGATCCGCCAGCCTTCATCGCCCCACGACTCCGCGCCGCCCCTTGGCGCTGACGGCGGAAGCTCCGCGATCTTGCGCGCAAAGATGTCCCCGTCCACGATCGCCAGTTGCTCCCCCGGCAGCCCCACCAGGCGCTTGATGTAGTTCTCCTGCGGGTTGCTGGGGTTCTTGAAGACGATCACCTCGTACCGGCGCGGATCAAAGACGTTGTACAGCGATTTGAGCACGAAGATCCGGTCGCCGGCGCGGCTGAGCACGCCCGGCTCGCGCAGCTCCTCGCGCGACATCGGATCGTGCACCACCACCGGCCCGCCGGCCGGGTCGCGCTGCACACGCTCGGGCGTCTGCGAGTCCACCATCGACCACGGCCCCACCGCCCACGAGTACGCGGTGTCCGGGCCCGTGAACCGCATGTGCGCGCCCATCAGCGTCGGCGCCATGGACCCCGTCGGGATCAGGAACGGCTCGAGCACAAAGCCGCGGAACACGAACGCCACCACGAACGCGATCACGATCGACGTGATCGTCTCCTTCACGGTCGATTCGGTGGAAGGGTGCGGCGTGGATGCGGTCCCGGAGGTGGCCATGTGGGCGAACGATAGCGGGAAGATCAGGCGCCGGGAGCCGGCGGTCCTCCCCCGCCCCCTCCTCCGCCACCACCCCCGCCCCGCCGACGCCTGCGCCTCCGCCGGCGCCGGCGCGATTCGTCGTCGCCGCCCTGCGGTGAGCCAGGCTGCCCGGGCCGCTGCGGTCCGGTCCCGCTCGCGGGAGGACCGCTGGGTGCCGGCCCGTCGCCGTAGTCGGTCTCGATGTCGTCCAGATCGTCAACCTCGTCGCGAGCTGGCGGCGGCGGCGCAGCAGGCCGCGGCATCGGTGCCTGCGGCGGTGCGGGCCTTCGTTCCTGCGGTCGATCGGGCCCCGCCGGACGGGCCGGACGCGGTCCGCCGTCGCGCCGATCTCGACCCTCGCGACCTCCACCCTCGCGGCCCCCGTCCCGACCACCCTCCCGCCCACCTTCACGTCCTCCGCCCACGCGGGCGCCGATCTCCCGCGGCGCGGCATCGCGCCGCGGCCCGGTGTCGCGCCCCATCGGACGCATCTCCCCGGGCTGCGGCATGGCCGGCATCGGCGGCGGCGTCAGGCTCTTGGGCGCCTCGAGGTTCTCAACCGGCACCGCCACGTCGCGGAACTTCCCGTCCTTGTCGAGCCCGTCCAGCCGCACCAGCACCAGCTGCGTCAGGATCTGCCCGTCAATCACCATCCCGTCGCCCTCGGGCGTGCCTACGCGGCTCTTCTTCCGCGGCAGATTCTTCTTGAGGTCTTCGTACGTCTGGTCCTCGTACCGCAGGCAGCACATCAGCCTGCCGCACCGCCCCGAGATCTTCAGCGGGTCCAGCGTCGCCTTCTGCACCTTCGCCGATTTCATCGAGATCGGCTTGAGCACCTTCAGGAAGTTCTTGCAGCAGCAGTACTGCCCGCATTTCTCGTAGTCGGCCGTCAGGCGGGCCTCGTCGCGGGCCCCGACCTGGCGCAACTCGACCCGCGTGTGCACGTCGTTTGAGAGCAGCCGGATCAGCTCGCGGAAATCAACCCGCTCTTCCGACGAGTAGTAGAACGTCACCCGCTCGCCGCCCAGGAGCGGCTCGGCGTCGACCATCTTCATCCGCAGCCCGAGCTCTTCGACGCGCCGCCGACCGTTCATCGTCAGCTCATGCTTGGACTGCTCGATCGCGTTCTGCCTGTCCAGGTCCTCGGGCGTCGCCAGGCGCAGCACCCGCCCCTCCGTAAAGAACGGGTAGTCTCGCCCCCCGGAGTTCTCGATGTACCCAAGCATGTCCTTGCGCGACACGCTCTTCGAGCACCCGCTGTTGGGGCAGGTGCTCGTCAGCATCTCGCACAATTCCGTCCCGCGGTGTGTGCGGCAGACCAGCTTGCTCCCGCACCCCGGCTTGATCGAGCCGTCCGCTGGGAACTCGCCCACCAGCTTCATGCACCCAAACCGCACCACCAGCGTCTTGGGCGCCTTGAGCGCCTCGTAGACCTTGCGATCCTCCTCCTCGAGCTGGGCGAGGTCGGCTTCAAACTGGGGAAGAGGAACGATTGGCATGTGTTGGATCGAACGGGCGTAGTCAGGGGAAACCGACGGGGTGGAAGTCTAGACGGTCCGCAAGGGACCGCGGCCCTCACCCCCCACCCCTTCATCATTTGCCTGCCGCCCGGGCCTTGGCGTCCAGGAACAGCCGAGGCAGCGCCAGCTTCTGAAAAAGCTGCAGCGACTGGCTGTTCTCGACCTTGTACACCATCATCTGCTCGTTGCGGTTGTCCAGCACCACCACGATGTCCTCGTTCCCCGCGTCGCTCGTCATGATCGTGAACGGGCCCGTCTGGCTCACCATGCCCGTCCGCGCCGAGGAGTTGCCGCCGATCTGCGGCACGCGTGCCGCGGCCTGAACGACCAGCAGGCCCGCTGCCACCACGGCCGTGCCCGTCAGCAGCGCCCGCACCCCCGAACCCCGCAGAAAGCCCTGTGCCGTGCTCATGGAGTCCTCCTCAACGGCCCGGCTGGATCTTCGAGTCCGCATCGAGGCTGCGGTACCCCAGCCCCGCGAACGAACGCCGCGACGAATCCCATCGCAGGGCGATCATCTCCTGATTCACCGAATCAAGGATGAACACCGCGCTGTTCCCCCCCACGCTCGTCTTGCCCGAGATCATGGTGTACTCGCCCCGGGCCCGCCCCCCCGGCGTGGCGTTCTGGGCCCCCGCCGGCAGCACGAACAGCACCGCCAGCGCCGCCAGCATTGATCCGTTGATCCACAGCAAACGCCGGCACGACGCGTCTTGAAGCACCTGTCCCATGGTTCGCCTTTCCGCGTCCCGCGCGCGGGACGCTCGACGGCGGGGCCCGTCCGGTCAGCGCGCCCTCCGCCCGCACGCGATTCGCACGGACGTCAGTCCTGGTGCCCGCGTTTCGGCGGAATCAGGTTCGCACCGACAGCCGCCCCCAGCAGCACGATCCCCACCAGGTATGTCATCACCAGCGGCGCCGAGTCGTCAGCCTTGCCCGGCCGCGGCGGGGAAACACCCTCGGCCCCGGCGTCGTCGGACTGAAACTGGGCCATGGCGGGAACCGCCGCCCCGACCACCCCGGCCGCGACGATCGCCCGGAGCACGCCGGCACGGAAGCTGTTTCGGGTCTTCATGCAAGGATGCTAACTGGGGCGGGGGGGCGAGTAAAGGCACGTGCGGCGAGTCCCGTCCGCAACGACGGGCCACACGCGCCGCGCCACGACCACCCCACAACCCGGCCCCGAACATCTGCCGCGCCCCACGCGACAACGCCCCACGCCGGGCCGGCCTGGCGTGCCCTTCCTCCAAACCATGCGCGTATCGCCCAAACCGTCGGCCGGTGCTCAGAGGCGACCGAGCAGCAGCAGCACGATGATGATGACCACGAGCAGCCCCAACCCTCCCGAGGGGCCGTACCCCCACTTGCGGCTGTGCGGGTACAACGGCAACGACCCGATCAGCATGAGAATCAGAACCACCAGCAGAATTGTGCCCAACATATCGGCCCCTTTCTGATAGACGTGTTCAAGCGAACGGGCGATCGGCGGTCACGCCCGCTTCGATCTCAACGTCACGACCCCGGCGCCCAGCCCGACGACGATGGCAAGCCCTCCGCCGATCAACAGCCACACGGCACGGTCGGTCGGGTTGCCCGTGAAGAACCGCGAGACGTCGGAGCCCAGCGACTGCGACGCGTTGATGCCGAAGATCACCAGCACAATGCCGAGAACGACGAGCGCAGGTCCGATGGCAAGACGCATGGGAAACTCCAGGCGACCGGCGGCTCCGGCCGGGGCCGCAACACGAGTCACTTGTTGTCCGCGGCGCTCTTCTCGATCCCGCCTCCGAGGTCCTTGACGTCCTTGCCGAACCCCTCGGTGGTGCTGCACGCGGCCGCGGCCACGACAAGCACGAACATCGCGGCAAGCACCAAACGAACCGGGGCCGAAGCGGGTGTGGCCTGCCGGGCACGGCGTGAGTTGCGGGTCATGGAAGTGAAACTCCTGTGCGTGAAAGTGTGGCCGCGGGCAAGGTGCCCGTGGCAGGATGGCACGGCGTCGCGAGCCGCGAGGCTCGTCACCGGACCTGGGAACAAAGATTGAGACGCGGGCTTTCGCCACACGCCCCATCGGTGGGGGACCGGTTCGGCCCGTCGATCACGGGCCGCTCTCCCTCTGTCCCCGGGCCGCCGGGGCTCGCGACCGCACAATCGGGGGCGCCGACTTTCGCCAGACGCCCCCTTCAGGGGGGGCCGTGCGCGACAGGGCGCGCGTCGTCAGATTCGTGCGCGGCAGGAGCTGCTCGATTCGCCCGGGCGCGCGGTCATTTCTCCATCTTCGACGCCAGGTCCAGCAACTCGCCGTACATGTCGTGCTCCTTGGTCCCGCCGTTGCTCAGCGCCGCGGCGTGGCAGATCGCCAGGTGGTCCCTCAGGAGCGCCTTGGCCACAACCCTCAGCGTGCTGCGCACCGCGTTGATCCGAACGATGACGTCGGCGCAGTACCGGCCATCGAGGATCATGCGTTCGATCCCTTCGGCCTGCACCATGGCGTGCCGGATCTTCCGCAGGTTTCCCGCGAGCGCCGCCGCGCTGACGCCGCCCGCCACGCGCCCCGCCGGCTCCGTCGCGGACGTGCCCGGTGTCGCGTTCCGGCCCGTGTTGTTGCCGATCATTCCGAGCCCTTCTGGCGGCCCGCCCGCCCGGGCGCCCAGGCCGACGCCGCCGAACACCACAAGGATCCCGGACCGCCGGCAAATACCCCATAGTGGTATATGACTATACCCCAGTATGGTACAAGGAGCGGCGACAATCCGGCGCGATTTGCAATATGTGGCCGCGACCGCCCCGGCCCGCGCACCAGCCCGCGCCCCGGCCGCGTTCGGCCTGTGCGTGCGAGGGCGCTCCCCGCGGCGAAGCGGCCGGCCGCCCTGCGCCACCGGATCGTCACGGGCCGAGCCCGGATCAGAGCAAGGACGCACGTTCCGGCGCCCCGCGCCGGCTAGCGCGCCATCTTGGAGACCAGTTCGAGCAGTTCCTGGTACATCTCGTCGGCCGTGGCGCCGCCGTTCTTCATCGCCTCGGCGTGGCAGGCCTTGAGGTGGTCCTTGAGCAGCACCTTGGCCACCGCCTGCAGCGAGGCCCGCGCCGCGATGATCTGCACGATGATGTCGGCGCAGTACCGGCCGCTCTCGATCATCCGCTCGATGCCCTCCACCTGCCCCTTGGCGCGGCGGAGCTGCGCGACCTGGGCCGCGGTGGCGGCCGGGTTCGCGTCGGCCCCCGGGCGGGTGTGCGATTCCCTCGCCTCTGCGCGGGAGCGATCCATGGCCCTGACCTTCGCGACTGCACGTGCCATGCTCAAGCCTCTCTGGGTGTCCGGCGCCGCACCCGCCCGCGCGACGTCGCCCGGGCGATCGACCTTGACTCTACCCTAGTACGGTATGTGTGTCCAGCCGATCGCTCCCCCGCCAGCTCACTCCTCAGCGACCCGTTCCGGGGCCCGCTCCTCCCACCGGGTCTTGAGCCCGTGCCCCACCTTCAAAAGGTCCAGCACCTTGCCCACCACAAAGTCCACCAGGTCCTCGACCCGCCGCGGCCCGAGATAAAACCCCGGGTTGGTCGGGCACAGGATCGCCCCCGCCCGCGACAGCCGCTCGTAATTCTCGATGTCGATGTGGCTCAGCGGCATCTCGCGGTGGCACACGATCAGTGTCCGCCGCTCCTTCAGCGTTACCATCGCGGCGCGGCACAAGAGGTTGCTCCCGCTCCCGGTCGCCATCTGCCCCAGCGACGCCGACGAGCACGGCAGCACCACCATCCCGTCGTGCAGGAAGCTCCCCGACGCGATCACCGCCCCCACGTCCTTGTGCGGGTGCACCAGGAGCCGCGCCGCCGCGCCCCGGTCATCGGCCAGCGACGGCACCAGCGTCCCCAGCTCCAGGCGCGCCACCCCCGCCTCTTCAAAGAGCAACCGCCGCCCGTACTCGCTCACGACCAGGTGAACCTCGTGCCCGTGCCCGAGGAGCAACTCGAGCAGCCGCAGGCTGTACGCCGCGCCCGAAGCGCCCGAGACGCCTACAACGAACCGTCGTGATTGAAAGGGATCGCTCGCCATACGCCGCGTTTCGCCCGCCCGGATGGTACGTAGTCGCGCATCGCGGCTCACTCCACGCGTTCCGGCACGCCGGGCCCGCGGCCGATCCCGAACAATTCACGTCCCCGGCGCCGGCGAGCCGATGTCGTGCTGTTCCACACTCTCGCGCAATAATGCACGCGTCCACGGAGGGCGCCCCATGAACAAGGCCGTTCGGACATCACTCTCGCTCGTTCTCCTCGCCGGCGGCGCGCTGGCCGGGTGCTACGGCTATGCCAGCTACCCGCCCATCGACAGCGCCCACCCGGTCATCAACAACCCCAACGCCCCACCCACCGACGAGCTCATGATGCTCGCCACCAAGTGGGTCGCCGACCGCTACCCGCCGCCCCACGCCGGGCCGGTCGTCGCCGGCGAGGCCCTGTTCGCCATCAACCTGCCCGAGGGTGTGCGCCGCGACGTCTACGAGCGCGTCTCCGAGCGCACGGGTGGGCGCGCCGCGCCCCTCACCGCCGAGAACGCCAAGACGCTGCCCGTGTACCACATCTCGCGCGTCTGGGTCCGCATGCGCGACGCCAAGGTCGACGTGATGCGCCCCCGCCTCGACGTGCCGCCCCGCCCCGACGGGCAGCCCGTCTACGAGTGCATCACCCTGCTCTGCGAGGGCGGCCTCCAGCCCTGGCGCGTCGCGCGATTCCAGACGTGGCAGCCGGGCATCATCGACACCCCGTCCCTCTACTACTGCCCGGAGGATTACGGCAACACCGCCATCCCACCGCCGCGGAAGACCGTCCCCGAAGCGTCCCCCGGCGTGGACAAGTCCGGCGCCCCCATCCCCAAGCCCGAAAGCGACGCGCCCAAGGCCGGGCAGGAAGCCGGCGCCGGCGAGGGCTGAGCCGCTTCTCGGGCCTGTCAACTGCGACACCACGCCCCCGCCGCGGCGTAGAATCACCTTTGAATGCCCGCCACTGAACCGACGGCACGGAACCCGCCGACGAGTCCAGGGCTGACCCTCGCCGACCGTGTCGCGAGGCTCCGTCCGGGTACACCCATGCCAGTCTCATCGCCGGCGGGCTCGCCCGTCTCAACCTGGCGCGGCCGCGACCTCCTCGGGCTCCAGGGCGTCTGCCCCGAGGACCTGCGCACCATCCTCCGGCGTGCCCGCGATCTCGACCGCTTCGACCCCGCCGACCCCGCGACGCGTACCCTCACCGGACGCACCGTCGCGACCATGTTCTTCGAGGATTCGACACGGACCCGAACCAGCTTCGCCATCGCCGCCAAGCGCCTCGGCGCCGACGTCGCCGATCTCTCCGCGGTCGTCTCCAGCGTCAACAAGGGCGAGACGCTCATGGACACCGCCCTGGCCATCGAGGCCATGGGCGTCGACGCCATGGTCATCCGCGCCCGCCAGAACGGCGCGGCCGCGATGATCGCCGGCGCCGTCGCCTCCCCGGTCATCAACGCCGGCGACGGTCGTCACGAGCACCCAACCCAGGGCCTGCTCGACATCTACCAGCTGGCCACCGCCCACGGCCGGCTCGACGACTTCGACCTCACCGGCCTCACCGCCGTGATCGTCGGCGACCTGGGCGCCTCGCGCGTGGCCCGATCCGACGTCGTGGGCATGACCGCCCTGGGCGCCAAGGTCTACTGCGTCGGCCCCGTCACGATGGTGCCGCGCTCGCTCGAGTCGTTGGGCTGCACCGTCGCGCACGACCTCGACGCCGTGCTCCCCGAGGCCGACGCGGTGATGGTCCTGCGCATCCAGTTCGAGCGCCAGGAGCAGGCCCGCCCCGCGGACGGGAATAAGTCGCGCACACCCGGCATCTCCTCCGTCCGCGAGTACCGCGAGTTCTACAGCGTGACCCCAGAGCGCGCCCAGCGCATGAAGCCCGGCGCGATCGTCATGCACCCCGGCCCAATCAACCGCGGCATCGAGCTCGACTCCGAGGTCGCCGACGGCCCGCGCTCGGTCATCACCCGCCAGGTCTCCGCCGGCGTCGCGATCCGCATGAGCGTGCTGTCGCTGTGCATGGGCGCCGACGTGCCCAGGCCCTGACCCGCGCCGGCGCCCCGCCTTCACACCGCCCGCCCGCTCACCCCGTGGCCGCGTCGATGTACGCCTGCTCGAACGAGCCGAGCTGGCCGCCGAGTCCCAGGTCCGGCAGCGACGGCGAGTCGCCCAGGAGTTCGAGCACCCACGCGCCGTTGAGATCGGCGCGCGCCCCCGCGATAGGCCGCTGCGAGGTGCTGAAGGTGAGCGTGTACACCCGGTGCGCGGTGTCGACCACCACCACCGACATGCCGGTGTTGGCGATCGCGCGCGTCGAGCGCGGGTCGAACTCCGTGCGCCCGTTCCCCTGGCTCTCGGAGTACGCCAGGAACGCCGCGGGCGGTGTGGCGACGGCCCCGCCGATCAAAGTCGCGGCGTCGCTGATGCTGCTCAGGCTCCAGCCGTTGCCGCGCAGGCCCAAGCTGCTGCCCTGCCTGACCGTTCCGTCGGTGTCCACCCAGGTCCCCGCGCTCCCCTCCGGTGACCACCACAGCGCCGCGAGCCTGCCGTCCTGGACGCCCTGGATGTTGAACGCGTTCCAGCCGGTGGTGATGCCCGAGAGTGAACCGGGCGCAAAGTGCATCGAGCCCGAAAGCCCGGCGGCGTCGGTCAGGTTGGTGAGCACCCACTCGTGCTGGCCGGGGAGGGTCTGGCTGGCGTGCTGAGCGCCCCCCTGCCAGAGCGCCCACACGTTGCCGGCCGTGTCCTGGTACCAGTGGTTGCGCGCGCCCCAGTACGCGTCGGAGGTGGCGACGTTGGCGACATTGGCCTTCAGAGAATCGGCGATCCAGTCGCCGTCCACGAGCCCGTCGGCGGCCTTGGGCGCCTGCGCGTAACGGGTCGCGAACGAATCGGCGGTGATCCGCGTGACCGTGACCGTGACCGATCGCGGGGCCGAGGTGCCGCCGTTGTTGTCCGACGCCACCGCGAGGACGTGCACCACCCCGACCGGCAGCGCCGCCGTCTGCTGGGGCGTGAGCGCCCACACGGCGCCGTCGGCGAGGTCGGCGTCCGATCCCAGATGCTCCGAGGGGTCGGCGAGCCCGTTGTCGTTGGAATCGAGATAGAACGCGACGCTCCGCGGGATGCCGTCGGCGTCGGCGACGGCGCCGGCGGTGAGCGTCAGCGGCTCGCCGAGGAACACCGCCGCGGCACTGGCGTCGAGCGACCCGACGGTCGGGGCCGCGTTGATGAAGGACGTCAGGCTCAGTTCCGACACCGAGTCGTCGGTCGTGCCGTCCGAGCTCTCGGTGTGGGTGGTCGTGCTCTCGCGGACCGCGCCGATCCCTTTGGCGAGCCACCCGGTCGAGAACTCCGTCCCGACCAGCGTCTGTCCGTTCGCCTCCAGCGAGAGCGACACCGAGTCCGTCAGCTTGAGAGCGCTGAACTCGCCCGCGGGCGTCGTCACCGTCTCGAGGTCGTAGACCGTAACGTGCCCGCTGATCTGGCCCGTCCCGGAGTTGCCCTCGTACTCGTACGTGAAGGTCGACGAGTACGTGTGCACCTGCCCGGGCGTGAGGGAGGGCGGAAGGACCAGCATGCCGCCGGGAAACCGAACCGTGAGAGTGGATCCCTCGGCGTCAAAGTCCGAGCGATAGCGCATCACGCCCAGGTCCGTCACCGCCTCGTAATCCGACGAGGTCTCCGCCAGGACGATGGACACCGAGATCTTCCGTTCGTAGCGGGTGGTGATCACGCCGCTCTCGGGCACCCACGCCGTCGAGGTCATCACGCCGGAGGAGGGAGCGCCGTTCTCCGTGCCGTCGAATTCCCACGTGTGGCCGCCGAACGGTGTGAAGTAATAGTCCGTGGTCGCAAAGGACAGGAGCGTGCGCCGCTCCAGCGCCTCGCACAAGGACGTGCGCCTGCCACGGATCGAGCGTGCGTGCTGCGCCATATGTCACCCCCGCCGATACAGCATAGGGAACCCGGCGGCGCGACACAACCAATCGGTAACACTGTTCGGGCAAGGAGCGTCGCCACTACGATCGACCGTGGGACTGGACAGCGTCGAATTCGTGATGGAAGTCGAACAGAGGTTCCGGCTCAGCCTCCCGGACTCGGACTGCGAAAACGTCCGTACCGTCGCCGACATGGCCGAGCTCGTCATCGCCCGCGTGCCGGGCAGTGATCGTCAGACCGTCATGGACGAGGTGCGCAAGCTCGCGGCGGATCAAGCCGGGATGCCGCTGGAGCACGTGCACGCGCATTCCGACATCGTCAAAGACCTCGGCTTCGACTGATCGGGAGCCATCCGAGCAATCGCGTGCAGCCATTCAAAATATTCCATTACGAGCGGGAGCACGGACGTGGCTCGTTCGTGCCGTTCAGGCCACTATCCCACGGGGAGATCGATCACCTCGGGTGAAGGCTTCGCCAGCGTTTGAAACTCGAACCGAGCGCCGATCCGCTGGCGGTGGTTCAAGCGGTCCAACGCGCGGGCACGGACGTCGGGGCACACACCAACGCGGAGAGAGAAGATTTCGATCTTCACCGGGTCTTCCAACAGCTCGGACTTGAGATTCCCCGGTCCGTGCTGGTGAACTGGTATCGATGGGACGAGGTCGACGAGTTCCAGACGACCGATCTATGCCGGCTTTTCGGAGACATCTGGTATCCCTCGTCCGACGACATCGACATCGCGGACCCGGCGCTGCGGTGGATTGTGTCGGTCGCGCACGATGGCGGCGTATCCGTGGTGCGCCTGCAGGATTGGACCGCTTTGTCGACCTGAAGCAGCGGGCCTCTCCACGGCGGCCAGCGATCTTCAATTGCAGGATCTGGCATTGAGACGTTCGCCCCGTCAGAATCAGGGGAGCTCCAGGAACGCCGCCGTCGCGTCGTGTTCGAACCTTCTTATCAGTTCGGCGTTCGACCTCACGATCGCTTCCACCACGCTCGTCGAGCAGTTGCCCACGAGCAGGCCGATCACCTTCGGAGGAGGTCCGTAGAGCAGGCTGCGCTGCCGGAAATCAGCGTCCTTGGAAAGAATCACAAGACCGCGCGATTTGGCGAAATCCCACACGACCGAATCGCGATCGGTTTTCAGTCCCACGTCGCGCACGTGCAGCGAGCCCGGAAAGATGTCCGCCAGCATTGTCGCAAGGCGCGGCGACAGATTCTCGTCGATGAGCAGCGTCACGCCGACCGGCTCATCAGCCGCCGTTCACGATCCGCCGCGAACGCCAGGCACGCCCGAATATCCTCCTCGGTCAGGTCGGGAAAGTCCGCCAGAATCTCGGCGACCTTCATGCCCGAAGCGAGGTAGTCCAGCACGTCGTACACCGTGATGCGCAGCCCGCGGACGCACGGCTTGCCGCCACGCTTGTCCGCTTCGATCGTGATGATCCGCGAGTAGTCCATCCCCAAAATCCTATGCGAGCAGGTCCACGCCCGGTGGCCGGACCTCACCCCGCAATCACCGTTCCCGGCCCGCCGGTCGATCCCCGCCGCCCACTCTGCTCCTGACACCTGGAC
>JBGALI010000040.1:0-5268 GCA_044223975.1 Phycisphaerales bacterium | reverse complement strand
CAATGTCACGCCGCGCGGTGTCCGAATCCCTGAAAGGAACATCATCATGAGCACCAAAGCCACGTTCTATCACGCCGGCTGCCCCGTCTGCGTCGCCGCCGAGCGCACCGTCGCCGAGGCCCTGGACCGTTCCAAGTACACCGTCGAGATCGTCCACCTCGGCCAGCAGAAGAGCCGCGTCGCCGAGGCCGAGAACGCGGGCGTCAAGTCCGTCCCCGCGCTGGTCATCAACGGCCAGCCCTTCCACATCAACCACGGAGCGGACCTCTCGGTGTTGAAGTAATCACCGCGCGGCGGACGGGCCGCCCGCGGACGCAACTTGGTCACTCACGCCCGGCGCGGCCACTTCGGTCACGCCGGGTTTTCTACACTCCCACGCCCCCTGAGGCGCTGATGGAGGCGCGATGGCCATGAGCATGAACACCCAGACCGTCGAGCGGTACATGGAAGCTTTCCGGCGTACCGACCACGCCGCGGTCCTCGCGTGCCTGACCGACGATGTGGAGTGGGTCATCCCCGGCGCGTTCCACACCAAGGGCCAGCGCGAGTTCGACGGGCAGATCGAGAACGAGGCGTTCGTGGGCCACCCCGACATCCGCTTGACGCCGGTGGTCGAGGAGAACGACATCGTGGTCGCCGAGGGCTCGGTTCGGGCCAAGCACCGCGACGGCGGCGCCTTGTTCGTCGTCTTCTGCGACGTGTTCGAGATGCGCGGCGGGCTGGTGCGGAAACTCACGAGCTACCTGATGGAGGTCAAGGAGGGGTGAACGGCCGGGGTGGGCGGGCGTGCGGCGGGTGTCGGTCCCACGGTTCCTCACTGAGCATGAGCCGCGTGGACATCGCCGGGCAGGTTGACGTTCCTCGCTGCTTCCGGCGCGACGGGCACTGAAAGGACTTCAATCGGGTCCAATGCGCACAGCAGCTTGTAGTCACCGCGCGAAACGCTGGCCTCCAAGAGTGGCCTGGCGTGCTGCGTATACACCGCAGCGCACGGGTGCAGGCGATCTGTGAAGGCACAGACGGCATGAGCGCCCGGGTGCATCCGTGCGACCTGGAGGATTTGTGCGATCTCCTCGCCGCGGAAGGAAGGCATGTCCCCCGCCAGCACGAAGATCGACTCGGGCCATTGGGAGAGGGCTGAAATGATGCCGCCCATCGGGCCGATGCCCGGATGGAGGTCCGGAATGACGCCGTCCGCCAACGGAAGGACGGCGGGATCGCAGGCCCCAACCAGCTTTACGCGACGACCGAACATTCCGCGCAGAGCTTCGATGGGGTGCTGGACGAGAATTCGTCCCTCGCTTCCCCAAGGCGCGCGGAGTTTGTCCCGGCCGAAACGTCGGCTCCTGCCTCCGACGAGGACAACCGGCTGGACGCTCGCAAGGAAATCGGGCGGGACGATCGGCGTGTCAGGTGTCATGGCGGATGACCTTCCCGCCCTCCGGCGTCGCGTCCGGCCGCCCATCGTCCTGCACTTCCCCGCGCAGCGTCTCGATGGCGTGCGGCAGGATGTCGAGCAGGGCTTCGAGGTTCTCCGTGCTTCCCTTGAGTGAGCCGGGCAGAGTCAGGATCAGCGTCCTGCCGATGGTGCCCGCAACCCCGCGCGACAAGAAAGTCCTCGGCGTCCTTGCCATGCAGCGCAGGCGGGCCAGTTCCATCAACCCGGGGTGCTCGCGCTCGATCACGCTCCGCGCGGCCTCGGGCGTCACGTCGCGCGGCGCGAGGCCCGTGCCGCCCGTGCTCACGATCAGGTCGATGCGGTGCGCGGGGCTGGACCAATCGAGGAAGCAGGCCGCAAGTTGATCGTGCTCGTCGGGCAGGCATCTAGTCTGGACCACGTCGGCGCTCAGGCTCGCCCGGAGCATGTGGGCGAGCGCCGGCCCCGATGTGTCTGTGGCTGCGCCGCGTGAGCATCGATCGCTCACGGTCAACACAGCGGCGCGGATGGAACGATCGCCTTCGCTCATCGCCCCTCCTCCCGGGGCGCTGCGGTGTAGTCGCCGTGGCGGCCGCCGCGCTTCTCCGTGACGCGGATCCCCTCGATGACCATCGCCTTATCGATGGCCTTGCCCATGTCGATCACCGTCAGGCAGGCGATTGCTACTGCTGTCAGCGCCTCCATCTCGACGCCGGTGCGGGCCTGCGTCCGGACGGTGGCTGTGACCTTGACGCGGCCGGGTTCGAGCACGGTCTCCACGTCAACCTCTTCGAGCGGCAGCGTGTGGCACAGGGGGATGAGCTCGTCGGTGCGCTTGGCGGCGAGGATCGCGGCGAGCCGAGCGACATCGAGCACGGCGCCCTTCTTGACCGAGTTCTCGCGGATCGCACGCTCAAGTTCCGGCGAGATGCGCACGAACCCCTCGGCGCTCGCGATCCTCGCGGTGATCGGCTTGCCTCCGACATCCACCATCCTGGCCGCGCCGTCCGCGCCGACGTGGGAAAGACCGGCTGAATACGTCCCGGGGGTTCTGTCGTTCATCGTCTGCCTCATTCCCGCAACTTATGTGGTCACCCGCGAGCGAGACCCCGTCGGCCAATCGTAATAGGGCAGGATCGCGTCCGTGGAGTCCGGGGGCACTTCCACAAAGCCGTCGCTCATCCCCGACGCGACGATATCCCCCGAGCCGCGTGTGTCGATCAGCTCCGCCTGTGGAAGGCCGTTAGCGTCTACCACCAATCGGACCAAGCGGTGCCACCACAACTCGAGCTTCCGGTCGTCGGCATTCCGGACCTCGATGAGCCTCGGGAGACAACTCGGCGGCGTTCGCTTCGCTCCAGCGCAGGCCGCAAGGACGGGGAGGGCGATTCGTGTACATGTGACAAGAGCGGAGACGGGATTACCGGGGAGTCCGAAGATGGGAAGCGTCTCGGCGGCGTGTGGCGCCGGTCGCCGCACGACGGCCCCGAGCATCGGTTTTCCGGGCCTCTGCGGGAGTCCGTGAAAGACAACCTCGGCCCCCGCCTGTTCGACGGCGGCTCGAACGCGGTCTCGGTGTCCCATCGAGACTCCGCCGGTGAGGACCACCGCATCGGCGTCCTGGGACGCGTGTTCCAACGCGCCGCGAAGATTCCCATCGTCACGGATGTGGGAGACGCTCGTGACCTCCGCCCACGCGTGCGACTCCAGGATGGCCCGGACGGCTGAGGCGTTGCTGTTGCGGATCTGAAAGGTTAACGGCGTGTTATGCGGCTCGACGAGTTCATCACCCGTGGTGATGAGGGCGATGCGGAGGCGAGTAAAAACCGCCGGCCGCGTGATCCCTACGGCTGCGAGCGTCGCCAGTCCCGCGGCCGTGATCACTTCGCCCGCGCTGAGGACGACCGCCCCCGCCGGTGCGTTCTCGCCTCGGCGGCGGATATGGTCTCCCCGCCTCATGCGGGCCGCCGCCGCCGGCGTCACGGAGATTGAAGTGGCCTCTGCCGTCCCTCCCACCGCGTGTTCAATGACATCCTCCCGCCGAAGGACGGTGTCGGCTCCTGTGGGGATTGGTGCGCCGGTCGCGATCCGCACGGCAACGCGCCGACGATCACCGTCGAAAGACGTCGGAGGCGGCTCGCCGATGCGGGACTCGCCCACAACCGGCAGCGTGATCGCCTGTGCGGTCTCGCTGGAGCCCCCCGTTGCAAGGGCGGCCAATTCAGCGGCGCAGGCCGCATACCCGTCCATCGCCGAGTAGTCAAAGGCGGGGCTGTCGCGGTCGGCGCGGACTTCTTCGGCAAGGATGCGGCCCGCGGACTCGTTCAACTCCACGCGCTCGCCCGGGCGCGCCGCGCGACCGGCGCGGGCGATCATGGCCGCCACGGCGGCCGCGGGTGAGCCGAAGACGAATGGATGACCTCGAAAGCCCATGCACGCTCCTGGCATCGCCGTCACCGCCTAACCATACACTCCCACAATGGAAGTCGACGTGCTCCTCTTCGGTGCCGCTGCCACACGCGAGAAATCGGACCGCGTCACCGTCGTCGTGGGCGCCGAACCGACCGTTCAAGACGTCTTAAGGGCCCTCCACGCGCAGCATCCGGACCTTCGCTTTGCCTTGCCGCCCGTAGAAACGGGCCGCCTTGCGGTGAACCAGTCTTTCGTCAGGGGAGGACATCCGATCCGGGAGGGCGACGAGGTCGCGCTCATCACGCTCGTAGGAGGCGGCTGACGATGCCCTCTTTGCACCCTGTGGTCATCGCACGCGTTGTGGACGGTTCCCTTATGCCGAAGGTTGAGCGGGCGGCTCTGCTCGGCGAGGGCTGGAACCCCGCGAGTGATGTCTCTCGGCCTTGCGCACCCGGCGTGGTTGGTGCCGTGCTTCGCTTTGAGGGAATCGTGCGCCGGGGCGAGCGCAGCGAGGCCCACGGCGGCGACGAACGGGAACTGCTGGCGCTGGACTACCAGACCTACGACCCGATGGCCGAGTGTGAACTTCGCGCGTTGGCCCGCCAGATCGCGGAAGAGCACGCCCTTTCGTCGCTTACAGCGCTGCACAGCCGCGGGCGTGTGGCTGTGGGCGAGGTGTCGTTCGTGCTGATTGTGAAGAGCCCGCATCGCGCCGAGGCGATCGCGGCGATGTCGGCGTTCATCGACCGCCTCAAGCAGGATGTGCCGATCTGGAAGAAGCCGGTGTGGAAGTAGCGGCTTTCACGAGACCACCAGCTTCGCGCCTGCGATCAGCAGGACGACCGCGAGCAGGACATTGAGGGTGCGAGGTGTCGCCCGTCGGCTGCCGAGTGTCGCCCCGGTGATGCCTCCGATCCCCGCGCACGCCGCGAGCAGCCACAGCGAGGCGGGTGGCGTCCAGCCCCGGCTCGCCAAGCCGCCAAGCCCCGCGACGGAGTTCACGAGGATAAAGAGAGACGACGTCGCCGCCGTGCGCTTGGGGTCGGCCCAACCCATGAGCAGAATCACAGGGCTCAGGAAGATGCCGCCGCCCGTGCCGGTCAGCCCCGCCAAGAAGCCCAGTCCCAAACCAACGGCCACGGCCATCGGCATCGAAGGGGCACGCGGCTCAGACGCCGCCTTGGAGGGTCGCCAGGCGACGAATGCCATGCGCACGGCCGTGAGCACAAGCACGACACCGATGGCGACCTTGAGCGCGTGCTGCGGGAGTTGGACGAGGCCGCCGAAGTAGGCAGCGGGGATGGAGGCGACACCAAATGGCCAAAACCGCGCCCACGAGAAGTGCCCGGCAAGTGCGAACTGCGTGAACGCGATGGCCGCTACCAGGACGTTGATCGAGAGTGCGGTAGGTCGCATGACCGCGGCTTCGACCCCAACGA
>JBGALI010000030.1:0-41312 GCA_044223975.1 Phycisphaerales bacterium | reverse complement strand
CGGGCCCGGTCGGCCGTACCGACCCCAGTCCCCGGGCAACCCCACGACGGAGCCCGCCACGGCGGGTCATGCAATGTCCAAGTTCAGCCGCTTCACCCCCGTCCAGCGTGCCAAGGTCGCCCGCACCACCTCCAGCGGCCGCGCCTTCGTCGATTGGAAAGACATCGAGACGCTCCGCCGCCTCATGTCCCCCAACGGCAAGATCTACGGCCGCAAGCGCCTCGGCACCAGCGCCCGCGAGCAGCGCATGCTCAGCCAGGCCGTGAAGCGCGCCCGCTTCATGGGCCTCCTCCCCTACACCTCCGCGACCCTCTGACCCGCTCCCCCTCCGCGCTCGCGGAGGCGTGGCGAGTCCTCGATGCCGGGGGAGGTCCGTCCGCACTCCTCGTGCGCTCGTTCAACTCCATGGCCACGCGCGCCCTCACCTCCCGCGACTACGCGCCCCTCCTCGCCCGCGCCGCGCGCGAAGGCAAGTCACTCCCCCGCGCCCAGGCCATGCAACTCGCCTGCGACCTCATCTGGGACGCCTTCGGCCTCGACTCACCCGGCCTCATCCGCTACAACCGGCCCACCCGCGTCTCCTGGATCGGCTTCTACGAGAAATCCCCCGCCGCGGGCGAGATGATCCTCCTCGCCCGCCGCGACAAGCCCGCCTGCTCCCCCATCGGCCTCCACGGCATGTGCGGCAGGTCTTTCCTCGATTCCCGCCCCATCCTCATCCACGACGTCGCCACCCTCGGCGCCAACTACATCGCCTGCGACCCCAAGGACAAGTCCGAGGCGGTCGTCCCGATGTTCAACCCTGACGGCACCTGCTGGGGCGTCCTCGATGCCGACAGCTACGAGGTCGGCGCTTTCGATGATGCCGACATCGCGGGCATGACTTCGCTCGCCGAAGCGCTCGGCCTCTCGCGCCCCGGCCTCGCCGGCACGGTCCTGCTCAAGTAGTTGCCGCGCCGCTCGCCGCGCCCCGCGCCCCGCGCCTGATATCCTCCCGTCATGCCGGGCACCTCCGAAAAACCCGCCCTCTCCTACGCCTCCGCCGGCGTCGACCTCCACGAGAAGGACTCCTTCACCGACTCGCTGGGCGCCCTGGTCCGCCGCACCTTCTCCCCGCGCGTCATCCAGAACCCCGGCGGCTTCGCCGGACTCTTCCGCCTCGACTACAACCAGCGCCTCTTCCGCCGCAACTACAAGGAACCCGTCCTCGTCGCCTGCGCCGACGGCGTCGGCACCAAGCTTAAGCTCGCCACCCAGCTTGGCATCTACGACACCATCGGCATCGACCTGGTCGCCATGAACGTCAACGACCTCGTCGTCCAGGGCGCCGAGCCCCTCTTCTTCCTCGACTACATCGCCGTCCCCAAGGTCGACAAGTCCATCCTCACCGACCTCGTCCGCGGCATGGTCGAAGGCTGCAAACTCGCCGGCTGCGCCCTCCTCGGCGGTGAAACCGCCGAGATGCCCGACGTCTACGCCAAGGGCGACTTCGACCTCGCCGGCTTCTGCGTCGGCGTCGTCGAGCTCAAGCGCGCCATCAAACCGTCATGGGTCCGCCCCGGCGATGTCGTCCTCGGACTCGCCTCCAGCGGCATCCACTCCAACGGCTACTCCCTGGTCCGCAAGATCGTCGACCACGCGGCCCTCGATCTCACCAAAGTCTACGAAGATGCGCTCCCTCACTCTCCCTCAGGGAGAGTCGCCGCGCCCCGCGGCGGTGAGGGCTCCGTCTCTTCCGCTTCTACCCCCGCTCCTTCCTCGCTGAAGCCCCGCCGCGCACCAAGATCGTCCAAGAAACACTCCTCTTCTTCCCCACCCCCATCCCTCGGCCAAGTCCTCCTCACCCCCACCCGCATCTACTGCGACCACGTCGCCCGCATCCTCCGCTCCTACCGCGTCAAGAACGTCGTCAGCGGCATGGCCCACATCACCGGCAGCGGCCTCCGCGAGAACCTCGTCCGCTCACTCCCCCCCACCTGCGACGCCCTCATCGACCGCGCGGCATGGGAAATCCCCCCCGTCTTCCGCTTCCTCCAGAAGCACGGCGGCGTGAGCGACGACGAGATGGAACGCGTCTTCAACCTCGGCATCGGATTCTGCCTGATCGTCAAGCCCACCTTCGCCGAGTCCGTCCGCGAACAGCTCAAAAAGCTCGGCGAAACCGTCTTCGAGATCGGCAAGATCACCAAGGGCAAGGGTGTCGTCCGCTACGCCGATTGAGCCCCGCGGCACACCGCAGAGCTATCGACGAACGATCCACCAAAGCACGCGCCACCCCGCCCCGAACTTCCGCTCCGCGCCTTCCTACCCAACCTAGTGGGGCAGGTGTCCCACCTGCCGCTTCACGTCCTACGCCCCCTCTTCACGCGCGATCGCTTTCCGAGCCCCTCTTCGCCCACCCTCGCTCCACCGTTCCCTAGCACCGCGTCCGCATCGACTCCCGCGACCTCTCATGCGCGGCAGGCGACTCAAATCCCCCCGCCTTGGCCCGCTCCCAGCTCTTGGCGATCGACTCCGCGGCAACGGACGTTTTGCACGCCGTGTCCCCGTGATCGACCTCGATCACGCCGATCCGCTTGGCCGCGGCGGTCGCCGCCTTGCAAAGAGCCGCATTGCGTCCGCCGATCGCGATCAGCGCATTGTTCATGTGGTAGCGGTCCGCGTTGGGAGCGCCGTGAACCGTCTTCTCGATCTTCGCGATCCGCTCGACGAACCATGAATCCGCGATCGATTCATCGATCCTCGCCAGCGCGGCAACAAGAGACCACGCGGCATGTCGCGTCGGTTCGTCCGACGCCCCAAGCCATTTGTCGGCCTTGGCCCGCCCGTGCGGACTCTCCGCTGCCAGGTGCGCGACATACGCCCCGCACATCGGCGCCGTCGGCGTCGCGGCCCAGCGATCAAGCTCCTTCGACGATATGTTCGCGGGATCGGCGATCTTCACCGCAAGGTTGAGCGCATCAAAGTTCTTCGTGCCCCACAACGCCTCCGCCAACTTCTGATCGACCCCGATCCGCTTGTACAGCGTCTTCAACGTCGCAAAGCTGACGCCGAACATCGGCTCCGGCGCCCCGTGCCGCGCATAGGTCTTCCGCGTCTGCGCGGACCCGGCCTTCTCGAGCGCCTTCATCACGTCCTGAAGGCTCATCGGCGCCGCCGCGGCTTTCGCCGGCTTCTTGGGTGCGCTCTTGGCTTTGGGCATGGGTCTCTCCTCGTGAACTCAGGGTCGTGCGAAGACGGCCACCATGGTAACACGGCCGGTGGAATCGAAGCCCTGGCGGGTGGACGAGTGCAATCAAAGCCCCGCACCGTTCCGTCAAAGTCCGCCCCGAGACTTCGATCCAGTCATCACACGCATCCCAGCGCCATCCACCGCCTTCCACCGCCTTCCTACCCCGGCTAGTGGGGCAGGTGTCCCACCTGCCTCTTCACGCCCTACATCCCCTCTTCGCCCGCGAGCTCGCGCCCAATCGCTTCCATCCTTCCACATCCCCCCGCCAAGTCGCACGCGATCGCGTCCATGCTCTCCTCTTCGCCCGCCAGGGCGCGCGACCGTTGCCAGGGGCGCAGCGCCTCGCAAGCCCCTGGAAAGCAGCCCTGAACCACCACCGCCCCCTTGGGGCGGACGAACCGCCCACCCCGCACCCGCGCCGATGTCCTCATGGCACCGCGCATCTGATTAACATTCCGCAGCGCCGCTCTCACTGGCGCGACAAAGAGCCTCGTTCGCCCGGATGCCACCTGTCGCAATACTGCACCCTCTTTCCATGAGCGAGCCGCGCCCTCATATTCGATACCAGAACCCTTACGGCGGACATCCGATTCTCCGACGTGACGGGCGGGACGCGCACGACGCGGTGCTGCGGTTTCTAGAGGAGTGCACGGATTGGGACGGCCGCTGGGACAGGCGCTCGATCTCCGTCGCACCAACGGGCGGCGCGTTTCTGCCGGAAGAGTGGAAGGCGCAGCCCGTCAAGAAGCTGCTTAGGGAACGGATTGGCAAAGGACGCGTTGGCATCACGCACAACAACCTCGGCACGCTCGAGTCCGAGTCGCAGCACGACTGGGATATCCCCGCGCGGCTGCACAATTGGGCCGTGGACCTGACCCTGGCCCAGATGAAGGCACAGCGCGGGCATCCAGACCCGGTGAGTTACTCGTGCATCGCCGAGTTTCGCCTGCACGCTCCGGGACGCGCCAAGGTGCTGGCCGGGCAGGACGCCAGACCCGGACCGTGGCCGACGATCCGCTCGTCCGTTCATCTGCACCTGTCGACGGGAAACACGTCCGCGTTCTTCGAACTGGCGCTGCCGTTTGCGGAGCCCGACGGACAATTTGTCGAGTACATCTCGTGGCTACGACCGTGCCTGCCCGTGAGACTTGCCAAGGGGAACTTCAAGCACTACGCCCTCAACAAAGATGGGACGGACTTCCGCATACGGCGGATTGATCGCGGCCTGCTGAAAGGCATCTGAGAGATGGCCGGGCGGCCCGCCTTCGATCACAGGCAGTTGGCGCGGTGAGAAGCGGCCCCTCGATCGTGCCGCGCCTTGCGGGCCCGCCGCAAACCGTGCCCATCAGCCGGTGAGGGATGTGTGAATGGGGCGGAACGGTTAAGTGCGACCCGCCGCCCTTCCTACCCAAGCTAGTGGGGCAGGTGTCCCACCTGCCTCTTCGCGCCCTACGCCCCCTCTTCCCCCACGAGCTCGCGCCCAATCGCTTCCATCCCTCCACTTCCCCCGCCAAGTCGCACGCGATCGCTTCCATCCCCCCTCTTCGCCCGCCAGGGCGCGCGACCGTTGCCAGGGGCGCAGCGCCTCGCAAGCCCCAGGAAAGCAGCCCTGTACAACCACCGCCCCCTTGGGGCGGACGAACCGCCCACCTCGCATCCGCGCAGTTGCCCTCATGACACCGCGCGTTTCCACGAGCGCTACGGGGCCTCCTTCTTGGTCGGCGACGCTTCGATGCGCTGCAACACAAGTTCCGTCTCTTGTCCGCCGCCGCCGCCTCCAGCTTCTCGCACGGTGATGCGCAGGCGGTCGGGATCCTCCCGATCGTCCACAAGACGATCAACGGCCCCGGTACCAATCCCCATTATGCCCTTGTTCTCTATTCGCGCAATTTCCATCCCGGCACGCAACCCACACGCTTCGGCTTCCTCGCGAGGCTCTCCTGCCACAAATGCTCGCTTGTACTCCGGAGCCCTCCACACAATGCCGAACCCAAAAAGCTCTGTTGGCGGACGCTGCGGCCCTCTTCGACTGGGCCGCAACACGATCCGACTTCTTGACAAATCATATATTGCCACAAACGTACTCATCACATGAGATCCGAGTATCACCGCGTGCTTGTCGAATATTCCCTTCACCCTTATTAAAGGCAAATGTTCAAATCCGAACGCTCCAAACCGCAGTCCTACAAGATATCCTCTGGTTCCATTCACCACGCCTCGGAATCCTCGCACTTCCACCGTCTCATTAGACATTTCGAATACGCGCTCTGGCGCGGGCATGCGAGTGATAGCATTGTCACTGGCGGCACATGCTCCGAGAAGACCAGTATCAATGAACACTTCCGATCCGTACCAATCGGCGGGGCCGCCAATCAATGCGGCTGTCACGCAGCTTTGCGTCGTTGTCAATGGGATGATTGTCCCGTCGGCCACCTCGTATGTGTATTCGCTGGCCTGGACAATGCGAATTGCCTCGTTTTCATAGTCGATTGTAACTGTGTTGTTCAAAAACACGTCATCGCCAATAATCCCGTCCAAATCAAATCCCAATGTTTCAGAAAACGGCGTCAAATCGCTATACAACACGTCCCTAAGCACTATGGATTGCCCGCCCACGCGGACCGGCACTGCCGCAGAATCATTACCTAAGCCATCGGTCATCGACCACAGCCGGAATTGCGAATCCACGACCTTTGTGCTGGGCGCGTACTTGGACGCCAGTGCCGCTTTGGTGCAGCCCGTATCCAGCAGCATCCACAAGGGTTCACCATCCGGCCTAGTAACCTGTATAAACGGTAGGTTTTGGACGAAGCGTGACGTGATCGGTCTACCGTCAGTTGGAGGCGCGGGGGGTTGGTGTGTTGCGACACACGTTTCGACCGAGATCGCTATCAACCCAACCAAGCATGCTGAGCGTATTCCAGATGTGCTGTCGCTCACGTCTTGAAGCTCCCCAGCAAGGCCGCTTGGCACTGTTTGAAGTGGCGCTCGTTCACCCCACACCGATCATTCCGCGGCTTGGCGTCTCCAACGCACGCCCAACCCCACCCCCTCCCAGTTTATCGTCAACGTCGTCCGGGACGGCCCCTGACACCGAGATGCGACGCCAGTCTCGTCGCGGCGACAAGAGCAGAGAATCTCACCCCAACCTGCCACCGAGATCGCCCCGGCGATCTGGCTGTTCTTCATTGCACCACCCCACCCCCAACTCCCCTCCCTCCCCCACTTCCAAATATCCGTACAAAAACCTATTGACCAGCCCACCCAAACACCGTACATTCCCCCCGTGCCCCGCCTCACCTTCCACCCGGCCCCCGGCCAGGTCGCCGCTCTCGTCGGCGATCTCACCTCGCCCGACCTCTGTCTCCGCGACATCGCCGCGCGGCACAACACCACGCTCGATGCGCTCACCCTCTACCTCACCTCCGACCGTTCCCTCGAGCACATCGCCACCCTCGAGCTCGCCGCGGCAGTCCGCACACGCCTTGCCGCGTCCGCCCACCTCAACCGCGCCGTCGCCGCCCTCAGCGACATGCTCGACGACTACACCCACGCCCGCACCCAAACCCGCGCCCAAGCCGGCACGCAAGCCGGCGCCGAGGCACGCGCCCCCTCGCCTCTTCCCGTTGCACCCAGCGCCCCAGCCGCGCCGGCTCCTTCTTCCCCGCCCGCATCGCTCATTCTGCAGGAGCGCCAGCGCCAAAACGCCCGCCGCGCCTGCTATCTCCTCTTCCGCCTCGCCACCTACACCCCGCGCCCGCTCGCCGGTGTAGCCGCGCCCGCAGTGCATCACCCAAGCGCCCCCGGCGCCAGCGCATCACCTCCCGCCCCGTCCCCCTCGGCCCCCGTATTCGCGCCCGCTCAAGTTGCCGCTCAGCCTGAAACCCCCACCACTCCCAGCCGCGGCACCATCGCCTCTCCGCGCCACGAACCAACACCCGCCCCCTCCCCAGTGCCAACATCAACCGCCAGGGTCGCCCGCGCGAGCCTCCAATCCATCTCCGCCTACACCCCCGCCCGCCCGCGCCCCCAGCCCCCAAACCCACACTCTGCGAAACCGGCTAGCCAACCCCCCCAACACCGCCAACACCCCTGTTCCCCTTTTCCCTCGTTCTCCTCTTCTTCTCACCTCCTCACCTCCTCTCTCCTCACCTCCTCACCTCCTCACCTCCTCACCTCCCTCCTCACCTCCTCACCTCCCCTCCTCACCTCCTCACCTCCCTCCTCACCTCCTCCCCTCCCCCCCTCCCCCTTCCCCAAGCCCCCCCTCCCCCTCCCCCGCATGGCCTGTGGCCGGGGGCCACTCAGGGGCCGATCGTGCTTCATTCCCGCGGGGTCTCGCGGTTCTCGCGCGGCTTCACACTCATCGAGCTGCTCGTCGTCATCGCGGTCATCGCGATCCTTATCGGCATGCTCCTCCCCGCCATGCGCGGCGCCCGCGAGTCGGCCCGGGCCACGCTCTGCCTCTCCAACCAGCGGCAGATCGGCGCGGCTCTCATGCTCTACGCCGAGGCCAACAAGGAATGGACCCCCCGCGAGAGCGGCTCCAGCGAACCCCCCGGTCAGACCAAGCTCAACCCCCAGTGGGCCTTCGTCCTCCGCCCGCTCCTTGATCCCAACGCCGTCACCAAGACCACCGACGGCGGCCTCAAGGACAAGTACGCCAAGGCCCCCTACTACCACGACCCCTCCCGCCCCAAGGACGGCCACAACATCCACTACATCGACAACGGCCTGGTCTTCACCGCCCCCGGCAAGATCAAGGACGGGACCGGCAAGCCACCCATGAAAATGAGCGCCTACGCCCTTCCGGCCCAGACGCTCTACCTCTCCTGCTTCAACGACGACCCTACCGGCGAGCAGTCCAGCGCCTGGTATTCCACCGGCAACACCGAGTCCGACATCGCCGTCTACTACGACACGCTCCGCGCTTCGCACATCAAGGGCCTCGGCGCCGACGGCAATTCCGGCAACGAGCTCACCCGCCGCCGCATCGCGCCCCAGCGCCACACCGCCGGCCCCAACGGCCAGTTCATGGACGGCCACGCCGCCCGCGTCAGCAAGTCGTACATCAGCGACATCGCCAACTGGGACGACCGCGACTACTTCAGGAAATAGCCCGCACGAAGGAACACCATGAAGCTCTCAACTCTCGCCCTCGCCGCCGCGCTCGCCTGCTCCGCCGGCACGCTCCTCGCCCAGCAACCCGCCGCCGCGCCGGCGCAGCCGGCCGATGCGCACGCCGCGGCAAAGTCCAAGGCCCCGATCTACGACGAGAAGGCCGACGCCGCCAAGGTCATCGACGCCGCCGTCGCGCGGGCCGCCAAGAACAACCGGCGCGTGCTGCTCCAGTGGGGCGCCAACTGGTGCCCGTGGTGCCACCTCCTGCACGGCACCATGAACACCGACAAGGACATCAAGCGCGAGCTTCAGTACGAGTACGACGTGGTCCTCGTCGACGTCGGCCGCTTCGACAAGAACACCGAGCTCGCGGCAAAGTACAACGCCGATCTCAAGACCGGCATCCCCTATCTCACCGTCCTTGGCTCTGACGGCAAGGTCATCGTCAATCAGGAGACCGGCTCCCTCGAATCCAAGGAAGCCGGCAAGCAGGAGCACGATCGCGCCGCCGTGATGAAGTTCCTGAAGGACCACCAGGCCGCGCCCCGCGTCGCCGACGATGTGCTCAAGGACGGAATCTCGCGCGCCAAGTCCCAGGGCAAGGTCGTCTTCCTGCACTTCGGCGCGCCCTGGTGCCCGTGGTGCCACGCCCTTGAGAACTGGATGGACCGCCCCGAGATCGCCGCGGTGCTGGACAAGAAGTTCGTCGGCGTGAAGATCGACACCGACCGCGACACCGGCGGCAAGGAAGTGCTGACCCGCTTCAACCCCAAGGAAAGCGGCATCCCCTGGTTCGCGTTCCTCGATGCCGACGGCAAGGTCATCGCCACCAGCACCGGCCCCAAGGGCAATACGGGCTTCCCCTCAGAGCCCGCCGAGATCGAGCACTTCGTCTCGATGCTCAAGACCGCGGGGTTGAGCGCCGCCGACACCGACGCCCTTGCCGCGTCGCTCAAGACGACCAAGCCCGACACGCACTGAGCCGCGCGGCCTACCGCGCCGGGCCCGCGGGCGCCGCCTGCGGCGCGCGGTCTAGCGCCCGGAGCAGCGCGGAGATGGCCTGCTGCTCCTTGGACGTGCCGCGGACGACAATGGAGTTGGTGGACGGATCGACGACCAACTCGGCGTTCCCGACGGGCGCGTCGACGCCGCGGTCGAGGATCGCCCGCTGCACGTCGATCGCGGCCGAGTTCGCCAGGGCGTAGGAATGCACCGTCAGGACTCGCGCGGCAGGGTCGGCCGCGGCCGTCGCGGTCTTGTTCATCTCGCCGATCACCCACTCGACCTGCGGCATGATCCGTCGCGGAGCCTTGACGAACAGGCGCGAGTCAAAGGACGAGATCTGCGCCCGATCGCCGCCGTTGTCCTGCCAGAGGTCCGAGTGCACCAGCGACTGGATCACCTTCGTCGCCTCTTCGAGCACCTTATCCGGCGGGTAGTTGGGCTGGTCCAGGCTCTGCCGCCGCGCCGCGACCAGCGCCGAGAGATCGAACGTCGCCAGCGTCTGCTCCAGCTTGTCGAGTTGCGCCATGGTGGAGATGACCAGCACGCCGTCCTGCATGCGCGCGTCGATCCCGTCCTCTGCAGGGGCGCCGACGGCCTGGTTGATCAGGGCCAGCGCGCGGGGCAGGGGCATGTCGCGAAAGGTGATCCCGACGACCGCATTGCCCGGCTCCAGCGCGGAGCCGTCGGGCATGTGCAGGTCCTTGAGCATGCTCCAGTCGACGAAGACCGGCGTCTTGGTGGCCTGCCCGACGTCGGTGAAGAGCTGCCCCCACAGCACATCGACCGAGCAGTTGAGGCGCACGTCCGCCGCGGGTGCCGCCGCCGCCGTGGGCTGGAAGACGGACACCGGCGCGTTCTGGGCGCCGGTCCCGCCGCGGAGTGCGACAAGGCTGGTGACCATGGCCGCGCCGGCCAGACCGAAGATCGCGCTGTGCATTATGAACCTCCTTCGTGGTGCGTGGGAAGCGTGGTGGTAACGGCGAGCGAGCGCCGCGGCATCGCCCAGCTCGGCGATGGCGGCGGAAACGGCGTCGGGCTCGGAGCGCCCGGAGAGCATGAGGTCGCGGACCCGCTCGCGAAGGTGCTCGTCGAGCTCGTCACGGATGGCGTCGCGCTCGGACGGCGGCAGGCGCAGCAGCGAATCGAGCACGTCGAGCCAGGACTCGATGGCACCGTGCGACGCCTCGGGACCGGTGTTGCCCTCGCGCACGAGGCGCGGCCCGGGGACGGCGGAGGTGCTGGGAACGTGGCCGGCGGCGCGGGCGCTCACGGCGCGGTCTCCTTGCCGTCGTGCCCGCCGGGAATGAACAGGTCGATGACGGCGCGGTACGCGCGGTGGGCCGCAACCCGCTGGGCCAGACGCTTGCGGCCCTTGGCCGAGAGCCGGTACCACTTGCGCTTGCGGCCTCCCTCGTCGTCCCCCGCGTCGCTTGCCGCGGCACGCTCGGAGCGGACGGTCTCCCACGAGCTGGCGATGAGGCCCTCGGCCTCGAGCTGCTTGAGGAGTGGGTACAGCACGCCCGGGGTCAGCCTGAGTTTGCCCTCGGAGCGGGCCCCCACTTCCTTGGTGATCGCGTAGCCGTACATCGGGCCGTCGGCGAGCAGGGAAAGGATCACCAGCTCGGCGGGGTCGGCGCTGGGTGCGGGGCCGGGCATGCGTCGCTCCAGGAGAGTCTCAGGACAATATATCGGCACGCGATATATCTGTCAAGGATCTTTCCGCACACACCGGCGCCACGGTTCCGCTCCGCTGGCCGCAAGAGCGCGGCTGGCGGCCGGTAGACTCTCCGCGTGCCACCCCTTCCGGATCCCGCGCCCGAGACGGTTACCCTGATGCTCCGGGACGACCTGGACGCTTCGCGCCGCGTCGAGCGGCTGCTGCCGCTGGTGTACGGGCAGTTGCGGGCGGTAGCGGAGCGGGCGCTGGCGGCGGAGCGTCCGGGGCACATGCTGCAGGCAACGGCGCTGGTGCACGAGGCGTACCTGAAGCTGGTCGACGGACGCGAGGTGCCGTGGGCGAACCGGGCCCACTTCTACACCGCCGCGGCGGAGGCGATGCGGCAGATCCTGCTGGATCACGCGCGAGCGGCGGGTCGGGTGAAGCGCGGCGGCGGGCGGCCGGTGCAGGCCCTGACGGATGTTGCCGCGCTGGCGACGGGAGATTCTGACGAAATCGTGAGGTTCGACGAGGCGTTCCGACGCTTGGAGGCTGAGTCTCCCGACGCGGCGGCGGTGGTTCGGCTCCGGTTCTACTCGGGGCTGAGTGTGGAACACACCGCCGCGGCGCTGGGGGTCTCCTCGAGCTCGGTCGATCGCCGATGGGCGTTCGCCCGGGCGTGGCTGTACAGGCGCTTGCACGTCGAGGGCTGACTCGAACTTTGCCCTGAGTATCGGGGGGGCTGCATGTCCACGCGGGCGCAGGACGTCTTTGAGCGGGTCGTCGGCGTGCCGAGCGCCGCGCGCGCTGCGACACTCGAGCGGGAGTGCGGCCCGAACGCGGCGCTGCGGGCCGAGGTTGAGAGCCTGCTGCTCGCGCACGGGGAGATGGGCGGGTTCCTCGGAACACCGACGGCGAACCCGGCGTCGTCGGACGAAATGCCGACATCGGGCGCGAGCGCGCCGAGCCACGACGGGCCCACGACGGACCTTGCCGCGGGGGATTCGGGCGCGGCGGCCGCTCCTGCGCGCGGCGCGCCGGGCGAGGGTGTGGGCACGCGCATCGGGCCGTACAAGCTCCTGCAGCAGATCGGCGAGGGCGGGTTCGGCTCGGTCTTCCTGGCCGAGCAGGAAAAGCCGGTGGCGCGACGGGTGGCGCTGAAGATCATCAAGCTGGGGATGGACACGCGCCAGGTGATCGCGCGCTTCGAGGCCGAGCGTCAGGCCCTGGCGATGATGGACCACCCCAACATCGCCAAGGTGCTCGACGCGGGCGCCACGGACACCGGCCGGCCGTACTTCGTGATGGAGCTGGTCAAGGGCCAGCCGATCACGGCGTTCTGCGACCATGAGAAGCTCTCGATCGAGGAGCGGCTGGACCTGTTCGCGCAGGTCTGCACGGCGGTGCAGCACGCCCACACCAAGGGGATCATCCACCGCGACATCAAGCCCAGCAACGTGCTGGTCTCGGAGCAGGACGGCAGGCCGTTCGCGAAGGTCATCGACTTTGGCATCGCCAAGGCGACGCAGAGCAAGCTGACCGAGCGCACGCTGTTCACCGAGCACCAGCAGCTGATCGGGACGCCCGAGTACATGAGCCCCGAGCAGGCGCGGGGCTCACTTGACATTGACACGCGCACCGACGTGTACTCGCTGGGTGTTCTTCTGTACGAGCTGCTCACCGGCTCGACGCCGTTCTCGGGCAAGGAGCTGCGCTCCGCGGCGTACGACGAGATCCAGCGGATCATCCGCGAGGTGGACCCGCCGGCGCCTTCGACGCGCCTCTCGCAGAACACCGAGACCCTCGCGGGCGTGGCGGCCAGCCGACGAAGCGAGCCGCGGAAGCTGGGCGTGCTGGTCCGGGGTGAACTGGACTGGATCGTGATGAAGGCGCTGGAGAAGGACCGGCAGCGGCGGTACGAGACGGCCAACGGGCTGGCCGCCGATGTCCGCCGGTACCTGTCGGGCGAGGCCGTGGTTGCCGCGCCGCCGGGGGCGGCGTACCGGTTCAAGAAGTTCGTCCGGCGGAACAAGGGCGCGGTCTCGGCGGGCGCCGCGGTCGCGGCGGCCCTGGTCATCGGCGTGGTCGGGTTCGCGTGGCAGGCAAACGCGGCCCGCGTTCAGCGCGACCGCGCCCTGGCCGCGGAGGCGGTGGCGCGGCAGCGCGCCGACGAGCTCCAGAAGGTCTCGGATTACCAAGCCAGGATGCTGCAGCAGGTCGACGTGACCGACGCGGGCATCAAGCTGATGGCGGACCTGCGCACGCGCCACGCGGCGGCGCTGGAAAAGAGCCAGGCTCCGGAGGCCGAGAAGTCGGCCCGGTCGTCGGCGTTCGAGCGCGAGCTGCACTCCATCAACGCGACCGACGCCGCGGTGGCGATGCTCGATCGGACGGTGCTGGAACCGGCGTTGCGAACGATCGGAACGCAGTTCGCGGATCAGCCGCTGGTTGATGCCTCGCTGCGGACGACGATGGGGGTTGTGTATGACAGGCTCGGCCGTCCCGAGCAGGCGCTGGCGCTGTACGAGCGGGCGTACGAGCTGCGGAAGAGTGCCTTGGGTGATGACCATCGGGACACGCTGCTGTCACGCGGGGGCGTCGGCAACATGCTCGGCGAGCTGCAGAGATTCGCCGAAGCCGAAAGCACGATCCGCGCCACGCTGGCGGGCTTGCGGCGGTTGCTCGGCGAGGATCATCCGGATGCGATCGACGCCATGAGCCTGCTGGCGACGCAGATGCACTACCAGGGTAAGTACGACGAGAGCGAAGCCATCACGCGCGACGTGCTCGAGCGGCGGCGGCGCGTGCTGGGCCCGGACCATGCCGACACGCTGAATTCGATGAACAGCCTGGGCATGCTCCTGATGAACCGGGGGAAGTACGCCGATGCCACGAGGGTGCTGCGCGATGTCGTGGAAGCGCAGCGGCGCGTGGCGCCTTCTTCCGTGGCCTCGACCCTGAGCAACCTGGGGATCGCCCTGAACCGCCAGAAGGAGTACGCGGCGGCCGAGCCCTACCTTCGCGAGGCGCTGGAGCGCCGGCGCCGGGACCAGGGGGAAGATCATCCCGAAACGCTCACCGCGGTCGCGAACCTTGCCGCGCTGCTCATGGATACGGACAACCTCCTCGAGGCCGAGTCGCTGGCGCGGGAGGCGCTGGAGAAGTCCCGCCGGGTCTTCGGGAGCGAGCAGGCGCAGACCCTCAAGTCGATGAACATCATGGGGCAGGTGCTGTTCCGCCAGAACAAGTACGCCGAAACCGAGCCGTACTACCGCGAGGCGCTGACGACCGGCCGGCGGGTGCTGGGCGAGGAGCACCCCGACACGATCGTCTGGATCGCCAACATGGGCTACCTGATGCAGCGGATGGGCCGGCTCGCGGAGGCCGAGTCGTATCTCCGCGAAGCGCTGGACAAGAGCCGGCGGCAGCTGGGGGAGAGTCACCCGTACACGCTGGTTGTGCATAGGACTTTCATCGACGTGCTGCGCCAGCAGAACAAGCTGGCGGAGGCCGAGACGTCCGCCCGCGCGGCTCTGAACACCCTGCGCCGGATCGAGGGCGAGGATTCCGCCGAGGTGCTCGGCCTGACCGGGACTCTGGGCAGCGTGCTGCGCGACCAGGGGAAGCTGGCCGAAGCGGAAGCGTACTTTCAGCAATCGGTGGAGAAGAACCGGCGTCTCAAGGGCGAGGACCACGCCGACACGCTCACCGCGATCATGCGGATGGCGAGCCTGCGCGTGGCGCAGGGGAATTACACCGAGGTGGTGGCGCTGCTGACCCCCATCGACGGCAAGCTTCAGAAGGCGATCCCGGGCGTGACCGGGGTGCTGCGCCAGGCGTCGCTGCGGGGGCTTCTGGGCAAGGCCCGCGCGGGGCTGGCAAAGCAGCCTGCGGATTACGGCGCGGCGGAGGCCGACCTGCTCGAGGCGCAGGCGGTCTTTTTCAAGACCCGCGGCGAGAAGGACAAGGAAACGCGCGAGTGGGCGCAGGCCCTGGCCGACTTCTACGGCGCGTGGGACAAGGCCGAACCGGGGAAGGGCCACGACGTCAAGGGCGCGGAGTGGAAGGCGAGGCTCGGAGCGCCCGGGCCCGCGAAGGAGCCCAAGTGATGCCCGGGCGCACCGAGGGAGAGCGCGCGGTGGCTGCACGCGCGGACACCCACCTGTCGGCGGGCGCGCCCACAGCCCACCCGACGTCGTCCGATGCGCTCCCGACCACCGGAATCGAAGCCCCGGGTCGCGACGGGCCGACGACAGACCTGGGCGCGGGACGCGCGGCGCCAGCCGCGGCGCCCGCGCCCGGCGAGGCCGCGGGCACGCGCATCGGGCCGTACAAGCTCCTCCAGCAGATCGGCGAGGGCGGGTTCGGCTCGGTGTTCATGGCCGAGCAGGAGAAGCCGGTCTCGCGCAGGGTCGCGCTCAAGATCATCAAGCTGGGGATGGACACGCGCCAGGTGGTGGCCCGCTTCGAGCAGGAGCGGCAGGCCCTGGCGATGATGGACCACCCCAACATCGCGCGCGTGCTCGACGCCGGCGCCACCGACACCGGCCGGCCGTACTTCGTGATGGAGCTGTGCAAGGGCCAGCCGATCACGGCGTTCTGCGACGGCATCACGCTGTCGATCCCCGAGCGGCTGGCGCTCTTCGCACAGGTGTGCCAGGCGGTGCAGCACGCCCACCAGAAGGGGCTGATCCACCGCGACATCAAGCCCAGCAACATCCTGGTCTCGATGCAGGACGGCCGTCCGTTCGCCAAGGTGATCGACTTCGGGATCGCCAAGGCGACGGCGAGCAAGCTGACGGAAAAGACGCTCTTCACCGAGCATCAGCAGCTGATCGGCACGCCCGAGTACATGAGCCCCGAGCAGGCGCAGGGGTCGCTCGACATCGACACACGGACCGACGTGTACGCGCTGGGCGTGCTGCTCTACGAGCTGGTCACGGGGAGCACCCCGTTCTCAGGGACGGAGCTGCGCTCGGCGGCGTACAACGAGATCCAGCGGATCATCCGCGAGGTCGATCCTCCCAAGCCCAGCACGCGCCTGTCGCGGAGCACGGCGACCATCTCGAGCATCGCGGCGACCCGGCGCACCGAGCCCGCCAAGCTGGGCGCGACGGTGCGGGGCGAGCTTGACTGGATCGTGATGAAGGCGATGGAGAAGGACCGCCAGCGCCGGTACGAGACCGCCAACGGCCTGGCGATGGATGTGCAGCGGTACCTCGCGGGCGAGGTGGTGCTCGCCGCGCCGCCCGGGGCGGGGTATCACCTCCGCAAGTTCGTCCGCCGCCACCGCGCTGGCGTGGCGGGCGCGGCGGTCGTGGCGTGCGCCCTGGTGCTGGGCCTGGCGGGCACGCTGTGGCAGGCCCGGGTCGCGGCGGCCCAGCGCGACGCGGCGATCGCGGCCGAGAAGCGCGCCGAGGACAACTTCCAGATCGCGCGCCAGGCGGTGGACAAGTACCTCGAGCGCGTCAGCGACAGCCCGGCCCTCAAGGCCCACGGCCTGGAGACGCTGCGCCTGCAGCTGCTGGGCACCGCCAAGGAGTTCTACGAGGGGTTCGTGCGGCAGCGCGCGGACGACCCGTCGCTGCGCGGCGACCTGGGCGACGCGCAGATCAACCTCGCCAACATCCACCGCCTGGTCGCAGCGACCGACCAGGCGGAGGCGGCGGGGATCAAGGCGCGCGAGCTGTTCGAGGGGCTCGTGCGGGAGAACCCCGCCGAGCCGCGTTACCGCCGGCAGCTGGCCGTGGCGTGGGCCAACCTGGGACTGCTCTACTCCGATACGCGCCGCGTGAAAGAGGCCGAGGAGGCGTTCCGCAGCGCGCAGGCCGTCGAGCGCGAACTGGCGGGGATCGCCAAGGCGACACCGGCCGACCGGGCGCGCGAGGCGAACGCAGCCGACAACCTGGGCCTCTTCTACAAGAGCACCGCGCGCATCCCCGATGCCGAGGCCGCCCACAAGCAGGCGATGTCGATCCGCGAGGAACTGGTGCGGAACGACGCGACCAACGAGGCGTACCAGAACGACCTGATGCACAGCTACAACAACCTGACGGACCTTTACGCCGCGACCGGGCGCGCCGCCGACGCCGAGCCGATGCTCAAGCGCGCGATCGACATCTGCTCCGACCTGATCCGCCAGCACCCCGACTCCCCCGACTACCAGAACGGGCTGGGCGCGAGCCTCAACAACCTCGCGGGCGTGTACATGCTCGTGGGCAGGATGGACGCGGCGCGCGACGCGTACCAGCGGAGCGTGCCGATCCGCGAGCGGCTTGCCGCGGAGCATCCCTCGATGCTGGACTACGCCCTGCACCTGGGGAGCGCGTACACCAACCTCGGAGAGCTGGAGACGCGCGAAGGGAACGCCGCGGACGCGCTGCCGTGGTTCGACAAATCCACCGGCACCCTGGAGGGAGTCCTCCGGCGCGAGCCGCGCCACACCACGGCCCGCTACTACCTGAGCTACACGCGGTCGTGGAAGGCCCGGGCCCTTGGCCTGCGGTCGGACTGGGTCGCGGCGATCGAGGAATGGGATCGCGCGATCGCGCTCGACGACCGGCAGGACGTGGATCTCCGCGTCGGCCGTGCCGCGGCGATGGCCCGCGCCGGCAGGCACGCGGAAGCCGCGCGCGAGGCCGACGACGTGGCGGCAAAGCCCTCGCTCGCGCCCGAGACGCTCTACGCCCTGGCCGAGGTGGAGTCGCTGTGCTCGGAGATCGCCGGCGAGGACGGCGCCGGGCTGCCGGCCGATCGCGAAAAGCTCCTCGGCGAGCGCCAGGCCCGCGCCGTGCAGCTCCTTCGGCGGGCCGCGGCGGCGGGGTATTTCAAGGATTCACGGCACGCGTCCGAGATGCAGAACAACGCGGCGTTTGCTCCGTTGCGTGGCCGGACCGATTATCAAGAAGTGGCGTCGACGATCCATGCGGCGGCGGACAAACCATGATCCAACGGGGCACATCGCCGGCGACCTGTGCGGTTGCGGCGCCGGCGCGGCAGGGCGGAAGCGGCACGGCTGAACCGGATATCGAGACTCGCCCGCGCCGTTGCTTCCGGACACACGCCCCCACGGACCGAAACGGCACCATGATCGGGGACCTTTCATGACAGCACATCCCGACCCCGCGAGGGTCCAGCGGCTCTTCGACGAGGCCCTCGCGATGGCGCCCGAACAACGCCGAGGCTTTCTGGACCGCGGCTGCGGCGAGGATGCGGCGCTGCGTGCGGAGGTCGAGGACCTGCTCAAGGCGCACGTGGAAGCGGGGGATTTCCTGAGCTCCCCGACGGCGCACCCGTCTTCGTCCGATGGTCTGCCCACAACCGGCGCCGACGCGCCGAGCCACGACGGCCCGACCACGGACCTGGCGGCGAGCGCCACGGCGCCCACGCGCCGTTCGCCGGGCGAGGCCGTGGGCGCGCGCATCGGGCCGTACAAGCTGCTCCAGCAGATCGGCGAGGGCGGGTTCGGGTCGGTGTTCATGGCCGAGCAGGAGCGGCCGGTCCAGCGCAGGGTCGCGCTCAAGATCATCAAGCTGGGCATGGACACCCGCGCGGTGATCGCTCGCTTCGAGGCCGAGCGTCAGGCCCTGGCGATGATGGACCACCCCAACATCGCCAAGGTGCTCGACGCGGGCGCCACGGACACTGGCCGGCCGTACTTCGTGATGGAGCTGGTCAAGGGCCAGCCGATCACGACGTTCTGCGACCAGGGGAAGCTGTCGATCCAGGAGCGGCTGGAGCTGTTTGCGCAGGTGTGCACGGCGGTGCAGCACGCCCACACCAAGGGGATCATCCACAGGGACATCAAGCCAAGCAACGTGCTGGTGAACGTGCAGGACGGCCGGCCCTTCTCGAAGGTCATCGACTTCGGGATCGCCAAGGCGACCGCGAGCAAGCTAACCGAGAAGACCCTGTTCACCGAGCACCAGCAGCTGATCGGCACCCCGGAGTACATGAGCCCCGAGCAGGCCGCTGGGTCGCTGGACATCGACACGCGGACCGACGTGTACTCGCTGGGCGTTCTTCTCTACGAGCTCCTCACCGGCTCGACGCCGTTCTCGGGCAAGGAGCTGCGCTCCGCGGCGTACGACGAGATCCAGCGGATCATCCGCGAGGTGGACCCGCCCGCACCGTCGACGCGTCTCTCGCAGAACACCGAGACGATCGCCGGCGTGGCGGCGAGCCGGCAGAGTGAGCCAAAGAAGCTCGGGACGATCGTTCGCGGAGAGCTGGACTGGATCGTGATGAAGGCGCTGGAGAAGGATCGCCAGCGGCGATACGAAACGGCCAACGGTCTGGCGGCCGATGTGCGGCGGTACTTGTCGGGCGAGGCGGTGGTGGCGGCGCCGCCCGGCGCGGGGTACCGGCTCAAGAAGTTCGTGCGCCGGCACAGGGGGATCGTCTCCGCCGGGGCCGCCGTGGGCGCGGCACTCTTGATCGGCGTGATCGGGTTTGCATGGCAATATGGGATTGCCCGGTCCGAGGGGGCGGAGGCGGTGAAGCAGCGGGATCTGGCGGTGGTCGCCGAGGAGCGTGCGAAAAGCGAGGCCGCGCGAGCGACGGAGGCTGAAACCAAGGCCGTGAACGAGGCGCAGAGCGCCAAGCAGATCGCCGACTTCCTGGCCTCGATGCTCAAGGGCGTCGGCCCGAAGATCGCGCTGGGGCGCGACGCGACGCTGCTGCGGGAGATCGTGGACACCACGGCGGACCGCGTGGACAAGGAGCTGGCGGACCAGCCGGCGGTTGCCGCGCGGCTGCTGGAGGTGCTCGCCACCGCGTACAACGAGCTGGCGGTGTTCGACAAGGCCGAGAGCCTGGCCCGCCGGTGCATGGAACTGATCAAGGCTCTGCCCGGCGACAACCGGCTCAACGTGGCCAAGGCCACGTTTGGGCTTGCCATCGTCCTGGAGTCGAAGGGCAAGTACGACGAGGCCAAGGCGCTCTTTCAGGAGTCGTACGACGAATTCAAGGCCGTGGGCGCCGGGCAGACCAAGGAGGGCCTCGCGTCGCTGTCGGGGATCGGCGGGGTGCTGTACCGCGTGAACGACCTTAAGGGCGCCGAGCCGATCTTCCGAGAGGTGCTGGAGGGGAGACGGACGCTGTACAGGGGCACGGACAACGACGATCTGGCCAGCGCGATGGAGCGCGTGGCGATCGTGGTTTCGGATCGGCACGGCGACATGGCCGAGTGCGAATCGCTCGAGCGCGAAGCGCTCGCCATGCGCCGCCGTCTCTACGGCGAGTTTCACCCCGAGGTCGCCCTGAGCCTCTCGAACCTCGCGTCGATGATGCACCAGGCGCGGCGGTTCGACGAGGCCATCGACCTCAGCCGGCAATCGGTCGAACAGCACCGCAAGATCTTCGGTGAGCGCCACCCGCGCACGGCCGCGACGCTGACCGTTTTCGCGGAGTGCCTGGAAGAGGCCGGGAAGACGACGGAAGCGACCGAGGTCGGACGGTTGGCGCTTGAGATCAACCGCGAGTCGCTGGGGCCGAACCATCGCACGACGCTCAACAGCGTCAACAGCATCGCGATGCTCCTCACGCGGACCAAGGACTACGCCGGGGCCGAGGAGCAGTACCGCGTCATGCTCGCGTGGGGACGGGCCAATTACCCGCCGGGCGACCTGCGCACCGCGGCGGTGGTCATGCTCGTGGCCCGCTCGGTCACGGGCCAGGGACGGCACGCCGACGCCGAGCCGCTGTACCGCGAAGCCCTGGAAGCGCGGATCAAGAACCGGCCCGAGGGGCACGCGCAGATCGCCGAGGCGCGGAACGCGCTGGCCGACTGTCTCGTGGCGCAGGGGCGGCACGCCGACGCGGAGGTGCTTCTCGTCGCGGTCGAGCGCGATGCACGCCTGCCCGCGAGCAAGCCGGGTGCGCGGTCCGACGCGGCCAGGCGCCTGGCGGAGTTCTACGCGGGGTGGAACAGCGCCGACCCGGGCAAGGGACACGACGTCAAAGCCGCGGAATGGACGAAGGAGATTGGCCCGGCCGTCGCTCCGGAGGGAAAGAAGTAGGTCGTTGGCGACGACCGGTCATCCGCGGGGATCGGCCCGCGCACGGCACAGAGGGCGCGGGTTACTCCGGCACGGCGACGAGGCGGCTTTCCTGGAGCTTTTCGCGCGGCTTGCCGTCCTTGTCGACGTTGCCCTTCAGGAACTCCCTGATCGCCTTGCCGTTGAGCAGGTTGTAGGGCTGCCGGGCGCGGAGCTGGCGGAGGGGCTGGCACTCGCCGCCGGGTTGTTTGGTGTCGATGTCCTTTTCCGAGAACATGCCGATGGTCACGGTGCTGCGGACGGGGCCGTGGTAGTAGAACGCCAGCTCGCCTTCGCGCCGGAGCGTGATGGCGGCCTGCTCGGCGGCGGCGCGGATTTCCTTGATGTCTCGCGCGCTGGGGAGAGGGGCGCGGGGGTCGGACTCGCCGTAGACGGCGACCTGGAGCGTGTACTTGGCGCGCTTGGGCCCGTACTGGGTCCGTGCGTTGCGGAGGTCGTAGTCGGGGATTGAACCCTTGAGCGCGTCGCCGGGGGGCGGTGAGAGGTAGGCGTCGGCGAAGGGCTTGGCATCGTCGACCGAGATGTCGCGGACGCGGGTGAGGTCGTGCTGCGCCTCGGGGTCGTCGGGGCCGCGGTAGTGGCCGTAGGCGATGACCAGGGCCTTGCCGCGGGGGTCGAGGTAGGCCCCCGGGAGGCCGCCCTTGGTTTGCACTTTTTGAAGCGCTTCGAGACCTACGGCCTGACGGGTGCCGGGGGGCTCGTCTGCCGCGACCACGCCGGCGAGGACGATGGACCACGAATCGTCACCGGCCGTGGCCGAGCCCGGCTGGGTGGAGGGGTCGACTTTGGGCTTAGGAGCGAGAACTTCCCGCTCACTTGCCGGTGGAAACCCCTGTTTTCGAGTATTTTGGGAAGACTGGGCAAAGGCACTCAATGGCACGTTTGTAAGGCAAAAGGACGCAATCAGTACGGTCCAAATCGATAGCGATAATCGCGCCAAGATGGGCTTGCGGAGCGGGTTTGAGCAAGGGACCGGACGTGACCAAGCGGGCTGAATTTCAACGAAGTTCACGGCGGAATTCCCTTCGGACGCGGGCTGAATCAGGCCGCGTGCACGTGCATTAAGTACGGAAGAGATGGGGATTTACACACCATGTACGGATTTTGGTCTCTTTTGCAGCGAACGCGGGGGGGCCGTCGATAGTTTGTCCGTCAGCGAAACTCTGACGCCCAAACTGTCGCAAAGAACTCACGAGGTCGGGACCCTCAAGTTCGTGAAGAGGAGTGCAGCTCATGACGAACATTTCCGCAGTCGAATCCGGATCACCTGGACGTGTGGCCTCAGCCGGCGATTCTATCGCCCGCATCGGACCACGGACTGATACGACGCTCGCGCCGCGCAGCGCCGATCGCGCGGACATTTCCCCGATGGCCCACCTGCTCAGCAAGCTGCGGGCGATGCCCGAGGTGCGGCAGGAGCTGATCGACGAGGTGCGGGCCAAGATCGAGCAAGGCGGGTACGACACGCCGGAGAAGCTCGACCAGGCGATGAACGAGATGATCAGCGAGTCAGAACAGTTCTAATCCGTTTCGTTCGATTCTCGAAAGCCAGCGTTTGATTCTTTCAGCGCCCGGTGTTCACCGCACTGGGCGTTGTCTTTTTTGCGTCGGGGGCGGCGGGCTCGGCGAGGGCCTCGATCGCGGCCGACAAGCCGCGGACGGCGAGGGTGAGGCGGGCGGCGTCGATGGTGTCGGGGGTGTCGGTGGCGCGGTGGTAGTTGGGATTGCGGAAGTTGGCGGTGTCGGTGAGCATGATCGCGGGGACGCCCGCGGCAAGGAACGGGGCGTGGTCGGAACGGAGCATGTCGGGGGCCGGCACGGGCAGGATGTCGAACGGGAGGATCTTCAGGCCCGGGGCGGCCTTCTCCATTTCCGTCGCGATGCGGCGGCAGAATCCCGAGTGCGCGGAGACGGTCACGGCGGCGAGGAAGTCCCCCACCGTCCGCGGCTCAAAGACCCCGTCGATCGCCTTGATGGGGCTGCGCTGGCTGTCGGGCGAGTCGGTGAAGAAGCCGATCGACTCGAGGCTCACCATGCCGATAAGCCGGGAGGGGGGCGTCTTTGCTCGAGGCTCGGCGCCGTCGCGCGGCGGCTCGGGGAGGTACGAGCGGGCGTGCACGCGCGAGCCTTCGAGGCCGACCTCTTCGAGCGTGAAGAACTCGAAGCGGACAGTCCGGCGCAGCGGCCGATCCTTGAGCACGCGGGCCAGTTCGAGGAGCGCGGCGACGCCCGAGCCATTGTCGTCGGCCCCGGGGGCGCCGGGGACGGCGTCGTAGTGCGCGCCGATCAGGAGGATCTCGGTGGGCAGGTCGCGCCCGGGCAGGTCGGCGATGATGTTGTAGAACGCGCGGGGAGGGGTGCGGTGTGCGGGGACCTCGGCCGGGTCGCCGGGCTTGGCGTCCTTGGCGCCGGGAGCGGGCCAGGCGCGGGCGGGGATGGTCCAGCGGACGGGCTCGGTGCGCGGCTCGTAGCCCAGGACCTTGAGCTTCTCGACGATCATCGCTTCGGTGCGGTCGAGGCCGGCGATGCTCTCCGGTCCGCCGAGGGCCGCGCGCGATGCGGGCAGTTCGCGGATCGTGGCCATGATCCGCTCGCGTTCGACATCGGGGCGCGGGGGCTGGACGGCCAGGAGCGCGGCGGCGAGGCACAGCGTGAGCATGCCGGATCGTAAGGGCGCCGCTATTGCCCCGCGGGAAGGTTGAGCACGACCGTGACGGCTTCGGTCCCGATGATGATGCGGCCGTCGAGCAGGGCGATGTCGCGCGGGTCCTCGTGCATCACGACGTCGCGGCTGGTGAGGACGCGGCCGGTGGGCGCGTCGATGAGGTGGACCCGTGCCGCGGGGCCGGTATCGGTGCCCGAACGCGCGGACTCGACGGCCACGAGGATGCCCTCGCCGGGCTCGGGGGTGAGGACCTCGAGCTTGGTGTCCCATGGATCGCGTCCGACGAGGCGGCCTTCGAGGTCAAAGACGGCGATGCCGCGGGGGGAGCAGAAGGCGATCGGCGCCGTGCGCGGGTCGCCGAGGGCGACGGCGCGGGTGGTGCGCTCATCGAAGCCCGAGCCGGGGTCGAGCACCTCGTCGCGGCGGGCGCCGCTGGAAACTGAGGCGCTCCACATGCGGCGGCCGCTGGAGGGATCGACGACGATGAGACGGTCGCCGAAGACCCAGGCAGTCGAGGTGTGGACGGCGCTGTTGTCGGTGAACTCCCAGACGGTCTTGCCCGCGGCGAGGTCGAGCGAGGCGACCTTCTGCTCGGCGCCGACGATGACCTCGCCGCCGGGGCCGGGGCGGATCCAGCGGAACTCGCCGCCGGGGGTCTTCATGTGGTGGAGGAGGCGGCCGGTGCGGGCGTCGTAGGCGGCGATGCCGGGCTCGGCGCCCGGTGCTTCGCCGGGGGCGCCGACGCGGTCGGCCGAGCCGCCGACCAGGAGGGTGCTCTGCCCGACGCCGGCGCCGACGCCGGTGCCGATGTCCATGTCGTAAATCTGGGAGACGGCGCTGGCCTGCTTCCACAGGGGCTCGCCCGTCTCGCGGTCAAAGGCGGCGAGCCTGCCCGAGTAGGTGCCGAGGATCAGCGTCTGCTCGTCCATGGCGAGCTTGAGATCGTGAGCGCGCTTGGCGCCCTCGATGGGCGTGTTGATGACGCGGGCGCGGAGGGTCTCGGGCTCGAGCGGGGGGAACATCTCGCCGAACTGCGGGGTCTTCCAGCGGGTGGCGCCGCCGACGGTGGCGATGCGCTCGATCTCGCCGCCCTCGTCGCTGGGCCAGAAGAGCAGAACGCTCTGCGCATCGACGCTGACGAGCTGGGGGGCCTGGCCGCGGTAGGAACGCTTCCAGAGCGGGACGAGCGGGCCGGCGCCGGGGGCGCCGAAGAGCGCGACCTCGCGGTGCTCGGGAGAGATCATGACGACGTGCTCGGTGGCGTGGGTGCGCGAGTCCTGGAGCACGGGGTGCATGAGGGCCCAGCCCTCGATGATCTGCACCTCGCCGGAGAAGGTGCGGCCCAGGCGCGGGCGGCGGTCGAGGCTGGCCAGGGCGCGCTTGAGCTCGCCGGCGACGACGGCGGGGTTGAGCTCGATCCCGCGGACGGTGAACTTCTGGCCGGGGCGCTCGCGCTCGACGCGTTCGAGGAGCTGTGCCGCGGCGGAAGGCTGGTCGGCGCGCTGCAGGAGCCGGATGAGGCGTCCGCAGAACTCTCCGATCTGGGGCGCGGCGGGGTCGCCGACGCCGGCGGCCCACTCGGCGCCCGAAAGACCGCTCGAGAGCGCGGCCAGGGCGCGGGGCGTGCGCGAGGCGCGCTCGTGCGCATCGGCGCTCAAGAGCCAGGCCTCGAGCGCGGCGGGCGCGGCGGGGTAGCGGCGGGCGAGCGCTTCGAGCTGGTCGGCGTCGGCGCCGACCAGGCCGGCGAGTTCGTCGGCGGCGCGTGCGTCAAAGGCGCGGCAGACGGTGCGACCGTAGCGTTTGACGAGGTCGCGGGCACGGCGGGCGGCCTCGAGATCGGCGCGGGTGGCGCTGCCGGGGCCCTGCCAGGTGGCGCCGGCGAGGTCGGCGTCTTCGAGGATGCCTTGGTAGGCCTCGATCGCACGGGAGGCGGTGGCGACAGCGCCGGGCCCGGAGGCGGCCAGCGCCTGCGCATCGCGGAGGCGGCCCAGGGCCATGAGGTGCTGGACGCGCTCGGTCGGCGACTCGGCGATCTTGCCGAGCCGATCGATGATCGCGTCGAGCACGGCAAGGTCGGCGATGGGCGGAGTGCGGCCCTTGACCTCGGGCGCGCCGGCGTCGGGCGCGTCCCAGAGTTCCTGGGTGGCCTGGACCATGGAGAGCAGGACGGCAAAGAGGGCCCGGCGCGTTTCGGCGGCGCCGGCGGCGTCGGGCGCCTTGGCGAGGGCGTCGAGGGCGTGGTCGGCGGCGAGGGGGACCTGGTCGGGGCGGCCGGAGCGGTACGCGAGCGCGGCGAACGTCAGGGCCGGGCGCGGGTCGGCGGGGTCGGCGTCCATGCGGGCGCGGAGGAGCTTTTCCGCGACGGTCCAGGAGAGGTAGCTGTGCAGCTTGGAGCGGTCGGCGACGAGCAGGTGGCTGTCGAACGCGACGACGTTGCCGGAGTACTCGAGCGGGAGCCGCTGGGCTGCGTCGGGGTGCTCGGGGTCGATGAGCACGAGGCCGTCGGAGAGGGGGACGAGCAGGCGCGGACCGGCGGCGGTCACTGCCGCGACGGCGCGGCCGCGAAGGCGGGCTTCGCGCGGCAGGGCGGCGCGGCGGACGGTCTGCGTCTCGAAGCCCTCGCGCGGGACGATCGTGACGATGGGGGTGCTCGAGTCGGTGCCGATGCACGCCAGGTGTTTGCCGACGGGGACGATGTAGGCGGGGTCGCCGAGCTCGCCGGAGGGGCGCGAGCCGAGCACGGTTCCGTCGGCGCGGGCGAGGCGCAGCACCGAGGTCCGCGCGGGCGAAATGACGATGAGCGAATCGCCGTCGAGGACGGGGCCGGCGCCACTCCAGGCCGGGGCCGACTCGAAGCGGTTGGCGCCTTCTGTGCGCACGCGCCGGACCCAGACGACGCTGCCGTCGTGAGCGCGGAGGGCGGTGATGACGCCCAGGTCGTCGGTAGCGTAAACGATGCCTTCGGAGATGACGGGGACGTCGCCGGCGCGCTGGCCGCGGGGGTAGATCCACCCCGCGCTGCCCAGGAGGCGCGACCAGCGGAGCTCGCCGGTCCAGAGATCGATGCCGGCGAGGAACGCGCCGGCGACGCGCCGGTTGTTGGACGGCTTGCGGAGGGAAAAGACGACCGTGTCCCCGTCGACGAGCAGGGGGCCGCGGACGAAGGACTGCGTGAGCATCGGGTCCTGGAGGCCCGGGGAGGCGGACCACATGGGCCGGCCGGTGCGTGCGTCGATGCCGTGGATGCGGGCGTCGCCGTCGCGCCCGTCGCGTCCGGTGAGGCCGGTGCAGGCGACGACCACGGGCCCGGCGATGGTGACGGCGTCGGCGTCCTCGACGCCCGGGCTGTTGAAGCGGTTGCCGGAGCGGCGGTTGAAGGGCGCGCGTCCGGGGGCCTGGAGCGCCGCGGCGCCGGTGAGCTCGGACTCGTCGTCGACCGGCCGCGTGACGAGCTTCCACAGGGGCTGGAGCGTGAAGCGGTCCCAGGCCGCGACGCAGCGGCCGTCGTTGGTGTAGACGACATCGCCGGAAACGGTCGGGTAGGTCCAGGAGTCGTCGTTGGCGATCGCAAGGCGCGAGCGGCCGTTCTGCGCGCGCGCGATGTCGGCTTCCTGCTCGGCTTCGGGGGAGAGCCACACGCTCTGCAGGGCGCGTTCGACCGGCTCGCTCAGGTCGAGAGAAGGGATAGTGCGGAGCGGGGAGATGGGAGGAACGGGACGGGCCAGCTCGACGGCCGGACCGGCCTTGGGGGGAAGACCGCCGGCGCCGGGGAGATGCGCGGCCTGGGCCCACGCTTGGGCCCAGAGCCGGACGGAATCGCGGGGCAGGTAGCGGGCGAGCTGGAGAGCCAGTGCCGCGGCGTCCTGCGCGCCCTTGGTGTCGGCATCGCGCGGGGTCGCGCGGTCGGGGTGGCGCTCGAGCTGCTCGAGCGTCATGCGCGCGGCCTCGAAGCGTCCGGCCTCGAGGTGCTCCTGGGCCACGCGCAAGGCGGCCTCGAGACCGGTGCGGGTGAGCAGGCGGGTGCGTTCGACGGTCGCTTCGTCGCCCTCGTTGAGCGCGCGGCGGGCGGGGTCCTCTTCGGTGGCGCGGTACTGCTCGAGGAGGCGCGGGTCGGCGAGCAGGATTTCGTGGGCGCGGGCGCGAACGCTGACGAAAAGGTCAGGGTCGTTCACGCTCTCGATGACGCGCTCGCCCTCGCCGCTCAGGATCACCTGGATGACGCGGGCGGCCTCGGCGAAGTTTCCAGCGCCGGCGAGTTCGACGGCACGGCTGAGGCCGTCGCGCGAGGCGGGCGAGTCGTCGGGGTAGACGGGGCCGACCTGGCGGGCGAGTGCGACACCCGCCCCAGGGGCCGGAGCGAGGATGGCCGCGGGAACCGCGACCCCCAAGGCCACGGCCCAGACCGCCCGCGCGAGCGATCGTGCTGCGGGCGGGTATCGGGTCATGTGGGCGTTCTCCGGCGCGGGGGGACGGCGGGGCTTCCAGAGCCGGAAGTGCCGGCGGAACCACGGGGGCAGACCGCCCCCAAGATTAGGTACTCGCGGGCTTGGGCGCGAGTTCCCGGGCGTGGCACGACTGGGGTCACTCCCTGCCGCGCACCATAGATAAGTACGTCGCCATTCGGAGGGTCCGACTTCATTGGACCTTGGCAACCGCCGATGGGTGAAGTTGGATGAGTTGCTCTCTGCCGGCGTCCGCGCCGAACCCCTTCGCCGATGCGCCCTGTGCAACGCCGCCGCGTGCGCCGTCGTGGATGGCGCGCCTGCGGGCGACGTCGGCGCGATCCCGGCGGGTGAGCGTGCTCCTTGCGGCGGTGCTCCTGATCAGCCTGGCCGACCTGGACATGACGCTGGCGTACGCGACCAGCGGGGGCATGATCGAGGCCAACCCGATCGCGCGGGCGGTGATGTCGTACGGGTCTTCGGGGGTGCTGGCGGCGTGGAAGCTCGCGTCGGTGGCGCTGTGCGTGGGGATCCTGTTCCGCACGCGGGCGCGCCGGAGCGCCGAGATCGCGACCTGGGTGTGCTTCCTGATGCTCGTGTGGCTGAGCTTCCGCTGGGAGAAGTACAACGAGCAGATGCCGATCTTCGGCAGCACGGTGATGGTGGACGCCGACGCCGGGAACCGGCTTTTGATGCTGGACGAGTGAGCGGCGCGGGGCGGGCGCGGGGCGAGTACACTGCCGCCATGCCGACCGAATTGCGTGGTGTGCGTCCGATCGTTGGCGCGGTGCTGTGCGGCGCGTGGGCCCTGGCGGGCGGCGCGTGCTCGAGCTACCAGGACCCCAACCTGCGGGTGACCGACGTGGCGGTGCGCTCGCGGAGCGCCGAGGCGATGGTCGTCGAGTTCACGGTCGTGGCGGAGAACCCCAACGAGGTTCCCCTGCCGCTGAAGCAACTGACGTACACCGTGAGCGTGGACGGGAAGCCCGTGTTCAGCGGGCTGCGTTCGCCGGAAACGACGCTGCGGCGGTTCGGGACCCAGGAGCTGAAGTTCCCGGCCGTGATCGCGGGGACGGACGCGCCCGCGGCGGGCAGCGCGTGGTGCCGCGTGAGCGGGGAGATGGCGTACACGACGCCGGGCGAGCTGGCGCAGGTGCTGTTCGAGTCGGACGTGCGGAGGCCGACGGTGGGGTTTGTGGATGAGCGGTCGGTGGAGTTGGGGGGGAAGTGAGCCTTCGGGCCGGTCCGCCGACTCGAGGCTGGTATGCGGTCTTTGCGCCCCACGATCATCGATGACCGAGGCAAGCGTGTCCCGCTGGTCAATCACGACTGGCGGGCGTACTTGGGGGGCGACGCGGAGCGGATGAATCGAATCAAGGCTGCGGCTTCGGTTGAGAGCTGGCGGCCCAGTGCGCAGGAGCTCCGACGCGTCGCGATGTTCTGCTTGTTCATGCTCCCGGCGATACTAGTGGGCGCGCTGGCGCCGGCGTTCATTACTTCCCGAACGTGGTTGCCGCGGTGGGCACAATTCCTGGTGATACTCTCGACCGCGGTTCTTCCGGCCCTGATTTCGGTGTTCGTGGTCCGGCGTGTGCTAGCGCAACGTATCGCGCGGTCCCACGTGCGTGCGGGCCTCTGCGCCTCGTGCGGGTACGACATCCGATCAATCCCCGGCGATGCCGAAGGATGCCGTGTGTGCCCGGAGTGCGGCGCGGCGTGGATGGCCGTGCCGGATGATCGCGCGACCGGCACGCCACGCAGCTAGGCGCGCGGCGCGAGCCTCAACGCCGGCGCCCTCTACCCGATATTCGCCGTCGCGATGCCCTCGACGGGGCGGTCTTCGCGCGCCGTCGCGTCGGTCGGGCCGGTGATCACGCGCTCGCCGGGCATGGGGCTGAAGCGGCTGCCGTAGAGCGGGAGCTTGCGGTTGGTCGTGTACTTGGGGAACAGCGGCTGGGCGACGAGCATGACGATGAACATGCCGACGTTGGCGGCGAGCAGCTCGGGCCAGCTGGTGCGGCCGAAGTAGACCATGAACGAGGTGACGACGACGACCATGAGCGCGAGGGGGATGACCGACTGCCAGGCGATCATCATCACCTGGTCGTAGCGGAGGCGCGGCAGGGTCCAGCGGATGACCATCGAGAAGCAAACGATGACGACGACCTTGAAGAGGTAGACGGCGATCTTGAGGATGGCGGCGCCGATGCCGACGGACTCGGGGGAGAGCTGGGGGACGAAGGGGAGGTGGTAGCCGCCGAGGAAGAGGAGCGTGAAGAAGGCGGTGCTGGTGGTGAGGTGGGCGTACTCGGCGAGGAAGAAGAGGGCGAACCGCATCGAGGAGTACTCGGTGTGGTAGCCGCCGACGAGCTCCTGCTCGCACTCGGCGTTGTCGAAGGGGGCGCGGTTGGCCTCGGCGAGGATGGCGATGAAGAAGAGGATTCCGGCGATGGGTTGAGCGAGGATGTTCCAGCCGTGCTGGAACTGGTACCGGACGAGCTGGTCGGGGAGGAGCGAGCCGCCGACGAGGAGCACGGCGAGCAGGGCCAGGCCCAGCGGGATCTCGTAGCTGATCATCTGGGCGGAGGACCGCATGCCGCCGAGGAAGGAAAACTTGTTGTTGGACGCCCAGCCGCCCAGGGCGATGCCGTAGACGCCGATCGAGGCGACGGCGAGGAGGTAGACGATGCCGATGTTGACGTTGGCGCCGGTGACGTGAACGGGGCCGCCGGGGATGACCAGGCCGGTGAAGGGGACGGGGATGTCGGGGCAGTTCCACGTGCCGCCCCAGGGCATCACCACAAAGCCAATCATCGCGGGGACGATCATGATCGCAGGCGCGAGTGTGAAGAGGATCTTGTCGGCGCGGCGGGGCGTGTAGTCCTCCTTGAGGAGAAACTTGATGCCGTCGGCGAGGGGCTGTCCGAGGCCGATGCAGCCCTTGAGGAACGAGAGGGCGGGCAGGCCGAAGTCAAAGCCCACGCGGTTGGGGCCCAGGCGGTCCTGGATGTAGGCGGAGATCTTGCGCTCGAAGTAGACCATGTACGCGACGCAGATCAGGACCACGTGGATCATGATCAGGTTCAGGACGATGCTGACGACGAGCTGGGCGGTGATGAAGCTGGGCATGCGGGCGAACTGTAGCGGGTTTCGGTCGGGGGAGGCGGGCGCGGAGTGACCCGCGCCGGGCCGGTGGAGGCCCGGGCCCGAGCCGTGGATTGTGGAACGATTTTTTGCAGCGGATCACGCGCCGGCGGGCACGGGTTCAGGCTCGTGCACCGGGGTGTAGCCCATGCGCACGTCGGCCCCGGGGCGCCCGAGCCGGGCTTCGACGGTCGAAACGCTCACGGTGCGGGCGTCGGCGCGGGACATCAGGACGCTGAGCTCGGGGCGATCTTCCCAGCGGTGGGCGTGGAAGCGGTCTTGGGACTGGGTGGTGGCGCCGGCGGAGACGACAAGGTCGTGAAACAGGCCGAGACGGCATTGCACGAGGTGGTCGCCGAGGCCGGAACTGGCGAAACAGGCAGGAACCGGCACGTGTTCCTTGAACCGGAGCGTGCTCCGGTCCCAGGCCGCTTCGATCACGCGCGGCAGCGTGCCCAAGGGATCGATATCGACCGCGACCAGGCGGAACGGAGCGAAACGCGAGAGCGAGAGGTGGGCGAGCGCACGCGCCGCGGCGGGCGCGTCGGGCTGAGAGATCAGCGCGGGGATGACCAGGCCGCGGGAGAGCAGGCCGGGGATGCGCGGGAGGTCGGGGGGCTCGTCGAGGTTGAGGTTGAGCAGAGCAAGCGTGAGGCCGTGAGCGCCGGCACCGATCCACGTTCCGCCGGCCTGGGTGTCGGTGGGCCAGAGGGCGCGGAAAGCCGAGCCGTCGAGGGTGCGCCAGCGCGGGGGCGCGGCGGCGGGCCTGCCGCGGGATTCGTCGCGGTTGCAGACGACGCGGTAGCCCGAATCGGGGAGGGGGATGATGGAGAGGGTGCACATCGGGGGCGGGGGTGTGCGGGTGAGGAGATGAGGAGATGAGGAGAACGTGCTACTTGCCGTGACGATCGGCGAGGGTGGAGGGGGCGGTGCCGAAATCGGCGGGCGCGGCGTGCCCGTGTTCGGCGGCGATGGCCTTGATCATGGCGTGGTGGTGCACGGCGTGGTGGGCGGCAAAGGCCAGTTCACGGCCGAGCGTGGAAAGCAGTTCGGCGTCGGCGCCGTCGGCGGTGAGCATGACACGGACACGGACGGGGGCGTTCATGTCGGGAGGGCCAAGACCGGCCAGCCGTTCGCGCAGATCGCGGAGCGCGGAGATCGCTTCGGCGCGGACGGTCTCCATGGGGACGCCGCGCTCGCGGTGGTCGTAGTCCACGGTCTGACGGCGTTCATGCCCGGAGAGGAGCGCGGCGAAGTGGTCGATCGTGTGCCGCACGTGTTTCCCGACCGTGCCGCCGGCCAGAACCCGGGAGGGCGCGGCGTAGACGGCTTCGGGCAGGTCGCGGAGCAGTCGATCGCACTGATCGAGGACCCCGATCGTCGCGCCAGCGACGGGACAGGGAGCACGGCGGGGCACGGCAACGGTGTGCGGCATGGAACCTTTGATGGCTGGAGTGGCCGTCACGTTTCACCCCTTCGGCGGCCCGGGAGTTCGGGGATCGGAGAACGATACCACAGTCCGCACACGGCCTGCGTTCGTGCCACCACCGCCGCGAACGCGGGAACATGGCAAGGCGCGGGGCACCTGTGGGCGGTTACGCCGGGGGTGCTCCGGCGGATTCGCGCCCGAACGCCACCACCTGGTCGAGGATCTCGCGCCCGTTGGCGCAGCGGGGGCACTTGTGCTGGCCGCCGAGCTTGCCGCGGCTTTCCATCCAGCGGTGGATGGTGCCGGCGGCGAGCGGCGTGATCGTGGGCGGGGCCATGCCGAGGTTGTCGGTGCGCTTGGTGGTGTAGTCGACGTTCTGCTCCTTGAGGGAGGCGTCGAAGAGGTCGCGGAAGGAGTCGAGCGCGGACGGACCTGAGGGGGCGTGCGGCAGGCTCTGGATTTCGACGGCGAGTTCGAGGCCGGCCCGCGCGCCGTCGCGCGGGTAGACCGGCGCGGCGGTGAACTCCCCCACCACGACACCCGCCGCGCGGGCGGCTTTGGCGACGGCGTTCTCGACTTGCTCGACGATCAGGTTTTCGCCGAAGGCGTTGATGAAATGGCGGTGACGACCGACGATGCGCAGGCGGCAGGGGCCCTCGCCCGTCTCGGAGCCAAACCTGGCGGGGATGGTGTCGAACTCGACGACATCCCCAAGGATGTAGCGCCACAGGCCCGCGCAGGTGCTGAGGACGACGACGTACTTCTGACCCTTCTCGACCTCGTCGCAGGCAAAGGCGCGGGGGTTCTTGAGGTCGATCTCCTCGAGCGGGACAAACTCGAAGAAATTGCCGCCGTCCACGAGAAGGCGCAGGCCCGGGTCGCCGCGGGTGTCCTGGATCGCGATGAAGCCCTCGGACGCGGGGTAGAGCTCGATGCGGTAGGGCATGTCGGCGCCGTCGGGGCTGCCGCTGTAGACCTGGCGCACGCGCGGCTCGAAGGGCGTGAACTTCACGCCGCCGTGGATGAAGGTGGAGATGTGCGGCCAGACGTCGCGGATGGTGGTGCCGGGATTGCCGCGCTCGCGGGCCATAGTCATGACCCGGTCGAAGAGGACCAGGGCCCACGAGGGCATGCCGCTGATGATCCGGACGTCCTCGTCGAGGCACGTTCGTGCCATCGCTTCGATCTTCTCCGGCCAGCGGCTCATGAGCGCGATCTCGGGGGCGGGGAGATTGATCGCGGTGATGGGCCAGCGGATCAGGGGCGTGACGATGCCGGAGAGATCGCCGGTGCGGATGCCGCGGGGCGAGGTGGAGAGGTCGGTCGAGCCGCCGAGGAAAAGACACTTGCCGCCGAGCAGTCGCGTGAGCGAGGCGCCGAAGCGGGACAGGTGCGCGAAGATGTCGAGCGAGGCGCGGTAGTTGGACCGGAGCATCTCGCCCGAGACAGGAATGAACTTGTCGCCGGCCGTGGTGCCGCTGGTCTGGGCGAAGTCGCGGACGAGGCCGGGCCAGAGCAGGTCGGGCTCGGCGCCCTCACGCATGCGAGCGATGAGGTCCTTGTAGACGTACCAGTCGGCGACGGGGACTGCCGCGCGGTAGGCGGGGAGGAGCGTGTCGTTGCCAAGGGTCGCGAGTTTGGCGTAGTCGTGGGCCTTGCCGAACTCAGTGTTTGCTGCCGCGGCGAGCAGCTGGCGGAGCTGGCTGCGCTGGATCCCGGCGGAGTTGCGGGTCCAGTGGCGGGTGTTGCTGAGCAGGCGGCGGCGCGGACCTAGGAACGTACGCACGCCCAGGCCGATGAGGCTGGTGGGGCGGAGGGGTGGTGAGGTCGCGCTCATCGCCGGGCGGCCCTTCCGTACGGTGACACTTTCATGCCCCGCGTGTCCGGCTGAGTTGCACCATTTTCTGAGCCGCAACGCGGCGATCGTCGAGAGCCAGGGGTGAAGATCGCCGAAGGCGACCGGAACCCCTGGTCCAGACATGCCGCAAAGGACGAGCCACAACGGGGCGCCACGATTGTTGAACGATGTTCGAACGATTGGACGAGCATGCGGTTGCACGAACGAACGACACGTGATGCATGAAGGGCGGGAGTACCGCCCCTTCGGGGCTTTCGAACCCGATCGCTCGTTGAACCAGGGGTTCCGTCCGCCGTTGGCGGACTCCACCCCTGGCTCTCGACGAACGCCGCTTCGCGGCTCAGGAATGTATTTTTCGTCTGCATCTGTGTGCGTTCACTACTCGCTCAGGTTCAACCATCACCCCATCACCCGCTCATGCTTTGGTCTCTTCAGGATTTGTCGGTGTCCTTGAAGGCGCCGCGCTTGGCTTCCTCGTCCAGGTACTTCTGAAAGTCCCCCATCTTGTAGGAGATGAAGCAGAAGGCGTGGTGCAGCGTCAGCCACTCGAGGTCGGTGGGGTCTTCGTCGAGGTCCTTGCGCAGGCGGTTGAGTTCGGCGAGCAGGGTTTCGGCTTTCACGGACGCACCTCCGGTGTACGCGCCATCATACGGGGCGGGCGCGCCCCGCTCAGCGGGCGGGAAGGATGCGCAGCACCGTCACGGAGCGGCCGGGGAAGACGTGCTCGAACACCGGGAGGCGCACGCCGAAGCGGGACTGCGTCGGCACGATTGCGTCGGGGTGCTCGAAGGAGTTCTCGTCGCCGGCGGCGCCCGAGGTCAGCACCGTCGCCGTGACGCTCGCCTGCCCGGCGCCCGCAGCTCGCAGATCGACTCCGAGGGGCAAGGGCGACGGGCCGCCGTTCACGACCTTGAGGATGATCTCCCCCGAGCGATCCACGCGCCCGGCGGTCGCGGCCAGGCGCGGGCTGGCGCGCTGCGTCTCCTGGAACACGGGGGCGCCGTCGAGCAGGCACCGCACGTTCGGACCGGCGAGCTCGATGCGTACGTCGTACCAGCGGCCGGTCTCGACGCTCCCGTTCACGTGCCGGCCGATCTCCGATCGTTCGCCGCCGTCGTCCTGCTCGATGGCGTGCTGGCTGTTGTTCCAGCCGCCGATGTTCCACCAGGTGAAGTGCTCGGCATCGCGCGTGCGGAAGAGGATCAGGAATCCCTCGGCGCCGGAGATCCTGCGGGCCTTCAGACGCAGCGTGTAGTCGGACTCGTTCTTCAGCGCCGGGAGATCGAGCAGCGCCGCGTGCTTCTCGCCGATGGCGGTCTGTCGGAAGGCGTCGTCCTGCGCCTTCCACTCGCCCGCGATCGGAATCCAGCCCGGCGCTCCGGCGCTGAAGTCGGACGCGTACACGACCTTCCCCTCGCGCTCGACGACGATGTCCTTGAACTCGGCGCTGGTGTTCCACGTTCCCAGGCCGATCGACCCCGTCGCCATGACCGGCTCGGCCGCGATCGCGGGCAGGTCCACCGGAAGGAGCGTGTCCGGGCGGCTGGCCGCGAACATCGCCTGCACGTGATACGACGGCGTGCCGTAGGCGCGGGAGCCGTCGAACACGATCATGTCGGGGTTCCACCTGCGGTCGCGGGCGTGCACGAACATGGGCGCATACGAGGACATGGTCACCAGGTCGCTGTTGCGCTCCAGACCGGTCATGAACGCGGCCTCTCCCAGTGCCGCGGCGAGGTTGCCGGTGCCGCAACCGGCGGTCACGGCGTACTCGCCGACGTACACGCGCGGCCCGGAGCGGTCGGCCTTGTCGTACAGGCCCGCGTTGTCCCAGAACCAGCGGGGCGAGTTGTAGTAGTGGTCGTCCACCATCTCCATGGGAGCGCTCACGCGCGTGTTGGCGATGGTGATGACCTGCGGGAATCGCGCCTTGATGGCGTCGTAGAACTTCGCGTAGCGCTCGGTGTACACCTCGCGCGTGCCGCCGACGCCGGACCAAAGGCCGTTCTCGTTTCCGATCTCGACGTACTTGAGCGGGAACGGCGCGGCGTGACCGTTCGCCGCGCGCATCGCTCCGAACTTCGAGTCGGCCGGTCCGAGCGCGTACTCGATCGCGTCGAGCGCCTCCTGAATCCACGGGCCCAGGTCGGCGAGCGGCACGACGTCCTTGTGCGAGAGGCCGCAGTTGAAGACGTACATCGCGTCGGCGCTCAGGTCCTCGCACCACTGCAGATACTCGTGGTAGCCCAGGCCGTCGGTGGACCAGTAGCCCCAGGTGGCGTTGGCGTGCCCGGGACGATCGGCGATGTCGCCCACGGTCGCGGGCCAGCGGAAGGCGTCTTTCAGGAAGTCACCGCCCTCGACGTAGCAGCCGCCGGGGAATCGCACGAATGCGGGGCGCAGATGCTCGACCATCGTGCCCAGATCGCGGCGAAGGCCGAAACGACGGTCCTTCCAGGTGTGCGCGGGAACGAGCGAGACGGTATCGAGCCAGAACTTTCCGGCGCGCCCCGACCGCTCGGGAACCGTGATCGCCAGGCGCGCGGCGCCGTCATCGACCGGAGCGACCAGCTCGCATTCGAATCTCCCCCACCTCTCACCGACGCCGTCGATCTTCTTTGCTGCGTGCAGACTCCCGTCCGCGGCTTCGAGCGCGGCGGTGCACTCGCCGGCGAGTTCGGGGCTGCGCCGGGCGTCGAGGCGGAGCCTGTACGTCTCGCCCCGACGCAGCGGGATGCCCCAGTAGCCCTCGTTCACGACCGCGGCGGTGCCGCCCGCGTCGATCTCGACCTCGAGAGATGCGCCGCTGGCCGCGCCGGCGGGCGCCTCGCGCGTTGTGCGCAGGGTGCCCTTCACCCCTGACGCTCGCAGGGTCCAACCGGGGATGATCTCTCCGGAGCGCGGTTCTTCGAACGCGCGGTTGCGCACGAGTTCCGCGTAGAGCCCGCCCTCGCCGGCGTGGTTGATCTCCTCGAAGAAGACCCCGTACAGGGAGCGCGGCACGGCGTGCCCCGGCTGATCCGTGCGTACCACCAGCGCGGGCGGTTCGGCCAGAGCGGTCAGGCCCGTGACGAGCGTGGCGGCGACAGCGAGCGAGCGCGGCGACATGGGCGTTCTCCGGGAGCCTTGCGTGCGGCGCGCGGACGTGCGGTCAGCGCGGCGAGGTGAACATGGTGCCGGTGACGGTGATCGCGTAGAGGGCGGTGAGCACGCAGACGATGCACGCGCCGGTCGGGAGGTCGAGCTCGAAGCTGGCGACGATGCCGCCGAGGATGGCGACCGCCGCGGCGGCCACGCTCAGGAGTATCACGGCCCCGAAGCGGGCGCTGAGCTTGAGGGCGATGGCGCCGGGCATGACGAGCAGGGCAGTGGCGAGCACGACGCCGGCGAGCTTCATGGCGGTAACGGTGGCGGCGGCGAGCAGGAGCATGAGCAGGGCCTTGACGGCCCCGGCGCGGACGCCGAAGGCGCGTGCGGCGGGCTCGTCGAAGGCCCAGAAGACCAGCGAGCGCCGCGCCGCCCACAGGGCGACGAGCGTGCCGAGCGCGAGGATCCATGCGATGGCGGCGTCCTCGCGCGTGACGCTCAGGAGCGAGCCGAAGAGAAAGGACTCCCACGAGAGCGTGCTGCGCGAGCGGGCGATGAGGATCGCGCCCAGGGCCATGGACGCGACGAGCACGATGCCGATGACCGTGTCGGCGCGTGCCGCGCCGCGCTCGGAGAGAAAGCCGATGAGCAGGGCGGCGCCGAGGCAGAACCCCAGCACGATGAGGAACTGGGGCACGCCGTGGAAGGGCGCCGCTGCGACGGTGGTCGCGGCCAGCCCCGCGATCGCGGCAAGGCCGACGCCGCCGAATGCCGCGTGACTGATGCCCTGGCCGATGAAGGCCAGTCGCTTGAGCACCACGACGACGCTCAGGAGCGAGCACATGAGCACGAGCGCGAGCGCCGCGAGGACGCCCGGCCAGTAGAGCGGCGAGAGCGAGGGGTCGGTGAGGTAGCGGAGTGTGTTCATGGACCGCGCTCGCCTCCGGCGGGCCGGGCCGGGTTCGCTTTTGGCGGATGGTCGTGATCACAGCCGGGGCCGTGTTCGTGGGTGTGCGCGGCGCTTTCCATCGGGCACGCCGCGGCGGGGTGGGCGTGGACGTGCAGATCGCTGCCGAAGATTGCGGCAACGTCGTGGCGGAAGACCTCGGCGAGCACGGCGGGCGTGAGGCCTTCGGGGGCCGTGTGCGAGTGCAGCGTGCGGCTGAGGCACGCGACGCGGTCGCAACCCGCGGCAACCGTGCGCAGGTCGTGACTCACCACGACGATCGTGAGCTTGAGTTCCGCGTGCAGGCGCGTCAGGAGCGCGGCGAACTGCTGCTGGCCCGCGACGTCGATGCCGACGGTGGGCTCGTCGAGCACGAGGATGCGCGGCGAGCAGGCCAGGGCCCGCGCGATCATGACGCGCTGGAGTTGCCCGCCCGAGAGCCGGCCGATCGGGGTCTGGGCCCGGTCGAGCATCCCCACCACGCGCAAGCTTTCGTCGATGTGCCGGTCGAGGTCGGGCGGCACGCGCTGCCAGGGCTTGAGCGACAGCGATGCGGGGAGCGCGGCGACCTGGCGCACCGTGAGCGGGAAGTCGAGCTCGGCCTCGATCCGCTGCGGCACGTAGCCGATCAGGCGGCGGCGGCGGGCCTGCTGCGGTGTGAGGCCGAAGACACGGATCTCCCCGTCGTAGCCGCCGAGCAGGCCGAGCGTGAGCTTGAGAAGCGTGGACTTGCCGCCGCCGTTGGGTCCCAGGATCCCGAGGCGCTCGCCGTCGCGGACCGCGAGCGTGATGTTCTGGAGCACTGGCACATCAGCGGCGCCGAGCGATTCGACCGCGGCGCGGCCGTACCGGAACGTCACGGCGCGGTAGTCGATCGCGGGCGCGGTGGTCGGCGTCGGGGTGGCGGACGGGTCGGACATCGGGGGCCAGTGTACGGTGAAGCGTCGTGCGGCCGCGGGAGCGTGGCTACTTCGCGGAAAGACCCGCGACGAGTTGCTCGAGGTTCCTGTCCATGAGTTCGAAGTACTCGCCCTCGCCGAGCGGGTCAAGCGTCCGGAGCTTCACTCCCGCGGCTTCGGCGATGCGGCGGGCGGCGTCGGGGTTGAACTGCGGCTCGACGAAGACGGCCGCGACATGCTGCGCCTTGATCGCGTCGACGCTCGCGGCGATCTTGCCGGGCGTGGGCTCGCCGGTCTCGATCTCGCGGATGACCGCGGCCACGCGCAGTCCGTAGCGATGGGCCAGACGTTCCCACGCGCTGTGATGCGTAACGATGAAGGCGCCGGCGAACGGGGCGAGGGCCGCGCGGTACTTGTCGTCGAGGGCCTTGAGCCTGGTAAGGAGCGCCGCGGCGCGGGCGGGAACATCGCCGGGGTTCAGGCCGGCGTTTGCCGCGGCACGCTGCACGGCGTCCTCGAGGGCGGGCACGGCCTTGATCACCAGCACGGGGTCGAGCCAGAGGTGCGGATCGACGGGGCCATGAAGGTGTCCCTCGTGCTCGTCCGCGGCGTGGTCGTCGCGGGAGGGCTGGTGGTCGTAGTCGTGGCGCTGGCCGGGCTCGCCGACCATCTTGAGGCCGGGCGCGACATCGTGGTTGTGGTCGTCGTGATCGTCGCCCGCGGGCTCAGAGATCGCGCCGGCGTCCGTGATGCCTGCCGCGGCGGCGAGGCAGAGGTCCACGCGGCGTTTCGACGGGTGATCGTTGAGAAAGCTCTCGACGCGCGGCTCGAGGTGCATGCCGATGTACACGACGAGGTCGGCGCTCCCGAGGCGGGCGAGGTCGGCGGGCGTGAACTCGTAGCCGTGCTCGGAGCGGCCGGGCGTCATGAGCACGGTGATCTGGGCGTCGGCGGGCGCGAGGGCACGGATCAGGCCGGCCAGTGGCGGGATGGTGACGGCGATGCGCATCGGCCCGGGCGCCCGCGCCGGCTCGGCCCTGTCCGCCGGACGCTCGCAGGCCCCCAGCATCGCGGCCGCGCCGAGCGCCGCGGCCAGACGCACCATCGCCCCGCGACGATCGGTCGCGTGGGGCGGAGCGATTCGGGGTGCGCGTGTTCCCATGCCCGGGGGTACCTCGCGGCGGGGCCGTGCCGCCAAATGAGAATCTGATCTCAACAAGAGTAGGGCCGGCCCCGCCGCGCCGGCCACGGCCGGGGGAGGCGGAGGGCGGGCGGCGCGAAGCGGCGGCGGAGAACGCACGCCCGGGCGGGGGCGCCGCGGCGGGAGTGGCCGGAGCGCCTGCGGCCGCCGCGCGCGGGGTATAATGGACCCCGCCAGCCGGACACCCCCGTCCGATCGGCGTGGAATCGGGGCGGTAGCTCAGTTGGTAGAGCGCATCGTTCGCAATGATGAGGTCGGGAGTTCGACTCTCCTCCGCTCCACTTGTTGAAAAAGCCCTGCATAGCAGGGCTTTTTCGCATTGCGGGGACGAGTTAAAGAAGGCCGTGCTCGCTCCGCGGGGCGCAGGGCCCCGGTTGAGCCTTGCTTGTGGTCGGAGAGCGAGGCGGCTTCACGCGGGGGCGCGCCGACGTCACTGGGTCGCGGCGGCCACGTACCCCTGCTCGAATGTCGATTCCTGAGCGGTGAGTCCAAAGTCTGCGAGCGAGGGCACCTCGGCGAGCGGCTCGATGACCCACTGACCGTTGAGGTCGGTGCGGGCTTCGGCGAT
>JBGALI010000029.1:0-43329 GCA_044223975.1 Phycisphaerales bacterium | reverse complement strand
AAACTTACACAGGGTGGTATTTCACTTGTTGGCTCTTTCCCGGCCGGAACCGGGACGTCAAAGCCTCCCACCTATGCTACGCAGTATATGCTCGTGGCCAATAGTAGCCTATAGTGAAGGTCCACGGGGTCTTTCCGTCTTGCTGCGGGTAGGCGGTATCTTCACCGCCACTACTATTTCACCGAGTCGGTCGTGGAGACAGGAGTCCAGTGATTACGCTATTCATGCGCGTCGGAACTTACCCGACAAGGAACTTCGCTACCTTAGGACCGTCATAGTTACGGCCGCCATTCTCCGGTGCTTCGGTGACGAGCTTCGCTTTCGCTGACCCGCTCCCTTGACATTCCGGTATTGGGCAAGCGTCACTCTGTATACATCGACTTCCGTCTTAGCACAGAGCTGTGTTTTTGATAAACAGTTCCCAGACCCTTTTCTCTGCGGCCTCCCTTACGGGTAGGCCCCCCTTATCCCGAAGTTACGGGGTTAAATTGCCTAGTTCCTTCACGACCGTTCTCTCGAGCGCCTTAGGCTATTCGCCTCACCCACCTGTGTCAGTTTTGGTACGGGTTCGTCGTCGGCTTTTCTAGGAACCCCATCCCCCCGCATCGGCCACTAGGGCCTGGACATCTGACAGTCCCGCGGAGCTCAGAGATCCGTTCCCGACGACAGCTCAGGAATATTAACCTGATGTCCATCGACTACGCCTTTCGGCCTTGCCTTAGGTCCCGGCTAACCCTGGGCGGATTTACCTTCCCCAGGAAACCTTGGGTTTATGGCGATAAGGATTCTCACCTTATTTATCGTTACTTAAGCCGGCATATTCACTTGCTGGCGCTCCACGACCCCTTCCGGGAACGCTTCACCGCACCAGCAACGCTCTCCTACCGAACCTTTCGGTTCCCGCAGCTTCGGCTCCCTGCTTATTCCCGATCATTATCGGCGCCAAGTTCCTCGCCCGGTGAGCTGTTACGCACTCTTTAAATGATGGCTGCTTCTAAGCCAACATCCCGGGTGTCAGTGCAACCTGACTTCCTTTCGAACTAAGCGGAGATTTGGGACCTTAGCTGGCGGTCTGGATTTTTCTCCTCTTGACGACGGATATTGTCACTCGCCGTCTATCTCCCCAGACTTGGATGTCAGTATTCGGAGTTTGGTTGATCGAGGTAGTCGGGTAGACCCCTGCAATCATCCAGTAGCTCTACCCCTGACATCTGCTTCTGGAGGCTAACCCTAAAGTTATTTCGGAGAGAACGAGCTATCTCCCAGTTTGATTGTACTTTGAACCCTCCCGTCAGCTCATCGCAGACCTTTTCAACGGTCACGCGTTCGACCCTCCAGGCGGCTTTACCCGCCCTTCAGTCTGGCCAACGGTAGATCACAAGGTTTCGCGTCTGGCCCGTACGACTTATCGCCCATTTCGGACTCGCTTTCGCTCCGCCTCCGGCCCGATGGGCCTTAGGCTCGCCGTACAGACCAACTCGCCGGCTCATTATGCAAAAAGCACGCCGTCATCCCGTAGGACTCCGACCGCTTGTAAGCGCACGGTTTCAGCTCTTTTCACCCCGCTCGTCGCGGTGGTTTTCATCGTTCAGTCGCCTTACTTGTTCACTATCGGTCGTCGAGGAGTACTTAGGCTTGGAGGGTGGACCCCCCATATTCAACCCGGGTTTCCCGAGCCCGAGTTTACTCTAGGCCTCACCAGCTTTCGACTACAGGGCTTTCACCTTCTTCGGCCAGGCATTCAACCTGTTCGTGCTTCCGCTGGCTTATCCGCTTTCGCTCGCCGCTACTCACGGAGTCGCGTTTGCTTTCCTTTCCTCTAGGTACTGAGATGTTTCACTTCCCTAGGTTCGCTCTTCACCCCTATGCATTCAGAGTGAAGTACTCTTTCGAGTGGGTTGCCCCATTCGGAGATCCCAAGATCGCAGCCTGGTTACCGGCTCCCTTGGGCTTATCGCAGGTTCCCGCGTCCTTCATCGCCTCTCGACGCCAAGACATTCACCGTGCGCCCTTAACCTGTCGCACCAACCGGACGCCGCGGACAGCTCCGTCATTTTCATGACTCACCGCCGCCCGTTCTGCTGGTGCTCCAGCCTTCTCGTGACGACTCACGAGTCCGCACGCTTGCTCGCCCCCGGCACAACCCGGGTCTCGACCAAGATGCGGCTTTCTCAGACGCTCTAAATCTTGATCTCCCAGCTCCGACCTGCAGTCAGGTTGGCCTGGAAAATCGCTTACCGTCCCCCGGGGCAAGACATAGCCCGAGGGACGTGTCGCATTCGCTCCTCTTCCGTTTTCAAAGAACCCGCCGGTTTGCACCGGCGTCCGAGCTCCAACTGCTCGGGGTCGAAACTCTACGACACACGCTCGTTGAGTCAAGCCGCGACTCAAACCGATTTTTCATTCTTCATCCGCACAAATATCGAACGCATCAGCCGCCACCACCGCCGCCGCCTCCGCCAGGAGGAGGCTGGCCGCGCCCGGGCTGCCCCTGCTCGGGCCGCTCCGGCGCCGGTGCATCCGGCTTGGGCTCACGAGCCTTCACCTGCGGCTGGCCCTGGCTCTCGCCCTGCTTCGCCGATTCACGCAGGCGTGCCAGCAGCGAGCCGTGCACGCCCTCCTCGGGCGACTTCACCACGACCGCGCCGGGAACCTCCCGAACCACCGCCCGGGCGCCCGCCCCGTTCTGACCGGCCTGCACGTCCACGAGCAACGCCTCGACCGCGATCGTCCGCTTGTCGGGCAACGCCTTCGCTCCCTCTGCCGCGGCCTTCTCGACCTCGGTCTTCCCACCCGGCCCCGGGGGGCTGCCGCGAGGAGGCACCGGGGCTCCCTTGCCGCCCGGCGCCGGCGCGGCGGGAGCTCCCGTAGTCGTCGGCGCTCCCGCGGCAAGCTTCTCGATATCAAATACCATCAAATTCGGCGGCAGCTTGGCCTCGCCAAAGAGCACATCTCCGGGCGACACACCCACCTTGGCCTGCCGGTAGAAGCCGTAGTAAAACTCCATCAGCTCAACCGACGCCCGGGCCGGCCCTATTCCGTCACGGTCCGAAGCGCTGGTCACGAAGTAATACGACTTGCGATCCACCGTCACCGGCTCGGTCCAGTCCGACCACGCCCCCATGGCCAGAGGCTGCTTGGCCAGTTCCTTCTGCGTCGGCGCCAGCGCGGCATCACGCCCGTAGAACGGGTTGTTGGTCACGATCCGGACTCGATACCGGTACGTGGCTCCCGGCTCGGCGCCCACATCATGGGTCCACAGACGCACCTTGGGGTTCTCGAGCAGGGCCGGCCGCAACGCGTCGGCCACGGGCTTCTTGGTTCCGCCCGATGCCATGAGCTCCGCGAGCTCGTCCTTGTCCTTCACGAGCTTCTCGCGGTCCGCGAGCGCCTTGTTGATCTTGACGTCGATCGGGTTCTCTTTGGCCTTGCCGCCCGTCGGCTTGGAAGGTGCCGCGGGCGCCTCGTTCCCGCCCCCACCGCCCTTGCCGCCGCGTCCACCCTCGGAGGGGCCCGCGGGCGTGCGCGGCGCGGCAGCCTCTTTGGCCTGGCGCGACAACTGACGGCGCCATCCCTCGACCTGCTCGTCGATCTTGTTGATCTTCGCGGTGATCGCGTCCTGGCGCTGGCTCAGGCTCATGCCGTCCGACGCCTGGCTGGGCGGCTGCCACGTGGGCCCGGCGATCATCGTGTAGTAGTCCGGCCGCTGCACATCGTCGGGGCGGGCCTGGATCTGCTGGATCATCGGCGACACGTCTCCGACGCTCCGCACGTTCTTGCGGAACTCGCCGAGCAGGTCGGGGCGCCCCGGGATCGGCGCGATGATCGTCGCCTTCCCCCACTCGCCGTTGTCTCCCAGCTGTTCGCGCTCGGTCTCGACGCCGACGATTTCCATCGTGTCCTTGACCCACCCAAGCGGCATGGCGCGGACCGGGCCCGGTCCGTCGGGATCGGTCTGAAGGGCCTGCTTGAACGCCGCGCCGTCGAACTTGCACTCGACACTGACGGCGAACAGATCGAACGGCTGTTCCTTCGGCAGAATTTTCTTAAGTTCAGGATGTGCAACAACTTCGAGCGGATCGATGGTGCCCGCAAAGGCCCGCGCTGTGGTTTCGGTGGGCGCCGGGATGACCATCGCCGCCACCGGCCCGCTGGCCCCGCCAGTCCCCATGTCTTCGCTCGCCGAGCCCAGCGCCAGCACCGGTCCCATCGCCGTCAGGGTCGGCGACGGCGCGACGCCGCGCTTCAGGTCGTTCTTGAACCGGGACAGCGCATCGGTCTTGGCCGCTTCAGGGAGCGGCGGCGTGTCCGAGTTGACCCGGCCGAGCAGGTCCACCGCGGCGTTCTTCACCGGCTCGTACGCCCGCGCCGGCGGCAGCGTGTCCTTGCCGATCGTCACCTTGTTCGGCTCGGTAAGAAACTGCATCGCGACCACGCCCAGGGCCGCCGCGGCGACGACCCCGACCACGATCTTGTCCACGTGCTGCTCGAACAGGTTGATGCCTTTGAGTTTCATGATCCGGCCCTCGGCGTCTGACGCCCTGCATCACCAATCACAAGTTTCCATCCGCAGTTCACAGATCTCGCGCCCGGTACCCCGCGTGTTCCGCGTGCCTACTTTGGCGGCTCCGCGGCGGCCGGCGCCTCCGGAATCCCGAGCTTCTTCTTGATCTCCGCGGGCATGAACGGCACCGTCCACGTCCGCAGCCACACCACCTCGACCTCGATCTTGGCGCGCACCACACTCTCGCTGCCGTAGTAGTACCCGCGCTCCAGTTCCTGCCACAGGTCCACCTCGTACAGGTCGCAGTCGGTGATAGTGATGAAGTTCGAGCGCGCGAACCCGTCGAACATCGCCGGGATCTGCGCCGACGCCACGATCAACTCCATGTCGGCCTTGCGGATGTCGTAGACGCCGTTCCCCGGCCCGCTCCAGCGGCCGGAAATCGAACGGGTGTAATCGGGCACCACCTGCGCATCGGACGCGGGCGCCGCCGCGGCTTCGGTGGACTCAGGCTCGGCCGCGCCCTCGGAGCGCTGGGCGCTGAACGCCGAGGGACGCAGCGTGATCTTCACGATCCGCTTGATCGGAGACCGGTCCACCGGCAGGGGCTGGCCGCGCTCGTCCGTGTCCGTCAGCCGCACCGCGTTCAAAAGGTCCGACACCAGCCAGTAATCGGCCTGCCACTGGAAGGCGTCGCGGATCGACGGCGCCTCCTTGGGCTTCGAGCGGGGGATCTGGTTCCCCAGCACGTCGGGGTTGGCGTAAAACGAGATCTCACGGGCCCGGCGCTGGTACTCCGCGGCGCGCAGCTCCACGAGCTTCCGGGTGATCTTGGCCTGCTCCTCGGCCGTCAGCTGGCGGCTCGCGCCCCCCAGGATCGCCGCCCGTTCACGCTCCTCGGCATCGCGGAGCACGTCAAACAGCGCGCTGCCCGCCGGCGGGTCGCCCGCGTGCATGGACTCAAACAGCTTGGTGTAGACCTTCGACGGCTCGGTCGGCGGCACGTGCATCACCAGCCCGGCCAGCAGGAAGGCCTTCGACTGCGCATCCGGCCCTGTGCCCGAGGGCAGCAGCCCCTCGACCAGAACGGTGTGCCCGTGCTGGTTGTGCTCCTGCGCGAGCTTCACCACGCCCTCGGCCTCGCCCTTCACCCGGGCGTTGAGGTCCTTGAAATACGCGGTCGCCTTCGCGTTGGGGGCCGAATCCAGCTCGACCGCCGGCGTCGCCGGGTCGAGCGTCGGCGCGGCGTACTTCACCACCGAGCTCTTCACCTTGTCGAAATCCGCTTTGACCTTCTTCTGCTGCTCGTCGCGGATCTTCTCGTTCCACATCGAGCTCACGACCCACCCCGCCGGCAGAACCAGCAGGATGACGACCGTGCAGATCACCACGACCAGGTTCGACTTGATCCAGGGCCAGATCTTCTTCATGAGCCACCTCCCGCCGGCTTCTTCCCGGGTGGGGGAAGGATCACCACGCGCCACTTCAGTTCGAAGGTCGTGCGCTTCCCTGCCTCTTCCGTCGGCTTCAGCGTGCCCAAGGGCGCCATGCGGTCCACCTCAGGGTTCGACGCCGCTGTGGGCCCGGTATCGGGCGCCCCTCCACCGCCGCCGCTGTCGGGCCGGCCCAGGATGATCTCGGTGTGCTTCTGCGCCACCTGGCCTCGCCCCCCGGGTCCGCCGCCTTCGCCGGCCTCGCCGCTCGGCGTAGTCCCCGGCGGCGGCGCGGCCGCCACTTCCTGCTCGTCGGTGATCTTGAACTGCGCGTCCGATGACGTCAGGATCAGGTACGGCACGCCCTCTCGCTTCGAGTGCGTTCGCAGCCAGTTGTCCATCGTCTTCAGCATGAAATTGAACGCGTTGGGCTGTGACGTGGTCACCACCAGCTTGCACACGACCTGGGGCTGGCCCGCCAGCGCGGGGTCCAGATTTTCCGCGGTCACCGGGCCCGACGACGCCGCCGGAGCTTCCGCCGAACTCGCAGAGCCCCGGCCGCCCGCCGAGCCCCCGCGACCGGCCTCGACCCCGGGCTCTTCCGCACCCCCCGTGCGATAGTCGGTTTCGAACTTCTTGAGCGTGAATCCCAGGGGCGTCGTGGTCGGACCCTTGGCGCCACCGCCCGCCTCCGCCGGCCAGGTCGCCGCCCGCTCCTCCGCGGACTTGAGCATCTGCCCCAGGTCGTCGACAAGGTGGGCGTGGATCCCGCGAGCCTCCAGCAGGCTCAGCATGTTGACCGCCCGGAAGTCCGTCTGCGCCGCCCCGATCACCTGGGCCTCTTCCGCCGCCCGCTTCTGCTCCGCCGCGGCACGGACCGCTTCGTCGATCTCCGCCGGCTTCGAGGTGCTGGCGATCGCGTTGCTGTCCATCCAGGGCCGCAGGAACATGGCCCCGCCCGCGACCACCGCGATCCCTGCCGCGGCGGCGAACCACTTGACCTTGTCCTTCCACATCCGCTCGCGCACCACCGCGACCGGCATCAGGTTGGCCGAGATGGCGTTCAGCCCCAGGCCCTGGAGCGCCAGGCCGTACGCGGGCGTCAGCTGCAGCGCCGCGGTCTTGAGCTCCGCGCGCCGAGCCTCGTCCGGCACCCCGTCGAAGTTCATCCGCTTGAATTCCTCCAGCCGGTACACGTCCATCGAGAGCTGCTGCTTGAGGTACTTCCGCAGGCCCGGCAGGGCGAAGGTCGAGCCGATCCCGATCAGGCGCGTCAGGTTCGCGTCCTTGTGCAGCGACTGGTAGTAGCCGATCGAGCGCTGCACATCCTGGGCCAGATCGGTGAACACCGGCCGCATCGCCTGGAAAACCTGGCGTGCTGCGGCACCCTCGTCCGACTCGCGCTTGAGCTTTTCCGCCTTGGCGTAGCTCGTTTTGAACTGGTTTACAAGGGCCTCGGTGAACTGGTGCCCGCCGATGGGGAACGTCCGCACCCACACGCGCCCGGCCTCGGCGACCACCAGGTCCGTCGACGTCGTGCCCACGTCGAGGATGATCGTCCCGGGCGTCTGCTCGGAGAACTGCAGGTCGTACGCCAGCGCGTTGTACGCCGCGACGGGGCTGAGCGTCACGTAGTTGGGCGTGATCCCGACCTCCGCGAGCATGTTCAGCCGCTCCATGATCCGCTCGCGCGTGATCGCGAAGATGCCGACCTCGATCTCCGGCGAGTCGGGCGACATGAACGTTTGGAAGTCCCACTCCACCTGGTCCAAGGGGAAGGGAATCTGCTGAACAGCCTCAAATTTGACGATCGCGGGCACTTTCTTGGCCTCGACCGGCGGCAGCTTGGCGAACCGCGCAAACGCCGCATGCCCGGGCACCGACACCGCGATCGACGCTTTGCTGAGGTCGATCTGGCTCGTAAGCGCGCCGAGAGACACCCGCAGAACGTCGTTCTGGTCAATCCCCGGCGTCGAAAGGACCTTTGGGTGCGGGATGACCGCCGCGTCCACCACGTTCACGCCGTTGTCGCCGGCCTCGATCTTCAGGGCCTTGATCGCCCCGGAACCGATCTCGATACCCCAGCACGCGTTGGAAGCCATGAGAACTCCTCGCCGGCAGGTAAAAACCGGCCAAAACCCGTCGCGGCAGCGCGCCCGCGGGTGGCCCGGTCAACCCTTTCCCCATTCGGGGGTCAGGATGGTACACGAGACCGGGCTTTCGGGAAGGCGGTCCATTCCTCAAACAGCGCTGACCCAAACGGGATACGCCCGCATCGGTCCGGCAGTTGCCCCCTCCGCCGTCCTGTTACCGACCCGTTACACAGCAACGCGCCCGGCCGCGGCCCCGCACGCCGCCTTCCCGCGCCCGCAACGCTTCCGCTATACTTGACTTTGAGGTCCAACCTCACGCAGGTGAACCATGGCCACCAACTGGTCCGACAAAATCGTCATCGCCGATCTGAGCGACGAGCCGGCGCTCTCCGAGGAATTGACTGCGCTGATCGACAAGCTCGGCTCGCTCGAGAAGGACAAGGTCCCCCACATCGTCCTGAATTTCGCGGCCGTCGCGTATATCCACAGCTCCAACCTCGCCCAGCTCCTCCGCCTCCGCAAGCGCCTCCTCGAGGCCGGGCGGACCATCAAGATCTGCTCCGTGAGCGAGGAAGTCTGGTCCGTGCTGCTCATCACAGGGCTTGACAAGGTCTTCCGCTTCGCCCCCGACCCCATGACCGCCCTCGCCGGCATCCAGCTCGAAGAGGAAAAGGTCAAGGCCCGGTAGATTCCCCGGCCTGCGGATCGGCGGTCCGCGGGTAACGCCCTTGATTCCCACGTCCATCCGAGCGCCGCGGCACGGTTCTGCGCCATGATTTTCAGGCTTTTCGCGGTCCTCGTGCCTCCGCCGCGACTCCGGCGCATCCTCCCGGTAGACCCTCACGCCTTCGCCGTCCAACGCCCGGAGCACGCTCGAATCTCATGACCGCCGTTGCAGGCCCATCCCCCTCTCCCGCGCCTCTGGTCGCGGACGCTCCGCCGGTCGCCGAGCTCCGCGGTCTGCGCAAGGTCTATTACAAGCCCGACGGCTCCATCATGGTCGAAGCCCTCCGCGGCGTCGACGTCATCATCCGCCGCGGCGAGTACGTCGCCATCATGGGCGCCTCCGGCTCCGGCAAGTCGACCTTCATGAACATCCTCGGCTGCCTCGACCGCCCCTCCGGCGGGCAGTACCTCCTCGACGGCCAGGATGTCGAGAAGCTCGCCGACGAGGAACTCTCCCTCTTCCGCGGCCGCAAGATCGGCTTTGTCTTCCAAGCCTTCAACCTCATCCCGCAGCTGACCATCGAAGAGAACGTCGCCGCGCCGCTCTTTTACCAGAGCGTCCCTGCCAAGGAACGGCGCGAGCGCGCGATCGAATCTCTGAAACTCGTCGGCCTCGGCGACCGCCTCGGGCATCGCCCGCGCGAACTCTCGGGCGGCCAGCAGCAGCGCGTCGCCATCGCCCGCGCGCTGGTGACCAACCCCGTCGTCCTGATGGCTGACGAGCCCACCGGCAACCTCGACTCCACCACCGGCGCCGCCATCCTCGAACTCTTCGAGGACCTCCACCGCCAGGGCATGACGATCATCGTCGTCACCCACGACAACTCGGTCGCCGCTCGCTGCCGCCGCGTGGTCAGGCTGAAGGACGGCCTCGTCGAGTTTGACCGCAAGAATGAAGCGGCGACGCAGTGACAACCCGACTGAATTGCTCAGTCACTTCGTCACTCAGTCACTTCTTCACGCCGCCATCGCCGCCACCGCCGCACGCGGCACACCGATCGCCAGCGTCGTGATGTCGTCAACCTGATGCAGCGAGCCGGCCTGATCGTCAATGAGCATCCCCAGCACCCGCGTCGCATCCTCGAGCGAACCGCCCGGCGCTCCCGCCGCACGCGCCAGCTCGTGCAGGTGCTTGAGGTACCCCGTTGTCGGCTTGTGGAAGTTCGCGCCCGTCTCCCGTGAGGGGAACGCGGATTCCATCCCGTCCGTGTACAGCACCAGCGTCTCGCCGGGGATCAGGTCGACCGTCACCTGGTCGAACACCGCTTCCTCGAAGACGCCAAGGAGCGGGCCCTCGGTCTCGATCCGGCGCACGCCGCTGGTGCCGAAGATCAAGGGCGGCGGATGCCCCGCGCCCGCGATCGTCAGCCGCCGCGTCCGCCCGTCGATCAACCCGTACACCGCCGTAGCGAACCGCGTCCCGCCCTGCTGACGCTCGCATAGGTCCAGGTTCAGGCGCCGCAGCACCTCGAACGGCTCGAGCACCCGCCAGCGGTCACCGTCGCGGTCGCTCGTCACCAGTCCGCGGCTGAGCGCCACCGTCAGAAGCGCCGCCGGCACGCCGTGCCCCACCGCGTCCGCCAGGAAGAACCCCACCCGGTGCTCGTCGATCTGCCGCAGGTCGTAGATGTCGCCGCTCACGTACCCGACCGGCCGGAACATCGTCGCAAACGACAGCCCCTCGACCTTCGGCATGGCCCTGGGCAGCAGCTCACGCTGCACGCTCGCGGCAAGGTTCATCTCCTCGTGCAGCTTGTCCATCTCGCCGCGCAGCCCGCCCTGCGAGCAGTGCGCCACCCGCAGGTCGCGCGCCAGCGTGTGCACGATCTCCTGGCGCTCGCCCAGCGCGTACAGCACGTGCGCGATCCGCTCCACGCCCGCATCCCACGAGTCCACCATCACGCCGCCACGCTGAAAGCTCTGACGCTCCGCGTCGAGCCGCGGGAACAGGAGCAGCGCCGGCACGAGCTGGCGCTGCAGGCGATCAATGAGCTGAAGAATCGCGGCGTGCGGGAAGTCCTCTTCGAGCACCACCAGCGCCGGTGCGGAAGCATCCTTATCAACGCCCGGGCGTGCCTGCTCGCAGCGCTCGGCGAACTGCTCGATCGTGAGAAACTCCGCGCACACCGGCGTCTCGCGCCGCGGCCACCGCGCCAGCACCGGCCCGGCCCATCGGGCCTTCACGTCCACCGCAAGTAGCGACGCCGATGCGGCGAAGATAACCGTCCGTGCGCGCATGCCATACCCCACATGCACGTTCTCGGACGGTCCGTCGTCCAAGAGGTCGTGCACGGCGACACTCAACGGCGCTATCGGCTTGCCGCGGGGACAACTCCACCGTGCGCCCAAGTTGCCCGACCCGGAACCCCCGTGGGCGCCCGGTCTTGTCCATCAGCTCCGCGGCAGCGCTCAGATCCGGTCACTTCGCCCGCTTCTTCAACCCCGCCACATCCAGCTTGACCTGATCGCCTTCCTTGATCTTCAGCGAATCGAGTGTGTTCCCCCGCAGTTCGATGACGAACTGCGCATCGTACTTGCTCGGGTACCGCCGCAGCCGGTCCTCGTACTTCTGGTTCGACCACTCCTCCGGCGGCGCGCCGTCGTACGGCGGGGAGAGCTTCTTCTCGTCCGCCGAACGCTCCTCCTCCGGGACCATCTTGTGCATCGACGTCACGCGCCCTGTCGCGTCCAGGAAGATGATGTCGATCGGGATCGGGCAGTCCCGCATGACGAAGTACAGGTTCCGCGGCTGGGCGAACACGAACAGCATCCCGCCGTCGGCATCGATGCTGTCGCGTCCCGACAGGCCCCTGAACCGCGTCTTCTCGTCGAGCGCGGGCTCGAGCTTGAAGTCCTTGCCGCCGATCGTCACCTTCTCGAGCGCCGGCTTGTCCTCGGATTTCTTGTCGTCCTTCTTCGCGCCCGACGTGGCGTCCTTGGCCGGCTGCTTCTCGGCGCCCTTGTCCTTCGGCGGCTCGTCGCACCCCGCCAGCACGCACGTCACCGAGCCCATGCCCAGCGCCAGCGCCGCGGCAACACTCACCGACATTCCCGGAACACGGTTCACGCTCGAAGCCATCGATCATCCTCCTCGCCAAAGACCGCGGGTTGTGCCGGAATCCTACGGAGGTCCAAGGCCTCGCGGAACTCCTCGCTCGACATCCCCTCCCGCCCCTCGATCCCGCACCACCGGGCCACCAGCGCGATCACACGCCCGGCCGAAACCCCCGCCGCGCGGTACGAATCCAGGCGCGTGTCCCCGTGCCGCTTCGCCAGCCGCTTCCCGTCGGCGCCCACCACCAGCGGCAGGTGCGTGTACGACGGGATGGACTTCGCCAGCCGCAGCGCACGGTACAGGAGAATCTGCCGCGCCGCCGAGTCGATCAGGTCATCGCCGCGCACGACCTGCGTCACACCCTGGCGCGCGTCATCCACCACCACCGCGAGTTGGTACGACGGCTGCCCGCGCTTGGTCCACACCACGAAATCGCCGACGCTCGTCGCGGGATACCGCGCCTGCGCCCCGGCAAACTCGTCATCAAACCGCACAGCCTCATCGGGCACGACCACCCGCCAGTTACTCATCTCGTCATCGAACGCGCGGCAGCGAATCTCGGGGCGGAGCGAAGCAGGGAACACCGATTCCCCCGTCCCCTCCTGCGGCGCGCTCGCCGCGGCTTCGATCTGGGCCCGCGTCAGTTCGCACGGGTACGCCAGCCCCGCCCCGGCCAGCATCCGCATGGCCGCGCGGTAGGGCTCCAGGTCGTGCGACTGCACCATCGGCCCCTCATCCCAGTCCATCCCGAGCCAGCGCAGGATCTCGATCGTCCCCTCGATAGCCCCGGGCTTGACGCGCGGCCCGTCCAGATCCTCGATCCGCAGGACGATCTTCCAGTCGCTCTGGCGCGCCAGAGCCCAGTTCACCAGGAACGTCCGCGCGTTCCCCAAGTGCAGCGCCCCCGTGGGCGAGGGCGCCAAGCGCGTGACCTGCATTGGTGAAGACCCGCTCACACGCCAAGGCTACCAGCCCCAAACACCGGAGACAGCCCTGCACGTAGCGCACCCCAGCAATCACGCGAAAATAACCCTGCCGGCCACACGCCTCCCCATTTCACCGTCTCACCGTCTCACCGTCTCACCGTTTCTTCTCCTCCCCACCTCCCCACGCCCCACCCCCCACTCCCCTCATCCCCGGTACACTCTCCCCCGAACCGGGCCTCCGGCCTGCCCCCTCCGCGGAGCGTGCGATGGCGATCAAAAAAATGTCGGACGCCCAGGTCCAGTCCGCCCTCGAGGACCTGCCCGAGTGGTCCGAGGTGAGCGAGGCCATCCAGCGGACATACCAGTTCGCCAGCTTCATCGAGTCCATGGCCTTCGTGAACAAGGTCGCCGAGGCCGCCGAATCCGACCAGCACCACCCCGACATCCTCATCCGCTACAACAAGGTCACGCTGACGCTGAGCACGCACGACGCGGGCGGGATCAGCAAGAAGGACTTTGCTCTGGCAAAGAAGATCGACGCGATGGCGCCCAAGGCGGGGTGATTTTCCGTTCAGTCTGCTCTCCACAATCTAGTGGGGCAGGTGTCCCACCTGCCACTACCCTCTCTACATCCCCGCCTGAGATTCCCAACCCTACGAATGTAGACACGGCGCTGACTCGAAGCCTTTGTAGAAGGCAGGTGGGACACCTGCCCCACTAGTCAAAGTAGAAGGACCCGGAGCCCGCGTCCCATGACCACCGGCATCAACGAAACCCACGATCCCCATCTCAAGAGCTGGGTCGAGTCGGCCAACGACCCGGCGACGGATTTTCCCCTCCAGAACCTCGCGTTCTGCTCCTTTGTCGCACGCCACGACGGACACACCCACGAGCACACCGGGGTCCGTATCGGCGACGACGTGCTCGATGTCTCGATGCTCGGCGAGTCCGGGTTCTTCAAGGACGACGAGGCGCAGGCGCAGCTCGGCGAGGCGCTGCGATATCCCATGCTCGCCGCGTTCCTGCGCGTCCCGGATTTCACCGCCCGCCTGCGCCGCGCACTCCAGGAATTCCTCAACGCCGAAACGGCCGGCGGCCAGTCGGTCCGTCGCCTGCGCACCAAGGCGCTCCGCCCCGCTCGCGATACCGAGTTCACCACCCCCGTCAGCATCTTCAACTACACCGACTTCTACGCCTCCATCCACCACGCCACCACCGTCGGCGCCATGTTCCGCCCCGACAACCCCCTCCTCCCCAACTACAAGCACGTCCCCATCGGCTACCACGGGCGCGCGTCCTCGATCGTCCCCAGCGGCACCGAAATCCGCCGCCCCAACGGCCAGCAGTCCCCGCCCGACGATCAACCCACCGCGCCCCCCACCTTCGGCCCTTGCAAGCTCCTCGACTACGAGCTCGAACTCGGCGCCTTCGTCGGCCCCGGCAACAACCTCGGCGAGCCGATCTCCATCGCGCAGGCCCGCGACCACATCTTCGGCCTCTGCCTCCTCAACGACTGGTCCGCGCGCGACATCCAGAAGTGGGAGTACCAGCCCCTCGGCCCGTTCCTGGCCAAGAACTTCGCCAGCACCATCTCGCCTTACATCGTGACGATGGAAGCCCTCGCCCCCTTCCGCTGCCCCGTCGAAGCACGCCCGCCCGGCGACCCGCGCCCGCTCCCCTACCTCTTCGACGAGACCGACCAGCGCGAGGGCGCCCTGGACATCACGCTCGAGGCCTACCTGCAATCCGCCGACATGGAAAAACGCGGCCTCGCCCCCGTCCGCCTCAGCCGCGGCTCGTCCAAGCACATGTACTGGACCTTCTCCCAACTCCTCGCGCACCACACCAGCAACGGCTGCAACCTCCAGCCCGGCGACCTCCTCGGCTCGGGCACGCTCTCGGGCCCCACCCCCGAGTCCCGCGGCTGCCTTCTCGAGCTCACCTGGCAGGGCACCGGCCCCGACAAGAAACCCCTGCCGCGCAAGCCGATCGAGCTGCCGACGGGCGAGAAGCGCACGTTCCTCGCCGACGGTGACACGGTGATCTTCAAGGCGTTCTGCGAGCGCGAGGGATTCCGCAGGATCGGCTTCGGAGAGTGCCGCGGGAAGATACTGCCGGCAAAGGTCTGACTTCTTTCTCTGCTCTACCGAGGCTAGTGGGGCAGGTGTCCCACCTGCCATCTACGAGGACTTCTGTTTTTGCATGGGGCCGATGGCGTCACGGGCGGAAGGAGCGAAGAACGCGGGCTTCAGCACAACTTGAAGAACAAGTACGCCTGCCCCGCGTCCGGCTCGCCGTCGAAGCCCTCCGCCTCGTCGGGGCGCTTTTCAAAGCTGAACAACTTCCTCCGCGCGGCCTTGGCGCGGGGCAATTGCACGAGCACCGTGTTCGTCGTCTCGTCCTCCGTCCCGGGGCACGACTGGATTTCGACCGCGAGCACCCGCTCCGCTCCACGCTCGTAAAGATTTTCCACGAACGCGATCGAATCTTCCGTCGCCATCTCGCCCAGGGTGCGAGTCGCACCCTCCCGCGAGCCCACCAACCACCCCAGCGCCTCCGCGACGCGGCTCTCAAGCAGCCGAGCCGTGAGCTCACTGTCCGCCTGGGTGACCGGCGCGGGCGAGACTCCCCGCGCACGTTCGAGGGTGAGGTTGCGCCGCGCGGCATCCTTATCCTCCGATACCGCCGCGATCGCTCGCGCCTTCTCCATCTCCTCTTCGAGCTCCGGATACCGCGGCAGGGTCGGGTCCTTCAGGCATGCCGCGGCGTACCTCGCCCGTGAGGTCTTGCCCCTCTTCAGGTAATACTCGGATAGCCACACCTTGCCATCGGGATGGTACAGAACCAGCCTCCCCATCTGCCTGCCGTCCACATAGGAGACTTCTCCAAGCAGCGTGCCGTGCGCATTCCACGTCTTGGAGGTGCATGTACCAACGAGCCCGTCTTCGTACCACACTTCGGAGGCCATCACGCCATTGGGATGGAAGTAGCGCGATGGTCCGTGCACCTTGCTCCCTCGATAATGAAACTCCTCCTTCGGTGTTCCATCGGCGAAGTACTTGCGCTCAACGTGCCCCGTCACCCGCCCCGCACGGTCGCGCACCACGCTGCACTCCGCGCCGCGCTCGATCATCCCCGACAGTGTCCGTAGGTTTGGAATCTCCAGATCGGCGACCGCCGCCCCCGCCCCCGAAGCCCCCGGCCCCTTCTCGCCGCGCCGGTTCACCCACACCGTCGCGATCCCCATCGCCTTCGCCGGCTCCACATCGTGATACACGCTCTCGGCCGCGTGCAGCACGCGCTCGCGCGGGATCCCCGCTTCGGCCAGCACGCGGAGGGCCGTCTCAAAGTTGTTCCGCGAGGGTTTGTACGAGCGGCAGCGCTCGGCCGTGATCACAAAGTCCGGCTCGATCCCTAGGTGCCGCTTGGTACCCGCGAACAGGTCCTCGTCGACGTTGCTCACGATCGCGACTTTCACGCGCTGCTGGAGTGACTTCAGGGCCTTGGCGGTGTCGTCGAACGCCGGCCACCGCACCACCGACACCGCGAACTCGTCGCACTCCACACGCGTCGGGTCGAACTTGAAGCGAGTCCCCAGCCCCGCCATCACGCCCCGCAGCACGTCGCGGTACTTCATGTACGGCCCGGCCTCGATGCGCCGTTCAAGTTCGGCGTATGCCGCGATGATCTCGTCGTCTGGGGCGCTCACACCGTGTGATGCCAGCACCGGCCGCACCGCGGAGAGGATGCCTCTTTCCCAATCGATCAGGGTGCCGTAGCAGTCGAAGGTGACGACTTGGAATCGGGACACATCCATCGATCACCCACGTGGAGCCCCCGACGGAAGTCGGGGGGTCGAAAAACTACCCACCGCAGAAAACCCACCCGCCGACTTCCGTCGGCGGCTCCACAAACTCGACATGCCCACCCCACCTACCCCGCCGTCACCGTTCCCTGTGAATCCGATACAGAGGCACGAAGCAAACAATTGCAAGCACGAAGCACGAATGGATCCCGGCGCTCGCCCACCCGGGAATTCGATCCAACGCCAAGCCCTCTGACTCTTGCGCGGCGGGAAACATCTTTGCATACACGAAGAGTTGGGCACCGCACCCGATGAACGCGGCGATGAATCCGATGAGCGCGGCAAGGAATACCCGATTCGTCCATTTCGAATTCACGCTCACCCCGCCGTCACCGTCCTCTGCTCAATCCTCTTCACGCACTTGGTCTTGACCACCCGGTCCACGTACGACCCCGGCGTGTGCACGTGGTCGGGGTCGATCTCGCCGGTGCCCACCAGCTCATCCACCTCCGCGATCACAAACGCCGCGGCAGTCGCCATCATCGGATTGAAATTCCGCGCCGTCATCCGGTAGACCAGATTCCCGAACGCGTCGGCCTTGTGCGCCTTCACGAGCGCCAGGTCCGCGTACAGCCCCGTCTCCATCACGTACTCGCGCGCCTCGCCCTTGCCGCGTGCATCCGGCCGCTGGAACTTCGCCGACGGCTTCCCCTCCGCCACGATCGTCCCCACGCCGCTGGCGGTGTAGAACCCCGGGATCCCCGCACCGCCCGCGCGAATTCTCTCCGCCAGCGTCCCCTGCGGGTTGAACTCAACCTCCAGTTCCTTCGACAGGTACTGCTTCTCGAACGTCGCGTTCTCGCCCACGTAGCTCGACACCATTTTCTTGATCTGGCGCGTCTGCAGCAGTAGCCCCAGCCCGAAGTCATCGACCCCCGCGTTGTTGCTGATGCACGTCAGCCCCTTCACGCCGCTGTCGCGCAGAGCCACGATCAGGTGTTCGGGTATGCCGCACAGGCCAAAGCCCCCCACCATCACCGTGATCCCGTCGCGCAGCACGCCCTTGTCCTTGAGGTCGGCAAAGGCCGCCGCGGCAGTCTCGTGTACTTTCTTCTGCATGCCCCCAGTTTAGCGACCGCCCGTTCTCCTGCGCCGTGGATTTCCCTGACAGACTGTGTAACGCCGCGGCACTCCGGATCGATGATCTCTGCACGCACCGACGCCGCGCCCTCGGCGTGGCGCCCGCGCCAAGGGGTACTCCATGCGCTCATCCACCCGCGTCCTGTGCTCGCTCCCCGTCGTGTTCCTGGCCCCGCTCCTTGGCGGCTGCTCGGGGGACGGCGGCTTCTTCCCCGGCACGCTCAACCACAACGAGGGCGCCGTCGACTACCGCGTCGCCCCCATCTCCATCGACTACAAGGACGCCGACCCCTGGAAGCCCGCGCCCCGCATCGCCCTCTCCGAAGCGGGCCTCCCCTACCACGTCGACTCCCGGAGCATCCGCCCCAAGTCCTTCAAACGGGGCAACGAAGAGGTCCAATCCGTCCGCCTCTCCCTCAAGCAGGCCTACCTCCGCAACTACGCCGAGTCCGACCCCGTCGGCGAGATCGCCGTCATCGTCAACGTCAAGGAGAGCCGCACCGGCCTCACCGGCCAGGACGTCAAGGCCGGGCGCGTGGTCTACTACACCGAGGGCGCCCGCAAGAACGCCTTCCTCAACTTCCGCGACCAGCCCGTCTACGGCCCCGTCCGCTACAACGGCGGCGACATCCAGCTCCGCCTCTCGATCCTCGAGCTCGACGCCAAGGACAACAGCGTCGCCACCTCCGTGCTCAAGACCCTCGCCACCCTCGGCAGCATCGCCTACCCGCCGTCGTCCCCCGTGCTCGGCGCTCTCGAAAAGGTCGGCGAGAGCGTGATCGCGCTCAACGGCGACGACCTCGAATGGGACTACGCCATGCGCTTCTCCTCGCGCCCCGTCAGCGAGCGCGTCGGCGAGCGCACCCTCGACGCGTGGCTGATGGACGGCTACTTCATTTTCGTCCGCAGCGACGTTTCCAACGGGCCCGAGCGGTCCCGGATCACCGACGAGGAATGGGCCGGCCTTGAGTTTGACCCCAACACCGCGATGCTCTACAAGCACAGCCCCGACGGCAAGAAGCTGGTCGAGTTCACCGACCGCTCCTGGCTCGTCCTCGCCGTCCAGACCGGCATGGACTCCAACCAGCTCGACACCGAGGAAGAGATCGCCCAGCTCGACGCGGTTGTGAAGGCCTACGGCGACGGGCAGAACGGCCTGGCCAAGGCCGCCGACCAGATCGCCACCAGCCTCACCGACACCATCAAGAACCTGCGGGCCAACAAGGCCGAATCGAAGATGATGATCAAGAACACAACCGATCAGCGCGACCCGGGCACGCCCCCCTCGCCCTGACCCATCACGTACACGCGGTAGCCCACGCCCTCGGGCTTGCGCGTCGCGATGAACAGCGTCTGCACCGCGCCCGTCACTCCCTGTTCGGTCAACCTCTTCTTCACCGCCTCGACCGCCGCGCGGCGCGTGTCGACCAGCGATTTTCCTTCGGCCTTGGCGCACGCCCGCACCGAAGTCCCGTCGCGCCGCACTTCCTCGAACCACCACGCCGGCGCGTCCGAGGCGCCCGGCGCCGCGCCTTCTCCGTCGGCGCCGGGGTCACCGGCGCCGACGCGACAGGAGCAGACGCGGCAGCGGGCTCGGCCGCGGCCGTGGGAGCCGTAGGTTCGCCTTTGACCGTGCCCTTGGGGCCCGCGGTCGGCCCCGCGCTTACCGCCGTCGTCGCTTTTTCTCCCCCAACCGGCAAAGCCGCGGCACCCGCGCCGTCGCACCGGGCCAGCACGAAGGCCTCGTATTCACCCTGGCGCGCATGCGTCGAGGTCTCGCGCGTCACCACCACCCGCACCGGCTCGACCCCCAGCACCGCCCGCCCCGCCGCCCGCGCGTTGCGGATCGCAAGGTCCCGCGCCACCGATGCCTCGGGCGCCGTGCCCGACGCCGAAACGGTCACCACGCTCCCCACCGCCCGCGGCTCGGCGACCCACCACTCCGGCAATTCTCCCGCCTTCAACTCTCCCCGGCCCCCGTCCCGCGCCGCCTCCGCCGCCGCGCCTCCCCCCGCACTCCCCCCACGACCGTCGGCCGCGCACGAGCACAACCCCGCACCCAATACCACGATCATCGCCGCAGAGAACATTCCGCATCTCACCAATCCACCTCCCCACCGCTCTCTCGCCTCACTTCGTCACTTCGTCACTTCGTCACTCTGTCACTTCGTCACTGCTAGAAAAGTCTCTGCTGCTCCTTCACGTCCTTCACGCGCGAGTTGAGCTGCTCGAGCTGCTTCATGATGTCGTCAACGCTCTTGAACTTCAGGTACTCGCTCGCAAAGCGGATGTACGCGACCTCGTCCACATCGCGCAGCTTGGCCATCACCCGGTCGCCGATCTCGCGCGACTGCACCTCGCGGTCGTAGTCGCGGTGGAGCTCGTCCTCGACCGCGTCCACCAGGTGCTCCTTGACCTCCTCGGCGACCGGACGCTTGCCGCACGCGCTCAGCACCCCGCGCAGCACGTTCTCGCGGCTGAACGGCACCCGCGTCCCGTCCCGCTTCACCACCATCAGGCGCGCCGTCTGCTCTACCCGCTCGTACGTCGTGAAGCGGCGCTCGCACCCCAGGCACTCGCGCCGGCGACGCACCATCCGCCCGCCGTCGGCGGCGCGGCTGTCGATCACCTTGTCCTCGTCTTTCCCGCAGTACGGGCAGATCACGCGCGGCTCCCTCGCGGGGCCCGGCGCGGGCACCCCACGCACGTATCCTCGCCGGACCGGGATAGGACGTCAAACCCATCCGCCCGCCGCGTCCCCTCAGGATCCCAAGAAAAACGCCCCGGCGGCTGCCGGGGCGTTCAGGGAGCGTCGGGTTGATCCTATGGATCAGTTGCCCGCCAGGTACTTGTCCAGGAGCGACAGGGCGTTCTGGCGGCCGAGGAAGAAGTCCGAGCGGGTCACGGTGTCGCGCCGGTCCGAGAGCGGGCGGTTGCCGTCGACCAGCGAGTAGCTCTTGCCCGCGCCGGGGGGCGAGTTGACGCCCAGGGCGCTCTGGATGTCGAACGTGTTGACTTGGGCCCCGGTCTGGTAGTCGTTGGTGATCCGCAGCCCCAGCAGCTCGCCGACGCGCCGTCCGACGGCCGACGTGAGCGACTGGGTGAACAGGTCCACGTCCGTCTGCGTGGGCGTGTAGCCCAGCACGGCGAAGTTGGGCAGGAAGACCGCCGCCTCGTCGTTGTGATCGGCGTTGAAGGGGTCGGAGTGCTGGCTGAAGCCGTAGGGCTGGGTGCCCAAAGAGCCTGCCGCCAGCGTCGCGAAGTTGAGGCTCAGGGTGTTGAAGATGAGCGAGACCGGGTCGGCGCTCGACGTGAGGTAGACCGTCGAGAACTCCTGGAACTCAAAGTCCTTGGGATTGGTCGAGAACCTCACCGACACGCCGGCGTTGTCGTAGATCGTCTGGAGGTTGGTCTTCAGGGTGTTGAGGATGTAGTCCTGGGCCTGCTGCCCGTTGAGGACCGATCCGTTGAAGCCCAGCACGTTGACGGCAAAGGGCAGGAGCGTGCTCGTACGGCCGCCGGACTCGAGCCAGTCGATCGTACCGCCGCGCGTCTCCAGCAGCACGTTCTGCGTGTGCTGGGTGAGCTGCGTCGGGGCCGCGGCCGACTGCGTGACCTCGAGCTGGTAGTCGGTGTTGAAGGCGCCCTGGATGTAGACCGCGTACGAAGCGCCCAGCGACGAGCCCAGACGGCCCGGGGCGAGGAACTCGATGTAGAAGTCCCCGTTGGCGTCGTACCCGTACGTCGCGTTCTCGCTGGTCGCGATCACGGTGTTGGGCGTGCCGCCGTTGGGGCTGAAGTCCGTGGGGGAGAAGATCAGGAGGCCGTCGTCGGTGGCCGTGGAAGCGCTGGTGTCGAACACGCCCATCTGCACGTTGCCGCGGTAGTCGATCGTGCTCGCCAGCGAGCGCTGCACGTCGACGGAGCGGATCTGCGAGCGGCTGCCCAGATCCGACCCGAAGTCGACGAGCTTGACCGTGACCTTGATCTTGGTGCCGGTCGCGATCGCCAGGTGGTTGTTGAGGTGGTACACGTCGACGTCGGCGAACACATCCACCGGGACGCCGGCGTGGGCCGCGGGCCCGATGGCCGAGTTGACGAACGACGTGAGCGTGCCGTCGGCCGCGCGGTTGGACGCGATCGTGCCCGACGCGTCAACGCCGCTGACGGTGTCGTCCGCCGTGCCCTTGATCCCGTCGGCCCCGTCGGACCGCGTGAAGGTGAACGTGCCGGTCTGGATCTGCGTCAGGTCGTCGGCCGTGCCGAACACGGCGTCCGGGCCGGCGAACGAGGCCACGGTCGGGGCGTTGACGACGTTGGCGCCGTTGCCCGCGTCCGTCGGCGCGTTGAACCCGCTGTTCCCGTCGTCAAAGACCTGGACGGTGAAGGAATAGTCGCCCACGGTCTGGGGCTCGACGTCGGGGTTGGGCACCACGCCCGGCTGCGCGAACTCGGTGCCGGGGTTGCCGACCACCACGTAGTACGTGCCGGTCGTCTTGATCAGGAAGTTCTGCTCCTGCGTGATGTCGGTGTCCAGCCCCTGGTCGGCCGGCAGGACCAGCGCCTGCGACGCGTTGATCGCCGCGCCCGTCGAATCAAACACGTTCATGAGCGCCAGCTGCGCCGGGCCGGTCATCCGTCCCAGCCGCAGGATCTGGCCGGCCTGCAGCGTGATCTTGTACGCGTCGATGTCGCCGGAGAACCGGAAGAAGTTGCTGTCGTTGTCCGGGTGGTCGCCGATCGCCCCGCGCACCGTGTAGGTCCGGTTCGCGTCCGGCAGGCCGTCGGGGGCGCGGTTGTCGTCCATGGCCGCGCTCAGGTCACCCGCGGCGTACATGTCCACCGTGAGCACCGTCTGCCCGCTCGACTGCACGTTGATCGTCTCGGCCGCGATCTTGTCGCCGACGTCGCCCACGAACGCGTCGTCGGAGTAATCGTCCGAGGCCATCGCGTGCCCGTCGCGGTTCCCGTCGATCGTCGTCCGCGCCAGCTGCGCCCGCACCAGGCTCTGCACCAGCGTGAACCGGTACAGCCCGGGCGCCGGGCGGTCCGTCTGCAGGGGCAGGCTGCGGTCCGTCACCGCGCGGCTGAAGGTCACGAGCGCCGTGTTGGTGACGCTGTCGTACGCGATCGTGTAGTCCACGCCGTTGACCAGGCGGATCTCCGTCAGGCCGCCGTTGCGGACTTCCGAGACGATCAGCGAGGACGCCAGCGTGCTCGAGTCCACCGGCTGGTTGAACGCCAGCTGCGCCGTGTAGATCTTGCTGTCCTGCTTCACCGAGAGGTCGGACACCTGGAACGGCAGCGGCGGCAGCACGCTGGCGCCAAGGTCGAAGTTGCCCTTCTTGGCCCCGGCCACGCCGCCGATCAGCACGGTGCCCAGCGTGCCCGTCGAGTTGATCCGGTACGACTCCGAGCCGCGGTTGGAGCCGACCTGCGTCCCCGTGATCGTCACCTTCCCGATCGTCGATCGTCCCTCGGCGATCGAGTCGTCGCTGGTCCCGAAGAACCCGTCGGACCCGCGGATGATGCCCGCGATGATGTCCGACTCCAGGAAGTCGCCCTTGACCGAGACGTCGCCCAGGAACCCGCTGCTGACCGTGTCCTTCGCCAGGCCCGTGCCGCCGAACTCGGCGTCCGTTCCCAGGTCCGCGCCCGCCATCAGCGCCGAGTCGAACATCGCCCCGTTGACCTTGGCCGTGCCGAAGAAGTCGTTGGCCGAGACCAGCGAGCGCGACAGCGAGCCGACCTCGAACGTGCCGATCGACGCGCCCGCACGCAGCGACGCGCCCTCCATCGCGCCCAGCACCTTGTAGCTGGTGATGTCGCGGTTGATGTTGATGGCGCCACGCGCGGCACCGTTGATCGTGAGGAATCCGATCGCCAGGAGGTCCATCTTGACCTCGTTGCGTGTGAACAGGTTGGCCGCGCCGTAGTCGCCGCCGATGTTCACGAACGCCGTCTGCTTGGCCGTCAGCGAGCCGCCGCGGAAATCGCCCGCGTTCAGCGTGCCCAGGTCGCCGCCGACCTTGATCTTCGTCGTGCCCAGCACGTTGCCCACCGTGATCGACTGCGCGTACGCGTCGATGTTGATCAGCGACGCGCCCACCAGGTCGGCGTCCACGAACAGGGCGCCCACCGACGCGTCGTCGTTGGTCACGATGGAGAAGCTCGTCAGCGTCTTGCGCGACCCGTCCGTCGGCGCGTTCAACGCCACCGTCAGGGCCGACGACAGGTCGGTGTTGACCAGCACCACCTTGGAGTGGGCCGCGTCCCAGTACGCCGCGCCCGGCCCGCCGAAGTAAATCGTCCCGGTCTCACGCCCGGCGTTGTTGCTGAACGCCACGCCCGCGCCGGTGATCGGCACCGAGCCGGGGATGGGGAAGCCCGGGTCGATCGTCGGGTCCTGCAGCTCGACCTGCGTCCCGCCCAGGAAGATCCGGCTCTCGGCGTTGAGCACCTGGCTCACCGAGTCGGAGAACGCGCTCACCGCCACCACCGAGTCGGCCAGCTGGCCCGGCACCGTGATGTAGTTGATGAACGACACGCCCGGCACCACCAGGTCGTCGCCGGTGTTGTAAATCCCGTCGGCGCCCGAGTCCAGGCCCGCCGAGAAGACCAGCGCCTGGGCCTTGCCGCCGACGTACACGTCGTTGATCCAGCCCGACTTGCTCGTGTCGTGCGCCGTGCTCACGCCGCCCGGGCGCCCGTCGCTGCCCAGGTCGATCACGCCCGACAGGATCCACGCCAGGCGCAGGTCACCCTGGGCCCCGATCGCGTAGATCGAGTCGCCCGCCGCGATGGTCGTGCCCAGCACCGGCGTGAACGCGTCGTTGGTGATGCTGCCGCGCACGTCCACGAACCCGATGGCCCGACCCGCGACGATGCTCGTCTCGAACATCGAGCCCGAGCTCACGTACACGCGCCCGATGTTCCAGCCCGCCGTGATGCTCGGCCCGTTGACGTTCGGCGTCGCGGTCATGCCCACGGGCAGGCGGTTGCGGAACGCGTCGAACGGCTGCGAGCTGTTGAACGCGTCGTTGATCCCGATGTCGCCGAACACGCCCGACGGGTCCTTGGTCGCGTCGCTCAGCACGTTCACCGAGAACAGGATCCAGTCGGCGTGGATGTCGCCGTACAGGTTGCCGTTGTTCACCGTCACGCTGTTGATGTGCCCGTCGTACGCCGCGATCAGCTTGTCGGGATAGAACGAGCCGTCGGTGATCGTCACCGTGTCGATCCCGCCCGAGTAGCTGATGATGTTGCCGTCAAAGTCGCCCGAGATCGTCACGGTCTTGATCGGGCCGAACGCGAAGATCGAGCCCGACCCCAGCTTGTTGTCCGTCGGCAGCGACGCCACCCGCCCGATCTTCACCTCGCCCACCACCGCCTGGCCGACCCGCAGGTCGGAGTAGAGCTGCCCGCCCGCGGTCGCGCTGTTCAGGTTGCCGCGGATCACCACCACGCCGGGGTTGGCCCGGTCGCCGATGTGCCGGCCCGCGACCAGCGAGTCGAGCGTGCCGCTGATGTCCGTCCGCACGTCCAGGTCCCGCGCCGCCTTCAGCAGCGCGATGTTGCCGCGCTCGGTCGTCGTCGTCACCTTGGCACGGATGTCGCCGCCCGTCGACTCCACCGTCCCGATCGGCCCCGAGGCCGCGATCGAGCCGCTGATCAGGTTCAGGGCCGTGACCGTCCCGATCTGCCCGAACGGACCGATCACCGAGATGTCGGTGTTCACGATGCTGTCGGCCGCGACGAACCGCTCCAGGAACCCGGCCGCCGTGAACTTGGTCGTCTCCGCACGCCGCCCGATCGACACCAGCGGCAGGCGGCCGACCGTCACGTTACTGCCGCGGATGTCCTGCGCCGTCCGCAGGTTCGTCAGGATGTTGTCGACGCTCAGCGACGAGCGGTCGATGCTCCGCGCCGAGACCTCCCCCGTCACCGAGCCCGACACGTCCAGGATAAGGTCCCGCATGTCGCCGGCCAGGCCGATGGTCGTCATCGTGCCCAGGTCGCCGCCGACGTTGAACCCGTTGACGCGGAACTCGGTCTGCTCGCCCGTCAGCGTGCTGTTGCGGTACGAACCCGCCGAGACCGTCCCCACGTTGTTGGTGAACGTCGCGAACGTCGCGTCGTACGCGCCGCCCGTCAGCGTGAACGCCGACATCACCCGCCCGAAGATCTGCGACCGCGACATGTCCACGTTGAGCCCGTTGATCGCGAAGATGTCCCCCACCGCGACGTTGTTGTCCGCGTAGTTGAAGTTGATGAAGAAGTTGTCCAGGTTGCTCGCCGAGATGTACGCGTCATCGAACCCGCCGCCGGTGCCCGACAGCGAGATCGTGTCGATGCCGTCGTGGATCGAGTCGAACGCCACCGAGTTCGCGGCCGTGATCGTGCTCGAGATCGTGGCCTTGATGCTGTTGCCGTTGGTCACCAGCCGCAGGTCGTTGACCGCGAAGATGCCCGTGGTCGACAGCGGCCCGTGCACCCGCGCCGCCAGCCCGTCGCCCACATCGACCGTGTCGATGCTCGTCGCGTAGATCGTCCCCACGATCCCGTCGAAGCCGTTCGCCCCGGTCACCCGGTCGGCGTTGGCGTTGATGAGCCGCAGGTTGCCCGCCTGCACGATCACGTCGCCCGTCTGCCCGCCCACGTTGACCGCGTCCATGTTGCCCGAGCGCACCACCAGCCCGTTCAGGAACGGGTCAAAGGGCGAGCCCAGGTCGTCCAGGTAGGCCTGCCCGCCGTCGATGTTCGCACGGTTGATGGGCCGGTACAACTGGTTGTTCCAGTCCGCGCTCATCAGCCCCGTCGCCGCGCCGGGCAGAGTGAAGGCCGTCTGCCGGAAGCCCGCCGTGCCGCCGATGCCGATGAACGGCCCGATCTCCTGCGGGCCCCACGACGGCACCTGCGTGCGCCCCAGGTTGCCCGTCGCGATCGAGAGCGTGGTGAGGCCCTGGGTGTCGATCGCCACGATGTCGCCGCCGGGCGTCTGGTTGTCGATGAACGTGATCGGCGCCGCCGACTCGATCTTCCAGATATCCACCTGGATATTGCCGCGCACCACGATGCCCGAGTTCGCGTCCGCGCCGTTGACGATGATCTTGCCGATCGAGATCACGTCGCCCGCGCCGGCGTTGCCCACGCCGTCGATGTTCAGGATCGCCCCGCCCGCCAGGGACACGACGATCTGCGCCACCGCCACGCCCGCCGAGTTGGCCACCGGCAGCGCCCGCACCTGGCCGACCGTCACGCCCGCCGGCACGTTCGAGAGGCTGAAGAGCACCCGCCCGCCGCCGTCGTCCACCAGCTCCAGGGTCTGGCCGCCGATGAGCGGGAACGTCGTGTCCACGCTCGCCCGCAGGTCGATGCGCGGGAAGTCCACAAAGCGCACGTCCGACCCCGAGCCCAGGGTGATGTTCACGCCCTGGTTGCCGAAATACAGGCCCTGGCGCAGACCGTCGGAAAGATCGATGTCCTGGCTCACCAGGAATGCGCCGACCACCGAGTTCGAGCTGGTCTGGATCGTCACCGCGTCGTTGGCGATGTGCGAACCGTACCGGATCATCCCGATGTCGCCCACGCCGCCCTTGCGACCCGACAGGTACTGCGTGGTGCCCGACTGGGCCGCGATCCCCAGCGGGTCCGCCGCGTCCTGATCGATGCCCGATCCGCCGCCCACCAAGATCTGACCGATCCGCCCGCCCACGTCGAGCGTGAAGTTGTTGACGTCGCCCTCGCCGGGCCCGATGCCGATCACCGGCGAGCGCCCCGTCAGGAGCGAGCCGAAGTCGCCGCCCACGATCACCCGCGCCGCCGTCCCGCCGCCGTCGATGTCCGAGCCGGTCGTGATGTTGTACAGGTTCCCCGGCACGCTGAACGTGCCGCCCAAGAGGTTCGACAGGTCGTCCTCGTTCTTGGTCGTGTTGACGATCTCGTTGGCCAGGGCCTCGGTCCCGCCCGCCGTGAAGAACCCGGTCCCGATCCGCAGCGAGCCCGCGTTGCCCGAGAGCAGCGTCACCGAGTTGTTCAGCACCAGCCCCGTCTGCGACGTCGCGCCCAGCCCCGACGAGCCGCCCGTTCGGTACTCGCCCAGCGTCACCGGCGCCATGCCCAGGATGGTCATCGTGTAGGGAACCACGCCCGCGCCCGTGTCGTCGCCCGACGGGTCGGTGATCACCACGTAATAAACGCCCGGCGCCGTCGGCTGGTACCGCACGAAATTCTGGTCGCCCACGCCGCGCTGGAACTCCGGCGCCGCCACCGTGCGGCCCTCGGAGTCCAGAATGCGGAACCACGCGAACGTGTCGATCTGCACCGTGATCGGCGTCGTGCCGTCGGACGCGAACGCGAACACGTCCGCCTGGTCGTCGGCCGTATTGATCTGGTCCCGCCCCGAGAGGTCGCCCACGATCCGCACGCCCGTCGACAGCGACCCCACCCACTCCGCCGACATCAGCACGTCGTTGCGCAGGAAGTTCGTACCCAAGAGCGCCGCCTGCCCGAAGTTCGTCACGGTCTGAACCGGGATACCCGAGTTCAACAGCGTCTCGAGAATCACGACCTCCGGCTCCGGCTGGGCCGGGTCGTTCCCGTACGCGAACTCCTTCTCGTAGTACTTGGCCACGTCACGCGGCGGCTTGTTCACCGGGTCGTTGATGTCCCCCTGCACCGTCACGTCCAGCAGCGACCGCCCGCCGATCACCGCCGAGCCCAGCGACCGCCCCACCACCAGCTGCCCGTTGGTCTTGACCACCCCGCCGTCCAGCGCCAGGTTCGGCGCAAACGGCAGCGCGCCCGTCACGACGCCCGTCTGCGTCCGCGTCACGGAGAACAGGATCCCGGCGTAATTCTGGGTCCCGGTGTCACGCTGCCACAAGCCCGCGTCGTTGGCGACCACCAGCGAGCCAAGGTCGCCCTTGACCGTGATCGAGCCGTACAGCGTGCTCACGACGAAGCGGTCCAGCGCGCCCGTGATCTGCGACGATCCGAACAGCATGCCGTGGATGTAGATGCTGCCCATCGCGCGCCCGCCGTTCACGAACACGCCCTGGGCCGGGTTCGCAAAGCCCGAGTCGACCGGCAGGTACCGCGGCTGGCCGTTCTCCATCGGGTTTCCGCTGGAGTTGTAATCGCCTTGGTCGCGGATGAACGGGCTGCCGATGATGACCGACCCGTTGCCGCCCGTCGGCAGGCCGTGCACCCGCCCGGAGGCCGGGTCGATATCGAACCCGAACCCGGCCGCCTCGAAGTCGTCGTACAGTCCGTTGAGGTTCTCGACCCGCTTGAAGACAAAGCCCTGCTCGGTGAAGTCAGCGTCCGCGTCCGCCGCGCCCGGGCTGTACACGATCGTCCCGCCAAAGAGCGTCAGCCCGCTCGTGCGGTCGGTGTTGCTCAGCACGATCCGGCCGATGCCGTCGTTCCCGTCCGGCACGCCGTCGTCGTTGCGGTCGATATTCGCCAGGTTCCCCGAGGAGATTCCAAGCGCGATCGTCTGGATCATGTCGCGCCCGTACAGGTCGAAGAACTGCACCGTCGTCCCCACCTGTCCCGCCAGCGCCACCTCGACGCCGAACCCGACGCGCGCATCCACCTGCCCCGCAAAGCGCCCCGCCGGCACCGTCTCGGAAATATTGTCGAGCGTGAACGAGTCGTTGGGCCCCACGTTGGCCCCGATCGTCAGCGCATCGAAGGCCGCGAAGCCCGCCGGGGCGTTGAACACGAACCGGCCCACGCCGCTGTTGGGGTTGTTCGAGTTCCGCGCCAGCAGCTGCGCCCCCGTGAAGGTCGCGATCAGCTGTCCGCCGTAGAACAGGTCCACCCGCATGTTCGCGGCGTTGAGCCCCACCGCCGAGCCGGGGCCCGGCCCGATGTCGAACGACATCGTGTTCACGCCGATCGAGTTCCCCGCGTCATCCAGCGGCGAGAACGTGAACTGCTGCCCCGCCCCCAGGCGCGCCTGGATCCGCCGCTCGTCAGATCCCACGATCTGCATGTTGTTCGCCGGCGTCACGTTGTGCGACAGCCGGATGTTCGAGTCCGACAGCCTCACCACCGCCGGAATGTTCTGCGGGTTGGGCAGCGTCCCCCCGTTGGGGATCTCGTCGTTGAGATCCTCCGTCACGATCGTCGGCGCCGACGTGTTCTCCGTGATCGACGTGAACGCCGACGGGATCGCGTACCCGAAGAACGCCCGCGCCAGGCCCACCCCCGTCGCCGGGTCGATGTCGTTGGCCGTCACCGTCAGCGAGAACAGAAGCTGCCGCGGCTCAAGCGGGTCGACGCTCGGGCGCGGGATCGACCCCGCCCGCTCGGCCAGGCGCGCCGACATCCCGTCCGCGTGCCCGCGATCCACCCCGTTCTGCCCCGAAGACAACTTCGCCGTCAGGCCACGACGCCCGCGGAGGAATGAACGGCTGCGGATGGACTTGCTCATACACACTCCCTTGGACCAACGCCGGACCGTCCGGTCGGGCGCGGCCGCCAACATCGTTCGTGCTCGGCCGGACCAAGCGTCCGTCGCCTCACCCCCCCGCGGGGCGCAGGCGCCCGGAATCCTCGGAAGGCCGACGTTCCGGTCCAGGGGAGTCCAGGACTCCCCGACCTGAGGCTCGGCCGGTCGCCAAGCCCGTACAACCTACACGAGCCCGGCGCAGTCTTCAACCGGACCACCGGTCTCAACTTCGCCGCTCGCCCCCAGCTACGGCGGGAAGCGGGGCCCGCCGAAACTCCGGGATGTCAACTCCTCCGCTACGCAACCAAGCCGCCGCGGGTTCCCGCGCAGACCCCCCGCGCTCCGGGGGTAAAACACCCGACGACCATTCGCTCGCCGCCGCCCCGCGGCGAGCCGCGACCGCAGAATTCTCTCGCAAAAAGGGGCGAACACGGGCCCCGCGGGGGCCGCCGCCCGGGCAAGAAACGCCCCGGCCCGGTCAGAGGATCCGCTTGGATCGGGGGAAACTACCCAGCACTGTCAACTGTTCGCAGTGCGCCGACGCCGCCTTCACCGCCGCCGCCAGCGCCGCGTCGTCCCGGTGCCCGATCGCATCAATGAAGAACGTGTACTGCCAGTTGTTCCGCCCGCTCGGACGCTTGTCGATGTGCGACAGATTGATCCGCTGGGCCTCAAACTCGTGCAGCACGCTCACCAGCGCCCCCGGCCGGTCGGCCGTGGTGAACATGATCGCGGTCTTGTCGTCCCCCGTACGCTCGGCCTTGTGACGAGAAATCACGAAGAATCGGGTCACGTTCGCCGCGTTGTCCTCGATCCGCGCAAACAACGTCTTCAGGCCGTTCAGCCGCCCCGCCAGCTCCGTCCCGATCGCCGCCGACCCTGGCATCGCCCCGATCGACAGCGCCGTCTTGTTCTCTTCTGCCGCGATCTGAGCCGCGCGGCTGGAACTTGCCGCCGGGATCAGCTCGGCCCGGGGATACTGCGTGGCCAGCCACAACCGGCACTGCCCGAACACCTCCGGCTTGCTGTGAATCCGCCGGACGTCCTTGGGCGGGCAGTTCGCTAAGAGCGCGTGGTGCACTGCGATCTGCACCTCGGCACAGATCGTCACGTGCCCGCGCCCGTCCCGGAACGCGTCCAGCGTCTCGACGATCCCGCCCCCCGTCGAGTTCTCGATCGGCACCAGCCCGTAATTGACATGCCCCCGCTGCACCTCGGTGAACACCCCCGCGATCTCGTGCAGATCCTCGAACTCCACGCTGGTCCCGAACTGCTTCACCGCCGCCACGTGCGAGTGCGACCCCGCAGGTCCCAGGTACCCGATCCGCAGCGGCTGCTGAAGCTGGAAACTCCCCGACATCAGCTCCCGGTACACCCCTTCGAGCGTCCGGTCCGGCAGCGGCCCCTTGCTGTACCCGATCGCCCGCTGCAGAACTTCCGCCTCGCGGTGCGGCGCGTAGATCGGCATCCCCGCCCGACGCTTGAACTTCCCCACCTGCACGACCAGCCGCGCCCGCTCGTTCAGCAGCGCCACCAGCCGCTTGTCCATGGCGTTGATCCGCTTGCGAACCACCGCAAGCCCAGCCGCGGCAGCCCGATCGACCTTCCCCGCGGCGCCCTCGCCAGACATTCCCTTGCCCTTGCTTCCAGCGGGTTTGGAGACCTTCTTTGATGATCGCTTCTGCTTTGCCATGGGTCCCTTTGCGCGTTCGAGACGGAACCAACACTATCGACCACTCGCCCGCCCCGCCCCGCTCAGCGCCCCGCGCGGCCGCAGAGACTTCACGATCCCGCGGCCCGAGCTCCGCGCGGCTGAGACTTGTTAGTATATTGAAAGGTGTACAATTCCAAATATGGCATTTGAAATTCGAAATTGTCGCCAGCATGTTCTATGTATGTTCGGTTCGGCGGAACGACATGGTTCCGATGCCTAACTAAAGTCTGCACGATCATCCGATCGACTTGGCCGACCCGTCTTCGCGCCCCGGAGCTTCCCGTGAACCCTTCCTCCCTGCTCAGCTACTTCAACAACACCCTCGCTTCCATTTCCTCACTCCCACTCGCGGCACACGCCATCCCGATCGTCCTGTTCATCTGCGGCCTGATGTTCTGGCTCGCGGGTGGCCGCTTTCTCAAGCTCCTCTTTTCGCTGATCGGCATCGCCTCAGGCGCAGGACTCGGCGCCATCTTCGGTCCCCAGATCCTTCCTGACACCGTCGGCCCGATCCCCGGCCCCTACGTCGCCATGGGCGCCGGCGGCCTGCTTGGCCTGATCGCGTCGGTCCTCGCCTTCCGCTTCTCGATGGCCCTCTGCGGCGCCGTGGTGCTGGCCGCCGCGGGCGCGCTGGGCATGGGCGTCTACCTCAGCCACCAGCCCGACGCTCTTCCCGTCGGCCCCGCCACCGAGGCCCGCGACCGCCTCGCGCCCACCGCCGAAGAACTCGCCGAGCAGCTCCGCAAGGCCGCCGACGAGTACCAGAAAACCAAGGAATCCAGCACGGCAACCAAGCCCGATCCCTCGGCGCCGAGCATCGGAGCCGGCGCCGCCGAGGCCACGCGCCAGTTCGCCGATGAAGTGAAGACCGAAGCCCAGGAACTCTGGACCACCACCCCCGAGCACAGCCGCCTCCTGCTCCTGGTTGGGGCCGCCGCAGGCGCCATCGTCGGTGCCGCGGCAGGCATGGCCACTCCCAAGCGTGCCGCGTCCGTCATCACCGCCGTCCTGGGAGCCGGCCTCACCCTGATCGGGGCCAGCTGGCTCGCCCGCGCCTTCGATGTCCCCGCCGCGCACTACCTCACCGGCCTGGGCCCGACGGGCCTCCTGATCGCCTGGGGCGTGCTTTCCGCGTTCGGGGCGCTCGTCCAGCTCCGCTCCGGCGGCAGGAAGACCCCCGAGAAAAAGCCCGAGCCCAAGACCGAGCCCAAGACCGAGTAACTCCCCCGGCCTGCTTGACCCCGGGACGCGCCGCCTCGATACTGCTGACCCGCCGTGCGACTCGTGCGCGCGCCGCGGGCCGGAGTATCCGCGGATGCCCATGAATTTCATCTCCCGCCACGCGCCGCGCGTGGTCGCGTGTGCCGCGCTCAGCGTGGCGTTCCTGTCCGGCTGCGCCACGACCGACCCGGACAAGCCGACCCCCGAAGAATTCGAGCCCCAGGCCTTCCGCCCGCTCACCGAGGCCTTCGACAAGCTCGGGTATCGCTGGGACTGGTCCGGCTTCCCCACCCCCGCCTCCGGCGAGCGCATCGTGTTCCTCGAGGCCTGGCCCGACGCCGTCGCCACCCAGGACTCCGCCAGCAAGGTCACCATCATCGAGCCCGCCTCGGGGCGCGTCCGCTGGTCCGGCGAGGTCGCCAGCCGCTTCACCCGCTTCGTCGGCCTCTCGCGCGACCGCGAGGGCAAGACCGACCGCATGATCAGCTCAAGCGAGTCCGAGGCATTCGTCCTGGACATGCAGACCGGCAACTTGGTCTCGCGCGAACGCTTCGAGAACGTCGTCAACACGCCCCCGCTCCTGCTCGGGCCCATCGGCGTCTACGGCACTCCCAACGGCGAGCTCCTGGCCCACCGCTACTCCAACTCCACCCGCGCCTGGGCTTACCAGGCCTCCGGCCCCGTCGAGTTCCCGCCCATCCTCGCCGGGCACATCATCGCCGGCATCACCCAGGCCGGCATCATCTCGATGATCGACGCCTACAGCGGCTCGCTCGCCGCCCGCGCCCGCATCTACGGCGGCGCGGCAGGCACCCTCGCCACCGACGGCGCACTCATCTTCGTCGCCAGCCTCGACCAGTCGATCTACGCCTTCGACGCCATCACCGCCCAGAAAGTCTGGCAGCATCGCACCAGCCAGCCCCTCTCGTGGTCCCCCGTCTGCATCGGCGCCCGCCTCTACTGCCACACCGCCGACCTTGGCCTCACCTGCTTCGACGCAGGCACCGGCCGCGTCATCTGGAACAACGAGAACGTCCGCGGCAGCGTGATCGGCACCCGCAAGAACGACCTGCTCGTCTGGAACGGCACCGAGATGGTCCTCCTCGAACCCGACCAAGGCGCCACCGTCGCCCGCGCGGCGCTTCCCAACATCCGCAAGGTCACCTTCGACCGCTTCGACGACGGCAACCTCTACATCACCAACCGCGCCGGCGTGGTCGGCCGCTTCGTGCCCAAGAAGTAAGTCGCGGCTCCACCACCGAAACCCCGCCGCCTCGATCACGAGCCCCGAGCGTGAGCGAGCGGGTCCCTTCGTTTCTACTCCGGCGTTGTACACTCGCGCCGTGAGGCTCGCTCATCTTTATCCTCGACTCCGCACCGCGGTCACGACGAATGCGAAATGGGGCGGGCTGGTCGTCACCGTGCTTCTGTTGGTGGTGTGGGTCGGGAGCGTGCAGTGGATGCCGATCTGGGTTCCCCGGCGGGGCATCGTGTCGATCGAAAAGGGCCAGATCAAGATCCTGGGACCGCTCGTGATCCGGCAGCCGAGGGATTTGTGGACGAATTGGAGTCTCAATCCCACAGATGGCGAGTTCCGGTGGTGGTTTCGTTCTGAGCGAGTAAGCATGGCCGGTGATCAGTGGTTTCTTGGAATCCCCTGCTGGCTCACCGCCCTCCTCTCTCTCCTCGCCACCGCCGCCTCCTGGCGTGCAGACCTCGCGCATCGCCACCGCGCCCGCGCAGGCATGTGCTCTTCGTGCAACTACGACCGCGCCGGACTCGCGCCGAACGCCGTCTGCCCCGAGTGCGGGTCGCTCCCAAAATCGAACTGAAGCACGTGCCGATCGCGCTGACTACAGGTCGTCAGGCCCAAGGCCGGTCCGCTTGGCGATCCGTGCCAGCATCCGAGGCCCGATCTCCTCGGCATCGTGAAACGCGAATACAAAGTCCGGCCAGCCGGACCTCTCAAGGGTCTTGTGAGAGCCGCTCTGCCGCTTGATGCTCCAGCCGATCCGCAGGAGCGCGGCAAGCACACGGGCGGCACGCTTGGAAGGCCACTGGCTCACGCCGCGATCGAGAAGAGAATGGGAATCTGCGGAATCATCTCGCCGTTCTCGATCCGCTCGGCGAGCACGCGCAGCGCGAGAGCCTCCGTGCACGCGATCGCGCGCTCGCGCGTCGCGCCGTAGGCCATCGTGCCCGGGAGTTCGGGAACCTCGGCGATCCAGCGACCGTCGGCCTCCTGCTCCGTTTCAATCGTGAGCTTCATGACAGTTATGATAGGAGCACGCCAACAGCAGGAACGCCGTTGAAGTCTCTCAGCCGCCTCGGCGCCCTCACCGGCGTACCGTCGAAGCAACAATCCGCCCGATGCGCCGCCGTATCGTCCGCTCCATTCCCCAATCCCCTCTTCTCCGTGCTTCTGTGTCTCTGTGGTGAAGCCTCCTCCGCCTCCTCTTCTTCCCATGACCACCCCCACCCCACCCCCGCCCCCCGACCTGGTCCCCATCCGCCGCGCGCTCATCTCCGTTTCCGACAAGTCGGGCATCGAGCTCTTCGCCAAGGCCCTCGCCGCACGCGGCATCGAGATCATCTCAACCGGCGGCACCGCCGCGCTGCTCACCGCCGCCGGCCTCAAGGTCACGCCCGTCGAAGAAATCACCGGCTTCCCCGAGATGATGGACGGCCGCATCAAGACCCTGCACCCCAAGGTCCACGGCGCGCTTCTGGCTCTTCGCGACAACCCCGCGCACCAACGCGCCATGGCCGAGCACGGCATCACGCCCATCGACCTGGTCGTCGTCAACCTCTACCCCTTCGAGTCCGCCGCGTCGCGCCCCGGCGCCACACTCGACGACGCCATCGAGAACATCGACATCGGCGGACCGTCCATGATCCGCTCGGCCGCCAAGAACTTCGGCCACGTCTGCGTCGTCACCCACGCCGCCGATTACGAAAAAGTCCTCGAAGAGCTCGAGAAGACCCGCGGCTTCACCTCGCTCTCCCTGCGCGGCCGCCTCGCCGCCCGCGCCTTCCGCCTCACCGCCCGCTACGACGCCGCCATCGCCGCCGAACTCCGCGCCCGCCTCCGCCACGCCGGCGAGAGCCGCTTCCCGCGTCTCCTCAACCTCGCCTACTCCAAGCTCGAAGACCTCCGCTACGGCGAGAACCCGCACCAGGCCGCCGCCGTCTACACCTCGCTCGACAGCGCCCCCGCCGGGCCCAGCGTCGTGGGCGCCCGCAAGCTCCACGGCAAGGAACTCAGCTACAACAACCTCGCCGACGCCAGCGCCGCGCTCGAACTCGTCCGCGCTCTGGCCGAACTCCCGCCCGGTCCCAACGGCCCGTGCGTCGGCGCCTGCGTCGTCAAGCACACCAACCCCTGCGGCGCCGCCATCGCGTCCACCGTCTCCGACGCCGTCGACGAAGCGTTCCTGGGCGACCCGCTTGCGGCCTACGGCGGCATCCTCGCCGTCAGCGCCGAGCTCGACGGCCCCACCGCCGCGCGCCTCTGCCGCAACGACGTCTTCCTCGAGGTCGTCGTCGCTCCCAGCTTCTCGCCGTCCGCGCTCGACCAGCTGCGCACGCGCTGGGCCAACCTCCGCATCCTCGCCACCGGCCCGCTCACCACCCCCACCACCGACGGCGCGCTGCGCTACCAGTTCATCCCCGGCGGCGTGCTCGTGCAGGAGCAGGACCGCCGCGCCGCACGCCCCGACGAGTACACCCACCGCGCCGGCCCCAGCCCCACGCCCGAAACCATCCACCTCGCGTCGTTCCTCGAGGCCGTCTGCCGTGCGCTCACGAGCAACGCTATCGCCATCGGCGGCGTCTCTCCCGAGCGCGGCACGGGCGCGTGGCGACTGTTCGGCGCCGGAGCGGGCCAGATGGACCGCGTCGCCGCGTGCAAGATCGCCGTCCGCAAGGCTCGCAAGCTCGCCCTGGGCGCCACCGCGTTCAGCGATGCCTTCTTCCCCTTCCCCGACGGCCCCAAGCTCCTCGTCCGCGCCGGCATCTCCTGCATCGTCCACCCCGGCGGCAGCAAGCGCGACCAGGACACCTTCGACCTCTGCCAGGAAAAGGGCGTCACCTGCCTCACCACGGGCCTCCGCCATTTCCGGCATTGAGGTGGAAGACAACGAGGCACGCTGGCACGAAGGGCCGAGAAAACCAAGGTCCGTGCTCTGCCTCACTCCGTGCCTTCATGCCTCCGTGCCTCGTTGCCTTCCCCCCTCAACGACGTTGATCCGCCGGGCGATCTACAGTACAAGTGACAATCAGTGGCGGGACCAGGGATCTCTGCACCCGCCGAGGACCGTTCCGTGAAGCGCCGCGAGTCACATCCCGCGCCCACCAAAGCGTCCGATGACGCCGCTGTCGAGCACAGTCTGACGCCGGCCGCCGCGTTCGCGATGGCCGGCGCAAGCACCGTCGGAGGGGGCGAGGGCCTCAACGCCAAGGTCCTGGTGCTCAACAAGCTCTTTGTCGCGATGCGCGTCATCTCCGCGCGCCGCGCCTTCTGCCTCATCCTCAACAACGCCGCCGAGATCATCCACGTCGAGCAGCGTGACGAGGGTCAGCACTTCGTCAACTACGACTTTGCCACCTGGGCGGAGATCGGCCAGCTCCAGAAGCAGTTCCAGCGCGATCGCCACGACTGGGTCAAGACGCCGCGCCTCGAGATCGCCGTGCCGCGCGTCATCCGCCTGCTGGGCTACGACCGCCTCCCCGACCAGTCGGTGAAGCTCAACCGCCGCAACCTCTTTGCCCGCGACCGCAACCAGTGCCAGTACTGCGGCAAGATATTCCCGACCGCCGACCTCTCGATCGATCACGTCAAGCCTCGCGCCCAGGGCGGCGGCGAGTCGTGGGAGAATCTCGTCTGCGCCTGCATCCGCTGCAACGCCAGGAAGGGCGGCCGCACCCCCGACCAGGCCCACATCGCGCTGATCCGCAAGCCCGAGCGCCCGCGCCGCAACCCCCTCATCACACTGCGCCTGGCCAACGAAAAGTACTCGTCGTGGAAGGCCTTCCTCGACCACGCGTACTGGAACGTCGAGCTCAAGTAACCGCCGCACCCGGTTCTCGCTCCAGTGCCGAGCAACCGATCGATCGGCCTGCGCCGACAGTGCCGGCATGGTCGGGCACCGTTCGTAGTCTTTGCCCGCAGCGCGTCAGATAACCCGCGCGCTTTGCTGGCACCCGCGAAATTCTGGGGCATGTTTCCAACGTCCGCCGCGCCGGGGCTGTTTCGGCGCGGACGCCCAAAGTGGTTCCGGGGGGCGAAGGAGATGTGACATGGTTCAGGGAAGATTGGGGATCATCGCGCTCGTGGGCGCGGCGGCCATCGCGTCGTCCGCGAGCGCTGGAATCGTCGGCGACGCGGTGCACATCAGCGCCACCACGGCGGACGGCACCACCGCTCTCTGGTCGATCTCGTCCGTCGGGGCCTCCTGGCTCAACGGCGAGGCCGGCTGGAAAATCTCAGGGCCCATCGACCTGCGGGCCGGCAACGGCACGCTCGTCGGCCGGCTCGAGGGCCTCGAGGTGAATTACGTCGCCGATCCCGTCGTGCAGATGGGCCTGGTCGTCACCGCCGGCGCCAGCTCCACGCACTTCATCGTGACCAGCGCGCTGCTCTCCTTTGCGCAGTTCAACGCCGTCGCCCGCGCCAGCGCCGCGATCACCATCACCGACAACAACGGCGACGGCGCCTCGTTCAGCGGCAACTACGCGGGTTCGAAGGCCTACCGCGCCATGCTCAACGGGGGCGTCGCCTCGGGCGTCCAGTTCGCCGCCCTGGTGAACAACCAGTCCACCGGTTCATTCTCCTCCAACATCTCGGCGGAAGCGTCCCCCGGTGGCCCCGGCTACACGCCCGTCGGCAACACCTCGAACATGCAGTCCGAGTTTGACTTCACCGTCTCGGCCTTCGACTCGGCCAGCGCCACCAGCGTCTTCGTCACCGCCCCCGCTCCCGGCACCATCGTGCTCGGCACGCTCGGCCTGCTGGGCATGGCCCGCCGTCGCCGCTGAACCGGGCTCATTCGACACTGTCTTTCCGCCACACCACGTGACAACGCCGGCCTCAACGGCCGGCGTTGTCGCTTTCATGGGCCGCTCGCTTCTCGGCGCCGCGGGCGTGCAACAATGCCGGCACGATGCGCCTGTACGTGCTCCGACATGCCGAGGCCGAGGACAAGCGCCCGGGGCTGAAGGATGCCGACCGCCGGCTCACCAAGCGCGGGCACGCCCAGGCCAAGGCCGCGGCAGACCTTTTCCGCGGCCGGTCCATCCCCGCCGACATCCGCCCCGAGAAGATCCTCTCGAGCCCCGCCGCGCGGGCGCGCGAGACGGCCGAGCCGGTGGGCGCCGCGCTCAGGCTCACCGTCGAGTTCGAGCCGCGCCTCGGCCTTGACTGCGGCGAGGACGATGCGCTCGACCTGGTGGGCGACCTGCTCGACGCGAGCGAAGAGGCGTGCGTCCTGGTCGGCCACAACCCCACGCTGGAAGACCTGGTCGGCGCGCTGGGCGGCACGGCCGAGCTCAAGAAGGGTCAACTCGTCGCGCTCGACGTCGTGGGCACGCGTCGCGCGCCGCGCGGCCGCGAGGTCGGCCGCTTCCGCGCCGACGTGTGAACCACGCCCTTGCCGCGTAAACTCGGCGCGCCCGGATCACTCTCTTTCGGCGGGGGCTCACCCATGGACATGCAGCGAAGGCTCCTTCGGATCATGCTCGGCACGCTTGCGCTCGCCGCGGCGGCGGGCGTGCTGGCGGTCTTCATCTCGACCGAGGTCATGGGCCGCGTGGCGGGCACCGCGGTGCTCACCGCCGTCGTGTGCGGCCTGGCCATGCCCGTGTCGCGGAAGCTCGACGACGAGAAAAAGCGTTCGGGAGGCCTGATCGGCCTGGGGTCGCTGGTCGCGGCGTACATCGTCGGCGCGTCGGCGATCTGGATTGAAATCGTCTACCGCGGCGGGGAGATCTCCTTCCGGCTGGCCATGACCGCGCTGGTGCTGGCCGTCGGCGGCCTGATCGCCTCGATGCTGCTGGACCGGACACGCGGCGGCATCGGCGCGCTGGCGGCGCGCGTCGGGCTCGGCGCCAACGGCCTTGCCGCGGCGCTCCTGTTCGGATCGATCTGGTCGGGCGTCGGCCTGTTTCAGACGAGCAACATGGCAGAGAAACTGGGCATGTCCGGCCTCTGGGTGCTCGCGACGAGCGCGCCGGCGGTGCTGGCGCTGATCGGCGCCGGGCCGCGCGACCGCGCGTGGCGCTGGCTCGGCGTGCTGGCGTCCCTGGCGGCGCTGGTCATGGCGTTGCTGGGGATCTGGGTGGTCGATTCCAAGGACCCGACGCTGTTCATCGCCGTCATGACCGTCGCGGCGGTGACCGGGTACGCGAACGCGGCGGTGCGCCTGGCGCTGGGGGATGCCGGGGTGTGGGCTAAGCTGATCGCGATCGGGTCCCTGGCGGCGACGGGCGCATGCCTGACGGCGATGTCGTACCTCTCCGCCGGCTTTGATCAGGCGGCGCCCGACCCGCTGGTGCGCGTGACCGGCGCCGGCGGGATCGTCGCGGCGTGCTCGACGGTCGGGCTGCTCATCCTCTACCGCCTGAACCGGCGCACGCCGGGGACCAGCGCGAACGTGTCGGAGATCGCGGCGGTGCAGGTCGTCTGCCCGCACTGCGGGGCCAAGCGGGCGGCGGCGGTGGGTTCGTCGGCGTGCGCGGCGTGCGGGCTTGGACTGCAGATCAAGGTCGTTGAGCCGCGGTGCGCCAAATGCGATTATTCGCTCCTTGGGATCAAGGGCGGGGTGTGCCCGGAGTGTGGGCTGGCACGTGACGTCGTCGCGGCATGACCGGAACAGAGGCGGGCCGTCGCGCAAATCGGGCGCACGCGGGCGCGGCCAGCCGCACCCGCGCGGCCCTTGTTCGACAGGTCACAGCGGATCCGTGCCCCCGGGTCCAGTGGGGGCCCGCCGTTCCCTGCGAATGCCTTGCGGCAGGGCGAGCCGCCTCGATCCAACTGATATACGTTCGGACCGGGGCCGAGTGCAGTGGCTGACGGGTTTTTCACGGCGCGGAGCCGCCAGGAGCGTTTGGGAGGCCTGGCGGGGGTGCCGAGCTTCATGAAGAGCCGGCCATGAAACTCATATTATATTTAATTCGAGGTCAGTCAGGGCCGGGGCGCGTCGTCAGGGCTTGGGAACCGCGGCCGGCGCTGGCTTTTCGGGGAGCGGCCAGAGCTTGGACATGAGCCACGAGACGGCGACGCCGATGAGGCAGCCGAGCAGGACCTCCCCCACTCTCCGCAGGCCGATCTGCATGGCGTCGAACTGCGAGTGCTTTTCCCATTCGGCGGCGAGGACGATCGCGGCGGTGATCGGGGCCTGGCGCCACATGGTGGGGACGCGGACGACGTAGGTTGAGAGCAGGACGGTCGTGGCGAGCGCGAGGGGGAGCTTGATTTCGCCGTGGCCGAGGTAGAGGAACGCGAGGCCGACGGCGCAGCCGAGGACGGCGTTGATCATCCTGCCGCGGAGGGTTTTCAGGGCCTCGCGGACCTGCGGGTCGCTGGCGGCGATCATGGAGCTGATGGCCCAGATCGGGTTCAGGCCGCCGAGGGCCTTGAGGGTGAGCCAGAGGATGATGGTGGCGATGAAGACGTTGGCGGCGAAGTGGACGCCGGCCCAGTCGCCGCGGATGAGCCGCTCGACGCGCGCGAGGAGGGTTGGGCGCGCGCCGGTCATGATTTCTTGTTGGGCGCGTGGCGCTTGCGGAGGCTGAGGAGGCGCTCCACCTGGCGGTCCTGGAATGCCTGGGCGAGGGTGAGGAGGACGCCGGTGGACCAGGCGAAGGAGAGAAGGCCGGCGGTGGCGAGCATTCCTTCGAGCAGACGCCAGCGCTGGTCGAGGTTGAAGTTGCTGCCGACGGTGGTGTACTCGTTGAGGGAGAAGTAGAAGTACACGCCGCGGCCGGCCTGCGAGATCGCGCCCTTCCAGTGCAGGAACGCCGACCAGACGAAGACCTCGAGCAGGTGGACGACGATGATCATCCAGCTGGCGAGGATGAGGACGGCGATGCCGCGGAGGAAGGGGCGCGAGCCCTCGCTCCACTGGCGCATGAAGGCGCAGACCAGGAGCGTGCCGGTCATGCCGAAGGCGTGGATGACCATGGTGACGGCGATGAGAGCGATGCCCCAGGCCACTTCTTCGAAGCGGATGACGTAGGAGATGTCGACGTCGCTCATGGCGAGGATCATTCGTGGGACCTGGGCGGGTTGCCCTTCAAGCGGTAGACCGTGCCGGTCTTGGTGGTGCCGAGGGCGAGCCATTGCTCGGCGATGTTCTGGAGGGAGATGAAGAACTGCTCGGCGCGGAGGCGGGCGACGGCGTGGAGGTCGTTGCGGCGTTCGAGCTTGCACTGGAAGGCGAACTCGCCGACGAGCTGCTGCTGGTTGCCGCGGGTGCGCCAGACGGCGACGTTGGATTTCGCCGAGACGCCCTTGCCGAAGTCGAGCATGCCGATGTCGAGGAGGACTTCTTCGACGGCGGTGTGATTGACCAGGGAGATTCTCTCCTTCTTTCCAAGGGAGAGCTTCTGGAGCGCGGGGAGGAGGTGGACGAGGTTCTTGATCCCCAGCGGGTCGTTCTCGTCCATGGCGCTCATGGGGAACTCGGCGTTGTGGGAGTAGAGGAGGCGGTAGCCGCCGATGCGGTCCTTGAGGGGGAGGGCCTCGGCCTTGAACTTGATGCGGTAGTCCTTGGAGATGCGCGGGCGGACGTCCATGTCTGCCGCGGTCTGCAGGTCGGGGTGGCGGTACTTGAAGACGATCTCAGGGTCGCCCACGGCAAAGCCGTCGACGTAGTTCATGCGCCGGCGGAGGATGAAGGCGTTGTTGTAAAGACGGAAGTCGGCGGTGTCGAGGAAGAGGACCTCGCGGATCTGGGGGCGTCCGTGCTTGAAGCCCTTGCGCGAGAAATCGACATCCGCGGCTTCGGCGGCGCGCTTCACGAGATGGGCGAACTCCTCGAAGCTTTCGAGGGAGGTGAAGCGCTTGCCGTCAAGGATGATCTTGCACTCGAGGTAGTGCAGGTCATCGAGGGGGTGGCCGTCGGAGTAGTGGCCCTTCTTGAGCTTTGGGGCCTTGGGCGCGCTGGCCGCGGGGCTGACCCTTGATGAGGACTTGGACCGGGACTTCATCCTCGCTTCTCCCTCGAGAAGGGCGGGGGGACGCCCTTGGGAGGGA
>JBGALI010000028.1:0-43939 GCA_044223975.1 Phycisphaerales bacterium | reverse complement strand
GCCTCGGATTCGAGAGCGCCCGGCAAATCGCGGACTTTCAGGAAGTGCCACGATTCCCGAGAGATACGCGCGGTGGGCGAAAGGCCCAGACCGTTAACGAGAAAAGGCCTCTTTACGAGGCCTTTCTCAGAACTCCCCGATCAGGACTCGAACCTGAAACCTAGCGGTTAACAGCCGCTCGCTCTACCATTGAGCTATCGGGGACCGAGTTGGTCCGGACTCAAACGGACGGAAGCCTAGCCCAGACTCATAGACGGTCAAGATCGGCTCTTCGCGAGCGTGGAATCAGCCTGCCGCGGCCCTATACTCTCCGCCCGTCGCGCCTGGGGTGCCTGCCGGTACGCACCGCACCCTCCGACCCGACCGGACCGCGAGGCCTCGCCATGAAGAAGGACATCCATCCCCGCTACTTCCACAACTGCAAGGTCTATCACAACGGACAGGTCGTGATGACGTGCGGCGCCACGGTGCCGGAACTGCACGTGGAAGTGTGGTCGGGATCGCACCCGTTCTTCACGGGAAAGCAGACGTTTGTGGACTCCGCGGGACGCGTCGAGAAGTTCCAGCGGAAGTTCCAGGGGAACTACTTCAAGGACGCCAAGAAGAAGTGACCCGCGCGGACGGTTGCTGGTCTTCGATTCGTCTCCGGAAACGCGAATTTGAACCGATTTTCCTTCGACCCGGCCCCGGTGCCGGGTCGTTGTGTTTACCGGACTTGCAGTCGCTCCGATCCATGGGTACAATTCATTCATCTGTTCATCCGGCTAAATGGATGGTTCAATCGGATCATTCCCAATCCACGCATTCCCCTAGGGTCTCCGCATGCCCAGCCGCTTCGTCCACGAACTCGCCCGACGCGTCCTGGTCTTTGACGGAGCGATGGGCACACAGATTCACAAAGTCCCGCTCTCGGTCGACAAGGACTACTGCGGCTGCGAGAACTGCACCGACATCCTCGTCAAGACCCGTCCGGATGTGATCCAGCAGATCCACGAGTCGTACCTCGACGCCGGGGCCGACGTCGTCGAGACCGACAGCTTCGGAGCCAACAAACTCGTTCTCGCGGAGTTCGGGATTTCAGAGCAGACGTACGACTTGGCGAAGCGGTCGGCCGAGGTCGCACGGGCGGCGTGCGCCAAGTTCTCGACGAACGACCGGCCGCGCTTCGTCGCAGGGTCGATGGGACCCGGCACCAAGCTAATCACTCTAGGCAACACGACGTGGGACGCGATGTTCGACAGTTACCGCGAGCAGGCCCGCGGCATGCTTGACGGCGGCATCGACGTCTTCCTGATCGAGACATCGCAGGACCTGCTCCAGATCAAGTGCACGATCAACGCGATCCTCGCCGCGCTCGCCGAGAAGAACAAGACCACCGACGACGTCCCGATCATGTCGAGCGTCACGATCGAGACCACCGGCACAATGCTGCTGGGCTCCGCGATCGAAGCCGCGGCAACGGCGCTGGCGGGGTACCCGCTCCTCTCGCTCGGCCTCAACTGCGCGACCGGTCCGACGGAAATGTCCGAACACGTCCACTGGCTCGGGCAGCACTGGGGCGGCATGGGGCGCGCGGGCCGCGCCGGCGTGCCGCGCTACGTCTCGGTCATGCCCAACGCGGGCCTGCCCGTGCTCGTCGAGGGACGCACCGAGTATCCGCTGGGTCCGGGACCGTTCGTTGAGTCGATGCTGAAGTTCATCGAGCAGGACGGCGTCGGGATCGTCGGCGGTTGCTGCGGCACCACGCCCGAGCACATCCGCCAGCTTTCTGCCGCCGTCGCGTCGCGCCAGCGTGCAAGCATCGAGCCGCGGGTGTTTGCTCCGGGAGTTGCCTCGCTGTACAGCGCGGTCGAATACCGGCAGGACAATTCGTTCCTGATCGCGGGCGAGCGGATGAACGCATCCGGCAGCCGCGCGTTCAAGAAGCTGCTGGAGGCCGACGATTGGGACGGCATCGTCTCGCTGTCGCGCGAGCAGGTCCGCGAGGGCGCGCACGTGCTGGACGTCAACGTCGACTACGCCGGGCGCGACAACGCGGTCGACATGGCCGAGATCGTCCGGCGTGTGGTGCGCCAGGCCGACGTGCCGCTGATGATCGACTCGACGCAGCTCAAGACGATCGAGGCCGGCCTCAAGCACGCGCCGGGCAAGTGCATCATCAACTCCGCGAACTTCGAGGACGGCGAGGAAAAGTTCGACGCCGTCATGAAGCTGGCGAAGACCTACGGCGCCTCCGTCGTGATCGGCTCGATCGACGAGGACAAGCAGGCCAGCATGGCCCGCACCGCCGACCGCAAACTCTCGATCGCGGCCCGCGCGTTCGAACGCGCCACCGAGGTCTTCGGGCTCGACGCCGCCGACATCCTCTTTGATCCGCTCGTCCTGCCCATCTCGACCGGCATGGAGAGCGACCGCAAGAGCGCGCTCGAACTGATCGAGGGCTGCAAGCGGATCTCCAAGGCCTTCCCCGAGAGCCAGATCGTCGTCGGACTTTCCAACGTGAGCTTCGGTCTCAACCCCGCGGCACGCGTGGTGCTGAACTCCGCGTTTCTGCACGAATTGCGGGAGGCCGGGCTCACGGGCGCGATCGTGCACGCGAGCAAGATCCTGCCGCGGAACAAGATTTCGGACGAGCACTGGAATGCTGCGATCGAACTGATCTACGACCGCCGGCGCGAGGGCTTTGACCCGCTCCAGGTGTTCATCGAACTCTTCAAGGACGCCCAAGCCGTGTCTGCCGCGGCGACCAAGAAGAAGATGTCCGACCTCACCATCGAGGAGCGTCTCCGGGCCCACATCATCGACGGTGAGAAGCAGGGCGTGAAGGAAACGCTCGAGGCCGCGCTCGCGAAGTACAAGCCCCTGGACATCATCAACGACCATCTGCTCGACGGCATGAAGACCGTGGGTGAACTGTTCGGCTCAGGCAAGATGCAGCTCCCCTTCGTGCTCCAGTCGGCCGAGGTCATGAAGATGGCCGTCAGCCAGCTCGAGCCGCTGATGGAGAAGGTCGAGGGCCAGACCAAGGGCAAAATCGTGCTCGCGACCGTGAAGGGCGATGTGCACGACATCGGCAAGAACCTGGTGGACATCATCCTGTCCAACAACGGCTACACGGTCATCAACCTGGGCATCAAGCAGCCGATCGCCGCGATCCTTCAGGCCTGGCGCGAGCACAAGGCCGACGCGATCGGGCTCTCGGGGCTGCTCGTGAAGTCCGTAAACGTGATGGAAGAGAACATCCAGGAGATGAACACCGAAAAGGTGACGGTGCCGCTCCTTCTCGGTGGTGCCGCGCTGACGCGCCACTACTGCGAAAGCCACCTGCGCTCGCTCTACCAGGGCGGATGCTTCTACGGCAAGGACGCGTTCGAGGGCCTCTCCACGATGGACCACATCGTGCAGGGCAAGACCAAGGTGCTCGCCGACGAGATCGAGGCCCGCCTTGCCAAGCGAACCGGCGCGGAGACCGAAATCAACGAATCCCGCATCGCCAGGCTGGCCCGGATCAACAAGGGCAAGACAGAGGGCGAGGGCGGCGTGGCGGTGCGCGAGCGGGTCAGGTCCAGCGTGCGCGCCGATGTCACCGTTCCCACGGCGCCGTTCTTCGGCACGCGCGTCGTCAGCGACATTCCCCTGGACGAGGTCTTCCGCTTCGTCAACCCCATCGCCCTCTTCCGCGGCCAGTGGCAGTTCAAGAAGGGCGCCCAGAGCGATGCCGAGTACGACGCGATGCTCGAGGACAAGGTGCACCCGATCTTCGCACGCTTGAAGGATCAGTGCATCCGCGAGAGGCTGCTCCAGCCAGCGGTCGTGTACGGCTACTTCCCGTGCAATGCGGATGGGGACGATTTGATCATCTGGGAGCCGGGGGACGAGAGTCCCTCGCTTGCGCGTCGGGCTCGTAGCGAACTCCTTCGCTTTTCCTTCCCCCGTCAGCAGGACAAGCGCCGCCTCTGCATCTCGGACTTCTTCCGCCCGCTCGAGTCCGGCGAGGTCGACGTGATCGGCATGCACTGCGTCACCATGGGCAAGCGCGCCAGTGCCGCGGCACAGGAACTCTTCACCAAGAACGACTACACCGAGTACCTCTACCTCCACGGCCTGGGAGTCGAGAGCGCCGAGGGCCTCGCCGAGCTCTGGCACAAGCGGATGCGCCAGGAACTCGGAATCGCCGGCGAGGACTCGCCCAAGATCAAGGACCTCTTCACCCAGCACTACCGCGGCAGCCGCTACAGCTTCGGCTACCCGGCGTGCCCCGACCTGTCGGACCAGGAGAAGCTGTTCAAGCTCCTGCAGCCCGAGCGCATCGGCTGCGAACTCACCGAGAATTGGCAGATCGATCCGGAGCAGAGCACCAGCGCGATCGTGGTGCATCACCCCGAGGCGAAGTACTTCAATGTGTGACCACGTATGATGAGTTCGCCATGTCTGGAACGGTGCTCATAGTTCTCGGCGTCTCCTTTGTCGTGTACTGCGCTTGCTTGGCCCACTGGAATTCAAGGGCGTTCGCCGAGCAGTGCGACGTGTTCAGCAAGCGGGATCGTGACGAGCTCAATGAGTGGTTCACACGGCACTTTGCGAACACTGGACTTCCGATTGACAGGCTTTCGCTTCTCCTTGGTCCGATCGCCCATGCGATGCGGTGTGACATCACCCAACTACGGCCGTCGGATTCGTTTTCGGACACATTGGCGTTCAAGGGCGTGGCTTTCTTGGGATGCCTCGATGATGACAACCCTCTCCATGACTATTTTCCGCACGAGATTGCTCGAGTCATGGGCAGCATGGACAAGGTGGCTGCCATCTTGCCACTGATTCAGGACGACCCGACACTCAGAAACCTTGCCGTCGCGGCGTCACGGCACTGGGGATCGTCGGCTGCTTGATTGGCTGCGGGTGCTCGATGCGGAACTCAGACACGCCCGAGGATATTTCGAACGGCGCGACGTGGACTCGCCGTCAATTCGCCGCGCTGGGGGCGGGCGCATTTGCCTTCGCGACGCGTGCGTGGGCGGCCGGTACTGGGGCACGCCGGTGGGTTGGTACATCTCCGCCATGTTCAGGGCCGACCCCGCCGCCGCGGCAGAAATGGTGAAGGATTACCTCCGGTTCCTTCGATCGCACCCCCGCGCCGATGGACTCACGCAAGCGTGGGAATGGTGCAACGTCGAGTCAGGGAGGTTCGTGAACCCCCTGTACGTGGCCACGGTCGCGCTGCCGTACATCAGTCTCAAGGAAGCCGGGCTGCTCGACCTGCTTCGCACCGCATAGCAGCGAGAGCGCCGGCTTTCCGAAAGGGCTTACGCCCTCACCCCGCGCATGACCCGCTCCACATCCCGCGTGAACCCCTTCCGCGACGACTCCCACGTGTAGAACATGTGCCCGCCGTCGTAGTTGGTGAGCTTGACACGCTCTCTCAACTCCCGCGGCAGGCGCAGCGCCTCTACGGATCGCGCCGACGAGAAGTACGGCGTCACAAGGTCGTACCAGCCGTGGCTGATGAGCAGATTGAGGCTGGGGTTCAGGGCCAGCCCGTACCGCACATCATCTGAACACTCGAGCTGGCGGGCCCAGAGCGCTTCCGGCCGGTCGTCGGCCCACACCGAGCCCGCGTCCCAGTTGATCAGCGTGTACTCGCGGTCGGTCGTGAGCCCAAGCTCGGAGCGCAGCATCGTGTTCACGCCGGCGGTGAAGGCCGCGGAGATGCCCGCCAGCGTCGGGTCCGGGCTGATGCCGATTTCCTCGCGGTCAGGAAAGACGTTCGCGCCGGTCACGACCGCGTCGTAGAGGCCGCAGACCTTGCCCTCTTCGCGGAGCAGTTCGCGGGCGAAGCGGTCGATGCGGATGCGGCCGTTCCAACGCTGCACGAGGTCCATGGGCATGCCGGTCAGGTCGGCGAGCGTGGAGAGCGCCCGGTCGCGCTCGCGCTCCGAACGCGTGGCGTTCAGAAGTACGGGCCCCAGGGTTTCGTTCACGAAGCGCTCGCTCGCCTCGCGCAGCTCGGGCTCGCTCATCGTCGCGAACCGGCCGCGCCCCTTGGCGTGCCGTCGCGCGGCCAGCGCCATCGTGGGCACCGTGCTCGTCCACGGCCAGAGGTCGTAGTCCGACCCGAGCAGGTGCAGGAAGTCCATCACGGGCGAAACCATGATCGCGCCCGAGAGCCCGATGCCGCGCTCCGGCAGCGCCCGCACCAGCTTGCCGACACGGAACCCGCCGTAGCTCTCGCCCGCGATGATCACGGGGCTTTCCCATCGGCGCATCCTGGAAAGAAATGCCGACGCAAACTCGCAGAGCACCGCGATGTCGCGCTTCAGTTTGAAGAAGCCCTTGTTCGCCTCCGGCAGTTCCTTGGTCCGCTTTTCACGCTTGTCGTCGGGCGCCTCAAGCCCGTTCTGCTCAAGGCGCGATTCGTGCACGGTGCGACTGAAGCCGGTGCCGACCGGGTCCACGAAGACCAGGTCGCTGAACTTCAGCCAGCTCTCGGCGTTGTCGACCACCCGCGCCGGCGGGGCGAGCACGCTCCCCTTGGGACCGAACTCGATCCGCCGCGGCCCGGCCGTGCCCATGTGCAGGAACGCCGACGCCGCGCCGGGGCCGCCGTTGAAGAGAAACGTGATGGGCCGGCGCGAGTTGCGCGGCTCGGCCTGGTAGCTCGCGTAGAAGATCTCCGCCGCGGGAATGCCGTTCTCGCGGATGACGATCCAGTCGGCGGTGGCGCGCACGCGCGTGCGCCTTCCGCCGGAGCGCAAGGTCAGCGTCTTCTCGACTCCCTTGGGCGCGGCGTACTTGGCTTCGGCGGGCGGCGCGGGCTTGGTGTCGTTGTCGGGCACGCTGCTCTCCTGAAAGGAGGAGCGTACCGCGATTCGGTCAATTTGGGGAGCCTGTCGCAGAGTGCCGGGCACGCCGTCCCCTTACCCCCGCGCCGAACTCAACTCCCGCCGAAGCATCGCGATGAACACCGGCCCCCCCACGATCGAGGTGATCACGCCGATCGGGAGCCTCCCCGACGGCAGTTCGAACGCCTTGATCGCCGCGTCGGCGCCGACGACCAGCGCCGCGCCGGCGGCGGCAGCGCCGATCACCAGCACGCGATGCCCCGGCCCCGCGCCGAGTCTTACCACGTGCGGGCACAAGAGGCCGACGAACCCGATCGGCCCCGCCAGGATGACCGCGCCCGCGCTCAGCACGCCCGCGCCCACGAACAAGAAAGCTCTCAAACGGTCGAGGGGGACCCCCACGCTTCGCGCCTCGTCGTCACTCAAAGACGCCGCATCCATGGCGGGGCCGAGCCACGCCGCCGCGGCGATGAGCGCAACTGTCACACCCCCCACCACCGTAAGTTGTCCGCGGGAAGTGTCGTCATTGAGCGCCCCCATCAGCCATCGCGCTGCCGCGACGCCCCGGTCGGGGAGCAGATGCTGGACGAACATGGTCCCGGCGCTGGCAATGATGCTGACGACCACGCCGATCAGGATGAGCGAGATGGGCTCGATGATGCCCCGGCGCTGGCTCAGGGTGTAGACCACCCCGAGCGCGGCCATTGCACCGACCAGCGCCGCGGGGGCGCTCGCGGCGCCGGGAGCGATCCCCTGCCCCGCGCGGTAGGCGGCGTAGGTCGCCAGCATCACGCCGAAGCCGGAGCCCGAGGCCAGGCCCAAGAGGTCCGGAGACGCGAGCGGGTTCCTCAGGAGACATTGGAGCATGACCCCGGCCCCGCCGAGGCAGGCCCCGACGATGACACCCGCCAAAGCACGCCCGCCGCGGAGGCCCCAGAGTTCATCAGTCCCCGGGAACGAAAGGGACTGGCCGCCGACACACAGCCGAAGCACGACCGCCCCGGCCAGAGCCGCGGCAACGATCGCCAGGGTCAACACCACGCGTTTGGGCACTGGTGCAGGGTAACAGGGGTCGCCGGGGCACTCATCGGGCCCTTGACGTGACGGGCTCAAGAGGGCTTCCTACGATCCGACCCCTATCCCGGAGTTCGGCCTTGGCCAAGACTTTCCGCTGCAAGCTCGTGACCCCCACCGCCAGCCTCATGGACGAAGCGGTGACGTACGCCTCCGTCCCTGCCTGGGACGGACTGTTCGGCGTGCTGCCCGGTCGCGCCCCGATTCTCGCCCGCCTCGGGCTCGGAGAACTGCGGGTCGAGCCGGCCGAAGGATCCAAGGCCGGCACGGGCAAGTCGTTCTTCATCGAGGGCGGATTCGTGCAGATGGCCGGCGACCAGCTCACCGTGCTGGCCGAGCGAGCCACCCCCGCCGACAAGCTCAACACCGCCGATGCCGAGGCGCAGCTCAAAGCAGCCTACGCAAAGCTCGTTCCCGAGGGTGCGGACCGCGCGACGAAGGCGGCGGCACTCGAACGCGAGCGGGCCACCGCGCGGGCACGCTTGGAAATGGCAAAGAAGGTCAAGGCGGGCTGAAGCGGTCCGCGATCCGCGCCCCCGGCCTGACCAACCGGTTTCAGCCGCGGCGCTTTGACATCGCGCGATCGATCTCTCGGCCGGCCTCACGCTTGGCGATCGTCTGACGCTTGTCGGACTTGTCCTTGCCTTTGGCGAGCGCGATCAACAGCTTGGCGTACCCGTTCTTGAAGTACAGCTTCAGCGGCACGACCGTCATGCCCTTCTGCTGCACCTGCAGCCCGAACTTGGCGATCTCGCGCTTGTGGGCCAGCAGCGGGCGGGAGCGCTTGGGGTTGTGGTTGCGCGGCCCGGCGGGGCCGTACGCATCGATGTTCATGCCGTAGAGCGTCAGGCTCGGCGGATTGTCCTCGACCCGCACGTACCCCTCGGCGATCGAGACTTTGCCCTCACGGACGCTCTTGACCTCCGTGCCGCGCAGGACCATGCCGACCTCGAGCGTGTCGAGGATGTGATAGCTGAACCGCGCCTTGCGGTTCTCGATCACGCGGCCTTCGGTTTCGTCCTTGGGCTTGGCCATAGGGAATGGACGACCGCTCCTTACTCGAAGCGGACCGTGTTCTTCAGCACCCCGATCGATTCGACCTCGATCTCCACGGTGTCCCCGTGCTTCAGGAACACCGGCGGTTTGCGCGCAAAGCCCACGCCGCTGGGGGTCCCGGTCAGGATCACCGTCCCGGGCAGGAGCGACGTGCCCCGCGTGCACTCGTGCACCAGCGTGGCCACATCAAAGATCATGTCGCCGGTGTTCGAATCCTGCATCGTCGTGCCGTTCACGCGGGCCTGGACGCGCAGCACGCCGGGGTTCTTGATCTCCGCCGTCGGCACGACGCGCGGACCGAGCGGGCAGAACGTGTCAAAGCTCTTGCCGCGGCAGAACTGGCCGCCCGACCCGTCCTTCTGCCACCAGCGGGCCGAGACGTCGTTGGCGCAGCAGTACCCCAGCACGTGCTCGAAGGCCTTCTCCTTGGGCACATCGCGTGAGGGCCTGCCCGAGGGGTGAGCGACGATGAAGGCGAGCTCGGCCTCGAAGTCCACCTGCTCGCGATCCTGGCAGACCTTGGGCACCACGATCGAATCGCCGTTAAGGCACGCCGCGGCAGGGTTCTTGGTGAAAAGCACGGGCCGCTCGGGCACGCCCTTGCCCTGCTCGATCGCGTGCGCAGCATAGTTCATTCCGACGCCGATGAAGTGGCGGAGGAGCAGGGCGGGATGACCGGGTCGCTCGACGGCGACACCAAACTCGTGACGGATGAGATTCATGGGGCATGACTATACGAGGGTGGCACGCCCGCGCCGCGCGGGCGCGTCGGGCGTGCCCGAACATCACTGAAGGTCGTTCGGCACGACCGACGCGAGGACTCGCTGGGCGTGCCACCCCTTGCTTGCGGCGGACTGATCACACCATCCCGATCTCTCCGGGGTGTGGACAGAGCCCCAGGCTCGCTCCTTGACCAAGCAGTCGGGTGATCGATGCACGACCCGCGTCCCCCATGTCGAGCGACTCTTCGCTCACATACATGCGGCAGTAGGCGTCGATGCGCTCGAAGGTGGGAGCGAGTCCGCCGCCCCTGGCCACGTTGGCGCGCGCGAAGTCCATCGTGTACTCGACCGACTCGCGCCGTCGTTCGGCGGCGTAGGAGACCGAGCGCCGCAGCAGATCTCCGACCTCGCGGAGCGTGCCGGGACCGAATCTTGAGTCGAGGTCGCGCCGCACAGCGTTGATCCCCAGCGGCAGCTTCAGCCCGCTCTCATCCTTCCACCACGCGCCGACGTCGATCACCAACCGCAGGCCCGCATCGGCGAACGTCAGCTGCCCTTCGTGGATCACCAATCCCGCATCGACCTCACCGCGTGACACGGCGCCGATGATCTGCTCGAACGGCATCTCGACAAACCGCGCCGCCTCGCGCGCGGTCGGGTCTCCAAGAATCATGCCAAGCAGCAGGAACGCCGTGGTGCGCCGCCCGGGGATCGCGATCCGCAGGCCGGGCCGGCGGAGGCATCCCTCGCACCGGATGTCGCGCTCCGCGCGGCACACCACCTTGGGACCGAACCCGTCGCCGAACGACGCCCCGCAGCGCGTGATCGCGTAGCGATCTTTCACGTCGGCGTAGCAGCGGACCGAGAGCGCGGTGATATCGAGGTCGCCGCGACCCACGGCCCGCCGGTTCAACGCCTCGATGTCGGCGGGGAAAGCTCGGAAGCGAAATCGGCCGGTGTCGATCGCGGGTTGCCCGGCGTTGCCAGCAAGCGGCACGCCCTCGGGCGAGATCTTGCCCGTCAGCGGCCACCACATGAAGGCGTCGTCGGGGTCGGGCGAGTGCGCGAGGGTGAGTTCGATCATTCGGGACGGACGCGCCGACGGCCGGCCAACAGCCCTGCACCGAGCAGCGCCGTGACCAGTCCGCCCGGGGCGGGCGTCGCGGTGATGGTATCGATCGAGAACTCCTGGCCGCCGACCACCAGCTTCTGGATCACCCCCGTCAGGGTCACGGTGCCGGCGACCTGACCCGCGTTGGGAACAATACTCACGCCCACCCCGTTGATCGTCGCCGGCGCCGTGGCCAGGGTGCCGACGTAGAGCGCCGAGCCGTTGATGCCCATGTTGTCGATGCCGCCCTGGTTGGCGAACTTGAACGTCACCTGGTTCACGGCGAACCCGAGCCCCGTGAAGTCGAACTCAAGGTTGATGTTGTTCTCCGACATGTTCTTGGTGGGGTGGTAGATCGAGCTGGCCTGCACCCGGGCGAGGCTGAACGAGGTGTTGCCGTTGGTCTGCTTGAAGTTCGCCAGCCGCACCGCGACCCCGCCCTCGGTCAGGATCAGGTCGCCGGGGCTGCTGCCGAAGTTCTGGCCGTACTGGGTGTTGGTCACGAGCGGTTCAAAGGTCACCACCACGCCCCAGGCCGGTCCCGACGCTCCCGTGACCACCGCCGCCAATGCAATGAACCCGGCTCGCATCACCGACCCTCCGTTCCCGGGCGATCTCCGGGATACGGAAATCTACATCGGGCCGGCGCGGTTGCCAGCAAAAAAAGCACCGCTCCCTCTACATCGTGGCGCCAGGACTCACGCGAACATCTTCAGTTGGTCGTCGATCACCACGCCGGTCTGCGGGTGGTCGGGATCAAGCCGGTAGTCCCCGCTGTAGCACGCCGTGCAGTAGTCCGAGGGCGGCCGTTCACAGCACGCCAGCATCCCCTCCAGCGAGAGGTAGTGCAGCGTGTCCACCCCGAGGTAACGCCGTATGTCGTCGATCGTCCGGTTGTGGGCGATGAGCTGGTCGCGGGTCGCAAAGTCGACGCCGAAGTAGCACGGGTGGCGGATGGGCGGGCAGCTGATGCGCAGGTGGATCTCCTTCACCCCCGCCTGGCGCAGCTGATCCATCTTGGCCTTGGTCGTCGTGCCGCGAACGATGGAGTCGTCCACGACCACGATCCGCTTGTCGCGCACCAGTTCCTCGATCACGTTGAGCTTGAGCCGAACCGCCGTCTGACGCTCCGTCTGCGTGGGCTTGATGAACGTCCGTCCCACGTAGCGGTTGGGAACGATGCCCTCGCGGTACGGGATGCCGCTGGCCCGCGCGTACCCGCTCGCGGCCGATCGCCCGCTGTCGGGCATGGGCATGACGAAATCGGCGGGGACATGGGCTTCGAGGGCCAGGCGCTCGCCCAGGGCCTCGCGGACCATCTGCACGTTCTGGCCGAAGACGACGCTGGCCGGGTTCGCGAAGTACACGTGCTCGAAGACGCAGTGCGCCAGGCGCGGCGCCGGGTCTGCGAAACGGCGCGACTCGACACCGCGGTCGGAAAGGGTCACGATCTCTCCGGGCTCAATCTCTCGTTCGGCCTTGGCGCCGATGACGTGGAGGGCGACCGTCTCGCTGGCGACGACCGGCTGGCCGTTCTCGAGGCGACCGAGCACCAACGGGCGCCAGCCCCACGGGTCGCGCGCCGCCTCGATCCGGTCGGGGTACAGGAACACGAGGCTGAACGCACCCTGCAGTCGTCGAAGGGTCGCGACCAGCGGGTCGTGAGCCTTCTGCTGCGCCGGCGACGCGAGCAGGTGGATGATCACTTCCGTGTCGCTGGTCGTATGGAAGAGGTGACCGGCTTCCTCGAAGTGCTGGCGCAGGGCCGCGGCGTTGATCATGTTGCCGTTGTGCGCCACCGCGATCTGCCCGCCGATGTACGACTCCAGAAGCGGCTGCGCGTTGCAGGAGATGGATCCGCCCGCGGTGGAATAGCGGTTGTGCCCGATCGCGCCGCGCCCGCCGTCGGCATCGAGTCGGTGGAGCGTCTGCTCGTCGAACACCTCAGGCACCAGGCCCATGCCGGTCACAGCGGAGAGCCGCTCGCCATCGGAAACAGCGATCCCCGCCGATTCCTGCCCGCGGTGCTGCTGCGCGTACAGGCCGAGGTAGGCCAGGCGCGCGCCGTGAGGGTGCCCCCACACGCCGAAGACGCCGCACTTTTCTTTCATCTCGTCGGGGAGCGTGGCGCGCGCGCCCGTCGCGCCGCGGGGGAGAACCGTCAGTGGGTGCGTCCGTGCCATGGGCGGGTCTCGCGGGGGTGCGCCGGAGTGTAGTGTCGCGGGGCTCGGACGTCGGCCGAGAATGAGACTAGAGACCAACTGATGCGGATGGCCCGTTCCCTAGCCCTTTTTCGCAAGGCGGCTCCATCGATGGCCAAAGATTCAGCGAACGGAGCCGACTCCGTGACCACAAGGACAATGTCACATGAACCTCCTACCGCCTATTCCGCCGTGGGACCAAGTGCACCCGATCGTCATTCACTTTCCGATCGCGCTCTTGCTGACGGCGCCGCTCGCAGTTCTGGGGGCGATCGTCTTGAAGGGGTGGACGCGGCACCTGCTCGTGGTCGCCGCGGTACTCGTGGTGATCGGCACCGGGTTTGCCGCGCTGGCCACCGCGTCCGGCGACGCGGCGGAGGGATTCACCAAGGGCGTCGCCGGCGCCGATTCGGTCCTCGATCGCCACGAGGACCTCGCCGAACTCTCGCGCAACGCGTTCATCGGATTGAGCGTGGCGCTGACGGTCCTTGCCGCGCTGGTCTGGCGTCTCGGCGATCGTCTGCCGCGCCGCGTTGCCCTGGTGGGGATGACGCTCTACCTGGCAGCGCACCTCGTCGGTGCGGGCATTCTCGCCAACGCCGCGCACGAGGGAGGAGTCCTGGTGCACCAACTGGGCGTGAAGTCGTGGTCCGGAAACCCGGCAGTAGCCCCAGCACCCACGCAGCGCTCAAACCACGATGACGACTAAGCCATGGTTCGCACGGGCGTTCGGGACATGAAAGGGTCGCCACCTTCCTTGATTCGGGGTGCCGCGCGCCATTTGATTGCCCTCACATTTCAGAGCCCGGATCTCACCTTAGCCGGACCGCAGCCGCGGCACCCCGGCGCAGATCGTCACGCCCCGCGTGACACCCCCCGGATTGCCCGGGAGTGGACGGAGAATTTCATGGCCCGCTATACCGGACCGAAGGTCAAGCTGTCTCGTCGCGTCGGCGTTCCCATCGCCGACAGCCCCAAGCACACGTCCAAGCGTCAGCTCGTGTTCCCCGGCATGCACGGGTACCGCGGCCGTCGCCTGCGCGACTACGGCATCCGCCTCAACGAGAAGCAGAAGCTCAAGTACCACTTCGGCGTGCTCGAGAAGCAGTTCCGCCGCTACGTCGCCGAGGCCGGCCGCATGAAGGGCAACACCGGCGAGATGCTCCTTCAGCTCATGGAGCGGCGTCTCGACAACGTGGTCCGGCGCGTGGGCCTGGCCCGCACGGTCTGGGCGTCGCGTCAGCTCGTGGCGCACGGCCACGTGCGGGTCAACGGCCGCAAGGTCGACCGTCCCAGCTTCACGGTGCGGATCGGCGACGTGATCTCGGTGAAGGACAAGCTCCAGAAGCTGGCGCGCGAGGCGATGGAGTCGCAGGCCGGCCTCGAGATCGCGGGCTGGCTTGAGTTCAACCCGGCGGAACTGACCGCCAAGGTGGTGGCCCTGCCCACGCCGGACCAGATTCCCTTCGACATCAACACCAACCTGATCGTCGAGTTCTACCGGTAATCCAGAAGGCACGAAGGCACACAGGCACGAAGGGACGGAGTGGAGGCGCGAGGTCGGCGACAGCCGCCGGAAACGCTCTTACACTCCGTCTCTTTTCTTTCGCCTTCTCACACCGCCTTCACTTCGTGCCTCCGTGCCTCGTTGCCTTCGTGCCTTTCGGAGTCCCCATGGTCAAGCTCCTCCGCAAGTACAACAAGTACATCCTGGTGGTGGGCGGGTCGCTGCTCATGATCGCCTTCCTGGTGCCGCAGGCGTTCAATTCGCTGATCGGCGACCCGGGCCGGCGCGCGTACGCGATGGTGGGCGACGAGAAGATCACCCTGCACGATCACGAGCGCTTCCAGCGCGAGTTTTCGGCCCTGGACGCCTACAGCCCCGGTCTTCTCCGCGGCGAGCTGAAGTGCGACACCCCCGACCACTGGATCCTGCTGACCAAGGAGGCCGACGCCGCCGGCCTGATCGCCGAGGCCGGCGACGGGAGCGCGTGGTCCGAGCTCAACACCGCGATGGAAACAGCGACGGCGGCCCAGATCGCGCAGGCCCTCTACGGCCAGCAGGCCCAGGCCAAGCTGGCCGACCCCGAAGAGCAGAAGAAGTGCCTCGAGATCGCGCGCCGCCGCCTCGAAGAGACCAAGGCCAGCGCCGCGGGGCAGAACCGGCTCACGCCGACGGAGTTCAACCAGGTGCTGGCGAAGGCCCGCGGCGCGTTCCGATTGCGGAACGCGTTCATGACCGCGCCCCGCTTTTCGGATCGTCGCGCGACCGTCATGAAGGCCGAGCGTTTCGAAGGCGCGGTGATTGAGTCGCTCCCCATCCCCGCCGATCGCATCGCCTTCGCCATGCCCGAGCCCACCGCCGAAGAAGTGGCGGCCCAGTTCGCCAAGTACCGCGACGTGAAGCCGGGCACCGGTGACATGGGTTTCGGGTACCGCCTCAACCCGCGCCTCAAGCTCGAGTGGATCATGATCGACCGTGCCGCGATCGAGAAGGCCGTCCCGACCGACGCCGTCGAGGCCAACAAGCGATGGCGGAACAACCGCGCCAAGTACCCGGGCGAGTTCACCGCCGAGCAGGCCCGGATCGAGACCGAGATCCGCAACGAGCGCGTCGACAAGATCGCGGCCGACATCGACGTGCTGGTGCGCGGCGAGTTCAAGCGTGCCGCGGCACGCCTCGAGGCCGAAGGCCAGTTCAAGAAGCTCCCCGCCGACTGGGCCGACCGCCGGCCCAAGCTCGAGGACGTCGCGCAGAACGTCGTAAAGTCGGTAAAGGACAACACCGGGATCGAGATCCCCCTGCCCAGCGTCACGGTGCACAGCTCCCAGTGGCTGACCGAGACAGACCTCTACGCCCTCCCCGGGATCGGCGCCGCCGCCGTGTCCCTCGGAGCCGGCCGCAGCGTGCCGTTCCCGCCGCTGGCCTTTGTCGCCAAGGAGTTCAACCGCACGGACCTCGGTGACATCAGCATCGGCCTGCAGGTCGGCCTGACCAGCGGCGACCTGGTCGCGGTCGACAAGAACGCGCGGTACTACTTCACGATCCTCGACTTCCGGCCCGAGTCCGCCGCGGACTCGATCGACGAGGTCCGGGACCGCTGCATCGAGGACCTCAAGAAGCTCAAGGCCTACGAGCGCCTGAAGGAAAGCCTGCCTGTCTACGAAGCCCTGGCGGCCAAAGGACTGGAAGAAGTCAAGAAGACCATCGACGCCGAGTACCCGCTGCCGGCCCGCCCCGAGCCCAAGCCCGGTGAGCGCCAGACCGGCCCCGAGGGCCTCCAGATCGCCAAGCGTCAGTTCATGCCTCGTTTCCTCTCCAGTTCCAGCAGCTCCCAGGAGTCACAGGAACTCCGCGCCAAGGTCTTCGCCATCGCCGAAAAGCTCGACCCGACCAAGCCGGTCGCGAACGTGCCGCTCGAGGAACGCACCGTCGGCGTCGCAAACCCGAGCACGCTCTCGATCCAGCTCGCGCAGGTGGTGGGCCTCCAGCCCGCGACGTTCGAGGTGATCCGAGCGATGGGCGAGCAGCGGGTCGACCAGGAGCAGCAGCAGCAGATCCAGGAACTGACGCGCGCCAATCCCGCGTTTGATCCCTACACCTTCGACGCGCTCAAGGGCCGCTGGAAGTACAAAATCGAAACCCCGTCCGACACCGCCCCCATCCACATGCCCTCGCCCAAGCGGAACTGATCACCGCCCGCCCGCACCCGGTACGATGGGGTGCGCGCATGGCCACCGACCTTCAGATCACCGTCCTGCCCCAGCCCGACGACGACACGTGCGGCCCCACCTGCCTGCACGCGCTCTACCGCTACTACGCCGACGAAGTGCCCCTGCAGGACGTGGTGGACCAGATCCAGCGTCTCGAGAACCGGGGCACGCTCGCGGTGTACCTCGCGATCCACGCCCTCAAGCGCGGCTACAAGGCCACGATCCACACGTACAACCTCCAGGTCTTCGATCCCACGTGGTTCCAGGCCGGGGGCACCGACTTTGAGGCCAAGCTCAAGGCGCAGATCGAGGCGGTACAGAAGCCACGGCTCCAGACGTCCTGCCGCGCGTACCTCGAATTCCTCGCCCTCGGCGGCAAGGTCGTGTTCGAGGACCTCACGTCCGAGCTGATCCGCGGCATCCTCGGGCGCGGCCGGCCGGTGCTGACGGGGCTCTCGTCGACCTATCTCTACCGCACGGCGCGCGAGTACGGCCCCCACGACGACTACGACGACATCAGGGGCAAGCCCGCCGGCCACTTCGTCGTGCTCTGCGGGTACAACAGCCGCCGGCGGCTGGTCACGGTGGCGGACCCGCTCTCGCCCAACCCCCGGTTCCCCGCCCTCAAGTACCACGTCAGCATCGACCGCGTGATCGGGGCCATCCTGCTCGGCATCCTCACCTACGACGCCAACCTGCTGGTGATCGAGCCGGCCGCCCGGCGCGCGCCCGCGGCCGATTCCCGCCCCTCACGCCTGAGCAGGCCGAGCGAGCACATCGGAGTTTCAAGGGTTCGTCGCGCATGATCCTCATCGTCGTCGACAACCCCAAGGACTGGCGCCTCCGCATCCGCGGCGTGAACGTCGTCGCCGCGCGCGACTACCTCACCGGGCCCCGCTTCAGCGAGATGCGCCTCGTGAAGGTCTTCAACCTGTGCCGGTCGTACGCGTACCAGAGCCTTGGGTACTACGTCTCGCTGCTGGCGCAGGCCCGGGGCCACAAGCCGCTGCCGGCGATCTCGACGATCCAGGACCTGAAGCTCTCGGCGATGATGCGTCTGGCGACGCAGGAGCTGGAAGAAACGATCAACGGCACCCTCTCGAAGCTCCGCTCGGACAAGTTCGTGCTCAGCATCTACTTCGGGCGCAACATGGCGCAGCGCTACGAGCGCCTGGCCCTGGGGCTCTTCAACCAGTTCCCCGCCCCGCTGCTCCGCGCCGAGTTCCGGCGGGAAAAGGAGGGCTGGGAGCTCAAGAACCTGCGTCCCATCGAGGCCGACGAGATCCCCGCCGCCCACGTGAGCTTCGTGATCCAGGCCGCGGAACAGTACTTCGCCAAGCCATCGCGGCGCGCCCGTCGCGCCCCCGCGCGCTACGACCTGGCCATCCTTCTCAGCCCCGACGAGCCCACGCCCCCCTCCAACGAGAAGGCCATCCGCAAGTTCAAGCGCGCCGCCGAAAGCATGGGGATCGACGTCGAGCGGATCGGCAAGGACGACTACGGCCGGATCGCCGAGTTCGATGCGCTCTTCGTACGCGACACGACCCGGGTCAATCACCACACGTTCCGGTTCGCGCGGCGCGCCGCGGCCGAGGGGCTGGCCGTGGTCGACGATCCCGAGTCGATCATCAAGTGCGCCAACAAGGTCTACCTCGCCGAGATGCTCCGGCACCACCACATCCCGGCCCCGGAAACGCTCATCATCGATCGGACCAACTGCCGCCAGGCGCCCGACGTGCTCGGCCTGCCGCTGGTGCTCAAGCAGCCCGACAGCTCGTTCTCCCTGGGAGTCAAGAAGGTATCGACCCTCAAGGAGCTCGAAGAGAACCTCGACGCGCTCTTCAAGGAGTCCGCCCTGCTCATCGCGCAGCAGTACGTGCCCACCGGGTTCGACTGGCGCGTGGGGATCCTCGATCGCCAGCCCCTGTTCGTGTGCCGCTACTTCATGGCCCAGGGACACTGGCAGATCTACGACCACGCCAAGGGCCCCGAGGGATTCGGGGAGTTCGACACCTGGCCCGTGGACGCCGCGCCCGCCGAGGTCGTCAAGACCGCGATCAAGGCGGCCAACCTCATCGGCGACGGCCTGTATGGCGTGGACGTGAAGGAGCTCAACGGACGCGCGATGGTGATCGAGATCAACGACAACCCCAACATCGACGCGGGCGTCGAGGACAAGATCCTCGGCGACGAGCTCTACCTGCGGGTGATGCGGTCGTTCCTCCGTCGCCTCGAGTCACGGGGGCGTTAGCGTTCCATGGCCGAACCCGCAACACCAGGAGATCCCACCGTGCCCCGCCGCTTCCGTCTGTTCGAAGCGTTCGGCGTCGAGCTCGAGTACATGATCGTCGACCGCGACTCGCTGCGCGTGATGCCCGTGTGCGACCGGCTCCTGTGCGACGTGGCCGGCCAACCCGGCGCCCAGGCCGAGTTCGAGGACGGGTCGAACGTCCCCACCGAGGTCGTCCTGGGGCCGATTTCGTGGTCGAACGAGCTGGTCGCGCACGTCGTCGAGTTCAAGACCACCGACCCCGCCCCGACCCTCTCCGACCTCCCCTCGCTCTTCCAGCAGAGCGTTACCCGGGCCAACGCGCTCCTTTCGCGCCACAACGCGATACTGCTCCCCGCCGCCATGCACCCGACCATGGACCCCTTCCGCGAGATGAGGCTCTGGACCCACGGGTACAACGAGGTCTACGAGACGTTCAACCGCATCTTCGACTGCCGCGGGCACGGCTGGGCCAACCTCCAGGCCTCTCACCTGAACCTTCCTTTCGACGGCGACGACGAGTTCGGGCGCCTCCACGGCGCCCTCCGCGGCCTGCTGCCGCTCATGCCCGCGCTCGCCGCCAGCTCGCCCGTGATGGACGGCCGCGTGACCGGGCTGCTCGACAACCGCATGGAGGTCTACCGCGGCAACTCGCGCCGGGTCCCCTCCATCGCCGGACGCATCGTGCCCGAGCCGGTGTTCACCGGGGGTGCGTACCGCCGCGAGATCCTCCAGAGGATCTACGACGACCTCGCCCCCATGGACCCCGAGGGCGTGCTCCGCGATGAATGGTGCAACTCGCGCGGCTGCATCGCCCGCTTCAGCCGCGGCAGCATCGAGGTCCGCGTCCTCGACGTGCAGGAGTGCCCCGCGGCGGACCTGGCGATCGGGGCGGCGATCGTTGCCGCCGCACGGGCGATCGCGACCGGACGGCTCGGCTCGCTCGAACAACTCGCGTCGCTCGACACGCCCCGGCTTGAGTCGATCCTCCTCGCGGTCATCCGCGACGCCGAGCAGACCCCGATCTCCGACGCGGGGTACCTCGCGGCGCTCGGGATTCAAGGGCTCGGCGTACAAGGGACCGCCGGAGACGTGTGGCGCCATCTGATCGACCGCACGCTGGCCCTTTCGCCCGAATACCCCGGGTGGCGCCCCGCGCTCGACACGATCACCTCGCGGGGCACGCTCTCGCGGCGCCTGTGTCGCGCGCTCGGCCCCAACCCCGGCGCCGAGCGCATCGCGCAGGTCTACCGGGATTTGGCCGGCGCCCTTGCCGAGGGGCGACTGTTCGACGATGCCCGGGCGATCCCCTGAACGCGACCCGCCGCCGGGAGTTGATCACGATCGCCGCTACCATCGCCCCCGTGAACCGCCCGCACGATCCTCACGCGCAGCCGCGCCGCGGCGGGGGCGTCCCCGGGCGCGTGCGGCGCGACCTCTCCTTGTGCACGATCGACGGTACGTGCTTCAGTGTGATGATGGGTATCGGGGAGTACTACCTCCCGGCGTTCGCGATCGCGCTGCACATGGGCGACGTGGTCGCGGGGCTCATCGCCACGGTGCCGATGCTCAGCGCGGCGCTCCTGCAGCTCGTGACGCCCGTCGCCACCCGGGCGCTGGGCTGGCACCGCCGGTGGGTGGTGCTGGGAGCGGCGCTCCAGGCCCTGAGCTTCGTGCCGCTCATTATCGGCGCGTGGACCGCGCGCATGCCCGCCCTTCTGCTGTTCGCGGTCGTCACCCTGTATCAGTTCGGAGCGATGGCCGGCGGGCCGGTGTGGAGCACGTGGATCCCGCTCCTGGTGCCGACGCGCCTCCGGGCACACTACTTCGCGTACCGCAACCGCTGGTGCCAGGCCGGGATCCTCGCCGGGCTGGTCGGTGGCGGGCTGCTGTTGAAAGTGTTCGGCGCCGATCCGGTGCGGGCGTTCGTCGCACTGTTCGCCGTCGCCGCCGCCTGCCGCGCCGTCTCGAGCGCGCTCCTGTCGCTTCAGAGCGAGCCGCGTCCTATGCCGCTGGCGCCCCGCGCGGTGTCGACGAGCGAGATGCTCTCCCGCGTGCGGCACGGCCCCGACGGCAGGTTCCTGCTGTACGCCGTCTCCGTCATGGTCGCGCTGCAGATCGCCCAGCCCTTCTTCAACCCGTACATGCTCCGGCGATTCGACGACATGCACTACGCCGTCCTGCTGGGCGCCGCGTTCGTCGGTCGCATCGTCGCGATGCCCGCCATCGCAACGCTGGCGCGTCGGCGGGGCGCGCGGGCAGTCTTGTGGGCGGGTGGGCTCGGGCTCGTACCCGGCGCGGCGGCGTGGCTGGTGTCCGACAACTTCTGGTGGCTGCTGGCGGTGCAGCTCCTGTCCGGCGCCGCGTGGGCAGCCCACGAACTCGGACTGTTCCTTATGAACGTTGAAACAATCCACGAGGACGAGCGTGCCAGCGTGCTGTCTAAGTTCAACCTCATGAACGCCCTCGCCACCGCCGGCGGCTCGGCGCTGGGGGGCATGATGCTCGGGGCGCTGGGGGAGCAGAAATCAGCCTACTTTGCGGTGTTCATCGCCTCGGCGGTCGCCCGGGCGGCGGCCCTTCCGCTGCTCTCCCGCGTCGGGCGTGCGCGGCACGTACTTGGTGCGATCGCCCGGGATCACGCGGATTCTGCCCGGACATGAGCGAACCGCAGGGACGGGCGTCGCGGCGCCGTGTCGAGTAGGATGTGATCGTGAACGGAATCCGGCCCGCCCGACCGACCCCGCCTTCACCCGGCGGGGATTCATCCGAGACGACCTGCACGGTCGTCGGGCTGTTGCACAACCTGCCCGCCCTTGTGATGTCGGTCGAGGCCTCGGGCGTCATCGGCTTCTGGAACGAAGAGTGCCGGCGTGCTCTGGGCCACCGCGCTCAAGACATGGTCGGTGTCCCCGGCGCGATGGAGCGACTGCTCCCCGACGCCGACCAGCGCGCCCGCCTGATGGCCTGGTGGAGGAAGTCCGACCCTGACTCGTCCGCGTTCGAGATCGAACTCGTCGACGCGAGCGCGGGACGACGGACCATCGCGTGGCAGCGCCTGCCGTGCCCCGACCCCGGCCCGGTCCCGGGCTGGCTCGCGGTCGGGCACGACCTGACGCCCCAGCGCCGGACCGAGCAGGAGCTCCGGGAAAGCCGCGAGCGGCTCCGCACCGCCTTCGAGAACGTCCCCCTGGACTTCTGGATCATGAGCCCCGACGGCCGCTACGCGATGGTCAACCCCGCGGCGATTGCACGCTGGGGCAACCACCTCGGAAGGACCGTCTCCGAAGCGACGGTCCCCGACGACGTGCGGGCCCGGTGGAGCGCCGTCAACGCCCGCGCCTTCGCGGGGGAGACCGTCCGCGGCGAGGTGGAATACTCGACCGGTCCTGAGGCCCGCGCGTACGAGTACGTCGTGGCGCCGATCCGGCATTCCGACGGGCGCGTCTCGGGAATCCTCGGCGTCAACATCGATATCACCGAGCGCAAAAGCGCCGAGCACGAGCGCGAGCGCAGCGAGGCCACCAAGACCGCCATTCTCGACGCGCTGCCGGACCTGATGTTCCGCATGTCCGCCGACGGTCGCTACCTCGACTATCACGCTCCTCCCGGGTTCGCCCTCCTGACGCCGCCCCACGAGTTCATCGGGCGCCGCGTGGGCGAAGTGATCCCCGCCGACCTCGCCGAGCAGTGCGTGAACTGCATCGAGCGGACGCTCAGGATGGGCGGCGTACAGCGCTACGAGTACTCGATCGGCGCCGACCCCTCGCGCCACTACGAGGTGCGCATGACCGCATGCGGGCGCGACGAAGTCGTGGTCCTGGTGCGCAACATCTCCGACATCAAGCAGACCGAGCAGAGCCTCCGCGAGAGCGAGACCCGGTACCGCGCTCTCTTTGAATCCTCGCCCCTGGGCCTGTTCGTGATCCAGGACGGGCGCATGGCCATGACCAACTCGGCCGGGCTGGCGCTCTTGGGCGCACGCGACCGGGCGGAGGTCATCGGGCGCGAAGTCATGGACTTTGTCGCCGAGAGGGACCGGGCCGATGCCGCCGGCTGCGTCGCTACCGCGATGCGCGACGGCCGCTCCCCGCCCCACGTGGAGAACCTGCGACGCCTCGACGGCACCGAGGTCACCGTCGAGGCCGCCGGGGCCCGGATCGAGCTCGGCGGCCGGCCGGCGGCCCAGGTGATCGTGCAGGACGTGACCCAGCGCATGCACGATCAAGCGGCCCTGCGCGAGGCCGACGAGCAGCTCCGCCAGTCGCAGAAGATGGAGGCCGTCGGGCAGCTCGCCGCGGGCGTGGCCCACGACTTCAACAACCTGCTCACCGCCATATTCGGGTACGTCTCGCTGGCGCGCTCGTCGCTGCAATCGTCGAGCCCCGCGTGGACGGTGCTCGACGGAGTGCAGGCCGCCGCCGAGCAGGCCTCGGGCGTCATCCGCTCGCTTCTTGCCGCCAGCCGGAAGGCCGTGACCCAGTTCACGGCGTTGGACCTCGTGAAGGTCGCGCAGGGCGCGATCGAGCTCCTCCGCGCCGGGCTTCCCTCGGCGATCAGCCTCGAGTTCGATGCGCCCCCCGGCCCGGTGCCCGTCCGCGGCGACGAAACACTGCTGAAGCAGGTCGTGCTCAACCTCGCCATCAACGCCCGTGACGCCATGCCGCGGGGAGGGACGCTCCGGGTGGTGGTGCGGGGATCCGGCTCAGGCCGCCGCGCTTCGCTCCGCGTTGAGGACACCGGAGAGGGCATCCCACCGGCCATCAGAAACCGCATCTTCGAGCCGTTCTTCACGACCAAGAACCGCGATTCAAGCAGCGGGCTGGGCCTCTCGATCGCCGAAGGGATCGTGCGCTCCCACGGGGGAACGATCGAGGTAGAGTCGGCCCCCAAACGGGGTACGTCGTTCACGGTCTGGTTGCCGGCCCAGGCCGCCGAGACGCTGGCCCCGCGCGAGGCGCCCCCGCCGATCGGAAGCCAGAGCGAGCGCGTGCTGGTGGTTGACGAGAGCCGGCAGGTGCGGGAGGTCATCGGGACCGCCCTGGCGCGCGCCGGCTTCGGTGTTCACTACGCGACCGGAACCGACGAAGTCTCCCGCGCCCTGGCACAGGCCAGCCCCCGAATCGACCTTGCGATCATCAACGTGGACATGCCCGAGGGCGCCGAGTGCGTCCGTCGCGTGCGCGCTGCCGCGGACCGGGTCGACGTCGTGGCCCTCACCGCCTCCGTGGACGGCCCGGACGACCCGGGGTCATCCTCCCACGTGCTCCGCAAACCTTTCCAGGTCGCCCAGATCCCGGACCTCGTGCGTCGCGTGCTCGCCGAACACCGACCCAAGGAAACGCCGCCATGAACCGCCCCATCCGGGTCATCCTCGCCGACGATCACGCCCTCGTCCGCTCCACGCTCGCCGCGTGGATGCGCGGCACGAGCGACCTCACGGTCGTGGCCGAGGCCCGCGTCGCCGACGACGCCGTGACCGAGTGCATCAGGCTCCTGCCCGACGTGCTCGTGCTCGACATCGACATGCCCGGCCTCTCGGCATTCGACGCCGCGCGGACGGTGACGTCCCGCTGCCCCGGCACCCGGATCGTTTTCCTCAGCGCCTTCCTGCACGACCGCTACATCGAGGAGGCGCTCGCGGTCGGCGCTTCGGGGTACGTCACCAAGGGTCAGCCGCCGCAGGCCATCGCCGACGCCGTCCGGACCGCCGCGTCGGGGGGCACGTACTTCTCGCCCGAGGTCCAGGCTCGCCTGGTCGTCGACACCGGCGGCGTCAGGCTCGCGGGCCACCCCCACACCAAGTTTGCCACGCTCACGCCGCGGGAGCTCGAGGTCCTCCGCTACATCGCCCGCGGCATGTCCAAGAAGGAAATCGCCGAGACGATCCACCTGAGCGTCAAGACCGTCGACAACCACTCCACGAGCCTCATGAACAAGCTCGATATCCACGACCGCGTGGAATTGGCCCGCTTTGCCATCCGGGAGGGCCTCGCGGAACCCTGATCACGCCACGTTCGGGGGGTTTTGGGGCGATGTCCCCATGGTGGCGCCGTCGACCGTCTCGTATCGTGAGGCCTCGACGATCAACAACCGGTCGCATCGCCGCCCGGTTTGCACAGCTCCCTCTCTCTCTCCCTCGTGATGACCGAACCACCTCTTCGTTCTGAGGTGGTTCGGTTTTTTTGCCCGGCCCGGCTCATCACCGGAGCGGCACGGCGCGCCCGTACCATGCTCGGATGCAGCGAGCGACACGCCAACGCGCCGCGATCCTGAAGGCGATCGCCGACGCCGATCGGCCCGTCGGGCCCCGCGAGATCCTCACGGACGCGTCGCGCAGCCTGCGCGGCCTCGGGCTCGCGACCGTGTACCGCACCATCAAGGGCGCGCTCACGAGGCACGAGATCGTTCAGGTCGACATCCCCGGCGAATCACCGCGCTACGAGATGGCCGGCAAGGACCACCACCACCATTTCTCGTGCGTCGCGTGCGGCAAGGTCTACGAGATCGAAGGGTGCCCCGGCGACCTGCGCTCGATGGCGCCGCGCGGCTTTGAGTTTCACTCGCACGACGTGGTGCTCTTCGGACGGTGCGCCCGGTGCGTGCAGGCCAAGCCGGCAACCGCGCGCAAGCCCCGGGCCCGGTCCGCATGACCCGATCGTCTAGCGCAGGCCGACTTCGCCAAGGAGCGGGCCCACGTCGTGCGGCCGTCCGTCGCGCGATGACCGCCGCACCGCCTCCATCACGCAGAACGTCTCGATCCCTTCCTCGAGCCCGGGCGACACGGCCGTCCCCGCGATGATCGCCGCGGCAAAGGCGTCGGCGTAGTTGGCGAACTCGCCGTAGTGCATGCCGTGCACCTCGCTGTTGAAGTAGTAGTGCCGCCCCGCGTACAGGTGATCGTCGGTGCGCTCGGTGCCGTCGGGCGTGGTCCGCACGTACCGCATGTCGTGGTACTGCGCCAGGCTCGAGCCCGCCTCACCGAACAGCATCAGCTCGATGCAGTTGCGGGCGGACGGCAGCTCGTGGCAGCCGTAGTGGCCCATCACCCGCGCCACAGCACCGGACTCGGCCTCGAGGTTCACGCTGTAGATGTCGCGACCCTTCAGGCCGTGCTTCCGGCCCAGCGCCGAGGTCGAGCCCACCGCGTGCACCCGGGCGATGCGACCCAGGTACCAGCGCACCAGGTCGATCGGGTGGCTCAGCCCCAGGAACGCCCAGTCGGTCGAGTCCGCCACCCACGGGCTCTTCTGGTAGTACCAGTCCATGCGGTGGATGTAGTGCGCATCGGCCAGTTCCACGGCGCCAATCTCCCCGCGCTCGAACGCGGCGCGCTGGCGCCGGAACGGCTCGAAGAACCGCGTGCTCTGGCCGACCAGCAACCGACGGCCCGTGCGGCGTCCTGCCGCGAGAATCTCCCGCGCGTGCTCGACGGAGTTCACCAGCGGCTTGGTGCAGATCACGTCCTTCCCCGCCTCGAACGCCGCCACAACGTGCTCGGCGTGCAGAGAATCGGGCGTATAAATGGCCACGATGTCGACGTCGGCCCGCCGGAGCATCTCGGCGTAGTCGGCCGTGAAGTACACGCCGGGCAGTTCGGCCCTGCAGGCGTCGACCTTGTCAGGATTGAGGTCGCACCCCGCGACGGGGAACGCGTGCCGCGTGCGCGTCGCCAGCGCCAGCAGCAGCGTCCGCCCCTCGTGCAGACCCAGCACGCCGACGCCCTTGCGACGAGGGTGCGGCGTCACCTCGGGCAGCGGGTTGGTGCCGGGGATGTGCGTGAGGAACGCCATGGCGCAGCCCGGCCGCTCGCGGCTCCGGAGCGGGCAAGTGTACCCGCCGCGCGCAGCGTCGCCCCGGCGCACCGCCGGCCCGGATCGACTCAGCAGCCGGCGATGAAGTCGAACGTGAACGTGTCGAAGTCGACGCCGTTCACGAAGCCGTCCCCGTTGTAGTCCGCAACACTGCTGCCGAGCTCGAAGTCCTCGACGAACGTGTCGAAGTCGACGCCGTTCACGAACCCGTCGCAGTTGTAGTCGGCGGCACAGCCAACCTTGAACGACCCGATGTACGTGCCCCAGCCGCCCGGGCCCTTGTACTCGCCCACGTACCAGAACGTCACCAGGTCAACCGGGTCGAGGCACATGGCAAAGTAGTCCCCCCAGCGCCCGTTGGTCGTGCCCGGCCCGGGGTAGGTGACCGTGAGCGGGCCCATCGTTCCGGCCGGGTCTCCCGCGAGCCGCCCGGTGACGCGGATGTCGGGGTTCTGCGTGGAAGAGCACGTCCCCACGACCAGCCCCACGTTCTTGCACTTGTCCACCATCAGGGCCGGGAAGAACGAGTGCACGTCGGTGCCGGGGTTGATGTTTCCCGCCTCGACCGACGTGACCGCACCGCTGGCCGGCCAGTTGTTGGTTTTGACGTGGTACCACCGGGCGATGTTCTTCCCGAACCCGAAGCTGTTGTGCCCGAAGTACATGTCCCCGTCGCGCCACACGACGTTGAAGATCCGGTCGTCGATCACGCTCAGGGAGCCCCCGTCGGGCGTGGGCGCATCGCCCGACGAGTACCCGAACCCCGGAACGGTCACCAGCGTGGTCACCAGCGACGGCGTCGTGGCCGCGTTCTTGATCGCGTGGATGCGCATCTTCGTGGTCGTGTCCGTGGACACAAAGAACGCCGCCTGGTTGTTCCCGAAGTGGTGCGCCGCCTGCACCGACCCGGAGGGCTCGTCGCTCGGGGGTCGGAGGTCGGCAAAAACCGCCGGCTGCCCGCCCAGGACCGGCGGCTTCTTGAACACGCGGAACAACACCCCGCCCCACCCGCTCACCCCGTTGAGCCCGAACAGGTTGCCGTTGACGTAGTACGCGTTCTTGTCGTACCCGAACCCCGGGTAATCCACCCAGTACGTGGCCCCGCCGCTCGTGTCGGTCACCACCGCGTTGGTGCGGTACTTGTACCACACGCCGTTGGGGTCCTCGTCGTCCGATACCGCAATGTCGATCCACGCTTCCGTCGAGCCGTACGTCTCGAGCGCCACAATCACATAGCGGTTGTCGATGTGGTCGTAGAAGCACTTGGGATCGAAGCAGAATGTCCCGCCCCCCAGCGGTTCGAAGAACCCGGGGCTCCCGGTGCTGTCCAGGTTCTGCGAGAACACCAGCGACCCCGTGCGCGTGTACCACGCCACCACCATGTTCACCGTCTCGACGATGTAGTCCTTCCCCACCGCGATCGTGCAATCCGGCGGCTGCCACGGCGTCTGCTGGATGCCGGGGAAGAACGGACCGGGGTGCCCGCGGGGCTCGGCCGTCAGCCCGCCGATGGGAAGCGTGTTCGGCTCGCCCTCGCGCCGCCGCTCACGCAGCTTCTGCTCGGCCCGCTCGTGATCCTCGCCGCCACGATCCTCAAGCACCGACTCGACGTCACGGACCCGCCCCGTCCACGGTTCGCGCACCTGGATCTGAGGCTGGATCTGGCGGGTGTCGATGATCGTGACGGGAGCCTCGCCCCAAACCGCTTCTCCACCGCGCGGCACGCGGATCGGCGTCACCGCCGCACGCCCGGTCGGCGGCGCCACCTGCCCGCCGCGCGGCGACAACGCGGCCGGTGCACGAATGCTGAATCCGTCGGCGCCGTCAAGGTCCGACTGCGAACACGAGACACCGGAGAGAGACGCCACGCCGCACCCGACCGTCGCCAGCCAGCCCGCCACCCGCCCGCTCACTCGCGTGTCCATGAATTGCTCCGATGATCCCGCAACCAGAATCTCTGTGTCCCGATTCGCCGCCGTCCCCGGCCGATAACCCGGCCTGACGCCGCCGAGCATCCGCTCGTTCCCTACAACAGGTATATCGAATCGCGGAGGGCATGTCGAAGGTCTTTCTGATTGTTGCTTCAACGCCCGACGCGGTCTCTTGCGAATCGGTGGCCGACTCTGGCTCACTGACCCCCGGCAAACCCGGGAAATCGCTCCTCCGGGAGCGACGTACACGGCCCGCGCCCGGCGCGAGTTACCAACGCATCCGGTACGTCCAAACCGACCGTCTCATCGCACCGCCGTGGTTCCGGTACGCTGTCGGTTTCGCCGGAGGTTGATCCATGCACTCACCCACCGCCATCGTCATCCCCCTGCTTTCCCTGTCCTTCGCCGCCCCTGCGATAGCGCAGCCCGCCGACCCCGCGACCATCACCCCCACCGCCCTCCGCTGCGAGTACCTGACCAACCCTGCCGCGATCGACACGCCCAAGCCCCGCCTGAGTTGGGAGCTTGCCGCCGTCGATCCCAACGCCCGCGGCCTCACCCAGACCGCCTACCAGATCCTCGTCGCCACCTCACCCGACGAGCTCGCGCGCGACAAGGCCACCCTGTGGGACTCCGGACGCGTCGCCTCCAGCGCCATGAACCAAATCGAGTTCGCCGGCCCGCGCCTCCGCGCCCGCCAGCACGCTTACTGGAAAGTCCGTGCCTGGGATGGCGACGGCCGCCCCTCCGCGTGGAGCCCCGCGGCAGAGTGGACTGCCGGCCTCAGCTCTCCCATCGACTGGACCGGCGCCAAGTGGATCGGCGACCCCACTCCCCCGCCGCCCACCGCAAAGGCCAACAACGGTTACCACAGCAACTTCTCGGACTCCCCCGATTCCGGGGGCTGGGTCGCGATCGAGCTCAAAGAGCCTGCCGCGGTCGACGGCCTTCGCCTCTACCCCACGCGCCCCTACGACCGGCGCCCCGACACGCCAGGGTTTCTCTTCCCGGTGCGCTTCAAGGTCGAAACGGCGACGAAACCCGACTTCAGCGATGCGCGGGTTGTCCTCGACCGCACCGCCGAGGACGTCCCCAATCCGCGCACCGAGCCGATGACCCTGACGTTCCCATCCACACCCACCCGCTTCGTCCGCCTCGCCGTCACTCGCTGCGCCACGCGCGAAGACAAAAAGGCCGCGTTCACGCTCGCGGAGTTGCAGGTGCTTTCCGGAGGCAAGACAGTCTCCGAGCACGCCGCCGCAACCGCCAAGGACTCCATCGAGTCCGGCCCGTGGTCGGCCGCCAACCTGACCGACGGTGAACTCCGATCGCACGCCCTTTCGGGTTACGACCCCCTCCCCGCCCCCATGCTCCGCAAGGAGTTCCAAGTCCCCGCCGGCGGCGGCGCCATCACCCGTGCCACGCTCTACATCTCTGCCCTGGGCGTCTACGACGCCAACCTCAACGGCGCCCGCATCGGCGACCGCACGCTCGCTCCGGAATGGACCGACTACACCAAGCGCGCCCAGTACCAGGCCTACGACCTTACCACTTCCATCAAGCCCGGCGCCAACTGCCTGGCCGTCACACTGGGCGACGGCTGGTACGCGGGCAAGCTCGGCCTCGCCCAGGTCGTCCCCGGCGGCCCGCCCCGCGCCATCTACGGTCGCCAGCCGCGCCTGCTGGCACGCCTGGTCATCGACCGCGCCGACGGCTCGACGCAGGACGTCATCACCGACGCTACCTGGAAGACGTCACTCGACGGCCCGACCCGCGCCGGCGACCTTCTCGACGGCGACACCTACGACGCCCGCAAAGAGATCCCCGGCTGGGACAAGCCCGGCTTCAACGACGGCACATGGCACTCCGCCCAGGCCTTTGATCCGCCAAAGTCCCTCAGGCTCGTCGCGCAACCCAACGAGCCCGTTCGCGTCACGCGCGAGCTCACGCCCATCGCCATCACCGAACCATCGCCCGGCGCCTACGTCTTCGACATGGGCCAGAACATGGTGGGTTGGTGCCGCCTCACCACGCGAGGCCACGCGGGCGAGACCGTCACGCTGCGACACGCCGAAGTCTTGAACCCCGACGGGACCATCTACACCACGAATCTCCGCGCCGCCGCCCAGACCGACCGCTACACCTTCGCCGCCGACGCCACGGCAACCTTCGAGCCCCGCTTCACCTATCACGGTTTCCGCTACGTCGAGGTCACCGGTCTGTCGGAAAAGCCGACGCCCCAGATGCTCACCGGCCGCGCCTTCAACTCCGACTGCCCCGAGGTCGGCACGTTCGAGTGCTCTGACCCCATGCTCAACCGCCTCTGGCAGAACATCCTTTGGACCCTGCGCGACAACCTCATCGGCGTCCCCACCGACTGCCCGCAGCGCGATGAACGCTGCGGCTGGATGGGCGACATCCTCGCCTTCGCCCCCACCGCCTGCTACGCGATGGACATGGGCGCCTTCTTCACCAAGTGGATCCCCGACACCCGCGACGCCCAAGCCAAGGATGGACGCTTCGCCGACATCTCCCCCCACCCCTACGACCCCGATGCCCGCTTCTCCGGTGTCCCAGCGTGGGGCGACGCGGGCGTCTTCGTCCCCTGGTGCGCGTACGAGTTCTACGGCGACACCCGCATCCTCGCCGACCAGTACGATGCCGCCGCGCGCTGGGTCGAGTACATCCGATCCAAGAACCCAGACCTGCTCTGGATCAACTCCCGCGGCAACGACTACGGCGACTGGCTCAACGCCGACACGCTCAAGCTCGACAACTGGCCCGCCAAGGGCGCCGAGGTTCCCAAGGAAGTCTTCGCCACCCTCTTCTTCTACCGCTCCACGCAGATTGTCTCCGACATGGCCCGCGTCCTGAACAAGAACGACGACGCCCGCAAGTACGCCGACCTCGCAGCCTCCATTCGCGACGCCTTCGTCAAAGCCTACGTCAAGCCCGACGGCAGCATGCACGGCGATACCCAGGCCGGCTACGCCCTCGCCCTTCAGTTTGGCCTCATCCCGAAGGAATCTCAGGAGGCCGCGACCACGCGAATGGTCGAACGCTTCAAGCCCTACAACGGCCAGATCTCCACCGGTTTCCACAGCACGCTCCCGCTCATGAACCAGCTCTCTCTCCGCGGCAAGAACGACGAGGCCTACCGCCTCATCCTCAACCGCAAGATGCCGAGTTGGGGCTACGAGATCGATCACGGCGCGACCACCATCTGGGAGCGCTGGGACGGCTACGTCGAAGGCCGCGGCTTCCAGAACCCCGGCATGAACTCGTTCGCCCACTACGCGATCGGCGCCGTCGGCGAGTGGATGTCCGGCACCATGCTCGGCATCACGCCCGCCTCGTCCGGCTTCGCGGAAGTCACTCTCGCACCGCGCCCGGGCCCTGGTGTGACGTGGGCGAGGGGCTCCTACCGCTCCATCCGCGGCCCCATCGCCTCCGCATGGGAAACAACCAAGGGGGGTCTCAAGGTGACGATCTCGGTCCCGCCGAATGTTTCCGCGATCGTCCGGCTCCCCGCCAGCGTCCCCGAGAAGGTCACCGAAAGTGGTCAGCCGCTCCGCAGCGCACGCTCCGTGCAGGTCTTGGACCCGGCCGCCGGTGCGACCGTTTGCCGAGTCGGATCGGGAATGTACATGTTCACCCTCGCGGATTGAGCGCATGCTCCGATCGACCTGAAAAGTTACTCATCCGCGCTATTCGTGCAATCGATGTCCCTGAACTGTTTGCAGGTTGCTGATCCCCGCCGTCATCTCACGCGTATAGCAGGGTGATGCAACCACCCGTCGGCCCGCTCGATATCCGCACGATCGAGCCCCGCAAGGACGCCCCGACGCCGGATGTCGGCATTCATGTGGTGCGCGGGGCGGGCGACACCCTGCTGCGCCGCGCCCGTTCCGAATCCAGAGAAACGCACAGTCTCCGCCGCACCGCGCCCCATCGCCCACGAGGAGCCGACGCGATGACCGGACGCCTGATCGTCATCGCCAACCGACTCCCGGTGCACCGCGTCGGGAATCGATGGGAACGCAGCCCCGGCGGGCTCGTGACTGCCATGGAGCCGGTGCTCGCCGATCGGCGCGGCATGTGGATCGGGTGGACAGGCGTGCACGGACGCTCGCCCCGTGGCTTCACGCACGAGGGCCTCGACATCCGCCCGGTCGCCATCTCCCTGCGCGAGCTCGACCTCTTCTACGACGGCATGTGCAACCGCACCTTCTGGCCCCTCTACCACGACGCCGTCCGCACCCCCGAATTCCATCGTGCGTGGTGGAACTCCTACCAGGAAGTCAATCTCCGCTTCGCCCGCGCCGCTGCCCGCGTCGTCCGCAAGGGCGACACCGTGTGGATCCACGACTACCAGCTCCAACTCGTGCCCCGCATGCTCCGCGAGATGCGCCCTGGCGTTCGGATCGGGTTCTTCCTGCACATCCCGTTCCCGCCCGAGGAACTCTTCGCCTGGCTTCCCTGGCGCAAGCCGATCCTCCAGGGACTTCTCGGCGCGGACGTAGTCGGCTTCCAGACTCCCGAGAACTTCCACAATTTCTCCCGCCTATGCCGGCGGTACACCGCCGCGGAGGGAACCGACTCCGAACTGTCCTACGAGGGCCGAACCGTGCGTGTCGGCTCGTTCCCCATCTCGATCGACTTCGCCCATTTCGAAGCGATCGCCAGCCGCCCCGAGGTTCAGGCCGAGGCCCGCGCCATCCGCCGGCGCCTAGGCCCCAACCGCAAGGTCATTCTCTGCGTCGACCGCCTCGACTACACCAAGGGCATCGACGGCCGCCTCCGCGCGTTCGAAGAAATGCTCCGGCGCGGCGACTGCCCCGTCGACCGCTGCGTGATGGTGCAGATCGCCGTCCCCAGCCGCGAGCGCGTCCCCGAGTACGACGCCATGCGCACGCTGGTCGAGCAGACCGTCGGCCGCATCAACGGCGAGTACAGCCTCCCCGGCATGGTCGCGGCGCATTACTTCCGTCGCAACCTCGCGCGCGAGCAGCTCATCGCGTACTACCTCGCCGCCGACGTCATGCTCGTCACGCCCCTGCGCGACGGCATGAACCTGGTCGCCAAGGAGTACATCGCCTCGCGCACAGACAACACCGGAGTGCTGGTCCTGAGCGAATCGGCCGGCGCGGCCAAGGAACTGCGCCAGGCCGTCATCGTGAACCCCCATGACATCGACGGCCTCTCCGCCTCGCTCGTCCAGGCCCTCCGCATGCCGCGCGAGCAGGCCCGACGCCGCATGATCATCTCGCGCATGCAGGTGCGCCGGCACGACGTGGCGTTCTGGGCCGAGTCGTTCCTGGAGGCCCTGCGCCGATGAACGACGACCTGCGCTCACGCGTGAAGGTCCTCTCCGAAACCCCCGTCCTGCTCGTCTGCGCCGACTACGACGGCACCCTCGCCCCCTTCGTCGACACGCCCGCGGCTGCCGCGCCCGACCCTCGCTGCCTCGACGCCGTCCACGCGATCGCCACGCTCCCGCACACCGCGACCGCAATCCTCTCCGGGCGCGCCGTGGCGGACCTCCGCCGCCTGGGCCGTTTCCCCGACTCGATCACCATCATCGGCGGCCACGGCGCCGAAAGCGACGGGGCGCTGCCGAACCGCGAGCAGCAGGACCTGCTCGATGCCCTCGAGGCCTTCATCAGCGCCAGCGCCGTTCCCGCCGGGCTCCGCGTCGAGCGCAAGCCCTTCGGGGTCACGCTCCATTACCGCGCCGCCGGCCCAGAACGCGCCGCTCCCGTCCTCCACCGTGTTCTCACCCACGTGGGCAGCGATCCGCGCCTTACCGTCCGGCGCGGCAACATGATCCTCGAGTTCGCCGCTTCCCCGGCCGACAAGGGCGCCGCCCTCCGCGCCCTCCGCCGTCGCACGGGCGCCACCGGCATCCTCTTCCTCGGCGACGACCTCACCGACGAGGACGCCTTCCGCGTGCTCACGCCGGGCGACCTGGGCGTTAAGGTCGGCGAGGGCGAGACTGTCACCTCGCTCCGTGTTGCCGACCCCGGCGCCGTCGCCGACCTGCTGCACGGCCTCATCGGCGCCCGGCGCGACTGGCTCGCCTCCCGTCGGCTCGTGCCGCTCCAGAATCTGTCGATCCTCTCCGACCAGCGCACGATCGTGGTGGCCGGCCCTGACGCACGACTCGTCTGGGCGTGCGCCCCGCGGATCGACTCCTCCTCGCTCTTTGCCGAACTCGTCGGCGGTCCCGACGCGGGTTGCTTCGACATCCGGCCCGCCCCTTCCCCGGACTCTGCCACGCCCGCCGCGCTGCTCGCCCAGCGCTACGACGCCGATTCGTTCGTGCTCGTCACGGAATGGAACGGTCTCACCGTCACCGATTACCTCGACTGCTCCGGCGGACGCGCCTTCCAGCGCGCTGGGCGCAGCGACTTGCTCCGCGTGGTCAAAGGCACCGCCCCGTTCACCGTGCGCTTCGCCCCCCGCCTCGACTTTGGCCGCGGACCAACGCGCCTGCTCGCGCACGACTCAGGCCTCATCGTCGAAGGCTCCCCCGAACCGATCGTCCTGCACGCCCCCGGCGTCGCGTGGACCATCACCGACCACGGCCCCCACCAGACCGCCACCGCAACCGTCATCCCCACCGACCAGCCTCTCGTGCTCGAGCTGCGCCTCGGTTCTGGCAGCCTCCGCGACAGCATCGTCACCGAGCGCGACCGCCGCCGCCAGACCTTGCGCTTCTGGAGCGGTTGGGCCGGCGCCCTCACGCTCCCCACGCTCCACCGCGACACCGTCAAGCGCAGCGCCCTGGTCCTCAAGGCCCTCAGCCACGGCCCCACCGGCGCCATCGCCGCCGCCGCAACCACCAGCCTCCCCGAGCACCTCGGCGGCACGCGCAACTGGGACTATCGCTTCTGCTGGCCGCGCGATGCCTGCGTCGCAGCTGCCGCGCTCCTGCGCCTGGGCAACACCGGGCACGCCCTCAAGCTCCTCGACTGGATTCTCGCGGTCGTCGACGCCTGCGAGACCCCCGACCGCCTCCGACCCATCTACACCGTCACCGGCCGCCACCTCCCGCCCGAGGCCGAACTCACCAACCTCTCCGGGTACGGCGGCAGCCGCCCCGTCCGCATCAGCAACGCCGCGGCAAACCAGGTCCAGCTTGACGTCTTCGGCCCCATTGTCGATCTGGTCGCCATGCTCGCCGAGCGCGGCGCCCCCATCTCCCCCGACCACTGGCGCCTCGTCCGCGCCATGGTCAACGCCGTCGAACTCCGCTGGCGCGAGCCCGACCACGGCATCTGGGAACTCCGCACCGAGCGCCGCCAGCACGTGCACTCCAAGGTCATGTGCTGGCACACCGTCCACCGCGCCCTGCTCGTCGAGGACTACGTGCTCGGGCGCCGCAGCCCCGCGTGGACACGCCTCGCCGACGAGATCAGGGCCGACGTGCTCGCACGCGGCTGGAGCGAGCGCCGCGCCTCCTTCACCGGCTCCTACGGCCTCGACTCGCTTGACGCCGCCACGCTCTCCATCGGTCTCACCGGCATGCTCCCGCCCGACAATGACCGCTTCATCGCCACCGTCGACGCCGTCAACAAAAACCTCCGCGTCGGCCCCGGCGTCTACCGCTACCTCGACGACGACGGCCTCGAGGGCCCCGAGGGCGCCATGCTCATCTGCACCGGCTGGCTCATCGAGTCGTTGCACCTGGTCGGCCGCACCGCCGAGGCGCGCGAGCTGCTCGATGCGCTCGTCGCCCTCGCCGGGCCCACAGGCATCGCGACCGAGCAGTTCGAGCCGCGCCAGCAGCTCAACCTCGGCAACATCGCCCAGGCCTACACCCACGCGGCGATCATCAACGCCTGCATCGCGCTCTCGGGACCGATCGCCCCCCCGCCCGCGGAATAGCCCGGCCTATGCCGCCGCGCGCGACGACGCACGCTTGCACGTCGACACCAGGATCCGCAGGAGCGCCATCGATTCCTTCACACTGTTGGTCGCCGCCAGCGACGCCTCCGCCGCGTGCGCCATCGCCGCCAGCTTTTCAAACCCCATGACCGGCGCGGTGCCCGCGATCTGCAGGCACAGGCTGCGGCAGCGTGCCGCGTCGCCTCCCTCGATCGCCCCGTTCAACTGGTCGGCCTGCTCGTGCACCTGCCCGATGAAGGACTCCAGCAGCCCAAAGTTGGGGTGCTCCGGCGACAGCGACGTCGAGAACACGCTCGCCGAATCGTCCACCACCATGAACTCGGCCATCGCCCTGAACAGCATGTCCTGCTTCAGCGGCTTGCTGATGAACGCGTTGGCCTTGGCCCGCACCAGCGCCTCGCGCGTCTCCTTGCCCGTGTCGGCCGTCAGCATGATGATCGGCGCCGGCACGCCGGCCTCGCGCAGCCCCACCACGATCGCCGCCGCGTCACCCGCCGCACGGTCGTGGTCGCACAGGATCAGGTCCACGCCCTCCATCACCCGCGCGTTGGCCTCCTCGCGCGTCGAGGCCAGCACCAGCGTCACGTGCGTCTGCCGCAGGAAGTGCCGCACCACCGACTGGTCCAGCGCCGACTCCCCGATGAAGAGCACCGTCCCCTTGAGCTGCTCGGGGTCGACCTTCTCCAGCACGAACCCGTCCGCGAACGGGTCCAGCTTCACAAAGTCCCGCGCCTCGATCGGCGTGGTGAACCGGATGCCCACGTCGTGCACCACGCCCGCCGCGTGCTGGCACCGCACGACCGTCCCCGGCACATCGATCTTCCGACCGTCCACGTTCGGCAGGCGGATCACGCACTTGGTCCCCGGGTAGATGTACGCGCTGTGCAGCACGCCCAGCCCGCCCGCCGAGAGATTGTGACACGCCACCTGCATCGTCGCCTCGGACTGCCCCGGGTGCGTCAGCTTCAACTCCACCGTCGTGATCCGGAACGGCAGGCGCACGAACGCCCGTGCCGGCGCCTTGTCGCTCCCCTTCGCCGCCTCGCGCTCATCCAAATAACGGTTGAGCTGCGTCTGGTCCAGCCGCACGCTGTTCCGCGCGGCAGGGGTGATGTTCGATGAGGGCTTGCGAGGCGACGGCTGGGCCATGGGGCCTCCTCCGGGATCCGCGGCAGTTCCGCGTGCAATACGTGCGTTCAAACGCTGAATCGGCGTTCGATCCGCACCCATTCAGCACCCGTCCGGCCCGCCGCGCCCCGCGGCCGAGAACGCGCGTCACCACCCCCACCCGCGCCCCAGACACACCCCTCCCGCACCCCCGCCCCACGCGCCCCGCCCCGTACAATCCGCACACCTCGCAACCCCGGTATTCACCGCCGATTCCCCCACGCAAGGCGCCACCCATGACCACCCCCACCCCCGTTTCTCACTTCATCGCCGGCAAGCGCACAACCTCCACCGAAGCTGGCGCCAAGCACGCCGTCATCAATCCCGCTACGGGCGAGACGCTTGCCCACGCCGAGCTTGAGTCCATCCGCTCGGCCGAGGCCGCGGTGCAGGCCGCGTCGCTCGCCTTCCCCGCCTGGTCCGCCACACCCGTCGGCGACCGCTGCCAGTTCTTCTTCAAGTACAAGCAGGTCCTCGAGAAGCACTTCGACGAACTTGCGCTCTCCATCGTCAAGGAGCACGGCAAGACCATGGCCGAAGCCAAGGGCGATGTCCGCCGCGGCATCGACTGCGTGGAGTTTGCCTGCTCCGCCCCGCTCCTCATGATGGGCCGCACGCTCCCGCAGATCGCGGTGAGCACATCCTTCTGCCGCACCGAAGACCAGAGCGGCGTCGGCATCGACTCCGTCGTCGACCGCGTGCCGCTGGGCGTGTGCGTCGGCATCACCCCCTTCAACTTCCCCGTCATGGTCCCCCTGTGGATGTGGCCGATGGCGATCGCGATGGGCAACACCTTCGTCCTCAAGCCCAGCGAGAAAGTGCCGCTCTCTGCCGTGCGGGAAGTTGAACTCGCCCACGAAGCCGGCCTTCCCCCGGGCGTCTTGAACCTCGTCACCGGCGGCCCCAAGGTCGTCGACTTCCTCATCACCCACGACGATGTGCGCGCCGTCTCGTTCGTCGGCTCGACCAAGGTCGGCCACCACATCTACAAGACCGCGACTGCCGCGGGCAAGCGTGCCCAGTGCATGACCGGCGCCAAGAACTACATGGTCATCATGCCCGACGCCAACCAGGACGCCGTGATCGAGGGCGTGGTCGGCAGCGCCTTCGGCAACACCGGCCAGCGGTGCCTGGCGGGCAGTGTCGCGATCGCCGTGGGCGACGCCGCCAAGTGGTTCATCCCCAAGGTCACCGAGGCCGCCAAGAAGATCAAGGTCGCGGCAGGCGGCGAGCCCGGCGTCGGCATGGGCCCGGTCATCGACGATGCCAGCAAGCAGCGGATCCTGGGCTACATCGACTCGGGCGTGAAGGACGGCGCCACGCTCTCGCTCGACGGCCGCGCGTGCGCGATGCCGAGCAAGGGCTGCTTCGTGGGCCCGACGGTGTTCGACAACGTGCGGCCGGGCATGAAGATCGCCGATGAAGAGATCTTCGGCCCCGTCCTCAGCATCATGCGCGAAGAAACTCTCGACGCCGCCCTCGCCACCCTCAACCGCTCCCGCTACGGCAACATGGGCGTCATCTTCACCTCCAGCGGCTACAACGCCCGCCGCTTCAAGACCCACGCCCAGGTCGGCATGGTCGGCATCAACGTGGGAGTCCCGGCGCCGATGGCCGTCTTCCCCTTCGCGGGGTGGAAGCAGTCGTTCTTCGGGGATCTGCACGCCAACGGGGAGGATGCGACCAAGTTCTACACCGAGTCGAAGGTCGTGGTCAGCCGGTGGATGTAGGGTCTGAAGTCCGGGGCATCGCCGAGGGCGCAGGGTGGGGCGTGGAGGAGCGGAGCGACCGCTCGCGCGCGCCATTGGCTTACGGCCATCATCGTCGGAATTTGAAGCGCCGGCGCGGGCGTTGATAGGCGCCCGGGGGCGGAGAGCGCGGCTTTGCGAGCGTGGCGGGGGCGAGGGAGAGCTCTGAAGAAAGAGAAGAGAACGCAGAGGGCGCGGCGACAGCGGAGGAACCGGGGAGATCTACCGGAGATGGTTTCGGGTTGTGCCCGGTTGCGAGTGAGTTCGCTCCGTTGAGTTGGTTCGTCGCCACGTGCACCCCTTCGGGGTGCGCCGGGTGCTCAAGACCGATCCCGGGGCTGTCGCTCGCGGACTTGCTCAACCCCCGGCTATTGACGCTCAGCCCTTCGGGCTGCGAACGCGGGGATTCAACAGAGCAGGCCGGCGTGCCCTCCATGAGGCTGGCCAAGGCCGGCGCGATGAACCGGGGGCGGTGGGCGGCAACGGGGTGTGCGCCGTTGGTCGTGGTCGGGCGCTGCGCGGGGTTGCTGGAGGCGCGGGAAGGGCCATGGGGGTCGTCGATTGAGTCCGGCGCGGGCGAATGGTGTGCAGTTCGGGGCGCGGGCGGGCGGGTGGGGGAGAAGAAGTTGGCGAGGCCGAGGAGGAGAGAACACGCGCGTCGGAGGGATTCGTTGTGGCGGCGCCGGAACTCGCGCTCGCGCAGCGAGTCGGGGGCCGCGAAGGGGTCGGAGGCACCGGGAGCGCCGAAGGTGCCAGGGATGCCGGGCGTGATGGAAGCGCTGGCGGCGTCGGGCGTGGCGATTCCGCGTGGGCCCTGGACGCGCGCGGGGAGGACGGGGCCAGTTTCGATGAGCTCGGTGATGGCGCGCAGTGCCGCGGGGAGGCGCGACGCGGCGATCATGCGGATGCGCAGGGCCATCGCGTCGAGCGTGGGCTGGACGCGTTCCTTGATCGCGCTCGTGCACAGCCAGAGAGACAGGGCTTCGGCGCTGGTGCCGTGCTTGCTGGCGAGGTCGTCGAAAGAGAGCGAGGTGTCGTTCAGGTCGGCCAAGACCCGGGAGGCTCGGTCGGGGGTGGGGTTGAAGATGGCTGACGCGGTGGACACTGGGGTAGTGGCACGGTAGAGACCGAACGCGTCAATCAGTATGTGATAGGTATCTTTACGACGGGCGGAATCGTGTCGTAACTCGTGATTTGGTCAATTGTTGCGACCGCAGCATCGCGCAGGGCGAGGAAACTGTTTCAAAACCGGACGAACGAGGCTGCCGAGTTCCTGAGGCCCGGTAGCATCGGTGCGCCGCGGAAGAGCGGAGAGACGGCGGAAAACAGGTAGTGGGCGGCGACCGATGGCACCCGAGCCGGGGCCACCCGCCCCAAAGAGTGCCTTGCCGTCTTGAGAGTCAGCGTCCATACTAACAGAGGTCTTGCTCACGAAAAAAGAGGGGGGGTAGTATTTTGCGTGCGGCGGCTCATCGTCATGTTTCGGGGTTTGGCGCAGCAGCCAAGATCCTCGCGGGCGCGACGTTTACTTCCATCGCTCACGCGCAGTGGTCCGTCAGGTACCTGAACCCGGCGGGTTCAACCGGTGCCTTCGTGAACGGCACCGCCGGCAGCCAGCAGGTGGGAGATGCGACAATTAGCGGCCAGTACCACGCGGGCATTTGGAGCGGCACGGCCGCTTCGTGGGTGGACCTGAACCCGGCAGGGATGACAGGATCCCACGCCCGCGCAACTACCGGCACGCAGCAGGCGGGATACGCCTATACGGCCAATACCAATCACGCCGGGATCTGGAGCGGCACGGCCGCATCGTGGGTCGATCTGAACCCGGCAGGTGCGACCAACTCTTTCGCCATGGCAACCGCTGGCACGCAGCAGGCTGGATATGCCGTGATTGGCGGCGTCGATCACGCGGGCATTTGGAGCGGTACCGCCGCGTCGTGGGTCGACCTGAGCCCGGCTGGGTCGTCTTCGTCTCAAGCCAGGTCCACCACCGGCACACAGCAGGCGGGATATTCTGTCATCGGAGGTGTTAATCACGCAGGCATCTGGAGCGGCACCGCCGGTTCATGGGTGGATCTGAGCCCTGCGGGGTCGACGTCGTCTCAGTTGTTCTCTACCGCCGGCATGCAGCAGGTGGGATTTGCGGCCGTAGGTGGCAACTCCCATGCCGGGATCTGGAGTGGCACAGCCGCGTCGTGGGTGGATTTGAACCCGGCAGGGGCGACGAGATCCAACGCCGCAGCCACCACCGGCATACAACAGGCGGGAAATGCGTACATCGGTGGTACCTATCACGCTGGCGTCTGGAGCGGCGCGGCCGTCTCGTGGGAAGACCTGACGCTCCTGCTCCCCGGTTCGTGGATCGACAGCACGGCATCTTCGATCTGGGCGGATGCCACCACGCTCTACGTCACTGGATATGGCGTAAACCTAGAGACTTCCACACGGCAAGCCTTGCTCTGGACCCGGCCTGTCCCCGCCCCAGGAGCCGGCTGCATGCTCGTACTTGGTGGGCTGATCGCGGCGCGACGTCAACGGCCATGCGCCGGAACTGGGTAGCCCGGGCTTCCGATCCGGACGAGCGCTGGAATTGTCTGCTTCGGGTGCTACTGCGTCGCCGCGTCTACTCCCCCTCCACCTCTCCCCGCCTTCCCGCGGCGCACCAGTGCTACCAGACCCTACCCCACCCTCACCCCGCCACATCCGCGACCAGGATTCGCCCGCACCAATCACGGCGCACGGCGTCACCAAAATACCCCCCGAGTGCCGCCCCTCAGCCCAGCCCAAGCGCTTTGCAAAGCTCCTCACCAATGGCACCCACGCACACGGAGCCGACCAGTTCATCCGCCTCGGGCGGTTGCACCGGTAGTCCGTACGCATCGCGGAAATATCCATTGGCTCCCGGCCCGAAGACATGCCGCGCGGGGAGTTCGCCCGGTTGAAGCGGCACGTTTGTCACGTGGAAGAACTCGCCGCGCGCCCAGTTGATGTCATGAGCCGCACGCGGCGGGATCAGCAGGTCGAGGTCCATCGGCACCATGATCTCCGCGGTGCTCTTGAACTCCTGCTTGTAGAAATACACGAGCACATCCGCCGGTCCCCACGCAAACTGCGCATCGGCGGGTGGCCCGGGTTCCCAATCGGGGTGCCACTGGTCGCCGCGTCTTCCCTCCTCTGTCTCTACTCCCCCTCCCGCGGCGCACCAGTGCTATCCCATCCACCGACGCTCGCGAGGGCAGGGTGGCATCGCGTGAATACGAGCTTGCGGGGCGGGGTGACACCTGGTGCCGACCACAGCTTCCTTTCTACCTCCGCCTTTCTCCCCATCGCGACCGGGAGTGGGCCGCCGTTGCGCTCGGGCCGGAGTCATTTACGGGGTGATGGTGTGACGCCTTCCGTACCGAGCTGCCGGAGCGCCGCAGTTGGCTCTGTTCTTGCGGAGCGTCGATCCAGCAGGATCTCCCCGGTCACCTTGGTCAAACGTAGCGCCAGTGCAATGGCAAGGAGAAAGGGGCCTCCCAAGATGAGGCTGAACTCCAATTCTGATTTTCGGCGCATCTCACTTACCTTATCAAACTCCACAACTGCTTCGTCGTAGTAAGAGTACTGCCTGCGCAGACCGCGAATGGTGTCGATCAAGCTCGCGTCGCTAACCTGCGGTGGCGGTGGCCACACTTTGATATCGAATCGCATGTCGGGCGCTTTTGCCGGTGTGATTGCCTCCAGCTGTTGAAGCCATGCACAGGTTTCGTCGAACTCGCGCTGGATCGCGTTGAACCGCTCAAGAGGAGGGGATGTCTCCGAAAGCACGAACTGTCGGCACACATAGCCCGGACTTGTTGCAGCTGCCTCCAAAACGCTGCGGAATATGTTGTACATCGCATCGGCTCGCTGTCGGCTCATGGCAACCCGACCTTCCGCCACCATGACCCGCACTTGCCCGGCACTGCCAATGAGGGCCAAGACTGTGGTGGACAACCAAATGTAATCCACGATCTTCCACCCGAGCTTGCCCACCTTGAACCCCCACACCAGGAGTATGTGGAATAGCACCAAGGCGATGGCAAAGGACTTCAACAAGAAGCCGACGCTAGCCGTTGCGGGGAATTCAAGTGGCATCGTGGTACCCCAACTGTCGTGCCGAGTCTATCACGTGGCGGGTGGGCGGGGAAACCCGACTTCGCGTGCCACTGCGTCGCCGCGTCGACCCCTTCTCCCTCTCTACTCGTTCTCACGCGGCGCACCAGTGCTACGCCATCTACGGTCGCTCGCAACCCACTGCACGGCGGGTGGCCGGGACCTCCCATCGTGGCACGGACCTGTTCCTGCAGGTCCGTGCTTCACCCCAACCCTCACCCCCTAGCTCCCCCAGCACGGAC
>JBGALI010000027.1:0-45614 GCA_044223975.1 Phycisphaerales bacterium | reverse complement strand
GGCCGCGGAGTACAGGAAGTGGCAGATGAACAGGCCCGGCGCGGCGGGTAAGAAGGTCAGCGCGGATGCGGTGCAGCGCTTCAAGCACGAGACGTTCTGGGGCCGCGAGAAGGAGAACCTGATCTACCCGATCGGGCTGGCCAACCTGATCCTGCACGGCATCGACCGCCCGAACATCTGGCACGGCAACGCGCTCACGGGCGATGAGGTGTACGGCGGCCTGTTCCAGGGCGCGCCCACGCAGTTCGACGTGATCCTCACCAACCCGCCCTTCGGCGGCAAGGAGAGCGTCAGTGCGCAGACCAACTTCGACTACCGCACCAGCGCGACGCAGGTGCTCTTCATGCAGCACTTCATCCGCTCGCTGCGGCACGGGGGCCGGTGCGGCGTGGTGATCGATGAGGGCGTTCTGTTCCGCACCAACGAGGACGCCTTCGTCAAGACCAAGCGGAAGCTCACCGACGAGTGCGACCTGTGGTGCGTGCTCTCGCTGCCGGGCGGGGTTTTCAGCGCCGCCGGCGCGGGCGTCAAGACGAACCTGCTGTTCTTCACCAAGGGCAAGCCGACGGAGAAGATCTGGTACTACGACCTGTCGGACGTGAAGGTCGGCAAGAAGACGCCGCTGACGCTCAAGCACTTCGAGGACTTCGCCGCGATGCTGGCGACGAAGGGCGACTCCGAGCGGTCGTGGACCGTGGACCTGACCGCGCGAAAGGCCAAGGCCGCGGCCGATGCCCAGCCGTTCAAGGACCTGGCCCGAGCGAAGTCCGCCGAGGCGGACGCGAAGCGTGAGCGGCTGGCAGAACTGAAGAAAGTCAAGCCGCGCGACGAGGTAGTGATCGCCGCGACGGATGCCGAGATCGCGGCGCTGGTGAAGGAAGCCCGCGAGGCGACAGCCAAAGCCGAGGCGATCGAGAACGCGGTGTACGACCTGAAGGCGGTGAACCCGAACCGCAAGGCCGAGGTGGACACCCGCACGCCATCGGAGTTGATCGAGATCATCGGGGCCAAGGGCGATGAGGTCGCCGCGGCGTTGGCGTCGCTCCGATCGTTGGTGGCGCGTCAGGCATGACGGAGACCGCCGCCCGCTGCCGCGTGCGGTATCGCCTTCGACCGGTCGCCGTGTGCGTGCGGGCATGGAGTCATCCCGAAGACGACGACCTCGAACCCGTGGCCCGCGAGCAGTTCACGGGAGGTTCTCGATCTGATCCTGAACGCTCGTCACGCCTTCCGAAGCCGCAGGGCGTTGAAGACCACCGACACGGAACTCAGGCTCATGGCCACCGCCGCGAACATCGGCGAGAGGAGCACGCCGAAGGCCGGGTACAGGATGCCCGCCGCGATCGGCACTCCGAGCGCGTTGTAGACCAGGGCGAACACGAGGTTCTGCTTCATGTTCGCGACCGTCGCCTGTGAGAGCTGGCGTGCCCGGGCGATGCCGCGCAGGTCGCCCTTGACGAGGGTCAGGTGCCCGCTGTTCATCGCCACGTCCGTGCCGGTACCCATGGCGATGCCGACGTCGGCGCGGGCGAGTGCCGGGGCGTCGTTGATGCCATCGCCGGCCATCGCGACGCGCCGCCCCTGGGCCTGGAGCGACGCGACGAGGTCAACCTTGTCCTGCGGCCGGACCTCGCCGTGGACCTCGTCGATCCCGAGCTGCTTGGCGACGGCCTGCGCTGTGGTCAGCCCGTCGCCGGTGGCCATGACGATGCGGATGCCGGCATCGTGGAGCTGCTTGATCGCCTCCGGGGTGGAGTCCTTCACGGGGTCGGCCGCGGCCACGAGGCCCGCCGCGCGCCCGTCCACGGCCACAAAGACCACCGACGCCCCGTCGGCCCGCCGCTCCTCGGCGACCGCCCGGAGCGTCTCGACATCCACGCCCAGTTCCTGCATGAGCGCGGTGTTCCCCAGGGCGATGCGCTTGCCATCAACTCGCCCGCGGACGCCGATCCCGGTGCCCGACTCGAACTCCTCGGGCGTGCTGAGCCGGAGGCCGCGCCGGCGGGCCTCGGCGACGAAGGACTCGGCGAGCGGGTGCTCGCTCCCCTGGTCGAGGCTGGCGGTCAGGCGCAGGACTTCTTCCTCCGCGAACCCACCCCCCGGGGCCGCGACGACGCTGTGGAAGGCCGGTCTGCCAACGGTGAGCGTGCCGGTCTTGTCCACGATCAGCGTGTCGATAGTGCGCAGCGCCTCGATCGCCTCGGCGTCGCGGAACAGGATGCCCGACGTGGCCCCGCGCCCCGTGGCCACCATGATCGACATCGGCGTGGCCAGCCCCAGCGCGCAGGGGCACGCGATGATGAGCACCGAAACCGAGTTCAGGATCGCGTAGGTCCAGCTCGGTTCCGGGCCGAAGAGTCCCCACACGATCACCGTGAACACCGCGATCGCCAGAACCGCCAGCACGAACCAGAACGACACGACGTCGGCCATCCGCTGCATGGGCGCGCGTGATCGCTGCGCTTGCGCGACCATCTGCACGATCTGAGAGAGTACGGTTTGCGCGCCGACCTTCTCGGCCCGCATGACCAGGCTCCCACCGGCGTTGATCGTGGCGCCGATGAGCCGGCTGCCCGGTCCCTTCTCAACGGGGACCGGCTCGCCGGTCAGCATGGACTCGTCGACGCTGGAGCGCCCGTCGGTGACGACGCCATCTACGGGCACCTTCTCGCCCGGACGGACGCGGAGCTTGTCCCCGACGTGGATGTGCGTGAGCGGAACATCCTCCTCGGCGCCGTCGTCACGGATGCGGCGGGCGGTCTTGGGCGCCAGGCCCAGGAGCGACTTGATCGCGGCCGAGGTCTGCGACCGGGCCCGCAGTTCGAGGATCTGGCCCAGCAGGGTCAGCGACACGATGACCGCTGCGGCCTCGTAGTAAACGCCGACGCGCCCGTGGGACTCGAAGCCCGCCGGGAACCACCCCGGGAAGATCGTGGCGGCCAGGCTGTAGAAGAACGCCGCGCCGACGCCCGTGCCGATCAGCGTCCACATGTTGGGGCTGAGGCGGCGAATGGAGTCCGCCCAGCGCACGAAGAACGGCCACGCAGCCCAGAACACGATCGGGACCGTGAGGACCAGTTCCATCCATGTGCGAGACGTCGCCGAGAGACCGTGGATGTAGTGCCCGGCCATCGCGAGGGTGGTCACGATGATTGTGAGCGGCAGCGTCCACCAGAAGCGGCGCTGGAAGCTCACCAACTCCGGGTCCGGGCCGTCTTCGAGCGTGGGCATGAGCGGCTCGAGCGACATGCCGCAGATAGAGCAGTTGCCCGGCGTGCTCTGCCGGACCTGCGGGTGCATGGGGCAGGTGTAAAGGGCGGCGTTCGACGCCGCCGGTGCGGGCGCCGCGGGGCCGACAGGACCGCCATGACCGTGATGGTGGGCGTCAGGATGGCTCGCGTGGTGCGAATGCTCGTGGTGATCGCTCATGTTTGCCTCGCTGGGCCGTCCGTTGTCGTCGCTTCTGGCGGAACGATGTCACTGTGCTGCCCGAGCAGACGCGAACCGCGCGGATTGGTTCTGCCGCCCTCGTTCTCCCACCGCGCAATCGCTTTCGCCGCCATGGTGCTCGCCGACGCGCATGACGAACCGCCTTCCCCGCCATCCGCCGTTGAGATCGGCTGGCCGCGGCTAACGAGGCGGACATCCAGTCGGCTCAACAGTTCAAATCGCCGCCGCTCGCGCACGATCGGCCACCAGTCGTACAGAAAGATTTCGATGGGTCGCCACATCGCGACCCACCCCACGATCAGTGAGCCCTCGCGCAGGAGCGTCGGGACCGGCCCATCGCCGAGCATCCAGGCGATGAAACGCGAGAGCACGAAGACGGCCGCCAGGAACGTCACGCCGATGACCAGGGTGACAACGCCGCGCCGCAATAGGCGGCTCAACGATCGTCGCCGCAGCATGGCTTGGCGCGCGAAGAAGGTCTGCACCGCCTTGCCGATGACCGAAGCCCGATCGGGGTCGCACGGCTCTTCGATCGAGATCACGAGTCCGCTGGGCACCGGCGCCTGCATCTCCTTGACGCTCTCAACGATGTACTCGGCCGCCCATGGGTTCAGGTCCTGCTGGCCGAAGGGCGAGGGGTCCACGAGGTCGAAGAGTTGGTCGATCGCCCGCAGCCGCATCTCGATGAGCCCGTCGCTCGCCGGCGTGGCGTGGCCGGCACCGCCCGTGGGAAGGGGCGTCTGAGAGGCCCTTGAATGTTGAGGGGATTCGGTGCCCATACCATCCATTATCCGCATGCGGCACCGGGCGTGGGCGGCAGGTGAAATCGGCGGCACGTGGGCGGTCGGAGACCCGACATGGAGAATGCTCGCATCGATCCAGGCGTCCGCATCGGCCACGTTCACTTGAAGGTTGCGGACATCGAGCGAGCCCTGTCGTTCTATCGAGACGTTCTGGGCTTCGAGGTGACGCAGCGGTACGGCACCGACGCCGTGTTTCTTTCGGCGGGCGGTTACCACCACCACATCGGGCTGAACACATGGCAGAGCAAGGGTGGCAAGCCGCCGCACCACAGCGCCACGGGCCTGTTCCACCTCGCCATCCTCTACCCGACGCGGGCGGCGCTCGCGAATGCGCTCCGCCGCGTCATGACCGCGGGGATCACGCTCGACGGCGCGTCCGATCATGGCGTGAGCGAAGCACTCTACCTGCGAGACCCCGACGGCAACGGTGTGGAACTGTACTGGGATCGCCCGAAGGAATCGTGGCCGCGGGCCGCCGACGGAAGCCTGGGGATGTTCACCAGGCCGCTGGATCTCGATGCGCTCTCCAGAGCGTGAGCAGACGACATTCCTGCCCGGGAACCGAGTCGCCGTACCATCCTTGCATGCTTATGACGGCGCTCATCGCGTGCGCGTGGCTTGCCACGGAACCGGTCCGGATCGATCTCGACGCGGAGTCTCAACGGCAGGTGGTCGTGGACCGTGAGGCGGGGGTGTACCTCGGCCACGTCTCGACGGTGCGGCTGGACGACGGCAAGTCGATCCTCGCCGCGTACCCCAAAGGGCACGGCAGCGGATCGATCGTGCTCAAACGCAGCGAGGATGGGGGCAGGACCTGGTCTCCGCGCCTGCCCGTGCCCGATTCGTGGACCACGAGCAAGGAGACACCGACGCTCTTCCGCATGGGCAAGACGGAGCAGGGCGAATCGCTGATTTTGTTCTCCGGCTTGTACCCCATCCGCGCGGCGCGTTCCGCCGACGGTGGACGGACCTGGACTGAGCTCGCGCCCGTCGGCGACTTCGGCGGGATTGTCGCGATGGGCGGGCTCGCGGATCTGGGGGACGGGAAGTTCGCCGCGTTCTTTCACGACGATGGACGGTTCTTCGCCGCGCAAGGCAAGGCGACCGGAACTTTCACGCTTTACCAGACCGACACGGCGGATCGTGGGGCGACGTGGTCCGTGCCGCGGGCGATCTGGAGCGGCTCGGAGGTTCACCTCTGCGAGCCGGGCGTGGTCGCATCGCCCGATGGCCGGACGCTGGCGCTACTCCTGCGCGAGAACCGGCGGGTGAAGAACGCGCACGTCATGTTCAGCACAGACAAGGCCGCGACTTGGTCGGCCCCTCGCGAGTTGCCCGCGTGCCTCACGGGCGATCGGCACATCGCAGCATACGCACCACCCCCCGACGGGCGGCTCGTCGTGACGTTCCGCTGCATGGTCGATGGGGATCCTTGGAAGGGCGACTGGGTGGCGTGGGTCGACGCCTGGGACGATCTCGCGGAACCGCGGGTCGATGGGAGCCAGGGAGTTCCCAGCCCGACACCGGGCGCGGCCGGGAGGCCGGGTGTGCCCCGCACGGGGTACCTCGTGCGGCTCAAGGACAATCTGACGGATTGGGATTGCGGCTATGCGGGGCTGGAGTCTTTGCCGGACGGTACGCTGGTGGCCACGACCTACGGCACATGGACGAAGGGTGAGGAGCCGTACATCCTGAGCGCGCGGTTCACGCTGAGCGAGTTGGACGCAAAGTCGGCGCCGTAACAGAGCGCGCTGTTCCGCGCGTGGTCGCGTGCGCAGGCCCAACCGGTGGCTCTCGAGGACTCAAAAAGGTCGGCAGGGCGCGCGAGCTAGGCGTTGGTCCGATCGTCGGTCCCGGCGCCCGGCGCGGTTCGCATCACCGAGGCGATCCCGTTGTCGCGGGCCGATTCGCTCGCGTACATCTCGCTGGTGCCGATGACCTCGTGGTTGCCGGCCTTGAGCACGAAGAACGGCTGGTTCTTGGTCGAGGTCTTCTTCTCGTAGCGCTCGGCGTTGCCGGCGTTCTTCTTCACGCTCTCGATGCCATTGAGCGCACTGGTCTGCGCCTTGTACATCTCGCTGGAGAGGATCGTCTCCCCGTTGTCGGCCTTGAGCCGGAAGTAGAACTGGCCATCCTTCGCCTTGCTGAGCTGGAATGAACCCATGGGAAGGTCTCCTGTCACGTCGTCGGTGGCGGACCGGGGGATTGTATCCCTCGCGCGGGTCCGCCCCTCGGCCTGCTCTGGGATACTGTCCACGCGAGCGCCCGCTTCGCGGGCGCTGTCCGTCTCCCAAGGAGAATCGCCATGCTCGACCAACTGCTGGGAAGCGTCAAGGGCAACGTCCTCAATGACCTGACCTCGAAACTCGGCCTGAGCGGCGACCAGGCGGGCGGCTTTCTCCAGAAGGCCCTGGGCCTGGTGCAAGCGGCGCTCGCGGGCGGGAAACTCGATGCCGCATCGCTCCTGAACGGCAACCTCTCCGGGGTCATGTCGAAGCTCGACGTGAGTTCGCTGGCCGGGCTCGTCGGCGGCGATGGCGGCAAGGCCAAGACGGGCATGGAGTCCGTGCTCGGCGGCCTGATGAGCAGCATCAAGAGCAACCCGGACGCCGGCGCCGTGCTCGGACAACTCACGGGCGGAGGCGGCGGCGTGATGGGCAAGGTCAGCGGGCTCGCGGGCAGCCTCTTCGGAAAGAAGTAGCCGCGAAACTCACGGTGGTGTCCGCGCACGCCGACGGCGTGGCGGGAGCCACACGGACAGCGGGCAGATCGTCGAAGAGAACCTCCCACCCCGTCCCCGCCGAGGGTGCGGGCTTCCGCACGCCGATTGCGGAACCCCCCCGCCTGCGGGGGGGACGCCGCAGCTCGCCCGTGGGGCGCCGCGAGTCGCACGCGGAATCCCGCGAGATTCGTGCGGGCCGCCCCAAAGCCGGTGCGTGTTCCCGCCGATGAAGCGTGGAAGCCCGCACGCGCGGTGCGGGCCGGAGTCCACGGCGCACGGAAGGAAAAGCATTCACCACAGAGGCACGGAGAGCACAGAGGGAGGCCAAGGAACCGTGGATCAGCCCTTGTTGCGCTCGCCGGGATCGAACTCGTCCTTCAACCAGCGGACGAAGTTTTCGGAGTGGAGGAGATATGTCTTGCGGGTGTTCTCTTTCAACACGCCCGTCTGTTCGAGTTCGGCGAGCAACTCCCTGTATTGCTCCAATGCCCGCTCAACCTCGTCCAATGCCTCTCGTTTGATCCTGATCTGGCTCATGCCGCAAGTGTATTCGCCCCTGCCTTTCTCTATGTCCTCTGTGCCTCTGTGGTGAAAACGGATTTGGAGTCTCCCCATGCCCCACGACTACATCCCCCGACCGGATTCGGATTTTTCCGCGTGGGCGAACCATTACTACGAGGCCGTGAAGAAGTGGTGGGACACGCAGGGGCTTGACCCGAGCGACCTCAAGCCGCTGGAAGACGCCCTGGAGTCGTGGAACAAGGATTTTTCAGCCCACATCGCCGCGCAGGCGAAGGCCGAAGCGGCGGCGGCGGCGAAACGGCAGGCGCGGCACGGCCCCCCCGCGGGTGGCACGGGGGTTCCGTCGTTGATTCCGGGGCTGGAACCCGAGGCCCGGCGCATCGCGGCGTTCATCCAGACCTACCCCAAGACGACCGATGCCGACCGCGCGACGATCGGGATCCGCGTGCGGGTTGAGGGAGGACCGCCCAGCCCGACGCCGACGAGCCGCCCCCTTGCCAGAGTCGAGAGCGGGCAGCGGCTGACGCACACGCTGCGCTTCACGGATGAATCGACGCCGACGCGCAAGGCCAAGCCGCGCGGCGTGCAGGGCGCGGAAGTCTGGCTGGCGCTCGCCGATGCCGATGCGCCCCCGCCCCCGCTCAACACCGACCCGCGCAACGGGGCGGCGGGCTACCGCTTCCTGGCGATCAGTTCACGCGGCAACCTGAAGACCGACTTCACATCGGAGGACAGGGGCAGGACGGCGTACTACGCCCTGCGCTGGGTGAGCACGCGCGGGGACAAGGGGCCGTGGTCGGAGGTGACCAGCGCGACTGTGGCGGCCTAAGACGCGCCGATTGACAGCATCCGGTCGATGAGCCATCGTCCTTCGGGTGTGGCGTCCATCGCGGCAAAGGCGGCTTCGATTGCATGGTACGCGATGCCCGCCGGACAGTCCGCTCGCGCGGACTCCGGACCAAACATCAACAAATCGCGGTTCGGATTCCTGAGTTCGAGCAAGCGAGCCGCCTTGTCGGCTATTACGCTGGCGGACACAGTCGTTTGCGCCAAAACTTCGCGCCCGCGCGGCCCGTAACCGGCGTGGTCGATGTTCTCAAAGGACCGCCCGCCGCTCCACACAGTCGAACAAAGTCCCGCGCGAACCAAGTGATTGGTCACGAGCCACTCAACGTCGTGATGATGGAGCGACCAAACACTGCGTTCGATCGCCGTCCCGAGAATCAAACCAGCAAGGCGACCCTTGGCCCGGTCGTGGCAGGGTTGGACCGTGCATGACCGCGGAGCAAGGTTGCCAAGGAAGCTCACCGAGGCGTCCACGATACGAGGTTGCGTCAGCGTGAGGCAAAGCAGGCCGTTGAGCATCACGAAGTCGGAGCCCGCAACGACCCAACCCACCAAACGGTCCGACGGCCTTGCCGCCGCGCCCTTGTACGCCGCAATCACTGCCGCGCCTTGATCCTTCATCTTGTGGAATAAGGTCAGATCGGTCCTGGCCCGGCCCTCGTACTTGGCGGGGTCCGTAGTCTTCCAGCCCCACTCGCGTCCCCAATCGATCGCAATGAGCCGCCCGTCGAAAAGCTGCTTCACTTCGCCCTTGTCGGGGAGATTGTGGGTGATCGTGACTTCAAGTATCGCGGGCTTTGCCATGCGGAGCATCGTATCGGCGCTCGTTCGGTGCGCTACCACCGATCAAGCATCGGCTTCGTCGTCCTCAAGCGGCGCGGCGTCCACGATCCGCAGCAACTCGGGCACAAGCGGCGCGGCGTCTCGGAGCGCTACATCGTGTTGGCGTGCGGCGTAGTAGTCGCCCACCGTTGCGTAGGTCCCACCGTGTTTGGCTTGAAACTCCTCCCAGAGCGTGACGTTCTTGCTCAACACGCTGCGAAGCGCACGCCCGGCCCGCAAGAACTTGAGCGGGTACTTGGTGTCGAGAACGTAGAGTTCCTTGCGCTTGGGAGTCGCGTGTTCGGCGAGCAAGTAGAAGTCCTTGAAGAGCGAGTTCTGCCGGATCGTGTCGGCCCCGCCTCGCCAGTGGATGAACTTGAACTCCGCGATGCGGCGGTCGGTCTCCAGGTCGAATGCCCGGCCCGAGTTCCCCGCGCCCAGCGATACGTACTCGATTTTCTCGCCCGGTTCCATGATCTGCGGCAGCAGCAACAACCCGCCGACGGCGTGGATGAGCACATTGATCTGCCCAGCGGCGCGCTTGACGGCGTAGGCCGCTGAGAGCAAGTCGGAGGTGACCCCGGCCTCTACACCTTTGAGTCCGCATTGCGCGCTGTCGCACCCCTTGACCGCCCATTCCAGATCGGCAATCCGCGCAGTGAGGTCAGAGCCGATGAATGTTTCAACGGCTTGAAGGGCTTGAATCATGCTTGGTAGCGGCTTGGGCATTGCGGGACGATTGTAGAGATTCCGTTGGTGGTTCGCATCCGCCAGTGCCGGGGCTGCCGCTCCCGGCACCCCCGCTCAAGGCAGTCGGAATGCACGGCAAGCCGCGAGCGAGTCTTTGCCTTGAGCGGGTGAGGTGCCGGAGGTGTCATGGACACGCGGGCCGCAGCCCTCTGGGGGAGCTGGCACCCGCGCACCATCCATACAACCCGCTTGGAAGGCACCCCGCGACTCACGCGGCAGCGCCGATGCCGGCAAGATCGGGGGGGCGGCGTACGACGCCCCGCGCTGGGTGAGCACGCGCGGGGACAAGGGGCCGTGGTCGGAGGTGTGCGCGGCGACGGTAGCGGCGGAGCGCGATGCAGTGGCTGCGAAAGTTGAGAACATCCGATCGAACCGCCGACGGGCCGTCGCTCACGCATCGGCCTTCGGCTTCGGCCACAGGATCGCCACGCCCGCGCCGCCCGCAATCAACGAGGCGACGAAGATCGCGATCTTGGCCGCCGCGTAGTCGGCCGGGTCGGTGAACGCGATCCCCGCGATGAACAGGGACATGGTGAAGCCGATGCCGCCCAGCGCGCCCGCGCCGCACAACTGCCGCCATGAGTAGGCGTCGGGCTTGGCGGCGATGCCGCTCCGCACCGCGAGCCACGAGGCCGCGATGATGCCCACCGGCTTGCCGACCACCAGCCCGAGCGCGACCGCCAGCACGAGCCGGTGTTGCCCGTCGAGCACGCCGGATGACCAGGCGACGCCCGCGTTGGCCAGCGCGAAGATCGGCAGGGCGACGTAGCTCGACCACGGTTCGACGGTCCGGAGCAGCCTGTCGGCGGGGGACTCGATGCGCGCATGGATGGCGTCGAGCGCACGCAGCACCGGCTCGGAAGGGCCGTGCCGCATCGCCTCGCCCGTGTGGCTGTCCTCGCGGTTGATGACCGAGGAGGCCTGGGTGAGCAGGGCCTTGAGGTTGGCCGGGGGCCGCGCGGGGATCAGCACGGCCATGATGACCGCGGCCAGCGTGGCGTGCAGCCCGGCCTCGTGCAGACAGAACCAGAGCACGACCGCGCAGGCCGCGTATGGCAGCGGGTTGTACACGCCGATCCGGTTGATCGCGAACACGAAGGCCGTCACCACGCCCCCGGCGACGAGGTAGCCGGTGTGCATCTCGCCGGTGTAGAACAGGGCGATGATGAGGATCGCCACGATGTCGTCGATGATGACCGCGGCGGTGAGGAAGACGCGGAGTTCGATGGGGACACGCGGGCCGAGCAGCACGATCAGGGCGACGGCGAAGGCGGTGTCCGTGCCGATCGGGATGCCCCACCCGTGGCGGAGCTGCGGGGGCGCGATGGACGCGTAGATGACCGCGGGCAGGATGATCCCGCCGAGCGCCGCGATGACGGGGAGTGCCCCCGATCGGAAGGTCGCCAGATGGCCCACGGTGAACTCTCGCTTGATCTCAAGCCCGACGACGAAGAAGAACACCGACAGGAGCCCGTGGTTGACCCAGTGGAGCAGCGAGTGCGAGAACGTCGCGGAGCCCCACAGGAAGCCCAGAGGTTTCTCCCAGAACGCGGCGAACTGCGCGCCCAGCGGCGAGTTGCTCAGCACCAACGCCAGGACGGTCGCCAAGCCGAGGAGCAACCCGGACGAAGGTCCCCATCGGACGAACCTGAACGCCGCGGCCTGGATGCGATGGCCGAGCGGGGCGAGCATGGCATCGGCCAGCGAACTCTCGTCCCACGTGCCGGTGTAGCGGCGGCCATTGATGAAGAACGTCGGAGCCCCGGGGGCACCGCTGCGCTTCGCGCTCTCGATGTCCTCTTGAACCCGGGCCCGAGCCGCGGCCGAAGGATCGTCCCCGCCCTCTTCACCCTCGAGACCGTGGCTCCGCGCGATCTGATCGATGTCGGAGGCGGTCAGGGTCGGCCCGCGCTCCATGAACGCTTCATGGAGTTCCCAGAACTTGCCGGTCGATGCGGACACACGCTCCGTGATCTCGGCCGCCCGCATGGCGTCTGGCTTCCCCTCGATGGGAAGATGCCGGAACACGTATCGCATTCGGTCGCCGAAGCGATTCCGCAGCCCCTCGACCACCGCGTGGACCGTGCGGCAGCGGAAATCCGCATAGCTGCCGTACTGCACGAGCGTCATCTCCGCATCGGGAGGTCCCAGGATGTGATCGCGGTTGGGATCGACGGGAGGATCAAGCCGGCTTGGCGTGGTGCTTGGCATGGTCGCGGAAGTCTAGGGTGCTGCGCTGAGACAGAGTGGATATGTGACGGCCCGCACGCGGAAGCGATGAGGGCACCAGCGGTCCCACGTCAAGGGATCAGTGTTTCATCGGTAGACCAGCCCGCCATCGATCATCGGGGCCTGACCGGTCATGTAGTCGGAATCGGGGCCGGCGAGGTAGGAGACGAACGCCGCCACGTCTTCCGGCGTTTGAGCCCGCCCCAAAGCGATCCCGCCCACAAACTTCTTGTAGTTCTCGCCGATCTTGGCGCCGGTGATCTCGGCCATCCGGCGGTCGATCTCGACCCACATGTCGGTCCCGACCACGCCCGGGCAATAGGCATTGACCGTGATCCCGCTGGAGGCAAACTCCTTCGCCGCCGCCTGTGTGAGCGCCCGCACGGCGAACTTGGTCGCCGAGTACACGCCCAGGAGCGGGAAGCCCTCGTGGCCGGCGATGGACGAGGCGCTGATGATCTTGCCCTTTTGCTTGCGGTCCTTGAACTTCTTTGCGGCGGCCTGGATGCCCCACAGCACACCGGCGATGTTCACCTTCAGGGTCTTGACGAGTTCCTCCGGAGTTACGTCGGAGATCGGTTGGATCGAAGCGATACCAGCGTTGTTGACCATGATGTCGAACCCCCCGAGTTCCTTCTCGGCGTGGTCAACGGCGGCGAAGACATCTTCGCGATTGGTCACGTCGGCGCTAAAGGTCGTCGCCTTGCGGCCGGCCCTCCGCACCTCGTCGGCGACCTCTCTCATCTTGTCCCCCTTAACGTCCACGATCGCCACGTTCGCGCCGTCAGCGGCGAGCCGGAGCGCGATGGCGCGGCCAATACCTTGACCGGCGCCGGTGACGAGTGCGATCTTTCCGCTGATGCTCATGCGAGTCTCCTTGACCGTGCTTTCAGGACGGTGTCCTTCTCTCGTGGAGCGAGTTCGGCCCCCTTCGTTCTCCCATCGCTGGACAGGCATGTTGTTGCCCCAGTGCCTTCGTGAGTGTAGAGGTGAAACCGGTTGCCCCTCGCGGATCGCATCCGCCGATCAGTCGCTTCTTCCCGGTGGTGCGAACGCCGCTCGACGGTCCTCCCCCGATTCGTTGATTGCTGCGAGCATCACGTTGGAGTGCGCATACGCGCCGCCGGCGCGCATTTCAGCCGCAATCCAAACAGCCTCCATCAACTCCTCCGGTGTCGCGCCGGCACGCAGGGCGGCCCTCGTGTGAGACTGGATGCACTGCTGACACTGCGTGACGTGCGCCACCGCGACCGCGATGATCTGCTTCGTCTTCGAGACCAATGCCCCCTCTGCGAACACCTTGCTCTGGAACGCCTGAAACGCTGCGGACACTTCCGGCGCCAGATCTCGACGCTGCGAGGCGATGGTCTTGAGCAACTCCCGATCAGATGGGTCCTGCATGGCATGTCTCCTTTCTTGTGTTCACGGACTGGGGCTGATGGATAACGGGCCCGGACTCACTGCGCTCGCAGTGCGAATGTCGTCGATGGTGTAATAGCAGCGTGGATCCACTTCACGCGCTGCACGAAGGACGTGCCTGGTACGGGCGCGGCCTACTTGCACAAAGAGCATGGCCACCGTCCCGTCCTTGCCCTCCCCTTGGAACTTCGTGACGCCAAAGCCTTCCCGGTGAAGCCGCTCGAACATCATTGCCCCGTCTCGGGTAAACACGCGCACAACCTGGCTGCCGAATGGAAGCCACCCCTGGAGGGTGACCCCGATGTAGTTCCCGGTCGCAGCGCCGAATGCGAACGCGATGCCATAGGCGGGCTCCGCCCGGATGTGCTCGATGACCGCCGACACGACGAATACCCAGATGGTCATCTCGAGCAGCCCAAGCAGCCACGCCACGCCACGGTGCCCGCTGACAACGGCCACAGTGCGCATCGTCCCGAGGGATACGTCGCCGACGCGGGCGAGAATGATGATGAAGCACCCGAGGATGATGTCCCAGGTCATAACGACTTCCATTGCTCGAGGGAGCGGGCCCGGTCAAGTGGCGAGGTCGGGTTTGACGGCGAGGATTGAGCACGGTGCCTCTCGCACGACCCGTTCGGCCGTTGAACCGAACACCATGTCCCTGATGTTCCAGCGATCACGCGTGCCCAGTAGCACCAGGTCGCAGCGTTGCTCCTTAGCGAACCGCACGATGGCGTGGCCATACCCGCCGCCGCGCCATTGGGACTCAACGCACTGGTAGGCGGCTTTCAGAGCGCTCAGCTCGTGCGCAAATGGCGTGCAGAACTCGCGCAGGCGGTCCTCGACACGGCGCCGGAACTGAACCGTGAAATCGGGCATGTTCACCTGGATTCCCACAGGGGGACGGAGTCCGTGCCACGGGTCGTCGTACACGTGGAGGACGCTGAGCGCTGCGCCGTCCTGCGCGGCGGCTCGGATTGCTTCCTGCAACGCGAGCATGGAAGTCTCCGTGAAGTCCACGCAGGCCACGACATTGCGGAACGGCCCCGCGTGATCCTCTCGGACCAGCAAGACCCGTGTCTTGGCACGCTGCATGCAGGCGGCAGCCGTGGGACCGATGCCTTTGTGCGCATCGTGGACGCCGTGCGCTCCCAGGACGAGCAGGTCCGCACGAATCCGAGCTACCGATTCCAGGATGGCATCGCGGGGACGGCCGACCTCGATGTCGCACGTCACATCGGTCGGCACACCCGAATCCTTGATAAGGAGGGCCCACGACTCCCTCGCATCTGAAACAAAGTCGGCCTGGGACGGCAGAGTGAACGGGAAGAGCGGGTGAGGCGCCGGCTCGAACGACGGGAGCGCCACCACGTGCACAGCTCGCAGCGATGCGCGGTTGCAGTCTGCGATGCGCCCGGCAGCCTTGAGTGCCACGGCGGAGCACGGGGAGAAGTCCACGGCGACGAGAACGGAGTTGAGGCTGGCCATTTGAGGTTCTCCGCGTTTCATGGCTGCACAGGGACAGTTGCTGCGTTGCGATCGCGCGATCGACTCATGCTACTCGATTGCCCCTTGGGCCGTCATCAGGGCCTCGGAATCGGGACGATGGAGCTTGCCGGTGAGTTGCTGGGTAACGACACGTGCCAGCGCGCTCGCGGTGGCGATTTCTTCCACCGTGATGGAGTTGGCGCCTGCACGCATGGCCTCAAGCCCCTGGCTGAGGAAGGTCGTGCGGGCTGAGATATGCACGTCTGGGGACAGCGCACGTGCCGCCGCACATGCCCTCACGGCTTCGGCGCCGTCCGGAATCGTGACCGCGAGGGCCGCGGCCGTCTCGATGCCTGCGCGGCGCAGCACCGCGGGGTCGGTAATGTCGCCACAGAGCACAGAGACGCCGAGGCCATATTGCCTACGGATGGTCGCGGCGTTGGTGTCCACGACGGTGATCGGCACCCCGTGTTTCGTCAGTTCATCGGCAAGTGCGCGTCCGACCGGACCGAAGCCAGCGATGATTACGCCCCGGCGCTGTGCACTGCCGGGCGCGGCCCCTGCTTCACGTCCGAATGCGCCGGCTTCCGGTCCGCCTGCTCCGACCCCATCAATCTGCGCGACCGTTCCATTCTCCTCACGTTCATGACGGAACCGTCGGCGCGCCCGGGTGTCCGCACGCTCGACAACCCGGGCGATGGCGGCATCGAGCTTACGGGACGCCGCATCGATCGCACCGTAGAGATCGTCGGCACGGGCCTGAACCGCAATCGGCGACCGCCCGTTGACCCGCGCCTCCATCACGCACCGAGCATCCGCAGCGCCGTGCTTGGGGCCGTTCACGTCCTCGAAGTGAACCTCGACGGCCGTCATCTTGGAGCCGTATCGTCGAAACGCACCGGCGAGTTTGCGATGCACCCACGCCTCGATGGCGGAACTCGTCTGCAGGTTGCCGGGCCGGATGTGGATGGGCAGAATCGTTGAAGTCGGGGGCATGTCATGCTTCCTGAGATGATCTTGGTCCTATCGATCGAAGTGACGCTCACGCTCCGGCTGGTACTCGATTCGCTCGACAATCACGCGCCTGGACACGCGTCCCCCTGCGCACTCCACGCTGTCGCCTTCGCGGGCGCCGAGCAACGCCGCCCCCAACGGAGACAGCACCGAGAGCCCCCCTGCGTCAGGGAATGACAGGTCGAGCGCCTCCGACTCGTCCTCTCCGGGGTAGCGCACACGCACACGCGAGTTCATCGTGACCACGTCCGGCGGCACCCGGGGCGGCGCGACTTTTCTCGCACTCTCCAAGAGCGACCGAAGCCGGAGCACGGGTGCGTCGGTCCAACTGCTCGAGAGCAAGGGCTCAAGTCGGGTGCTATCCAACGTGCTGACGACGGGTCGGGTGGTCATGGCGGACTCCTTGCGTGTGAGACACGCGACGAGACAACAGTGGAACTTGAAGTGTGGAACAGCGAATCCGCGTTACAGGTGGAGGTCGCCGGCCGCTTCGGGCTGGTAAAGCACGCTGAGGATGTCGCACGCACGCTCCGCCCCTCCCGGAACCCGGAACGTGACCGTCTGGCCGACGCGGCACCCCAGCAGGGCAGCGCCCAAGGGCGCAAGCACGGAGATCGCGCCATCCTCGGGGTTGGCGTCCTCCGGGAACACCAACGTCATGGTCCAGGTGCGTCGACCGTCTCTCAGCCGGGCACGCGAGTTCATCGTGACCACGTCGGCGGGGACCTCGCCGGGCCCCACGACGACGGCCTGATCGAGTTCTCTCGCGAGTGTGGCCAGGTACGGACGGTCCCGGTCATCGCCCCCTCCGCCCCGGCCGCTGCTGGCCGACGCGATCAGTGCACGCAGACGCTCCATATCGTGCTGTGTGACGTGGATGGTTCGGTTGTTCATGGTGGTCTCCTGCCGCTTGGCTTCAAAGGCGTCCGCTTCGACTGAGGCCGATCACGGGAAGATGCCGCGCTCGCCGTACACCTGCTCGATCCGCCGCAGCGCCACGGCGTACGCGGCATCGCGCCAGTCGAGCGACTTGTCAGCGGCCATCTGCTTCACACGGGCATAGGCCCGTTCGAGGATCTCCCGCAGCCGCTGATCCACCTCTACGGCGTTCCACGCCGCACCGCTCCGGTTCTGCAGCCATTCGAAGTAACTGACGATGACTCCGCCAGCGTTGCAGAGCACGTCCGGCAGCACCGCGATGTGGCGTTCACGGAGCACCGCGTCGCCCTCGGTCGTCGTTGGGCCGTTGGCGCCCTCGGCAACGAGCCGCACCTGCAGCAGCCGCGCGGTCTCGCCCGTCACCTGGTTCTCCAGCGCGGCGGGGATGAATACGTCGGCCTGCGTCGCGAAGAACGCTTCTCGTGAGATGGCCTGCGAGCCCGCGAAGCCGGCGACGCCGCCTGTCTTCTTCACATGCTCGGAGAGCACATCGGCGTCCAGCCCGGCGCTCGTGTACGCCTTGATCGCCCCGGTCGCGTCCTGCACCGCGAGCAACTTGGCGCCCTTGTCCTTGAGGATGCGGGCCGCCCACGAGCCGACCTTCCCGAACCCCTGCACGGTGTAGGACAGGTCCGCGACCTTGCATCGTTGGTCCGCCGCCCACATGTCGATGAGATCGACCACGCCCTGCCCGGTCGCCTTCTCTCGCCCCACCGAGCCGCCCGCGCTCACGGGCTTGCCGGTGACGACGCCCAGCGCCCGGAAGCGTTCCTGCGGCGGCAGCGTGGCAGCGTACGTGTCCACGATCCACGCCATCGTGCGTGCATCGGTATTCACGTCCGGGGCTGGTACGTCGTAGCCCGGCCCGATGTTCGCGCCCAGCGCGTACACGAAGCGCCGCGTCATGCGCTCGAGTTCCCGGCGGCTCAGCGTCGCGGGATCGACCTGCACGCCGCCCTTGCCGCCGCCGAAGGGGATGTCCACCAGGGCGCACTTGATCGTCATCCACGCCGCCAGGGCGCGCACTTCGTCGAGGCTCACGTCGGGGTGATACCGGATGCCGCCCTTGAACGGCCCGAGCACGTTGTTGTGCTGCACGCGGTAGCCGGAGAACATCTCGACGCGCCCGTCGTCCATCTTCACCGGGAAGTTGACGCCGATCTCGCACGCGGGCGAGGAGAGGATCTTGCGGACCTCGGGCGCGAGGCCGATGGCCTCGGCGGCGCGGTCCATCTGATCGCGCACGCGCTGGAAGAGTTTCGGGTGCTCACCCCCGCCTGCGCGGGCGGCCGCGCTGGGCGCGGAGCCGTTCGAGGTGAGGGTGGGGCGGGGCGTATCAATGGTGGCGGTGCCGTTGGCGGTCATGTTGATGGTTCTCCGTGTGAGGGGGACACAGCACCTATGGCAACCCGCGTGCCACACTGCGACCCCGCCTGAAGCCGCGGAAACGGGCCTCATGCACGCCGGAGCGCGGGGAGGAACGACCCAGCGGGGCGTTTGGCCCCGCGCCCAAGCACGGAGAGGCCGGCGCGGTAGAATGCCCCCATGAGCGGAAAGCGCAAAGCCATCGTTCTTGCGGTCGTGGTCCTGGCGGTGTGCCTCGCCATCGAGCCGGTGATCCTGAAGCGCGACATCTCGGTCGTCGGGGTGCTCGGTTCGGTCGCCGCGGTGGCGTTCGTCGGGCTGCTGCTCTACCTGGTGAAGCACAAGCAACGCGCGGGATGACCAACGGCCCACATCGCGCCGGATCGCCTCTCATTAAGTTCACACGACCACCGGCGAGCGGGCTTTCCGAGCGCCGGCGCGGGCAAGAGCAAGGGGGGCGGCGTGCTACGCCCTGCGTCGGGTGAGCACGCGCATCGCAACACGGCCGCGGAGCGGCGTGACGAGGGTGAACGCCGCCTTCCCTTTCACGCCGGCTTCTCCCTATCCGATGACCCACGGCAGCACCCACAGGTAACCCGCCATCAGCACGCCCGCCGCGATCAACGAGACGAGCAGGCCTACGCGGATCATGTCGCGAGACGAGACCAGCCCTGTCGCGTAGGCCATCGCGTTGGGCGGCGTCGAGATCGGCATCGACACCGCAAAACTCACCGTCAGGCCGGCCAGCACGCCCAGGCGGGCCGCGGCGCTGGCATCACCCGGCGCGACGCCCGAAGCGAGCCCCGCCCCGCCACCCATCGCGAGGGCGATCGCCAACGGGACCAGGATGTTCGCCGCGGCTGTATTGCTCATGAACGTCGCGAAGGTCATGCCGCCCACGATGAGCGCGAGGGCCAGCGCCCAGCCCTCGGCGTGTTGCAGCATGGGCAGGCCGCCCACGTACTCAAGCACGCCGGTAAGGTGCAGGCCGTGGCCCAAGGCCAGACCGCCCCACATCAGCAGCAGCACATCCCAGTCGATCGAGCGCACGTCGCGGCGGTCCAGCACGCCGACCGCCGCCAGAATCGTCGCGGCGATCAGCGCGACCGCGGCATCATCCACCCGGTGCCAGGGACCGCTCATCCACGCCGCCACCGTGATGAGGATCACACCCGCGGTCACCCAAGCCCGCCCGGAGAGCCGGTCGGGCCCTTCCGCGCCGCCATCTTTCGCGACCGCGCCGACGAGTTCGACCGGCGGCCCCACCGCCTGCCGGGGTGGACGCAGCACAACGCACAGCAGCACACCCGTGACCAGGAGCATCCCAACCGAGAGTGGCGCAGCCATAAGCACCCACTGAACGAAGGTGATGTCGATCCCGATCGCGCGGAGCTGCGAGATCGTGATCGCGTTCGGTGGGGTGCTCACCGGTGTCATGAACCCGCCGATGCTCGCGCCGAACGCGACCGCGAGCATGAGCGCCGACCTGAGGCGGGGGGACGTGGACGGTTCGCGCGCCACCGGGGTGATAATCGTGAGCATCATCGCCGCTGTCGCCGTGTTGCTGATGAAGATCGAGAGGAGCCCGGTCGTGAAGATGACCGCCATGACCAGGCGGTAGGAGTCGTTCAGGAACGGGCGCAAGAGCCTCGCGGCAATAACACGATCGAGACCGTGCTTGCGGACCGCCGCGGCCAGCAGGAATCCGCCGAGAAACAGGATCACGGTGCTCGATGCGAAGGGCTCGAAGAACTGGGTGTAACTGAGGTCGCCCGTCCCAGCGAGTCCCCCGCCCCCTCCGCCGCGGCTAGCTTCGGCGCCGCCTCCCCACCGGGCCAGCAGCAGCACCTCCAAGCCCACCACGCTGAGCGACGCCGCGAAGAGCGGGATGGCTTCGGTCGCCCACAGCGCCGCCGCGAACACCGCGATCGCCACTGCCCGCCGGCCCAGCTCTCCCATCTCCAGCGGCAGCGCCATGTACACCATCGACGCGGCGACGACCGACGCCGTGACGACGAACGCCCGCCACCGCCGGGTAACCACTGCTGCAGGCGACAAGTTTGATCGAGCAAGCGTCATCGGTGGGAAAGACTCCTGCGTTCGCCCCACGATGGCCGCGCTTCACCGCTCATGGCTTGCTCCCTTGCCATCCGCGCCCGTGTCCGTCGGATCCCGACTGCCGGCAGCCTTGAGCCTCTCGCGCAGCGACTTACGGTCGATCCCGAGAATGGCGGCGGCTTTGGTCTTGTTCCCGCCCACGCTCTCGAGCACCGCACGGATGTGCTCCACTTCCACAGCCCGGAGCGTTCGGTGCGCGGCCGAAGGCGAGCCGGAGGACGGCGGTGGCGGCGAGGCAACGTATCGCATCACGGTGGGCAGGTCCACGGTATCGATGACTCCGGCCTCCGCGAAGATCACCAGCCGCTGGGCCAGGTTCTGGAGTTCGCGCACGTTCCCCGGCCACGGGTAGCGCTTCAGGGCGTCCACCGCGGAGTCGGTGAGCCGAGGGGCCGGCGATGAATCCTGTTCCGCGGCGGCCGTCAGAAAGTGCCGGAACAGCGGCACCACATCGCCCTCGCGTTCGCGGAGCGGGGGGAGTTCGATCGGCAGCACGTGCAATCGGAAGAAGAGGTCTTCGCGGAACTTGCCTTCGCGGGCCAAGCCCTCGAGGTCCTTGTTGGTCGCGGCGATCACGCGGACATCCACCGTGCCGGACTTGTCCGCGCCCACCGCCTGCACCGTCTTCTCCTGCAGCACACGCAGCAGCTTCGCCTGGGCGATCGGCGAGAGTTCCGCGACCTCGTCCAAGAAGAGCGTCCCACCATCCGCGGCGACAAAGAAACCCTGCCGGGCCGCTGTCGCGCCGGTGAACGACCCCTTGGCGTGCCCGAAGAGTTCGCTCTCGATGAGCGTTTCGGGGATCGCGGCGCAGTTGACCGCGAGGAACGGGGCGGACGCCCGGGGCCCTTTGTAGTGGATCGCCCGGGCCACGAGCTCCTTGCCGGTCCCGCTCTCACCCGTGATGAGCACGGGCACGCTCGCCCCCGCCGCGCGGTCGATGAGGCGGTAGACGCGCTGCATCGCGGGCGATGTCCCGATCAGCCCATCGGGCGCCGCGACCGGAGCGGCGCTCTCCACCTCGCGTCTCGTTCGCACCTTGTCGAGGGCCGAGCGAACGGCATGGCGGAGTTCCTCGTCGGAGAACGGCTTGGGGAGGTAGTCGTCCACCCCCTCGCGCATGGCGGAGACAGCGCCGCCGACGGTCGCGAACCCGGTGACCATGATGACTCCCACGCCGCGACAATGGTCGCGAACGTGACGGACAAGCTCCATGCCGTCGCCGCCCGGCATCCTCAGATCGGTCACGACAAGATCAATCGCAGCCTGTTCCAAGACCTTGATGGCCGCGGCCACATTCGCCGCCGAATGGACCTCGTGCCCCTCGGCGCGCAGGTTGCGCTCCAGCACCTCGCGGGTCGCGGGTGAATCATCAACGATGAGGATGCGGGCAGACTCGGTCGTCACGTCGTGTGAGCCTATTCAAGATGGTGATGCGGCGCGCACCGGCAGACGGACACTGAACACACTCCCGCGCGCAGGCGCGGACTCCACGTCGATCGTGCCGCCGTGCCCCGCGACGATGCCCTGCACCACCGCGAGGCCCAGCCCGGTGCCCTGTCCCACATCCTTGGTCGTGAAGAATGGGTCGAAAACGCGGCGGAGCACATCGGGCGTCATGCCCGAACCCGTATCCCGTACCGAAAGAACGACAGCGTCTCTGCTCGCTTCGGTCCGGACGGTCACGGTGCCTTGGGCTTGGATCGCTTGCATGGCGTTGATCACCAGGTTGGTGACCACCTGGCGGACCTGCACGGGGTCCGCCTCAAGATCAGGGAGTCCGGCCCCCAGCTCGCGGACGAAGCGCACGCCGGGGTTCTCGCAACCGGCCTCAAGCAGGAACATGGCCTCCTCGACAACTCCGTTGAGATTTGTCGGCTGTTTTGATGCGGGCGCTTGGCGGGCAAAGACGAGCATCTTGCGGATGATCTCACGACCGCGCAGGGCCGCTTCTGCAATGCGGCTCAAATCCGCTCGCACTTGGGCGGGCACATCCTGGGCCTTGAGCGCGAGCTGCGCGAACCCCAGGACGTTCCCGAGCGGCTCGTTGAGCTCGTGCGCCACACCCGCGGCAAGCTGGCCGATGGTCGCGAGCCGGTCTGCGTGTCGCAAACTTGCCTCCATCTCGGCGCGGTGCTGTTCGGATTCCACGCTTGCGACAAACACGCCTATCTGACTGGCCACGGTGTCCAGCAGCGAGCGTTCTTCGGCGAGGAAAAGCCCGCCCGGTTCGTGCATCGCGGTGCCCGGGTTCTCCATGTACCCGAGGACCACTTCGCCCCGTTCAATCCCTGCGACACGAAGTGCTACGTGCAGGTGCGGAGTCGTCGAATCGAGCGGCTTCCCCTTCGAAGAGACCTCGACCTCGTCCAGCCGAAGCCGCGCCACAGCTCGTTCTGGAAAGCGGCAAGCACCCGGGAGCACCGCAACGACTCGCGCCAGTCGCTCGCGAAGCGACCCTCGCCGTTCCGCAAAGACCGCGGCGACCTCGTACAGACACGAGAGTTCTTTGACCCTCTCAGCGAGCTCGGTGACAGCCGTGGGCTCCTGCTGCGATCGGTCGGATTGCGCGGCGGGGGGCTTCATAAATGCTCCCTCAGCCCCGCGGCTGTGACCCTGCACCACCTCGCCGGACGATCTCGACCGAGCAGGGAGCATTCAGCGCCACGGTCATGGAGACACTTCCCACTAAGAACCGCTCGATTCCGCGAACTCCTGTCGCGCCAACAAAAACGCAGTCGGCGCCGGGCCCATCCCAGGTCTCCGCCATGTCGAGCAAGCCATACTTGGGGTCGTGGGGACGGACGAGCGTCGTGACCGACACACCAGGGCACATCGCTTTGAGAAGTTCCGCCCCCTGTGCCGCCACAAGCAGCGCCGGACGCTCCGCGACGGAGTCGGAGCCCAAGACCGGGTCACCACCCCAAACGGTGTTGGGTGTCCAGTTGGAGAGCTGTGCTTGCACGCCCGTCTCAAAGGTCGCGACGAGGATCCGCGTGCCAAAGGGCCATTGCCGGCTTGCCACCGAGCGGAGGGCAGCCCGAGCATCCGGCGACCCGTCGTCACCGAGCACGATCCGGAGTGGCTGATCGCCTCCCCGATCCGGACCCCGCGGCGGGCGACCTACTCGCACCGAGCATTTCGCTTGGGTGACGACGTGATGGACGACGCTCCCGAAGAGCAACCGCTTGAGTTCTCCGAAGCCTCGCGAGCCCATGACAATGAGGTCCACGCCACCGTCGGTCTCCGCACGCTCGATGATCTTCCAGGCCGGGGCTCCAACGCACACCTCGGCCGCCACGTTCCACGTCGGGAAGAGTCCGCGTACTCGCTTCGCCCCCTCCTCCGCGACGGCAGAGCACACTTCCATCGTTCCGGGGGTCGCTCGGTTCGCCGGCCCCGCCGTGGGCTTTTTGGCTTCGGCTTTGGCCATTGTGCGACCGTCGATGACGGCAAGCACGGCCACATCCGCGTTCTCGGGCAGGCCTGCATGCGATAGGCCGTCGATAGCGGCTTTGGCACCGTCTGATCCGTCATAGGCTACGAGCAGTCTCATGGCATTCCTCATGTCTGACGCCGCCCAAAGGGCGGCCCAATGGCCGATCCACAGTTCGCCTGTCACCGATAGTGTAGAGGCACCTGGGATCAGTGCCGGCAACCATCGATTGAGCGCGAGAGTGGCGGCGCACAGCTACGCCCACCTCGGACCCGGGCGCCAGCGATGGTGAGTTGAACGCCGCCATCCTGCGACGGCCCGCTATCCACCACCTACGCACCCGGTTCGCAAAAGTAGCGGATCATTGTGGTCGCAGGGTTCGTCCCCCGGGCGTTGACTCAATGCTTCGGACTCCATAGCATTTGCCAGCCGCCGATGTCGCCACGAACCAGATCCAACTTGTCCGTTTCCGATCGGGTCCTCGCCGGGCTCGCCAAGCTCGCACTGGTGATGCGGCACGAATCGTGGCGATCGGCCGGAAGGCGCGGCCTCACGCCGACGCAGGCTCAGATTCTGTCGATCCTCGCGGGATCGGCCCACCCCATCGGTCTCAAGGAAGTGGCGAGGCAGATGGCGATCACGTTGGGGACAGCCAGCGAGGCGATCACGACCCTGGTTTCCAAGGGCCTGGTTCGCAAGGCAATGTCCGAATCCGACGGCCGTGCCATCGTGCTCACCCTCACCAAGCCGGGTGTGCGGGAAGCGACAACCGCCGCTGCATGGCCTCCTTCCTTGGTGGAGGCCATCGATGCGCTGCCCGAGTCCGAGCGGGCGGGCTTGCTGCGCGGCCTGATCGGCATGATCCGCACGCTCCAGGAGCAGGGCGCGGTGCCGACGGCGCGGATGTGCGTCGGCTGCACGTATTTCCGACCCAACGAGTATCCCGGCACGCACAAGCCGCATCACTGCCTCCTGATTGACGCGCCGATCGGTGATTCCGACCTTCGGATCGACTGCGGCGAGATGGAGCCCGTCGCCGACGAGCTCGGCTCGCGTCTGTGGAATGTCTTTGTCAACGGCCAGCCTCTCGACAACCAAGGACCGGGCCATCGGCGGAGCCCTTCGAAATCCCGCCGGTCCAATCACGTCAGCAAGTAGGAGCACATCATGAGCACGAAAGCCACGTTCTACCACGCCGGATGCCCCGTCTGCGTCGCCGCCGAGCGCACAGTCGCTGAGGGTCTCGACCGCTCGAAGTTCAACGTCGAGATCGTCCATCTCGGCGAGCACAAGTCCCGAGTCGCCGAAGCGGAGAGGGCCGGCGTCAAGTCTGTCCCCGCACTGGTGATCGGCGGGCAGGCGTTTCACATCAACCACGGTGCGGACCTGTCCGTTCTGAAGGCGTGATTTCAAGCGTGTTCGCATCGACGAGGGCCATGCCGCCCTGACGCCGTGTTCCGACATGGTGTCAGGGCGGTGTGTGACCCAATCACGACGGCGGCTGATTCTGCTCGCGGCATCGAGGCACCCCCATGAGCATGTTCGACGAACCGTCCGACACGACCCGCCAACTCCCGATCACCGAGCCAGTCGGGTTGGGTACGCCGGACACGCCGATCGACGAGGCCACAATCCGAACGCTCGTGGACACGTTCTACGACACTGTTCGAAGCGACGATCTGCTCGGTCCCATCTTTGCGCGCCATGTCGCGGACTGCCCATGCACCTGCCGAAGATGTACGCCTTCTGGTCCACGGTGGTCCTTCGTACCGGGCGATATGCCGGGCGTCCGCTCGAAGCGCACCAGCGTCTGCCAAGGCTGACGCAAAACCACTTCGATCGCTGGCTCGCGCTGTGGACGGAGGCCGTCGCGTGCGTCGTGCCCACGAGCTCGCGGGATGCGTACCTGATCCCGGCTCGCCGCATGGCCGCGTCGATGAGTTCGGTGATCTTGCGCGGTGGTTGACTTCGGCCGTTCCGGCTTCCGCCCGTCTTTCTCTTGGGCTGGCGTTTGTCGGCGTCCCGGATCCAACGCAGGATGGTCTGGGGCGTGACGATCGTCGCCAGCGCCTTGATGGTCGACCCGAGGGGCTTGGCCAGGCTGTCCAGCCACGACCGCTCATCGGGCGTGACCCGGACGGGCCCGTCCGTCTTCGAGCGGAGGATCTCGTCCTCGGCGCTCAGGTACTGGATCTGGCGGCGCAGGTCGGCTTGGGTGGACCCGGCCAGGACATCAAGCAGGCGGCGAAAGAGGTTCGGCATCACCCCAATCGTCGGGGCACCAGGGTGGGGGCAGGGGGGACGGTGCAAAAACGTGCGACTTTGAGACTCAGCCCCGCGCAGCCGGCGATTCCGGCCCATCCCAAACTCTGATCCGGTCTCAACCAGGCCCAGGCGTGAGACTCCTGGGCCGGGCCTCAACCGGCGGTGGCGGCGGCGGAGCATGGGCGTCGCCCATATCGTCCCAGCAGGACCGCGGCGGAGGTCCCCCCGTGACGCCGGTGGACGGGGCTGGAGTATTTGCACCCCGCTGGCGGCCCTGAAAACGCGGTTTTCGCTGTCCCCGTTAACGCCCCGTTTCGATCGCACACCCATCGGGCCACCCCGAGAGTGGTACGCCAACCCTCCGAAACGGTCTTGTACAGGGAGTTCAAGGCCCTCGTCAAAGGTGACGGGGGCCTTATCGTTTACGGCCCGGGCCGAGCGGTTTGGCCGCGTTGCCACGCTACGGCCGGGGTTCGGCGCTCTCGGCTTCGATCCGAGAGCCATCCGCCCGACGCGGAACGCCCCCTCTCCGGCACCCGATCCGCCCAAACTCTCGCGCTCTCGCGCTCCCAGTGAACAGGGCGTTCGGAGAGGAGGGGGAGATCAGAACGCAGCTTCGATCCAGCGTTCGAACCACCGTTACAGTCATCTCTACAAGATGACTCCTATAGCTGCCATCCCAGCTCCCTTGCCGACCAATGAAGCGCCCACGCTGGCGGTGCTGGTGGCCACCTGCAACCGACCGGGATTGCTTGCCCAACGGTCGTTGACGGCCATCCAGCGGCAGACCCGACGGCCCGACTACCTGGTCGTGGTCGATGACTCGGATGCGCCGCTGCGACCAGACAACCGCAACATCGTGAACGATCTGCGTCTCCACGGGTGCCGGATCGTCTATCTCACGAACTCGCGCACGCAGGGAGCTTCAGGTGCGTGGAATACTGGGCTGGATTGGCTCCGTCGGCACGCTGGCGATCCGAGGGACGTGCTCGTCGCCATGCTGGATGACGACGACGAGTGGGAACCGGAGCACCTCGCGGTTTGTACGGCGGCGGCCATCTCGGGGCCGTGCGACATGGTTGCGGCGAGCATCGTTCGAATCACCGGCACAACCCCGCCGCGACCCCAGACCCCGCCGGACGATCTCGAAGCCGGCCTCTTCCTCGTCGGCAACCCACATATTCAAGGGTCCAATCTCTTTGTTCGCCTCTCCGCTCTGCTGGAGGCCGGCACGTTCGACGAGTCCCTGAGAAGCTGTACCGATCGCGACTTGTGCATACGTCTGGCGGACTTGGGGTGGGTGCGATACAGCGGTCTGCCCAATCTCTCCGTGAAGCACTTTGCCGACGCGGCACGCCCACGCCTGTCATCCCCGAAGGATGATCCGAAGAAACGAGGTCTTGATCGCTTCTGGTCGAAGTGGCATGGGCGAATGTCATCTGAACAGCGCCAAGCTTGCCTGGAACGAGCCAAGGCGTTGTTCAATTGGGAGCCCAGTCCAGACCCCGAGCCAGTGTCGAAACCGCTCGGTCCACTGGTGCCATCGAAGGAACCAAGCGAGAGCGAGCGAGTACACGCCGACGACCTTGTCCTGATTGTGGGCGTGATTGCGGATGACGATCATGCCGACCAGTGCGCTCGCCTGTTCGATGACCTCCTGTCGCTGCAATCGTTCGACCAGATCTGCTGCCTCGACGTGGTGGTGCTCCACAATGGCGGAAGCCACGGCATCGAGCGATTGACGCAGGAGTATCGCACACGCGGCCTGTCACTGTTTCTCGCGACCGAGGCACAACAGGTAGATGACGCTGCTGCGGGCGTGTTCGGCCCCGGCTTCGTGCGGCCACTAGGCCGCGCTCCCATTGGCCCAGCACGGACAATGCTCCAAAGCTACGTCACCCGCGTGGCCTCGCAGCGCCCGGGCGCAATTGCCTGGATCCTCGACGACGACAGCCGCCTCGACAACTGCTCTGATCGGGCAGACGCTCCATCGTTCCAGTCGCTGCTCGCATCTCTTGGACAGATGCGATCACTTGGGGTGGACGTTGTGCTCGGCACGGTCACTGGCGATCCGCCGATTCCGCCCGGAAGCACGGTTAGGACGCAGCTTGTCGATCTCTACCACAACCTTGGGTGGCTGTCACGCATGAATGCGGCCGACGTGCTTCCAGACCGCCGCCCCGAAAATCGAGCCGCGCGAGCGGCTGCGAGAGACTACTACTACGACCTGTCCCGACGCGATACCCATCATCTTGAGTGGCCGTTCTGGATCGCGCCGCAGCGGTCAGAAGAGACCGTCGGGGACTCTTTCGTTCGGATGGTTGAGGCCCTGCCGCGGATCCTTGCGGGTCAAGGTGTGTTTCGCCCGCTCCTTCTCGATTCGCCGTTTGATTCGATTGCCAGCATGCGACCATCGGTGCAGCGAGGCACGAACACGTTCGTGTTCGACTGTGCGGCTTTCTCGGAGTTTCCGAATCTAGCTCCTCGCTTTGCGGGGGATGTGCTTCGTCGTTCGGACATGATCTGGGCGCTCCTCAATCGATACGCCGGCGGTCGGCGCATCGTTGGAGCCACACTCCCGATCCGGCACGACAGGACAAGCGAAGCACCCATCGGGTTGGATCTGGGGCGCTTGGTGCCCGACATCCGCGGGTACGCCCTTTACTCGGCGCTGGAGGACGTGCTCGTGCGCCGGCGGGAGCGACGCCTGCGAGACGGGCTTGGAGCGGAAGTCCCCGACGATCTGAGTTTCCGAAAGGGCGATCTCGATCTCGCTGAGTCGCGATTCAAGAAGTACTTGACGGAGCGAACGGCCGCGTTGCTAATGAGCTGCTGGCGCATTCAGGGGTTGTGCGATCAGATCACGCGAGGGACATTGGGCCCTGCTTTGGCCGACACAAAGCTCTTCCGGGATCCTCGGTGCACTGCAGCAGTGCAAAGTCTTGCGCAGTTTCTGACTCGCACTCGCGAGCAGTTTGCGATCGAGAAGGTCGAGAAGGTTGTCGAGAGCGTGCTTGAAGTACCCGGCGATGAGGTCCGGGACTTCCTCCGCGGCTTGAGTGCGATGGTGAAGCAGCATCGCTCCGCAAAGGCTTTCACGGGTGAGGACGGCTGGTTTCGTCAGGAACGCATCGCAGCGGCGAACGCGGTTGCCCAAAGCCTCACGCCGTCGGAGCCGCTTCGGCTGCTCGGGACCGGCGGCGAAGGAGTGGTGTTCGCAGCCTCCGACACTGTCGTCAAGGTCATCGATTACTCAAAGCGGTCGGCGGCCAATGGCGCGTGGCTCGGAATGCAGGCGTTGGTGGTCAGCGCCGCGCACGGCAACGCACTGTGCCGTTGCTCCATGCCCTCTGCTCCCGGTTCGCGCAAGGTCATTCAGTATCCACTTGAGGATGGCGAGTTCTACGTCGGGGGACAAGCTGCAGACATCATCGGCATCCTCCGCGAGTGCCGGGCCGCGGGTGTCGTCACGACGAACTTCCACCCAAAGAACCTCCTTCGCACCAAGGCTGGCGTGCGGCTGATCGATTACGGCTCAGACATTCGCCCGTTCTCCGAGCAAGGATTTCGCTCGATGGTGCAGCGAGCGTGGCTCACGCTGCGATTCCATGACCGCAACGACTTGTCTGAGCTGATGCGTCGGGCGCTGGCTGACCAGACGGTGCCTGAGCTTGAGGGGTGGGAATCGCTCCTAGCCGCCATCGAGCCGCCGAGTAAGCGCGAGGTCATTGACGATGCGGTCTTGGATATCGCACGCCGATGGAAGCCGGCTCGTGTTCTGGACTTTGGGTGTGGACACGGACGAATAGCGGCTGCGCTTGCACAGGATGGAGCGAGAGTTGTCGCGTTTGATCCCGATGGCAGCCTCGCTGATAGGTGGCAAGTCATTTCGAAGGATGGCCTCCCGATTGAATGGTGCACGGGTGATGCCGATGAAGCACTGGCTGGGCAAGCTGGGACCTTCGATCTCGTGATTTGCAGCCTTGTGCTCTGCGTGATTGGCCATGACCAAGAGTACCTCGCGACCATTCGACGGCTCTCGGCGTCCTTGTCGCCAAAGGGACGGTTCATCATTGTGATCTGTGATCCCGACGCCACACTCGCGGGCGATTCCACGATGCAACGGCGCTTGGTTCCGGAGGGCGCGAGCATCGAGCAGACGATCCTGTGGACCAAGGAACTGCCATCAGGCACTCGTCGAGGCGACGTACATCGTCCACGAAGTCGTGTTTTCAAGGACCTCGCCACCCAAGGCCTTCGAGTTGATCAGTGCACGTCAACGGGCGGCCTATCGCTTGACTCGTTGCTGCCGAGCAGGGACAACCTCTTCTTGATCGGGGCCAAGTCTTCTTCTGATGGAGTCGTTTGCCTGGCTCGTCGAACAAGCCGACGAAGCGTAGAGCGGTCGCCTGTGGACGTGCCCGTGCTCTGCTACCACCGCGTGCTTCCGCGGGAGCATGATGATCCCGCCTGCAGGGTTCAGAGACGTCGAGGTACTGTGGTCGATCTCGAAGTATTCAAACAGCAGATCCGCGACATTGAATGGCGGTTCATGCCAGTGACCCTTGCCAGGTACGTCCGGTGGCTTGATGGAGACGAAGTCCTGCCAGCAAACGCGTGCCTGGTCACTTTCGACGATGGATATCGCGACTTCCTTGATCACGCGATGCCGGCGCTCGCGGCAGCGCAGTGTCCTTGCGTGCTGTTCCCAACCATGTGCGCTGCGTCAGGAGACGACCATCTCCCTGTCGATGCCCTGTATGCCGCTTTGTCAAGCGCAGAACTGGAAGGCCGGATGGACGTTGCCGAGGTGGAAGCCTGGATTGGCGGTGACCGGAAGCGCTCGTTTGTCCGCGCCACTCGTGAGGAGCAGCGAGCCATGCTAGCGGAAGCGCGACTCTCGTATGCCGCGCCACCGCAGAGTCTGTACTTGTCTGAGGGTGAACTGGCCGCACTGCCGAAGGATCTCGTCATGATCGGTGGCCACGGTGAGCGCCACGAGTTGTTGGCAGGCCGTGGTATCACATGGCAGCGCCGAGAACTTCGGCGAGTACGCTTCTGGCTTGAACGTTTGAATCAAGGGCGACCCGAATGCCCCAGCGTGTTCGCATTCCCAAACGGGACCCATGATTCGTTGGCAGTCGCAGCAACCATCGAAGCGGGCTTTGACGCAGCGTTCTCAGTCGTGCCCTGGCAGGCTGGTCAGTTTGCTCATCGCTGGGCGTTGCGGCGTTCATGCATCCCCAACCGCGCAACTGCCGTTCAGGAGTTGGCGGATGGGAAGGAGGTTCGACTGTGAGTACAACCGCCAGGAGGCTATTGGTCGCAGTCATCGGAGACTCGAACCTCGGCCAGAACGATCCGAAGATTGAGCTCGCACGCGACGTCGGGCGATTGCTGGTTGACTCTGGATGTCGGGTCGTCACCGGCGGATTGGGTGGCGTCATGGCCGCGGCGATGGATGGAGCCCGCACTTCGGCGAGGTATGCGGACGGCGACACCATCGCCATTCTGCCGGGACATGACCCGAATGAAGCATCCTCATCTGCAGACATCGTGCTTGCCACGGGCATGAACTTGGCTCGGAACCTGATCGTCGCCAACTCTGATGGCGTGATCGCGATCGGTGGCGGGGCCGGAACACTCTCGGAGATTGCGCTCGCATGGCAGATGCGCCGGCCAGTGGTTGCGTTGGCGGTAGATGGCTGGAGCAAGAAACTTGGTGCGAGCCGCATCGATGGACGAGTGCGGCAGTCCGATGTGGAAGATGATCAAGTACACGCAGCGTCTACGCCCGCGGATGCGGTGAGGATGATCGCCGAACTCATGCCGCGCTACTCGAAGCGGATGCGTCACGTGTAGAGACGTCCGTTCGGTTCCTAGCACGAGCCGCGGCAAGTGCCGGCCACGTCATGGCACGTCGTTGACGGTGTGTGAATGTGTCTCGCGCGACAGTTTCGACTCCTCGCGCAGATATAGGCCGGTGCCTCCGAACCTCAAAGGAGCACCGATGCCCGACCCCCTGCCATCCCGGCGGGAGCGACGCCGCTCCGCGCCAATCGTGGATCCGCGCACGCGCCAGCACGAACTGCTCGACATCATCGCTTCCGGCCTGGCGAGGCTCGCGTCTGAGCCGCTCGCATCGGACATCTCCGCGCCCAAGAAATCTCGCGGCGATGGACTTGAACTTCCGCACCATGCCGCCCTCAGTGTGTCCGCTCGGTTCCCCGCGGGTGAACGCCCCGAGCGGAACGGGCTCAAACGCGGAGAGTCGGCATGAGTATGAGGCACCAGATCGCGAGCTTGGAACGGATGACGGTGGGCCAACTGCAGGCCCGGTACGCCGAGGTCTTCGGCGAGCCGGCGCGGTCCGGCAATCGGCAGTGGCTGTTCCGCCGCGTTGCGTGGCGGATCCAGGCGATGGCCGAGGGAGATCTGTCCGAACGGGCGCGGGAACGTGCCCGCGAACTGGCCCGCGACGCCGACCTCCGGGTCAAGCCGCCGAAGGACGGCGACGACGCGACGCTCCAACCCCAGCCGCAACCGATCGGGCCGCTACGGACGGTCTCTGGCAAGTTGTCGCTCAAGCGTGACCCGCGTGTTCCGGTTCCGGGGACCAAACTCACGAGGAACTTCAAGGGGCACGAGTACCGTGTGATCGTGCTTCCCAACGGCTTTGAGTACGACGGGCAGGTCTTCCGGTCGCTAAGCGCGGTCGCGCACGCGATCACGGGCTCGCACTGGAACGGCATGCTCTTCTTCGGCCTGACGGACCGGGAGGTCACGGAATGAGCAAACGCCCTGTCACAACCGATCGCGCTGCATTCGACACCCGGGCCACGGTGCGGTGCGCGATCTACACCCGCAAGAGCAGCGAGGAGGGGCTTGAGCAGGAGTTCAACTCGCTCGACGCGCAGCGAGACAGCGCCGAGAACTTCATCGCAAGTCAGAAGCACGCCGGGTGGGTCTGTGTGCAGGAGCGGTACGACGACGGCGGGTTCACGGGCGGGAACATTGAACGGCCGGCGGTGCAGCGGTTGCTGGCGGACATTCAGGCTGGCAAGATCGACTGCGTGGTGGTCTACAAGGTCGATCGCCTAAGCCGCTCGCTGCTGGACTTCTCCCGCATGATGGAGACGTTCGAGCGGCACAACGTGTCGTTCGTCTCGGTGACCCAGCAGTTCAACACGACCCACTCGATGGGGCGGCTGACGCTCAACATCCTGCTCTCGTTCGCGCAGTTCGAGCGGGAGATCATCTCCGAACGCACGCGGGACAAGATCGCGGCCGCCCGCAAGAAAGGACGCTGGGGCGGCGGGCCACCAGTCCTGGGCTACGACATCGAGTTCTCGCCCGGCGGCAACAAGCTCGTCGTGAACGCGGCCGAGGCGAAGCTCGTCCGCGAGATCTTCGCGTTGTACCTCGAATGCCGCTCGGTCCAGCAGACGATCAAGCGGCTCGAGGAGCGTGGCCTGTCGAACAAGTCTTGGACAACCAAGAACGGGCTCGCCCGGGGAGGGCACCGCTTCGAGAAGTCCACGATGTTCAAGCTGCTGACCAACGTGACGTACCTTGGAAAGGTGAGGTACAAGACGGAGGTCTACGACGGACTCCACGAGGCAGTCGTTGATGAGGACCTGTTCCGCCGCGTGGGCGAGACGCTCCGCGAGAACCGCACGCACGCAGGGAAGGGCTACAGCAACAAGCACGGTGCGCTGCTGCGGGGACTGGTGAAGTGCCGGGCCTGCGGCTGCGCGATGGGCCACCATTTCGCCACGGACGGCCCCAAGCGATACCGCTACTACGTCTGCCAGAAGGCCCAGAAGCGTGGCTGGAAGGAATGTCCGGGGCCGTCGCTCCCGGCGTTCGAGCTTGAGAAGTTCGTGATCGACCAGCTCCGAGCGCTCGGAAAGGACGACGGGCTCGTCGCTGAGTCGGTCGTCCGCGCGCAGGAACGGCTCCGCGTGCAGGCGGCAGCGATGGAGGAGTCCCGGGGTGCGGCGAGCGAGCGACTTCAGAAATGTCGCAGCGAGCTGAGAAGCCTCACCGAAACGGGCAAGGACAAGAACGGCTCAGCAGCGCGGGCGTCCGGGCTCCGGGAGGACATCCGCGAACTCGACGCCGAGGTGCGGCGGCTCGAAGGCCGGATCAAGGCAATCACATCTCGCGTGCTTGATGAGGACGAGCTCGCCGGCGCGATCGAGTCATTCGATCCGCTTTGGGAGCACCTGACCACCGAGGAACGCGAGCGGCTGGTCCAACTGCTCGTCCGTCAGGTTGAGTACGACGCCGTCACCGAGTCGATCAGCGTCACGTTTCATGACGGCAACTTCACCGACCCCGAGGAGATCGACGCATGAGCACCGGCGTGACCGTCACGAAGCAGATCCATTTCTCGATGCGGAGCCGCGGCCGCCGGGAGATGAAGCCCGGGCCAGCGCCAATCACGGAGACCACGCCGGAGGGGAGCGTGCCGCGGGTGTCGAGGCTCATGGCGCTCGCGATCAAGATGGACGGGCTCATCAGGTCCGGGGCGGTTCCCGATCAGGCGGACATCGCGCGGATCGGGCACGTCACACGGGCGCGGGTGACCCAGATTCTGAACCTCACTCTGCTCGCGCCGGACATCCAGGAGGCGATCCTCTTTCTGCCCCGGGTCCGGCGCGGACGGGACCCCCTGCGGGAAACGCATCTTCGGGAGGTTGCGGCCCTTGCCGACTGGTCCGGACAGCGCCGGAAATGGGCGCAAGTGCTTGGAAAAGCGAGCGTTCCGACAGGTCTTCCACGTGTCCGAGGAAAACCTGTGGAAGCCCTGTCATGTCCCTAACAATTGCGATTTGACACGGGTACCATGCGGACCAACAGAACCCGCACAAACGGCTTCAGCGTGACGCCATCCGGGGGTTCAAACACGCTTCCGGCGGGCGGAGACCGTCGGGGAGGTTTCGTATGTCGTCCAGCTTCAGATTGCGCCGTTTCTCAAGCCCGTCCATCCTCCGGCAAATCGACCCCGGCCTGCTGGTGAGGTTCCTCGCCGGGCACGCCGAGCGGTGGCCCGCGCTGCAGGAGCTTCTGGCCGCCAGCCCGCTCAACATCGACCGTCTGGCGACGCTCCTCATCGAGCCGGGCGACGATGCGCCCGATCCCCTTCTCGATGCGCTGTTCTTCGTCGACGAACTCTCCGCCCCGGAGATGTACGAGGACCTGCTCGACGAAGCGCGGCGCGCGGCCATTCCCCTCGGCGAGACGCCGAGTCTCTCGCCGGCGGACCTGGCGGTGCGGATCTGGCTTGATGATCCCGAGGTGCTGCAGCGCTACCACGCCGAGCGGTACCTGATCCGCACCAAGAAGTTTGAGCACTTCCCCAGTGTTGCGACGCACCTGCCGAGTATTCGGGGCGTGCAGGAGCAGATCATCCAGGGGCTGCAGGAGGATCTGGACGCATACTTCGAGACGCGCAAGAAGGGTCGCGGATCTCGCGTCTTCCCGTTCGTGAAGGACGACGCGGTGTGGTTCCTGGTGCGGCACGGCGAGAAGCTGCGGCGCGAGGGGACCATCGAGAACGGCGAGTCGTCGAGCGTGTTCTACCGGCCCGAGAAGTACGACATCGTGATCTTCGATCGGGCCTTGGGCGAGCTCGCGGTTCATGCGGACGCCAAGGGCGAGACCGAGGAGTACTGCCGCGCGTTCGGCAAGCGGCTCTTCAACAGCGAGTCGATCTTCAGCACCGAGGTCAACGGGAGGTTCTCGCTTGCACCCATCATCGATCGCGGCCCCGACTGTCTGGTCTGCTCGGACGTGAACGGCATCGAGTGGGTGCGGCTGACCGAGCTCCGTTGGCGGCACGATTGCCAGCAGCGCCACGTCGAGATCCATCAGGCCGACGATGTGTTCGCAGCGCTCGCCGACATCCGCCGATCCATTCCCCGGTCGGCCTCGCTGCTCAAGGCCGTGTTCAAGATCAAGTTCACGCACGGGGAGCGCCCACGATCGGTGGCGATCAAGCCACCGAACGCGGCGGTCTTCGACCGCGAGTCGGATGCGCCGCTGGTCCACGACTGGCTTGCGCGTCGGCGTTTCACGCCGACCTTGCTGAGGGTGGTGGGAAGTGTCGCTTGATCTCCTCTGGCAGTTCATCGAAGCGCGGCCAACCGGCACAGCGGTGATGGCGGAATGGAGGGAGCGGTGCGGTTCGGCGCTGCCGGCGATCGAGCCGGTGCTCGTGCCCACCGCGCACCACGCCAGTGCTCACCCGGCTCCCAAGCCGGGCAGGCCGCCGCTGCGCGTGGTGCGCCATCGCAATGGGCAGCTAGTCGGGGTGTGCGACGAGGGGCGAACCGATCGCGTGGATCTCTCGCTCGACGATGTCGTGCTCCACGCGGTGAATCCGGGCGAGCTGAGACGGCAACTCTGCATGGCGCTGAACATCAAGACCGCGCATGAACCTGCTGGCACACTGCCCGGATCGGTGCGACTTGGGCACTGGGAGCCTCGGTCCGCGCTGCAGATCCCGGTCTTCCTGATCGCGAGCCCCGATGAAGCAACTCTGCTGACGGCGCTGCACGAGGTGTTGGCAGGAGCCAAGAAGCCGCCGATCGTGCTCACGCCGGGACGGTCGCACTGGAGCGAGCCGGTGAAGGCGGCTGCCGACGCGGCGCGGGCGACGCTTGCTTCGCTCGGCGAGGTCGTCGCGGCCGACGGGGCCGCGTGGCGGGCCGCAGATGCGTGGCAGGCGTTCCAGTTCGGTCATCTTGAGCGGGCGGGGCTGGCGACGCCGGCGCAGATCCGTGCCGCCAAGCCAAAGAAGAAGCGGGAGTCGCGGGCTGCCGCGATCGACGGGCTTAAGCGAGAACTCCGCGAGCACCTGCGTTCGGCCAAGGCGCACTTCCACGCGACCGCCGAGCGGGGCGAGCCCAAGCTCCTGCCGCGACCCGAGCAGCAGGACCTGGCCAAACGGCTAGGCATCTCGAAGGCGACCGTGACGCGCTGCCTCAACGAGGAACCGGACGCCGAACTCAAGCTCTTGTGGTCGGGCGCGGACAACATCGACTACGTCCGCAAGTTCAGGGGCTGAGCGGCTGGTTTCAGATCCGCTCGGTTCGTGAAACTGAAACTGAGAATCTTGCACGCTGCCCGGGCCGCAATCACTGGCCCCGGCGGCGTGCTTGTGCATTTGGCGACGCGCGGTTTGTGAAACCGCCGCGGCGGGTACACGCGGTGCGACGTGCACCGCATCGACCCATCCCCATCAAGGGAACCCGCCGATGCCGACTCTTACCAAGCTGTCCCGTCCGACCTCCACCCCATCGCAGTCCGAGCCGAGCGCCGAAGCGGCATTCACGCTCATTGACCAGTACGCGATGGACCGCATCGCTTACCGCGTCGGATGCCTCTGCAAGGCGTTCAGCCTCAACGAGCAGGACGCCGAGGACGCGAGCCAGGAGATGCTTACCGCGCTGGTGATTGCGTCGCCACGGTTCAATCCCGCGAAGTCGAAGGCACACACCTTTGCGTGCCGCGTGCTCGACCTGACGTACATGGCGCTCGCCCGCAAGGCCCGCTCACGCATCGTTCGACCGGCGCAGAGTCCGCTGGCTTTCGAGGTCGTCTTCGGCAAGCCGAACCCGGACAAGCTGGTCGACCATGCTGCCAGCTCGCCTTCTCGCGATGTCGGGCTGCGGATTGATCTGGAAGAGGCGCTCGCCCCGCTGGAGCGCCGCGAGCGATTGGTGGCTGAGGACCTCAAGCACTTCGGGAGCGTCTCGGACGTGGCCCGCGAGCAGGCCTTGGCCCGTGGCAGCGTCTACCGCTCGGTGGACGCGATCCGCGAGCGGCTGATCGAAAGCGGAATCGACGAGTAGCGCGACACTTTTCGCGCGGCGCGCAGATATAGGGCTCGCCCCACTGCGCGACAGCCATGCCCACCCACTCACACAACACCGCTGAACTGCCGCTCGTGCGGCTGGGACAGGGCGATTACGTCCGCGACATCTGGCCCGCGGACATTGAACACCAGCACCAACACCAAAACGGAGAACCCATGGACGCATCGACTTTGATGACGCAGATCCGCAAGGGGCGCAGCCCCAAGCCCCGCCGCGTGATGCTCTACGGCACGCACGGCATCGGCAAGAGCACGTTTGGCGCGATGGCCGAGCAGCCCGTGTTCATTCCCACTGAAGACGGTCTTGGCGACATCGACTGCGAGTCGTTCCCGCTCGCCACGAGCCTCGGCCAGGTGATGGCCACGCTCGAGTCGCTCTACACGAACGACCACGGGTACAAGACCGTCGTCATTGACTCGCTGGACTGGCTGGAGCGGCTTATCTGGGCGGAGGTCTGCTCGGACAAGGGCGTCGACTCTATCGAGGACATTGGGTACGCCAAGGGGTACACCTACGCGATCGACAAGTGGCGCGCCGTGCTCGGGGCGCTCGACGCGCTCCGCAGCGACCGCGGCATCGGCGTGATCCTCATCGCGCACGCCAAGATCGACAAGTTCGAGAACCCCGAGACCGAGCCGTACGACCGCTACAGCCCGCGGCTGCACAAGCTCGCCAGCGCGCTCGTGCAGGAGTGGTGCGACGAGGTGCTCTTCGCCACCTACCGCGTGCACACCCGCAAGGTAGAGGAGGGCTTCAACAAGGCCAAGCACCAGGGCATCGGAACGGGCGAGCGGGTCATCCGCACCACCGAGCGGCCGGCGCACGTCGCCAAGAGCCGCCTGCCGCTGCCCGAGGAGATGCCGCTTGATTACCGCGTCTTCGCCGCGTGCGTGCGCGGCGACGCGGCCCCAACCACCAACACCAGCACGACCGGCGAGCCCGTGCTCGCCGCCGAAACCCCATCACCAGAAGAAGGAGCCTGAAGCGTGGCAAGTCTGAACGGATTCAACGCGAACGAAGTCGATCCCAACGTGGCCTTCGAGCCGCTCCCGCCCGGGGAGTACCTCGCCGTCATCGTCGCCTCCGAGATGAAGGCGACCAAGGTCGGCTCCGGCGAGTACCTGCAGCTGGAACTTGAGGTCGTCGACGGAGCCCAGAAAGGCCGCAAGGTCTGGGACCGACTGATGCTCAAGCACAGCAACTCGCAGACGGTGGCGATCGCCAAGGGCACGCTCTCGGCGCTGTGCCGAGCCGTCGGCGTGATGCTCCCCAAGGACAGCAGCGAGCTGCACAACCTGCCGGTGGTTGTGAAGGTCGCGACCAAGAAGCGCGACGACACCGGCGAGCTCACCAACGTCGTCAAGGGGTACGTCAAGAAGGGCGGCGCGTCACCCGTCGCGGCCCGGCCCGCGGCGGCGACGACCGGCCCGGGGAGCACGCCTCCTTGGAAACGGTGAGCCCCGGAGCCAGGTCGTTCGAGTTGCCCTATCCGCCGTCGGTGAACCACTACTGGCGGCGGGTTGGGCAAGCGACGCTGATCAGCCGCGAGGGCCGGCGCTTCCGCAAGGCGGTGTGCTCGGCCCTCGCGGCTCGGCTGGGGCGTGATCCGCCGCTGGCCGGTCGCCTGGCCGTGCATGTCACGGTCTGCCCGCCCGATCGGCGGCGGCGCGATCTGGACAACGTGCAGAAGGCCCTGCTCGACGCGCTCGAGCACGGCGGCGTCTACCGCGACGACGCGCAGATCGACCTGCTGGTTGTCGAGCGAGGCCCGGTGACTCCAGGAGGCAAGTCCCTTGTCCGCGTTGAAGTCATCACCCAAGTCCGACGCGCCGCCGAGTGACGAGCTGCACTGCTGCCTGTGTTGCGGCCGCGACACGCGGTCCAAATTCCAGATCTGCGCCCGGTGCCTGCGCGGCCCGAGGACCGGGTGTTCGCGCTGTCTGGATGACGAAAGCCCGACTGCCGAGGACGACTACTCGGAGGAGTCGGGACCCAACAGCGTGTACTGGGAGAGCGAGCAGCGGCGTGAGCGCGAGGTGAACCGTTGATGGAGCTGCGTCCCTACCAACTCGAAGCCGTGCGTGCGGTGTACGACCACCTGCGCTCGCGCGACGACAACCCGTGCGTGGTGATTCCCACGGGCGGCGGGAAGACGCCGGTGATCGCGACGATCTGCCGTGACGCCGTCGCGCACTGGAACGGCCGCGTCGTGATCCTTGCTCACGTCAAGGAGCTGCTCGAGCAGGCAGCCGACAAGCTCAGGCACATCGCGCCCGACGTGCCCATGGGCATCTACTCCGCTGGCTTGAAGCGCAAGGACCTCGGCTATGCCGTCACGATCGCGGGCATCCAGAGCATCTGGAAGAAGTCCGCCGATCTGGGGCCGGTCGATCTGATCATCGTCGACGAGGCGCACATGGTGCCCGCCGAGGACGACGGCATGTACCGCCAGTTCATCACCGACGCCAAGGCGGTGAACCCGCTCGTTCGGATCATCGGGCTGACCGCCACGCCGTACCGCATGAAGTCTGGCTCGATCTGCGGTGCTGAGAACATCCTCAACCACGTCTGCTACGAGGTCGGCGTGCGCGAGCTCATCGTGCAGGGCTTTCTGTCGCAGCTCAAGCCCAAGGCGGGCCGCGAGAAGGTGAGCACCGATGACCTGCACGTCCGCGCCGGCGAGTTCGTCGCCAGCGAGGTTGAAGACCTCATGGACAGGCAGGGCTTGGTTGAAGGCGCGTGCGCCGAGATCGTCGAGCACACCAAGGGTCGGCAGGCCACGCTCATCTTCTCGTCGGGCATCCGACACGGCCAGCACATCGTGGAGGTCCTCAAGACCAAGCACGGCATCGAGTGCGGGTTCGTCTCCGGCGACACGCCCGACGGCGTGCGGAGCGCCATCCTCGGCCGTTTCCGCAGGGGCGATCTCAAGTATCTGTGCAACGTGAACGTGCTCACGACCGGATTCGATGCTCCGCACATCGACTGCGTGGCGCTCGTGCGGCCGACCATGTCGCCGGGCCTGTACTACCAGATGGTTGGCCGGGGCTTCCGGCTGCACCCGGGCAAGTCCGACTGCCTCGTGCTGGACTTCGGCGGCAATGTGATGCGCCACGGGCCGGTGGACGCGATCCGCATCGACGAGCCTGGCAAGGGCAACGGCGAGGCTCCGGTCAAGGAGTGTCCGGAGTGCCACGCTCTCATCGCCGCGGGCTACCAGATCTGCCCCGAGTGCGGCCACGCGTTCCCGGAGCCCAATAAGCAGAAGCACGAGGCGCAGGCCACCACCGAGGGCGTGCTTTCCGGCCAGGCCACGCGCGAAGAGCACCGCGTCAGCGAGACGACGTACCACGTGCACATGAAGCGCAGCGACCCCGCCGCTCCGCTGACGATGCGGGTCGAGTACCGCGCCGGCTTCAACCGCTACTTCCGCGAGTGGGTCTGCTTCGACCACACCGGCTACGCGCGGACGAAGGCCGAGGCGTGGTGGCGGGCCCGCTCGGCCGAGCCGTTGCCGGAGGGCACGGAGCACGCGGTGGAGTTGGCCGAGGCGGGAGCGCTTGCGCCCACGCTGGCCATCACGGTTGAGAAGAAAGCGGGCGACCAGTACGAGCGGATCGTCGCGTGCCGCCTCGGCGACAAGCCACCCCGGCTCGACGACCCCGACGCCGCTCCCGAATACCGGCCCGCGCCAGCGGGCACCACGTACGGCATCCCCGACGACGAGATCCCATTCTGATGGCCGAGCCCGCACCTCCCATCTCGAACGGCGTCCTTCGCGGACACGCTGCGGCCTTCGTCGCGGCGGGGCTCTGCGCGCTGCCCGCCGTCCGCACCGCGGAGGACAAGCGTGTTGCGCTGCCCGCATGGAAGGACTATCAGAGCCGGTTGCCGTCGAAGGCCGAACTCACGGTCTGGTTCAAGGCGTCGACGCACGCGGTGTGCCTGGTGTGCGGCGCGGTCTCGGGCAACCTGGAGATGATCGACTTCGACCTGGGCGGCGAAGCCTTCGCCGTGTGGCGCGACGCCGTCGAGGCGTCGTCGCCCGGGCTGATCGATCGTTTGGTGATCGAGTCGACCCCGTCGGGCGGCCGCCACGTTGTGTACCGCTGCGAGAGCCCCGTCTGCGGCAACACCAAGCTCGCCAGCAAGCGCATCGACACCGATAGCCCGGGCGATCTTGTCGTGGGCTCCAAGAACGTCACCCCTCGACAGGACCCCGCCGGCCGCTGGCACGTCGTCGTCACGCTGATCGAGACCCGCGGCGAGGGAGGCATGTTCCTGTGCGCCCCCTCGGAGGGGTACGCAATCCTTCAGGGCGACCTGTGCTCCCCTCCGGTCATCAGCGCCGACGAGCGCGACGTGCTGCTGGGCTGCGCATGGGCGCTGGACGGAACTCCCCGCGCGGTCGTGGATGGTCCGTGTCCCTTGCCCGGCAAGCAGGCTGACTCGCACGATGCCTGCGCTGGCCAGCGGCCGGGCGATGAGTACAACGCGCGGGGCGACGTTCGTGACGTCCTCCGCCGCCACGGGTGGACGCTCGCCCGCGCGGGAAGCAACGAGCACTGGCGACGGCCCGGCAAGTCGGCGGGCACCAGCGCGACGCTCAAGGACGGCGTCTTCTATGTCTTCTCCAGTAACGCCCCGCCGTTCGAGCCGCAGCGCGGCTACGCGGCCTTCGCGGTGTACGCGATGCTCGAGCACGGCGGCGATTGGTCCAAGGCCGCCAGCGCCCTGCGGGCCGAGGGGTTCGGCAGCGCGCCGCAGACATCCGGCGTGGACCTGTCGGGGCTGGTGACGCAGCCGGCGGCCCTCCCCGTCGATCCGCTGGAGCCGGCGTTCGTGCTGGCGGTTGATCTGTCAGCCCAGTACCCGGCGCTCCGTCCGCCTGTGATCAACAAGCTGCTGCGCGAGGGCGAGACGATGAATGTCATCGCCGCGCCCAAGACGGGCAAGAGCTGGCTCACGCTCGACCTGGCGCTCTCCGTCGCGGCGGGCCGCCCTTGGCTTGGGCGATACGAGACCGTCGCCGGCGATGTGCTCATCATCGACAACGAGCTGCACCGCGAAACCAGCGCGTCGCGCATCCCGCAGGTCGCCCGGGCGCGGGGCATGGACTACGCCCGCGTCGGTCGGCACGTGGCGATCGACAACCTGCGCGGGCGGCTGCGGGACATCTTCGCCCTGAGGTCGTACTTCGACCGGCTTGAGCCTGGCCGGTTCAGGCTGATCGTGCTGGACGCGTTCTACCGCTTCATGCCCCTGGGCGGTGACGAGAACGACAACGCGACGATGGCCAGCGTCTACAACGCGATCGACTCATATGCCGACCGCCTGGGTTGCTGCTTTGTGTTGATCCACCACAGCAGCAAGGGAAACCAGTCGGGCAAGAGCGTGACGGACGTCGGAGCCGGCGCGGGCAGCCAGAGCCGGGCGACCGACAGCCACCTTGTTCTGCGGCCGCACGAGGAGGACGGGTGCGTCGTGCTCGACGCCGCCGTGCGGTCGTGGGCTCCCATCGACCCCGCGGGCCTGCGGTGGACGTTCCCGGTGTGGGACGTCGATCCGGGGCTCGATCCGGCGCTTCTCCGAAGCGAGCGACCGGCACGCCGCAAGGACGAGAAGAAGGCCGAGGGCGAGCCGTCCCCGGAGTGGGACGCGGAGCGCTTCGCCGAAGCTTTCGTGTCTGAGAAGCCGCTGTCGAAGTCTGAGATTCACGAGGCCGCCAAGGCGGCTGGGTTGTCCCTGCGACGCACCGACGACCTGCTCGAGGTCGGTCAGGCGCAGGGTCTGATCCACCGCTGGACGGTCGGTAGGTCGCACCGAGCGCAGTACTCGACCGCCCCGCAGCCCGTCACGGAGGTGCTGTCATGACCCGCGACCTTGCGAACCGGACCGCCCGTGGCTCGCGCGCGCACGCGCTTGAGCGCTTCGGCGAAGCGCATGAGCGACGGTTGTATGGCGCTGGCGGTCTGTCGCTCGTGCGCGCGCGCACCCCCCGTACCCCCCGGGCGGCGGCGCTTGAGCGACGCCGCCCGGTCGCTTGTGCGCGCGCGCGCTTGAGCGATGAAGCGAAAATGGGGCAACTGAGGGGATGGTCGGGAGTGATTAGGTACTCCCGGGCCGGGATCGAGATCCAACGCCCGCGGGAACAGCCGCGCTACCCGACTGAGTTTGTTTCGCCGGTCCGGGCGCGGGGGGAGCGGCTGGCGGGGTTGGTACGCCCGTCCGCCAGGAACGCGACGTGGGCCAACGTGGGCGGACCCGTGGCCAACGGGGTGGCGGGGAACGACTGCCTTCAACCGGACTTCAGCGCTGGTTCAGCAGGTTTTCAACCGCTCCGATCGCGCGTGCGGCGGGGCATGAACGGATTCGTGGACGCCGCAAGGAGCAAGGCATGAAGATCGAGATGTGGCCGCTGGCCAATGTGAAGCCGTACGAGAAGAACCCCCGCAAGAACGAGGGCGCGATCGACGCGGTCGCCAAGAGCATCGCGGAGTTCGGGTTCCGCGTCCCGATCGTCGTCGACAGCGAGGGCGTGGTGATCGCCGGGCACACGCGGCTCAAGGCCGCCGAGAAGCTCGGGCTTGCCGAGGTGCCGGTGCATATCGCGCGCGAGCTCACCGCCGATCAGGTGCGGGCGCTGCGGATTGCCGACAACAAGCTGCACGAGCTCTCGTCGTGGGACATGGAACTCCTGCCGCTGGAACTGGCAGACCTGCAGTCCGTTGAGTTCGACATGGCCTTGCTCGGTTTCAGCGCCGAGGACCTCAGCGCGATCATGGCTCCCGCGGGCAACGAGGGGTTGACCGATCCGGACGATGTGCCGGCCCCGCCGGACGCAGCGACGACGGTGCCGGGCGACATCTGGGTGCTCGGCAACCACCGCCTGATGTGCGGTGACTCGTCAAAGCCCGAGGATCTCGACCGCCTGCTCGATGGCCAGCCGATCCACCTCGTGAACACCGATCCGCCGTACAACGTGAAGGTCGAGCCCCGCTCGAACAACGCGATCGTCGCCGGTCTAAGTTCGTTCGCGCTCGGGAAGAAGGCCGACCCAGACCAGCACGACCAGCAGAGCGCCGACCTCAACCGCTACCCTGAGAAGAGCCGCGCCACGCACAAGAAGCTCCGCGCCAAGGACAGGCCGCTCGCCAACGACTTCGTGTCCGACGACGAGTTTGACCGGCTGCTCGCGGCGTGGTTTGGAAACATCACCCGCGTGCTGATCCCCGGCGGCACGTTCTACATCTGGGGCGGCTACGCCAACTGCGGCAACTACCCGCCGGTGCTGAAGCGCTGCGAGCTCTACTTCGCGCAGGCGATCATCTGGATCAAGGAGCATCCAGTCCTGACCCGCAAAGACTTCATGGGCAATCACGAGTGGTGCTTCTACGGCTGGAAGGACGGCGCGGCGCACCGCTTCTTCGGCCCGGCCAACGTGCCGGACACGTGGTCGATCAAGAAGGTCAACCCGCAGAGCATGGTCCACCTCACCGAGAAGCCCGTCGAACTCGCGCGGCGGGCGATCGAGTTCTCGT
>JBGALI010000026.1:0-48757 GCA_044223975.1 Phycisphaerales bacterium | reverse complement strand
CTGGCCCATCGCGCGGGCGACGCTGTCGAACAGCGACAGGTCGTCGTTGATGAGGTCGCGGCGGTCGATCGAGAAGATCTTGCCGAACGTGTCCACCTTGTACTGGGTCGTCGCCTCCTCAGCGCCGCCGTGCTTCAGTTCGCCACCGGGAGCGACCTGCTGAAGCGAGCCGGTGAACGATGGGCGGATGGCGGTCGCTGTCTTGAAGTCCGGCACCGACCGGACGCCCGCGAAGGAGCGCCAGGTCGCCGGGCTCTCCTGGTACCCATCGAGCAGCACCTTGTTCACTGCGCCGCCGAGCGCCTCGGCGAGCGTGTGCGTCGTGAGCGACGCCCGCACCATGCCTTCGCGGTCGGTCGGGGCCTCGACGCCCTCGTAGTGCAGGGCTGCTCGGCAGAGGTCCAACGTGTGGGCCACCCGCAGGCCGTCGGCCGCCTCCATGCACGCAGGACCGAGGGCCTTCTCGGCGAGGACCGCGAAGCCCGCTCGCTTCAGGATGGCGGCCTCGAGGATGCGCGACCGCGGGATGCTGCCGCTCTCGCTGCCGAACGCGCCCGAGTACTTGGGCCGCGACGCCCGGAGCACTTCGAGCACGTTGGCCCGCAGCTCATCGACCGTCATCTCGCCCGAGATGGCCTTGGCCTTCATGTCATCGACTCGCTTCTGCGCGGTGCCCCAGTCGGAGCCCGTGCAGGGCGTGCAGGTGATCTCGATCTGCTTGAGGCGATCGCGCTCGTCGGCGCGGATCTGGTTCTCGTCCACAGTGCTGCTTGGCATGTTCGACCGTCCTTGGCGTGATGCCGCGATGGCCACCGACGTTTCCGCGTCGGCTCCAACGGGCGTGATGCTGACTTCCCGCAGCCGACCGCGCCGCACGAGCGTGAAACCGCCCGGCGACGACAGCGACCGCCCGTTGATCTCGACTGACTGATTGGGCTTCACCCGCTCGTGATCGGTGGGCGCGACGCCGACCGACGCCTGGAACTGGAAACCACCCCGGGCCATCTCCACGACGTGCCGCGCCGGTTCGCCAGCGCCGCTGACGACGCCAGCAACGACGAGCCGCCCGTTGGCGACGGCGGGCTCGCCGTGGCCGACGACGCTGCCGACGCTGGCGTTGTGGTCGGCCAGCAGCGGCACCTGGCCGCCCGCTTCCAACCCCGCCAGGTCGATCGCGATGTCGCCCCAGCCGGGCACGCGCATGATGCGGCCCGTGTAGGCGACGACGCTGATCTTGGGGCGGGCATCCTTGCCCGCGGCCTCGATCTCGACCCCGGCGGCCGTGAGCAGCAGGTCATCCTTGACCGCGTTTCCGTTCATGAAACTCTCCTTCTGAGACAACCTTGAAGCCCTTGGCCAGCAGCTTCGGGATCAGCAAACCGAGCCGGTATCTGACCGTGCTCTCCTTCATGCCGAGCCGTCTCGCGGCCTCGCTCACGTTCCCGTCGCACTCCATGATCGTGCGGCACAGCGCACGGCTGTCCTCGTTGTCGATGAACTCCAACACGTCCTCCGTTGCCCAGGACGACTTCGACAGGCCGACCGTCCGGCTGCTGGCGATCTCCCGTCCTTTGGGATCCTCGTAGACGCCCTCGCTCGCGTTCTGTCTCGTGTCTGCGGCCACGCGCAGCGTCTTGAAGTTCCTGAGGGCACGCTCTTCTCGCTCCGCGTACTTCAGCACCGCCGTCTTCACGATCACGAAGATCAACGTCTTCGGGCTCGCACCCCGGGCCGGGTCCCATACGGGCGGCTTGGCGATCAGGTGGAGGAGGGCTTCCTGCACAACATCGTCGTGGCTGACGCCCGGCTCGCAGTGCTGCTTGGCCGCTGCGAATCCAACCCGCCGCGCGTAGTCGAGCAGGTCGGGCGTGAGTTCAATCTCGATCGGTGAGGGGTCGGGCATTAGACCTCCTCGCCACGCTCGAGCCTCTCGCGGACGTCGTCGCACAATGTGAACGAGACCCGCGCCGGGGTGGTCGCCCTGGGCGGCACGACATGCAAGACGAAGTAGGTGTCGTCAGCGGGCACGGGCCGCCCGTACTTGGCCGTCTCACGCTCCGCAGCCTCTCGCAGGGCGAGAAGGAAGTCGGCATACCTGCACCCAACGGTCATGCACAACGCCGCAAAGGGCGTGAGAATACTCGCCTGTTCAAGGTGATCGGCCGCGACGTCCACGTCGGCCTGCGTCCATGCGTCCGGCTTCGATGGCGTGACCACCCCCTGCCGAATCAGCGCGTCGAGGATCGCGGGGCGGCAGTCATAGCCGCGGGAGCGCAGGTGGTTCGACGCGACAACCGTCGCCATCGGGAACATCCCCTCCCGCTCCATGTCGGCGGCAGCCAGGAACGCGCGGTCCGCGCCCGCCCGGGGCTTGAGGCGGAGGTCGAAGTACTCGTCAAAGGTCAGTCCGATTCGGGTCACGGTGGTCTCCTTGCCGGGGGGCGTCGGGCGACGGGCCCGCCCCCCAAACCCTTATTTCCGGCGCGAGGGCCAATTCGCAGCGCCTGCGGAGAGTTTTTTTGCGGCGGAGCGAAGCTGCTGCTCAGCGCCATATTCACGCACCGCTACGATTCCCTGGTCGAGGGAGCAGCCGCCTTCCTGCGGCTTCCTTGAAGCACGGTGTGGCGGTGGTCGAGGGTTATGCTGCGGCCAGCGAACTGCCCCCCTGTTGGCCGAGTTCGCGAGTGGAGGGGCGAAACACCCCGCAAGGGGCGTCATCGAATCACTTCAATCGCTCGACTCGAACGGCACGATCGATGCCATCAACCTTCATCTTGTAGCTCGCTCCATCCTTGAAGATGATTACGCGAGGGAGCACGGCAATCCGAATCCAGATGTAGTAGTCCGTCTGCTTCCAGATCTGTCCATTCTGCAATTCGTAGATATTGCCGTAATCGAGCCCATCGAAGTTGCCTTCGATACGGGACTCGACGGTGCCGGATGTGGGAACGGACGGAAGCACCGCTGGGACTTGCTCCCGTCGACGTCGGAGTTCCTCACCCATGCGATCCAAATCCTCGCCCTCTTCGATCATCCGAGTCAACTTCGCCGCTTCTGAACGGTCCAAGAGTGCGATTTCCTGAACCACCCGACGTGCGTCATCGTTCTGACGTGCTTGCATCTGACTCAGTGCTTTCAGCGCCAAGCCGTTGACGAGCGCCGCCTTGTTCGTGGCGGTCGGTGACGCATCCACCGCAAGTCGCAGTTGTCGCAACTGCCCCTCAATGTCGCCTCGCTTGAACCGCGCGACGGCATCACGTCTATGTGCGAGCGCCTTTCGCTCCTTCCATTTGCCCCCATCGTCGTCGGACATCTTCTCGATCGTTCCATACACATCCGCGACTTCGTCCCACTTCTCCTGCTCAGAAAGCACCTGCGCGAGGGCCAAGGCGGCTTGCTTTGCAAAGGCGACTGCCTGAGGGGATGTAGCCGCCGTACGTGAATCAGTTCCTTCGGACACCGCGAGTCTGAGGGCCGCTACACCCTCCGTCAGTCGGCCGAGGCCCACCAACGATCTTCCTCGCAAGAGGTAAACTTCCACGGCGGATGCCCCCTTGGACTTCGCCTTGTCCACTTCATCCAGAGCTTCCTGAAACCGATCAGCGGCCACAAGAAAACGCACGCGCTGCAACCTGTACTTCGCGTTGTCGGCGTCGCCAGCAATGGCCCTATCGACTGAGGCAACTGCCTCGGGGAGCTGATCCGCAGCGCCCTGGAGCACTGCCAGTGCGAACCATCGGGACGGCTGATTCGGGTCCTTCTCAAGAGACTGTTTCGCGGCGCGGACGGCGGCGGGTATGTCCTCAGACAGGGCTTCTACGCGACACAGCAAGAAGAGGGAATCAGCGGTCGGCGACTCGATGCGTCCAAGCATGGAGCGGGCGGCGATCAGGTCTCGTTTGTCAAATGCGATGCCAGCGAGAGCCAACAAAGCCCCGGGGTGTGAAGGGTCAATCGAGAGGATTTCGCGGTAAGTAGCCTCCGCATCGCCTGATCGGCCCGCACCCGAGTACGCCGACGCAAGCATCGCGAGTGACGATGTCTTGATCGGTCGGTTGATCGGGGAGTCCCGTAGTTTGCGATTCTGCTCCGCGAGCCCTTCCGCAAGAGGGACCGCCTTGTCCCACTTCTCTGCGAGGGTGTACACCAACAGCAGTTTCATGCTGAGGGTGGCATCTCGGGGTCGCAGCGCCAAGGCGCTTTCCCATGACTCCACCGCCCCACGGATCTCCTTGGCGGCGAGCAGGGCGTCCCCCAATCCGTCGAGCGCACCCGCACTGTTGGCGTCGAGCCGCAGCGCAGATCGGAAAGCGGCAGCAGCACCGCCAGCATCTTCTCGCTTCAGCAGCACTCTACCGATTGAGATGTGGTGGTCAGCGTTGGTTGGCTCGATCTCAGTGAGTGACCGGAATAGACGTTCAGCCAAGTCCAGGTTGCCAGCATCGAGTGCAACCTGCGCATCCATTTGAATTTGCCAAGGAGTGGGTACAGGCTTGGCTGGCAAAGTCGACGTATCTGACTGCTTCGCGCCGGAAGTGACGTCCTCACGCTGAGCGGTAGGAGCAGACGCGTTCGGAATTGCTGCCGAACGCGACATGAACATGACTGCCCAGACGACGGTGCCCGTCACGATGCTCGCTCCCAGAGCAACCGCGCCAATCAAAGCGGCATTGGAATGGCGCGAAGCGGTTGGGGTCGTGTCGGCCTCTCCGGGGCGGTCCTGCTTCAACTCAATGGACGCGGGCGGCACGTAGCCACGGATTTCCCTCGCAAACCTCCACTGCTGGCCGCCGTCGGGACGAATCTGGTCCGTTGGCTGCAGTCGCCCGTTTGCTGCGAGCGCCCGCACCTGATCCTCGGGAATCGGGCCGTGCTCACCGGTGGACGTCTTGATGAAGTACTGGGTCATTTCGATTCCCCGCGAGCGACGGTACAAAGGATACCGGAAGATCAGGCCTCCGCGGCAGTTTTGATAGCATCCACAAACCCTTGGCGGCCAGTGAGCGGGCGGTCCTCGCCCATGCTCACTGTAAAGTCGTTGGCACCTGAGTAGACGAACCGCTTGGCGTACATGGCTGTGAACATGTTGATGAGCCCCACGCCGCGGGCGTCCAGTTCACGGAGTGGGCTGCTCACGTCGAACAGTCCCATCAGCGCGAGCCGCCTGGACACGGGAAACATGACGGTCGTGTCCTTGAGTCCAAGGCCGGGGCTGTAGAACGGGTGAAGGAGTTCGGCCCGGTTCCACGACAACGTGACAGGTCGGTCAGAGCAGATGAAGTCCGGCACGCCGTCGGCGGCTGCGACGACCGTCCACTTCCGCGCCGCGAGCAGGGGTACCACCGTCTTGAGCATTTCGAGTAACGAGCTCATCCGGAAGTTCTGGCCCATCGTGACCACACAGTCGTCGCTGCGAACAAAGGCACGCATGCTCTCGTAGGTCACGCCACTGACGTCCTTCCCCTCGGCCTTCAGCTTCTCCATCATCCGATCGAACATCTCGCGCGAGCCGGTCACCTGATACAGGATGGACTTCATTGCGTGCGCGAACGGCTTCTCGATCGCATCCAGGACTGCTGGGCCGCGCACCGTCATCACCGCCAGGAAGTTCACGAACTTCCCGTAGAGGTCGCCCTCTGGAACAGCCCGACGCTCGATCAGATGCCGAATTGCTTCCGCGCCCCCGGCCTCGATGGTGGAGAAGAACTTCTCGATGGCGAATGGGTCGCCATCGTCCTCAAGCTCGATGATGTAGAAATCCCGCTCGCACCCGGCGTCGCCGATCCGTGAGGGGTAGCTCCGTCCTGATTCCTTGTCCAACACGTAGAGGCGGGACGACCCGGGCTCGATCGTGAAGCCCGAGAGGTAGCACTGCGGGACATAGTGGTGCTTCCGTGGGGTGGTCACGGGGAATCGTAGGAATGGTGCTGGCCCATCCCTGCGTGGCCCGTGGGGGTTTGTCAAGGGGGCGCCGTCGCCATCGGCCTGAAAGCACCCGGACATCCGAAACAAAGTCAGTCGATACCCGTGGCTGTTCCCGCGGGCGTCACGTCGGCGAGCCCGGCGGGAAGGAACCATGCCGACGTTGCCGCCGACGGAACGGGCTGCGATGGCTCGCTGCGTCGTGGCATCGCGGGTTTCGTCGGTTCTGTCGAGCGTCGGGCGGGGTCAGCGGGCGGGCGTGGCCATGCCGAGCGCCGCGACGATCCCGGCACGCACGTCGGGGGGCAGGTTGGCCCACGCCGCCACGAGGCGGGCCAGGTCGGCGTCGGGCGGGGCGTGATGGCCCCCGTCGTTCAGCCGCGACGTGGGCGGGACCGGTCCCCCTGTCGGGCCGCCCGTCCGACCGCGTCCTGCGCCTCGTTTCCCTCCCGGTGCGGCCTGCGCTGCGCCTGGCGCTGCGAGCTGCTCGGGATTGGCGTAAACTCCCGGAGATTCCGCGAGTGCTCGGGGGTTCAATTCCCCCCGGCTCCATTTCAAGCGAGAAGACAAGATTCTCGGGCGCTCGACGAGCCCCGTTTCTCCCGGAGAAACGGGGCTTTTTCGTGTAGAATGCGGGCCTCTCGGAGCCCCGCCCATGCCTCCAACAGATTCGCGTAGATTCGCACAGATTCGCCCCCGAGTCCCCCAAAGTTCCCCCAACGCGAGCGCCTCCCGGAGGGCCGGGCTTTCGGCGCAGGAGAAGCACGCATATTGGGGCAACGATCGGGCAGTCGAGGGGGGACCGAAGGGCCTTCGGCAGCGCGGACGCCCGCCCCACTACTACTTTGAGCGGCAGTGGCACGGCCAGACGGTCAAGAAGTCTCTCGGTCGCTCGCTTGCGCAGGCGCGGATGTGGGCCCAGCAATGGGTCAACTCGATGGAGCGCGGCGACTTCTCGATGGCCTCGATCGGCGAGGACCGGATTGGGCTGGGAGAGTTCCTTGAGGAGGCTCTCGAAGCCCTTCGCGCCAGAGGCGACCTTGGCACGAAGTCGATGGCATCGTATCGCAGCCGGATTGCCCACTTTTTGACGTACCTGCGGGAGGATGCCCCAACTGTGCTTCGGCTCTCGCAGGTGACTCAGGGACTCTGTCAGGGCTACGTCGAATGGCGTCGGCGTCAGAAGGTCAGCCGCTCGGGCAAAGCCCTTGCGACGACGCCCCGGAGTCACCCCGCCGCACAGACCGTTCATGATGACGTGCGACGTCTTCGAGGACTGTTCAAGGTCGGCGTCGATCGCCAGCACATTCGGGCCAACCCGTGGACGGGCGTCACGGTGGCGCTGAAGGCGAACAAAGACTCTTTGATTCGGCGGGCTCTGGAACCACAGGAGGTCAAGCGACTTCTCAGGGCCGGGGAGAAGTACGACCGCGCTTCGGACGGCCCGGGTGCGCAATCAACTTTCCGCGGCATGTTCCGCGACATGATCCAGTTCTACTTGCTGACAGGCTTGCGAAAGGACGAGTTGATCCACCTTACGTTTGCCCAGTACGAAAAGGACTGGGGAAGCTACGGGCGAATCACGATTGGACCCCTCGACATTCCGATCGTGCTTCGGGTGTTCCCCACAATCGCGCAGTCCCGTCGCCTCGACGAGCGAGTGAACGAATTGTCTCCGCGGGACCTGTTGTTTGTGAACCCCACGCAGGCAGCAAGCCTTGTGCCCGCGAACTATGCCGACCAAGACGAGGACGCGCTGCTCAAATTACCGTGCTCCGCGTGGAATCCGGCGGAGCGATGTCTGCTGGTGCCCTCTCGCGTCGTGTGGCGTCAGAAGGCAACCGCAGGCCGAGTGCCCCTCACCAAGGAAGCGGCGGCAATCATCGCGCGGCGGCGAAAGGCAAACCCGCTCGGATCTCCGTTCGTGTTCCCCCATCCGCGAGACGGAGGACCGCTTCGCAGCGATCCTCTGCCCGTCTTCAAGGACGTACTCAAGGCCGCGGGGCTTCCAGCATCAATTCGCATTCATGACCTGCGGCACACCTTCGGCTTCACGCTTCGTCGCGAAGGCGTTCCGATTGAAACGCTCATGGGACTCATGCGGCACGCGAACATCGAGGAGACGATGGTGTACGCCGGGTACAGCGACGAGGAGGGAGACAAGGCCATCCACAAGCTCTCGGCGCTATGGCGATGAGCGCTTCCAGCGGGTTGGCCGCGCCGCCCTGTCTTCTCGCATCATCTGGCGGTAGATGGCGACGATGACTCGAAAGCCCCGCTTTTTGCCAGGAATCGCCTGGTACCACGCTGGCGGTCGCCCCGTGTCCTTCTTGGCCTTGCTGACCTCCTTGGAAATCGTCTCCGGCTTGACCCCACGCCACTCGGCGAATTCTTCGCGCGTCCAGTGCTTCTTGCCCCAGTCAGGTTCCCGTGAAGTCTTGCTTCGCCTTTGCAGTCCCGTGTACGTTCGGGCTTCCTCGACGAGCAGGCAAACCAGATCGTCAAAGCCCATCCAAGCCCGAGCGAACTCCTCGGTGTCGCCGTCTTCAGTGGACAGGCCGTGCCCAGGAGCGAGAAAATCACCAAGCTGCAATTCGGCAACGCTTCCGAGTGATCGTCTCGCGCAGCTCTTCAGCACGCGAGAGAGTCGGCGAGCCGTTGCGTCGTGTCCCGCGTCGTAGAGCGCAGCTTCGGCATCTCGCAGCCACGCGATGACCAGCTTGAACGTGTCAGGGCGAAAGGACGGATAGAAGAACATCCGCTCTCCGCGGCGGTTGGCGTCCTCGACGGGCGATCCGTCCTCGTGACGAAGCTCGCGGCGGAGCTTCTTGATGGCTTCGATCCGCTTGAGCAATGATCGGGCTTTCGCGGTGTCCATCGCAGGCGAGTGTACTGGGGGCATTCAACCGTCGCACTTCTCGGGGTGGACCCTCCGTCGGCGGGCTGGGCAGGGATTCGACTCACCCGGTCAGTGCCCGCACAACCTCGGAGGCGAAATCCCGCCACAAGTTCCATCGCGCTGGCCCGCCTTGCATCGTGCCCTGACACAAGGGTCGAGACGGCGCTTCCTGCGGAACACCTAGCGACGAACGGAGCGAGCTTGACTCAGTAAACTGCGGCAGCTTCAGGGGACTGTCCAGTGGCCAAAGCCCGAACACGAACACGGCGGAAAGTCGAGCCCGAACGCGCGGTTACCTATTCCCGAGAGCTGATCGCCCTCGCCGGGCGGTACCACAGGACGCTCTGCAAGATGGCGAGGAGTCGATACCCCGATGCTTGGCGCGAGCACAAACTCGAAATGTGGCGGCCGCGAGTCTTGCCGCCCGGTCAGTTCGGGCTGACTGCCGAAGATGCGACCGAGGAGTTGGCGATTCGCCTCATCCGGTGCAACGCCTCGCGGTTGGCCCGGCGACATCGGCGGATCACCCTGTGGGACTTGCATGGCGCTCGGATTGGGTTTGCTCGCGCGCCGGGCGAGATCGCATCGCCGTTTCTGGCCGGTGCGCCCATCTTCAAGAAGTTGCCGAAGAACAAGCGGGAGTGGCTGCGAAGTCGTCACCCCGTCCTCTACGCCTTCGTTCTGGAGCACCAATCGCTCCGCCTCGCAAACAATCCCACGCCGAAGGACGTGTGGGATTCCATCGGTGAGATGGGCTCGCGTCTCATGTACCTCCAAAGCTTCGTGCTCCGGTGCATCGGACCAGGCGCGCTGCTGGCGTGCGAAATCGCTCCGAAGCGCTTCAAGGGAGGCATTGAAAAGGTACTTCTTCACGTGCATCTTTTGGTGGAGCCGTACTTGTGCGATGGCATGACTCCAAACGCAGCGCGCGCGGCGTTGGCGGCTGTGTGGAACACCACAAAGGAACGCGGCCAGCGCGGCAAGGTTCTAGTCACCGCAGTGGATCACGATCTGAAGAGTCTCGACAACGAGTTGCTGTACACACTCGGCTTTCCGATCGTGAACGGAGATGAACGATCGTGCAAGGTCCTCAAGTACATGCGGCCAGCCGAGGGAGTGAGAATCCCGGTGAAGAAGGGGGCGAAGTGGCACGCCCCGGGCGCACCGTCACCGGATCAACTACGCCTCCTCCTCGCGTTCGAAGCCTACGGCAATGCCGGACTTCGACAGTGGTTCGGAGTCTGGGACGGTAACTGCGCGAAGCAGATTGGGCTTGGGTCCAACGCGAAGAGATGGGTCAACGATCCCACGCTTCGCAAGTGTTTCTCGGAGTTGTACTATCCCAAAGCGTGGCGAGGCGGGATATATGAATAGGGAAGGGTGTCCCCTTCCAGCCAATCACACGCTGAATACCGCCAACGCCACCCGTGAATCTGAAGAGTCTTTGAATCCCCTCGCGCTGGTACGGCCACGCAAGCAGCCGCCATCCCGTGCGCTCGCTGGACCCTCCGAGTCTTTCGTCGCGAATCTAAACGAAGCGGCGTCCAGCGTCATCGCCAACCCCCGCCATCCCACAACACTCCACGTGCCGCCCGCGGGTACGATTCGTCTCTCGCGCGCGAGCGTGCGGATTGTGGACGAGGTGATCGGGACGCGACACACGGCGATTCACGATGCCGGGCTTTCAAGCGCTGGCGGCCGGGTTCGTGGAGCGGGGCAAAAGTGGGACGCTCGCGGGCGTGTGAACGTTGGCGCCGCGCCCGTGACGGTTGGCCCGAAGGGCTTCGTTGCGGAGGGCCTCTTGCGCGTGTTCAGAGGCGTCGCGTGGTTCGCTCGGACATTCTTGAGACTGCACCCCCGGATCCGTCATGACGCTTCGTCCCCGCGTGCCGTCCGAGCCGCAATCTCAAAGTTCCTTTGAACGCGCGAGCGGGCATGCCGGAGCGCCCGAGAAAGCTGATCCTCCGCGTCGCGGCGGGCATGCCCCGGGTATGCTGCCGCACGGAAGGGAGTATCGTCGTTTAAGCTCGCGGGCCCGCGGCTGTTCACGGCGAAGTGACCGGCTGCCGCGCAGGGGTCCGACTTGGGGTCCAAAACTCCAAGGGACTTTGAATTTGAACGCTGGCGACCCGGCGAAGCCTCGCCGCTCGTTCAGCACCCCTCTTTGAACGCCGACGCAAAAGCGTCGAAGTCATCGCCGTTCACAAACCCGTTGCCGTCAAAGTCGGCACGCGTTGAGCCCGCCTCGAACAGGGCTGTGAACTGATCGAAATCGTCCCCGCTGACGAACCCGTCACGATTGAAGTCCGCCGAGTTGGGAATGACGGGCAGCCGCGCGACCCACGCCTCCTCATGCCCCTCGTGGCTTCCGTAGCCGACGATGACCGTTCCGTCATTTGAGATGCCTGTCGCGGTCAGCGAGGACCAGCCCGCGAGACTAGCGCCGGCCGAGGCGATCACGCAGGAGAACGGACGCCATCCGTTGGTGGCATCCCAGAAAGCCGAGCCGGAGATTCCGTCGATCAGGCCGAGCGCCCTCGATCCGTCCTTTGACAGGCACATGATGGTGCCGCTTTGCGCGAAAGCACTTGGCCCCCGCAACGTCGTCACGCTGTTCCTCCGCCAGATCGCCGGCGCAGACGGCCAAACGGCTCGCCCGAAAACGCTTTGGCCATCAGCGCTGTATCCCACGAGGAAAAACCCTGTCTGCCATTGGCTTGGGTCCGGAAGCCACTGGCCCAACTCAATCCAAGGCGAAACGCCGTCCACGAGCATCGCTCGTGTATGAAGGCCTTGGGTATCTTGATGCCACCAATTGACTGCGACGAGTATCCCATCGGGCGAAATTCCGACGGCTGTCGCACCAAAGGGCGTGCCGAGATCCTGATCGGCGCCGTTGGGACGCCACACGATCCAGCCTGAGCTTGGCGACCCCACGACAAGGGAAGATCCGTCCTGCGAGATGGCAATCGCCGGATACCCGTATGGGGCGACTTCACACACGCCCGGTACAGCCCAACGAAATGCCGCAGGGTTTACGCCGGGGCCTTGGAGGCCGCCGCCCACGATCGTGCCGTCGAGCGAGGCCCCGATTGCAGTGCTAGTCGTCCATCCTCCCGACGGCAGAGCGAGGTGCGTCTTACCTCCCGCCTCCGACCAGCGAAACGCAGACGAAAGGCCGGTGCTGTTGTCGTAGTCATTGCCCACGACAGTGCTGCCATCCCCCGAGACCGCCGTCGCGCGGGATCCCGGCGTCGCGCCAGCCGGGACACCAAGGCCCATGAAATCTGTTTGTCCGATCGCGGTCCCTGCAAGCATGCTCAACACGCACAAGCTGGCGGTCTGCCCGGACGCGACAGAAGCGCAAGCGCAGCAAGCCGCGCACGCCTTTCGGAGGGCCATCATTTTTAGATCTCCAGATTCCGCGTCGATCCGGGAATAGTCGCCATCGCACGCATGTTGCTGATCTAGCAGCAAGCCTACTGGCGTTTAGCGTGCGCTGCAATGGCCACGCGCCGACGCCCTCGCCCGCAGCACACTCCCGCCTATCGGCGGCTGACTGTCGCGCTGCGCACGATGAGGGAAAAGGCTGGGTTCACGCAGCGGGCGCTCGCGAAGAAGCTCGGCATCCACTTCACTGTGCTTCATCGATGTGAAACGGGCGACCGGCGTGTCGATGCCATCGAATTCGCCGAGTGGTGTCGTGCATGCGGCGCGAAGCCAGGACGTGCACTCGAATCCCTACTCGGGGGTTCTTGAACGCCAGGACATTGGACATAAGCACCGCTGAGCACAGAACTTGGGCGCACGGACTGACGGAGTGTCGATTCTCCGGCCGCGCAGCCCGATCGGCCCCAAAGCCCTGATATTCGGCTTGTGTTAGGCTTCGGCCAAGGGGGCCTTGGAACGCCCCAGAATCAAGGCCGGGGCAGGGAGCCCCGTAGGCACTTCCCGGGGCTCCGGACGCCCCAGCGGGGCCCCTACGGGCCGGAAATGCCCATCCCCCGGGAAAGGCCCATCCGGGGCCCTAACAGGGCCAGATTGGGGGCGATTTTGGGGACTCTTTGAGGGCGATCAACGAGCCTTTGAACAGCTCCGGACGGAACGGGCGTAGCACTTCGGACGCGCGCTGATACGGGCTTTTGGAGCTTTGAGCCTCGCGATGAGCGATCAATGAGGCTCAAATGGACTTTGATTCGCCACACCTTCAACCGCAGGTTCGTTGCCGTAGACGAGCGAGCGAAGGCCCCTCGGCTAATCTTACGCGGTACACTCGCGAGTTCACGATGGAGGACGCAACGATGCCCACTACCGCTCCAGATCCCCCGTTTGCAATGAGCTTCGATCCCATGACGATCGAGCACTTCGGATTGCGCCTCTATAGCCATCTTCCGCCGGTTCTGAACGAACTAGTGTCCAACGCGTACGACGCCGACTCCTCTAGTGTCGAAGTGAGCGTGCCGACCGGGGCGATTACTGAGGCGTCCGAAGTAGTTGTTCGCGATTTTGGTCACGGGATGGATGCAAACGATTTACGCACCGAATATCTGGTCATCGCGCGGCCACGACGAGGTCCACATTCCGCCAATGTCTTTTCCAAATCGGGCAAGCGCAAAGTGACAGGCCGGAAAGGGCTTGGCAAACTCTCCGTCTTTGGTGTTGCCGATGAAATGGAACTAAGATCGGTAAGGGCTGGCCAAGCTGTCTGCCTGCGCTTTAGTTTTCCTGCGATGCGAGCATGGCAAACAACCCACGGGAATAGCTCGTATCAACCCGACATAGTCACTGCACGTTCGGGGCCGACACGGGACGCTAATGGTGTTGAAGTGCGTCTTCGGCGGCTTCGCCGGACCACCCCAATGGACGCGGACGAAGTGCGCAAGGGCTTGGCAAGACGGCTAACCATTTGTGGCACACACTTCAAAGTCGCTGTCAATGGAGTAGCGATTGGCCCCGGCGATCGACTCAATAAGGACGATTGCGCAGAACAACAGTGCTGGGACATTCTAACGCTTCCCCCGGAACTGGCGATTGAGAATGGGCTGGACGTTTCAGGTTGGATTGGCTTTCTGAATGAAAGCTCCCAACGCCAGCGGGGCATTGACATATTCGCAACAGGCAAGGCCGTCGAACTTGGCAGCTACTTCAATTTGTCCAGCACTCACGCTCAATTCGCGAGAGCGTACCTTGTGGGCGAAATCCATGCTGACTTCCTTGATGCAGACCACGATTTGGTGAGCACAGCCCGCAACTCCGTGGTTTGGGAGACCCGAGAGGCGCAGGCGCTTGAGAAGTGGGGACAAGGGGTTCTCACTCACCTATTCAATCAATGGGTAACCCTGCGCCGCCAAAAGAAGGAAGAAGACGTTATCAAAACTGCGAAGTTTGATGTGTGGCTGACTACGCGGACATCTGCTGAGCAGCGAGTGGCGCAACGCATGCTGAAGCTCCTGGCTGCGGATGACTCGATGGATCCCTCGTCTCTGGTGCCAGTACTCGAGCATGTAAAGGCAAGCGTAGAGAACGTGGCGTTTCGTGAACTAATCGAAAAAATTGAAGATCAGGGCGCCACTGCGAAGAGCGTAATTGAGCTTTTCGCGGATTGGCGAGTAATCGAAGCAAGAGAGCACCTCAAACTGGCGGATGGGCGGCTCGCAGCAATTCAGCAACTGGACAAATACATTGACGAGGGCGCTTTAGAGGTACAGGAAATCCAACCGCTCATCGAGCAAAACCTTTGGATGTTGGAGGGAACCTGGTCGGAGGCGACTGGCCAAACCACTTACACAAAAATGCTTCGCAACCAGTTCCCCGAAACATCCAAGACGCCGGAGGAAGAGAAGCGATTGGACATCCTTGGCGTGAGCGCCAATGGCTTTCTAACTATTGTTGAACTCAAGCGACCCCAAACCACGCTTGCTCGCACGCACCTGACGCAAATTGAAGAATACGTAGAATGGGCGGAGAACAACATCGTGGGCAATGGTCCTGAAGCGCCGGCGGGTGTGCGGGGATTGCTGATTGTCGGCAAGCTCAACTCCGCGCTTCGCGGTACCGTCAAGCGGCTCGAAGCCCATGGTGTTCGAGTCGAGACATTTCGGGACTTGAGGGAGCGGGCGAAAGCTATGTTTCGTCACACGAATAGATTCTATAAGACGGTTGCTCCGGAATACTCGACTGAGGCTCGCAAGGCGAGCAAAGTCGCAGACTCGGCCAAGCCAACCGTTGCTATTCCCAAGGGCACAAGTGGCGTGTTGGCACCGAAGAAGAAGTAGCCATCGACGTCATGGCACCAGAGCAACGCCGTAAGGCCATGCGAGCTAATCGCGGTCGGACTGCACCCGAGCGCCGCGTTGCCGCTGCTCTTTGGCACGCTGGATTCCGATTCCTGACAGCAGACGGCTATCGCGCTCAAGCAGGACGACGCTTCACGGGTAGCCCCGATCTGATTTTCCTTGGCCGACGCTGTGTGGTCTTCGTTGACGGCTGCTTCTGGCATGGGTGCGGACGCTGTCACGACTTCAAGCGAGACCTCAGCGCTTGGTGGCGAGCGAAGATTGAGGGCAACATCGCGCGAGACAAGCGCGTTCGCAGTCGCCTGCGGCGGGAAGGGTGGAAGGTCCTCGTCGTGCGCGAGCACGACCTGTCCACTCCTGAGCGATTTGGACGCGCCATCCAACGGCTCACGTCGCGCATCCCTCCGAGCCGATACGATCTCGCCAATGGCCGCCATCGTGTCCAAGCCCAAGGCCGCTGATCCTGTTGCGCGATTCGTGCTGCGCACCCATCGCCCACGCGCATCCAAGGGGCTGACGGCTGTCTCGCTGTTTTCCGGCGGCGGACTGAGCGACGCCGGATACCTCGCGGCCGGTTACGATCTCGTCGTTCAAGCGGAGTTGGAGCCCAAGCGTGCCGAAATCGGAAGGTCGAATTTCCCGGACTCGAACTGGATTGTGGGCGATGTTCGCAAGAGGGTGAACGAGATCGTAAGAGCGTACTCCGCGAAGCACGACTATCCACCGACGCTGTTGGTCGCTACGCCCCCGTGCCAGGGGATGAGTAGTTCCAACCCGAGCCGTGGCAAGCGCGCGACCAAGAACGCCCACAAAAACGCCAAGAAGAACGCGCTGCTGCTTCGGATCATTCAAGTCGCCCGGAAGCTCAAGCCGCGTGCGATTGTCGCGGAAAACGTCCGGCAAATCCTGACGCACGCGGTCTACTGGAATGGCACCAAGCGCACGGTAGTGGACGTGCTAAAACGCGAACTACCCGAGTACGAGTTCTGGCACATGCCGATCGACGTGGCCGACTACGGGGTGCCGCAGTCGCGAACGCGGGCGGTCATTGTCGGAATCCGAAAGGCCGAGAAGTGCGTCGCTGCACTTCGGAGGGCTCAGGCCGCGCCGATCCCGGCCCCGACCCACTGCGACGGCGGCGGGGACAACTACAAGCCGTGGGTGACCGTCAGGCAGTGGTGCGAGGCCCGGCGATACCCGGCTCTTGACGCGGCGAGCGAAGACACAGCCTCGGGCAAGGATGCGCTACACAACGTGCCATGGTACGACGCGGAGCGGTACAGGCTCATCGCCGATATTCCCAAGCACAGCGGCAAGAGCGCGTACGACAACAACGCGTGTCCAAACTGTGGTCGAAGGGTGGCGGCAAAGGACAGAGCGAAGTGTTCGCACTGCGACGGCGTACTGTGGAATCGGCCTATCGTGTTTGGACGGGGCAGACCTCGACTCATCAAGGGTTTCCTGTCCAGCTACCGCCGAATGCGCTCGGATCGGCCTGCCGCTACGATCACCACGAACTCCAGTCATGTCGGCAGTGATTGGAAAATCCATCCCTACGAAAACCGCGTGTTGAGTGCGCGTGAATGCGCCGACCTCCAGACGGTTCCGCGCTGGTACAAGTGGCACGTTGCGCTCAGCGGGCGGCAACGGTACCTCATCCGCAACCTGATCGGTGAGGCGTTGCCGCCGTACTTCACCTGCTTGCACGGTCGAGTTTTGGCGTCGCTCTTGACGACCGGTAGTACAAGAGCGACGCAGTTACTTACTCTTCCGGATTGACCGCTAGTTGCGAGCCAGAATCACGGGCCTTCAGCCCGCCAGCCATAGCGAAGAGTCGCAGCCCCTCCCGCGCTTCAAGATTCATGCGTTGGCTTCGCTCTGCTGAACCACGAAGTACCGTTCCCCATCCCGAGACTGATAGCCCAAAGCCTCGTGCTTCGCGTCGTCCTCATGGAGCCACCCGCGCTTCAGGTCGCCGTTCCTGAAAAACACGTTGCCCTTTCCGTCAACGACAACCCAAAGCTCGTCCGCCGTGGGGATGGTCAGGATGATGGTTTGTTTAGCTTGAGACGCGTCAAGTGCCTCGTCGTTCTCGTACTCGCAGATCGCATCTCCGCCGAGGACGACAAGCGAACCATCCTCCCTGTGGACGGAGACAACCCAGATTCCGCCGCCGCTCTGCCAAGCCTCCCCGCCAACGATTGCTGCAAGCTGTTCGGCAGTGTTTTCATCCATGACCGTTCTCCTGATCCAGTATACGAGCCGGGCAATTCGATTGAAGGCTTGGTGCTCCCGATCACGCCGCGCGGCGAGGCGGTAGAACCGGCGTTCGCAGCCGCCGCACAATTTCGCCCACTTGTGCGAAGTTGAACGGCTTCCCGCTTCGGTTCAAGACGCCAAGTTCGGGCAGGCAAGCCGCGATCTTTCGGAGCGACTCTCCACGAGCGGCGAGCCGGCGCATCGTGCCTGCGCTCTTCGCCTCGGTTGGATGGGGCACGAGCTTGCCGGAGCAGTTAAATCGGAAGCCGTACGGAGCATGGAGGCAATACCGCTCGCCCTTCGCTTTCTTGTGGTCCAGTGCGAGCTTCGTCCGTTCCCCGATCAACTCGGATTCGAATGCGGCGAGCGCCGCCAGCACTGCGTAGAACATCCGCCCCGAGGCCGTTGTCGTGTCCACGGACTCGGACAGCAAGACCATCTCGGCATCCGCTCGCGAGAGCCGCTCGGAGATCAGGATTGCGTCCTTGGTCGAGCGTGCCAGCCGCGAAAGGCTGTAGACGATCAAAGATCCTTTGACCTCACACACGTGCCGAATGGCGGCCTCCAAGCCGGGGCGGTTGCTGGCTTTCCTGCCGCTGATTCCCTCGTCGGCGTAGGTGTGTGCCAACGACCAACCCTTGGCCTGACAGTGGGCCGCGATTCGCGCCCTTTGGGCGTCAAGACTGACGCCCTCCCGGGCTTGTTCGGACGTGCTGACTCGGACGTAGCCGACGGCGAGAGCGCAGTGAGGACCTCGGGACTGGCGGGACATGGAAACTCCCCCAAAAGTCCCCCAGTGAATCGGGGGCACTACGGACATGATCTCGGAAGAGCCTGAGTTCACGGCGAAAACAGAGGCTTCCGGAATCACATTGTCGTATCCCCCCGGCTCCATTCACCGCGATCCTCGTGATCGATCTCCATCTTGTGCAACGTTTGGACGTTGCATCGGCGGGAGTCGGTGCGCGCGGGCGCGGGTTGCCCGCTTCCTCGCTCGCGCAGCGGGAATGAACGCGACCCGAGCCACCAAGAAGAAAGCCCGGGCTCGAAGGCCCGGGCTTCCGGTCACTGCGGCGACGGGGGGTAGCGATCGCCTCAGTAGTCCGGCGCGATGGCCGTCAGGTTGTGCGAGGTCCAGCGGGAGGCGCTTGGTTCAAAGGTGAGCCCCGCCACGTCTCCGCTCGACGTGTTTCCGAAGACGGTGGTTCGACCGTCGGGCGCCGTGACGGCGTGCAACCGACCGGTCGGGCGCACGGACGCATCGCCCGCGGACGTCATCTTCGAGGACTGCCAGCGATCCAGGCCGGGCGCCCACCACAGAATCTGCACGTCGCCTTGCTCGTCAAGTCCGGCGATGTTCAGGCCCCCCCAAGGATTGACGTAGCTTGTAATGCTCCCGGCGGCCAAGGCCGGGGCGCCCGCGATCTGGGTGAGGTCGTCCTGATGCCAGGAATCCAGGCCCGGCGCCCACCAGGTCACCCTGACATTGCCGGCGCTGTCGAGCCCCGAGAGATTGATGCCCCCCCAGGGCGCGATGTACACCGTGAGGCCGCCGGACAGGGGGCCCCCGCCGGTGTCGTCGGAGAGGTCGGACAATCGCCACTGGCCGTCGAGCACCGGGGAGGTCCAGACGGCCTGGATATGCCCGTGATCATCGAGCGCGGCAATGTTGAGACCGTTCCATGGCGTGACGTAGCTGGTGACGTCGCCCACCAGCGTTGGCATGGAATGACCTCCCGCACGCACCTGGGACTCCGAGAGGTTTGTGAACGTCCACGCAGAACCCGCCGCGGGCTCGCGGTACAGGAGCAAATCGCCCGAGAGCCCGACCCCCGCGATGCCGGCACGCCCCTGGGTGTCGACGAAAACCGTGAGGTTGGAAGCGATCGACGCGGAGCCGGCGATCTCGCTCGTGAGGTTCCGGAACGACCAGCCGCCGCCGGAGGCGCGGGTGTACAGGATCACGGAATCGGCCGAGCGCGCCGCGGCGTGAACGAGGCCGTCGCGCGGGCTCGTCCAGGACTCCACGCGGCCGATGATCTCCGGGCCACCGGCCTTGGCGCGGAGATCGGCCTGCCGCCAGACATCGTCCTGCCCGCGCTCAAAGATGGTGTGGTGGCCCGAATCGTCGGAGCCGACAAGCGTGACGCGGGGCGTAACGGCCGCGGGATCGCCGGTGCGGAGCCTTGAACCAAGTCCGGCGAGGGCGCGGACCGTGCCATCGGACTCGGTCAGCGACATCGGCAGCAGCGTCGAACCGTTGGAAGAGAGCACCCACCGGGTGACCAGACCGCCGGTGCCGGCGGTGGAGATCTCGTCGCCGTTGAGGGACCAGTTCCCCTGGAAGCGGACGGTGTCGGTGCCCGAATCAAAGTCACTGAGATCGCGGGCGGTGTATGTGCCGTCGGTGTTCAGCTCAAGCCGGAGATCGAGGACCACGACGGAAGATCCGAAGTGAACATCGTTGACCTCGTCGGGCAGCACCATGGCAACGCGGTATGCGCCAGCGACCGCGCCTGTGGTGAAGTCTGCGCCGCGCCGGACAGCGGCGCCGAAGGAGAGTTCGTCATCGCCCGAGGATAGTTCTGCCCAGACGGCGACGGCCTTGTCGCGTCCGAGGTAGGCCACGACGTCCTGGAGTTGAGCACCGCCGAAGCGGACGACGCCCGAGGGCGTGACGGACTGGATCGTGCCCGTCACGGCAGTCGTCTCGAGCTGGCCATGGCGGCGGCGACTGACCTCCCCGGTGATATCGGAGCCGGTGATGGTGGAAGTGCCGAACAGACCGTCGAAGCTCTCGTCGAGACGGGTCTTCCGCTCCAGGTGGAGCCCGTTGACGGCCCAGCGTCCAGCCAGGTCGTCGACGGTGGCGTCTGCGGCGTGCTCGACGGTCCAGCTGAGTTGCCCGATCCCCAGGCGGTTGCCCGAGCCCAGGAACCAGCCTGCCGGGTAGCCGTGGTGGATCTCAAATTCGGTGCCGTGCTCCTGCGGCTGGAGGTACCCCGAATCACGGTGCCCGACGCGGAGCCCGCCTTTGTCGTCGAACGTGATGCTGAACCAGTCGGTGCCGGTCGGAGATCCCGCGCCGGAGACGTCGTCGTAGGCGCGGGCGCCGGTGACGTGGCCGCTGTCGTCCACGCGCCCGTCCTCCACGTACACGCTGCTGCCGCTCGTGACGCGATCGTCGGTCATGCCGACGGACCAGTAGTCCGCGCTGAACAGCGTCCGCGACTCCAGCGCGAGCAGGTTGGCCGCGTTCAAGCCGTGGTCGCGATCGGAGATCAGCATTCCGTTGCACCTTTCACATGATCGGACGTGCGGTCGCGGCCCGCCGACAGGGCTTCCCGCCGGGGTGCATGCGTCAAAGGACGGCAAGGGATGTCACGATTTCACGATTCCCATCCAAGTGGGTTCTCCGGGGGGCCCGGCCCCGGGGGATGAGTGTGCCCCCGGGCTCCGGGCTGTTCCCCTCGGGAGAACGAGCGCGGGGGCTTTCCGCACCGATTTCGGTTGCGGTAGCCCGGAAACCGTGCATACTTCCTTCTGGTGCACGCCGCGCGCAGCGGAGGAAGCGCCATGCTTTGCATGGAGTTCATCGAATGCCGGGAAAATCACTCCCATTCGCCGTCGCCGCCGCCGCTCTGGCCGCGGGCGCGCCCTGTGCGCTCGCCGACATCAGTTACCTGGACCAGAATCGATCGATCACGGCGGCGACCTCCGCCGATGCAAACACGCAGACACTCTTTGCGCCCGACTTTGCACCCTTCGTCGAGAGCCTGAATCTCTCGACGACGTTCGACGCCGTGGGCGGGGGCACCGGGATCAACGCCGCGGGCGCCGGGATCGACTGCCAGCTTGACCCCAACGCGATCGTGGTCACGGGCTCGCTCTCCGGGGCCGGGGGCCTGAGCGTGACGGGCGGCTCGCCCAAGCTCGTGTTCAGCGAATCCGCCGTTCGAATCTCAACGTCGTTTCACCTCAACACGGACACGCCGTACAGCCTGCTGGCCACCGCTCGCCCCAGCTCGCACCCCAATGATCGCTTCAAGATCAAGGTCGAGGACGTGACGCACAACCTGGTCCTCGTGTTCGTCGACGAGAGCATGCCGCCCCAGGCGATCGACACGGGCGGGATCATGCTCGCGGGCGACTACTCGCTCGAGTTTGAGGCGCAGCTCACCATCGAGGGCGAGGAAACGCTCAAGGACTTCGCGTTCAACCTGCAGGTCCCCAGCACGGGCGCTCCGGCACTGGCGGTCATCGCCGGCGCGTTCGGGTTGCGCCGACGGCGGTAAGCCGCGCGACTACTTGCTCGGCATCGCGTCGCGGACCGCCTTGGCCTCGGCGACCATGCCGGCGCGTTCGTACACGGCGGCCAGAGATTCGCTCGCGGAGCGCGCGATGCCGGCGCTGCCCGGCCCGGCGTTCCTCAACACCGGCAGCGTGCGCTCCAAGAGCGGGCGAGCCTCGGCGTCCCGGTGGTTCTCGGCGAGCGTCACGCCGATGTTCGCCTCCGTCGCGGCGATCTGGGGCGAGTCTTTGGGCTGATGAGCGGTCTGCCATTCGAGCGCCCGGCGCAGCCACACGATCGCTTCGTCGGGCCTTCCCAGCCGGCGCAGGGCCTGGGACAGCGACGTGATGGTCGGGACGCGCCCCGGATGGTCGGGCCCGAACGCCCGCTCCCACGCTTCCGCGGCAGCGCTGAGGAGCACGATGGCACGCTCCGGGCGACCGGCGCGGAGCTCCGCCAGCCCGAGGTTGGCGCGAACGCGGACGATCAGAGGATGGTCAGGCCTGAGCAGCGCCTCGCGGGTCTCCAGGACGCGTTGGAACTGCTCGATCGCGCCGGCGACATCGCCCTTCTGGAAGAGACCGCTGGCGAGATTGTTCTGGGACTCGGCGACGGGCAAGCTCTTTTCACCGTTTACCGCGGAACGCACGGCGATCGCCTCGCGCTGGGTTGCGATGGCCTCGTCGACCTTCCCTTGCACGCGCTGGCTGGCTCCCAAGTCGTTCAGGAGCAGGCCCTCGCGCTCGGTGTGCACGCCGCCGGCGCGGACCCGCTCCTGCTGCAGCAGATCGCGGAACCGGGATTCGGCCTCGGCGTGGCGGCCCTCGAAGTACAGGAGCTCGGCGAGGTCCACGCCGATGTCGACCTTGGAGTCGGCGTCGTCGGGCAGGGTGGAGAGGCCGCGCTCAGCGCTCTCCAGGAGCGGGCGGGCCTCGACGAGCATGCCCAGCGTCATCTCCGACCGGCCCAGCGCCTGCTCCGCGGCGGCGAGGGTCAGCGGGTCCGACGGCGGCGAAACCCGCAGGGCGTGTGCGGCATCGCGGAGCACATCGCCGAGCCTGGCGTCGGGCCCCTGGTTGCCCGTCTCGGCGCCGCTGATCACCGTGAGCAGGTACCGCCGGGTCTCGCCGAGAATCCGGTTCGACGCGACCAGCTCGTCGCGCTGCTGCTCCAGCCGCATGCCCTGGCGGTACAGCACCACGGCGGCCGTGCTCAACATGACCATGGCGCTGACCGTGAGACCCACTCCGACAGCGTGGCGTCGGACAAACTTCGACGCGCGGTACGCGACCGTGTCCTTGCGCGCCTGCACAGGCAACCCGGACAGAAAATGCCCGATGTCGGCCGAGAATTGCTCGGCCGAGGCGTACCGGCGCTGCGGTTCTTTGCGCAGCGCCATGAGGACGACGTTGTCGAGATCGCCGCGGAGCTGGCTGCGGAGGCGCGTCGATGAAACGCCCCGTGTCTGTGGAACATCGACGCCGCCCGGCGCCCCGGCGGTGGCAGGCGCAGCGCCGGGCGCCCCCGAGCGCCCTGGAACGACGGGCGTGCCGCCGACCACGCCGGACGTGCCGCGCAGCCGCGACGCCCCAACGGTCACTGCCGCGCTGGGAGGCGGGGGCACGAGGGTGCAGATGATGCGACGCAGCTCCTCGGTGGTGCGCACCCCGAAGTGGTAAGGCCGGGTGCCGGTGAGCAGCTCGTAGAGCACGACGCCGAGCGAGTAGACATCGCTGGCGGTGGTGACGTGCCCGCCCTCGACCTGTTCCGGGCTGGCGTACTCGGGCGTGAGGCGGCGGTCGGTCTCCACGGTGGTCGGCCCGTCGGTACCGCTGCCGGAGATCACCTTGGAGATCCCGAAGTCCAGGAGCTTGGGGACGCCCTGAGCCGTAACGAGGATGTTGCTGGGCTTGAGGTCGCGGTGAATCACCAGGTTCTGGTGCGCGTGGTGGACGCCGTCGCACACGTCGCGGAAGAGCCTGAGCCGCTCGCGGACCTTCAGTCGGTGCTGGTCGCAGTAGACGTCGATCGGCGTGCCGTCGACGTACTCCATCACGAGGAACGGGCGCCCGTCCGGCGTGACCCCGCCGTCGATGAGCCGGGCGATGTTGATGTGATCCAGCGCGGCGAGCGTCTGCCGCTCGGCCCGGAACCTACGCAGAATCTCTTCTGAATCCATGCCGCGCTTGACGACCTTGATCGCGGCCTTCTGCTCGAACTGTCCGTCGTTGCGCGCCGCAAGGTAGACCGTCCCCATGCCGCCCGAAGCGATCCGCTTCTCGACACGAAATGAGCCCAGGGTCGTGCCGACCAGTTCGTCGGGCGGTTCGGAGGCGGTGGATTCTCGAGCCAGCTGGTCGATGTCCTTCCCGAGCGCCGGCTGCTCGAGGAAGGAGCCGATGCGGGCGGCCGAGCTCATCAGCGCCCGCACCTCGGATTCAAGCCCGGCGTCGCCGGCGCACAGGCGCGTGACGGCTTCGTCGCGGTCTCCCGGGGCGAGCGACGCGGCTTCGAAGAAAATCCGTTCAACGAGCCGGAATCTCGTCCGCTCGGTCGGAGGTCCGCCCGCCCGCTGTTCCTGGTCACTCAAGGCCCGGCCCCCTTTCACGCCCGTTCAGAGCCGCCGGTCCTCGAGTTCCTTGCCGAGCCAAACCCGGGCGAACTGCCAGTCCCGGGCGACGGTGCTCGGCGAGATTCCCAGCGCCAGCGCGGCCTGCTCCACGGTCAGGCCGGCGAAGAACCGCAGCTCAACCACCCGGGCCTTCTGCGCGTCGACCGCCGCGAGCTTGGTGAGCGCCTCGTCGAGTCCGACGAGATCCACCTCAGATTCCGTCGAAACAACCAGCGCCTCGTCAAGGGTGGCGCGGCCCAGCCCACCCCCGCGCTTGATGCGGTTGCGAAGGCGGGCGTGGTCCGTCAGGATCCGCCGGATCGCCCTGGCCGCCGCGCCGAAGAAGTGCGCACGGTTCTCCCACGGGGTCTGATTGGGCCCGACCAGGCGGATGTACGCCTCGTGCACCAGCGCCGTCGCCTGCATCGTCTGCGCCCTGCCCTCGTCGTGAAGGAACCTGGCCGCGATGGTGCGGAGTTCGTCGTACACGATGGGGAACAGCTCGTCGGTCGCGCGAGGGTCGCCTTGCTGGGCGCGGTCCAGCAGCTGAGTGACGGCGGGGTTGAACGCGGTGTTCTCCGACGGTTCTGGCATGGTGTGGACTCGGCGGGATTGAAGCCGCGCGGCACCCTCGTCTCAACACCCCAGACCGCGACCCGTACGCTCGGCGCCATGAGCGACGCCCGAAAGCCCGGGGTTGAGCCCGGGCTTTCGGCGGCGTGCGCGTTGCGGAGCGCACCCGGAGAGGGGCGTGCACGATCAGCCGACGGGAATCACCTCTGAACAAATTTTCCTGATGCGGCACCGGCGCTGAAGATGTCACCGACCCCCAGCTCGGGGATCTGGCCGGCACCCGCGCCGGGGTCGTCCCCGCCGACGCGGACCTCGAACTTCACGCGCCCCAAGGCGTCGGTCGTCACGGTGGCGAACGTGCCGCCGTTGACGGCAAGGGGGAGTTTGGTGTTCGGAACCGCGCCCTGCACTTCAACCGACAACTTCTGGCGCGTCCTTCCGCCCGCGAGAGACTCGGTGACGTACGCGGCCTTGCCCTTGAGCGCCGCTCCCGACGTCAGGCCGGCTTCGAGTCGAGTGACCAGCCCGCCGGCCAGCGCGACCGACGCACCCGCGAACACCAGGGCACTCACCACCGCGCCCACCACACGCTTGATCGAACTGTTCATGAAAGGCTCCCGAAACAACCCCCTTCGTGGGATTCGCCGGCGGCACACGCCGCCGATCCACCGCTGCATGCGTCGTGCGGCTGGACAACCTGTCAAAGATCCCTCGGCGGTTCGCGCGGCGGCGGCCGGTCAATCCACGCGGGCACGATGAGTCCTCCGGCCTCGTGAACGGCGAAGACCTTGACGGGTTTGTGCGGACCGTCGACGCCGGGGATCGACCTCCCCGGGCAAACGACGGGTTCCATCGCGGCGGCTGGTTTACTGACACGGTCCGAGGCACAACGCCGCATGACCCTGTGACGGGCGACTGTTGGCGCCGTGGGCGCCGGACCCGCGAGCCCACGCACACGATTACCTTGGAGCAAACCATGCTCGGCCGTCTCGCCGCTCACATGCTACCGCTGGCTCTCTGCGGCCCTCTGCTTGCCCAGAGCACCGTGCTGATCAAAGACACGTTTCTGCTCGCGCCGCGCCCGCACGGGAACAACGGGCGGGTTCGGGACGTTTTCATCCACACGGGGCTGAACGACTACTGGACGCCCGCGCCCAGGGCCGCGTTCGAGCGCTGGGTGTCCCCCTCCAACGATCCCAAGTGGATCTTTTCGGCCTCTTCGATCGACGGACTCGAGTGGCCCGAGTCCGAGCCCAACTACAACGGCACCGCCAGCGGTCAGGCCCACAGCGCGGCCCTTGTTCCCTTCACACCGCCAGCCGGCGCGTTCACCGTCCATGTCGATGCGGTGCAGTTCTATTCCTTCCCCGATGGCCTGAAGCTCGGCTTCACGAGCTCGACGGCCGGCAGCGACAACTTTGCGACCAACTCCGATCTCTACCTCGAGTTCCACGGCAACGGCGTGTGGAGCCTGATGTCGCGCCGTGTGGCGGCCCCGCTGCTCCAGGGAGACATCACGCCCCTCTACCGCCTGGCGTTCGGCTGGGTCCCGATGACTCTTTCGTACGATCCCGCAACGCGACGCGTCGGCGGCATGATCAACGGTGAGACCTTCGGGCCGGTCACCCTTGATTTCGACCCTGTCATTACGCACGCCGGGTTCGAAGCCATCGCCGACATCGTCTCGTACATGACCGTGAACAACTTCATCGTCCGCTCGGGAGGCGAACGTCTGCTCACACTCGAGCCCGCGCCGTGGTCGGGCCGGCCCGGCCAGACCGCGACGTTCAACGCGGCATCGGCCGAAACCACCGCGAGCTGGCAATGGCGGCGCGACGGCCAGCCCCTCTCCGACGGCCCCTCGGCGAGCGGCTCGATCGTCTCGGGGTCGAACGGGCCCACGCTTGTGATCGAGAACGCCGGCCCCGGCGACGCGGGCCGTTACGACTGCCTCCTGGTTGCGCCGAGCGGCGTTGACCTGACCGCCGCCGTCGCCCTCGACGCCAGCCTCTGCCCGGCGGACTTCGACTCCAACGGCTTCGTCAACGGCGACGACTTCGACGGTTTCACCGCGGCGTTCGAGCTCGGCGACCCCACCTCGGACTTTGATTCGAACGGTTTTGTGAACGGAGACGACTTCGATGCTTTCACGCTGGCGTTCGAGGCCGGGTGTTGAACTCGGCTGTCCCCGTTCATGTTGTATCTGGAATCTCTGATCGCAATCCACGCCGGAAGACGCATGTACCCGGCCGTCGCACGCTGAAACCTCCCTCGTCCCGGAGTCCCCGATGACACCGTTCGTTCCCCCCGTGTTGCAGGCCGCTTCGTTGTTCTCGATGCTTGGCATTGCCTCCTTGGCGTTTGCACAGCCCGGCGCGTACCACTACATCGGGAGTCTGGGAGGCCAGGGTCAGGAGGTTTCGACTCCCCGAGCGATCGGCCCCGGCCCCACGGTGTTCGGCGTCAACGATTACTTCAGCAACAAGGGCAACTTCCGCCGGGCGTTCGTGTGGACACCTTCGACGGGGATGGACCCTCTCGCCGGGACGGCGGCGTCCGGCACCGCGTCCGGCGCCTACGCCCTCTCCGGCGACGGCAGCGTGCTCGTCGGCGTGCTCGGGATCATCCCCGGCAGCAGCGGCCCGAACGCGCAGGTCTTCCGGCGCGTCAACGGCGGGCCCGACGAACCCCTGCCCCTCGTGCCCGGGATGTCCTACCCCAACGTCACGGGCATCTCGCTCGACGGCTCGACCACCATCGGCGTGGTGAACGGGTACGGCGGCGGTGGTCGGGCGGTGACGTGGACGGGCACCTCGGCGGCCTCGATGCTTCCGACCCTCCCGGGCGCGCCGAGCGCCCAGGCCTACGGCGTCAACGGCGACGGATCGGTGGTGGTCGGCGCCAGCGGCCGCGGCTACCCCTTCGACAGCACGCCCGTGCGCTGGGTTCACGGGCAGATCGAATCGCTCGGCATGCCCCCGGGCTGCAGCTGGGCGTGGGCATACTCGGTCTCCGCCGATGGCAACACCGTCGTCGGCCTCGGCTGGGTGACCGGTGGTTCAAGCCGCGCGTTCAAGTGGACGCCCGACACCGGCATGACGCTGCTGGAGTCTGGTGCGACCTCCTTCGCCGAGGCCTGGTCGGTCAGCGCCGACGGCAGGCTTATCGGGGGGCGCATCGGGTCCGAGTCGACCGTGTGGCGCGACGGCGTCCCCCACAGCGTGCCCGCCGAACTGCTCGCGCCCGGCACGTCCCTCTCGCCCTTCACCGGCCTGGCCGGCAACGTCATCATCTCGCCGGACGGGCGCACCATCGCCGGAAGCGAACGCGTTGTCGAAGCGCCCGGCGACGGCGAGTACCACGCCTGGGCGCTCGAGTTGCCGGGCTGGTTCACCTGCCTGACTCCACTCATCACCTCGCACCCCTCCAACATCGCGGCCGGGCCCACCGGCACCGTCGAGTTCTCGGTCACCGCGGAGTCGGGGGGCACGCTCGTCTACCGGTGGGAGCATCAGACATCGCCGGGAGTATTCGCCCCGCTTGACGACGGCCCCACCGCGTCCTGGGATGGCGGCGCCGACAGCGTCGGAGCGATGGTCTCAGGATCGCACACGTCAACACTGACGATCAGTGCGGACTCTTCCAACGGACGCGCCCTCGCATCAGTGCACGCCGGGCCGTACCGCTGCGTCGTGTCGAACGACTGCGGACAGGCCGCCAGCATCGCGGCGATGGTGACCGTCTGCGTGGCGGACTTTGACTCCAACGGGTTCGTCAACGGCGACGATTTCGACAGCTTCGTCGCGGCGTTCGAGCTTGGCGACGCGATGGCCGACATCGGCTCCAATACCTTCGTGAACGGGGACGACTTCGACACCTTCACCGCGGCGTTCGAAGCGGGGTGCTGAACCCTTGAAATTTCACGCTGGACGTTCGCAGATCCGTGTTGGGGGAGACCTTCGGCGGTGCGGACGACGTATGGATTCCAACGACGACCACGGCACTGGCCCGGGAGAATGAGCATGATGAGCCGCCTCAAAGCACTCGGATTGATCGCCGGAATCACGGGACTCGCCGGCCTCTGCGGTGCCCAGACCATCACCGTGAACTGGTCGCAGGACAGCTACGTGGACTTCGGCGGCGCCCAGCGGGTCGGAGACCTGCCCGGCCCCGACGGGCTAGTCACCTTCGCCGAGGCCGTGATCGCGGCCAACAACACCCCCGGGCCCCAGACGATCGCCTTCGCCGTGCCGCAGGGCGATTGGTGGACGCTCTTCGGAACCGAGGTGTGCGTCATCCAGCACACGGAGATGGCCTACATCAGCGGCGACGACACCACCATCGACTTCACCACCCAGACCGCGTTCACCGGCGACACCAACCCCACCGGCAACGAGATCGCCTTCTACTACGCGGGCCCGCCCGCGGGCATCCCCAACATCTGGCTGGCGGGCAACCGCATCACGGTCAAGGGTGTCGACCGCCTCCTCGGAAACAATTTCGAAGAGGGGATCTGGATCACCGGCAACGACTGTCGCGTGATCGGGTGCACCACGACCGGCATGACCATCCGGGGCGACTACGGCGGGGGTGCCAACAACACCATCGGCGGCACCGCCGCCGGCGAGGGGAACACGTTCTACGGGCCCGTCAACATCCACTCCCACGCCAACGGCAACGTGGTGATCGGCAACACCTTCCGCTACGGGCTCCGCATCACGGGGTACGCCGGCGCCGGGGTCTGTGACCACAACCGCATCGGCGGGCCAAGCGCATCGGAACGCAATATCTTTGCCGGGCACGGCTACACCGCCGAAGAGGGACTGCCAGCGGGCACCGAACTCGAGGTGTTCCACGCGACCGGCACCGTCATCGAAGGGAACTTCGTCGGCACGTCAGACGACGGCCTCTCGCGCTATGCAGGTCGTACGGGGGCGGCGGGAATCGTCGTCGGCTTGGGCGCGGTTGACACTCTCGTCGTGAACAACACGGTGGGTGGCATCGAGCGGACCGGCTCGAACCACTACCAGGGCCAGCGCTTCGGCATCGCCATCGGCGTGGTCGAGTCGGCCCGGGGCACCATCGTGGAGAACAACCGCGTAGGCGTGGGAGTCGACGGCGTCACGCCCGTGCTCAACGTGCAGGGGATCACCGTGCAGTCGAACCCCAACGGCGTTCCGCTGGACACGCTCGTCAAGGGCAACATCATCGCCCACAACGAGACTACCGGCATCCGCGTTCTCAACGCCGGCGCGGCGACCATCACGCAGAACGCCATCGTCGACAACGGCTCGCTGGGCATCGACCTCGGCGCCGCCGGCGTCACGCCCAACGACCCCCTCGACTCCGACGCAGGACCCAACGATCTCCAGAACTTCCCGGTTCTCACGGCCGCCGGCACCACCGGCACCGTCACACGCATCGCCGGAACGCTGAGCGCAGGGCCAAGCCAGGCCTTCGTCGTGGAGTTCTTCGCCAGCCCCACCTGCGATCCCTCCGGCTACGGCGAGGGCGCATCGTTCCTTGGTTCGATGGTCGTCACCACCGACGCGGCGGGGGACGCCTCATTCATGAGCAACCTTCCCACGCCGGTGTCCGAGGGGCACGCCATTACCGCGACCGCCACAGATGCCACGACCGGTACCACCTCTGAGTTCTCGGCATGCACCGCCGTCGCGCTCGTGTGCCCCGCGGATGTCGACAACAACACGTTCGTCAACGGCGACGATTTCGACACATTCTCGCTCTGGTTCTACTTCGGCGACCCCCGCGCGGATTTCGACGCCAACGGGTTCGTCAACGGGGACGACTTCGACACCTTCACTGCGGCGTTCGAAGCGGGATGCTGACGAGCGCCGCACGAACGCGCGTGAGGGGCAGCGTTCTGCGTTCGCCTTGCCGATCACGGTGTACTACTCGGTCAGCGCCAGCAGCGCGAACGTCGCGAGCCAGTGCTCGCCCATGTAGTCGCCGGTCACGTGCGCCAAGGCCGCGTCGAGATGGTCGCGGTACGCACGCTCCGCGTTGGCCCGGCGCGGGTCCGACGGCGTGGACGGGGGAAGCACCCGGCCGATCGAGCGCCAACACCATGCGCGGCAGAGATTCAGGCCGTCCAGGTGCGTGATCTGGCCGTCGGTGCGGTCGCTCACGAACGCGGGCGCAAAAAGCGTGGCGGGCTCGCGTTCACCTGCCGCGAACTTCGGGAAGAACCGTTCGAACCAGCCCTTGAACTCCTGTTCGCTCAGCACGCGGCGCATGCACTCGGCCTCGACCAGCCCGGGCGATAGAAAGTCCGTCCCGTCGGGCTCCCAGGCGGGGTAGTTGACGTCGTTGAGGTACCACGCCCGGGCCTTGCTCTCGATCAGGTCCGCGAGGGGCTTGCGCCCGACGGTTCGGGCGTAGTCGATCGCCAGCGCCAGCGCAAACGCGGTGTTGTTGTGCGTCCCGACGCGGATTGGGTAAGTCGCCTTGGGCAGGAACACCATGAACCGCTGCTCGAACGCGTCCATGAGCGGGGCGAGAACCGCGGCCCAGCGGGCCAGCGCCGCGGCAACCTCCGGAGCGAGCGTGGTGCCCGCGCCAGCGCCGGCGCGCAGTTCGGCGCCGAGCTTGAGCAGCCAGCCCCAGCCGTACGGACGCTCGAAGGTCTCGCGGCGCGGATGACCGAGGTACTCGACCTCGGCCTTGACGTTCTCGGCGGTGAATCGCCCGTCCAACAGCGCCATGACTTCCGCCGCCTGCCCGAGCGACGGGTAGAGGCGCAGCGCGCGCACGAGCAGCCAGTGCCCGTGCACGCAGGAATGCCAGTCGAACGAGCCGTAGAAGATCGGGTGCAGCTCGCGCGGGCTCTTCAACTCGGTCGCGTCGTTGATGACGTGGTCGAGCTTGTTGGGGTATTCGCGGTCGATGTGCCCGAGCGCCAGGGCCACGAAGTGGTCGATGAACTCTTCGGCGTGGTGCTCGCGCATGGGGGGCATGCTAGTTGGAGTTGCCGCCGGGCGCGTCGCCTCGTGCGGCGCCGAACACATGGAGCGATCTCCGCGTCAGGGTCCGGGGCACAGCACGTGTCGGTGTCCAGCGTGATGCTCGGAGACGGGTGGTTCACGAGCCGTCCTCGCCGCGTTGACGAATTTGTAAATATCTTTAATATATATACTTACATGAAAATAACCGGCATCTTGAAATGGACCTTTTGACTTGAACGTACTTTGTACGGGTGTACGCTCGTGACATGAGTACGGCTTTTGAAAGGTATTCCAGAGAGGGCCCCGCGGTCTCCCACGAACACCGGTTGCGTCTTGCGTCTGCGGTCATCAGCGCGGCTGAGATCCGACGCGGCGGCGAGCGCGATCCGACGCCGATCTCGCTGGGATGGTCGAGCCGCGATGACGGGCAGACGACCATGATGGAGAATGCCGGCGCCGACGCGCTCAGGCGTGGTGCTATCCACGAGTGGATCGGGATCGAGCCCGACGACGCCACCGGCGCCCGCACGGGCGGACGCATGCCCCTGTTCATCATGCTCCACGCCGCACGCGCGGCACTCTCGATCGACGACGGGTCGCGCGGCGCGCCGCGAACAAGGCTGGTGTGGATCGGCCGCGCGTGCTGGCCCTGCCCCACCGCTCTTGGCCGGCTCCTCCATCGTTCACTGTGGATCGATCCCCCGGATGCATCATCGCGCCTGTGGGCGACCGATCTGGCGCTGCGGTGCACCGGAGTTGCCGCGGTGATCGCCGACTGCAGCGGTCTCGACATGGCCGGCTCGCGACGCCTGCAGCTGGCGGCAGAGACGGGTGGAACCGTGGGCCTTATCGCGCGCCAGCCGCGGGAGCTCAAAGCACTCAGCGCGGCAACCACCCGATGGGTGGTCGCGCCGGCCCCGACGCCATCGAAGAAACCGCGGTGGACAGTGGATCAGGTGCGGTGCAAGGGCGCGCGGGTCACGCGCGAAGAGCCGCGCCGCTTCGTGGTGGAGTGGGACCATGCTCAGGGCAATCTCGTTGTACCTGCCGAATTGGCCGGTGGATCTGCTGAGGCGGCGGGACCGGGCGCGGGCCTCGCGCACGAGCACGCCCGCGCGGCAGGGTGAGCCGGTGATCCTGGCCCAGAGCATCGGTCCGCACCCGCTGGTTGCCGCGTGCTGCCCGAGGGCGCGGAAGATCGGCATCGCGCCGGGCATGACCGTGGCCGATGCCCGAGCCCTGGTGCGCTCGGGAGCCCTTCGGATCGAGCCGTTCGAACCCGCGCACGACGACGCCGCCCTGCACGCGCTTGCGCGCTGGGCGACGCGGTTCACGCCCACGGTGGCGGCCTCGCCCCCAGACGGGCTCCTTCTCAACGTCACGGGCTGCATGCGGCTGTTCGGCAGTGAGGACCGCCTGATGCGCCGCATCGCGCGCGATGTGAACATGCTTGGGCTCGTCTGGCGGCTGGCAATGGCCCCGACGTACGGAGCGGCGTGGGCGATCGCACGCTACGGGCCCGAGCGTGCGATGAATGTGGGGGCCGACTCGCTGCGCGCGACGCTCGAGCCGATGCCTGTCGCGTCTCTGCGCATCGACGCGGCCACAGTCGCGGCGCTCGAGGAGGTTGGCATCGAGACGGTGGCCGATCTGCTCGCGCTTCCCCGCGCCACGCTGCCGTCCCGCTTCGGGTCCGAACTGCTCACACGCCTCGATCAGGCGATGGGCCTGGTGCCCGAGACCATCGAGCCGGTCCGCCCACGCGAGCCGACGCGAGCGGAGCGCGTTCTCGATGGGCCGACGACGAGCCTTGAAGTGCTGGGCATCGTCGTGCGTGGGTTGCTCGAATCGCTCACTTACGAGCTGGCCCTGGGTGGGCGCGGGGTGCGGCGCCTGGACGCCACGTTCGGGCGCACGGACCTGGGGCCGCTGACGGTGAACGTTCCGCTCGGGCGCGCCAGCCGCGATGCCGGTCACCTGTGGTCTCTGCTCCGACCTCGCATGGAGAAGATGCAGATGGGGTTCGGCATCGACCGCGTTGAACTGCTCGCGGCGCGCACCGGTCGTGTCCGCGAGACGCAGGCCTCGAACTGGGGCACGGGTAATGAGGAGCCCGACTCGCGGGCGTTCGACGAGATGTGCGACGCGGTGGCGAACCGGATCGGGCCCGGGCGGGTGCTCGAGGCACGCGCGGTCGATTCGCACATCCCGGAACGGAGCTTCATGTACATCCCCACGGCCGACGCGGGCGGGTCCCGGCCGCCGAAAGACCCTTACGCGGCCGATGCAACGGCGCACCGAGGCGACCGTCCATCGCTGCTCTTTCACTCTCCAGAGCCCGCCCGCGTGATCGCCGGACCAGACGATGGCCCGCCGTGGCGCATCACGTGGAGCGGCGGCGAGTGCGCGATCGCCTCGAACATCGGCCCCGAGCGCATCGCGTCGGCGTGGTGGTCCCACGCCTCAGGACCGCGCCCGACGGATGCCTGTGCCCGCGACTACTTCAAGGTGCAGGACACCCGCGGCCGGTGGCTGTGGGTGTTCCGCGAGAGTGGTCGGTGGTTTGTGCACGGCCTGTGGGCGTGAAAGGGACGAGCGATGCCTGAACAACCGACCCCCAAGGCGCGGCCCCACCCGTGGAAGGAGGCACGAGGGCTCAAGGACACGGCGACGCGTTCGGGTGCAGCGCCGGCTCATGCTCTCATTCACTCGTCATGCCCCGCGTACGCCGAACTCCAGGTCACGACCAATTACACGTTCCTGACCGGCGCGAGCCACCCGGAGGAACTGGTCCACCAGAGCGCTGCGCTCGGCCACCGCGCCCTCGCCATCACCGATCTTCACACCCTCGCGGGGATCGTGCGGGCGCACGTGGCGGCTAAGGAGACAGGGATCCGGCTGGTGGTGGGCGCGCGGGTGGCGCTGACCCATGACACGTCCCATGACACGGCCCATGAGGGGCTCAAGGACGCGGCCCCTCTGCAGAATATCGCCGGCTCTGCTTCCGACGCCATATCTCTTCTGCTCTACGCGACCGATCGCCCATCCTACGGGAGGCTGTGCCGCCTGCTCACCACCGGGAAGCGCCGCTCCCCCAAGGGCGAGTGCCGCCTCACGGTGCGCGACATCGAACAGCACGCCGCGGGCATGCTCGCCGCCGTCGTACCGCCCGCGACGTGCGGCGCGGCGCTCACCGGAGCCCTGTGCCATCTGCGGGATGTCTTCGACGACGACCGGCTCTCGCTGGCCGCGTCGTGCCCGTACGGCGCGGACGATGCCGAGCACCTTGCCGCGCTCGCGGGCCTTTCGTCGCTCGCCGGCGTTCCGCTGATCGCCACCAACGATGTGCACTGCCACGTCCCCGAGCGTCGCGCTCTTCAGGACGTGCTCACGTGCGTGCGCCACGGCTGCACGATTCAGAACGCCGGCCGCAGACTCTTCCCCAACGGGGAGCGTCACCTCAAATCACCTGAGGCAATCGCGCATCTGTTCCGCGACATCCCGGCGGCGCTCGCGCGCACAGTTGAGATCGCCGAGCGTGCCGCGGGGTTCACGCTCGACGATCTGCGCTACGAGTACCCCGAAGAGGTCGTGCCGCCCGGCTCGACGGCGCGCGAGCACCTGACCGATCTGGCGTGGAAGGGTGCCGCGGCACGCTACCCGGGCGGCGTGCTGGAGAAGGTCCGGGCGCAGATCCTCCACGAACTTGCGCTGATCGCGGAGCTGAAGTACGAGCCGTACTTTCTCACGGTGCACGACATCGTGGTCTACGCCCGCTCGCGCGGCATCCTGTGCCAGGGGCGCGGCGCCGCGGCCAACAGCGCCGTGTGCTACTGCCTGGGCGTGACCTCGGTGGATCCCTCGCGCATCGACGTGCTCTTCGAGCGGTTCGTCAGCCGCGAGCGCAACGAGCCCCCGGACATCGACATCGACTTCGAGCACGAGCGCCGCGAGGAGGTGATCCAGTACCTCTACGCCAAGTACGGGCGCGAGCGTGCGGCCCTCACGGCCGAGGTGATCACCTACCGCGGCAGGAGCGCCGTGCGCGACGTGGGCAAGGCCATGGGCCTGTCGCTGGACGCGGTGGACCGGCTGGCCAAGCAGCTGGACTGGTGGCACGCGGGCGAGGTATCGCACGACCAGATCCGCGATGCGGGGTTCAACCCCACGGACCCGACGCTGCGCGCGGTGATCGCGCTCACGGAAGAGCTGGTCGGCTTCCCACGTCACCTCTCGCAGCACGTGGGCGGGTTCGTCATCACGCGCGGCCCGCTGTGCGAAACGGTCCCCATCGAGAACGCGTCAATGCCCGACCGCACCGTCATCGAGTGGGACAAGGACGATATCGATGCGCTGGGGATTCTGAAGGTGGATGTGCTCGGGCTGGGGATGCTGACGTGTATTGGGAAGTGCTTTGCTATGTTGAATGAATGTCGAAAGGTGTCGAGGTGTCGAGGTATCGAGGTGTCAAGGGGCAGCGGACAGGAGGACAAATATGGGAGCTATTCGCTCGTATCGGGACTTGGTGGTGTGGCAGAAAAGCAAGGAACTGGCCAAGCAGGTGTACAAGGCTACAGCAAAGATGCCCCGGTCGGAATCGCTCGGCCTGACGTCCCAGATGCGTCGGGCAAGTGTTTCGATCCCCTCCAACATCGCCGAGGGATACAACCGCAAGACACGACCGGAGTACATCCGGGCACTTCGGATCGCGTCCGGCTCCCAAGCAGAACTCGCAACGCAATGGGAGATCGCTTCAGAATTGGGCATGATCCAGAACGATCCGTCGATCACCGGCCTCATGACGGAGATAGACCGGATGCTCTTCGCCCTGATCACGCGGCTGCGAGAATCCAGGGGCATGTCCAAGATGCAAGTGCGTCACGCGCACCCAAGTGGACCGAACCACACCCCCTCGACACCTCGATACCTCGACACCTCGACACCTCTCCACTCGCCCTTCACACCATCCCCCCCGAAGACCCCGCCGTCTACGACATGATCTGCTCCGCCGACACGATCGGCGTCTTCCAGATCGAGTCGCGCGCGCAGATGTCCATGCTGCCCCGCCTCAGACCGCGGAACTTCTACGACCTCGTCATTGAAGTCGCCATCGTCCGCCCAGGCCCCATCCAGGGGGACATGGTTCATCCTTACCTCCGAAGACGCAACGGAGAAGAAAAGTTCGATTACCCCAGCGAAGACGTCAGAGCCGTCCTCGGCAAGACCCTCGGCGTTCCACTCTTCCAGGAGCAGGCCATGGCCCTGGCCATCGTTGCCGCGGGGTTCACGCCCGGCGAGGCCGACCAGCTCCGCCGCGCCATGGCCGCGTGGAAGCGCAAGGGCGATCTGATCTTCCGGTTCGGCAAGAAGATCGTCGAGGGCATGACCGCCCGCGGCTACCCGCTCGAGTTCGCCGAGCGGTGCTTCGAGCAGATCAAGGGCTTCAGCGAGTACGGCTTCCCCGAATCGCATGCCGCGTCGTTCGCGCTCCTGGTCTACGTCTCGGCGTGGCTCAAGCGTCACCACCCCGCGGCGTTCGCGGCCGCCCTCATCAACAGCCAGCCGATGGGCTTCTACGCACCGGCGCAGATCGTCCGCGATGCAAAGGAGCACGGCGTCGAGGTGCGGGCGGTGGACGTGAACAGGAGTGCGTGGGATTGCACGCTGGAGAGTGGCGAAGCGACGGAGCGACGAAGCGACGGAGCGGAAGACGCCAAGACCAGAGATGATGCAACGAACGTGGTGAAGGACATTCCTCACTCCGTCGCTTCTTCCCCCTCCCTCCGCCTGGGCATGCGCCTCGTCGACGGCCTCCGCCAGGACGCCGCGGAGTCGATCGCGCGTGCCGTGCGCGAGCGCGGGCCGTTCAGGACCATCGACGCCCTGTGGCGCTCAAGCGGCGTCGGCGTCGCCTCGCTGCGAAGGCTTGCCGCGGCGGACGCGTTCGGGTCCATGGGGCTCGACCGACAGGGAGCATTGTGGGAGATCGGCCGCCTGCGCGACGAGCGCCTGCCGCTGTTCGACGATGCCGCGACCGGCGCGGCCGGCGAGCCCGCCGCGGCACTCCCGCCCGTGCCGCTCGCGCGCACGATCAAGCACGACTACGACGCGGTCGGGCTCTCGCTCAAGGCGCACCCGCTCTCGCTCGAGCGCCCGCGGCTCGACGAGCTCGGCGTGATCCCCGCGATCCGACTGCGGGATGCGGGAACGTGCCCGGCCGGTGCGCGAGTCGCCGTCGCCGGTCTGGTGCTGGTGCGCCAGCGCCCCGGCACGGCCTCGGGCATCGTCTTCATGACCATCGAGGACGAGACCGCCGCCGCGAACCTGATCCTGTTCGCGCAGGTTTACGAACGCTTCCGCAAGGCGGCACGGCACAGCGTCGCGGTCGTCGCCTGGGGCAAGGTCGAGCGCCAGGGCGAGGTGATCCACGTGATGGTGAAGCGGATCGCCAACCTCCGCGAGGTGACCGCGTTCGGCACCGTCGGCCGGAAGGTGTCACGGGATTTTCACTAAGCGCCGGCGCTCAGCGCGGGCCGAACAGCCCGCCCTCGCCCGCCCCGCTCTCCGCCGGTTCGATGCACTTCGCATCCTCGTGGCGCGGGCTGTTCACCCACGTCCCGATGCGCGCGAGCTTCAACCGCTCGGGCGCGCACGGCGCGAGCATCGGGGAGAGCACCACCCCGTCCTCCAAGGCAGGGTCCAGCCACGGCTCGAACTGATCGGCCGACAGGATCACCGGCATCCGGTCGTGGATCGGCGCCATCGCGCGGTTGGCGGTCGTGGTGAGAATCGTGAAGGTGTGGAGGTCCTCACCAGCGTGCTCGTCCTTGCCGCTCCAATGCTCCCAAAGACCGGCGAAGGCGAAGATCTCCTCCGACGCGGGCGTGATGTACCACGGCTGCTTGTGGCCCTCGCCCTCGACCTTCTGCCACTCGTAGAAGCCGCTCGCCGGAACGAGGCACCGCCTTCGCTTGAACGCCGCGCGGAACGACGGGCTTGTGGCGACCGTCTCTGACCGCGCGTTGATCGTCCGGTTCCCGATGGCCGGGTCCTTGGCCCAGAACGGAACCAGCCCCCACCGGAAAAACTCCAGCCGCCGCGCTCCGCCCTCAACCAGAACCACGGGCGCACTCTGCGTCGGCGCGATGTTGTACCGCAGCAGCAGATCGACCGGCGTGGTCAGGCCCATCAGCCGGTGAAGCTGCTTCCAGGTAAACAGGTGCGTGTACCGCCCGCACATGCACGGAGCGTAGTGATCCTCGCGGCCGGGGGCATCGCGGGGGCGGCGGTGAGCCACCTAAACTAGAGGCACGGGAGGCCACCATGCACCGCTCGATGTTCCTCTTCGTTGCCGCGGCCGGACTTGGCATCTGCGCACCGGCGCCGCAAGCCCTCGCCCAAGGCGGCCAGGCCGCGCAAGCCACTTCCAAGACCTCACCCGAGGCCAAGGCGTTGCTCGACCGCTCACGCGCCGCGATCGCCAAGCTCTCGAGCATGTCCTACACCGCCTCGGCCAAGACCGAAGGGATCCCGGCACCCTCGTACACCGCCGAGGTGCGCGCCAGGCGCGTCGACGCGGGCGGCTGGGCGATCTCAACCAAGGGCACGATGAGCCCGGCGCCCGGCGCCGCCGACGCGAGCCCCGCTCCCTTCGAGGTTGTCTACGACGGCGTCACGTCCCGCGCCCTGCGCGAGAAGGACAAGGCCGTCATGGAGTTGTCCACGTCCGAGCCCTCCGAGTTGCGTCTGTTCTTCATGAATCAGAACGCGGGCGCCCCGGTGGCGTGGGAGATCTTCGATGAGAAACCGCTCGCCGGCGAGGACTCTGCTCTCGCCGTCGACGGCAAGGCGACCGTCGACGGCGCCGCGTGCGAAATCCTCCGCGCCACGCAGAAGGCCGAGGGCGGAACCGTCACGCTCCGCTACTTCATCGATGAGAAGGGCGTCCCTCGCCGCGTCGAGCGCATCAGGGCGGGCGAAAGCCCGAACGCATCGAAGCACACGCAGGTGCTGGTCCTGAGCGACCTCAAGACCGACCAGGCCCTCGGCACGTCGTTCTTTGTGCTCCAGACCCCCGAGGGCTACACGGTAAAGTCCGCCCGCCCGCCCGCGCCCAAGCGGGCCCCGCGCGAGCGCGCGCCCGCGGGTCAAGCGCCCGAGGGCAACGGCCTCCTGGCCGTGGGCACGATGGCCCCGGACTGGACCCTCCAGGACGCCTCGGGAAAGCAGGTCAAGCTCTCGGCCCTGCGCGGGCGCGTGGTGGTGCTCGACTTCTGGGCGACCTGGTGCGGGCCCTGCAAGATGGCCATGCCGTCGGTGCAGAAGCTCCACGAGAAGTACAAGGGCAAAGCCGTCTCGGTCTTCGGCCTGAACTGCTGGGAGAGCGGCGATGCGCCGGGGTACATGGAGAGCAAGAAGTTCACCTACGGCCTGCTCCTCAAGGGCGACGACGTCGCCAAGCAATACAAGGTTTCCGGCATTCCCACGTTCTACGTGATCGGGCCGACCGGCGAGATCCTGTGGAACAGCGTCGGCTTCGACCCCGAGCACGCCGACCAGATCGGCAAGGTCATCGACAAGGCGCTCGAACACGGCGGACTCTGAGTCACGCCGCGATCCACCGCGCCGCACCGGCGATCACGACCCTCGGGCAACCGCGCTGCCGACCCCATAACTCATTGGCCCACCAGAACTTTCAACCGTCCCGAACCGCACAGCTTCTCCATTTTGGTGGCAAGTCAGAGGACCTGTGGCATCATTGAGCGGTCCGCCGGCGATGGCGGCTCGGTGTCCCCAAGTTCCGAAGGACTCGGAGGTTGGTCATGATGATCGCTCAGTGGATACGTTGGTCCGGCCTTGCGCTGGTGCTCGCGATCGGCGATCTCGCCAGCCCCCTCCATGGTGCCACCGATCTGCGCGAATGCGAGTGAGCCCGTCGCACGCATCACCGAACTCCCGGCGCCGTATCCGAGTCCAGCCCCTGCGCCCGATGGTCCGCCCAGCCGTACGCCCGCGCGACGCGTCGGTCATGTATCTTCACGCCCCGCACGCTACCCTCGTCGCACCCGGGGTGCGTGATGCGCGGCAAAGTCCTACTACTCCTGATGATCTGGGTGGTGCAGGCGGTGCCGTTCGTACTCCTGCTGCCTCTGGCATTCGCGGACAGTGTTCGCGAGTACCTTGACTCGTTTCTCGATGCGGATTTCTGGAAGGTCATCGGCGTGGCGTCGCTCGTGATCACGGCGGCGCAAGCCGCCTTTCTGTGGCCCGTCCGCAGGCCGGCGTCCTCCGAGCACGGGCGATCGCTGTGGTGGAGCATTGCTGTTGCTGCCGCGGGATGCGCGGCACTGACCTTCGGGGCCATCGGGGTCCTGTTCGACGCGGCCCGTCTCGCAGGATGGACCGACTGGTGGCTCGGCGACCGCACCCCGGCCGTCTGGGGCGTCATTGCCGCGGGCGCTGCGTCCTGGCTGGTGTGGACGCCCCTCATCCGCTCGTTCTGCGAATCAGGACGTCGCGAGACGGCCCTGGCGCGCCTCGCCGCACGCATCTTTCTGGGCACTCTCGTCGAGGTCGTGGCGATGACACCGCTGGCCGTGATGGTCAGGCGCAAAACCAATTGCTACTGCTCCGCGGGTTCGTTCGGCGCGCTGCTGGCGTGCATCGGCGTGGGGTGGTTCGCGTTCGGACCCGCCGCGTTCCTGCCCCTGCTCGCGCGCCGACGCAAGCGCTGGTACGCCGGCCACTGCGACGCCTGCGGCTACGACATGAGCGGGTGCATGGGCGCCGAGCGTTGCCCTGAGTGCGGCGCGGGGTGGAAGGCGGCGCCACGCTGAGATGGCAAGCGCTGCGATGCGTGCGGGTACGACATGAGCGGCATCACGAGCGTTGATCGCTGTCCCCAATGCGGCGCTGATTGGTGCGCCCGAGAGCAGCACGCGGTGTAACGCCCGGCGCGTCGGTCATTTCGCGAGTTCTATCAGAGTGAGGGAGGAATCGAAGGGCTCCCACGCAACGCGCGATCCCCACGCCGCGCCAAGCCGCTCCAGGTACTCCGAACGCGGGATCTCGACGCACCCCAGCGTCCCCATGTGCGGGTTCCACAATTGCGTGTCCAGCAGTGTGAACCCGCGCCGGCGCAGATGGTCGACAAGGTGAACGAGACAGACCTTGCTCGCGTCGGTGCCCGCCCGTTCCGGGCGGCTGAACATCGATTCGCCGAAGAACGCCGCCCCGTGGTGAACGCCGTACAACCCTCCGACCAGGCGCTCCCCGCCGCCCGCGTCGACCAACCACGCCTCCACGCTGTGCGCGTGCCCCGCGCGGTGCAGCGTGATGTACGACGCGACGATGGACTCGTCGATCCACGTCTCCTCGCGCCCCGGCCCCGGCTGGGCGCAGGCGCGGATCACCGCCTCGAACGCCGTGTCGGCCCGGATCATGAACCGCCCCGAGCGCACCCGCTGGCGCAGCGATCGCGACACCCTGAGCCCGCCCGGCTCGAGCGGGATCACGCCCCGGCGCTTGGGCTGCACCCACTCGACCACGCCCCGCCGCGGGTCGGCCATGGGAAACCAGCCCTCGCGGTACGCGCTCAGGATCCCCTGCACGAGCTGTCGATCGGGGGATTGCATCCGGGCGGGCGCCTTGGTGACGCGGGCGATCGAGTGTAGAGTGGCCGGCCGTGCCCGAGCCCACCGACGCCTATCTCTCCGTGATCGACTGGCCCGACACGCTCGACGCCGAGTCCCGGGCGCACGCCCTTGTCCGCGCCGCGGGGCTCGACCTGTTCACCGCGCGACTGCGCATCGCCCGCGGCACGCCGCAGGTGGTGGCCCGGCTGCCCGAAGCCCGGGCCCGCGGGGGCGTCGATGTGCTTCATCGCGCCGGGGCCACGGCCTTCGCCCCTACACGCGCCGAGATCGCGGGAATGATCGAGCCCCTCCGGGCCAAGCGCCTGACCCCCGCCGAGGGCGCCCCCGAGCCGATGTTCATGGTCGAAGCCTGGCGCGGCGAGGGGCGCGGCATGCTCGCCCGCGACATCTTTCTCCTGGTCCGCGCCCGACTGAAGCGATCCAGGACTCGCGTCGCCGACGGCCCCGCCTCGTCCGGGCTCAGCGGTCGAACCATCGCCATCACGGCCGTGGCCGGCCCGGCCGCCGGGATGGTCGCCGCGGCGTTCGGCTCGGGACGGTCCGCCGCCGACACCACCAGCTCGCTGCACGTCACCGAGGTCCTCGATCTCCACCTCCGCGACGGCGCCATCGTCCGGATCGACGGGGACAAGTTCTCCTTTGACATCCTCGGCCCCGCCAAGAGCCCGACCGACCGGCAGAACATGGACCGGCTGGCCCTCCTGCTCGCCAAGGCCGCGCCCGCGGCAATGGTGGACACTTCGTTCGCGGCGTTCACCTGCCCCCCGGAGATCGCCCGCGATTCTTGGATCGGCACCAGCGGCTCGACCGTCCACTCCCGCGATGAGGGACCGGCGTTCGATTTCTATTCGTGCTGGGTGAGCCTGATGTACCGCCGCCTGTTGGTCCGCTGAAATCGGGGCGATAGGCTTCCAAGTAAGGGGGCGCGGCACGCCCCCGCGGGAGGCTTCCATGCTCGCTCACGTCAGCGTCATCCCGGCATTGCTGGCTCAGAGTGATTCCGAGCGGCTTGTCGACCTGCTCTTCCACACCAGCGCAGGCGGGTGGCTGATGTTCGGCGGTATGGTCGTGCTCCTGGTCGCGATCAAGACCACGGGCTCGACCATCCGGGCCGTCGCCCGCGAGCGCACGCGTCGCGAGATCGCCGCGTTCATCGCCGAGGGCTCGATGTCGCCCGAGCAGGGCGAGCGTCTCATGAAGTCAGGAACCAACGACCGCGCGTAAAGATGCTCTCCGTTCACAAGGACCCGTCATGCTGCTCACGCTCGCGTCCGGTGGAGAAGTCGTCGCGACCATGGCCGTAGGCGGCGGCATCCTCATCGCCATCATCAGCATCATCATGAACACGATCCGTTCAACCTCGCAAACCAAGCAGCGCGAGCAGACCCGGCGTGAGGTGGCCGCGTACATCGCCGAGGGCTCCATGACCCCCGAGCAGGGCGAGAAGATCCTGAGCGCGGGCAAGGCGTCGAAGTCGGACCAGTGCTGACGCGCCCCGTGAACCCGGCCGACCAATAGGAGCGGTACATGTTCTACACCCTCGGAATCCAGGCCGAAGAGATCGGCGCCATGGCCGTCTGCGGCGGCATCGCGATCGTCGTCCTGGGCATTGTCACCGGCGCCATCCGCCGCACCGCCGAGACCAGACAGCGCGAGCAGAGCCGTCGGGACATCGTGGCGTACATCGCCGAGGGGACCATCTCCCCCGAGCAAGGCGAGCGCCTGATCACCGCGGGCGTTGGCAAGAACAAGAAGGGCTGAGCCGGTGCGCCGGGAGCGGCCGGCTCGACCACTCCCAGAAGAGCGCAGCGCGAACCTGTCGGAAGCCCGTTGATCACCCGAATGGTCCGACGGAGGTCCCGGAGCCTTTTCGTCCCGGAATCACGGCCCTGTGAGCGTCCTGACTGGCCCTGATAACCCGATCCGGCATCCAAGTTCAAGACCGCCGCGAGCGCGGGTCGATGCACAGGGCGTGAGCATCTTCGGCACGAGCGTGACGCAGTCGGTCGCCGGCGCTGGCAGCGCCGAGCGTCTGGTGACCCGCGACAAGGCCGCCCGCGCCGAAGAACGCCCTGCCGCGCGGCGCACGCGCCCGGACCGGCCCGACGAGGTCGTTGTCAACGTTGAAAGCGCCGACGCGGTGCGCAAGCTCGCCGACAACACGCAGGAAGAGGCCAACGAAGACCGCCAGGAGCACGAGGGCTACCTCCCCAGCGGCAAGCGGGCCCGTGACGACGCGGTCCGCAAGAACATCGACCTTCAGGGCTGAACGCCGATCGTCGCACGAGCGGCGCCTTGGCTCCTCGCGCCCCGCACGCCCATCGCAATTCCGGTTCCGCAGCCGCGTGGCTCGTGACTGAGCTCTGCGCTTCATCCGCCGACAGCGCGTCCACGGTACCATGGCTCCGCCGCGCATCCATCGAGCCGCGGACCCGAGCCGTCCCCGCGGCCATCTCGGACGTGGCACGGTCCAATAAGCCTGGCCGCACCATAAATCCCCAATAAATCAGGCACTTACGCGCCCTGACCGCGCAGAATCCCTTGTTTCACAGGCCATTCCGTGGATGATGGTTGTAGCGGTTGCGCCGGTTGTGTCGGGCCTGTCGTCCCGCGCCGGCGTTCGCACGGACGGCGAAAGCGAGGGAAAACATGATGTTTGTTCGTTCCATGAAGTCGGGTGTCGCCCCGCTGGTGGGCATCGTCGCGCTCTGCGCGATCGCGGGCTCCGCCAAGGCGCAGGTCGCGGTTCAGTATACGCTCCAGGACGGCGCGCCCGGCCAGCTGGCCACGCTCCCCCTCTACCCGCCGGGCATGGCCGATGATGTGCGGCGACCGGGCTTCAACGGGCGGCTCTGGATCAGCCGCCCGATCATCGGCGGCGTCGACACCGGGTACCCCTCCGCGTGGCGCGATCCGGGCCCCGCGTCGTACGGCGCCCCCGATGACGTGAACCCCACCGTGTACGCGCGCATCGGCAACACGGCCGCCACGATCCCCGCGTTCGAGTACGTGCAGGGCAGCGGCCTCAAGTGCCTCGAGTCTGCCCGCAGCGCCTGGCTCGCTGAGCACGGCTTCACCGGCGGCGTTCGCACCTTCGTGAACGATCTCTACCTCTACGCCCCGCAGGGCGTCGAGAGCGCGCAGGCGTCCAGCGCCGGCCACGAGATCCAGCCCCGCGCCACCATCCACACGGCGCCCGACCAGCCGCGCTTCAAGGCACGGATGCAGGTGCGGAACAGCCGCGCCTCGGGCGCCGCGGCGATCGCCCTTCTTGGGGACGGCGCCCCGCTCCACATCTCGTGGCCGCAGTCCGCTCCCAACCAGGACGCATCACTCATCCGGGTGATCGTCCCTGACACCGCCGTCGCCGCGACCAAGCCCGCAAGCGACACGACGAAAACGCCCGACACGCAGGGCCAGGCGAACGCGACGCCCGTCGCGAGCGCCGAGCGCTAACGCGCGCTGCCGAGACCGCGTGGGGTGGGTGGTGCGGCCGACGAGGTTCTCTCGTCGGCCGTATTTTTTCGCGGACGCCCCCCGCGTGAGACAGTTCACCGCAAAAAGAACGACGCCGGCCCAACTTGGGCCGGCGTCGTGTTCATTCAGATTCGTCCGCTTGGATCAGGTCCCGACCACCACGATCTCGACGCGGCGGCTGTCCTTCTTGGTCGCCTTGGGCTTCGCCGCGCCCATGCCGACGGAGCTGATCGCACCCGAGCTCACGCCCTTGGACATCAGGTACTCGGCGACGGCCGCGGCCCGCGCCTCGCTCAGGGCCTCGTTGCTCTTGTACTTGCCCTTGCTGGGCTTGTCGGTGTCGGTGTACCCGATCACCTTGTAGTTGTGCCCGGAGTACTTGGATTTCAGGGTGCGGGCGATCCCGTCAAGTTCCTTCTTGGCGTCGGCCTTCAGCGTGGCCTGGCCGGGCCCGAAAAGCACGTCGCCGGCGACTTCGATCACGACATCTCCGCCGCCGGAGTTTCCGTTCTTTGACTTCTTGTTGGTGCCGGGCTCCCAATTGTCGTTCTGCGGCTTGATCGTCACCGCCTGCTGCTGCTTGAGCTGCTCCTGCAGCCCCACCACCTGCGCATCCTTCTCGCGCAGCTGCCCATCGCTCGCCGCAACGCGCTGGCGGAGATCTTCGTTCTCCGACTTCATCGCGTTGTAGTCTTTCTCACTCACGCCGCAAGCGCCGAGCAAGCTCGCCACCCCAGCGATCAACCCCACGCCCACGAACCGACACAGATTGCCCCGGAGTGCCATTGATGTTCCTTCCTTGCTCGCGCCTCGCGGCTGTCCGACTACCGCTGTCCTTGTGCGGCCCGAATCCGCGGGCCACTCCCGACGAGCTCCATGCCCGCGAGAGACACGCGGAGGACCTTCCGCGGCGTGCAAGAATATCGGTCCGCCGGCAGTTTTCACCCCAAAGAGCGGTGTTTCTGCGCAATTGACAGGTTCGAGGCGCAAAAACAGCGCCATGCAGGTGTGGGGCAATGCCCGTTCGATCAGGGCCACCGGACCGGCTGATCGGTCTTCGCAATGAACGTAAACAGCGCCCAGAGCGCCGGCTTGCACAGGATCGCCAGCACCGCGCCGATCGCGATGTAGGGCCCGAAGGGCAGCACCCGCCGCAACCGCCCTCCCGAAACCGTCCCGACAATCGCCCACAACAGCCCGACAAAGGCCGCCAGGAAAAACGCGATCACCGCGTCCACCCAGCCCAGGCATGCGCCGATCGCCGCCAGCAGGTGCACGTCTCCCAGGCCCATCGCATCCTTGCCGAACGCCAGCGCCCCCAGGATCCTCACCCCCCACACCACGCCACCGCCGACCAGGTATCCCAGGAACACGGCCGATAGCGCGACCAGCCACAGCGGTGCCGCCGTGGCCGGGATGAGCGAGTACGGGTCCACGGGATTGGGGCTCCACGGCCCGGCGAAGTGGTGGGCCACTTTCGCTCCCGCAAATCCCAGCCCGAGGATCGGGGACAGAAACACCAACTCCTTCATGACTTCCCGTCGCGCGTGCGGGTACTGCACCCACAGGTCGACGGGGGGATTTGAAGGGTCAAAGGGCTCATCGGGCGACGCGGGCGCAGCCTCCGCTCCGCCCGCGGCGGCCGCTTCTGCCCGCCGCTCGGCCAAGGCCTTGGCCTCCCACTCCTCGTAGTCGGCGAAGCTCCGCCGGATCATGCCGCGGCTCAAGAGCACGTTCGCCACGACCACCCCAACCATCCCGCCGATCGAACCGCCGATCCAGAACCAGTCGTCGCGCCCCGGCGACGCGATGATCCACTCCCACCGCGGCAGAAGCTGCACACTCCCCCTGAGCGACTTCTCGTACCACAGCGCATAAAGCGGGTGCACGATCGCCGCCAGCGCGGCAGGGACCCACGCCAGCACCAGCGGGATCGTGAACGTCTTGGCATCGACGATCGTCATCGCGACCAGCGAGCCCACGAGCACCATCAGAAGAATGAACGCGGGCCAGCTCTGCTGAAAGGTTGCCGCGGCGTAGCCGGGCGCGATCGACGACCAGTGAACACCCAGGAACGTAGCGCCCGACGTCTGCGCGGGCACGATGTACCACAGGGCGTAGAACGCCGCGAACAGCAGCCCCACCACCGCCTCGACGATCGGGTATTCCGGCGAGATCTTCACGGAGCAGAACCGGCACCTGCCGCGCAGCAGCAGCCAGCCGATCACCGGCACGTTCTCACGCCATGTCAGGCGCGTTCCGCACGACGGGCACGCCGACGGCGGCGTGACCACCCCGATCCCCCGCGGCAGACGGTACACCAGAACATTGGTGAGCGAGCCCACGCACGAGCCGAAGGCAAACGCAAACAGGAGCGCGATGATGTTCGCGCTCCACATCCACAGCGCGATGGGGTCGACAGCACCAAGGACCGCGACAGCGGTCGCGTGAGCCGCGGACGGGATGCTCACCACGAGCCCGGCTCCGCACCCGGACCAGCCCCTTCGCCGGCGTCATCGCCCGGCTTCTCGAGCGCGGCAAGCTCGGCGTTGAGTTCTTCGACGCGCTGCTCGGACTTCCGCAGCGTGTCGCGCAGCCGCCGCAGCAGCACCACGCCCCGCTCGTACTCGGCGATCGCGCCCTCGAGCCCGACCTTGCCCCCCTCGATCCTTCCGATGATGGTCTCCAGCTGCGCGAGCGAATCCTCGAAGGACTGCTCCTTGGCGGGACGGTCGGACGGGGTGGTGGTCTTGCGGCTCACGGAACGAGTGTATCGGTTGATTGCGCGCCCGTCTGAGGCGGGCGCCAC